>JAGAIS010000004.1 GCA_017626405.1 Bacilli bacterium
ATACAAATGGGCAAGCAGTTTTTTTGACAGAATTAAAAGATTATCAAATTGCTACTTGTGAACCAGTTATTCAATCACGTAGACCAAATAATCGAATAGATAAAGTACGCCATATGTTTAATAAAAAAGAAAATTAAGTTAATATTCACTAAATTATATAGGGGATTATATAGAAGTATTTATTCATAATTAGTGTTAATAAAAATGTTATTTAATACTAATATAGTATATAAATAAGTAATAACATATAATTAATAAAATAGTGTAATAGAAATTAAAAGGTGTCATAAGTGGTGTCCTAAAATCTAGGATAGAATATAATAATTTAAATTATATTATGACACCTTCAATAAATTAAAAAACACCATAAAATAAGGTGTGATAAGATGTGATAATAGTTTAAGTTGTCCATCCCGAACAGAGAAGTTAAGCACTAATACGCCGACGATAGTGTAAGCGAAAATAGGTAGTTGCAAACTTTTTTTATTGTATAATAATAAATATATATTTATAATTAATATAAGAGGTATTATGAAAAGAATAAATCGTATTTTAAATTTGTTAGTGTTAATATCAGTTCTGGGATATGGAATATTTATATATTTTAATCAGGATATGTATTTTTGTCCTATATTAAAATATTTTCATATTTATTGTCCCGCTTGTGGGATTACTAGAATGTTTTTATCAGTTCTGAATTTTGAATTTTATCAAGCATTCAGATTTAATCCACTAGTATTTTTATTGTTAATAATTCTAATATTGTTTTCTATTGTTCAAACATTCATATTTATTAACAAAAGAAGATTTATACGCATTAGTAATAAGTTTTATTTAGGCTTAGTAATTGTACTAATTATCTATACAATTGCTAGAAATATTGAGTGTTTTTCCTTTCTTTTACCTACCATAGTAAATTAAATATAAAATTTTGTAATTATGTATTGATATATAAAAGATAGTATTGCTATAATAAATTTAAGGTGATAATAATGGATTATAAATTTACATCAAGAGACGAAATCGATACTATGGAATTAGCTGAAAATATCGAATCAGAAAAATTCCCTGGAATGGTTATTTGCCTAGATGGTGAGTTAGGTAGTGGTAAGACCGTATTCGTAAAAGGATTTGCTAAATCATTAGGAATTACTGAGAATATTACTAGTCCAACTTTTACTATTGTTAAAACTTATGAAAATGGAGAAATGCCTCTTAATCATATGGATGTTTATCGTTTAGAAGATACTGATGAGACAATTGCATTCAATGATTATTTTATGGGTGATTCTGTAACTATAATTGAATGGGCAGAACTTATTAAAGATAAACTACCCGAAGAAAGATTGGAAATTAAATTTAAAGTAATTGATGAGAATACTAGAGTACTGATACTTAAACCTTATGGGCAAAAATATGAAGATCTCGTAAATTATGTTATCTAAGAGCACTTAAGTGCTTTTTTTGTGATATAATATCTTTGAATTTATGTGTTAAGGAGAGGTTTTATGTACTCATTATTTATAGATACCCATGATATTGAAATAATAATAGCTTTATATAAAGATGAAAAATTGTTAGATTCTATAATAAAAAAATCTACAAGACACCATTCGGAGTATATCATGCCAACTATTAGAGATATTATTTCTAATAATGGTATAGAAGTAAAAGACCTAGGACAAATTTTAGTTGTAAATGGGCCAGGTTCTTTTACTGGAGTTAGATTGGCGGTGACTATTGCTAAAACATTAGCATATACACTTAATATTCCAATAAAGACAATTACTAGTCTAGAGGTAATTATGGTAAGTTCTAATTGTGAGCTTCCAATTATTCACGATGTTAAGGGAATCTTTGGTGGTCTATTTAAAAATGGAGAATTAGTTGATAATTATTTCTATATGAGCAATGAAGAATTCGAAGAATATAGGATTAAGCATGATTATGCAATTGAAGAAAAATATGAAATAGATTTTGAAAAAGTATATAAGTATCTAGAGAATAGAGAACCATTAAACCCTCATGAAGTAAATCCACTTTATATAAAGGTAATAGAGGCTCTTAAAAATGATTAGGGAATGTAATATAGATGATATTGACTTAATTAATCAATTAGGATTGTTAGTAAATAAAAACTTCATATCTGTTTATAATATTAAAGATATATTAGATAGAGACTATGAATGTATATATATATATGAAGAAAATAATACCATATTGGGATTCATTCATATTGAAAAACATTTCGAAGTAATAGATCTTATTAATATAGCCGTCAGTGAATCTAGTAGAAGAAAGGGAATTGCAAGTAAATTGATTCAATATGTATTGGATACTATTGATCATGAGAACTTTCTTCTAGAGGTTAATTCAAATAATGATTCAGCAATAGAACTATATCGCAAGTTTAATTTTAAGGAAATAAATATTAGAAAAAAATACTATGATGATGGTGATGCGATTGTTATGGAGAGGAGAAAACTATGAAAGACATTTATATATTAGGTATTGAATCTAGCTGTGATGAGACTAGTATGTCAATTATTAAAAATGGTTGTATTGAGATAGCAACTACAGTGCTTACTCAAATGGATACACATGCTAAGTTTGGTGGAGTAGTACCAGAAATAGCTTCGCGTATGCATACTGAAAATATTACAATGGTACTTGAAGATATATTAAATAAGGCAAATATGAAAGTAGAAGATATGGATGCTATAGCCGTAACTTATGCTCCAGGACTTTTAGGTGGATTGCTTGTTGGAGTAGAATTTGCTAAAGTTCTTTCATATGTTTATAATAAACCGCTTATTGCTACTCATCATATCGCTGGGCATATATATGCTAATAATTTAGTAGAAAAATTAGAATTCCCTTTACTAGCTTTAGTAGTTAGTGGGGGACATACAGAACTTGTTCTTATGGAAGATGATTATAAATTTAAAGTAATAGGTAAAACTTTAGATGATGCTGCCGGTGAATGTTTTGATAAAGTTGCTAGAGTACTAGGACTTCCATATCCGGGAGGACCTAATGTTGAAAAGTTGGCACTTGAAGGAGAACCAACATATGATTTACCAGTACCAATGACTAATAATTCACTTGATTTTTCGTTCAGTGGATTAAAGAGTGCAGTAGTTAATTTAAATCACAATGAAACTCAAAGGGGAAATGAGGTAAGAAAAAAAGATTTAGCTCGTTCATTCCAAGATGTAGCTTTTGAAGAATTAGTTAAGAAAACTAAGATGGCTATTGAAACATACAATGTTAAGAGAGTTATCATGGCTGGTGGAGTAAGTGCAAGCAAGGCTTTAAGAACAAAAATGCAAGATATGTGTGACGAATTAAATGTAAAATTAAGTGTACCACCAATTAAGTATTGTACAGATAATGCAGCTATGATAGCATGTGCTGCTTATCCAAAATTTATTAAGAAAGAGTTTGTTGATTTAGATTTAAAAGCAGAAAGTCAAGTCGATTTATTTGGAGAATAAAAGAATATGGTATATGCGTTAATAGGAGACGTTCATGGGAACTTGAGAGCTCTTGAAGCAGTATTAGAAGATATCAATAAAAGAGGTATTAAAAATATCATCTCGGTAGGTGATGTCGTTGGATTGGGTCCTCATCCTAGTGAGTGTCTCGATTTAATAATAAAAAATAATATTCGCATGATTGCTGGTAATGCTGAAGAATATATTAAATTTGGAGCAGATGCTTTTTTCTATTTAAAAAATCCCCAAGCTAGATATGACAATGCCGTATGGACTAAGAGTCAACTTCGAAAAGACCAATTAGAATTTATAAATAGTTTGCCACATTCAATTGAAATAAATGAATTTGGTCATAATATAGGAATATGTCATTTTCCAATAGATGTTAGATATGATTACGATGGTGTATGGAAGTATGAAGGAAAACATCCTCGTGTATTTAATAAGACTAATACAAGAAAAGATAAACGATTTAAAATAGATAATGCACTTAGTAGAAATGCCAATGAAGATCCTTTATTTGGCGGAAAAAAATTGTCAAGTTTTGATGTTTTAATCTATGGACATTATCATTTCTATCGCGAACATAAATTATTTAGAAGAAAACTAATTTCTCTAAATGGAACAGGAGTAGGAATACACAAATATGCAACTTATCAATTAATGATAATAAAGAAGAATTATTTCTATACTAATACTCGTTATATTCCCTATGACTATGAAAGCGAAATAGAGGAAGCAAAAAGAATTAATCAACCTAATTTAGAAACGTATATAAAATATATTACATGTGAATAATAATTATATACGTTTTTTTGTATAATTAAAAACGCTATATGGACTTATTAATGAGGTTTTGATAAAATATTCATAGAATAAGGAGTGGTGGTTATGAGTACTCTAACTGAAACTGAATTAAAACAATTAAATGAATATTTTGCTGCAACTAATTATTTAGCTGTAGGTCAATTATATTTACTAGATAATCCTCTATTAAAGAGAAAATTAGAATTTAGAGATGTTAAACATCGTGCAGTTGGGCATTGGGGAACTATTCCCGGTCAAAATTTTATTTTTACGCATTTAAATCGTGTAATAACAAGATATAACTTAGATATGATATATCTAGTAGGTCCTGGTCATGGTGGACAAACAGCAGTTACTAATGCTTATTTGGATGGAACTTATTCTGAAGTTTATCCTAAGATTTCTCAAGATGAAAAAGGTCTAAAAGAATTGTTTAAACAATTCTCATTTCCTGGCGGTATATCTAGTCATGTTGCACCAGAAACTCCAGGTAGTATTCATGAAGGAGGAGAACTAGGCTATACCCTTGCTCATGGATTTGGTGCAGTCTTAGATAATCCAAATCTAATAGCAGCTTGTATAGTTGGAGATGGAGAAGCAGAAACAGGACCATTAGCTACTTGTTGGCACATAAATAAATTTATTAATCCAATTACTGATGGTGTAGTTTTACCAATTGTTCATTTAAATGGATTTAAAATTTCTAATCCAACAGTAATGTCTAGGATGAGTCATGAAGACTTAAAATCTCTATTTAAAGGATATGGTTGGACTCCATATTTTGTTGAAGGGGATAACATCGATACTATGCAGGAACTAATGGCAACAACGATGGATGAAGTAATCAACCAAATCAAATCTATGAAAGAGAAAGCTAAGTTAACGGAGAATCTTGAAAACTACAAATGGCCAGTTATTATTTTGAGAACTCCTAAGGGATGGACTGGACCACAAAATTGTGAAGGCAGTTTTAAAGCTCATCAAATTCCAATCGTGATAGATGAAGCAAAAGAGGAAAGTTTAACAGAGCTAGAAAATTGGTTAAAAAGCTATCACCCTGAAGAAATATTTGATGAATCAGGAAAAGTAAAAGAGGAAATTACATCTTTCTTACCAAAAGGTAATAAGAGATTGAGCAGTAGATTAGAGACTAATGGAGGCAAATTAAAAGTAGATTTAAAATTACCTGATATAAAAAGTTATATGTTAGATCCTAAGCATGGTGATATTGAAGCTCAGGACATGATGGAACTTGGCAAGTATTTAAGAGATGTTATTAGATTAAATGAAGATAATAAAAATTTCCGTATATTCGGTCCCGATGAAGCTATGTCAAATAGACTAAATCATGTTTTTGAAGCTACTAATCGTCAATGGCTACTTCCAATAGGAGATAAAGATGAATTTGTTGCACCTTATGGAAGAGTACTCGATTCATATTTATCTGAACATTTTGCTGAAGGAGCGCTAGAAGGTTATTTGCTTACTGGAAGACATGGTATATTACATTCTTATGAGTCATTCATTCGTGTAATAGATTCAATGATAGGCATTCATGCTAAATGGTTAAAAATGACTAAAGAGATAGATTGGCGAGCACCTATATCTTCACTAAATTTAATTTGTACTAGTCATATTTGGCAACAAGATCATAATGGATATACTCATCAAGAACCAGGATTTATAAATCATATTTTAAATAAAAAAAGAAGTATAACAGAAATATACTTACCTTATGATACAAACTCACTTATTTACTACGTTGATAAAGCATTAAAAAGTGAAAATAAAATTAATACAATAATTGCATCAAAGCATCCGCGTCCTCAATGGTTAAATGAGAGTGAAACTATTAAGCATTGTGAAAAAGGTATTGGAGTATTTGAATTTGCAAGTGATGATAATCCTGATATAATATTAGCATGTGCAGGAGATACTCCTACTTTGGAAGTACTTGCTGCAACTAGTATAATACATGAAAAATCAGACTTAAAAGTAAGAGTAGTTAATGTCGTTGATTTATTAACATTAGAAAGATTATCTGATGAAGAATTCGATTCAATTTTTATTCCTAATACGAAAGTAATATTTGCTTTCCATGGATATCCAAATGTAATTCAAGATTTACTATATGAAAGAGGAAAGTTATTTGAGACTTTTGGATATGAGGAAGAGGGATGTATTACAACTCCTTTCGATATGCGAGTTATTAATAAGATAGATCGATTCCATCTTGTTTTAAAAGCTTTAGAAATAACAAATACTGATAATAAAGAATTAGTTAAATATTGTAACGATACTTTAAAAGAACATGCTTCATATATTCGAAAGACCGGAGAAGATTTGGATATCGTTAAAAATTGGAAATGGAAATGTTAACATTTATTGTTAACATTTTTTTATCTTATTTCAGGACAAACATTAGAATCGGGCATATAGAAACAATGCGATTTATATCTCCCGCTCAAATCTTGATTATACCATGTCGGTTTGCAAGACTGATTACTTCCGGGAGCATAAAACCATAAAGCGTTTGTTGCCGGATAAAAGTATTCTCCTCTAAGACATCTTTTCGCAAGATTCTTTTCATTTGTCGTTGATGACGATTGAAATAGACTAGAATTTGTACCGACAAAGCCTCCAGGACTTTGATAGACGACTTGATATATAGTTCTCGTATTTTTAAATATATCACAAGTGCCAAGTGCTCGATTGACGATTACGTTCCCAACCATTAACATTGCCAGATTTCCATCTCCTAAAGCTTCTGCCCTCATTAGCCTTGCCATCAAGTCCAATTCTTTAGTCGTATAATTTACTAACATAAAAAAATCACCTATCACAATATATGCAATAGGTGTATTTTTATAATTGTTTTTGCGCTACTCCAATAACTAAATTCTCTACTTCTCCATATTCATTGATAGTCTGTATAGTTATTTCTCCATCAGTTAGATATCTAACGACATTTGAAACATAGTTTGAATCTCCACAATTAACTATATAGGTATAATTTGTAAATTCGGTATTTGTTTGATCGCTTAAAAGCTCATCTACACTCAATCCGGTATTCTCACTCGTAGTTTTAAGTACAGTGTTCATATTTGGCCATCCAAGATTATACGCTTGAATCGAAGCAAGAATATTATAGTCCATTTTTTCAAGGCAGTGTCTTAGTATAACACAAGCAACAGATATATTTGTCACTTTATTTTGCAAGTCTTCTCTTGTTATAACTGTAATATTTTTCCCTTCATACATTTCTGGATTATCAGTTAATACAATACTTTGATATCTTTCATTGACAAAATCGTATTCAGTTAGTACACCATCAATCCAAGAATCAAACTGAATTTGCATAAGATTAGACTGCTTTCCAGCACTTTCCTGAGTTAACATAGCCATTATTATATTTGGTGAAATTCCCCATTTATTTGCATACTTTTCAACTATATTATAGTATTCTTCATAAGCGCCAATATATGTATCTGAATCAGTTAAATCATCATACCTTATATATGCTATATCACTTGGCTTTTCTTCGATAATTTCATTATTATTTGATGTTTCATTATAGTTTTCTTCAACTTCTTTTAATTCATTCATCATTTGATCATATTCTTGATTTACTTTATCAGTTGCATAATCTAAATCATCCGACATACTATTAAAATCATTTTCAACAGTAATATTATTTCCTATATCATTCTCTGAATGTTGTTTACTTAAAGAACCAGCAGTAGTACCAAGCAATGTAACTATTAATGTTCCACAAGTAATTTTTCCACAAGCAACTTTTAAGTTTTTTACTATTTCATCTCTATGTTTTTCTTTTTGATGTTTAGCAATAATCCTATTAACTCTTATCATAATTCTTGGAATAAATTCGGAATATCCTTTAGAATAGAATTCATTTAAGTCATAAATATTAACAGATATGTCATCTCCATTTAATCTAATTGATCTATTCGATGCACGAACACGATTAAAATACATTTCATTAATATTAATTAATTCATTTATTGCATCAGTTTCCACTAATTCCGTTTTTTCACCATTATCAATAATTTCACATAAAAGTTCATCATTATCATTAAAAAAGAAATTATACTCTCTCATAAATTCATTTCCTTTCTAACTATATCAAATGTTTTATCATCTATAGGAAGCAATTGAATTTTGTCATCTATCATTTTATATTCACTTATCGTGATTGTCTTGCCATCCGTTAATGCAATATAACTTGTATTATCTATTTTAACACATTGAATATATTGATATCTTTTATTATTAACAACAATATCTAACATATATGCCTCCTTCTAATTATAATAATTATATCAAATTTTATTTTAAAATAATAGACTTTATAAATTTGCTATATTTATGATTTTTTGTTATAATATACGACAATTTTAAAGGGGTAATATTAT
The DNA here is from genome assembly GCA_017626405.1 of Bacilli bacterium. Taxonomy (GTDB): domain Bacteria; phylum Bacillota_I; class Bacilli_A; order RF39; family UBA660; genus CAG-582. Next base: position 8,738 of record JAGAIS010000004.1, read on the forward strand.
GGAATATTATAGGGAATTACTCAATGCTAATGAAGATAATGTCTGTATGCTTTTAGACATTAGCGAGTGTAAATACTTGGGGCTTTTTGAAGTGTTCTCTCAAGTTTTAAAAACTATAAATGGAAGAGATTATATTATTAATAATTTTGATACGATTATTGATGAAGTTAATGATTTAGATAGTTTTATTTTTTTGTGTTATCGCAGTTTTTTAGATGATAAAAAATTTATAGAATATATTGCTCATCATAGGAGAATGGACATCAGATCAAGATTCATGTTAAATGTATCTGAATGTGAAAAGAGAAAACTGAGAGATTATTATCCCAATATAAGTGATTTCTTAGTAAATAGGGATGATAAAGGTAATATTGTAGAAATAATAGATGAAGATATATTATCTACTATTACTGCTAATATTCTAGATTGTGTATATGATAGAGAACTTTTTAGAGAATTAAAGGAATTTATATTGAGTAATTATAAATACAATCATCTATTAAATAAAATTCATATTATTGATAGAGACAATAATACTAATGACTTATTTCATGTCTATGAAGAAATTACTTCAGATATTGAAAGATTATATCGAACTTCTTCCAATTATAAGTTAGAATTTTTATCTCAATGTCGAGAATTAGTTCCTGAGTGTATAAAGGAAAACATGGATAAGTTATTAGATGCTTTCAAAGATCGAAGAGAGATTATTGAAGAGATATTTGCAAATGATCTAGGGGATATTTTTACGCATTATATTAATATGTTTGCAAGTATATCAGATAATCCAATAATATCATCAGGCGAGAGTGGAACAGTATGTTGGACTTTTATTGCTGGAGATTTTCTTATTAAATATATAACTTCTTCTCATAGTGTATATGGACCGGATTATGAAGTGCCTAGATGTTTTCTAATCAATAAACCATATCGTGAAATTAAATCTCACAATAACAATGGATTTTTCTTGGGTAAACTAGAAGTTCAAGCTCGTCTATATGAGCCACTTAGAGAAGACCAAAAAGATATATTTGAACTATTTGAAAAAGAATTAGAGAAACTAGGTTTTTTCTGTGATGACTTAACTCCATGCAATGGAAAGTATAATGTATATAGATTGAGAGACTATCATGATGCTGATACAGAAGACCCTGAAAGTCTACCAGATTGGTTTAAAGAAAATCCGTATGTATTAGTTGATCGAGACTGTATATATCCAATCGAAAAAAGAGAAGAAGTAGAAAAAAAGCATAATGAAGCAGAGCAGTTTATTAGAAAACTTCAAAATAGGTTATAGTACATATTATTTTAAAATATGAAATCAATATAAAAATAGATTGAATAATCCAATCTATTTTTTATATTTTAAATTATAGTAATTAATTAACGGTTTAGCTGACAGAGATTTTTGATAACCTAAATTTTTGAATACTTCATCATAAGTATATGCTCCGCCATATCTATATATGTTTTCACTTAGAAAATCAGTTATATCCTTAACTCTTCCATTTCTTAAAATATCATCTATATCTACTAAATTGCTTTTAACAATATCATAAATTATTCCATCATAAATATTTCCAATTGTATATGATGGGAAGTAACCAAAATGTCCTTCTGACCAATGAATGTCCTGTAAAATGCCTGAATAATCAGAAGTAGGTAAAATTCCCATATATTCTTGATACTTTTCATTCCACAATCTTGGTATCTCATCAATATCTATATTATTATTAAATATTTCTCTTTCAATTTCATATCTAATGATTATATGTAGATTATATGATAGTTCATCTGCTTCCGTTCTAATAGGGCACACATTTATTTCATTTAATCCTTCCATGAATTCTTCTAAAGTGCAATCTAAGTGAAGCATTTCCTTTACTTTATCAAATATTGGAATCCAAAAATTAATATTTTTGCATAGGAAATTCTCAAAGAATCTCGATTGACTTTCGTGAAGAGCATATAAGTTATCAATTAGATTATTGCTAAATATACATAGTTTTCTATCTATATTTTGTTCAAATATCCCATGACCTCCTTCATGAATAATAGTTTTGACAAATGTTATTGGATTATCAGTTCTTCTCATAGCTATTCGTATATCATCTTGATTCATCTTCTCTGTATATCCATGAGGGAATATTGCAACGATACCTCTAGAAGTGTCAAAGCCAATATAATCTAATAGGAATAATGCACATTGTTGTAGTTCTTGATCACTAGCCTTCATTCTCAATTTGCTTTTAGTTCTTTTAGAGTTACCTATAATCGGTACAATGGCATTTTTTAGTTCTTCAAACAAAGGATTGATTACCTCCATTGACATTCCTCGTTCATACATATTCAACATACAATCATATACTGAACTACTCTCACCAAACTTTTTGTAGTATTTCTTAGTAATGTCTATAATTCTTTCTAAATAAGGTTTAAACATTTCAAAATCGTTGTTTTCTTTTGCTTTTAACCATGCTTCAGTAGATTCACGAGCTACAATTCCCTTTTCAATAGCTAATTCTTCAGGTATAGCACTTTTATTAAAATAAGAAATACATAAATTGTGAATATACTTTTGTTCTTCTTCTGATAGTTCTTTAAATTCACTGCTAGATACTAAATTGAATAATATTGTTTTATAATCTTCACTAGTTTCTAAGACAAATAATTTTCTCTCTAACTTGGATATTAATTCATTAATATGCTTCTTTGATTGTTCTGGAGCACATATTCTAAGTTCCCAATTGAGAATATTAATTGATTCTTGTAATTCAGTTATATTTTTTAGATATACAAGTAGTTCTTTCATAATAATCACCTTAAGCATCTATTATACAATAAAAATATGATAATGAATATTTAAATATAGATATTATTTGATATAATAAGAAAACGAGAGGTGTATTTATGAATATAGGAATCGATATTGATGATACAATTGTAATTAATTCTAACTATTTTTTATCTCATATATTAGAGGAAGATTTACCAGAATATATTCTAATCGAAATAAAGAATAATATTACCAATATTATGGATGGTAAAATACCAGCATTCTTAATGCCATATCTAGCACCAATATATAAAAAATATAATCTACTTTATGAAGTATATCCAAATGTAGTTCCTGTTCTTGAAAGATTAAAGAGAGAAAATAAAATAATAATAGCAACGGGAAGGTGTAATGAAATGTTGGAGGGATGTGAAGATACTACAACACAGTATTTAGATATGAAGGGAATAACTTATGATGAGATATATTATGGAGTATCCGATAAATTAGCATTTTGTTTAGAACATGATATAGATCTATTTATAGATGATTCCGTGAATCATATTGGTAAAATTAGTTCTGCAGGAATACCAACTATACTATTTGAAAGTGAAGTTAATAAAAACTTTAAAATTCGTACTCTCAAGAGCAATAATTGGTTAGATGTAGAAAAGAAAATTAACAATTTAAAAATTTAATATAGTTTTCACGATTATTTAATATTATTTTCATAATAAAGAGATATACTCTTATTGAATGGAGATGATAGATGAAGATAAATTTTAAAATAATATGAGAAAGGAAGTAAGTAAAAAAATTATTAAGTAGCGAACTTTGTATAAAAAGATTTAAAATCTATTCCCGATACACAAAAATATTAAGATTTCCTATAAGAACAAAATGCTACTAATAATTAAAAATAGAATTATTTATAATAATAAGTGTGCTCAAAAAGGTTAGGAGAAAATCCTAACCTTTTATTTTCCTAATTTGCGCATTGGTGACATTGCATCATATGTTCCCTTAGTTTGTAATTCACTTAAAGCCCACTCTAAATATTCAATAAATAATTTATAGAATTCATTTAAAGAAATATTATCATTTATTGATATATCTAGCATTCTTGGCCACATATTTTTTCTATCAAGTTCTCTATTTCTTATTTTTCCTATTTTTAATAAGTGATTATATTTAATTGTATCGTCAGTAAAGAATAGTTTTAATCTTTTAAATTCTTCATTATCTATTCCACCACCATACATTGAATGATATTGTATTTCATATTCATCTAATATATCTGTAAGTCCTTTAGATACTCCAGTTAGTCCCATAAAACTAAATGAACTGTTTAATTCATGAATACCAAAATGATCGACGACATCATTTGCAATAAATCTTCCGTAGTTTAGGGAATATATAGAATCGATTTTGGCGTCTTCTAAAAGTTTTTTAAAATCTTTATCATAATAATATCTTCTAACTTGTTTATAGGATAGCATATCTTTCCTTGCATCACTCATTGGTACATAATCGACTACTCCATAAACACCATAAATTCTATATATTAGATAAATAAAACTATCTAAAAGGGAATTATGTATTCCATTATCTTTGAAGAATTTATAGAAGTTACTTTTATATTCTTCTGAATCACTATCGATAAATATTGTAGTGGTTAAGAGAATTGGCTTATCTCCCGTTAGTATTAATCTACTTTTTTTTGATTCATCGACAATATTTAAGAGTTCTTGTCTTAGATTAATAAAATCTTCTTTTTTTAATTCCATAGTATCACCTTTTCGACCTATATTATCATTTTATAATTGATAAGTAAATAAAAAAACTATTAATTTACTTTATTAATAGCTAGTTCATCATACCCAGTTTCTTCATCAAATTCTCTTGTAAATATATAGTCAGTTAATTCGTAAATAACTAATTCACAAGTAGTATCGATTATAGTTCCGTTTTTTAAATGTCCACCAATAGTATTTCCTGTATTATCGGATACAGATATATGAATATGAACATCTTCTTTGGAAACTGTTCCTGTAATACTTACAATTTCATAGGATTCATCTCTATCGATATATTCTTTTGCTTCAGCAAGTCTTATATGCAAGTGACTAATGGAGCCTACAGCTGATAATATTACTCCTGCATTGATATTATTATTCTTGCAATAATTAATAATCTCGTTCTTTAAATCGCATCCTCTAGTTAATCTAATTACATGATTCATAAAAATCTTCTCCTCTAATCTTTTTTAAAATATACCACCTTATTATTAAAGAATCAATTATAAAATAATACTTGATTAATCTAAGAAAACCTTTATAATAATACTTATATTTTTACGAGGTGATATCATGGAAATACCTTTAACTCAAGATTTTAATGGACAATTAAGTTTATTTGGCGCAAGTGAAAATAGCTTAATTGTTGTAAGTCCATATAATATATTACTAGATACTATAAGTAAAGGAATAAAATCTTTTCAATTAGAGATTACAAAATATCGATTATTGGAAGAAAGTAATCAAAATATGGATAGTATAAAAGAACAATCAAAAGACAAATTTGATAATTTTATTGATTTTTTTATTAAAGAATTTAACAAAATAGATTTGGATGAGATAATTGAGCACTATGAAGATGATGCCTCAGAGTGGCATAAATTAAATAAGGTATTACTATTCTATCTTAAAAACTATATTTATAACGAAGGTTTAGTAAAGACAATAGATGATGAAAAAGCCTCAATATTAGAAAGAATTATTTCTCTTGATCAAATTCGCTTTCGCGAAGAATACTATAGATTAATATTGGCAGAAATGAAGAGAAGAAAAAAGGCTCGTATAGAGAATTATATAATATATGATGCCAATAGTTTTTTAAATGAAGTTAACAAATTAATTGACGAAAGAGGAGAGAATTTTGCTAGTTATTCTATCGCCCCTCGAGTTCAAGAATTGTTATCAAAAGAGAATATCTTTGAAAATTTATTTGTATCTAAAATAGAATTAGATGACGAAAAACAAAAGGGAATACTTTCTATGCTTTTCTTACATTATTTAAGAGAATGTGTTTATAATGATCCAAAAAATGCCGATCTTAACAAGTTTATTGAAAATATTGAATTCTTTGTCGTAGTTAATTATTCTCCAAGTTTCTTACTTAGTAAAAGGCAAAGAGAAGCTTATGAGATAGCACTTAAAAATGTAAGTAGAAGAATAGTTAAATATGTCGATAAAAATAGTGAAGTTTTATTTAAAGCAATAGAAGACTATGATTTAATTCAAAACAGAAAAAACAAAAATAAAATTTTGATGTTTGAACAAAACGAAGATTTAGAATATTTCCCTGAACCACACACTAGTAGTGAAATTAGAAGTATGTTGGAGACCTTCTTAAACAGTGTATTCTTACTAAAGTTAAAATTACCAAAAGAAAACTTGCCAATATTCTGTGAGGAAGCAGAAGATGCTCGCAAAATAGCTATGAAACTTGGATTAGTATATTTGGGTCGATATGCCTATAAAGAAAAAGTAGATGATATCGAAGAATATATTAGAGAGTTAGAAGATTATATATATGATGATACAACCTTCTCATTAAGCCCAAATGATATGGGCGAACTATTCTCAACTAAATCTGCAATGTTATCACGTGTAGGAGTAAGAAGAGTAAAAGAAAACTATAGCGATGATAAAAAACAATTAAGTTTATCATAAAAACATATTGACATAAAATGAATATATTTAAGAATAAAAAGGATATGAATTATAATGAATAAGAATGAAATATTTAAAACTATAAGAAATCTAAATACCGATGAAGAAATTATCGAATTTGTAGAAAATAGATTAAGAGAGTTAGAAGATAGTTCCAGCGAATGTACTATTGGACAAGGATATACAGCTTTATTTAATGGATTTATTTCTTCTAAAGTGCATTATAAATCGATTGCTTCAACTGAAATATTTAAAGCACCAGATTTAGTGTACGATGATATAGAACCATATATTTTAATTATTAAAGAGATTAAAAAACAGAATTATAATGAATTAACTCTTTTTACTACATTTTTCTTTTTTATTTACAATTATTTAAAAAATAATGATACGCTTGGATGGGATCGAATCGACACATATATGTCAAACAAAGATGAAAAAATTTCGATTAAAAAAATTAAAAATAATGAATGTGCATTTTGTTCAGAGAAAAGCGGATTAGTTCATAATTTATTTAAATTTTTAGGAATGGATTCTCAATTAGTTATTGGATATAGAGATAAATTGCCTCACGCTTACACTATTATATTTCCAAATGGATATAATAATGAGCCAATGTTTTTATTTGATGTTTCTCACCATGTAGATTTTAGCGATGGAAAAAAACATTGTTCTTTTGGATATTTTATGGGCTTTAATAGGAAAAATTACTTACAGTTAATTTCTGGTAATCCTTTTCAAATTGATTTAACAAAAACAGAAAAATGGTATAGAGAAGAATACAAGTTAGATGACTCACTTGTCTTTTATGGAGATTCCCCAAAATATATTGTAGGTCTAGAAAAGCAAAAAGAAATAGATATAGAAGAATATATGTTTTTATCTCATAAAGAAAATGGAGTGGAATCGGTAGAAATAAAGACAAGATAAAACAGTTAGAAAAAAATTCTAACTGTTTTTATATGTGTCGAAATGTATCTATAGTTTTTTACCTTTCGCATATTTTATTATTATATTCAACAGCTTCACGAACAATTTTGATATGATTATTATATGCAATCATATTCAATTCATATAACTTTCTACTTTTATCATATTTAATTCTCTTATTAATATCTTTAAAAGTCCAGTAAGAATCGTAAATGTCTTTTATTTGTTTTTTATTAAAACCTATATTAGTTAGAGCATTTTTGAACCCCTTCTTTTGCAACTCTAATGAAGCTTTCTCTAATAGTTTTATATCCAATTTATTTTTATCACTCATTTTTTTACTTTCAAAACTATTTAATAATCTATTGAAAAATTTATTTGGATTCTCTCCATAATAGTAGATCCCTTCAGTACTAATTATAATATTCTTGTCATCTAAAATCTCATTTGATAAATAATTGAGCCATTCTTTATCTTGAAAAGCTATATATGCATTTGAACTAATTCCAACACTATTGTCAGTTTTAATTGATAAGTGACTCCCTTTGCAGCAAGCTTTTGTTTTAAAACCATTTTGGTTTAAATATAACAATAAATTATATAAATCTTCTGATCCTTCTGAGAATTCTCGTAATTTTAGACTTAATTCATTTGAATCTAGAGTTGAAATGTCTTGAACAATTCCATAATCATTCCATTTCTTATTTAAATCAAAATATTCAAATTGAGCCATTTTATCACCGATTTTATTTTAGTATAAACATAAAATTTGTTCAAGCACTTTTCAAAAATAAGAATAGTAATGCTATATGAAACTTTTAAATAATATTATTTAATTCACCAATAATTTTACTATTTGATATACAGATTGTAATTAAGTTATAATATAGTAAATTAAAGATTTAAATCTTCTTTGACTTTTTATAATAAAGTGGTAAAATATATCAATGTCGAAGAAAGTAGAATTAAAATGAAGATTATAAATAAAAGAAAAACTAAAAAATGGTCAAAATTGTTGCCATACTTATCTTTATATATAATGTGTTTAACATCATGTACAAGTGTGACAAATGCAAATGTGTCTAACAATGCAGATAGTACATTCGAATCTCAAGCAGAAGAAGATGTAATTGTTTCTTTGCCTATATCAGAAATTGAAGAACAAGAAGAAACTGAATTGAATTTTCAAGAAGAATGTTTGGATGAGCCAACTACTCCTAATATTCAAATTCTAGAAGAAACTGAAGATGAAGTAGTAGAAGAAAGAAAATTGGTTGCACTAACTTTTGATGATGGACCAAGCAGATATACAAATGAATTAATAGAAATATTAAATGAAAATGATGCTCATGCTACGTTCTTTTTAATAGGCCAAAATATTTCAGCCAATTCAGATGCCGTTATAAATGCTTATGAATCAGGCAATGAAATTGCAATTCATACATATTCACATACATCATTTACAAATATGACTATTGAAGAGGTATTATCAGAAATTGATACAACTAGAAGTATAATTGAAGAACTTGGTGTAGAGCCGGCAAACTTAGTACGACCTCCTTATGGTAGCATCAATAGTGAACTGGTAGAAAATATTAATGCTTCCTTAATCTTATGGAATGTTGATACAGAAGACTGGAAATCGAGAGATGTAGAATCAATAAAAGTTGAAGTGTATGATGCTATAAGTGAAGGAGATATTATTCTATTTCATGATGCTTATCCAACAACAATTGAAGCAATAAGAGAACTACTCCCTGAATTATCTGATGAGTATGAATTCGTTACTGTAAGTGAATTATTTAATCGACAAAATGTTGAATTAGAGAATCATGTTAAATACTATAGATATAAATAAAACTTGAAAATTATTTCAAGTTTTTTTGTAAAATAAATCTTCATGTATTTAATTCTTTACACAAAAAAACTAACTATTCAAAGTTAGTATATATTGTATCGAACAAAGACATTCGAATTTATTATTAAATTGGCAGGGATAGAAGGACTCGAACCCTCGCAAATGGTTTTGGAGACCATCATACTACCACTATATTATACCCCTATAAATGCTCAATTAAGAGCAATTACTTTATATTAAAAGTAGTAGAATATGAATTATATACTTTACCAGGATTGGGAGAAGAGTATAAAAGCAATTATGTAATAAAAAGAGTACAAAAGAATAAATATTTAGAAGAACTATTGAGTGATTTAGATTTAAATCTAAATAAATGTGCAATTCCTGAATATACAAAATAGCATTTTAAAAAAATGTTATTTTTTAATTTATATTATAACAATCTTATATATTTGTTATAATCATATTAAGAGGTGATATCATGAATAAAAAAAATATAAGTTTATATATACCAAGATTAGAAGATTATTGGTACGAAGCTAAATTACAAAGTGATCCAAATACAATGAGTTATAATGCTGGATATGACGTATCATATTTTGGATATCATTATGATACAGGTTGTATTGATTTCCCAAAAGAAAAATGGGAAGAAGTATATAATAAAAGAATAAATGAAAATAAATTTTTTGCTTATATAAAAGATAATGATTTAGATGAATTTGTTGGATACTGTAACTATCACTATAATAAAAGTAAAGATAGATATGAATGTGGTATATTAATAGAATCAAAATATAGAGGCAAGGGTTATTCAAAAGAATCATTGAATCTATTGCGTAATAAAGCAAAAGAAAATGGTATAAAATCATTATTTGATAATTTTGAAATAGATAGAGATAATACACTAAATATATTTGAATCAGTTGGTTTTAAAATTGTAAAAGAAACAATATGGAAAAAGTTTAATAAAGATGTAGTTGGAGTAGAAGTAAAGATTGATTTATAATAAGAATAAAATATTATTTAAGTAACACAAATTATTACTTGTTCCAAAATGGAACATTGTTAACATCTATTTATAATGTATAATAGAAGGTGAAGTATATGAATCAAGAGAAAATTGGAAAATTCATTAAGTATTTAAGAGAACAAAAAAAGATGACACAAGATGAACTTGCCGAAGAATTATTTGTGGATAGAACGTTAATAAGCAAATGGGAAAAAGGCACAACTTCGTTAACATCTGAACATTTAAAATCATTAAGTAACTATTTTAAGATAAGTGCAGATGAAATTCTAAGCGGAGAACTATTAACAAAAGAAAATAAAGATAAAGTTAGTAATATAACATATGAAATATATGATAGGAATTTAAAATTAAAAAGGATGTTTAAAACATTATTTATAATTTTTATATCTGTATTATTAATTTTTTTAATATTCTTTTTCTTCACATTTTATAATTCAGTATCTGTTTATTATATAAGCGACTCATCTAATAACATATATATTAATGATGGCATTCTTATTAAAATGAAAGATTATGTAATATTAAAAATGGATGTTAATAGTAAAGAAAATATAAAAGAAATGAATATATATTACAAAGATAAAAATAATAATGATAAATCAATTTTTAATTTAAAAAATAACAACTCAGTTTATATTGTAGATTATATAGATAATCAAGAATATTTTGATTTTAAATATATAAATGATATATTAAAAAACATGTATATGAAAGTAGAATTTGAAAATGATAATACTTTTACTACAAAACTAGAGTACAAAAAAATATACTCTAATAAAAATATTTTTTTTACATATGAAAATCAATATGAAAATATTCCTAATAAAAAGAATATCAATAAATCAAAATTAAGTAATAAACTTGATGCTGTTTACGATAAATATGAGGAATATAATACAATAATAGAAATGGATAATATTAAATATAATGTTATACTATTTGATTCCAGTTTAACTATTGAATATACAAATAATAAAACAAATTATGTTTTAGATTATACTAAAATTGATTATGATTATCTTTCAAAATCAAAAGATAACATAGAAATCTATTCTACCGTATTGGAAAAAAACAAATGCAAAAATAATTCTAAAGAGTGCAATACTGATTTCGAAGTAGTCAATAAAATTTTAGATTATTTAATAGAAAATAAAAAGTGAGTTTGCTTCACATATTAAATGTGAATATAATTCACTTTATTTTTTTGCAATAATTTTTTAAAATTCAATTAGAAAGAGGTAAACTATGAAAAAACTAAGCATTGCTATTTTATTTATTTTAAGTTTTATTTGTGTAGATGTAGATGCTGAAGCATTTTACATCAATAAGAATGGAGTTGAATTTACAGAAAGAGAGTATTCATTTATATCAGATTTTTATTTTGAAGGATATCAAGATTATATGACAATTTCGGATTATGAAGAGTTTATAAGTTCAAATATAATCAATGGAGATATTAATATACAAGAAGAATACGATTATGACTTTAATGCCTTAAGACCATATTACTCTTCTTCGCACGAAACACCTTCTAAAATATTAAAGTTATCATCTTCATGCTCTGAAGATTGCACAATAAATGTAACACTAACATGGAAAAAAATACCATCAACTAATAGTTATGACTTAATTGGAGCATATTTTGAAAATATAAGTTTATTACAACTAATGAAATCAAAAATGTATTATGGAGAAAAAATCTCTTCTCCTATAGAAAACAATATAAAGAGTAATGGTTTTAGTTCAACATTTAAAATTCCAAGTACAAATGAATTAATTCAAATTATGCAAGAATATAAAGTAACTAAAGGAGGAAGATTATATGTGTCTTATCAACATGCTAAAAATAGTGTGTCTTTAGCAGAAAGTAGAAAATATGAGTTTAGTAAAAACGGTTATGGAAATGTATATAATTTTGATTCTTCAGTGATGTCAAAATATGATAATATGCAAGGGTTAAGTGTTTATTTAAATTAAGCTTATGGTTCATAAATTATAAGGTAAAAGGGAGAAATATTTAGTGATAGTAATTTTGCTATAAAAACTATTTGTAGTAAATTTATTATAAATTTAGAGAGAAAGGAGGAAAAAAATGAAAAATAGAATAATATGTGCGGTGTTATTGCTAGCAGTTTTAGCATTACCACTTGGAGCTTTAGCAGCTACTCAATCTAAAACATTTAGTTATTCCAATGTAACATCAAAAACTTCCGATGCAATGAAATTTGATTATGAAAACTTGAAATATATTAATACTTGGACAGGTGTAACATCAAGTTCTGACGATTATTATACTTCAATTTCAGTTCAAAAAAAGGTACTGCTATTTTATAGTACAAAACATACTTTAAATGTATTCCCACAAAAAGATTCTTCTACCGGTGATTATTTTAATAAAATTGGTAAAGGAACATATAAATTTAAAGTTACTAATGATAACTGTAAGACTTCAGGAAAACTAACTGCTACTTCATCAAGTAGTCAATTTTCTAATTATGTATAGCTGAAAGGACTGACCTTTCAGCTAATTTACATGTGACAAAAAAATTATTATGAATTATAATAATTTTAAGGTAAGAAAGAGGAAAGAAAATGGAAATAATGAAACTAAATAATATTACTAAGATATATAATTCTGATGATAGTAACGAAGTTGTAGCTTTAAAAGATGTTTCAGTTTCTTTTGAATTAGGAAAGCTATATGCCATTATGGGACCTAGTGGAAGTGGAAAAACAACATTAATCAATATTCTAGGATTATTGGATGATGCTACTTCAGGCGAATATATTTTTGAAAATAAAAAATCAGATGAGTTAAATGAAATAGAGAAAGCTAATATTAGAAATAGTAAAATTGGTTTTGTTTTTCAAACATTCTATTTAGACAATAATCTAACAGCATATGAGAATGTCCTTCTTCCTGTTTTGAAAAATAATAATCTAACTAGAGAAGAAAAGAAAGATAAAGTAGAAAAATTATTAGACAAATTTAATCTTTTAAATCGCAAAAATCATTATCCAAATGAATTATCAGGAGGAGAGTGTCAGAGAATTGCAATTGCGAGAGCACTTATTAATGACCCTTTAATCATTATTGCAGATGAACCTACAGGAAATCTAGATGAAGAAAATGAAAAACTTATTTTCAACTATTTAAAAGATATTAGTAAATCTGGCAAATGTGTAATTGTAGTAAGTCATAACAAAGATATAAAAAAGTATTGTGATAATTTATATGAAATTAATGGAGGTAAATTATCATGAGTAATAAAGATTGCATATATTTAGCCTATAAAAATATAAAAAAATCAAATATTAGGAGAAATATATTTATATTAGTAATATCTTTATTTTTAATTATAGTTTTAATCCCTTTTACAGTATATAAAGTCTTTTTAAAGGCATTAGATTTAACAAATGAATTATCCGATTCAAAAACAGTAATAGTTTATAAAGCATTAAAATCAAATATAGACTATATTAAATCATATAATAATAAAAACATTATTAAAGTTGATTATAATTATCAATTAATACCAGGCTATATTGATTATGAAACAAATAAAAATATATATATATTTGAAGCTATAGACAAACATACTCCAAAAATAATTAAAGGTAAAAAAGAATTGTTAGATTTCGAAATGTTATGTCCTACATATATGGCTTATGGTGTTTTTGATTTTTTAACTTATGATGATTTAACAAAAACAAAGATTGGCGACGCCTATACTTTAAATTTCTATAAAGAAATTCCTGGTGAAAATGAAGAACCAAAATATGAAAAATATGAGTATGATTTTCATATTGCAAGTCAATTTGATGCTGCAAATTATTATAATTATAATACATGTTACGTAAATTCAAATACATATAATAAAATTAAAGAAATATTTATTGAAAATCAATATGGAGAAGATATATATATTTACGCAAAAGATCGTGCTTCTGCTCTACAAATTTGTTCCGAATTATCACAAAAAGGAATGGATGCTTTTGTATCAACTCCAGATACTTATTTTATGAAACCTTTATTATACTTTGGAATTGTTTTAATTATATTTATCTCTGTTGCTTCTTTTATAACTGTTTTAGTATATTTTTATAGTTATTTTAAAAGTGAATATAAAAGATTAGCTCTTTATAAGTCTTTAGGTTATAGCTACAAAGAAATTATGAAAATAATGTTAGCCGAAATTGACATATTGATCTTTATTTCTTTCATTATAGATTTATTCTTGTTTATCATCACAGCTTTTGGATTAGAATTAATTCTAAAACAACAAGTTCGATTTAGCGGAGTATATATAAGACTTCCAATTATTCCATTTATTATGTATTTTGTAATCTTAATAATAATGAGTGCTGTTTTAATAAAAGATGAGGCAAAGAAAATAAAGAATTTAACTGTTAGAGAGTTGAATGAAGAATGAAATATATATATTTTAAAGGTTTAATTAGAAAAAAAAGATTATTTATAATGTTTATATCCACATTTATAATATTAATAAATTTATTATTTATTTTGGGGTATATAAATGCTATTAATGTTAGAATACATGATTCTCAAACCAAAGAAGAAAATAGGACAGTTGATTTTTATTCTGAAAGTTTTGATTTAAGCAAATATATGGATGTATTAGAAGATTATAATGTATACGGAGACAATTATTCATTAGTATTCATTAATTATGAAGAATCACAAGATTTTATTAAGAAAAATAGAGATAAAGTAACTATTGCCGAAAAAGTAATGGGATATAATGAAAAAACACTTTTTACTTTAAGAGTACTTAAAATATCTTCATATGTATTAGTAATCTTGTTTTTTATAATAACAATAGTATTCCAAATACATTTTATAAATAGTTCTAATAAGGAAATATATTTATATCATATTTTAGGTTTACCAATAAAAAGAATAATGTTTATTTATAATAGTTTTATCAGTGTATTTTTAATTATATTAAGTATTATAATTTATACTATAACTAAGTTCATAAATGCTAACATTTTAAATATAGAAAATTTGATGTTGATAATTCTAATTTTTGTTCTAAATTTAATAATATCTTTTATTATTAACAATAAGCTATATTTAAAAAAATAAATAAATTAATAATATAATAATAGTAAATGGAGAAGAACCCAGCATAATTGAAATATTAAACAAATCATCTTTATATGATTTGTTTTTATTATACAAATTATTACTTGTTCCAAAATGGAACATTGTTTACATCAATTTATATTGTATAATAGTAATAGAAGGTGAAGTATATGAACCAAGAGAAAATTGGAAACTTTATAAAGAAACTAAGAATTGATAATAATATGAGTCAAAAGGCTTTAGCTGATAAAATACCTATTAATAGAGAAGCTATTAGCAAATGGGAATGTGGAAGAACTATACCTGATTCTTCAACTATACTAAGACTATGCGAAATATTTAATGTTTCTGCAGATGAAATAATGTATGGAGAATATAAAAAGAAAGACAATAAAACAGAATTTGATAATTTATCTCTCATAATATATGATGAAAGAAATACTATTTATAAAAAATTTAATAAGACATCTAAGTTCTTTTTAGTAACTTTTATATTATTAATAATTTCAATTTTCACTTTTTTATTATACTATTTTTTTAATTCTTACGATTCAGTAAAAATTTATACGATTGAATCAGGTCAAGGAGATATTTTTTTAACAGACGGAATAATTACACTAACTGGTGAAAATATTTATTTTAAATTAGGAAACTTTAATGGTATAGATGAAGATGATATATCAAAAGTGGTTGTATACTATGAAAAAGATAATACAAAAAAGATAGTATATGAAAGTACTTCACCAAAAGATTTTTTAATAAGAGATTATTATGGATATAATGAATATTTCAAAATAAAAAACAAAGACGTAGATTTTGACTCGTTATATGTAGATGTATATTATAATAATGAAGTTGAAACAATAAAACTTATGATGAAAGAAGAGTATTCCAATAAAAGGTTATATTTTAGAAAAAAAGAACAAAGTGTTGTAAAAAAAGCAAAAGAGATAAAACCTTTTGATAATGAACTAACAAAAACAATAAAAGAAAACTTGAAAAATGAAGAAAACGGAATTTATTATCAAAGTATGAAGTTAGATGATAATCTATATGATGTATATTATGTTGATGATACATCAACACTTTTAATCTTATGGCAAAAAGGAGAATATTCATATTCTTTAGATTATGATTCCAAATATGAAAGTGGTTCTTATAAAAAAAACGATAGTAATTTAACTAATATGGATGAATGTTACTACGATAAAAATGATCAGTCGAAAACTACTTGTGATAAAAGTATATTAAATATATTAGATTCCATAATAAAAGAGATTACTAAGGGAAGGTCTTAACAAGACCTCCCTTTTTTATTGCTTTTATGATATGTTACAGTTGGAAAAGGTGAAACAATGTGAAGAAAATATGTATTATTATAATTTTAGCAAGTTTATTTATCGGAAATGTAAATGCACAGGAATTCTATTATGAGAATAATAATGGTGTTATTCTTACTAAACAGGAATATGACAAAATAAGTGAATTTTTTTGGGAAGGTTATCAAAATAATCTAACCAATGAAGAATTTACATTTTTAAAAAAGAATGGGTTATTTGAAAATGAAATAAGAAACGTAGAGTTAAATGATAATGGATTTAATTTATTATCAGAGGATATTCATACAACTACCAATAAATCTTTAAAAATGAATGCAGTTTGTTCAACAAATTGCCTTGTATCTATATCACTTAATTGGATTAATCTACCAAAAGTTAGAAGTTATGATATACTAGGAATTTATTTAGATAATACATCAGCAATTAGCATTCAAAATGTAATTGTTGAAACTAATAAAGGTAAAAGCAATTATTCTTATACTAATAGAGAAACAAATGGTATTGGAACTTCATTTGAATTACCAAAAGATGTAGAATATCTAAGAATTTCTCAAACTTTATTAGTTAAGAAAAAAGGGACAATATATTCTAGTTATCAACATGCAACAAGATCGATATCTTATGCCAACAGTAAAAAGTATTCTTTTTCAAAATATGGTGTTGGAGGAGTATTTAGTTTTAATGCTGGCATACAAGATTATTATGATTGTATGAAAGGTGTTTCATTAAATTTAGTATAAAGGAGTCAGTATGAATATAGTAGCTATAAAAATAATCAACTTAACTAAAACATATTTTGCACACAATGAAAAAATTGAGGTGTTTAAAAATCTTAATTTATCTTTTGAATATGGAAAATTATATGGAATTATGGGACACTCGGGATGTGGAAAATCTACTCTAATAAAGTTAATTGGAATGTTAGAAAAACCGGATAAAGGAGATATATTAATTGAAGAAAAAAACGCATTTATGTTAGATGATATGGAACAGTCTAAGTTAAGAAATGCTAAAATAGGTTTTATTTTTCAAGATTATCTATTAGATGAACACTTAAATGTATATGATAATATTCTATTACCAACACTATTGAAACCAAACTGGAAAAGTCGAAATAATGAAATAATTGAATTGACTAAAAAATATAAGATAGACAAAAGACTAAAGCATTTTCCTAAAGAATTATCGGGAGGAGAACAACAACGA
Organism: Bacilli bacterium; assembly: GCA_017626405.1. Taxonomy (GTDB): domain Bacteria; phylum Bacillota_I; class Bacilli_A; order RF39; family UBA660; genus CAG-582. Next base: position 26,725 of record JAGAIS010000004.1, read on the forward strand.
GTTGCCATTTGTCGAGCATTAATTAATAATCCTAATATAATTCTTGCTGATGAGCCCACAGGTAATTTAGATAAAAAAAATGAGGAAATAATATTAAATGACTTAAAGGAATTATCAAAAAAAGGTAAGTGTGTAATTGTTGTTAGTCATTCAGATGTTATTAAAAATTATGCAGATGAAATAATTGATTTGGAAGAAGGGGTATAATATGTATTTTAATTATATAAAGAAACACATTTTTACTACCAAAAATATTATTTTATTTATTATCTTTTTGCTTATAAGCATAGCAATGATGTTTACAATCTCAATAGGAGTAATATTTTCAAATTTAAAGGATACTCTATACAATAATAATTCTCGTTTTCGTACATTGATAGTAAATGGTGATATTAAAAAATATGATCAGATAGAAAAAATTGAACATGTTACAGTGGTTGAAGATACTGTTTATCTAAATCCATTATCTTTTAAAGCTAAAGAATTTAATACTGATTTACAAGGAGAAGTTTCTCTTAATCCTATATTAGATAAAAAAAATTTAATAATTACTAAAGGGAAAATGGCTAAAGGAAAAAACGAAGCAATTTGTTCTGATGTTTTCTTCCCTTATGAAATAGAAGAAAATAATGGAAAAACAATATTCAATAAAAATAGACTAATCTATGCAAAAGATATAATTAATAAGAGTTTTAGTATTGTATCAGAAGAAAATGAAACCTTTACTTTTAAAATAGTTGGAGCATATAATTCGGAGATAAACAATAATTACTTGAATAGTTGTTATATTTCTAAAGAGGTTTTCAAAAAAATTGCTCCAGAATATAATGGAGGTTCAACAAGATATAATGAAGAAACTGGAGAAATGGTTTTTGTTCCAACAAAACGTACAGGTAAAATCGTTTTAGTAGATGATTATGAAAATGTTCAAAAGGTTCAAAAAGAAATATCAAAAATAGGCTTATCTTCTCAACCAGCTTCCGAATTAAATAAAGAATATGTTGATTTATTAACGTATGTTCCTATTTTTGCATCAATAATTATAACTCTAGTATTTATTATTATATTAGAATCTTATTTATCAAAGAAAATTAAATATAATTGTAAATCATATGCAATATTGAAATCTATTGGCTACAATCAAAAAAATATAAAAACTATTGATTTTATTGAGAATATACTATTGCTTATTATTAGTTGGATTTTTACAATAATTATATATATTATCGTTTTTAACTATATTAAATATGTTTATTATGCCGAGTATATATATGATGGAACAATATTACATTTTTCTATTATACCAATTATTTTGACTATAATTCTAATGCTAACTTTTTTGATTATAGTAAATAAGAAAGTACTTAAACATAAATTAGAAGAAAATATAAGCAGGATTTTATTATGAAATATTTAATATTCTTAAAAGAATTTATTCAAAAAAAGACTACAAGAAATTATACTTTGATTATATTTTCGGTTGTTTTCGTTATTTCACTTTCAACTACTTTATATATATATGGAGAAAAAATATTAAATGATAATTATAAAAAATCATATTTCACTGTAGTTTTAGATAGTAAAGATAAATATAATCAAACAAAAAATCATAATAATTTAAAAAGTATGATGAGATGTATAACTTTAGATAATAAGATTATAGTTGAATATGAGGATATTAGTATATTTGATAAGGATAACAATATAGAGATTGTTTCGAAAAAACAATTTAACACTTATGAATATAATAATGAATACTATATAACATTAAATAATTGGAAAGAATATAATGATATTGTTGACTTTTTTTTCAATAATAAAATTGAATATGAAATATTTATAAATAAAGAGAGTGATATAAAGATAGAAAAATACTATAGTTATTTTTTCTACCTACTTATATTAATAATAATCATTAGTTTTATTATTTATCTAATAACTATTATAAATATTATATTGGATGAACAAAAATATAATTATTTATACTATTGTTTAGGTTTTAATTTACTAGAAATTACACTTATTTCTCTAACAAAAGTATTATTTTTAATCTTAAGTATAATATTTTTGAATGGTATCATCCAATGGATAATAAAATATTGTCTAGGAGTAAATCATTATTTTATTTTAGTTATCAACATATTACTAATAATAGTAACCTTATTAATAACTATGTGTTTGATAATAGGAAGGAGGATTTGTAAAATATGAAAAAGAATATAGGTAAGAAAGCATTAACAACACTTGCAATTGTATTAGCAATTACAGCTACAACAGTATTTGCAGCTACTGAAGCTAAAGGTAATTTCTCATTAACTTATTTGCAATGGAATAGATCAGGTTATATAAAACTTGTATGTGCTTATCCTTTAGTAGAGTATAAAGCTCAAAAGAGTGATAATTCTACTCTAAAAGTAACTTTATCAAAAAAAGCTTATTTTGGATTAGGATTTGAAAATGTTGATGTTCAATACACTGATATAAATGGAAATGATTATAGTTATGTTTATTTTGATGAACAAGACGCTAAGAAAGAATATCTTATTACTACATTAAATACTAAAAAGGATTCTGTTGCAAATGCAAGTTATACGTTTAATAGTTAAATCCAGGTAGTGTATAAAAAAACTATTAACAAAATATGTTAATAGCTCGTTCATTAATATTATATTCCAAGCGTATAATATTATTCAAGAATTATAAAACATAAAGTTTTAATTCTTTATATAAAAAGCAACATTACAACTTTTTATTGTATATGTTGCTTTTATTTTCGTTAGAAATTTAAATTAACGGTTTAATTTCATCAATATCGCATATATGATAAGTTATTTCAACTTCATTATGATTTAGAATATTTTTAAGTTTACTATATGAACCCCTATTATAAACTGAAGATAAATCTTTTAGAAATTCAACATAAAAGGGATAATAAGTTCTATAAAGACTACTATCAAGCAATTTGTTTTTCTTGCCAGATTTATATATCTTAGCCCAATATTCTGCTTCAGGTCCACCCATTTCATCTAATATTTCAAAGAAAATCCAATCACCCAAAATATTATGAAACTCTTGTACTGAAGAAGTAATTCTTTTACTAGTAAAATTGTTTATAAAATCTTTGAAATCAACATTTCTAATAGTTGTATCTACTAGAGCATAATATAAGTATTGTAAGATATTCTTATCAAAACAATCAATTTTCTTAACTCCATTAAAGCAAGTTCGTGAGCAAATGAACCTTGGGAACCAACAACTAGAGCACTATTAATATTATGGCCTTTCTTCGTATATAAACCAACTGTTTCTAAAGTATTTCCTATTGGTGCTAAATAAATAGGTGCGTGGTTTGAAAAAGTATCTTTATCTCCTTGTTTAGTTTCAGCTACTTTAAATGTTTCATACACAGCTTTATCAACATCAAATTCATGTGCTAACATTTTTATTCCCCCTTTTTTTGTTAGGACATATATTAACATAATTGTTATTAAAAATCAAAAAAACGCTTTTAAAAAGCGTTTAATTTCTACTGGCAGGGGTGGAGAGAATCGAACTCCCATCAAAAGTTTTGGAGACTCCTATGCTACCATTATACCACACCCCTAGGTGACCAAATAACAAAGTTATTTTAACATAATTAAATATATATTTCAATAATTATATTCTAGATATTAATAAAATATTTGTTTACAAATTTATTAATAATTTATACAACGAATAAGATACTATAAATAATCTAGAAAAAGTTTTAAATATAGAAAAAGAATATTTATTATTATATAATATTGAATGAAAGAGGGATAATATATGTTAAAAAAATCTAGTGCAATTGATCGCCTACTTAGATTTAATCCAAGTCTTGGATCTCGCCGTTTTGGATTGCCTGATATAGGTAAGAGAAATGATGGAGATTTTTTTAATCCGACAGTTCAAGCAATTGCCGATGCAATTGACTTCTACGGTTATGAAGTAAGAGATGAAAATATTTCAACGATACCTGATATTGATTTAGGTGGTGGTAATCCAACTAACTTTAAGCCATTTCCATTATCAATAGAAAAGATGAAAGAATCACTAGATACTTCTAAAATGTTCAAGTATCCATATACGGAAGGGGACGATAATCTAAGAAAAATACTATTAGATTATGTTGAATCACTTGGCTTTGTTAATGATGTGCCTTATAATTTACCAGATATTGATGATTTGGGATTAAGCGTTCATAATTTAACTTTCTTGCCTTCTACTTCAATAGCTTTCAATATGATTGTTAATATTATTGCAAAACAGGGAGATGTAATATTAATTCCTGGACCAAATTATGGACTTTTTACTATTCGTGCAGAAAGAGCTGGTGCGGAAGTTGAATTACTTCCTTTAGAAGAAGAGGATGGTTGGAGAGTTAATCCTGAAAAGTTAGCTGCTAAGATTGATGACATTAATGAATCACTTCAAAAAGTATATAATAGGAGAAAAGGTTATGTTCCAAGAGTTGTAGCTTTTTTAAATACAAATCCTTCTAATCCGACAGGAAAGTATTTTGGAGAAAAAGATGCAGATATATTAAAGAGAATATCTGATGTATGCATGGAAAGAGGAGTATTTGTTATTGATGACTTAGTCTATAGGGATTTAGCATATGATAAAGATAATATGCCAAAACCTATATCTTCAATAAAAGGTGCTTTTAGAAATACTATCTCGATGTTTGGTTTATCTAAGTGCTATGGACTAGCTAGTTTAAGAGCTGGATTTATAGTTGCTGATGAAATAATTATTCGTGAACTTATAAACAGAATATTTCAAAGTATGGATTCTAGTCCCGATATTGTTGGACAAGCTCTCGTTGGTGCTTTCAATACAACTTCTAAAAGAAATAAAGTATATGATGAATATTTTACTGAACTAAGGAATATTTATCAGCACAAGTATGCTATTTTAAAATGTTTAGTAATGGGTATAGATACAGTAAAAGAAGATTATAGAAATAGTACTATTGCTACTATTAAAAGAATAATTAATGATGATAATAGAGCAGAAGAATTACTTAAAGGATTGCCATATATAAAGATTCCCAATAACTTAGAACCTGATTCTGGATTCTTTGCTATAATAGATTTTACGGAACTTAAAGGTATGAAGTATAAAGGAAGAATAATTAATACGGAAAGAGATTTATTAAAATTCTTCTATAAGACATGCAGGATAAGATTTCTAGTTGGCCAATCTATTTCTTGGCCAATAGAATCGGATTTAATAGGTCGTATTACTTATGCTATCGATGATGAAGTAATTGTTAAATCATTTAATATGATGTTTGATGCGATTAAATTATTGAGTCCTAAAGATGAATATACAATTAGATTAAATGAATTAAAAGATCAAGAACAAATGGCACATATAAAAATTGATGGTTGGCAAAATGCCTATGATAATATTATTTCTAAGAGTTATCTAAAAAAACTTAATTATGAAAAACAGACAGAGAGGTATATTGCTAGTTTTGATGAATATAAAGATTTAGTATATGTAGCTGTTAAAGATGACGAAGTATTAGGTTATTCTTGTTTTAATGATTTAGAATCGGAAAAGTATGATTCAGAGTTAATAAGTCTATATATCAAACCAGAACATTTAAATAAAGGTATTGGAACTTCTCTATTTATAGAAACAGGAAAACATTTGCATGAATTAAACAAACATAATATGATTGTTTGGTGTTTTAAAGAAAATACTAATGCTCGTAAGTTTTATGAAGATTTAGGAGGAACAGTAGTAGAAGAGAAGACTGTAATAGTTGGTGATGATGCTTATGAAGAAGTATGCTACTACTATGATTTAGATACACTAATAGAATTTTAGGTGAGTTTTATGGTTGATTTAGAAATAGGAATTAAAGAAATAGTCGCTTCAATAAATGACTATATAAACGGAAATAATACGGAAGAAAACTATGAAGTTATTTTAAATGTAGTAGATGGATTGCATGAATATATTAAACTAACTAAGAAGAATAAGTTGAGAGCGACATTTGTTTTCTTAGTATCAAGGTTAGCAACATTAATAACTAGTCCGTCACTTATGAAAGAAGATTTATATAGAGAAATAATATCTTCTTGTAAGATGGATTATGAGTTCTATTTAGAGGCAGTTGAAAGATTAAAGAGATATGTAGATGAATGTGAATCTAAGGGGGAATATCCAGACTTAGATGCAGCATATTTATTGTCGATTAATATTTCTCTATTGTTCCGTGCTTGTTTGAATTATACTGGATATATAAGAACTTTAGAAAATTGTTATAAAAATGATATTGCTTTTCAAATAAACATAGAGAACAATGGAAAATGCGAAAAAGAAGAAGTAAAGAAATTATTAATGATTACTGATTCGGCAATTGAAGAATTAAAAAAGGAGTAGGCTTATAACGCCAACTCCTTTTGTTTTGGATTATTAATAGTGAATGTGAACTTTTTTGTACTCATTTCACTTACTAGTTCATTTTCGATATATAGGCAAGCTTCACTAAAGGAAATATTGCCATTTGCAACTCCAGAAAAGTATATAATAACGACACTTCTGATCCTATCAACATCAATACTAGTAATAGAACTTAAAAAATTACAGTAGTTTTCAATATCAACTAAGTTTTCCATTAATATTTCCCACCCCTTTAATTGCTGTTTATAATAACACATTAATTCTATATTTGCAAATTATTTTTTTCAATAATTATCGATTTATAATTAGCTTTAAAAATATTATATTGTCTTTTACTTATCATTAAACCGAGTTTTAAAGAAGTATATGGATCTTCAATGTGTACTTCGGGACATTCTTCTTTAAATAAATCATTATATATAGTTTCAAGTGGTGAAGAGAAGACTTCATTTCTAATTTGATAACCTCTAATAATTCTCAATTTTAGAATATCTAGATAATGAATAAATAATCCAGCATCTTTAATTAAATATCTAAGTATTATCAATATATTCTCTAATGCTATAGTATCGGCATCTCTTTCAAATGTAAAATATGAATAATAATAATTATATATATCATCATCACAATCTTCTGAGAATTGAAGCTGTCTAAACATAATTTCTAGAAATGGATAATCATTGTTATGATAACAATAGTTTTGAAATACATGAACTACTTCGTGAATAATTGAATGCAATATTAAGACATTAGTTACTAAGATATAATCATCACGATTTAAATATTTTGCATCTAATCTTCCTTGAGTTTTCATCATTTCATAGAAAATTCTAATTTTATATGTATTATAGTTATAAGAAGCAAGAGTCCCATTACGTATTTTATCCAATATAATACCATGATAGAAATCTTGACATTCAATAGAACTAACTAATCCATTTATATATAGTTCAATATCATCTATAGTAAATATTGAAGTTCTAATTTTATCTAACATAAATACTGGTAATTTAAATAAATCCATAAACATCACTAGTGGAATATTATATCAAACTATTTTTAACTATGCTATAATATTTTAAGGAGTTGAATTATGAAAAAATACTATCATTTTGAGCTTAATATGACAGTAATGAATATCTTATCTATCATTCTGTTTATAATACCCTTTTTATTATTATTTTTATGTGGATATAGTATGACTTTAAAACATACAGGGATTCTTCTAATAGGTATGTTGTTATATCTATTATTACATGAGTTATTTCATGCTATTGGCTATGCATTATTTGCACGCGATAAGAATAATATAAAGATAGGAATTACATTAGAAAAAGGAGTCCTTTATGCTGCGTGTCAGGAACTGATATCAAAACGTGCTATTTTAGTTTCGCTTATGATGCCATTAGTATTCTTAAGTATAATTACTTTTCCAATAGGAGTTGTATTTCATTTAGATTGGTTGATATTCTTATCAATAGTTAATTTTAGTGGTGCTATTGGTGATATGTTGATGTTTATACTTATTTTAAAATGTCCTAAAGATGTAGGTTATATTGACTATGATAATTCTGTTGGAGCATATTTAGTTAGCAAACAGGATTTATCAAAGATTAAGTCTTTAGGATTTAAAATTGGAGAAATAGGTGAATTCAAAGATAAGAAATTAGATGCGACAGTAAAGAAGTTTTTTGTTTCAAAGACATCTATTATTATACTTACAGTTCTAATATTATTTGGTATAATAAGTATTGTTTTAGAAACTGTTTAGATATGGAGTGTTAAATATGTTAGAAATTAAAAATGTTTCAAAAATATATAAAACTGGAGATTTTACTCAAAAGGCATTAAATGATGTTTCTATTAAATTTAGAAATACGGAGTTTGTATCTATTCTTGGACCTTCAGGATCAGGTAAAACGACACTCCTTAATATAATTGGTGGACTTGATCAGTATACGAGTGGAGATTTAATAATTTCTGGAGTATCAACTAAGAATTATAAAGATCATGACTGGGATGTTTATCGTAACAGAAAGATTGGTTTTGTCTTTCAAAGTTATAATTTGATAGCGCATCAAACTGTTTTGTCAAATGTCGAACTAGCTTTAACTCTATCTGGCGTATCTAAAGAAGAGAGAACAAGAAAAGCAAAAAAAGCATTGAAAAGTGTTGGACTAGAACAACATATGCATAAGAAACCTAATCAATTATCTGGTGGTCAAATGCAAAGAGTCGCAATAGCTCGTGCTCTAGTTAATGATCCAGAAATACTTTTGGCTGATGAACCTACAGGAGCTCTTGATACAAAAACTTCAGTTCAAATAATGAAAATTCTTAAAAATATCTCTAAAGACAAATTAGTTATTATGGTTACTCATAATCCGGAACTTGCTAAGGAATATTCGACAAGAATAGTATCTTTAACTGATGGAGTAATAACAAATGATACAAATCCTTTTGATAATAAAAAAGAAATTATCGAGAAAACTAAAAAGTACAAAACTCACATGAACTTCTTAACAGCACTTTCTCTATCACTAAATAATCTACTAACGAAAAAGGGAAGAACAATCTTGACGAGTTTTGCTGGGTCTATTGGTATTATAGGTATTGCTCTTATACTTTCTCTATCAAATGGTATTCAATTATACATCGATCGTGTAGAGGAAGAGACTCTCTCAAGTTATCCAATATCTCTTCAAAAAGAAACTATCGATATGGGTTCAATGATTGAGAGTATGACTGGTAACAACGATACTGAAAAGTATGATGATGATTTAATTCACTCAGTTAATATTATGGGTGATATGTTTACTACTATGAGTCAAACTGTCGAAAAGAATGATTTAGCTTCTTTCAAAAAGTATATCGAAAGTGATAAGACAGATATAAATAAATATGCATCATCGATTCAATATGGATATAAAGTTCAAATGAATCTATATAAAGATTCTAAGGATGAAGTATTACAAGTAAATCCAACACAAATATTTGATTGTATTGGTATGGAGACTTCAGGTATCTCATCTGCCTATAGTGGATATTTATCAAACTATGATGTTTTCTTTGAAATGTTAGATAATGAATCTTTATTAAAACAACAATACGAACTAGTAGATGGTTCTTGGCCTAAAAACTATAATGAATTAGTACTAGTAGTATCAGAAGATAATACGATAAGTGATTATACTCTATATAGTTTAGGTATCTTAGATCAAAATACTTTAAAAGAACAATTTAATAATATGGTTTCTGGTAAAGAGGTTAATTTTGAATCGACTTCTTATAAAACTAGTGATCTTTTAGGATTAACATTCAAATTAGTTCTAAATACAGATTATTATTCAAAGAAAAATGGAGTATGGGTAGATAATAAAAATAATGATAATTATATGAAAGAAGTTTTAAAAAATGCTGAATCTATTAAAATAGTAGGTATTTTAAAACCTCAAGATGGTGCCATTATTGGCTCTAATGGTGTTGGATTAGTTGGTTATAATCATGAACTAATGGAACATTTGATAAAAAGAATTAATGATTCTGAAATTGTTAAGAGTCAAATTAAGAATCCTGAAAAGAACGTATTTACAGGAACAGAGTTCATTGAAAATGGCGAGTTTGATGTTAAGAATTTATCTAAAGAACAACTTGCTGCTCTAAGTAAATTAAGCGAAACTGAATTAGCTGAACTTATGAAAACTTATTCCGATAATGCAAGTGCAACTTATGAATCTAATTTAGATAAACTTGGCGCAGCTGATTTAGATAACCCAGATACGATTAATATCTATCCGGTAGATTTTGATTCCAAAGAAAAAATCGAGGATATCATAGATGATTATAATAAAGATAAAGCTGAAGATGAAAAACTAAGATACGCTGATATCGTTGGCATGATGATGAAAGGTGTTACTAGCATCGTAAATACGATAAGTTATGTATTAATTGCCTTCGTTGCTATATCTTTAATTGTATCTAGTATTATGATTGGTATTATTACTTATATAAGCGTTCTTGAGAGAACAAAAGAAATCGGTATTTTAAGAGCAATAGGAGCAAGTAAGAAAGATATTTCTCGCGTATTCAATGCGGAGACATTTATCGTTGGATCTTGTTCTGGTATTATAGGAATTCTTGTAACGGTTATTTTAAATATTCCAATAAACATTTTTATTAAAGAAGTTACTGATATATCTGGCATTGCAACACTTCCAATAGGTGGAGCAATCATTCTAGTACTTATTAGCATTGTGCTTACTACAATAGCAGGTCTAATTCCATCGAGAATGGCAAGTAAAAAAGATCCGGTAGAAGCTCTAAGAACTGAATAATCTCTTCTAAGGAAGAGATTTTTTACATTAAGTATGTAAAAGAGATTGATATTATGAAATAAATAATCATTTTAAATGATATAATTGTGTTAAATAGGAGGATATCTATGAGTGTTCGTAGTTATGAAGGATTTTTGGATAAAAACCGTTTTTATACCGATAATGAATTAAAAGAAATGTTTGACGAAAATTTCAAAAGTAATTTTGGGCCTTCTTTAGTATTGAAAAATTTTGATGACTTTAGAACTTATTCTCCTGATGACATTCCCAATGATGAAGTAATTACTATAAATATTGATGGCGAGAATAAAAAAATTAGTAAGAAGTTAGTTAAGGATTTAGTAGAAGATGAAGGAATGTATAGATATCTTTTATTAAATATGGATAATGATTTAGGCATTGCAGCCAAAATAATATTCATTGCCGACGATTGTTATTATTGTATTAAATTACTTAGAGTTGAGTTGGCATCATGTCTAACTATGATAAGTTCTGATTATGAAGAAAACAATAGTTTTAATGTAAAAGTAAATATGCGTATTGGATTGATTCAAAGTATGATTACCGAGAAATCTCTACTTGCAAAGTCTTATGGCGACAATAAATTATTCGAAGTGGGTGTAGATGGGAAAAAAGTTCTTCTACCTGAAGAATACATCGTAAAACTATTAGTAATAGGAAATAAAAAAGACTTCTTAAGAGAACTTGATAAAGATAAATATGGATATTCTAAGGAGATTATTTGCTATGCTATTGTTCAATATGTTGAAAAGAATAGAATTCTTTATAAATATTCTCTTAGTAAGAAGACTCTTAATTTCTATAAGAGATTAAAAAATTATGAGATAGTTGATTTTGAATCCTTAAATAAGAATCGAATATCTAATGTCTGTAGCAATTTAGAAGAGGATACTACAATTCTTGATACCGTTATAGTTCCGAGCTATATAATTGATTTAATAAATGATTTTCCTCACAAGGACTATAGTCCATTAGAAAAAGCTCTTTATCTATATATAGAATTGAGTTATTCTTATTCTAAATACTTAGAGGAAAGTGATATTAAAGATGAATTATCGACAAATAACTTCATTTTAATATTTGCTAATATATTAGAACTACTTGGTATTAGTTTTACTATTAGTCAAAATGTTATAACAAACGTATTATTAGATAATAATAAAATTACTTTCTCATCGGGAGAATTCACATGTTCAATCGATTCTAATAAGGAAATTAATTTAGATGATATTATAAGTAATAAAATAGGTAATGAATATTTGAGTTTAACATCCTCTAATACAGCATTAATATCTAAGATTAAGTTTAAAGAATTAACTAAGAAAATATATGCAGATTATATTGAAGATAAGAGAAAAGACATTGAGTTTAATCAAAACTTAAACAAATATAAGTATCAATTCAGTATATCTACTCTAGATAAATCGACGAGAGTTAATTTATTCTTATGTGCAATCGGCAGAAAAGATTTAAAGGTAATTGATAGCATCGACTATATCAGAAATGTCTTCAACAACATATTTGGTAATGATCCTAGTGTTTCTTTAGGATTCCTTCTTACATCCAATAGAAGCGGTGGAAATCCAATAATTGTTTTGACTTTCTCTGAACCAACTAGATATATCATCGTTAATAATGAAGATAGTATTCCTATTAAAGAAGTGAGTGAAAGTGAATTAGTTGGACTTTTTGATGATGGGTATTATTTGTATTCTGCAAATCAAACCCTAGAATTTAGAAACGGAGAAAAGTATGATAGACATAATTAGAGAGAAAGCTAGAAAAGCGAGCCTTATTAATAAAAAATATGAAGTCATAGTAAAGATATTAGAAGATGATAGATGCTTTGAAAAGATGGATGTAAGTACAAGTATTAGCATTCTAAATAATTTAGGATTTAATGATTCCCAAGCTAAAAAAATATATTTACAACTAATTAGAAGGAGATAATATGAAATATCCAATTATTGACCGTGAACAAGTGAGTTTTGAAAGTGATACTATGGTATGCAATATTGGGTACTACGAAGGTACTCTAGATGATGATAGACCAATACGCGTAGAAGTATGGTCTTCATACGGAATAATAAATGCAACGATATTTATATCAAGTATTGATTTAGAGAAAAGATCAGAAAGGGAAATAAAACAGTACTTGGAAAAGAATAATATCATAAAAGTAATAGAAGATAAAATTTTAATTAAAGAGATAGAGGATATAAATGATAATAAATTTTTATCGATAAATGTTCCAATAGAGAGCAATTATGATAAAATCAATGAATGTTTAGTAAAACTTAAAGATTATGATCTATAAATCATAATCTTTTTTGCTATTTTATTGAAATAATCTTTATTTTTATATATAATTAAGTTATAAGGTAGGCGAGTGCTATGGAAGAAAACAAAAATTTTAATAGTGAACATGAATTAAATACACTTGAAAGTGAAAAGACTAATGTAAAAGTTATTAATACTAATGGAGTAAACCAAAGCGTAGTTAATTCAATTCCAGTAAATAACTTGAATGATGTTAATCAAGCAACAGTACAACAGATGAATCCTATTAATAGTAATGTAACAAATGAAGAAGTTAAACCAATAGGTAAAACTAATGAATCAGTAAATAATACAAAAAAGAAAATAGGAGTTCAAGAGATAATAATGTATGTACTTATGGTAATAGTTATTATCTTAATAATTCTTTTATTGTTAAAGTTTTGTTCTGAAAATAGCGGAAAAAGTATATATGTGCCAAGTACTACACAAAATAAAACAACAACTACAACAAAAAAGCAGATAATTACAGAGACTACTACAACTAATACAACAGGTTCTATAATCACTGAACCAACTACAGATGTAACTAGACCAACAGTTACTACAAACATTCCAGGAAATACAACAAAGCAAACTAGAACTACAACAACTAGAATAACATCAACTTCAAATATACCAACAAATCCAACTAAAGGAACTACAACAACAACTACCACAACTACAAGGGCCGTTGTATATACATATACATTTAGTAAACCAACATCAGAAACATTTGCAGTTAGTATCTATAAAGATGGACAAGTACTAAGTGGAAGCGTATATATTTGGGGAATGGATGACGAACTTTTATCTGTAGGAGTAGTTGGACCAAACCAAGTAGTTACAATCACAACTGCATTTGCTGATCTTTCAACACATCCTAAATTGAAATTTAGTTTCCAAAGCGATCCAGCAAAGAAATATACCATGACATATCATAGTTAGGAGAGATATAATGAAAAAAATACTAGAAAATAAAAGGACACTAGTTATTATTGCTTCCGTAATAATAGCAATTGCTCTAGTTCTTTCATTAATAATCGCTAATTTAAATAAAACAACTAAAATAGAGTGTAATAGAGAAAAACAATTGATATTGGGAATTGATTCTATTGAAGACTTAACAATTATTTTGAATAAAAATAATGAGATATATAAAATTGTAATCGATAAATCAATTGAACTAGATAATTATTATCAACAATTTGATACTCATAAAAATGCTATATATAATCATATGAAAGATGCATATAAATACTTGAATGAAAAGAATTATAAAGTAACTAAAGAAAAAGATAGAATAGAAATATTGGTTAATACAAAAGAAGAGGGAGTAATACTTGATAATCTAGAAATAACTAGATTGAGTGAAAGTGATAGAAAAGATATAAAGATCAATTCATCTAATATTTTAGAATCATCAAGTAGTACTTATAAAATTGGTGATGAATATAAAAAAGAAGAATTAATTAAGAAACTAGAAGGATTAGGATATACATGCAAAAGATAAATAAAAAGGTTTTTATAATCCTAATTGCTATTGTTCTAATATTAATCTTTTTCTTAATTTTTATGTTATTAAATAACAAAGATAAGAGTAAGGGTAAATATGATTTCTATTATACTTATGTAAATGATGATAATCTAATTACTCAAACAGTAACTGTTTATGATAAGTTTGATAAGGTTCAATCTAATTACTTTATCTTCTATAAAGATGAAATAGTTACTCTTACTAAGGGCGAAAAAGCAGTATTAACTATAAATACATTGGATTTAAAAGATAAACCAGAAATGGTAATAATATTTGAGAATGATGATAAAAAATATAGTTTAGGTCCTAAAGAATAGAGGTAGTTTATGAAAAAAATCATTTTATGTTTAGCGTTATTTATATTACTTATTCCAAACGTATATGCTATGGAAGTAGATTATACTGAGTATGAAAAATTAGATATTGCTCATTCTTTTGTTGTGGGTGATTACATTTTTGATGCTAGTTATGGTTATACGCCAAGCTTAAAAGATTTTATGCATGCAAGCAGAACAATACCAAAGAATAAAGATGTATATGTATATGAAATATTTATTGTTAAAATACCGCAAATAAATTATCGTAGTTTTTCAATGACGGAAGTATATTCCAAAAATAAAACTACCGATACTAAAGATTTTACAGACTTTAGCGCAAAATATATATATAAAACTAATATTGATAAAGCAACAAAGAATGATTACATAATATTAAAGTAAAGTAGAAGGAGTAAATGACATGAAAAAGTTCTTAGGAATAGTAATTTTATTAATTGTAGCTTATGTAGTACCAGTAAATGCATGTTCATTTACTTTTGAGGATTACAAAAAGACGGGAGAAGTTCACTCTCTAATAGTTGGAGAATATGTGTTTGACCTAAGTAATGGTCATTCACCATCCCTAGAAGACTTTTCTATAGCAGCTAGAACGATACCAGAAGGTCAAGATGAATACGTATATGAAATTATATATACACCAGTATTAAATATTTATAAACAAACTGAAGTATTCTCTAATAAGACTAGTAATAGAACTAAAGATTGGCCAAGTTTCTTTGATACAACTTATAACTATAGAAGTAATATTAATATAAAGAATCCTGATTATGATATTTTTACTTGTAAGACAGATAATATTAAAATTTCTTATTCTTTATTAAATACTAAAGGAGAAGGAGAATATAAGACTGAAGCAAGCAGATTAGTTGATATTCAATCAACAGTTGAATTAGGTAAATCTTATTATTGTTTAACTAGTGATAGTGAATGTAAACCTGATCAAAAAATTAATGTTGAAGGAAATAGTTCATCTAATTTTATCGATTATCCAACTAATGAATTACCTCAACATATATGTGCTGAAGCATTTGATAAATATGGCAATACTTCAGGAGTTGTTTGTGATACTGTAATGGTTAAAGTAGATTCTGAACCAATTAAGATAAAAGCAACGGAAGAATATAATAATGTAATTGAGGGAGCCCCTCATACAGTAGATGGCTTATTCAATGTTAAATATAGTGTTTCTAAAGGAAATGTTTATTACTTCTATGTTGATGAAGGAAGACAATATGTTTTAACTAACTTACGAGATTTACCTAGTGGAGAAGTAGATGTTAAAGCAATAGGTAGAAGTGGATCAGGATTAATTACTGAAGAAGTTAGAACTATTAATGTTAGAAAGAGTGTTGTTAAATACGACTATAAGACTAATGGTGGAACTAGTGCTAGCAAAGATACTGATACAGTATCTTATGAAGATAGGGCAGACTTAAGTGTAACTGCTAATAAAGATGGTTATACTTTTGTAGGATGGAATACTGATCCTAAAGCTAATTTTGCATTAGAAACAGTTAATATAACTGAAGATACAACTTTATATGCTATCTTTAAAAAAGTGATTTCAGCTAGATTTGAAATATATAATAAACAAGGAAATATACCTGCTGTTGCTGAATATGATAAGGCAGAATGTGAAGTATATAATAATGAAACTGAATGTGAAGTAATAGCTCCTAAGATAAGCCCTCGTGTAAGATATGAGGCATTAGGATGGTCAAGAGAAAAAGATGATACTGCAGAAATTCAAGGTGGAGATAAACTATTAGTATCTAATAATGAAGTTATATATTCAGTTACAAGAAATTTAATTCCTAATACAGCTACATTCATTATATTAAAAGACGGAGAACCAAGTAAGGAAGTAAAGACATGCTATTTATATAATGGAGATACTGAATGTAGTATTTCTATTAATGAAATAAAAAGTGATGATTATGAAGGAAAGGAACTTGCTGGATTTACAAGTTCTGATAATAAAGTAGTTGAACCTGATGATTATGTAATAACGGGTGGAAAGACGTTCTATGCATACTATGATGATTCATATGAAATTAATTTCGTAAGTGACAGTACACATATTGAAACTATGAGAACGGGAGTAGACTTTATAGTTACAGAAAATGAAATTAAGAAAGTAACATCAAAAGTAATAGCTCCTACACCAATTGAAAAAAATAACTATACTATTATTGGTTGGAGAGATGATTTAAAAACCGAAGATGCTACAGTAACTCCGGGAGATCAAATAGATGCTAATAGCAATGTTACTTACTATGCTATTTATTCAAAAGAAATAACAATAAGTTATACAAGTGAAGGTTCTTCTAAAGTACCAGAAAGTAGAAAATATAAGATATATTATAATGCTGGTTCAGGAACTTCTTCACAAGCTCTTGTAACATTAGATTCCGGAGTAGATATGAAGAATGACGGCTTTATATTTAATGGTTGGAATTCCGAAGGAGAACATTATAATCAAGGTATAACATATCCATTTGATACATCAAAGACATTTGAAGCAGAATGGACAGAAAATGCTACATTAGTTGTATTTGATTATAAGACTAATGGTGGATCTTCATCAAGTGTTGAATCATCTACATATGTTCATGGAGTATCAAAACCAATAGATTTATCTAAAATAATCGCATACAGAAGAGGATATGAATTTGTTGGATGGAGTCTTTATCCTACAGCAACAAGTACAGGACTAACAAGCTATACTCCAACTGAAGGAACTAACAAAGTAACCCTATATGCTATATATAGAAAAAATATAACTGTTAGATTTGAAAATATTGATCAAAGTGCATTATATATTCCTGACGGAAATGTAATTAAATTTACAATATATAATAATTCTGATGGAGAAAATATAAAAATGCCTGCAGTAACTTCTAATTATAACTACATAGAATTTATTGGATGGAATACAAATCAACAAGCAACAAAGAAACAATATTCGCCTGGCGACACAGTAAAAATAAAAGATAATACAACATTCTATACAATTGTAAAAAATACTAATCCATTAACTAGTACATACATTTATTATGATGGAAATATAAGAAAAACTAAAACAAGTAAATGTTATCTATATAATAATAATACTAGTTGTGCAACAGAATCTGAATTAAGTGGATTTATATATGATGGTGGAGTATTATCTTCATGGAGTTCAAGTCCAAATTCAGTAATTATTGCTAAAGAACAGACAATAAGTACAAATACAACATTCTATGGTGTATATGATAAGATATTAACAATTACATATTTAAGCGGAATGTATACAGATACAACTCCTCAATCAAGAGAAACAGATTTAGTAACAGCTAAGTATTTAACTAATACTACGGGTATTACATCATTAGAAGCAACAATTAAGTTATCAACTCCTGATGGTGTTGCTGGATTTGTAACAGAAGGATGGAGAAAAGATAGTGAAGCTGAAACAGCGGAATATCAATCTCAAGAAACTTTAAATGTAATAGAAGACGAAACTTTCTATGGTGTATATTCTAAGGTATTATCATTAAGATATGCAACTTTAGGAGGTAACCCAATACCAGAAACTGAAAGTAAAGTATTATGGTATAATTCTGATATTAAAAATCCTGATAATAAAGTAAGCTTTACTGTTGCTGGAGCTCCTACTAAAACTGGTGTAAGATTAGAGGCATGGTTATTAGAAAATGATGATACTAAGAGTTATCAACCTAATGATACAGTTGAGATTAATGATAATTCAACGATGTATGCTAAATGGACTCCTAATAGTTATACAGTAACTTTAAATGGAGAAGCAAATGGTGGATCTGATCCAAATAATAATGTTATTACAAAATATTTCGAAGAATCATTTGAATTAGAAAATTATAATGCAATTCCAAGAGAAGGATATGAGTTCGTTGGATGGGCAACTAGTCCTGATTCAAAAGATATCTTAACAGAATATATAATACCTGCTAATGATTCAACATTATATGCTGTATATAAGAAGACATTAAATGCTAATTGGATGATGTATGATACTAATGCAGGTACTTCTGATAGTCCAGTTACAACATGTGATATTTATAATAATGAAACAGAATGTAATGCTCCTGTTGGAACTATTACTGTTAATGATTCATATCAAGCTGTAGGTTGGTCTAAAGAAAGAGGTTCAATAAATGTAGATGCTGGTATTGGTCTAGCAGTAACAATTAATCAAAATACTGATTTCTATTCAATTACTAAGAAATCACAAGATTTAATTGGAACATTCTATTACTTTAATAATGGTTCAGTAACTAATGTAACTTCATCGTGTGGATTATATAATGGGGCAACTTCATGTACTATATCTACACCTTCAACACCATCAAATCATAAGAGTACAGTATTCCAATCATGGAGTTCAACTACAAATAAGAATACTGCATCAAGCTTAAATATAAGTGCTAATACAAATTATTATGCATATTATAATCAAATAACAGAATTAACTTATCATGATGGTACTCACGTTAATGGAGTAACTGGTGATGAAATAGATGAAAATGGAACAAGCAAGGCTGATATATCATCTAAGACAGAAACACTATTATCTACAGTTGAATATATAGCACATCAAGGTGGAGAATGGTCTAGTATACCAACTAGAACTATTAAAACTCCTGTAGCTATAAGTGGTTACAGTGCTATTGGATGGAGAGATAATAAAGAAAAGAAAGTTCAAAACTATAATGCAAATCAAACAGTATCTATGGCAAGATCTTATGAACTATATGCTGTTTATAATAGAACAATAACATTATCTTATGATCCTCAAGGTGGTAAGACAACACCAGCTAAGCAAACAGCAACTCAATACTATAATAGTGGTTCAGGATGTACAAGTCATACATTTACATTAGCAAATAGTATTGAAAAAACTGGATATGTATTTAAGGGTTGGAGACTAGATAGTACTAGTGGAACTCAGTATAATGCAGGAGCCTCAATTAATATAATTAAGGACACAAAAATGTATGCATATTATGAGCCTCAATTATATGATGTAACTTTCAGTGGAGATAAGGTTTCATTCAGTGTTAATCCATTAAAAGTTCCTTATACTAAATCAAGTCAAATAACTCTTACTCCAGCTAGTGGTTATTACTTTGAAAGTATAAGTTGTTCAACAGGATATACAGTTAGTGGATTTGCATTTGGAACAAACCATTATTCAACTCAAACAATAACCATAACCAACAATACACATGTTGGTGGTGGTACTTGTACAATTACAATGCATGCTAGATCTTATGCCGCTACACCAGAATATCACCCTAAAACATGCACAGGAACAAAAAATTGTCATACTGAATCAGGTGAAAGTTGTACTTGCGATAATTACTGTTGGAGTAGCGCCGGAGAATTGGTGTGCTGTGAAACTTCATGTACACCATGGTCTCATACAGTATGTGATGAGTATCAATATGATTGTTCATATTATACTTACTATTGTCCTAATGGTGGTACGCTATCAGGTACAACATGTGTATTTAGCTAAAATATTTTAATCTTAAAAAGACATTTTGTAATGTCTTTTTTGATCAAATAATAAAATTAGTTACTATTCAAATTAATATAATTAAGGACAGCAAAATGTATGCGTATTTTGAAGCAAATAAGTATACAGTATACTTCAATGCTAATGGAGGAAATACAGCAAATCCAACAAGTAAAACAGTAACATATGATTCAACTTATGGAAGCCT
>JAGAIS010000005.1 GCA_017626405.1 Bacilli bacterium
TAAGAGTTATTTGACTTGATTTAGTATATGGTACTTTCAATGGATTCGTACTAAATGAAACATAGCTTCCACTGAATGTTACATTATATAATTGGGGCTCATAATGCGCATACATTTTTGTGTCCTTAATTATATTAATTTATTACTAAAATTTGTAAAATTTATTAAAAATTCTTATAATATACATTTGGAAGAAGGGGTATTATGGAAAAAACTTATAAAGATTGGATAGAAATATGGTTAGAGAATAAAAAGTATTATATTAAGGAATCTACTTATGCTAGCTATGAAAACAATATATATAATTATGTTATTCCTCTATTAGGGGATTACAAATTATCCGAATTAAATCACAATTTAATTCAAGACTATGTTCTTGAGTTATCTCAACATGGTAGGAAAAGAGATCAAAAAGGATTATCTAACAAAACTATAAAAGACACGATTATGGTAGTAAAATCAACAATTCACGCTGCAGTTAATGAACATTTAATAACACCTTTTGATTTAAAGTTTAATTATCCGAAAGAGGATTTTAAGAAAAGTATTTCAACTTTAAATAGTGTTCAACAAAGAAGATTAACTAAATATTTAGTTAATAACTTAAACTATAAGAATCTAGGAATACTTTTATCTCTTTATACTGGAATGCGAATAGGTGAAGTATGTGCTTTAAAGTGGGGAGATATTAACTATTCTAAAGAAACAATAAGTGTTAATAAAACATTACAAAGAATCTATTTAATGGATAATAAAGTATCTAAAATTGTAATATCTTCTCCAAAGACTAAGAATGCAATTAGAGAAATTCCTATAAGTAAGAAATTCTTAAGTATTCTAAGGCGAATGAAGAAAAGTGGAAATTGTTATATTTTAAGTGGAACGCCTGAATTTATAGAACCTAGATCATATAGAAGATATTATTCTAAAGTATTAAAGTTAAATAAGATTCCTCAAATTAATTATCATTCACTTAGACATACTTTTGCTACAAATTGTATATCTATAGGAACTGATTATAAAACGGTCAGTGAGATATTAGGACATTCTAATATAGATATAACCTTAAATCTATATGTACATCCAAATTTAAAAGAGAAAAAGAAATGTATAGAGCTTATAAGTAAAATGTTATCTAATCAAATTGACATCAACTAATTAGATAATTAATGCTTTTATAAAATTTATATTTTATAATAAATATAGGTGATAACATGGATTTTAAAGATATATTAACAAAGAATGAAGAATTGAATAACATATATCTAGGTTTTAGAGATAAAGAATTATTGAGTATCGATATTAATAATAGTCCGTCTATTATTATTACGGGAGAGACTGGATCTGGTAAATCAATTCTCTTAGATCAAATTATATTACAACTTATGAACAAATATACTTCTCTTGAAATGAATCTTATTAGTATTGATACATCGGGAGTTGAACTTAATCATTATTTAAATACCAGATATAATTTATATAATGCAATGAATGATATAGATAAATCTATTGTACTAATATCTAAATTATTAAAGATAATTGAAGAGAGAAAAGAATTATTGAAGGAGAATAATTGTCTAACTGTTGATGAATACAATAAATATGTAAGTGATAAACTTCCTTTGATAGTATTTGCTATAGATGACGATAATTCACTTCTTAAGAATCCTGATATTGAAAAAATGTTAACAGGTATTATTACCAATTTAACAGGATTAAGAATATTATTTATTTTAGTAACTAGTGATGTTGATAATAAATTCTTTACTACGGATTCTAATCTATTTGCATCGACATTGATATCTTTCGATTATGCAGGTAGTACTGAAGCTATTAATGCTAATTTGATCGGATCTGAAAATTTAGCTATTGGGGAATTTATGATTAATTCTAAAAATATTACAGGAATATATCATAACTTTGAATTTGATGACGATATTATAAAGAGTGTAGTGGAGACTAAAGAATGTTAGATGAGTATTTAAGTAATACTGATTCTCTAACCTGTTATTTAAAATATTTTGTAAAAGATTTAAAAGGTAAAAGAATACTAGATTATAGTTCAGCAAAAGGTATAATACAAAAAGAACTAGAATCACTTGATTGTAGAGTCGTTAATATAAATGATTATTCATCTGGAAAGTTTGATGGCATAGTAATAAATAATATAGATAATAATTATGATAGAGTTCTATTTGATAATTTATATAATCTATTATATGAAGAGGGAAGAGTGCTATTAATAATGCATGTTCAAAAGTCCGATAAATGCTTTGATGATGAAACCGAAGATGAATATATAAGTAAAACAAAAGAAACAATTAAAGATAAGTTTTTGATTAAAGAAGAACTGGTAAGTGGATCTTCTTGGAAATTCTTAATAATTTTAAAAAACACTATTAAATGAGTGTTTTTTTTGTTATAATCTATATATAGAAAATATATAAGGATAAAGGAAGTGAAGATAATGGGAAAATTGACAATTGAAACTGTTGAACCAGTAAAAAACGTTGACCAAACTATTAGTTTATCTGATTATCTTGCTTCTAAATATCCGGAATATGACAGTATTAAAGAATATCGTGAAACTCTCGTTATGTTCGAGTCTATTGCTAAAGACAATATAAATGAAGATGGAAATATTTCTTATAATGGCATTACTTATACAAGAGATGAGTTATTAGATATGCTAATTAATGAAGCAAAAAAGGAAAGAAGAGTATCGACAGATAAGATTGTCGATGATTTTATTGCATCATTTGCAATGTTTGATGGTTCATTAATCAATAATGGTTCTGCAATAGATTTAGTGGAAGATATGAAGGAAAGAGCTTTTTTATCATATGACTATGAAACAAAGACTGTGGCTTATCCACCAAATAGGAGATTAACTCTAGGTGAACTATATTTTAAATATCGTACAGTTGATGTTGAAGAGCAAAACATATACACTAATGCTGAGCTTTGCCAAGATATGATCAAATATATTGATACTTCAATTTTAGAATCCAAAATAGAGGGAATGAATACGACAGTAGAAGATTATATAATAAATACTCTTCCAAGTTTAATGTCTAATGGCTTGTCAGTTAATATGGAAGGAGAATTAATTCCTGTTCAAGTATTTGTGCGTCAAATTGTCGATCATCAATATGAATATCTTCAATCGTTAAGAGAAGAACAGGAAAGACTTCGCGATGAAGAATTAAATCGAACAAATGAAAATCCTAATCTAGTAGGTTTAATTAATGTGGCTATTAAAGGAAATGATGCTCTAGAAGTTACAACAGAAATGCCAGTATTGCAGTCAAGTTTATTGACGGAAGAAGAGACAAATTCTCTAAAATCTTCAGCTTTAATAAGCCCTGATTATGTAAGTGTTTATTATTATTTACAAATT
Organism: Bacilli bacterium; assembly: GCA_017626405.1. Classification (GTDB taxonomy): domain Bacteria; phylum Bacillota_I; class Bacilli_A; order RF39; family UBA660; genus CAG-582. The sequence goes on from JAGAIS010000005.1 coordinate 3,401, forward strand.
AGTAAATTAAAAATTTCAATTAATAAAACAACTAGTGAACATGATTTAAAATATAAAGAAAATATATTAAATGATTTAATTTCCAAAATTAAAGAAAAAGATATGATACCTGAATTAAATTTACTTATAAATTCAGTAAGAGATTTAATTACGAAAAAGAGAAACGGATTTATTAAGGTTAATATCAATAGTGAAGAATTAATTGATATCACTCATGGAATATTAAATGAACTTAATAATTCTCTTGCCGGAATTACTTCATCTGATCAATTTATTGAATTAAATGAAAAGGCAAATGCCCTATATTTAGATTTAATTAGTAAGGGTGTTAAAGATATCCAATTAGATGCAAAAATAATATTATTCTTAAATGAATTAGAGAAAAAGAGAATGATATATGATGCAACATTGACAAATATTTCTGCTGAAATTCAACAGATAAAATTTGACTTGGATGAACAAATGAAGAGAATTAGACAAGAAATATTAGCTATTGAATGTAATCCGACTTCTCTAAACCAATTATCGGGAAAGATAATAATGATTTCTCATTTAATTGATAAAGCAAAGACTGATGTGCTAAATGCATCTCATGACCATCGTTTCAGTGATTATAATAATAAGTTTACTAATGATTCGCTTAATTATTATTTATCTCAACTTGAAATGTATGATGTAGCACTAGATAACATGAATAAAATAGGGTATGGATATAGGTGATAAAATGAATGACGAATTCAAAGAAATATATGAGATATTATCAACAGATCGCGATGATGTAAAAAAAATTAAAGGAGACTACCAAAGAGATATAGCCGACTTACTAGGTAAGATTAGAGGATATCACATTAATAATGTGGATATTTCCGATGACTATGATTTAGAACACGACTTTGATAAATATAAATTAGATGATACATTCTTAAGATTTACTATTAATGATGAAGCAATCGAATATAAAATAGTATTGTTGCAGGGATATCTTCAAGATTTATTTCTCGAAAAGAAATTTAATGAATATCGCAGACAAAAAGAAGAAAAATTAACTAAAAACGAGTATCTTGAATACACTCATAATTCATCAGTTAAGGGCGATAAAATATCTGCTTGGTATCAAGAATTTATGAACAAATAAAAAACGCTTATGCGTTTTTATTTTTGTATAAAATATCGATATCAACATCAGCATTTATACCATCAATTTTCCCAATACAACTCATTTGCCATATATAATAAGGCCCTGCATAGCTGGTATGATTAGTATAATGTGCTAACCAAACGGCCTCATTATTCTTATTTTCCCAAATGTTCTCCAAATAGAATTTGCTACTATATAACATTGGTTTATAACCATTTGCTTTTACGTAAGTGGCAAAAGCATCGAATACATTATTAAGTTCATGAATATTAATTTTATACTTTCTAAACTTCGACCAATTTTCCCAATCGAATGCAATTCCCAAGTCTAATTTCTCTCCATGTAAGTTTTTTACAACCCATTTAGCATGTTCGATAGCCTTATCAACATTAGTTGCACTACTATAGACATATACACCAATCTTTAATCCTACTTTCTTAGCACCCTCAATATTCTTTAAGTAATAACTATCCATCGATAAATCTTTATTTATATCAGAATTAATACCAATTCTTATGATTACAAATTCGCAACCAGCATTTTTAATTTTTTCAAAATCAATATCACCTTGATATCTCGATATATCAATACCAATCATAGTACTATCGTTTTTATGATTCTCTATAACATCACTAAATTTTAAATTTTGTTTTTCTTGTTTTACTTTGTTAGTTGTCTCATACTTTTCAATTACATTAACAGTCAATTTTTTTCTTCTTTCATTATTAGAAGAATCAGTAATTACATATTCTACTAAATATTTTCCAACATTCTTATTATCAATAATTCCATCAATTCGACATTTAGGTTCTCTATCATAATTATCGCCAAATACTATATCATCGCAAAAATTAGTTTTGCCATTTAATAGTATAGTTCGATAACCACTAGCACTTATATACTTTGGTGCTTGTTTATCAACCACTTTATATTTTAATTGATAAATATAATTCTTTCCTTTGTATTTAAGGGGGACTTCTATTATCTTATTACCTATTGAATTAGTTGATATATCAATGCCATTTAAATCCAGTTCTGCATTAGAAGATAAGTTGAAATCTTTTATATCTACTTTTTCATATACTTCTATTTCATCAATACTTTTATTTACCCATACATCGTCCGGAAGTTTATATTTATTGTTACATCCAGTAAGTAAAAATAATATTATAAATACTAAAAGGATTTTTTTCATAATCATCACACAACTATTATATAACATAAATTGCCTTTATGATATAATTATATGCATGGAAGTGATTTTATGACCATAACTAAATATGATATAAAATGTCCTAAATGTAATTCGAAAAATAGATTCAAAGTGAATGATGAACTTGATGATATTAAAATAGATGATGTAATTAATCGAAGTATTTTTCATCTATCATGTAAAAAATGTAATCAGGATATTTATGTCGAATATCCATTTAAAATATCTAATGAAAGATTCATTATACATTATACTCCAATGAAAAAAGAGGAGATTCAAGATGATTATCGTGAGTATATGAGAATATGTGATACATTTGATGATTTAAAAGAAAAACTAATGATATATAATGATAACTTAAACGATATTATAGTAGAATTTATTAAGGATTTTCTGCTTAATCAAATGGATAATGAACTTAAAAGTAATTCTACTGAATTAAGATATAATGGCATTGAAGGCGAAAACATTTTATTCTCCATTATAGATCAGGATAAGATAATAGGTTGCAATAAAGTCTTCTATGATAATTTAATGAAAAAGATGAAATTTAAAAAAAATAAAAAATGTGTATTAATAGATAAGAATACATATCATAAGTATTATAAGATGAGGTTGTTTTAATGAAATATTCAATTAGAAATGGATCAGTAACATTAAGTGGAAATACCATTCTTGAAGAAGTTGATTTTGAGGTTAATTCTCGCGAACACATTGCGATCGTTGGACCTAATGGAGCCGGAAAGACAACCCTTTTAAATGCTATTATAAATCCCGAATTGTTTGATGAAGGAATAGGTGACGAAAAATTCAACATAACAAAAATAGGTGAATTTAACATTGGCTTTTTGAAGCAAATTGAGTTTAAAGATGATCGTGAGTTATTGATTGATATTGTAAGGGAACCATTTAAAGAACTTATAAATATGGAGAAAAAAATTCAAAATTTAGTTGAAGAAATGAATACCAATAACTCTAATGAATTAATAAAAAAATACACGGATACAATAGAAAATTTTAAATTGTTAGGAGGTTACTCATATAAGAAAGAATATGAAGTAATGTTAAATAAATTTGGGTTTACAGAAGCCGATAAAGAAAAAGCTATTTCATCATTTAGTGGTGGTGAGAAAACTAAAATTGCCTTTATCAAACTACTTTTATCTAAACCGGATTTATTAATACTAGATGAACCAACTAACCACTTAGATATTAAAACTATTGAATGGTTAGAAGAATACTTGGCAAATTATAAAGGTGCGATAATCATCGTTTCACATGATCGCATGTTTATCAACAATATTGCTAGCATTATTTACGATATCGATTATGGAAGAGTTATTAAATACAACGGTAATTACTCGTTCTTTGAAAAAACTAAGAAGGCAAATTATGAGAAGTTACTTCATGACTATGAAGCTCAACAAAGAGAAATCAAAAGATTAACGTCTATATACGAAAGATTTAGAAATAAACCTACTAAAGCAAGTATGGCACTTTCAAAATTACACCAAGTTGAAAAGATGGAATTAATTGACAAGCCAAATAAAATCGATATGAAGACATTTAAGACAAATCTTGACTCAATTGAGCAATCCGTAAAAAGAGTATTAGTAGCGAAAGATTTAGTAATAGGCTATGACAAACCACTAGCAAAATTGAATTTCGAAATAATGAGAGGTAAAAAAATAGGCATTATAGGTGCAAATGGAACAGGTAAATCAACTTTGTTAAAAACTCTTCATGGGGTAATAACTCCACTCGATGGAGAATTAAGTTATGGACTAAAGGTTCTTCCAGGCTACTTTGATCAATCATTAGAGTTTATTACTGACTCATGTGTATTAACAGAAATGCGCGAATATAACAAGGAACTAACTGAATTGCAAGCACGAAGTGCACTTGGTTCATTTCTATTCAAAGGAGAAGATGTCTACAAAGACTTATCCATCCTTTCTGGTGGCGAAAAAGTCCGTCTTCAATTATGCAAGATACTCTATAATAAACCTAATTTTCTTATTTTAGATGAACCAACAAATCACATGGATATTGCATCGAAAGAACATTTAGAGGATATCCTGACTGAATATAAGGGAACTATTATTTTTGTATCTCACGACCGATATTTTGTTGAAAAAATAGCTGATGAATTAATCGTATTTGAAGAATCCGGTGCAAGTTATTATCCATTTGGATATGGAGAGTATCTTGAAAAAATTAGAAAGAAACAACCTATAGTTGAAACAAAGAAAGTTAAAAAAATGATAGAGAAAGCTAAAATAGTAGAAGACAAAAGAGAAAAGAAAGTAAGCCGCGAAAAAGAACTTCAAATAATTGAAAATAATATTATTAAGCACGAATCTCGCATTGCTTCATTAAATCAAGAATTATTTTCAAGTGATGTCATAAATGATTTTGCAAAGATTAATAGTATTCAATCAAAAATAGATTTATTGAATCAAGAATTAGCTGAATTAAATGACAATTGGGAAAAACTAACCGATGAAATATTAACCGAAAAAAATCAGGACTAACAATCCTGATTTAATTTTTTGCACAATTTATCAACTTCAGTTTTATTAACATCTTCAACTTTATAGTATCCAATATTTACCATGTCTTGATATATTTCTTCTTGCATTTCGAGATTGTAATCAAGACCATCTAACATTGCTTTTCTAACATTCTTATTGCTAGATTCCACCACAGCATTGGTATAGAGCATAACAAGCGATTTAGTAAGTGTTAAATAATTAGTTAGTTCCTCTTTTTCACTCATTATTTGTCACCTCCAAGGAGTTTCATTAATTTATTTACCATAGTTTGATGTGTATCAATCTGATCTTGTAGCTTTTTCGCATACTTTTCATCATCAATTTGATTGTTTTCTAGTGCTGCAATTATAAGCCTTTCATGATTGATGACATCTTCAATATAATTTAATTCTTTTTGAGTCATATTAATCCCTCCACTATTAGTATGGCTGAAATTAGAAAATTTATTCTATTGCTTATTATTTTTTAATGACTTATAATAATGATTACTTTTAAGGGGGATTCTAAATGGAAATAATTCCAATGAAAAAAGAAATAATGCTATTTGATGGTAGTAAATTAAAGATTGATACTGAAGTTAAATTATCGAAGTCTATTACAATCAATGAAAAAGATTATGAATTTGGTGTTAATATGCTAATAGAACAATATCTAAGATCAGTAAAAAGTGCAATCGAATCTTATAAGAATTCTAATTTGCCAAGTCTTTTTATTCGTGGACAAGAATATATAGTTACTGACGTATCATACTTAAGTATTGATAATTATCATCGTATATTGGGCGTATATAATTTACTATATGACCAAATATTATTTGACCCCGATTCAATATCAGGAATAGGAATAAATCCCAACTTTCTAATGGGACATGAGGTTGGACATAAAATTTCAAAGTATAAATTAGACGATGCTACGAGAGAAGAAATAAGAAGCATTCTTGGGATACCTTGTATGAATGAACACATTATTGAAGAGACATTTGCAGATGCATGTGGAGACATCGTTCAAAACGAAATAATAAATAATAATTATTCATTTATGCCTGACGATCTAATTAGACGTGAAAAAATGCGCATAATTGCTTTGAGAACAAGTTACAAATGCTAAATATATCTTAAAATTTTTCTTTATTATTTTTAACTTTTATATTATAATTAGTATACTTAATTAGGGGTGAAAACAGTGAATAGATATAAAGAAACCAAAATAGCAACTATAATAAGCATAATAGGAAATATTTTCCTGCTTATCATAAAGTTTATTGTTGGAATAGTTTCTTCATCACAAGCAATGTTAAGTGATGCTTTTAATAGTGCGGGAGATATTTTTTCCTCTCTGATGGCTTTTATTGGAAATAAAATAGCAAGTAAGGAAGCAGATGAAGATCACAACTTAGGTCACGGAAAAGCAGAATATATCTTCTCTCTATTTATAAGTTTAGCGATGATTATTGTATCTATTGAATTATTAATTTCATCTATTAAATCAATTTTTTACAATAATGAATATCAATTCTCGATATGGTTAATAATAGTATGTTTAGTAACAATTTTTACAAAGCTAATCTTATATATTATAGTAAATCATATTTATAAAAAACATCATAATATATTATTGCTATCGACAGCAACAGATCATAGAAATGATTGTTTTCTTACTAGTTTAACTTTAATAGCATCTATATGTGGATACTTGGGATATCGAGAAGTTGATGGAGTAATTGGAGCATTAGTATCTCTTTGGATATTGAGGTCGGGTCTATTAATATTCCGAGATAGTTATGATATTCTAATGGACAAAAGTATGGATAATGAATTAAAGGATAAGATATTAAATATAATAAGTAAATACCCTGACATAAAAAAAATTGATCACTTAAATTCGACTCCGGTCGGATATCAATACCAAATTTCTTTGACTATTTTTATCGATGGAAATATGTCTACTTATGATTCTCATGAAATTGCAAATAAGCTCGAAAAAGATATTACTAAATTGGAAGAAGTATATCTAACTTTAATACATGTCAATCCAATAGATGTAAAAGTAAAGAAGAGTAAATCGAGCAATCAAAAAAAGAATTAAAACTTGTTAATGATAATATAATTTGTTAGAATATAATTAGGAAGTGATATAGTGGCGAAGAAAATAATTCCTATAAAAAATTATGTAATTACTTTTGGAGTTGTAATTCTTATCATATGTGGATGTTTTGCATTTTATAATCTATTCCAGATCTATCAGGAAAATAAAATTAGCACTAGTCCTCTTGCAAATAAAGAAATATTATATGTCGACTTAAAGAACGCAACTGATGATATAGATGCTGATACATTCTTATTAATAAGCTATGTAGAAGATAGAAATATTCATAATAATGAATTAGAAATAAAAAAATATTTAAACAAAAAAAATCTGTTAGATAACGTTTTATACTTAAATGCAACTGAATATTTGAATGATTCAAATTTTATTAATGATATTAATTCGACTTTAGGATTAAATAAAAACTTAAGCATAGAAGTACTACCTGCTTTGATTTATTATCGCGACGGAAGTGTTGCTTACACTGTGGATTCTAAAGATCATATCATTAATAGAGGTGACTTTGAACACATTGTTGATATGTATGAATTAGCAAGTTAATACTTGCTTTTTATTTTGTAGTTTTGTATTCTATTAAGAGAAAGAAGAATATATATGATTAATATTGTTTTATTTGAACCTGAGATTCCCGGCAATACTGGAAATATTATGCGTACTTGTGTAGCTACAAATTCAAAATTGCATCTGATAAAACCTTTAGGTTTCTCTCTTGATGAAAAGTATATTAGAAGAAGTGGAGTAAACTACATTGATAAGTGCGATTACACAGTCTATGAAAATATAGATGAGTTTTACGAAAAGAATAAAGGAACTTATTACTATTTAACAAGATATGGCCATAAGCCTCACACATCATTTGATTATTCAAATTCTAACGAAAATATATATTTTATTTTTGGAAAAGAATCAACTGGAATTCCACCAAAACTACTTAAACCTCATATCGATCATTGCATGCGCATTCCTATGACAGATAATGTTCGCGCACTAAATCTATCAAATACTGTTGCCATTATGGTATACGAAGCGCTAAGACAACAAAACTTTAATGATCTATTGAGAGATGAACCTCATAAGAGCAAAACCTTTATTGAAGATACTAAATAAAAAGTTTCTAGATTGAAACTTTTTTTGTGTAAATATTTATATAAATTATCTATCCAACAAAAAAGAAGCACTAAGCTGCTTCTTCTAAGCCATCTTCTTCTGAATCTTGTTCATCGTGACATCTATGACAACAACAATGTTCATCGTTACATTCACAAACATCACCGCAATGGCAATCATTTCCACACTCACAAGATTCATCACATTCACAAGATTCATCACATTCACAATTATTTTCGCAATGGCACTCATTTGTTACTTCAATTTCACTATCTTCAATAGATATTGCAAATACTGGACAAGCCTCTAAAGCATCTTGAACTTTTTCATTTGGATTTTCATTAATCACTATTGAATATCCTTCATCATTAAAATCAAAATTTTCTGGAGCAATAGCAACACAAGCCCCACATCCAATACATTTACTTTCGTCAACACATACTTTCTTCATAAGTATCCTCCGTTCTTAGATAATTATACAAATTTATTAAAAAAAATACAATCACTATATACAAAAAGAAACAAAATATGATAAAATTTTGATAAGGTGAAGGATATGCAAAATAGAATGGATAAATATTCTGTTAATCCAAAAACTATTGGATCACGTACAGAAAGAAACAAAGAACTATACGAGAGTGTTCGAACTAGTTCAATGAAAAATTATGAAATTAAATCAAATATTTCGATTATTGATAATGATGCAAGCAGTATAAATGTAGGAAAAGTACGCAAAATGATTGATGAACGTTATAGTGATTCTTCTCCTAAAAGAAGAAGTATTGAAATTCCAGATTTTGCACCAACTGAAGTTGAAAATAATACACAAGATACAAAAGAATATGATATAAATGCTATATTAGCAAAAGCTAAAGTTGGAAAAAATGTCGACTATAATAAAGAAAGACTAAAAAAAGTAAGAGACACGCAATACGAAATTTTAAATAATTTAGATTTAGAACTTAAAAGAGAAGACTTTCAAGAAAAATCTAAATCAAAAGAAGATGCTGAAAACAACTTAATGAACCTAATTAACACAATTACAGAATTAGAAATAAAGAATAAGAATAAGAATAAGAATATATCGAGCGATTCAGATCTATTAGATTTAACTGATGATTCAGATGATGTAACAGAACCAAATAGACAATATAATGATAAGATAGATGTTATAAAGCCAATAGAGGAAAATAATGAAGAAGAGACGTGCAATGAGATAAGATTAATAAGAAAAAATAATTCTTCTACTCTTTCAAAGACCGAAAAGATGGAAAAGAATGATGCAATAGAGACTTCTGAGAAAATTGAAGAGAACTCTAATACTGAAAAAAATATTTCAATGTCATCAATTGAAAACAATCAAGAAATTAAAAAAACAAAATCTAGTAAAAAAGACGATGAACACATTGAAAAAACTCTATCTAAACTTGATATTAATATGTCTAGTTATGAAGATTTTGCTGATATATCAAAACGTGATAAAGGAACTTTAATAATCAAGATTATTATTTTCATTATAATTATTGTATTAGTATTAGGAGCAATATATATATTAAATGACATACTTAATTTAGGACTATTTTAATAATAGTTCTTTTTATTTCATATAATGGAATATGAGGAAATTTAAATCGAAAGCAAAAAGTAGAATTGAATATTTTATTATTATAATTTTCACTCTCACATTTATTCAAATGTATTATTATAATAAATTAATATCAGTTAGCTTACTCGATATCAGTTCAACTAAACTAGAAGAAATAACAAATGTATATATAAAAAAAGACATAGTGCCAATGAATAGTGATATCAATAATTTATTAACTATTAATAGAAATTCAAAAGATGAAATTCTCTATGTAGATATAAACACTGAAGAGGCAAATAAGATAATGGTAGATGTAGTAACAAAGATACAAAAAAGCATCAATAAAATAGAATTTGAAGACGATTTATTAAAAAAGCATAACAACAATATTTATATGAAAGTCCCTTTAACTTTTAATAGTGGACCCCTGATATCATCTCTTGGTCCTAAGATTCCTATAAAACTTGATTTTTATGAACAAGTTCTTGCTAGTATTGATACTGAAGTAACTAATTATGGAATTAATAATGCTTTAATTAAAATATACTTAACAATAGATCTTGAGCAAAAGATTTATATACCATTTAAAAATGATAAATTTAAAAGATCTTATCGAGTTCTATTGAGTGCTAAAATGACTAATGGAACTGTACCAAGTTTTTTAGGCGGAACAATAACAAATCATGAAACTTCATCTTCCTAAACACTAGCATTTATTTTCTTAATATGATACTATTATAATAGTAGGGTGATAGTATGGAAGAGAAATATTTGGAAAAATATTTTATTAATCCAGGAATAGAATATGGAATAAAATCTTATATGCTACATAAAGAAAATCTTGGATACAAAAGAATCCATACTTTTGAAATGCATGTTATTAAGGCTTTGACTATTATATATGGAGAAAAATCAATTCTTTTACCATATAAAATCGACAACGAAAGAGCATTTGAATGTAATCTACTAATGTACGATTTAAAAGAACAAGCCATGATAAACTTCTTAAAATATATGAACGAATACTATGAATTTGTCGATAATATCAAATCAGAAAAAAAAGCAACTGGCTTGATTTCAGAAATTGAGAGGATTCTCTTAGAAATGATAATCAAAAGAGGCAAAAGAAAAGAATACACTACAGAAGAGATAAAAGAATTCGACACTATATTTAATCCTAACGATGGCGATCTAAAGAAAATAAAAAATCTTATTGCAAGGGATCAGGGTTTAATAATTAGAGAATGGGAAAATAGTAAATACGAATTAACTAATACTCAGATTAGAATGATTGCAGTAAAGCCAAATTTATTGACGAGTGAAGAATATTCGAAGTATGGTTATGATATCAGATTGATAGCAACATTAAGTGAAGAAGAAATATCCAAAGTCAATAATATAATTTGGCAAGAAGAAACAAAAAAGTATACTTTTAATAAAAAAAGATTATTTGGTTTTAAAAACATTCTATTGACTAGCGGTAATGGATTTGTTGATAAACTAATGCTATTAAGCATAGTTGCGACCGAATTAATGATAGGAATCATAGTTTTATGCAAGTTAGGGGGTAAATTATGAGTTTGGAATTAAATGGAAAAAAATACAAATTAATAAAAGACTATAGAAATGGCTACGAAGAAGAGCAAATAAAAGAAAAAACAACAGATTACTTTATAGATTTTGATTATATCCTAGGTGACTGGGCATATGGCAAATTAAGACTAAAAGGATTTTATAAAAATACGAATAAAAAAGTAAAAGAAATGAATAATTATGATAATATTGACAAGTATATCAAAGAGAATTGTGCATTTGACTGCAAATATTTCATCCTTGAAAAGATAGACTAATATTGTTATAATTTATTAAGATAAGAGGTGCTATTAATGATAGGAAATGTACAAATATTAAAAAACAATGGTGAATCATTAATATCAAATGGACTTGCCCATTTTAAGTTCAATGATAATGATAAACAATATTTAATATATACACTTGGAGAACAAATAAACGAGTTATTAAAAATATATATTGGTTATGAAAATGCACCAGTTACCAATCCTGGGATTTCGGATGAAGATAGTACAAAGATAACTGATTTACTGAAAAAAATTGGTAAAAATGAAGATGTTTCAACTTTGATCACAGTATTACCATTATCGGAAGGATTGTATCATGTTCACGATAAAGTGAAGAAAGTTGCTCTTCAAACAAGTGCGTTTAACAATATAATTACCACGCAACAAAGAGGACAAATTCAAACCTTGGATAAAGACGAACCAATAATGAAAGAAAATACATTTTTTGATTCTTCATTAGTGAAAGAAGAAAATCCTGTGGCGAAAGTGACTCAAGAAGAAAGCATTTTCGCAAATCCTATGCAACCTATTATGGAACCATCCGTTGAACAATCTTACAACGATGAAAATTTTAATTCGACGCAAGATTCATTAGTTGATGAACAATCTGTGGAAAACATGGATGCAAATACATCAAATAATAATGATACAAATGGAATTGGTCAAACTATAACAAATATATCCGAGTTTAATAATGACAGCCAAACATCATCAAATATATCGGAACCAGAATTTATAAATTCAAGTATTGCAAGAACGAACGATAATAGTGGAAAAAACATTGAAATTAATGGAACTATTTCGGATGAAGAGGCAAAAAACGCAATATTAGCTGTTGAGGCAGCCCAAGCAACAATTAGAGAAAACATCACTATAATAAAAGAATTCATTAAGCAGCAAAAGAACAAAATAGTTCCTAAAACTATAGAATCATCAGTTGAGACTAAAAATGAATTAAATGAGGAAATAAAAGAAATTCCAGCAATGTCTAGCCAAGTAGAATCACTACCAGCACAATATGATGTAGTAAATAATCTTGAGTTAGCTCCACAACCAGAATTAGCAGAAAATGTATTGAGTAATGAGTCAAATTTACAAAGCGATTATTTAGTTGATACTTCAATTAATCAAATATCTTCTGAGATAGATACAGGTAGTATTGTAGACACAAGTGTTTCTATACCTAGAGTAGACTTGTCAAAACAAATCCCTGTTGAACCAGAAAAAGAATTAATTCAACAAAGTACAGAAAGCGTTGCATCCCAAAATCAAGCAAACGCTTCATCGCAAATGCCACTAAATGAGCAAAGTATACCTGCGGGGGCGACACTGCCAATTGAAGAGCAACCGGCTATGATAGATACAATGGCAATGTTACCTCATCAAGGAACGGAAAATAAAAACATCAGTACAGTGATGCCATTAGACAGTTCTAATTCGGAAATGCTAGATACGACAAATATGATTGTATCAGGTAGTGCTGCATTTATTCCTAATACTATGGAGAATAGTGTGGTTCAAAATATCTCAGATCCCAATAGCGAAAGTATAATTAATTCGGAAGACCAAAACTTATCAGGAACTGTTCCGGATGTAAAACCGGCAGAAACTATTACTGAAGGATCAGAAAATCAAATTGGTATTTCATCACAGAATATACAAAACACTTCAATTCCAACGATAGATATTCAAATTCCTGATGTAGAATCTGAAAATACATTTAATATTCCTGAGACGGGGCAATTTACTCAAGAACAAAGCAATAACTTGCCAACAAGTATTCCGGATATTGGCACTCAGATAAATATGCAAGAGCAACCAAACCTATCAGGTATTGTTGATGGAGAATTTTCAACCCCACAAATAGATATGAATGTTCCATCACTAGATCAAACACAAGCACCTGTTATTATGCCAGATGGGCAATCGCAGGATGATAATCAAGGATTAGTTTTAACTCCTGATGCCTTTAATAAAGCAGCATAATTGTTGCTTTTTTTCATATTATATAATATGAAAAATACGATTCATTTTTATTATAATTTAAATTTTGATGAAATCTATGAATATGATAATTACTCAATATTGATTATGAGCGAGAATATTTATGCCTTTAAGGTATTGAATGTTAGCATGGAAGAATTGGTTATTATTATGAATACCTTGCAATCAAATAATATAAAGACTAATAAAATAATTCTTAATAAAAATAATGAAATATATACTGAATATAATGGAAAAAAATATGTATTGACATTAATAGAGAATAAAGAAACAATTAATCAGTTTTATTTATTTCCGCTAATTAATAGTAGAAGAGAAGATTTTATATCAGAAATATGGGTTAAAAAAATAGAATATTATGTAAAAAAAATCCCTGAAGTTGGTTTGGGAAACGGTTGGCTTATTAACAGTTTTAATTATTATATAGGTATGGCAGAAAATGCAATTGCGGTTTACAATAGATGTAATAAGAACAACATAAGGTATATTGTCTCTCATAGAAGATTAAACTATCCACTAACAAAAACAGTGTTCTTAGACCCTACAAATTTGCTTATTGATGCGATATCTAGAGATGTTTCAGAATATATGAAAATAAAATTCATTAGTGAAGAATATGATATTTTGGAGATTAGAAAAATTGTAGAAAAATATAATTTTAATAATGATGAAATGAATATATTACTTGCAAGATTATTGTATCCGTCATACTATTTTGATGAATTGGATCAGTTTATCGAAAAAAAAGAGGCTAAAAATTTAAAAAAAATAGTTTCTAAAATAGATAATTATGAAAAAATGATAAAAAAATTTTGCAACGAGTTTAAAGATTATCAATTATATGTAATTGATTGGATAAAAAAATAGAACTATTAAAGTTCTACATTAATTACACCTTTGACAGATGGAACAATTTCTTTTAGAGATTCAAAAATATTATCTTGCAATGTATAATCTTGAAAAGCGCAAGCTGCACATGCACCATAAAGCTTTACAAATACAAAACCATCCTCATATTTAATGTATTCAATATCGCCACCATCACTATTAAGATATGGACGTAACTGATTTATTGCTGCTATTATTTTTTCTTCATCAGAGTCGTTTTTTATATCTTTATTTACATTCTCCATACTTATCACCAATGCCATTATATCTAAAATGATGTACAAAGTAAAGATTATTTGCTATAATACTTTCGAGGTGCAATTATGGAAGACATATGTGTCGGAAGTGTTGTGAAAGGTACTGTAACTGGTATTGAGAGTTATGGTATATTTGTTAAACTAAATGATACTTATAGTGGACTTATACATATTTCAGAAATTACAGAGAGATTCGTAAAAAACATAAAGAATTATGCAGACGTTGGAGAAACTATATATGTTGAAATATTATCGATTGATGAGAATACTAAGAAGTGTATATTGTCAGTTAAAGGGTTAAACTATAGAATAGATGAGAATAGTTTAGTAAAAGAATCAGTTAGGGGATTCACTCCACTAAAACAACACTTACAAGGGTGGATTGATAAAAAATATAAAGAAATCCACAATGAAGAATAATTATATTATTCTTTTTATTTTGCTATATATGATGTATAAAATAGCGAAAAATTCATATTATATTAAAAAAATGCTAAAATTAATTGACTTAATAAAAAACATTATGTTATAATCTATTTGTTCCGTGAAAACCGGACTCGGAGAAGTACCCAAGATGGCTGAAGGGACTGGTCTTGAAAACCAGCAGGTCGGGCAACTGGCGCGAGGGTTCGAATCCCTCTTTCTCCGCCATTTTAAAATAATTTATATCGCAGGATGGAGCAGCTTGGTAGCTCGTCGGGCTCATAACCCGAAGGTCGAAGGTTCAAATCCTTCTCCTGCAACCATATTTGGTCCGTTAGTCTAGAGGCCTATGACGTCTGCCTGTCACGCAGAAGACCACGGGTTCGAATCCCGTACGGACCGCCATGATGGCTCCATAGCTCAGTCGGTAGAGCAGAGGACTGAAAATCCTTGTGTCACTGGTTCAATTCCCGTTGGAGCCACCAGTAAAGTCAATTAACTACGTATTAACGTAGTTTTTTATTGATTTTAATTATAATGTGAAAAATGAAAAAATTAGTTTTTTACTTAGAATAAAATAAAAAAATGTAGAAAACATACGAATTTTAAATAATAAATTATAAGATAATAGTTTAATCTAATGTTATTATCAATGAATAGTAAATACCACATTATTACTAAGTTCAAAATTAAAAAATATTCGTTAATGACATGCAGAAAATGCTACCAAAATAGTAAATATTGTTTAAAAGTTTTGATGTATAAGTAAAAAACATTAAAAAATTAAAGAAATTGAATAAAAATTTAAAAAAAGTCTTGATTTAGTCGTTGATTTAAGTTATTATTAAATAGTCTTAATTTGTTAGACATGGTGCACGCCCGAGTGGCGGAATAGGTAGACGCACAGGACTTAAAATCCTGCGGGTGTTAAAGCCCGTGCCGGTTCAAGTCCGGCCTCGGGCACCATTTATAAATTTTTTTAAAAAATGGGCGATTAGCTCAGTTGGTTAGAGCACTTGCCTTACAAGCAAGGGGTCATAGGTTCGAGTCCTATATCGCCCACCATTTTTTTTGCCGACATAGCGTAACTGGCAGCGCAACTGACTTGTAATCAGTAGGTTGGGGGTTCGACTCCCTCTGTCGGCACCACTTTTTTTATGGAGGGTTAGCGAAGTGGTCAAACGCGGCAGACTGTAAATCTGTTCCTTCGGGTTCCATGGTCCGAATCCATGACCCTCCACCACTTTAGTTTATTGCCTCGTAGCCAAGTGGTAAGGCATCAGACTTTGACTCTGACATTCCGATGGTTCGAGTCCATCCGAGGCAACCACTTTATTATATGTTCCGCTAGCTCAGCCGGTAGAGCATCTGACTTTTAATCAGAGGGTCTGGGATTCGAATTCCCAGCGGGACACCATCTGTATTTATTGCACAACGTTAAATCGTTGTTTTTTTATTTTAAATTCAAAATTAAGTTTTTTGCTTTTTTATAAAAAAAGAAACTTATATAAATAAGTTTTCTTTATATTTTATATTTTTGTTAGTTATTATTATACACAAATCTTCATTTTCATAAAAAGTATCTTCATAAGAGTTTTGAATTTTTCCGTTAGAAGCAACTCTTTTTTTTGCTAGTTGAAATTCTTGATATCCGCCATTGGTAAAACTTATTCCAACTTTTGTGATATTTCTTTGCTTCATAATATTTTTCATAATTGTAGCGCTTCCTGCGTCGGTTTTTTGAAGTTTAATCATAAAAAAGTTAGCTTTTAGATTTCCTTCGTTATCTTTTTCGTAACTAATTTCATCACCATTATCATCAATATTTGAAATGTAAAAGTGATTAAACTCGTCGGATGACACCGAGATTATGTCATTATTAGTTGTTGATAAATCTATGTTGTATATTATCCCAGTATTCATTTTATCACCTATAAAAATTATAGCATATCTAATAATAATTTTATATATATTATTTTTAAAATTATAATGTTAATAAAATATATTAAAAATATGTAATATTTTTCTTGAAATTATCATAAAATGTGTTATAATGAATAAGTAATTCAGTTTTAATCACATCGAAAGGGAACCGCGCTCATAGCGCAATTGGATAGAGCGTTAGACTACGGATCTAAAGGTTAGGGGTTCGACTCCCTTTGGGCGCACCATTTTCGAGAAGTAGCACAGTTTGGTAGTGCACTTGGTTTGGGACCAAGGGGTCGCAGGTTCGAATCCTGTCTTCTCGACCATTTATTATAAATCAACATCTAGATTAGATGTTTTTTTTATGCCTGTGACTCCTTATTCCCAAACCTCTATACTTTGATTCGATTATATAGTTTCTCTAAATCAGTTTCTTGAATTTGGAATCCAGTGCCTCTATCTTGTATTTCACCTAAATGGTCTTCGTCTCTATAAATGCCAGCCTTGAAACATACTCTTATAACTCCTTTTTCAATAAGAGTGATAAATTGTTCAAAATTTGTAAATTTGTAAAATTTTATTGCATAGTATTTGTAGTAGTCAACTCCTTTAATCTTATTTGGCCATGCTTCAATTAAAGCAAGTTTCTTCAACTTCTTTTCTAATTTTCCATTTAACAATTCAAAAGGCCAGTAGGTTATTCTTTCATAATCATTGAAAAATCTATCGGTTATAACTAAATAAACTCTTTTTTCATTATAATCGACATCTAATTTAAATAAGTATCTATTTGCAACTATTTCGGAGTGATCTCCATAAGCTATAGCACTTAATACCTTAAACTGTTTAAATATCCTATCTGGATAGCCATATTTATCTCTCAATCTTTTAACTTCGAAATTTGTTTCACCTTTTGGTGCGCAATTAAAAAGAGTAATGTAACTTTTGCTATAACCTCTTTTTGTCTTTATTTCAATGCCTAAGTAATCTGGGGTATCATTGGAGTCTTCATCTTTACCAAGTAAATCTTCAAATGTTTTACCTATACCAGTAGTTCCCTTTCTAGAAGATCTAACATATCCCATATTTCTGATTCTTTCAAATTCTTTATTTAATAATCTAAATTCTTCGCTCATATAATCATCCTTTCTATTGAAGAATGATTGTTATTATACACACGAGTTTTTTTTAAAATGTCGAATTTTGTTCTAAATAATAAAAAAGAGTTAAAAATTATGAAATTTTTAACCCGCATCCAGGACAATAATCATTAGCGCCAATTAAAGATGAGCCACATCTCTGACATTTTAAATCTTCACTCTTATTATGTGTTGAGTTTTCCTCTTTTTTAGTTCCACCAAAAGCAATACTTTCGTTAGATGCTTCTTTTTGTTTATATTGTTCATATTTTGCTGTATCTACATGAACTATATTATCGTTATTTTTTAATTGGTCTTCAATGGAGTCTATGCCAGATGAAAGTAGACTATTTTCTTCTTGATCAAATATTTCTATAATATCTTCAATATTATCTTCTATTATGGGAATATCGTTATTTTTTTTGCTTTCTAGTTCTTCATCAACTATTTCATTTTCTAAATAATAATCATCTATAATTGAATTTTCCTCTATGTTTTGTATCATTTCTTCAGTTTTTGAAACAAAAGTATTGTTAATACTATTAATATTGTTAATATCTTGTGTCTCTTCTCTAAAATATAAGTCATCTATGTCTAGATTGCTTTCTAAATTGTTTTCAATATTTTCTAATTCAAACAATGTCTTTATAGCTTTTCTTATATCCTTTGGTTTTTTACACTTATCAGAAAATGCAATATAAAGCATAAAAGCATAAGGAAAAACAATTGATAAGTTCATCATCCATCTAGGTCTTTTGTATCTATTTAATAATTTATAGGGTAGTAAAATCATCACAATGACATTCACAAAAGGTATAAAGATTGTATAAAAAGGGATTTTCGCAATTTTGAACACTAAATAAAAGTTATAAAAGGGGATTAGTGAATAGAATTCCTTTATTTCCTCTTTTTTGAAAATGAACCATAATGATAATATGTAAGTAACAATCATAACTAACGAAAAAATACATAAAATGATTTCTGAAATTGGCAATAAATTATTCATAATTGGCAAAAATTTTTCAATGTTCATACTATCCAACTCCTATTATAAGATAATTATACTAACAATAGTGTTAAATATCAAATAAAAAGTAGATAATAATTATCTACTTAATCCATTTTCGTTTGAAAGTTCCATACTATTAATTTCGCGTTCAAATTCTTCTTTAAAAACATTCAAATCTAATTCAATTGGATTCTTCATTTGATCGAAATAGTATGTAATTTCTTCTACTAACTCATCGTATTTGCTCATTGCTTCATCATATGTCATATCAGATGTTACATTATTCTTAATAAACATTCTTGTTATGTATTGGTATAATTCGTTAAAATCTTCAAACTCCGGTTCAATATAAGGTGTATATCTTAAAGCAGCTTCAGCATCAATTAGAGTAATAATATGATATGCATATTGTTCATCCTCCATGTACTCGTCCATTTTATCAATTAGATAATTAACACTATGATTCATGAAGTCTGCACCGTTATAGTCGATAGCATCTAATATTATTCTAAAATAGCTTGATTGAAGAGTATAGAAATTTGATTTATTTCCAAGCCCTTGCAATTCATAACAAAAATCAGTAATAAGAGCTTCCTCAATATACATTCCCATATTCATATCATCAAAGAATGAAACGAATATTTTCTTTCCGTCTTCTCTTTCAAATATAG
Organism: Bacilli bacterium; assembly: GCA_017626405.1. Taxonomy (GTDB): domain Bacteria; phylum Bacillota_I; class Bacilli_A; order RF39; family UBA660; genus CAG-582. The sequence goes on from JAGAIS010000005.1 coordinate 23,284, forward strand.
TGTTTCTTGCACAATGAGTTAATTCATGTGCGACAATAATATAATCACTACTTTCTCGGCTTAAATCTATACCATCTAAAACATATATAGTGTTTTCACTCTTTTTATAACATGCAAGAGAAGTCGTAGATAATGTATGACGCGCCATTTCATCTTTTGTACAAACTTTAATTTCTAAAGTGGAAAGATTATGATAAAGTGTTGAAAAGTCAGAACCAGGATATAATCTATTCCAGTCTCTTACATATTGTAATATGAATTGCTTATAATCATTGTTTATTTTTGTATTACTATTAAGAGCACTTTCTATTTGCTCTATAGTAACATTGCTATAACCATATACTTCTTCATATGCGTTACTATCTCTTACATATATACGATTTACATATTCTAATTCTTCGTAATCAGAAGCGTATTTAAAATCTATGCCATCATCAGCAGTTGCTAACAAATCTAAATAATTATCAACCTCTCCAACAATATTATTTTGAGAATCTGTGATATTGCTACTTTGATTGTTAGAAATTGCATCTACTTTTTCGGATTCATAACTCCCTTCTTCTATAGTTTCAGAGTCACTATATACGCTATTAGTATCAGTATAAGCGTTTTTATATGATGGAAGATCTTCTAAAGTAAATGAAGGTTTTTGACCGCATCCAACTAGTAAAGATGAAGTTAAAGTAACTAAAACTCCGTATCTTATTGCTTTAGGAACAAAATGGAAATATTTTATCTTATCATTTTTTATGTTTTGAGAATGTCTACTGTAGTTAAATAAATAGTTTATTTCTATCAAATCGCTTAATTCAGGATAATAAAATTTTCCATCCTTAATTTCCAAAAAAGCAATCTTATTTGATTCGCTCATAAATAATTGATATCTTTTACTATTATATTTAAATCTTGCGATTTTTCTAAATTTATTCATACAACCACCTATTATCATTATAACAAAATGCAATAATTAATTTTCTATTTTAGAACAATATTTAAAGTTATTTACATAAAAATTAACAAATAATAATATTGCTTATAATTTTATAACTTGGTATAATAAAATAAATAATAAGGGGAGTATTATTATGATTTGTTATATATTAAGAGATGATAAACTGGATAAATTGCAATTGCCAGCAAAGGTTTCAGGTGTTTATTCTATTTTAAACAATGAAAATAAAATGATTACTAACATCGAAGCTGAAAATGACAAATGGGTGATTAAATCAAACGATGATATAGAGATTCAGGCTAACGGGCAAGTAGTTAAAGATGTTGAATTAGTTAGTTTTTGTTTGTATGTAATAAAAGAAGTTAAAAAGGAATTAACTACGAAAATAATATCTTTACCAACATATGATAATAATGTTGAATACTATATAAGTAAAAAAGATACGATTACTATAGGTTCATCAAATGATTGTTCAATTGTTTATAATATACCTGCAGTTTCTAGCACTCATGTAACACTAAGTAAAAGTGGGAATCATTGGGTTGCAAAGACGGAAAACAAAGGAGCTTATATTAATAACAAACCATTTAGAAATAAAAACATGTTTCATGGTGATTATATATTTTTATATGGGCTTAAGATAATAGTAATCAATAATTATTTTATAATTAACAAACCAAATAATGCGTTATCTATTAACCCGGAATGTTTTGAAAAAAAGCAAATAGATAAGCAAGTAATTACATATGAAAAAGAAATCCCAGATGATACGCCTTTATATAATAAAAACCAATTGTTTTTTAAAGCACCAAGATTTAAAAGCGTTATAGAAAAAGAACGCGTTGTAATTGATACTCCACCCGAAAGAGAAGAAACTTCGACAGATCCGGCAATTTTACAGGTTGGTCCGCGTTTGACAATGGTAATTACATCGGCATATACATTATTTAATACTCTTCAAAGCTATATGTTAGGTGAAACTACTTTCGAAAGATGTATTCCATCTATACTTGCAATTGTAACATTATTACTTTCATCTTTCTTTTGGCCAACTATAACAAGAAAATATCATGCTAGAAGGATGAAAAAAGAAAATATTAGAAGATATAAGAAATATCGAAAGTATTTAGAAAAGAAAAAGAATAAAATTGATGAGATTAAATCGCTACAAAAACAAATATTAATTGAAAATAATATTCCATTAGAAGAATGTCAATCAATAATTTACAATAGAAAGAGAAATTTATGGGAAAGAAATATTGATCATGATGATTTCTTGGAAGCAAAAATAGGAATAGGAAGAGTAGAGACACAAATTGATATTGAAGATCCTTCAGATCGCTTTACTATTGAAGATAGTGATGTCTTACAGGATGCTTTAGATGAAATTTTAGCTGAAGCTAAATATATGGATGATTGTCCTGTCAATGTGTCGTTTATAAAAAAACAAGTAGTTGCCATAGTTGGAAATGAATTAATGACTAAGTATTTCGTTGATAGTTTATTCTTACAATTTATGACATTCCATGCTTATAATGATTTAAAGATAGTAACTATAACTAATAAGAAAAACGAATATTTATGGGAGTATTTAAAAATAATACCTCATTCATGGGATGGAGCAAAGGAAAATAGATACTTTGCAACTACTGCTGAAGAAGCTGCAGAAATTAATACCGAATTAGAAAAGGTATTTGGAGATCGTCGATCAGATGATGAAACTGTTAAATTAGAAGAAAATGGCGAACAAGGTGAAGAAAGACCAAGATATTTCGATTATCGTCCATATTATTTAATTTTCTTGGATGATTTGGAAACTGGAAGAAATTTATCTGCAATAAAAAAAATATTATCATATAGAACAAATTTAGGATTTTCAATAATAATTAGAAATAATCGTCTATCTAATTTGCCTAGTGAATGTACTACATTTATCAATGTCGATGGGGAAAATTCTGGATTGTTCGAAAGTGAACTAGCTTCATACAATCAAAAACAGTTTAATGCAGAACTAAACAAGTCGATAGATATGTATGGATGTGCTGAACAACTTGCAAATATTCCAATGGTTAAGGACAAAGGTAAATACGAACTTCCTTCGAGTGTATCTTTCCTATCAATATATAAAGTGGGAAAAGTTGAACAATTAAATTCACTTGAAAGGTGGAAAACTAATAATCCAGTAGCATCTTTAGCAGTACCTATTGGTATTAATCAAGATGGAGAGATTTTTAAAATGGATGCCCATGAAAAAGGATGGGGACCTCATGGATTAGTTGCAGGTATGACTGGTTCAGGTAAATCAGAATGGATCATTACATACATATTATCTTTAGCAGTTAACTTTCACCCAGATGAAGTACAGTTCGTACTGATAGACTATAAGGGTGGAGGTCTTGCATTATCGTTTGAAAATAAAGAGATGGGTATTAAGTTGCCACATTTAGCGGGTACAATAACAAACCTTGATAAATCAGCAATAAACCGTGCATTGACTTCTATTGAAGCTGAATTAAAGAGAAGACAAAATCTATTTAATGAAGCGAGAGAGAAACTTCATGAATCAAGCATTAATATTTATAAATATCAACAATATTATCGTAAAGGTATGTTGGATGAACCTATGTCGCATCTATTTATAATTTCCGATGAGTTTGCAGAGTTAAAGTCGCAAGAACCAGAATTTTTGGATCAACTTGTTTCGACAGCTCGTATAGGTCGTTCTCTAGGAGTTCACCTAATCTTGGCAACACAAAAACCAAGTGGTGTAGTTAATGATCAAATTTGGTCGAACTCAAGATTCCACGTTTGTTTAAGAGTTCAAGATAAGAGCGATTCACAAGAGATGATTAAGAGCACAGATGCAGCAATGTTAAAAACTACAGGTTCTTTCTATTTACAAGTAGGTTATAATGAATACTTCAGTTTGGGACAAAGTGCTTGGGCTGGAGCTAAGTACTATCCATCAGATATTGTTAAAACTGATGTAGATCAGTCTGTTCAGTATATTGATAACATGGGAAAAACAATAAATAGTTATGATGAAAACACATTTAAAGAGAATGTTAGAAAAGAAGATAACGGAGAAGAATTATTAAATATTGTCTCTTACATTTCGAAAATTTCTGAAGGTGAACATATTGTTGGTAAGCAATTATGGTTGCCAAATATCCCAGAAGAGATTATGTTAGCAGATGTTAAAAAGAGGTATAACCATCAACCAAAGCCTTATGATTTTACAACAGTTATTGGTGAATATGACAATCCTGCTCTTCAAGAGCAAAATGTGTTTACTTATAATTTAAAAGAAAATACGGCAATATTTGGTGAAACTGGTTCAGGTAAGGAAAATCTAATATCGACAATATTATGGTCTAGTATGACAGAACATACTCCAACAGAGATTAATTACTATATTATTGATTTAGGTTCAGAGACCTTGAGAATGTTTAGCAAGTTCCCTCATGTTGGCGAAGTAGCTTTCATTGAAAATTTTGATACCATAATTGGAATTCTTCAAATGATTGAAGAAGAAATTGAGCGCAGAAAAGATTTGTTCGCAGATTATAATGGTAGTTATGAAGGCTATTTAAAAGAGAGCGGAAAGGCATTGCCTCTTTGGACAATTGTAATTAATGCATTTGATATATTTCAAGAGAATCTACCTAGATTAGTTGATGCTGTAAACAATATGTTTAGAGACGGAGTTAAATATGGAATTACTTTCATTGTATCAGTTTCTTCGCAACAAGCATTACGTTCAAAAGTTGCAGCATTCTTTAAAAATAAGATTGTTCTTCATCAACCTGATGATACTAATTATCGCTCAATATTAGGCTGTGATAAAAAGCTTATTCCTCAAAACGCATATAGTAGAGGAATTGCAATTATTAAAGATGATCTTTTCTGTGAATTCCAAGGAGCATATATAGCAGAAAAAGCAAATATAAACTCTATTGTTAGAAAGAATGCTGATAATTTTGCTGCTTATTACAAAGTAAGAGCTAAGTCGTTACCTAAGATACCAGATACAGTTACAAGTGAAGAATTATCCAAATATATTACGACATTAGATAAATTTCCTATTGGTTACAATTTCCACGAAAAAAACATTTGTACATTTGACATGTTGAAACAGAAAATGTTTGTTATGTGTGTTGATAATTTTAAAGATACAATTAATTCAATATATGGAATTGTAAATATGTTATCTAAGTCTCCGGGTACTAAGGTTAGAGTACTAGACTTTGATAATATATATAAGGGAACTAATATGGAAATTCAATATTTTAATGAAAAATTGGATGCAACAATATTAGCATTGAAGGGAGATCTTGAAAAACGTACAGATAATCAAGATCAAGGTATTACTTTTGTATTAGGTGTAGGATTGTATAAGAATAAATTAAAAGAAGTAGGTACTCAATACTTTGTAGATTACATTAATGCAATTAATGATGCTAAAAAATCAACAATTATCTTAGTAGATACTTATGAAAGAATGAAACGACTAAGAATCGAAACTTGGTTCAAAAGTGTTAATACAAGTTATGGTATATGGCTAGGTAATAATATTTCTAATCAAAACTTATTCAGTGTTAAGTCAATTACAATGGAAGATCGCAAAATTGTATATGAGGGTCTAGGATTTGTTATAAATGATGCCGAATATATGATGATTAAGACAGTATTGGATGGTGAGGATAGTTAATGGACTATAAGGTTTTAGTAACGGTGTTTGTTCCGGAAATAGATCAAAAATTTGAATTCTATATACCTGTAAATAGATATGTAGAACAAGTAATAACTATTATTAATCAAGCAATAAATAATATAGTATTTGACCAATATCCAATAAAGGACAATCTTCAATTATGCAATAGAAGAACTGGTGAAATATATAACAATGGATTATATGTTAGAAATACCAATATTAAAAATGGTACACAGCTTGTATTGTTTTAAATGTAAAGCATAAGTAAATACTATTTACAAATAATAGATAACAAATATATAATAAAGTTAGAGTAGTGAACGATATAAATTACTCTAGCTTTATTTTTGTTTTGAAAGGAGAATCTATAGTGCGCGATGGCGGAGTGTCTTTTGGTTCAGATGCAGGTCAAGGAATCAAAGAGATAGAGTTAGAAAATTTAATTTTAGAACTTAACAATGATGTTGATGATATTGGTTCTATTTTGAGAAATATCGAAAATATTGTATATGATGTTCAAGATTATATTAAGGGGCCTGTAGGTGATGCTTTAATAAGCAAATTAGATAATTATAAACGTCAATTTGATTTGTTAAAGTCTAATCTACTAAGCTATCCCGATGATTTACTTGGTTTGAAAATTAGTATGGATGAGAATGATAAAGCCGCAAGAGATGCAATGACAGATTTATCTCAAAACATTAATGTAGAAGCCAATAAGATTAACAATAAGGAGGTATAATTTATGGCACAATTAAATATCGAACAAGCTGGTATTGGTTATGATACTGTAGGTATATCAAATTTCTTAAATAAATTAAATTTAGATGTTATTGATGACCTAATTTCAAAATTACATAACAATATGGGAACTTTAAGAGCAGCAGTTGATCAAGTATGGGCTGGTCAATCAGCAAATGCTTTTAAAGAAAAATTAGAGAGAGACTCTGAAACAATGATACAAACATTAGAAGGAATTAAGGATGACGTTAAAGCAGAATTTGCTCAAATTGCACAAAATGTTGATAATTATGACTCTGCTATAGCTGAATCATTAAGATAAGGAGGAAACGGAATATGTCTATACAAAATCTCGTAGGAAATGGAATAAGCGACCTATATCATATGGGAACTGGAACTCTTCAAGAAATCGGAAGTAGAATTGAATCACTATTAAGTGGTGCTACTGCAAGACTTGAATCACTTTGGGATGGTGGATTCGTTGGTATTGATACTGCAAACTACACTATCTTAACTGAAGCAATTGATGCTCATGTTAAATCTCTAGAAGATATAATTAATAACTTTAACACAGAAGCTTATATTGATGGAGCTTTAAAAGGACAAGCAAGAGATGAAGCTGTTTTATATGTTAAAGCAATTAAACAATTATTAGAAGCTTATGCTACTACTTATAGACAATTTAATATTGCATTAACTGGTGCTGCTCATGGTGAAAGAATTGAAGATTCAAGTATCATGGCTCAAATGATAGCTGGAGATCAAAGTAATGCTCAAGCTATTAATTCTGATGCTCAAGCAATTCAAACTGAAGCATCTCAAATTAGAATTGACTAATAAATAATATTTTTTAAATAGAGGAGGGGTTTCAACATGGCAAGTATTCCAGAGTTGAAAAGACTATTAACAGATTTTGCAAATTATAAGATTTCTGTCAGTGTTACAGCAAGTTATATGATTAAATCTTCTAATTCACTTGGAAGTGTTAGTGAAACTGCTAATAATAATTACAGTATCAACGATGATGGAAGTAATTTAGGGGAAGTTGCAAAATCATTAAAAGAAAGCTGTGCTGAAACTTCTAACTATTTAAAAAATACAGTTATTCCTGCTATAGATACTAAGATGGATGAGATAGAACAAGAAATTAAAAGATTAGAGGAAGAAGAAAGACGTCGTGAAGAAGCGGAAGCTGCAAGGCGATCATCTTTCAGCTCTTTTAGGTGGTAGCTTATGAACGAAAATTATATAGAGTGTGATACAGAAAAAATCCAAGATGCGGGATTAAAGATTTGTGATTATTTAGATGAATTGCAATCAAAAGTAGATAATTTTTTTAAGAAAATAGAGAGCATTCCAGTTACTGGTGAATGGACCGGAAAGAATGCTGAAGTATACAGTGAAAAAGTATATAGAGATTTAAACATATATACAAAGTTTATTTCGAATATGAAAGATATAGCTGACGAAATGAAGAGATTTTCGGGAGATACAGAAGCCAAAGTAAAATCTTGCGAAAGTGAAGTTCAGGGTACTAATTCAAGATATTATTAAGATGGTAGGTGAGATTATATGAAGTTAAATATTTCAAATTCAGGTATATATGACCCTATTAAGAACGATTTAGAAGATGCTATAACAAATCTTAATAATGCAAAATCTATTCTAACTAGTCCTCCAGCTTCTTTTAGTCAAAGTGGATATATGTCTAGTTTACCATCTAAAATTAATAACTTGATTAGAAAAGTTACTAATTTGAGCAATTCTGCTTTGCGAATTGATCAAAAATATAAAGATTATATATTAGATAAGAAAACCAAATTTAATAGTATAGATGATTATACATTAAATGAGAGAATAGGTCTTAGTGATCAATTTCAAATGTCTAGTTCAAAGTACAATGTTAATAGTGAGATTATTATGAACGAAAGTGGTATGTTGGTATTTAAAGCAATTGCTAGCGCAACAGGTATTAAATCTGCTTTAGATCATGGATCTAGTAATATAAAAGATAGCAATGAACAACCAAGTAAAGAAGAAAAGGCATATATTAAAGGAACTCCAGATACGGTTAGTATCGAAACTGACGAACCTATAGATAATGTTCCAAAAGAACCGGTTATTGAAAATCCAACTCCATCAAATGGAAATGGTGATATTCCAGGTACTCATTCTCCAGGTACAATGGAACCTTCATATCAAGCGCAAGCATATAATTTATCTCCTGAAGAGTATAAGGTTCTTTGTGCTACAGTGTATGCAGAAGCTGCAGAAGGAAATGAGTATACTTATTCTGATACTATGGGAGTTACTTCTTCAATACTTAATAGAGTTGAAGCCGGTAACTGGGGCGGTTCAAGTGTAACAGAGGTAGTATCTGCACCTAATCAGTTTGAAGGTTATGGATATCAAAACCAAAAGTTTTCTCGTGCTATGAATGATCCTAGTTGTATTTCGCCAGAAATGATGCAAGCTATAAATGATACTCTTGCTGGAAGAAGAAATACTGAAGGCTATAGTTTTTATGGAAATGGAACACATAATGCATTTAGATAGAAGAATAATTTAAAAAATTATTCTTTTTTGATAGGAAGATAATATGAGCATTAATATTTTAAATAGTAAAGTAATAGATGATGAATATGAGTTAAGAGAATTGGAAATAGATAGCGAAAGAATTGTTTCTATCATGTCTTCTAATTCCTATCAATCTCTTTCATATATGGATAATGAAAAAGTGTTTGAAATATATGATAGTTATCCCAAACTCTATGATATTCTTTCTAATCTAGGTGCCGTTAATTCAGTTTTAGTATTAGGTGGTGGGGGTTTTTCTTATCCCAAATACTATATTAGCCATTATTCTGATAAAACAATGGATGTTATAGAAATAAATTCAAAACTAATAGACATTTCGTTTAAATATCTATACCTAGATAGATTGTTTGCTGAACACGATCCGAATCATAAGAGATTAAATATATATTGTACTGATGCCTATGATTTTATTATTAAGACAAATAGGAAATATGATGGAGTATTCATTGATTTATATGTAGATAATGAGCCACTAGATATAATTTTTGAAGAGAGATTCATATATAATATTAAAAGAATCCTAAATAAAGACAAGTTTTTATCCATAAACTATATTTTACATGAAGGAAGTTTAGATAAATTTTATAAGTTCAAAGAATTGTTATCTAAATACTTTACTAATACTAAAATAATAACAACAGATTATAATGTAAATTTGAGTGATAAAAATATATTTATTTTATGTTCGGATTCTGATATTACTATTCCCGATACTTATAAATATGTTGAGTATGAAAGATAGGTGGAGTAATCTCCACTTTTTTAATTGGATAAAAGTTGATATAATATAAATATACAGTTTGGAGGGCTTCAAATGATTCTTATTATTGCAGAAAAACCATCGCTTGCAAGAAACATTGTCAATGCAATTGGGAACATGAAAAACAATAATGGCTATTACACTAATGACAAATATATTGTTACATATACTATTGGTCATTTGTTCACTCTAGCTGATATTGAAGACTATAGCGATACTCCAACTGATGGAAGATGGACAATGGATAATATCCCTTGCTTTCCAACGCGATTTAAATTTAATTTAAAAAAAGCAGCAAACAAAAAAGTAGATCCAGGTATTTTAAAACAATATAATATAATTGAAAGTTTAATAAATAGAGAAGACGTCGATACAATAGTAAATGCAGGTGATGCTGATCGTGAAGGAGAAGTAATAATTAGATTAATTGTCGATAATGCACTGAAGTCAGAAAAGAAAAAGGTTAGGCTTTGGGTTCCTGATCAGACAGTAGAGACTATTAATGCAGGACTAAGTGATCTGAAGGATGAATCTAATTATGATAATTTAGCAAATGAAGGATTAGCAAGAACTTACATTGATTGGCTTTATGGAGTAAATTTAACGAGATTTGCAACTTTAAAGACAGGTACTCTTTTAAGAGTTGGGAGGGTAATTATTCCAATAGTAAAAGCTATATATGATCGCGATATGGCAATAAGAAACTTCAAACCGGAAATATACTATGGTATTAATAGTAATGAGCTAACTAAGAATGAAGAAATTGAACTTAATAGCAAAGAAAAATTTGATAAGAAAGATTTAAAGAAAGCACAGGAATATTGTAATACATTAAATAGTTTAGATGCTATAGTAATGGATAAAAAAGTAAAGAAAGATACTTTAAATCCAGGAAAATTATACTCTTTATCAAAATTGCAAAATTACTTAGGAAAAAAGTATAAGATGCCAATGGATAAGTCTTTATCAATAGTTCAAAAACTATATGAAAGTGGATATTTAACTTATCCTCGTACTAATTCTGAATACCTAGCAGTAGCAGAAAAAGATAAGATTAAAACTATTCTAAATAATATATCAAAGATTGGTTATCCAGTTAAATTTAAAGATAAGAAAACAATTTTTGATGACTCAAAAATTGAATCACATTCAGCTTTGACTCCAACATATAAGATTCCTAAAAAAGAAAATTTAACTGAAGAAGAATTTTTAGTTTATCAAACTGTATTTAAAAGATTTGTAGCAGTATTCTGCAGTGAGGATTGTACAGTAGAAAAGACTGAGATTAAGATTAAATGTGGTGATTTAGAAGAATTTACTTTAAAGGGAACAATCATTATTAATCCAGGATGGACAAAGTTTGATGATACTTCTACTAAAGATAAAATATTGCCCAATTTAGAAATTGGAGAAAAGATAAATACTAATTTTAAACCAAAAGAAAAAGAGACAACACCTCCTAAGCACTATACTATTGAAACTTTAAATAATTATCTAAAGAATCCATTTAAAGAAGATAAGAAGGCATTGGAAGAAAACCAAGATGAAGTGGATGATACTGAAGATTATAAGGCAATTTTTGAAGGATTAGAACTAGGTACTGAAGCAACAAGAACGGGAATTATTAAAAATGCTATTACTTCAGAATATATTGCTCTAAATAAAGATGTCTATACAATCCAAAATCAGGGAATATATTTAATTGAATCTTTAAGTCAAATGGATATATCTATGGATAAATATAAGACAAGTGAAATGGGTAAGGCATTAAAAAAAGTCTATCATGAAGAAATATCTGTAGATGACTCTATTAAGATTGCAATTGATGAAATTAGTGAAGTTTTTAAGAAAAAAGATAGTCCAATAGAAAGAGATAAAGATACTGGTTTTTTTGGTGATGTAATAGGCAAGTGTCCATTATGTGGCAGTGAAGTAGTAAAGAATAGATATGCTTACGGATGCAAAGATTATAAGAATTGTTCTTTTAAAATTAATACAGTTATCTGTAATCGAGTAATATCAAAAAAACATGCTGAAAGCTTATTGGAGAATGGCATTACGGCAAAAATAAATGGATTTGTTTCTAAAAATGGCAAATCTTTTGATGCCAAACTTAAACTTGATAAAGATAAAGTTATTTTTGATTTTAGTGAGTAACTTATATTGACAATTTTTCGATTACTAAGTATAATAAAGTTACTTAGTATAATAAAGTAGTTAACGATTTTTATTTTTGTATACTTTTATGTTAATAAAACTATACTTTCTAACATTTTAAATGTTAATTTATTCCTAGTTTAACTACTCTATAGACATTAATGAATAAGCATGTTGATTCATGGTTACTTGTAATCTTGATAGACTGCCAGATTCATTAAATGCCTATATTATCGAATGTCTTAATGACTATAACTTCGACTAAGTATGCACGTGTTATTGAGAAAGAAAACTCATCAGAAGTTATGAGTGCTGATTATTACTGATAATAATAATTAGTATCTATTCAAAACTTGAAATTACTCTAGTTTATCAGGCTAGAGTTTTTTCATGGTTGAAAATAAGTAATTTACTTTTTTCAATTACTAAGATATAATTTTGTTAGAATAGAGAGTGGTAACATGAAAGAGAATAATAAAGTAAGTACATCGATGATTTTTATTGTATTTTTAATATTTGCAATATCAATGATATTTTTAACGGTTCTTTTATCTAACCGAATAATTAATACAGATAATTACTTTAAAAACTATAATACTTATCTAGATAATAATCTATCAGAGCAATTGAGAAAGCAAGAAAAAGTAGATGAACAATTAAAGGATATCGCTAAGAATGGAAATTACTCTTTAAATAATCCTTATGTGATGGTGAATCCTTATGGAATAAGTCCATTAACTGCTATAATTATATTTAATACAATGAATAAGGAAAGTGTCTCTCTATACATCAATGATGTTAAAGTTGCTGAAGATAATGAATCAATAATGCATATTATTCCCGTTATTGGACTATATAATAATAGCAACAATGTTATTACTTTAGAATCTTCTAGTGGAGAAAAATCAACAATTAATATATCAACTGAATCGTTAAATGATTTTGTTAATGACTTCGATCTAGAAAAGATTAAAGATACCAATAAATCTTCTATTATTTTAATGGGCAATATTAATAGTAATAACTCTATTATAAGAGGCTTCGATGAGAATAATAATTTGAATTATTACTTAGATTTTGACTATTTAAGTGGGTATTTAGTTAAAGGGGATCATTTATTAGTTGAATATAATACCAGAATGTTTGGGAATACTAATATTAAAAATATTATTCTTGAAATAGATTATTTGGGAAAAATACATTCAATAAAGACAGATACTAGTGAGATAAATCACAATATAAATTTCACATTAGAGGAATCTGAATATATTGCTCAATCAGCAAATTACTATAATGGAGTAGTATCTTATAATATTAATAAATGTATGGATAATTACGATTATTCAATTTTTAAGAATATTAATACAGAAAGTATAGTAAGTGAATTGGATAAGGCAGAAATCTATAGGGAAGACTTCGATATTGCTCTTATGGGAGAATACGTAAGTGTTGATTTTAAAGATAAGGATGTTACATTATTAATGGTAAATAAATATAACAATTTAGTTTATTCCTACGAAGTAGATGGAAGCGCTTTAATAAAAGTAAATGCACAAGATGATATTTCACTATTTGTAATAGTTGATAATAAATATTATAACTTACTAACTGTATTGGGAAAATAAAAAGTGTTAAGTCACTTTTTTTAATAGAAAAAACATTTGACAATAGAAAATTAAGTGTTAGAATATGTGAAGGTGTTTTATATGAGTTTAATAAAAGAAGCGGAAGTATATTTGAATGATATTTTAAAGTCATTAAATTATGAAGGTATTGCTGTTAGATTAGAAGTATCTAGTAAAAGGGAATTTGGGCAATATCAATTTAATGGTGCAATGCAATTAGCTAAAAGGTACGGAAAAAATCCACGTGAAATTGCTGAAGAAATAGCATCTAAAATTGATAAATATTTTGAAAATATAAATATTCAAGGGCCTGGTTTTATTAATCTAACTTTTAAAAATGAGGTACTAATTGAACATTTAAATAAAGGTATTAATGATTTTGATATATTTGTTGATAAAGGTGAAAAAACTAAGAAAATAGTTCTTGATTATGGAGGAGCTAACATTGCAAAAGAATTGCATGTAGGGCATTTGAGATGCAATATTGGAGAAGCCGTAAGAAGATTGATTAAATTATTTAAAGATGAATCAATTGGAGATGTTCACTGGGGAGACTGGGGAACGCCAATTGGTCTTGTTATTCGTGAGATACAAGAAAATAATCCGGAATTGCCTTACTTTGATGAAAACTACACAGGACCTTATCCGGAAATATCACCAGTTACAAGTGAGGATCTAGGTATCTACTACCCTCGTGCAAGTAAGCGTTCAAAAGAAGATGAAAAGTATGCAGAAGAAGCAAGAATTCTTACAGAAAAATTTCAAAAGGGAGTTCCTGGAATTCGTGCATTATGGAGACATATAGTAAACGTAAGTAAAGAAGATTGCAATAAAATATATGATTATTTGAATTGTAAGTTTGATTATAGTTATGGAGAGTCTGATGCTGATTCTTATGTTGACGAAACTTTAGAGTTCTTAAAATCTAAGGGAGTAACAGAAGTAAGTGATGGTGCTTTAATCATGCACGTTAAAGAAGATGATGACAAAAAAGAAATGCCTCCATTAATTTTAGTAAAAAGTAACGGATCTATTGGATATGATACGACAGATTTAGCGACAATTTTGCAAAGAATGAAGGACTTTAATCCCGATGGAATTTGGTATTTTGTAGATGAAAGACAAAATCTTCATTTTGAGCAAATCTTTAGAGCATGTAAAAAGTCCGGTTTAGTACCTGAAGATTTCGATTTTAGATTTAATGGATTCGGAACAATCAATGGTCCTGATGGAAAACCATTTAAGACTCGCGATGGTGGAGTAATGAGTTTAAAAGGTTTGATTAAGTTAGTATATGATACGATTGAACCAAAGATTAAAGACGATATTGTTGGTGAAGAGAGAATTGATGTTGCTAATAAATTAACAGTAGCAACACTAAAATTTTCTGACTTGCTTCCAAATCGTGAAACTGATTATATATTTGATGTTGATAAATTTACATCGTTTGAAGGTAAAACGGGAATTTATGTAGTTTATACGACAACGCGAATAAAATCTTTAATTAATAAAATTGGAGATAATACTAGTGAAATAAAATTAATTCCAAATGAAGAAATACTTAATATCTTAGTAAAAATTACAGAATTGCCAAGAACTTTAACAAGTTGTTATCGTGAAGTTAATTTAAGTTATATATGTGAATTTTTATATGAATTATGCAGTTTATATAATAAATTCTATACTAATTTTAATATTATGAATGAATCTGACGAAGAAATTAAAGCAAGTTATATTGGAGTTTCGAGGTTGGTTTATAATATTTTACACAATTTATTAGATACATTAGGTATTGATGAAGTGGAAAAAATGTAATTTGAAAGAGAGGAAAATGATAATATGGGCAGAGCATATGAAGTTAGAAAAGCAAGTATTCAAAAAACAGGAGCAGCCAAAGCTAAATTATATTCGACATTTGCTAAAGAAATATATTTAGCTGCTAAGGGAAATCCTGAAGTGGATACAAATATAAACTTAAAGAGGGTAGTTGAAAAAGCTAAAAAACAACAAGTTCCAAGTGATATTATCAATCGTGCTATTGATAAGGCAAAAGGAGCTAGTAATGACGATTATCAAGAATTGTCTTATGAAGGTTTTGGACCTGGATCATCAACTCTAATAGTAAAATGTTTAACTGATAATGTTAATCGTACTGTATCTTTTGTGAGAGAAGCATTCAATAAATGCCATAAAAGTTTGGGAGTAACTAATTCAGTATCTTACAACTATGATTATGAAGCTGTTATTGGTTTCAAATGCGAAGATTCAGATCCAATATTCGAAGCTATCTTAAATGAAGGAATCGAGATAATTGACTTTGAATCAGAAGATGGAGAAGTCGTTATTACTGCTAATCCAAGCGATGCTTCTAAAGTAAAAGATATATTAGAAAGCCATATTAGCAATATCGATTATACATTAGATGAAATTGGATGGTATGCAAAGGAAATGGTTACATTGGAAGGTGAAGATAAGGAAGTATTTGAAAGATTGCTATCCCTATTAGAAGATATTGAAGATGTAACAAATATTTATCATAATGTTAATTTATAAGAATAGCTTGCTATTCTTTTTTTCTTTTAAATTTCATAAATTTAAGATATTATATAGAAGGTGGTGGTATCATGCGTATTTTAGTAGTAGATGATGAAGAGCTAATTCGCGATGTAGTATGTGAATATGCAGAAAACGAAGGATATAAATGCGATCAAGCAGAAGATGGAATTAAAGCTATTGAAAAAGTTGAAACTAATAAATATGATTGTATAATTATGGATATAATGATGCCAAACATGGATGGGTTGACAGCCATTAAAGAGATAAAAGAAATAGCTAATGTTCCCATTATTTGTCTATCTGCGAGAGGAGAAGAATTTGATAAACTTCAAGGTTTTAAATTAGGAATAGATGATTATGTTACAAAACCATTCTCTCCTAAAGAATTGATTGCACGTATTAAAGCAGTAACAAAGAGAACGAACGGAGACTTAATAACTGTTGGGGATATAACTATTGATGAATTGAAACATGAAGTAACTATAGATGGAGATGTCGTAGAACTGACACATACTCAGTTTTGTTTACTAAAACTTTTTCTTCAAAATGTAAATATTGCCCTTTCGCGCAACGCTATTATTGAGGCTATTTGGGGTTATGACTATGAAGCAGATGATCGTACTATTGATGCTCATATTAAACTGTTGAGGTCCAAATTGGGAAAATATCGCAATTCAATTAAAACTATTAGAAAAGTAGGATATAAGTTTGTCTATGAAAAAAAGTAGTTTAACTATCAAAACACTTTTTATTCTTAGTAGTTTTGTCATCCTTATACTTTTAAGTTTATGGGTAATTCAAGTTAAAATGACAGGTATATTCTATGAAAGTCATCAAGTTAAGAGAATAAACTATGTAGCTTCAAAAGTACAAAGTCAGAGTCCAACCTTATTAGATTTCAGTTTAGAAAAATACGCCTATAAATATGATATGTGTATAGAATATTATAATGGGAATGAATACTCTTCTTACAATACTAAAATGAATGGATGTATATTAAACAATATGGACCCGAAAGTAACAGATTATAAGAAAGCACTTATTAACAATGAAAAAAAATATATGAAAGTGTATGATGATACTGATAAAATTAAATCATTGATTTACTATGTAAATATTGATGAAGATCGATTTGCTTTTTTAAATATTAATCTTGAAGATGAGAATTCTAGTTCATATCTATTAAAAAATCAATTAATATATTTAGTTCTAATACTGATAATAATATCTTTTTTTGTATCGATTTTTGTCTCGCGAATAATTAATAAACCAATTATTAAATTGACGGAGGAAGCAAAGAAGTTGGGTAAAGGTGTTCCTGTTAACTTTGAAGAAAGCAATATCAAGGAACTGGATGAGCTATCAAATACTTTAAAGATAGCTGCAAGTGAAATGAATAAAACAAATGAACTTCGCAAAGACTTAATAGCAAATGTCAGTCATGATTTAAAAACCCCTCTAACTATGATTAAAGCTTATGCTGAAAAAGTTCGAGATTTATCATATGCCGATGATGAAAAGAGAAATAAAGATTTAAATGTCATTATTGAAGAAACAAATAGACTTAATAATCTAGTTAATGATCTACTCGATTTATCCAAATTGGAAAGTGGAATTAATAATCTTGAATACGAGGAGTACGATTTAGTTGCTAATATAAAAGAAATAATAAAGAGATATGATATTTTAATTGAAGATAACAATTATAAATTTGAACTCGATTTACCAAAAGAATTAATAGTTAAAGCAGATAAACAAAAAATAGAACAGGTAATATACAATCTCATTAATAATGCTATTGAACATACCGGAGATGATTTAGTAGTTAAAGTATCTATAAAAAAATCAAATACATATTATAAAGTTTCTATAACTGATACAGGAGGTCATTTAAAAGACAGCGATAAGGCTCTAGTATGGAATAAATATTATAAAAAGGAAAAACAACACAAACGAAATGTAGTTGGAAGTGGATTGGGATTATCAATTGTAAAAAATATTCTCGAAGCTCATAAATTACCTTATGGAATAGATTCAAAAGAAAATCAATATACAACTTTCTATTTTAAGATAAAAAAATATAAATAATATAATTATTTTCACATTTTATTCATATTCAATTGTTATATTAATAATGAAAAAGGAAATGATAAAAAAAACTATACAATAAACAAAACATATAAACTCAAACTCACACTAAACTTTCTGTTTCCTTTTTTGCTAAGATGCACTTTTTGCATCTTTTTTATTTCATTTTATTGCATAAATAACCTATATTTGATAAAATCTAGTTGTAGGGTAAGAAATAAAGGAGACATGAAGTATGAATAGTGGTAAAGGAAATATGATTCTATTAACAGTAATAGCTGTAGCAACATTATTGGTTGCAGTTGTAGGAGCTACTTTTGCTTACTTTAGTGCAACTATGGGAAGTGTTTCGCCTAAGACAATTGAAGTAACTAGTGGAACTTTATCAACACAATTTAATGGTACATCAAGTGTATTAAATAATGGAGCTAATATTGGTGATGTTATTTATACTACTAATATTACAGTTACAGGAGTAGTTACTGGTTCAACTAATTTAAATTATGAAGGTGTATTAAATGTTAGAAATAATACTTATACTGATGGTGCTTTAGTTTATACAATAACAAGTAAAAATACTTCTAATAATGGATCAACAATTCAAACAACTTCAGTTCCAGTTGCAATTCCGACGGGAGCATCGACAATATCTTTGGGAAGTGGTCTATTTGCTGGACCTACAACAACAGGTTCAGTACATGAATATACATTAACAATCACATATGCAAATGATGCTCAAAATAATTATGGAAAAACTTTTGATGCAAGCGTTAATGTCGCTCAATCAATAAAATAAGGCGTAAAAGCCTTTTTTTAATTTACATCTTTATTGAATTATATTTGAGTATTAATTATAATAAAATAAGGAGAGTATCAAGATGAGTAAAAAAGGGATTAAGGGAATTCTAGATTTTATCATAAAATTACTATCATATATTTGTTTAGTAGTTTTATTTTTGATTGCTGTTTTTTTGATATTCTATATAGTTACTAATCAAGTAGCTAAAAATAAGGGAGAGAATCCATTAATTAGTGTTTATACAATTGTTTCTGAAAGTATGGTTCCTACTATAGATGTATATGATATTATAATTGATACGAGAGTTAATGATCCATCTTCTCTTAAGGAAGGAGATATTATAACTTTTCGTTCTAACTTTATCGATACTGATGGATATACCATAACACATCGAATAATTAGTATAGATAATACTAGTGGAGAGACTAGGTATTACACTAAGGGAGATCACAATAGTAGACAGGATGAGGGGTACATTACATTTGATAATATTGTTGGAAAAGTAGTTTATATTGCTCCTAAGATAGGTAAGATTCAAGCATTCGTATCGAGTAAATTTGGCTGGTTGCTAATCATATTTATTCCTGCTGTCGGCATTATTATAATGGATGTATTTAGATTAATAAAAGTATATCGAATAAAGAATCAAATAGAGAGTATTCCTAGATTAAAAGAAGTTGATAAGGTTCGTGAAATAGAAAAAAATAAAAAGGAAATTGAAAAACTAGAAAGTGAATTAAAGAAAAATGGCGAAAGATAATAGTGTTCTACTAAGGGCAGAAAGTATCATTAACAAATATAAAAATGATGATTCTATTTATTATCGCGAACTTGTAAAGACCTATAAGGAATACAAAAAAAGCACTAACAATGATTCAATTAGAAATGAATTATATGTAAGTCATATAAATGATTTATGCAACTTGATTATTGAAGGAAAAAGATCTAATATAACCATAATCTTGATGATTTTGGTTTTAGTAATTGCTTTAGGTTTATCTGGTTATTCAACATATAAATTTATTGATATTTCCAATAACTTAAATAAGAATATTATTAAAGTTAATAAGGCGAATTCTCTAATTGTAAAATTTGAAAATTTAGATAACTTTAATGCCTTGGTATTAAGTGATGTATCTAATTATAAAAAATTAAAGCCACTTACTCTAAATCTCCTTAATCATTCAGTTGATGAAAAAGATATGCATTATGACGTATATTTAGTTGAAGAAAATTCTTCAATTGATGACGGTATGATAATACCTAGAGATACATTTCTCTATCATGTTGAGTCAGATTCTATAGATAATGGAATAAAATATTTAGGTAATTGTATTGAAGATGGAAACAAAATAAGAATATTTTCTGGAACTATAAAAGCTAATGAAATGATTGATATTAAACTTCGAATGTGGTTAGATTCAAGTAGTAAAAATGATTATACTAATAAAAAGTATCGTTTTAAAATTTTTGTCGATGGATATACTCTTTAGAATAATTGACAATACTTTATTATAATGATAGAATAAACCCTCGAAAAGAGGGTTTTTATATGGTCAAGAAGATACTTATAGGAATTGTTATAATAATATCTGTTTTAACAGTTTCTATGCCGTTATATAATTTAGCAAAAGGTAATAAAGTGGGGTTGCTTGCTAGTTATTATACTGAACAACCAATAGAACTTACAAAGGGAGAATTTTCAACACTTAGAATAATAGATAATTTTGAAGCATTTGAAAAAGTAACTCCAACTAAATTAGTCTATAAGAATAAAAATGGCTTTGATAAGAAATTTGATTTAATATTAACAATTAATAAAGAAAGTAATATTGATTTTAACAATATTGTAGTTTGTCTTAATACCGAAATAAAATACTTAAGTGATGTAAGTATGGAATATGATGAAAATTATTACTATTTCACAATAGCATCAAAAGAACTTAAGGCCTATTCGGAATCTGCAGATTATTTCCGTATGTGGTTGAAGAAAGATTCCGTAAATTTAGATAAGAATTCATCTATAAAGATTAATTTTATAATAAAATAAGCTTATGCTTATTTTTTGTTTGCAAATAGTTAATAATACTTGTATAATGTAAGTAGGGTTGATACTTGTGATTCAGGGGGATTTTTTATGTATGAAGAAGACAAAAAAAGAATGAATTGGGTCACAACTTTATTGAAATTTATCGTGCTATTGCTGATCATTTTACTATCTGTCAAACTTATAAATATAATATTTGATAAACAAAAAAATACGACGAGAGAAAGTAAGTACAATGAATTGCTGAAGTCGATGGACGATTATGCAAATGATTTATTTACAATAGATAATATTCCCGAAACTTCGGGTAAGACAAAAGTAATTTATTTGAAAGAATTAGTAGATAGTAAAAAAGTAAAAAAAGAAGATACGTGTGATCTTAATAGTTCGTATATTAAAGTTGTAAGATTAGATACTGAATATGAAATTAAAACTTATCTTGTATGTGATAATTATGAAAACAGTATAAATTCATATAAGAAATTAAAAAGTGATATAACAATTAAACCTCATACGACAACAACTGTGACACATAAGACGACTACGAAAAAAAGAGTAATTAAGACTACTAAGAAGACAAGCATTAAACAGTATACACTATCATTTAATACCAATGGTGGTGAACTGATAAAAGATATAATTATTAATGAAAATGGAGTACTAAAGAATGAACCTATTCCAGTAAGAAAAGGATACAAATTCATTGGTTGGTACTATCACGGAAGGCAATTCAATTTTAGCACGAGGATAAATCAAGATTATGTATTTACTGCAAGATGGGTTTTAGAATAAGCGTTGAGCTTATTCTTTTATTATGCAATAAAAAAACTTCACTAAGTGAAGTCTTATTTAAATATGTATGGATCTTGTTCAGTTCCAGTACCACTTACATAAATAGTTTTATCAGTTAAGTTGAATACTGCATTAACATAATACTTAGTTTTACATCCGATTGAATTTGGCTTACGGTAAATTGAATAAGCATGATCACTAGTTTCAGCTTCTCCAGTAATTGTCCAAATTGTCTTACTAATTGTTCCTAACCAGTTGTAGTTTCTACAATTCTTATCTAAAGTATCAGAACAAGAACTATCAAGTGATGCTTGTAAGTATTCATATACTGCTAAAGTACCTAATACTTGATTTTCAAGTTTTACTGAACATTCAGTAGAACCATCTTTTGTTGTATCTGTTTTAGAACGTTTTCCAATACATAGCGTTTGAGTTTGAACATATCCTTTTAATTCATCAGTCCAAACATTAGCATATTTAGAATCAGTATAGTAATTGTCTAATGCTTCTTTTAATCTTGAACTAACCTGATTGTTTAAAATATATTCATTTATACCATTAGTAAATTTTGCTGTTTCGTTGTATCTGTCATCCCAAGTTATTGAAGGTATACCTTCAGCTTCGATTACACGAATTGAATTGTCGTCGTTAATACGAATTATGCGATACAATTTATCTTTATATTTGATGTAGTTGTTTAAAACTTCGCCTTTCATAATATATTTATCGCCATCTTCATAAAGTCCAACACCAGATTCAACTAGAGCATCTTCAATTATTTTTTCATATAGATACTTAGTTCGATAATCTTTTCCACAAGTTAGATATGGACTGTAGCTATAATAACCATTATTATTTGAAACAGTTACGCTTCCATCACATTTTATATCTTCATTATCGAATAATTCTTCTAGTTCATCAATTTTACCATCGCTGATCATCTTCTTTAAGGTATATACTTTTTGATCTTTGTCTTGTGTAGGTAATTCCTTCTCATTATGTTCATAATAGTCTTTTGCTACTTTCAACATTTTTTCTTCAAGTTTTTCGTATGTATAGTGTCCACCAGAACAACTTGATATCAAGAATATTATAATTATGAATATTACGAAACCTGCTATTATACCTCCAAGAATTTTCATCATTTTTTCATTCATGAAATCACTCCATTCATCATATAAATTATAGCAAAGAAACTGGCCTCTTTCAATATTTATTTAGATGTGGTATTATTAAAGAGGTGGTAAAATGAAAAAGAGAAAGAAAAAAACAAATAATAACAAAAAAATAATAATATTTTTAGGAATCGTATTAGTAATTGCGGCAATTATTGGAACTCTTATCTTTTTTGGAAATAAATCTTTAGATAAGAATGATAATGATGGTAAAGCTAATGAACCTGATATTGAACTAAATGTCGATCAACCCAAGACACTTAAGATTGTCGATGTC
The DNA here is from genome assembly GCA_017626405.1 of Bacilli bacterium. Classification (GTDB taxonomy): domain Bacteria; phylum Bacillota_I; class Bacilli_A; order RF39; family UBA660; genus CAG-582. Next base: position 46,565 of record JAGAIS010000005.1, read on the forward strand.
GATTCAAAATCGAGACCATATGCGGTAATGATCAATAATATTTCGACAGCGAGACCATATCATTCAGGATTACAAGAAGCTATGATTGTATATGAAATGATTGTTGAAGGTGGAATTACAAGAATGATGGCAGTATATAAAGATGCCAATGTCGATAGAATCGGAAGTGTTAGAAGTTCACGTCATTACTTCCTAGATTATGCATTGGAAAATGATGCTATCTATGTTCATATTGGTTGGAGCCCACAAGCAAAATCTGATATGAGTGCTTTAGGTGTCAATAATATAAATGGTTTATATGATTCAGCATTCTATCGTGATAAATCTTTAAAAATTAGTAAAGAACACACATCATTTACTGATACGGGAAGAATTAATAAGTTAATTTCTAAAAAAGGATATAGAACGACAACTAACCGTGATTTATTATTAAATTATAGTGCTGAAGATTTAGACTTATCAACAATGCAAGGAACAATCGCAGCAAATAATATATCTATAAAATACTCGGGATCTGCAAAGACTGAATACAAATATGATCCGGTTAGCAAGTCATATTTGAGAAGTGTCAATGGTGTTGCTCATAAAGATTATGTTACTGGAAAACAATATACAGCTAAGAATATCATTACATATCAAGTAGGAAATACTAAGATATCTTCCGATAAGAAAAATCGCCAAGATTTGGATAATTTAGGAAAGGGAACAGGATATTTCATTAGTAATGGATATGCAGTTCCAATTACATGGGAAAAAACTTCTAGAGATTCACAAACAGTATATAGATATAATAATGGTGAAGAAATAAAAGTAAATGATGGAAATACATTTATTCAAATTCAACCAAAATCACAAGAACTGATAATAAATTAATTGAAATAATATATGATTAATGTTAAAATATATATAGAATTGGGGATGGCTTATGTTAGATTTTATATTAGCTAATTACATTATATTTATAGTCATTGGAATAGTATTATTACTAGGTTTATTCGGATATATGATGGATAAGAAAAAGTATAACGACTATCGCGAAGAAATATTGAATGAAGATAAAGCAATAGAAACTTTAGAATCAAATCCAAATATTCAAGAGGTAGTTACGCCAATTACTGTACAAGATACACAAGTACCTGAAACTTCAAATGATCCATTAACTGGTCAAAATTAATGCATCTAATGCATTTTTTTTGACAAGATTATTTTTTAAATAGATAGTATGGGAGTGATAAAATGAATTTAGATCTAAATTTATCATTAATATGGAGTATAGCGACAAATCTATTAGATATATGTTTAGTATGGGCAATTATATACTTCTTATTTAAGAATCTTAAAAACAATGTTAAGATGGTTCTTATTTTTAAAGGAGTAATATGGCTATTGATTATTAAACTTTTAAGTAATGTTCTAAAACTATATACGGTAGGAGTATTGCTTGAATATGTAGTATCATGGGGACCTATCGCATTAATCATTATCTTTCAACCAGAAATTCGTAATGTTCTTGAACAAATTGGTAGAACACAACTTCTTGGACGTCATAAGGTATTAACTGTTGATGAAAGAGAAAAGGTTGTATTTGAAATAGTTACAGCAATTGAACATTTGAAACGTCAAAGAATTGGTGCTCTAATTGTAATTGAAAGAAATATGAGTTTACAAGAGTATATTAATCCAACTACTAAATTATATGCTGATATCTCAAGTCAATTACTTGAAGCTATATTCTTGCCACCAAATCCACTTCATGATGGCGGTGTAATTATTCAAGGAGATAAGATTACTTGTGCTGGAGCAGTGTTTAAGACAAGTATGAATCCAAATGTTAATAAAAAGTTAGGTACGAGACATAGAGCAGCTTTAGGAGTAGCTGAAGAAACTGATGCTATTGCATTGGTTGTATCAGAAGAGACAGGAAGAATTTCTATAGCATGTGATAATTACTTGCATTATAATTTAACAATAGAAGAATTTAGAACTATGCTATTAGATGAATTAAAACCAAAAGCTGATGTGTTCTATGATGCAGATGAAAGTGAAGGTGAAGAAGATGAGTAAGATTTTTAAACCTTTCATAATGTTTTTTAAATTTATATATCGTATAATCGATAAAATAATTATTACACCAATTAGTAGAGTTGCCTATGCTGCAGGAGAGTTTTCTCGCGAAAATTCAAATAAATTAGAAAAGATATTGAATAGACCAAATATTCTTATCTATTTGTCTTTGCTATGTGCTTTAGGACTTTTCCTACTAATTGATTCGAAGGTAATTGATTTAACAGATCACAATGCACAAATACTAGAAGATCAACCTGTAACTGTTATAAATCATAAGAAATCTTATGTAGTTGAGGGAGTTCCCGAAACTGTTGATATAACACTTATTGGAAGTAAGTCGAGTATTTATTTAGCAACACAGCTTGGTAATCATGAAGTTGAATTAGACTTATCTAAATACGGAGTTGGTACTTATAAAGTTCCACTTAAGTTGAGTTCATCATCAATCGATTCAGTAGAGTATAAAATTGATCCATCTACAGTTACAGTTAAAATAAGTGAAAAAGTTAGTTCACGTAAGAAGTTAACGTATGATTTATTAAATGAAGACAAACTAGAATCTAAATTAAGTGTTTCAAATGTAGAATTAAGCGATAATACAGTTATTGTTCAATCTTCGAAAGAGATTCTTGATAGAGTAGCTGTTGTTAAAGCACTTATTGATGCTTCCCTAATTGACTTGAAAGAGTCGGGCGAGACGACGATTGAGAATGTTGAATTAGCTGCTTATGATGCTTTAGGTAACAAGATTAATAATATCGAAATTGTGCCTTCTAAGGTATCGGCAACAATCACGATTGATTCATATCATGCAACTAAACCAGTACGCGTAGTTACTACAGGAGAAATGCCTGATGGATATGCTATCAGCGGAACGACATCTTCGGTAAAAGAAGTAGTTGTATATGGAGAAAAATCAGTAGTAGATAAACTTAACTATATTGAGGCACCTATTAAAGTATCGAAAATTGATGATGATAGAACATTGTCGGTTACACTAAATACTCCTAGTGGTGTGAGATATATGAGTGAAACAACTACTAATGTATCAGTAACTGTTGGAACAGCATCGCAAAAATTGATTTCAGGAATTCGAGTAGAATGGGAAAATGTAGGCGTAGACTTTGTTGCTCAGGCGGCTACGCAAAATGATAATGTAATTGATGTGTATATTACTGGCGTTGAATCAATCCTTAATGGAATTGATGCATCTAATATAACTGCGACAGTTGACTGCTCAGGTAAGGGAAGAGGAACTCATAATCTACCAGTAAAAGTTACGGTAAATAATGAATTAGTAAAATCTGAACCAACGAAAAAAGAAATTAGTGTAAAGATTTATTAAAAGTAGTTAGAAATAACTACTTTTTTTTATCTTTGTGTTATTATATTATATATAATAGGATGTGTATATTATGAAGAAAAATGGTTTTACATTAGTGGAATTATTATCAGTTTTAATTATCCTTGGAATACTAGTAGTTTTAACAATACCGGCTTTTGCCAATATCTATACGGGAGTTAGAAGAGAAAATCTAAATGGTAAAATAACGGAGATTAAAGCAGCAGCATTAAAGTATGGAAGTAAGATAAAAGATGAAATTAAAGATGCTAGTGGAAGTTGTATTGAGACTAATGTTGCCGAATTAATTGAAAAGGGATATTTAATATCTGAAAGTGAATCGGAGAATGTCATATATAACACAGTAGATAATACAACCTTAGATGAACAAATAATGATATGTTATAATATCCCAAAATTCGATATTGAGGCTTACTATGTATATAACTTTAATAGTAATAAATATTATTATAAAAATGATATGGTTAAGTATCACAATCCTAGCAATAATAAAGATGAAATATATAAATGTGTTATAGATTATCCTGCTAAAGGGGGGATTTATGCCACAAATGAAAAGAGTAAAAAATATTTTATTAAGGAAAAATAGAGACGAGGTATATACTCGTTTTTTATGAATTTTTATGTTAGAATAATAATAGGTGATGAGCATGAAAAAAGTCATTATGGTTATATTAGATGGATTTGGTATTAATGAATCAGTTTATGGCAATGCTATAAAGCAGGCCAATATGCCTAATTATAATGAATTATTTAATGAGTATCCTCATTCGATATTACAAGCTTCGGGAGAATATGTTGGCTTGCCTGATGATCAATTTGGCAATAGTGAAGTAGGGCATTTGACAATTGGCGCTGGAAGAAGACTAAAACAGGATATTACTCTTTGCAACGAAGTGTTGGGAAGTACTCTAATTGAAAAAAATGAAGAGATGTTAAAATTAGTTGAACGAGTAAATAATCATAATGGAGTATTACATTTAATGGGTTTAGTGAGTGACGGAGGGGTACACTCGGATATTACATATATGAAAAACTTAATTGGACATTTAAAAACAATGGGTATAAAGAAAGTTAAATTTCATGTTATAACAGATGGAAGAGATACGGGTGTTAAAACTTCTATTTCATATATCGAAGATCTTGATAAAGCATTACAAGAAAATGGTATTGGAAATATTGCGACGATATGTGGACGTTATTATGCAATGGATCGAGATAACAAATGGGAGAGAACAAAACTTTATTCCGATATGCTACTAATGGGTAAGGGTGCCCAAATTAAGAATTATAAGACAGCAATTGAAGCATGTTATAAGAGGGATGTTACTGATGAATTCTTACCACCGATTATAATTGATACAGATGGAATGCTTAAAGACGGAGATTCCGTTCTTTGGCTCAACTATCGTGGAGATCGTGCAAGACAGATATTAACAGTATTAAAGGATCCGGATTTTTCCGAATATCCAGTAAAAAAATTGGAAGATTTTGAAGTAGTAACATTAGTTTCAGTTCCTAATACAGTTGAATTGCCACATTTAATGGAAAATAATTCGGAAGTCTATTCAATGGGATGTTATTTGTCTGACTTAGGACTTCATCAAGCAAGAATTGCCGAGACGGAGAAGTTTGCTCATGTTACATTCTTCTTCAATGGTGGAGACAAGACTAAACTTAAAGGATGTGATAACTTTCTTATTCCTTCCCCTAAAGTTGCAACTTATGATTTAACGCCGGCTATGAGTGTGCGCGAAGTAACAAAACAAACTATTAAATGTATTGAAAAGGATTATGATTTTATATTAGTAAATTTTGCCAATCCAGATATGCTTGGACATACGGGAAATATCGAAGCTACAAAAGAGGGCCTTGAAATCGTTGATGAATGTCTAGGAGATATTATCACAGCTGTCGATGATAACTTCTATAAATTAATTGTAACGGCAGACCATGGAAACTGCGATGAAATGCTCGGAAGTAACGGAGAAGTAATAACTACTCACTCAACAAATCCTGTTCCATTTATAATAAGAGATACTCATGTTAATTTAAAACATAAAGGAGACTTAACTCAAATTGCTCCAACAATCTTAAAATATATGGATATAGCAATTCCTAAAGATATGCAAGAGTCACCGACATTGTTTGTTGAGGAAGACTAAAGAATAGAGGGATATTATGAATTTTGATAAAAGTATACTTAGAGAAGCTGATATAAGAGGTATCTATCCTCACCAAATATCTGCAGAATTTGCAAATAGACTAGGAAAAGTATTTGGGACTTACGTTAAATCAGTTGGCAAATCATTTGTCGTTGTTGGACATGATAATCGTTTTGGTGGACCTCATTTAACTAAAAATCTTATCGAGGGGTTAATTAGTACAGGTATAAATGTCATTTATATTGGATTAGTAACAACTCCAATGCTTAACTTTGCCTCTCGTAAATTAGGACAAGAATATGGAATAATGGTAACTGCTTCTCACAATCCAAAAGAAGATAATGGATTTAAATTATTTGGTGATAGATATCAACATTGCGATCACGAGTGTTTAGATATAATATATGAAGCCTTAAGCAATCCAAAATATAAAATTGCTAAAGGAAAGGGTACAATTGAACATGTCGATATTCAAGATTCCTATGCTAAATATTTAAGTGAGTCAATTAATCCAAGTAATAAACCTATGAAAGTTGTTGTTGATTGTGGTAATGGAACTGCATCAGTAATAATAAGAAAAGTATATGAACTATTGCCATTTGAAACTATTTTTCTATACTGCGATTCTAATCCAAATTTTCCAAATCATCATCCAGATCCTAATGTAAAGGAAAATTTAGCTAAACTAGCAGCTGCGGTAAAACACAATCGAGCTGATTTGGGCCTTGCTTACGACGGTGATGCTGATCGATGCGGATTTGTCGATAATAAGGGCAATATCATCGAATCAGATGTTTTGATGGCTTTAATGATTCCAGAAATACTAAAGAATAATGAAAGCAAAACTATATTAATCGATGTAAAATGTTCTAAAGTAGTAGAGGACACAATAAAAAAATATGATGGAAAAATATACCTTGAAACTCCTAGTAGTGCTATGCAAGAAAGAACAATAGATAAATTAGATATCCCTTTTGGTGGAGGATATTCTAATCATATATTTTTTAAAGATCGTCATCCAGGATATGATGATGGAATATATGTTGGTTTGAGAGTTCAAGAGATGCTAAGCAATTCAAATGAGACATTTAATGATATGTTTAAAAAATTGAAATTATATTATAATACTCCTGAAATTAGAGTTAAGACAACTGATGCTAAGAAGTTTAAAATTGTTGAAGGTATAAAACAATACTGCGATTCTCATAATTATAAATATTCTACTGTCGATGGTATTAAGATATATAAGGGTGAATCTTGGGCATTAGTCCGCGCTAGTAATACAGGGCCAAATCTAACACTTAGATTTGAATCAAATACGGAAAGTGGACTTAAAAAGATTCAAAAAGAATTTATGGATGTCTTAGGTATATTAGAAAAGTAAATCAAATGATTTACTTTTTATTTTCAAGTATTTTACCAAGTATCTTCGCGTTTTCTTCATCGAATTCTCGAGGCATTACTATTTTAGAACCATTTTGAATTAATATTTTATCAATCTGATTATCGAATATCGAACCATAATTATAATTACTTCTTTGACTTTCGAACGATACATTATCCTCCGTTATTAATCCATCAGTCGAGATAGTTACTAATGGTCCAATATTACAAACCCCATTTTCTCTATCTTCTTCCATACCATACCCTGCATATGCGATAATAGGTAAGTGAGGTATAAAATCTTCTTTAGAATCATTTAAATACCTTGCATTTCCTTCATTGAATAAATTGTAATCTAATTCTCTAAAATCAGCAAAAAAACGGGATTTTTTATATTTATTCATATTGCTATAGAATTGTTGACATAATCCCAGTCTTTGCATTTCATAAAAATGGTATTTATCTAAAGATATAAATATTTTAAAAGTGTTTCTTCTAAATCTGTGATGATTTGAATACCTTACGAAATATTTAGCTAAATCAATTAGCTTTTTAGAGTATATAGTTCCATTTATTGTAACCGATATATTATCGACAAATATTCTTTTTTTAACAATTGTTTCAATAACCTTTTGCAATCTATCAATGTGCATAGTTGGTTCACCACCACATATATTTAGATTATGAATGTATTTTATTTTGCAAAAAGTCTCTTCGATTACTTCGTCTGACATGACTTCTTTTGTTTTCTTTCCACGCAAACAATGAAGACAATTTAAATTGCAGTCTTCGCCAATTATTAAACATAAATTTTGTACACATATTGTAATCATATAAATTCCTCTTTAATTAATTTAGTATTATAGCATTTTTATAAAATAAATAAAATATATGATATAATAATAACAATAGGAAGTGATTTAATGGGTTTATTTTCATCGCTGATTAAGAGTAAAAAATATGAAGATGATTTCGCTAGTACATTAGAATCACTTACTGATAGTATTGCAAAAGATGATGAGAGAGAAGTAACAATAGAGTTCCCCGATGATGAAATTGTACAAATCAGCAGTGATATAATTGATACTCGATCTTATGAAAATGAATTGAAACTTAAACACAATTTAAGTGTTTTAATAAAGAGAGCAAAGAAAAATAATAGTGTTGATAATTTTGTGATTATAAGAGAAGATGATATTTTTCCTGACAATTGGGAATGGCTGCCATCAAGTGATTATACAACTCTTGAATATGAATCTATTAACCTATCATATATGTTGAGAAAAAGAATTGCTGAAAGCAAATTAAAAAAAATTAAAATAGGTGATATAGAATTACCTCATACAAGAGATGAAATTGACGAAGAATTAAATAATATGGATAAGACGATAGGAAATGTTTATATGCCTAGTTATTTTAGATCTACTAAACATTTCACGATTAATACTCCTTTAGGCGTAACGGGAGATTATAATGCGGTTGAATCAGGAAGAAAGTTTATTATAATTGATAATATGGATAACTTTTTAAACTCGGGATATGCTTATTCAGTAGGTTATCGAGACGCCTATTTAGATGTGACTCATGAAAGTTTGAAAATAAGTGATGATGCGATAGTTTTAATTGATTCGGAAAAATATGATGAAATTATGAAAGATGAGAATATAGCTGAGCAATTAAAAATGAGAAGGGTAATAAAATATACGGGCGACGAAACTTTAGCAATTGATATGGTATTATCAGAAATGTCGATTCTTCCTTCGAGAATTGGAATGAAGTATGCTTTTTATGATGAAACCACTCAAAAAATATTAGAATCAAGTATTAAGAAATTAGCAGAGAAAAATAATTTGCTCTTTAATAAGAGTCATGCTGGACCCTTAACTCTTGAAGGTGGTCATTTTTCGAACTATTATGACGATAAGAATTATGATCGAAGAAAATATTTTAGCAATCTAGCCAAATTTATTGAATCTGCATGCCCAGGCGTTAATTTTGATTTTACTTTTATGATGCGCGTAGATGAACAAAACATAAATAATCTGATTGATACGATTGGAACTTTCAAACTTTTATCTATAATAGAAGAGTATAATACCAAAGTAAAAGAAGAGTTTATGATAAGAAAAAAAACATATTTATCTGAACGCAAACAAATTACTGAAGAAATACATGATTTATTTATTAGTACAATTGGCTTAATAGATGATTATTATATGAGTGCTGATAGAAAAGACGAAGGACTCGAATTTGAAAATCTTATTCAATTGTTTTTTCAAAGTAAAACACTTGAAGAACAAATAGAGAGTGCTAAAGAAATCCAAAAAATATTAAATAAAAGTATATCTATTAAAGAAGAATCAAATAATAAAAATAAATTATTATAAGGAGATAATATGAAGAAGACAGTTATAACAATAATAATAGTAATTGTAGTTTTACTAGCTACAGGATTAATTTTCTATGGAACGAGCAAAACAAATGAGATTAAAAGAAGTTTTGATGATGCTCACTCTTCAACTATGACTATACCTAAGAGTACGACGACGACAAAGCGAACGAGAACAACTACGACAACCAAAGCTACCGAAATCGATGTCGAAAGTCTATTAAAGAATGTCAAAAGAGAAAAGGGCAAAGTTAATATTTATTTTTTCTATGGAGAAGGATGCCCTCACTGCGAACTTGAACATAAAGTGTTTGCTGAGATAAAAGATAAATATGGGAAATATTATAATTTATATGAATTTGAAATTTGGTACAATAATGAAAATCGAGCTCTTGGTCATCTATTTGCTAAAAGTATGAATACAGAACTTAGTGGAGTACCTTTTACGGTAATAGGAAATCAATATATGACAGGATTTGGAAGTGAGTCAAAGAGTACGTTGATAGAAAAAATTGAAGAGGAAAAAGACAAAGGATACGATTTGTATTTTGATGTAATAAAAAAGCAATAAACATTTGCTTTTTTATATTTATTAGAAATTAACAAAATAATATTGCTTATATTTTTATAAGTATTATAATGTAGTTAGACGGTGAGTGAGTATAAGAATCCGTATGAAAGATAATAAACTATGAATATGTTTTCTAAATATTTCCGTTATGCATATAAAATAAGGTAAATTACAACAGAGATATTAACACAATGAGGGCTTTATTAATTAAATAATTGCATAGTCAATACTACTATTTTTAATAAAGACAATAATGTGTAAACATTATTTTTTTATTCTTTTTTTACAAAAAGTGTAATAAAAATGGCGTAATATCGAAGAAAACTAACAATTGTGAGAATATTAATATATGTTGCAAATGCAACAAAATAATAAAAAATTCAATTTTCACAATTTTGTTGTAAATGCAACAATTATTGAAAATATAATTTGGTATAATTTGGTTATAGTAGAGGGAGGAGTAAATAACATGAAGGTTATAAAAAGAGATGGGAGTATAGTTGACTATAATCCTGGAAAAATTGAAATTGCTATTAACAAAGCAAATGCTGAGGTTGATGAACAGGATCAAGCTAGCAGCACTCAAATTAAAAAGATTATAAAATATATTGAAGGTTTAAAGAAGAAAAGAATTCTAGTAGAAGATATTCAAGATATAATTGAAGAAAAACTAATGGAATTAAAGAAATATAAATTAGCTAAGACTTATATTACTTATAGATATACGAGAGAATTAGTTCGTAAGAGCAATACGACAGATTTAGCTATCAAAGAACTAATTGATGGAGAATCAGAATATTGGAATACAGAAAACTCTAATAAGAATGCAAAAATTGTTACAACACAAAGAGATTATCTTGCAGGTATTACAAGTACAGACATTACAAAGAGATTCTTACTTCCTGAAGATATTGTAAAAGCTCACGAATCAGGATTAATTCACTTCCACGATGCTGATTACTTTGCACAAAATGCACTACACAACTGTGACCTAATCAATTTAGATGATATGCTTCAAAACGGAACAATTATCAATGGTGTAATGATTGAAAAACCACATAGATTTTTAACAGCTATGACAATAGCAACACAACTTATTACAGCTGTTAACTCAAGTCAATATGGCGGATGTACAATTACACTTACACATTTAGCTCCTTTTGTAAGAAGCAGTTATGAATACTATGTAAAAAAATATAAAAAGAGAAAATTCTCTAGTGAAGATGTTGAAAAGTATGCTAAAGAAGATTTAAAGAAAGAAATTGTTGATGGAGTACAAACATTCCAATATCAAATTAATTCAATGACTACAACAAACGGTCAAGCTCCTTTCTTAAGTGTATGCTTATATTTAGGTGAAACAGAAGAGTATAAAGAAGAACTTGCAATGATTATTGAAGAAGTTTTAAAACAAAGAATCGAAGGAATGAAAAATGAAAAAGGTGTATACGTAACACCAGCATTCCCAAAACTTCTATATGTTCTTGAAGAAGATAATATCAAGAAGAATGGCAAGTATTATTATTTAACTAAGTTAGCTGCTGAATGTACGGCTAAACGCATGGTTCCTGATTATATTTCTGAAAAAATAATGAAAGAATTAAAGAAAAATGAATTAGGGGACGGCGAATGTTATCCATGCATGGGATGTCGTTCATTCTTAACTCCAGATCGTTCAATGAGTTTAGGAAATATTGCCAAAGCTAAAAACTATGTTGAAGGCAAAGGAAAATACTATGGTAGATTTAATCAAGGTGTTGTTACAATTAACCTAGTTGATGTAGCTCTATCAAGTGGAAAAGACATGGAATTATTTGATAAAATTTTTGATGAGCGTCTTGAGTTATGCCATCGTGCATTGCAATTGAGACATGAACGTCTAGCAAAGGCAACTTCTGATGTTGCACCAATTTTATGGCAAAACGGAGCACTTGCTCGTTTAGAAAAAGGAGAATCCATTCATGAATTATTACATCATGGATATTCAACTATTTCTCTTGGATATGCCGGATTATATGAATGCGTTAAATATATGACTGGTCATTCTCATACTGATAATGGTAAGGGTAAAGAATTCGGTCTAAAAGTAATGCAACATTTAAATGATAAATGTGCTGAATGGAAGGCAGCAGAAGATATCGATTATTCAGTATATGGAACTCCAATTGAATCAACTACTTACAAGTTTGCAAAGAGTTTGAAAGATCGTTTTGGTATTATTAAAGGTATAACAGATCGTAATTATATTACTAATTCATATCATGTACCTGTATTTGAAGAAATCGATGCATTCACTAAATTAAAACTTGAGAGCGAATTCCAAAAATTATCTCCAGGTGGTGCAATTTCTTATATTGAAACACCAAATCTTGCAAATAACTTAGATTCAGTATTAGAGGTTATTCGATTCATCTACGATAATATAATGTACGCAGAATTAAATACTAAATTAGACTATTGTCAATGCTGTGGATATTCAGGAGAAATACTAATTGATGATAATCTTGAATGGTATTGTCCAAATTGCGGTAATCGTGATCATGATAAATTAAATGTTGCTCGTCGTACTTGTGGTTATATTGGTTCAAATTTCTGGAACAAAGGAAGAACTCAAGAAATCAAAGATCGTGTTATTCATTTAGACAATAAAGATGCAGACGAGGAATAGTTATGCGATATAATAAAATAAGAAAAATGGATATATCAAACGGACCTGGAGTTCGTGTATCCATTTTTATGCAAGGATGTGTGTTTAATTGTAAGAATTGTTTTAATCCAGAAACACATGATTTCAATGGAGGAAAAGAATTTACTGATGATACAATTGAACGAATACTAGAATTGTGCGATCAAGATTATATAGCTGGTTTATCAATATTGGGTGGAGAGCCAATGCATCCTAAAAACATTGAAGGAACTACAAAGTTAGCTAAGGCTTTTAAAGAGAAGTTTCCTAATAAGACAATTTGGTCTTGGTCGGGTTTCTTGTTTGATCGCGATTTAAAAGATAAAGAAGTAATGAAATATATCGATGTTTTGGTTGATGGGCAATATAAAGATGAACTACATGATTTTAGACTTGAATGGAGAGGATCAAGTAATCAAAGGGTTATTGATGTTCAAAAAAGTCTAAAAAATAATGAAGTAGTACTTTATTCAGAATAATAGAGAATGTTTTATAACATTCTTTTTTTATCTAAATTATTATTAACTATGTTATAATCAATATAGAAGGGTGAACATATGAAAGTTAAAGTTGGAGTATCGAATAAACATATTCATTTATCGGAAAGTGACTATAAGAAATTATTTGAAGATAGAGAATTAGAAAAATTAAAGGATATTAGTCAGCCTGGCCAATATGCCCTCAATTGTATGCTTAAGATAGAGGGACCAAATGGTAAAGTATTAAATGTCAGATTAGTTGGACCAACCAGAGATTATTCGCAGGTTGAATTATCAGTAACGGATTGTATAAGTATTGGCTTAAAAGATTATATTATTAAAGAATCTAGTCATATTGAAAATGCTCCTAAAGTTTCTGTTTACTATGATGATCCAAATAATAGAATAAGTGTATCAGTTATCGTTGCTCAAAGACACTTACACTTGAGTCCGGAAGATTGTGATCAAGACATAAATAAGAATGGTCAAAAAGTTAAGGCGATAGCCAATACGCGAAGAAGTGCTATAATTGACGATATTATCGTTAGAATGGGACCTAGTCACAAGACGGAACTTCATCTTGATACTGATGAAGCTAATGCATTTGATTTACATAACGGTGATGAAGTTGAAATAATTGTCTAAGAAATTATTTCAACTTTTTATTTATCATATTTAATTTATGCTATAATTTATTTGGTGGTTAAATATGAGTAAAATTAAGATTCCTAATTACAATATAAAAGAAGAATTAATAAATTCAATATCGCACGGATTAGGTGCTATATTTAGTATTGTCGTTTTAGTTTTATGTATAATAAAAGCAAATGGAGCTAAATCGATTGTATCAGTTGTACTATATGGCGTTATTATGATTATTCTCTATGTAATATCTTGCATATATCATGCTTTACCTAGAAATAATCGCGGTAAAAAAGTCTTAAGGGTATTGGACCATATCAACGTAATGCTAATGGTAGCAGGTTCTTATATGCCTATATGCCTATCTCTTTTTAATTCTGTACTGGGCTGGTGGACTTTTGGAATTGTTTGGTTTATAACAATAATCGCTGTTGTATTTAATGCTATAGATGTGGATAAATATACGGTTGTTTCTGCATTGTGCAATTTAATATTAGGTTGGGGAGTTTTAGTTTTAATTAAACCTCTTCTAGAGGTTACTACTTGGAGTGGAGTTATTCTTTTAATTCTTGGTGGAGTAATGTATACGATTGGATCCATACTTTATGGAATTGGAGCAAAAGTTCCATATATGCATTCAATATTTCATTTCTTTGTTTTATTCGGAAGTATATTTCATTTCATTTTTATTTATCTTTATTGTATATAGGTGTAACATATGAAAATTAATATAAAGAATTATGATTTAGAAAAATTTGTTAAAAAGGACAATAGTTATTATTATCGAGAAGATTTAAATGATAGTTTTTATTGTGAAATCATTATAAAAGATGATACTTTAGATATTAAAGTATATGATAAAAATACTTCAGAAGAATATATACCATTCAATATTAAAAGTAATCATGGAGCTCTTTGTTCTTTCTTGCACGAATCAGTTGATAAGATAATAGATATGTTAAAAAAGGAGTCTAACATAGTAGATGACCTAGTTAGATATATCGAAAACAAATATAGTATTAAACCTCAATATCCTTTTCCCAATGATTCTAATTCATTTACTTTGAATAAGAACAAAAAATGGTTTTTGTTATATATGAATATATCATCTAAAAAGCTTGGAATAAATGATATTAGAGATATTGATATTGTTAATATTAAATTGCCGACTGAACTAATATCTGAATTAATTGATAATGTCGTATTCTTTAGGGCATATCACATGAATAAGAAATATTGGATTACTATTAATCTTGACAATGTATCATCGATAGAAGAAATAGTTGATTATATCGATATGTCTTTCAATCTTGTTTAATTTAGTATTCATGTGCTATAATTTGATGGGTTGGTGATTATATGATAGATGTATTATTAGATACACTTTTAGATATAGTAAAATTATTACCTTTTTTATTTATATCTTTTTTAATATTAGAATTACTAGAGCATAAATTGAGTACAAAATCGAAAAGAGTAATAACTTCTTCAGGAAAGTTTGGACCTTTAATCGGAGCTCTTTTAGGAGGAATACCTCAATGTGGCTTTTCTGTAGTTGCAACGAATTTTTATGTTACTAGGGTTATAACTTTGGGAACCTTAATTGCTATTTATTTATCGACAAGTGATGAAATGCTTCCAATATTACTTGCTAATCAAGTATCAATTATAGAAATTGTAAAAATAGTAGGTTTAAAGGTTGTAATAGGTATGGTGGTTGGATTTATAATCGATTTTATTACTCATTCAACTATTAAAGAGGACTTCAATATTTGTGAGGATGATCATTGTGATTGTAACCATTCACTTATTAAGTCTGCTATAATACATACTTTAAAGACTTTGTTATTTATTGGTATAGCAACTTTTATTCTAAATATAACTTTCTATTTTATATCGGAAGATTCTATTAAGAAACTATTCCTATCTAATTATGTTATTGGTTCTTTCTTATCTCCGTTATTAGGACTTATTCCTAACTGTGCAGCATCAGTAATTTTAACTGAGTTATATTTGAATGGGGTATTGACATTAGGAACGACTATAGGTGGATTATTAACTGGTAGTGGAGTTGCAATCCTTATTCTTTTTAAGAATAATAAAAACGTAAAGGAAAATTTAAAAATAGTAGGTATTATATATGCTATTGGTGTAATATCGGGACTTATTTTAAATATAATTGGTATATAATAATTAAAATGTTAAGAGTAGTTGACAAATTTCCAAGTAGAATTGGTAGAGTGCAACTACTTATTATTTTATAATAATTTCATGAAAGAGGTGAATTATGAGTATAGGAGAAAGACTAATAAGTTTGCGAAAGTCAAAAAACTTATCTCAAGAACAAGTGGCAGATAAATTAAATGTTACTCGCCAGACAATATCGAAGTGGGAGACAGATCAGTCGATGCCTGATCTCGATAAGATAGTTCCGATTTGTGAATTATTTGGTATTTCAATAGATGAACTATTAAGTGGAAATAAAAGTAGAAAAGTAGAAGAAAAAGAAGAAGATCAAAAGACGATAAGAAAGAAAAAATCTTTGGGAATTGGTCTTGGCGTTTTAGGATATTTTATAGCTATAGCATGGATAATGATATCAATTCTAGTTATGAGTTTAAATCCAATCGTTTCATCGGCGATATTTTTACTAATTTGTGGATTGGCAACATTTGTAATTATTTATTCCAGTATCAATTATAAGATTGAGCATAAAGAAAGACACGAAAATAAAGTAAAATCAGCTATTAAAGAAATCGCGGCTATTATTACATGTCTTATCTATTTTATTATTAGTTTTATTACTTTTGCTTGGCATATTACATGGATAATATGGGTGGCTTATGGATTAATCGAAGCTATAATTGATTTAATATTTCAATTGAAGGAGAATGAAAATGAAGAATAAACCACTTATAATAACATTAATTGTAATCTTATCTATTCTTACTATTGGGATAGTTAGTCTATTAGTTTTATTATTAAATAATAGTACAAGTATAAATAAATTTTTCAGTAATGGATTCTATTCTACTAGCGAGACAATTATTCATGATCAATATTATGAAAATAAATATGACTTGATAGATATTAAAAATTCTCTAGGTGATATTTTTATTCTAAACAGTGAAGATGAAAAAATTCATGTAGTAGTGTATGGAGATAAAAATCAATTGACAATTAGAGATAGTAATAATTTAAAAATAGACTATAAGTCAAAGCCATGCTTTGGTTTCTGTTTTAATCAACCATCTTCTAAAGTAGAAATATATTTACCTAGTACATATGATAAAGAAATTAATATAGAAAATAAGACCGGAGATATTAAGATTGAAGACTTTAAGGAAGCAATTTTAATCGTCGATTCAGACCTAGGTGACACTGACATAGGTACTGTTAAATCTCTAGAGATTACAAGTCATGCTGGAGATATTGAAGTAAATAAAGTAAATAGAATTAAAGCAATTAATAATCTAGGTGATATTAAAATAGACAAGGTAAATGAATTTTTAGATATAAAAGCAGATTGTGGCAATATTAAAATCAAATGTGTTGATATTAAGGAAAATTCAAAAATTGAAAATAATATGGGTGATATTAAAATTAATTCTACCAATGATATTAGAATAGATGCAAAAGTAAACTTAGGTGAAGAAAAGGTTAATAATAGCAATTATAAATCAGATATTGTTTTAAATTTAGAAAATAGTTGTGGCAATATCGAAGTAAATTAAATATAAAAAAACTCTCTATTTAGAGAGTTTATTTTTTTTATTTAATGGTATCAGAGCAAATATCTCTATTGCTATAATAACACTACTAATTATTATATATATAGTAGGAGTTGTATAACTTCTCTTACTTCTAAGTTCAACTTTAAAAGTGAAAGATCCATTAGTCTTTTTACCATTTACAAATACATTTCCGTCAGGATAAATATTATAAGGTTCATAAGTATATGAACTAATGCCAATTGTATTTGTCGCATCTTCCATTGGAACTATAGTAATGTAATATGTCGATTTATTATCAACTTTAATAGTATTAAATCTAAATATTTTAAATTTATCATTTTTAATATCTTCTTTATTAAATACTATTGTTTCTACTACATTATAATTTTCATCTAATAATCTAAATTGATAATTGATATTGTCATCTTTATCTTCGACAATAAACTTTATAGAAACTGAATTAAAATCATCATAGGCAATAAACGATTGATATATTTTATCATTACCTATATTCTTATATGCTTCTGATCTACTTTTAACTTGATAGACTCTTGTATTAACATATTTGTCTTTTTTGATTACATATTTATGATAATTAGATATTAGTAAAAATATTGAAAGTACTAATAATGTGTATGGCAAAATTTTAGTTAGTTTATCATTTATTTTAATCTTACTAAAACTATCAATTCCGAGTGGAAATAGAATTATAAACCAAGGAAGAAAACTTAGACTATAACGAGCCTGTACTTCCCAGATACTATAGAATAGAAAAGCTCCAAAGATAGCTATATATAAGAACTTTAAATTAGATATTCTGTTATCTTTTTTTAGCTCTCTAAATAGCATATAAGTTACTATAACCATAATCATAGATTTTAAGATTTGTAAGTAATACAAAATAAATATCATATTACATCCACCTATATATTCAAAATCTGATCTTATAGTTTCGACAATTCTTATTTTATCTGGATAACGATATGCACCATTTGACCAAGCAAGAGCAATTTTTTGCCCCCATATTTTAATTAGTCCAATAGGTCCTAAGTCCTTGATACGAGTTTTAATTTCTTTTATATTGGCATCCATCTTTTCTTCTTTTGTTTTAAAAGATTTAGTGAAATCATGATCTATTTCATTATATCTTCCGCCACTTTTATCATTAAGTCCCATCATAACCCAATGAGTTATTGGAAAAGCTAAAGTATCATCTTTTGGTATATCGAAATTCGATTCAATAAGTGTATAGTTTACTAGACCTAAAATAAATCCAATAAGTAAACAAAGAGAGTATTTACAAGTTTTAATAAATCTTTTTTCATTTATGAAATTTGCAACTATAGCAGCAATTAATACAAATACAACTACTAATCTAATCTGCATTCCTAACGCAATAATAAAACCAGTAATCACGAGTAAAATAATAGATGCTTTCTTATTAGTCTTATGGATATTCAGTAATAGATAAATTGCAATAGAAGCAAAAGGCAAACATAGGGTATCTGTATAGAAATATGATGCATACATATAGAATATTGGATTAAGTATAAAGAATAATAAACCTACGATTCCGTATTTACTAGATTTAATCTCTTTGATTGATAAGAAGGTAAAATAACTACTTACACTCATAAATAGAGAGTTTATAAGTGTAGCAAATACTTTCAAATTTCCAAACGATAATAGTTTTCCAATGTAATATACATAATATAGAAAAACTGTTAGGGGAACTTGATTAGTATATTTTCCAAAATAACCGATGTTAGTTACGATAGGACCATTTTGCATCATTAAGTTAAGTTCTCTTTCTACATGGCTTAAATCATAAGTTGGAACTATTAAATGTCTAATTCCAAATATAGAAAGGGCAACAAAGAATAAAAACGAAAGTACTATCGCGAGTCTATTTAATCTTTTATCGCTAACTCGATCTAATTTTTTTAATATTCTAATAAAGAAATAAAAACCTACAATAACACCAATAATAATTATTAATGGGTTCAATACTTCATTTGTCGTTTGATAAAAATTTCCTAAAGCAGCTACTGTAGCTACGATAGAAACAATTATCGAAAATATAATCATTATTTTATAAGCACACTCTTTTAATTTATCCATTTCATCACTTTCTTTTTCAAACTCATTATACTATATAACAAGTTAGAAGTACAATAAATAAAAAAAAGTAGGAATTCCTACTTAATGATTGACTCTAGGGCTAGTGTTATCATCGTATTGAGTGATGTTTCACGATCTTCAGGACTGACAATTACATCAGGTTGATATTTTGAATCGACAATTGTTGCCAACATTGATGCTTGCTTATTACAATAAGCAGCAATATGCATAAGTCCAAATCCTTCCATCTCAACACACATTAAATCATCTTTAATTGGACATCTATTAATTAAATCAGATATATCACAGTAAACATCGAATACATCACTAGTGTATGTTGGTCCATATTTTAAATTAGTAATATTCATTTCTTTTGCTGTATTCAATATAATTTTATTTAATTCTTTAGAAGATTCAATAAAACTATTTTCACATTTTAAAAGAGTATTTTCAAAAGTTGATTCTGAATAAGCACCTGTCGATAATATGACATCTAATATCTTAGCATTGGGATTTAATGATCCACTAGAACCTATTCTAATAATCTTTTCAACATTATAAAAATGATATAGTTCATAGGCATAGATTCCTACTGATGCAATTCCCATCCCAGAACCCATAACTGTTACTCTAACACCTTTATAATAACCTGTATACCCAAGCATATTTCTAACACTGTTTACTAAAACAGCATCTTCTAAAAAATTCTCTGCAATATATTTTGCTCGCAAAGGATCACCCGGAAGTAAAACTATTGGAGCAATACTATCTTTTTCAGCCACTATATGTACTGGTTCCATATCATCACCTATTATAATAATAGCATAAGTATGTTATAATGACATTATAAAAAAAATTATTTTACGCATAATAAAATGAGAGGTGTCAATATGGTTTATAAGAGCTATAAAATGGGGTCATACAATCTCCATACAATAAAGACAAACAGGTTTAAAACGATAAGAATGGAGATAATGTTTAGAAATAACATTAATCCTGAAAATATTGTAAAAAGAACAATGTTATTTGAATTGCTACTCGAAAGTAGTAAGAAATACAAATCTAAAAGAGATTTGATATTGAAATGTGAAGAACTTTATAATGCCAATATATATGCCGAAACTATGAAAGTAGGAAATGAGGTAGTAAGTGCAATAAACTATGAGATATTAGATCCCAAATATACTGACGATTTAGATTTAGAAGAAGCACTAAAGTTGCCTTTCGATATTATTTTTAATCCCGATGTAATAGATACAGAATTTAACGAGGAAAAACTTGAAACTATTAAAATACGTTCTTTAGCTGAACTGGATGCTCTAAAAGAAAATTCCAAAAGATATGCTATTTCGGAAGCTTTAAAAGCTATGGATTCAAAATCAGTATCGAGTATTAATATCCTAGGCGATAGGGAATCTATTAATCGAGTAAACAAGTCTAATATTTTTCAAGAATATATGTATATATTAGAACATGACTATATTGATATATATGTTATAGGAGACATTAATGAAGACAAAATAATTGATATTGTTAATAAACACCAACATTTCAACACAATAAAACATCATGAGGTATCTTTATATGTCGATAATAAAGTTAGAACGAGAATAAACAAAGTAGATGCAAAGGAGAAATTAAATCAGTCTCAATTGATATATATTATGAATTTGAATAATCTATCAAAATTTGAAACTTCTTATGTATCACATATCTTTAACCATATATTAGGTGGAGGTTCTCTAGATTCTAGATTATATAAAAATTTAAGAATAGATAATTCTCTTTGTTATTCGGTTTCTAGTAATTATAGTAAATATGATCGATTAATGATTATATCTACATCTATTGATAAAGATAATATTAAACTTGCCAAAAAGTTAATAGAGGACGCAATAAAGAGTATGGGTGCAAATGTAAGTGATGAAGAGGTCGATATCGCTAGACAGGCAATTGTTAATGCTATGAAAGTATCATTAGATTCAGAGCATCAAATAATATCTAATTATTTCTTTAATGAAATAGCAGATTTAGATTTAATAGACAAGCGAATAGAAGAATATGCTAAAGTTACTAAAGAAGATGTTGTTAATATGTATAAGAAAATAAAAATAAATACTATTTATGTTTTAGAAGGAGATCAAAATGGAGAAAATTGAGTTATCACATTTAAACGAAACAATTTACTATGAATGTCTTCCAAATGGATTAGAAGTATATTTGCTACCAAATAAGAATGTCAATAATTTCTATATTTCTTTTTGTTCAAAGTATGGTTCTATCTATAATGATTTTAAAAAATCAACCGATAAGAAATATTATCATATTCCATCAGGAGTAGCACACTTTCTAGAACATACAACATTCTATATGGAAGATGGTGATGCATCAGATATTTTTTCTTCTCTTGGTTCTTATAGCAATGCCTATACAAGTTTTAAAGTAACTAATTACAACATATTCAGTTATAATAAATTTAAAGAAAACCTTAATTTATTATTGGACTTTGTTCAAAAACCATACTATACAGAGAAGAATATTAAAGATGAAAAGGGGATAATCTGTGAAGAAGTAAAAATGTATAAAGATATGCCGGATTCGATTGCTCTATTTGGACTTTTAAAAAATATGTTTCATACTGATAATATTAAGAATATGGTAACAGGTGAAGTAAGCGATGTTAAAAGTACAAAATTAGAGGATATTTTGGCTTCTTATAATACTTTTTATCATCCTTCCAATATGTTTATTGTAATTACTGGAAATTTTAATCCTGATGAAGCACTAGCAATAATATCAGAAAATCAAATAAATAAAAAATTTGAGAAACCATTTAAAATTGAAGTTAAGAAGAAAAAAGAGAAAGCATCAGTCGTTAAAGAAAAAGAAGTAGTAAAATGCAATGTAGAAATTGATAAGGTAAGTATTGGAATAAAGGTGCCTTTAGAAGAACTAAACGATATAAAACTAAGAGAAGAAGAGATAAGTGTATATGTAAGCATGATTCTCAATGCATCTTTTGGTAGATCTAGTGAACTTAGAGAAAAACTAGTGAGTGGAAATATCATTACTAATGGTATATTCTATGATTCATTTAAAACGGAAGATTATTTAATTATTAATATTATTTCTGAGACACCATATCCAGAAAGATATATTTCAATAATAAAGGAAAAGATTAATGATTTAAGTGATATAGATAATGAATTGACTAGAAAGAGTAGAGTGGCAATTTCTAGCTTAATATTTGCTCTAGATAATATAGAAACTATGAATGAAATGATAGTTGACAATATAGTTGAATATGGGCATGTCGTACCAAATTACTATGACATCTATAAATCATTGGATTTAAGAAAAATCAAAAAAGTGAGAAAGATTATAACTAAATCGCCAATGTCAGTTCTTACATTAACAAAAAAATAATAGAAAAAATCTCTATTATTTTTTTATTAAATCTTCAATTAATACAGCATGTATGACATGCCTTACACCATTTCCATAGCAGGTACTTAAAGTGATTATTTTATCATCATCTTCGACTACATAATTGAAATCGAATACACTTCTATTTGTTATTATATTTATAAAATTTTTATATTCTTGTTTAGAATCAAAATTAGTTTTTAAATAATTGCTCGTTTCATCAATTTTGTATATAGAAAAAATTCTCCATTTTCTATAATTACTATCGGTGCTAAATTCAAAAGTTAAGTTATCATTATTTGTATACCATGACTTGTTAAACATATTTTTAATTGTACCAAACATCAATCCTTGACGCATATTATGACCATATATAATTGTATTATAATCTAAATTATCAGGATTATTTCGGTAATCCATGAATATCCATCCTAATTTGTTTTTATCTTTATTAAAATCATGATTTAAATAGTACTTATTGTCTTTGTATTGAACTACAGGATAATTAATTTTGGTATTATTAATCCTAATCCAACCAATCGTATCGCTATTTAGTTTCGTAAGTTCATCAAACATTCGATTATATTGTAAGTAATTTATCGGTATATTTAGAACTTCAGTTGTTTTAATGGGTGAAATACTAGTTGAAACATTTAATTGATTAGTTGTAGTAGTTGAAGTAGTGTTATCAATTTTATTATAAATATTTTCAATGTTCTTCATTGTACTATTTATTTTATTAACATCTAAGTATTGTTTATAGTAATTAATACCAATATATAAAGATGAAAATACAATTATAAATATAATAATTGATGTAAGTAATTTAAAATTTATCTCTTTAAGAAAGTTATTATACTTATATTCATTAGAATAATGAATAATAATTTTAACTTTATATTCTTTAATATATTTAGAATAATTCTTATTCAAAGAACGAATATCTTTTTCTATTTTTTTTAAATCATTATTTCCTTCATTAACCTCAATTATAATATTAGATATATTATCTATGATTAATTCTCTTAGTACTTTCTCTAAAAGATTGTCAGAATAATTAATAATTTTAATTTTATTAATATTATTAGAATCGATAATCTCTTTTAATGAATTAATACTAATATTATCTGGATTATTAGAAATGACTATAACATTACCGATAATTTGAAAACTAATATTAGTATTCATACATAACACCTCTATAGTATTAATAATATCACATAAGTAAAAAATATTCTATTCATTAAAGTGGATTTTATTGATAAAGAGAATGCATTTTGATATACTCAAATAAGGATAGTGATGTTATGAGAAAGATAATGATAGCAGTATTAATGATGGTAGTTGGAATAACAAGCGTAAATGCTAAAGAATTAGAAATGGTAAGTATAAAACCAACCGAAGAAACTAAATCATCAACAAAAATAGAAATACAAGAAAACGAAGAAAAAAGTTTTGATGTAATATTTAAGGATGTTGAAGAAAAAGTAAAATATGAAGTAGTAATAAGAAATACAACAGAAAAAGAACTAGAAGTAGAAGAAATAGAAATAACAAAAGCAAAAAATACTTCATTTTCTTATAACTATGAAGAAATTGAAAAGGATTATGTAATAGGACCTCAAGAGGAAAAAAAGTTCTATTTAGTTTTTGAATATAAGAAAAATGAAAGTATTGAACCAATATACAATGAAGAAGTAGAATTTAGTCTAGGATATCAAGATAAAGGTATACCACAAGATAAAGAAGTAGAGAATCCCAAAACCGGAGTAGAATCATATATAATATCAATTATAGCATTAGGTGGATTTGTAGTTTGCTTTATAATTTATCGAAAAGATTTAACAAAGTTTAAGTATATGGGAGTTTTTTTTGTAATGTTAGCTGTAATACCAATTTTAACAAATACACTAGCAAAACCAGAAGAAGATAAAGAAATAAGAATAAATGGAATAATAAGGAATCGGGTATTCTATGAAGTAAAAATTGATCCTAATGGTGGAAGATATGAAGATAGTGAAGAAATAAAAGTAGACAAAGTAATGGTTGGAAGTAAAATAAAATTAGGTGATATTACAAGAGATACATATGAATTTGTAGAATGGGAAGTAAATCCATCAAGTGTAGAAATTAAAGATAATGAAATAGAAGTAACAGAAAATATAGCACTTAAAGCATTATGGAATGAATTATATTATACATTGACAATAGATCCAAATACGGGAATCTATGAGGGAATAAATGAAGAGATTAATACTAAAGTAAGACCAAATACAGTAGTAAATTTAAGTGTACCAGAAAAAGAAGGCTATAATTTTAATTATTGGACAAAAGATAATAATGAAGAATATAGAGCAAATACTATAACAATAAATAAAGATACAAAATTAGTAGCAAATTATGAAAAGAAGAAATATCAAGTAAGAATTAATCCTAATGGGGGATTGTTTAATAATAATTCAGAAGTGTATGAAGAAATTGTAGAACATGGAAGTAAGATAGATTTAAGCAATATAACAAGAGATAGATATAATTTTTTGGGCTGGACTGATGGAGTAAATTTAATAAATGAAAATGAAATAACAGTCACTGATAATATAAATTTAACAGCTACTTGGGAAATAGCTATAAAATATGAAGTAAAAATTGATCCTAATGGTGGAATATATGACAAAAGTAAAGAAACAAGTACATATACATTAAAAGAAGGAAGTATATTTAAAATAGATGATGTAACAAGAGAAGGATATATATTAGATCATTGGGAAACTGAAGATGGAGAAATAGTAACAAAAACAGAATTTGTAGTATTACAAAATGTAACATTAGTAGCAAAATGGGAAGAAATAGTTTGTAGAATAGAAAATACAAATTATTCATCAATAATGAAAGCATATGAAGCAGCAAAATCAGGAGATACGATTATCTTATTAAAAGATACTTTAGAAGTAGTAGAAAATAAGAAAAAGATAACTCTAGATTTAGGTGGTTATAAAGTAACAGGAAGTTTAACTAATACAGGAGATATTACTATTATTAATGGAACAATAGAAAATCCTGATGGAATAGCAATTATTAATAATGGAACATTAACTTTAGGAATAAATGATTATAACGAAGATGCTAGCGCTAATATAATAAATGACTATGTTAAGATTATAGGTTCAACAGTAGGAATAGAACAGAATAATATATTTAATTATTATGATGGTTATATTGAAGGAGATATAGGATTAGAGGGAGGATATAATAATTCACCAGAATATAGAAATACATTTGATAATGTAATAGTAAAATTTTATCCATTTGTAGACCATAATACTGAAAAAAATTGTCAACACATAGAATTAGAATCGTCAGATAAAGCAGTAAGTAAGACAAAAATAAATGGAGAAATCTACTATTATAATTTACAAGATAATATAAATACCTCAATTAAAACAGGATATCTAGTATATGCAGTAAGGGACTTTGAAGCATCTTATTCGCTTAACATACCAGAAAATGAAGAAGTAACTATTGATATATCAGGAATGATAATTACTTTAGGTGATGATATAACTAATAATGGAATATTTAATATAATAGATACTGGAAATGAAAAAGGAATGATTAGAAGCAGTAAGGGAATTAACAATATGTCTAATCTAGTAATAAATGATTCTTTTATAAATAAAATAAATGATGGAGATTTAATTAGCAATACCGGAAATATAAATATGACTAATAGTAAGATAAGTGCATTAAATGGGAATGCCATAATAATGAATCCAGAATCTACATTAGAATTAGATGATAAAAGTATACTTCAATCAAATACTTATGCTCTAAATGTAACAAAAGACGAAGTTTTAACCATAACACAAGGAACAATCTATGGAATAAACAACTTTGGTACTTTAACAATAACTGGAGGAATTATAAATAATACAGGAAATAATAATACGATATTTAATAATTCAAATGCAACTTTAACAATCGAGTCAGGTTTGATAAAAAATACAACAAACTATGGTGTTCGTTCTAATGGAATATTGAAA
>JAGAIS010000011.1 GCA_017626405.1 Bacilli bacterium
TACTCCGAACACTTTTGCTGTTTCATCATATGTATGTCCTTCTTTTTGGTATGCTACTGCTGCTTCCCTTAAATCTTTGCTTTTACTCATATTTTTATTATATCATATCTCCGTTCTTTTGTAAAGTGGATTGACTATATTTTTATCTCAGACACTTGCAATCCGGAAGAAATTGTGTTAAAATATAATATAAAGGAAGCATATATTGATAATACATTAAACATGTATTCAAGCCTTGAAGAATTTCAGGGAATAAAGCGTCTTAATATTTTTAAATTCCATGAAGATAAAAATATGCTCCTTCCTGTTGAAACAGAGTTTGATGTGGAAAACGGCTTGCTTTATGCAGAAGTTGATGAATTAGGTACATACTGCATAATGGATATGGAGATATGGCTGAATAATCTTGGTGTGGAAATGCCGGAAGAAAGTCAGCCCGAAGAAAATTCAATGTATCTTAATTCGCCTTCTATTCTATCTGCATCTGAAAGCTCGGGGTCGGTATGGACTCCTACATATACTAATGCTCCTATTGATTTGGTATTCATTTTGCAATCTGCGGGTAAATCATCTTCACACTTTGCTACGGAAAAACAACTGATAACAGATTTTGCATCGTCTATAATTAAAGAATATAGTGATGTAAAGATTACAGTTATTGAGTTTAAAAAAGAAGAAGCCAATTTATTAACAGATGCTTTAGGTCAAGAATATTTTACCAATATTCCGATGCTTTTCGCTGCACTTAATAATATTGAGTATGTTTCTGAAAATGATTATTGTGACAGAGGGCAGGCTTTTAAAATTCTTTTAAACGATATTTCACTTGATTTTGAACACGATATTTACGTATATGAATTGATAAATGGTGCAAATACTTCCCACACCGGTTATGATAATGAAGATGTAATAAGTAAAGTTAAAAATAATGAAATAAGGGCTTATTCAGAAATAAGACCTTATGGTTGGCATTACATTGATCCAGTCACTCATGAAAATATTTCGAGTGATATTATAGAAAATAATGACTTATTTATTAACTTGAATACCGACACGTTATCTTTAATGGAGACCCATTTTCCAACAAAACTTTCACCGCCGCGTCCTGTTTATGAAATACTGCTTCCCACTAAGTGGAAGAAAATTGCTCTTAAAGGTGAACTCAATTCTACAAATAAGATTAATTCTGATGAAGATTCTTTAACTGACTGGGAAGAAGTTAATATAGATGAACTAATAAAATTGAGTGATGGAAACTATACTCTTCCTCATGTATTGATCAATGAATTGGTCAATATACTAAACCGTTTTGATTCCGAAGAATACCTGTTCATAACTGAAAGAACGTTACCTGTTTATTATCTCCCTATTCTTTCTGACCCGACTGAATCGGATTCTGATGGGGACGGATTAAGAGATGATGAAGATCTTGAGCCATTAAAAATATTCCTGAATGAGCTGTTAGGGAAAATTAGACTAATGGAGAAATATATTGAT
Organism: Bacilli bacterium; assembly: GCA_017626405.1. Taxonomy (GTDB): domain Bacteria; phylum Bacillota_I; class Bacilli_A; order RF39; family UBA660; genus CAG-582. The sequence continues at coordinate 1,498 of JAGAIS010000011.1, forward strand.
GATTATTATGAAAATCAGTATAATGAAGATATTTTGCATTATGATGATGTTCCACCTATTACCACTCCTAATTCTACTATAACAATAAATATAATAAGAAATCTTTATTATGGTTCTGAAAAAATTATAAAAGATAATATGACACGTAAAGAACATTTAATAAATATTGCACAGCAAATTAAATGGGACACTACTGATGGAACGTCTTTTCCATTAATAAGGAAATATATCGATAAAAAAGATGCATCTTTAGTTGATTATTTTAAAAAATATCGAAGCAGCGCAATCAAAGAACGCAAGCTATTAATTGACAATCAAGGTAATAAGATTGATTTTTTGCATCTATTAGCAACACTTGGAGCCGAAAGATATGATGGTATCATTGATCCGAATCTTGCTGGTTGGGCAGGTGATTTGCAATCGTTTATTTATAACTTTAAGTTAGAAACGTATGGGAAAGAATACGAATATGAAAATTTAACAAAGTCTGAAAAATTAACTGAAATTGCATATGATATGTTCACTGGAGCGATACAGGTGTCAAAAAATAAATTTACAAATGAAGATTTATTATCTGATGTTGATGCCAAAAATATCAATGAAATTTATAGTGAAAATCTCAGACTATCATCAGCTTTAAGAGGATATTACACTAAACATTATAAAAGTAGATTTAGGGAAACGCTGATTTAATCATTCACAGCTCGGCAAGATTCCCCAAAAAGCTTTTCTTTCATCGGAAAATGTGGTATAATAAAAATGCACCACAACAACAGAAATGCGGAGGATTATATGAAAGATAAACAGCTTACA
>JAGAIS010000006.1 GCA_017626405.1 Bacilli bacterium
AACTGGTTTCCCGGTCATATGGCAAAGACAAAAAAACAAATAAGTGAACTCTTGCCATTAATCGACTTAGTATATGAGGTAATAGATTCGAGAATTCCAGAATCTAGTAGAATAAAAGATTTAGATAATTTAATTAAAAATAAACCTCGTATTATAATAATGACTAAATCTGATTTATGTGATCTAAAAGAAACTAATAAATGGGTAAAAAAGTATGAAAGTGATGGAAATAAAGTTGTATTAGTAAATCTTAATGATAATAATGATTATAAAAAGATAATTAATGCCACTCAAAGCTTAAGTCAAGATATTAATCAAAAGAGAGTGGATAAAGGATTAAAGGAAAAAGAATTAAAAGCTTTAGTTGTAGGAATTCCTAATGTTGGTAAAAGCACATTCATTAATAAGATGGCAGGTAAGAAGGTTGCCAATGTTGGTAATACTCCGGGAGTTACTAAGAATCTAGTATGGCTTAAGACAAAATCAAATATTCTATTACTAGATACTCCAGGCATATTATGGCCTAAATTAGACAATGAAACAATATCATTGAATTTAGCTTCGTGTGGTGCAATAAAGAATGACATTTTGCCAATTGATGAAGTTGCAATTCACATTTTAAACTTATTGGATAAATACTATCCAGAAATATTAAATTCAAGATATAATGTATCTACAATGGAAGATGACATTGAATCTATATATCAAACGATTGGTAAGAAATTTGGTTTCTTAATCAAAGGCGGAGAAGTTGATTATGATCGTGTTTCTCAAATAATACTAAATGATATAATGAAAGAAAACGTTAAAGGAATAACATTAGATAGAATAGATAAATAAAATATTAAATAGAGGTAATAATATGGATATGCTTAAATATGAACATGAACTTAACGAACAAGGAGTAAAACTAATTGCAGGTGTAGATGAAGTTGGAAGAGGTCCTTTATGTGGACCCGTTGTTACCTGTGCATGTATTTTGCCCGTTGATTATCATCTAGATGGTCTAAATGATTCAAAAAAAGTAAGCGAGAAAAAAAGAGAAAAACTATACGAAATATTAATTAAAGATGCAATTAGTTATTCTATTGGAATATCTTCTCCGAAGAGAATAGATGAAATAAATATCTTAGAGGCAACAAAAGAAGCAATGATAAAAGCAATTAGCAATTTAAGTGTTAGACCAGGACATGTATTAATTGATGCAGTAAAACTTGATTTAGAAATACCAAGCACATCAATAATAAAGGGAGATGCTAATTCTGCATCCATAGCAGCAGCATCTATTATTGCCAAAGTTACAAGAGATAGAATGATGTATGAACTAGATAAAAAGTATCCTGAATATGGATATGCATCACATAAAGGATATCCAACGAAAAAACATATTGAAGCAGTAAAACGATATGGAGTAAAGGATTTTTATCGCTTTACTTTCACTCCAATAAATGAATTAGTTAAGGACAATGTAAATAATAATAAAGAAGACGCTTTAGAAGTGTAAGTATGTTGACATAATTAAAATGTTTGTATATAATGCAAAAATGGAACCAATGATTCTAAAATTTAGAATAATTGATTAATAATTATCATTACTTATATTAATGATAATCAATTTAGAAAGGGATCTTATGAAGCTAGTTATAGTTGAGTCTCCAGCAAAGACACATACAATCGGAGAATTCTTAGGTAGTGAATATAAAGTAGTATCGAGTAAAGGTCATATTCGTGACTTAGCAACGAGTGGTAAATATGGACTAGGTGTCGATATTGAGAATGATTTTAAACCAACATATATACCAATAAAGGGTAAGAAAAAGGATATTAATGCATTAAAAAAAGATATAAAAGAATGTGAATTTGTATATCTTGCTACAGACCCAGACCGCGAGGGAGAAGCAATTTCATGGCATTTATATGATGAACTTGGAATAAAAGATTCTGAATATGAAAGGGTCGTATTTAATGAAATTACGGAACCTGCTGTAAAAGAAGCATTTAAACACGCAAGGAAAATAGATTATAATTTGGTAAAATCGCAAGAGACAAGAAGAATACTTGATCGTATAATAGGTTTTAGATTATCGAAATTAATGCAATCAAAAACTGGTGGCAAAAGTGCAGGAAGAGTTCAATCTGTAGCTTTAAAATTAGTTGTTGACCGCGAAAGGGAAATTGAGAGTTTTATTCCTGAAGAATATTGGACAGTAACAGCTCATTTTACTGATTTTGATAGCAACCTAGAAAAATATAAAAACGATAAGTTAGAATTACACAATGAAAGCGAAGTAAACGAAGTATTAAATAGATTGTCCGAAGATTTTAAAATAGAATCAATAGAACAAAAAGAAAAGAATAGAAGTGGGGTAATGCCATTTACAACTTCGACTCTTCAACAAGCTTGTATCAATAAGTTCAATTATAATTCAAGCAAAGTTATGAGCGTTGCTCAAAAACTTTATGAAGGAATTAATATTGGATCTGAGACAGTTGGTTTAATTACTTATATGCGTACTGATTCAACTCGTCTTTCTCCTATATTTATAAATGATGCGTTTAAATATATTGAAAACACTTTCGGAAAAGACTATATTGGTGCTGTAAAAAAAGGTAAAAAAAGTGACAATGTACAAGATGCACACGAAGCAATTCGTCCAACTAGTATATATCGTACACCAGAAAGCATGAAAAAATATTTGTCTAATGATGAATATAAAATTTATTCTATTATCTATGCAAGAGCTCTTGCTTCACTTATGAAAGATGCAAAAGTGTTAGCAACGACTGTTATTTTAGATAATAATAATTACAAATTTAAATCGACAGGTCAAATATTGATATTTGATGGTTTCTTAAAAGTATATGGAGAGTATTCAGTATCTAATGATGTTATCTTACCTGATTTAAAAAAATATAATGGTATTGTTTCGACAAAAGATATTGAAACAGAACAAAAATTTACAAAACCAATTGCAAGATATACTGAAGCTTCTCTAATCGAAGAAATGGAAAAATTAGGAATTGGTAGACCAAGTACATATGCGACAACTATGAAGACTTTAAAAGATCGTGGATATGTTAAAGTAATTGAAAAAAAATTTCATCCAACTGAGATAGGAATTGAAACGACAGATAAGTTACAAGAATTCTTTTCCAATATTATTAATGTCGAGTATACGGCAAAGATGGAGACAGACTTAGATTTAATTACAGAAGAAAAACAGGATAATATTAGAGTTCTTAGAGATTTCTACAATGACTTTGAACCTTTAGTTAAAAAAGCTTTCACTGATATGGAAAAAGCTCAACCTAAATCGACTGGCGAGATATGTCCTGAATGTGGAAATGAATTAGTTATTCGCAAGGGAAGATATGGAGAATTTACAGCTTGTAGCAATTATCCAAGTTGCAAATATATCAAGCAAGAGAAAAAAGAAATAAAAGTAATTTGTAAATGCCCAAAATGTGATGGTAACATCATTGAAAAAAAGACTAGAAGAGGAAAAGTATTCTACGGTTGTGATAAATATCCTAAGTGTGATATTGCTTTATGGGATATGCCAACCGGAGAATTGTGTCCTGAATGCAATTCGCTTCTAATAACTAAAAAAGACGAAGTAAAATGCTCTAACTGCGATTATTCTAAATAATAATATAAAAAGAAATATCTTTTTTAGTAAAAAAGCACAAATTTATTGACTAAATAGACAATTTTAACTATAATTAAACTATAAATTTTTGTAAGGAAGACCCGACTTAATAATTAAGTATTTAAGAGAAGGCTAGTTGGTGGAAATGCCTAATGCGTATTATTTTGATAACACTTCCATAATACAAAACGCACAAATAGCGATAAAAAAAGAGAGAGTACCTATGTAAAGTAAGGTGGCACCGCGGAAAAATTTTTCGTCCTTACGCTTATATAGGTTTTTTTATGTTTAGGAGGAATAAAATGATAACAAAACAAAAAGGAACAATGGATATTTATGGAGATATGGCTAAGAAGAGACAATATATAAATGATATATTAGTTAGCCTATGTGAGAAATATAATTATGATTACATCGAAACTCCAGTATTTGAATCTTCTGAATTATTCCATAGAGGTGTTGGAGAGACAACTGATATGGTTCAAAAGGAAACTTATGATTTTAAAGATCGTGGAGAAAGAGATATTACTTTAAGACCTGAAGGTACTGCTGGAGTAGTTAGATGGTTTGTCGAGAATAAATTATATGGAAATATGACTGATCCTGTAAAAGTGTTTTACAACGAAAAGATGTATCGATATGAACGTCCACAAAGTGGTCGTATGCGCGAATTTACTCAATGGGGATTTGAATGTTTTGGGTCTGATGATGTCATGAGTGATGCTGAAGTAGTAAGTTTAGCTTATAACGCATATCGTTTGCTTGGACTTGAAAATGTAACTATTAAGATAAACTCTTTAGGAGATAATGAATCTCGCAACAATTATCGTGAGGCACTAATTAATTACTTAAAACCTCATATTAATGAATTATGTGAAGATTGTAAAGAGAGATTAGAGAAGAATCCTTTGAGAATCTTAGACTGTAAAATAGATGCCGGTTCAGACATTTTAAAAAATGCTCCTAAAACTTTAGATTATTTAAATGAAGAGAGCAAAGAGAGATTTGAAAAATTAAAAAATTACTTAGATTTGATGGATATCAATTATGAAGTAGATACTAAACTAGTAAGAGGATTAGATTATTATAATCATATGGTATTCGAAGTAGTTTTAGATGATTCATATGCTTTAGGTGGCGGTGGAAGATACAATGGCTTAGTAGAAACATTAGGAGGACCAAGCACACCTGGTGTTGGATTTGCTATGGGATATGATAGAACACTTCTAGCTATTGAAGAGAATAATATTAATATTCCAATAAATAATTCCATTGATGTATATTTCTTGTATGTTTCAGATACGGAAAAAGAGACTGCAGCATATCTTACACAAAATTTAAGATTAAATGGTTTCATTGCTGAAACTGATGAAATGCAAAAATCACTTAAAGCACAATTTAAAAGTGTTGACCGCTTTAATTCTAAATACTTTTGTGTATTAAATGATGAAGATTTAAAGAAAAATGAAGTAGTATTAAAAGACAATAAAACAAAAGAAGAAGAACGTGTAAATATCAATGATTTAGTAGATTACTTAGATATGCACATGTAGGAGGTTACTCATGAAGAAAAGATATAATACTGAAATATCAATTAGTAATGTTGGTGAATCTGTTCACTTAGCTGGATGGGTTGCTAAAAAACGTGATTTAGGCGGATTAATATTTATCGATTTAAGAGACCGTACTGGAATTATTCAATTAGTTGTAAATCCTGAAAATGAAAACTATGAACTTGCAGGCTCTTTAAAAAATGAATATGTAATTGAAGTAGATGGAGAAGTAGTAAAGAGAAGTAATGTAAATTCAAATATTGAAACAGGAGAGATTGAAGTTATCGTTGAAAAACTAGAAATCCTAAGTACTTGCGAAGAACTTCCTTTCCCAATAACAGATAATGTAAATACTTCCGATGACAATCGACTTAAATATCGTTACTTAGATATTAGAAGAAATAAATTGAGAAAAAATTTAGTATTGAGATCAGAAATTTTACATTACTTGAGAAATAAAATGTATGATTTAGGATTTACAGAAGTACAAACTCCAATACTAACAGCATCAAGTCCTGAAGGAGCAAGAGACTTCGTTGTACCATCAAGATTATATAAGGGAAAATTCTATGCATTACCACAAGCACCTCAAATATATAAAGAACTACTTATGGTAGGGGGATTTCAAAAATACTTCCAAATAGCACCATGCTTTAGAGATGAAGATGCTAGAGCAGATAGAACTCTAGAATTCTACCAATTAGATTTAGAGATGTCATTCGTTGAAGAAGAAGATGTATTAAATGTTGGAGAAGAAATTTTCTATGATACATTTACAAAGTTCTCAAACAAAAAGGTAAGTCCAAGACCATTTAGAAGAATAAGTTATCTAGATGCTATAGATAAGTATGGAACAGATAAACCAGATTTGAGATATGGTATGGAAATTCAGGACATTACAGATGTATTTAAGAATACTGAGTTTACTGTATTTAAAAATGTAATTGAGGAATCGGGAATAATTAATGCCATCGTTGCTGAAAATGCTACTGATAAATTTTCGAGAAAAGACATTGATAAATTAACAGATTTTGTCAAAGCTAAGAAGGCAACAGGTTTAGCTTATTTAAAAATAGATGATGAAGTAACTGGAAGCATTGCCAAGGTTATGACTGAATCAGAAATCAGCGAATTAAAAGATAAATTAAATCTTAAAAAAGGAGATTTAGTATTCATTGTCAGTGGAAATAAAAAAGTTGTTAAATCATCTCTTGGAAGCTTGAGAATTGAAGTGGCAAAGAGTTTAGATATAATAGATCCAGATAGACTAGAATTATGTATAATAAATGACTTCCCAATGTTTGAATATGATGAACAAAAGAAGAAATGGGATTTCTGTCATAATCCATTCAGTTTACCTCATGGAGGAATAGAAGACTATGATACAAAAGATCCAAGTGAAATTTTGGCATATCAATATGACTTTGTATGTAATGGAAATGAAATGGCATCAGGAGCAATAAGAAACCATGATTTAAATTCACTAGCAAAGGGATTTGAAATAGTAGGATATACAAGAGAAGAAGTAGAAAATAGATTTAAGAGTATATTTACAGCATTTAAATATGGATGTCCACCACACGGAGGAATGGCGCCAGGAATAGACAGAATAATAATGTTAATCCAAGATGAACCAAACTTAAGAGAGGTACAAGCATTCCCCCCAAATGCAAGTGGACAAGATTTAATGATGGGAAGTCCATCAGAATTGACAAGCGAACAATTAGAAGAACTTGGAATAGTAATTAAGGAGGATGAAAAACATGAATAAATATCGAACACATTTAATTAAAGATATCGATGAATCTTTAATAGGAGAAACTATAGTAGTTGCTGGATGGGTTGAAAATATAAGAGATCATGGTGGAGTACTATTTTTAGACTTGAGAGATGAGACAAGCACCTTACAAACCGTATCAAATGATGATGATATGTTTAAAGGCATAGCTAAAGAATCAGTTGTTAAATTGACTGGTACTTTAAGAGCTCGCGATGAAGGAACTTACAATGAGCGTATATCTTCCGGAAAGGTTGAATTAGTAGTAGATAAACTCGAAATGTTGGGTGAATCAGTTCATGAGTTACCATTTGAAATAATGACTAGTAAACAGACAAAAGATGATGTTAGACTTAAATATCGCTATTTAGATTTAAGAAACGATAATGTAAAGAAAAATATATTGTTGAGATCAGAAATTTTACATTATTTGAGAAATAAAATGTACGATTTGGGATTTACAGAAGTACAAACGCCAATACTAACAGCATCAAGTCCTGAAGGAGCAAGAGACTTCGTTGTACCATCAAGATTATATAAAGGAAAATTTTATGCATTACCACAAGCACCTCAAATATATAAAGAACTACTTATGGTAGGTGGATTCGAAAAATACTTCCAAATAGCACCATGCTTTAGAGATGAAGATGCTAGAGCAGATAGAACTCTAGAATTCTACCAATTAGATTTAGAGATGTCATTCGTTGAAGAAGAAGATGTGTTGAATATTGGAGAAGAAATCTTCTATGATACATTTACAAAATTCTCAAATAAAAAGGTAAGTCCAAGACCATTTAGAAGAATAAGTTATCTAGATGCAATGGAAATGTATGGAACAGATAAACCAGATTTAAGAAATCCACTTATTATCAAAGATGCGTCAGTTGTTTTAAAAGATACTACTTTTGGTCCATTCAAAAATTCAACAATTAAAGTTATAGTAGCTGATGGAATAGGTGAATATTCAAATTCATGGTTCAATGATGTAGTTGATTTTGCATCAAGTATTGGAATGCCAGGAATCGGATATATTACTCTTATGAGTGATGGATCCCTAAAAGGACCTATTGACAAGTTCTTAAGTGATGAAGAGAGAAAGTCTTTAATTGAAGAATTTGATATGAAAGAAAACTCAGTAATGTTCTTCATTGCAAATAAGAGATTAAACATTGCTCAAAAATTTGCTGGTCAAATAAGAGATTATCTTGGAAAAAAGATGGATTTAATAGATCCAGATAGATTAGAATTATGTATAATAAATGACTTCCCAATGTTTGAATATGATGAACAAAAGAAGAAATGGGATTTCTGTCATAATCCATTCAGTTTACCTCATGGAGGAATAGAAGACTATGATACAAAAGATCCAAGTGAAATCTTGGCATATCAATATGACTTTGTATGTAATGGAAATGAAATGGCATCAGGAGCAATAAGAAACCATGATTTAAATTCACTAGCAAAGGGATTTGAAATAGTAGGATATACAAGAGAAGAAGTAGAAAATAGATTCAAGAGTATATTTACAGCATTTAAATATGGATGTCCACCACACGGAGGAATGGCGCCAGGAATAGACAGAATAATAATGTTAATCCAAGACGAACCAAACTTAAGAGAGGTACAAGCATTCCCACCAAATGCAAGTGGACAAGATTTAATGATGGGAAGTCCATCAGAATTGACAAGCGAACAATTAGAAGAACTTGGAATAGTAATTAAGGAGGATGAAGATAATGAATAGTGGATTTACTCCTGAAAAAGTGGATAAATTGGCTGATTTACTCCTAATAGGTTTAACTGAAGAAGAAAAACAAATGGTATTCGATGAATTTGCAGTAATTGATGCCAATATCAATAAAATCAATGAAATTGATAATATCGAAAGTATAAAACCTATGACACATGCTCTAGATGATTTTGAATTTTCTTTAAGAGAAGATGTAGTTGAAGAATCTATTCCAATTGAAATAGCTTTATCTAACTGTGATCAAATAGAAGATAGAGAAATAGAAGTTCCAAAGGTGGTGGGATAATGAAATATATGAATAAAAGTATAACTGAGTTACATGAAATGTTAGTTAAAGGAGAAGTAACTTCAGAAGAATTAGTTAAAGAATCATTAGAGTTATCTCATAAAGTACAAGAAAGATGTAATGCTTTTGTAACAATTATGGATGATGCATCAGGAGGAGAAGTAAACGACGAATTATTATCAGGTATTCCTTATGGTGTAAAAGATAATTACTCATTAAAAGATGTATTATCAACAGGTAGTTCAAATACATTAAAAGATTATGTTCCATTCTTTACGGCAACAGCAGTAGAAAATTTGAGTAAACATGGTGCTATTCCTGTAAATAAAACAGCTATGGATGAATTTGGTATGGGAGGAACTGGTACTACCGGACATACTGGAGTACAAAAAAATCCATGGGACTTGACTCGTATGTGTGCTGGATCTTCAAGTGGATCTGCAGCCTCTGTTGCAAGTGGAGTATATCCATACGCGTTAGGTTCAGATACAGGAGATTCAATAAGAAAACCGGCCGCATATTGTGGTATTGTAGGATATAAACCTACATACGGAATGATTTCTCGATATGGACTATTTGCATTTGCATCAAGTTTAGATCATTGCGGAGTTTTAACTCGAAGTGTAAGAGATGCTGCAATAGTAGTAGATGGAATGAAGGGAATAGATAAGTATGATATGACTACTTGGGATTCAAGTAACATTCACTTAAATGATGATCTAAATGATGATGTAAAAGGTAAAAAACTATTCTATATTAAAGAATTAGTAGATATTGAAAATTATCCTGATGCCAGTGATGAATTAAAGAAACATTTAGAAATATTCAATGAGACAGTTGAAAAATGCCGTTCATTAGGAATGACTGTTGAAGGTGTTTCAATTGATAAAAAATTATTAGAAGCTATTCCATCAGTATATGTCGTTATTTCTTGTGCTGAAGCAACAAGTAATATGTCTAATCTAACTGGTATAGTATTCGGTCCAAGAAGCGATGGAAATAACTACTATGAAATGATGAAAAATTATCGTACAACAGGTTTTAGTCCATTAATTAAACGTAGATTCGTAATTGGTTCATATGTTTTACAAACTGAAAATCAAGAAAGATATTTTAAAAATGCACAAAGAGTAAGAAGACTAGTTGTTGATACAATAAAAGAACAATTTAAAAAATATGATGGATTAATATTGCCAGTTGGTACGGGAGCTGCAAAACATTTAGATGGATCGCTTGACGCATTAAATAGTGGAACATCAGCACTAGAAGACCATTTACAAATTGGAAACTTTGGAGGATTCCCATCAATAACAATTCCGGATGGATTTATTGATGGATTACCAGTAGGTGTAAATATTACAGGTAATTGTTATGATGATCAAAATGTTTTAAATATTGCTTATGCTTTAGAAAAAACAATGAATTATAAAGGTCAAATAGCTGGAGGTGAAGAATAATGGCTAAATATTTTGTTACTATTGGACTTGAAATGCATTGTGAAGGTTCTAAGACAAATTCAAAAGTATTTTCAAGTGCAAGAAATGAATATACAGACATTCCAAACGCAAATATTAGACCATTAGATATGGGATTCCCAGGGACTCTTCCAGTATTAAATAAAGAAGCAGTAAGAATGGCTTTAATGATGAGTATAATATTGCATGCTAAACAACCTGAGTATATGTATTTTGAAAGAAAAAACTACTATTATCCAGATATGCCAAAAAACTATCAAATTACTCAAAACCCTCCTGAAGATTGCGTAGGTATGGGAGGATATTTAGATATAATTAGAGAAGACGGTTCTACTTTTAGAGTTGATATCGATAACTTCCACTTAGAAGAAGATGCAGCTTCAATGAACCACTTATATGATACTTCAACAATAGATTATAATCGTGCAGGTAATCCACTTTTTGAACTTGTTACTAAACCATGTTTACATTCTGCAGATGATGCAGTTTCATTCCTTGAATATGTAAGAGCAATATATCAATATTGTGGAATAAGTGAAGCGGATTCTAAAAAAGGACATATTAGATGCGATGTAAATGTTTCAATAAGTGATGACGAGAATACTTTAGGAACAAAAGTTGAAATGAAAAATGTAAATTCATTTGGTGGAGTACATGATTGTATAGTATATGAAATTAAAAGACAATCAGAATTAAAAGATGCAGGACGTTATGATGAAGTAATTCAAGAAACTCGTCGTTGGGATGAAGAATCGGGAACTACTATTCATATGCGTGATAAAGTAGATGCAGAAGATTATAAATACTTTGTTGAACCAAATATACCTAAATTTAAGATTACTCAAGAGTGGATTGAAGAGATAAGAAAAAGTATTCCAGAATTACCATATGAAAGAAAAGAAAAGTACATGGGAGAATATGGTCTTTCTAATTATGATGCAGGTATATTAATTAAAGATATTAATACTGCTCAGTATTTTGAAAAATGTATTGAACTTGGTGCAGATGCTAAAAGTGCTGCAAACTGGATTACGGGAAATATTTTAGGATACGTTTATAAATACGAAATTAATATAGAAGATCTATATTTAACTCCTGAAAGATTAAATGTAATATTAAATTCTATGAAGGAGGGAAAGATTTCTTCAAAACAAGCAAAAGAATTATTCTATATGGTTCTTGAAAGAAAAGAAGAACCTGATGATATTATGAAATCTGTTGGTATGCAACAAATTTCTGATGATAGCACTTTAACAAATATTGTTTCTGAAGTTTTATCAGAAAATCCAAGTCAAATAGAGGAATATAAAAATGGTAAAACTAATATGTTTGATTACTTTGTTGGACAGGTCATGAAAAAAACGCGTGGACAAGCCAACCCAGTTAAAGTAAAAGAATTGTTAAATACTGAATTAAGTAAGAGATAAACTCTTACTTTTTTTACTTTTTTGGTATAATAATAAATAGAAACATAGAATAAAAAAGGATTGATTATTATGATAAAGATAAAACATTGTATTTTTTTATTATTATTGATAATTGTGCCAGTAAATATTTATGCTTATGAATTAACATGTGATAGATCAAATGTAAATTATGATGAGAATTTCTTTTGCTATTTAACGGGAGAGTCGAATCAAGTATACAATGAATTAAGTGGAAACATACTTAGCAATAATAATATAATCAAATGTACTCCAACTTCTTTCTCTAATGGATTGAGTATTATTGAAAGTAGTAAAAGTTTTGCATATATGGGGAAACCAACAGATGAAAAATTAGTGACTTTCAGTTGTAAACTTACTGAACAATTATCTAATGTTGAAAAAACACAAATAAAGATAGATAGTTTTAAATACGATGTTGGAGGAAATGGATTATCTAGTGAAAACGAGATCCTATCAACAGATTTTATCAATGCTAATATCTATGATAATGAAACAGAAATCGACGACTTACCACGAAATACTTCGAATCCAGATTCTCTATTAAAAGAGTTGTCTGAAGAAAATCTAAACATTGTTTTTTCTCGTTTTGTTACCATATATAATCAGGAAGTATTGTATGAAGTAGAAAAGCTAAATCTAAATGTGGTTGCTAATAATCCACAAGCTACTATTAGAATCGAAGTAAATGGAATAGATAATAATACTAATCTAAATATTGGAAAGAATGTAATTAATATATTCGTTACTTCTCCGGATGGCGTAAGTACGACATGTTATACTTTAAATGTTACTAGACTTGCTCGAGGAGAGAGTATTTACTACCCTGAAAAAGACGCAACTCTTTATAGTTTAATTCTTCCTGGATATGCAATTTCTTTTGATAAGGATACTTATGAATATCGCGTTCATCTAACAAGCGATGTATCAAAATTAACTGTTAATGCAGTACCAACTTACGATGAGGCAACAGTAGATATATCATCAACTACAAATTTGCGAAATAATAGTATTATTAAAGTGACAGTTACTAGCAAAGATAAATCAAATACTCTTGTGTATTCAATTAAAGTAACCAAAGATGCACCAAAAGTGAACTATATTCCCTATATCGTAGCGGGAATAATTGGTATATTATTGATAGTTATGATTGTGTTATTCATAAAAACTAGTAAGACGAAAAAGTCTGGAGGGCCAACAGTAATACCTGATGTTGATTTAAATAGTAATATTAATCAAACGAATGCAAATATTCCAAATAGTCAAGCCCCTAGTAATACTCAAGAGATAAATAGTAATGTGATTTCAAATAATATTCCTGAACAGAATATTGTACAACCGGTAAGTGTTCAAACAAATAATGAAACTCCAATTGGAAATCAATTAAATCAAATTCAAAAGGAAAATAATATAAATTACACAAGTAATGCAGTAAGTCAAATTACTACAGAAGAAAATACAATTAATCAAAGTAATATAACAAATGATCAAAGTAATATAACAAATGAAAACAATCAATAGTTGATTGTTTTTTTTGACTATTTAGATAAAGAATTGTATACTTAATATGAGGGCAAGGTGATAATATGGCATATTATTTAGGATATAGAAAAGATGGTGAACTTCATCCGATTGATTTAAACATAGAGAATGCAAATGACATATTATCAATTGTTAACTTTACATGTAGTTTCGAAAATGAAGAACAATTTATGGAATATTTGTGTTCCGAAGATTTAATTCCTTTAGAAGATGTAGAATTAGTGTATTTGATAGAAAAAGGGAAAAAAGGAAGTAAAATCTACAATGAACTTCCAAATGTTAAGGAGATATTCTATTATTGCAGTTCAAATAATTTTAATATCGAAAAGATTAAAAACTATTTAGAACGAAACTCTCATGATAGTGCATTAATAAAATATTTATTATCAAATTTATTAAAAAAATATGGGATTATAGCATGTGCAAAAAAATTTTTAATTGAAAATATTAAGACATCGAGCAGAAGGGAGTACTTAATATCAGTACTTGAAACATTGAGCACACATTCTTCATCTATCAATCTTAACTGTAAACTCAGTAAGTTAATTGATTCAATAAAAAGCGAGTCAAATTTTATAGAAATGTCAGTTGAGGATTTAATGGATTTATTGAATAACGACAACGAATCTTTAGTATATTTTTATAGATTATTAAAAAAACATCTAAAATTTCCGAAATTATTGGCGGTTGATGACTTGTTAAAACTTGAATATATGATTGAAGGTTATCATTTAAATAAAACTGAGCAAACAGAATTAATTGAAAGATTTGTTAATCACTGTATCTTTAATGGAACAAAGATGAATTCGCGAAATTTAGTTGATTTAGGTATTATTATTCATAGTTATAAAGAGTATATTATAGAGTTAGAAATTCAGAATTATAAACCTTTTTCAAATATAAATGAAGAGTATGATGAGAGAGATGAATTCTTAGAAGAATCAGATTTTACTAGAATTGATATGACAAGTGAAAGTGCTGGAATTAGATTACGACCAACAGATTCAACAAGATGGGGCGAAAATAATTAAAATGAATACAAAAATAGATGAATTTATCGAATATATAAAAAAAGAGAGAAATTATTCCGATTATACAGAAACTAATTATACAATTGATTTAGATAATTTTTCAGAATATATAAGCAAAAAGAAAATAAATTATAAAAGCATTACTTATAAGCAGATTACTGAATATATTAAATACTTAAAAATAGAAAAGAATTTAAATTCAACAAGTATAAATAGACATCTATCCTCACTTCGAAGTTTTTATAATTATTTAATAAGAATAGGAGATGTCGTTAATAATCCATTTAATCTAATAAAAGGTCCTAAAAAAGCAATTAAATTACCCAATTATATGAAGTATAATGAATTTGAAGAAATGGTCAATTCTTGTGATAACTCGGATTTAGGAATTCGCAATAGAGCAATTTTAGAGACTCTTCTTTCGACGGGAGCACGAGTAGGGGAAATAAAGAATGTAAAACTCTCTGATATTGATTTTTCCAATCATGAGATAAAAGTATTAGGGAAAGGTAATAAAGAGAGAATATGTTATTTTAACGATCATACAAAAGAGGCATTAAGAAATTATATTGATAACTCGCGCTTAAATCTATTAGGAGAGAAAAAATCCGATTATCTATTTATAAATCATATCGGTGGTCACTTAACTGATAGAGGTATTAGATTAATAATTGATAATATTATAAAAATTAGTTCTATAAATACAAAAGTAACTCCACATACTTTCCGACATACATTTGCTACGATGCTATTAAATGAAGGATGTGATTTAAAAAGTGTTCAAGAACTTCTTGGACATGTCAATTTGAGTACAACTAGTATATATACTCATGTTACTAATGATCGTATAAAAGAAATTTATCTTCATACTCATCCTAGAAGCAAAAAATAATTATTAAAAATATCATCATCGACAAAATATAGTACATTATCTATATTTGTATATGTATCCTTAATAGAAGAGTTTATTGCATAGGTAATCTCTTCTTTTATTGTCTTACTGTTTATATCAGTAAATATGCTATCCGTAAAATTTAAAACAAGTGATCTATCGATAAATTCATAGTTTATCAATTCAGTTTCTTCATTTATAAATTCGACAAAATTCGTGTTATATGTAGTAGAACTCTTTAATTCATTGATAATAATTTCAATCTTTTCATTCTTATCATCAGTGATTTTGGTTATTGGTATATAATATAAAAAATCATCAATGGTTGCAGGATAATATATTGTTACTTCCTTTAAATTATTAATAGAATTAGAATTAAACTCCTTATTTATTTTAAAACTTCTATCGAGAACTTCAGGTAGAACTTTATTATTATATTCTATCTTATTTAATATATTATTATTTACTTTTATCGTAATTCCATTAATCCCTTTTATTGAAGTTAAACTATAAACAATAGCTTCGATCATTTTCTCTTCTAAATAATTCTCGATATTCAATAATTCTTTAGAGAAATTTAATACTAATATTCCATTTTTTATGTGATAATCAAGCAATCTAGTATTCTCGGGAATAGGAGCTAGAAAACCACTTCTAAGTTTATAACTTAATAAATCATTTTTAGTCATTAATGATATTTTTTCATTGATTAAATCATATGTGTTAGTCGATTTAACTTGGATATTCACTCTTGATACATAATTATTATTGTCAAATAGATAAATATCAGTTTCATTTGTATTTATTGCTGTAATATAGTCTTCTTTTTTAGGAAATAAAAATAATATTTGTACAACTAATATTACTGCTAAAACTATTCCAATATTTTTTAGTATTTTTAGTTTTAACATACATTCACCTCAATTAATTATATGTAAAAGCAAAAAAATAAGTCGCATAATAGCGACTTATTATATTTTTAATTCATCCAATTTTACAAGTTCTATAACAGCTTGATAGCGAGTATTAACTTCTAATTTTTGAATTACATTAGAAATATGATTTCTAACAGTTTTTTCACTAATATTAAGTTTGCTAGATATTTCTTTTGTGACATATCCTTCGATTAATAGATTGAATATTTCTCTTTCTCTAGTGGTAAGAATACTTTTATTCATAACTATCCTCACTTTCACAATTATTCATTATATAATATGAAAAAAGGAGAGTAGGAGTGAATATTATTCAAACTTTACTGTACAATAATAATTCCCATCTAATTCAGAATTTACATATACAATTATGTCATTTGCCAGTGAATTAGATTCTTTTGTGTTAGCTAAGACTATTTTGATATTATTATCTTTAATTTGAACAAAAAAATTTTTATTAAATTTATCAACGAGCTCTTTTTCTAATTTTTCTTCAATCGATTTATTATTGTTTAGGTTTTTTATTTGTTCATAAGCTTCATTTTTCTCTTGTACAGTTTTACTGCTACTTAAAAGAATTTCTTGTAACAATTTAGTGCTTTCTAAATGTTCTTCTTCTTTCTGTACACGCATTGCTGTAATGATTTCGCTTTCACTAATGGATGTACTTTCAGCAGCTTCTTCTTTTTCACTAGTGTTATTAAAAACTAGATAATCACTATCATTAGGTATAGCTATATAATAAATAGCAAGCACTAAAATAATACTAGATAATGTCAAAAACCACAACTTAGATTTATTAATCATTGTTATCCTCCAATACTGTTATATTATATGGATAAGTTAAGAAATATATTACTAAATTAGTGTAAGTAAAATTCTTAAAACTCTTCTAATAATTATATAAAACATAGATATTCCTTTCTAATTCTCTTCTTACTTTATATATTAACGAAAAAAACTTATTTTACTTTATTATTTTTAATAAAAGAATTATTTAAAAATTTATAATAAAACAAGTAATTTGAAAAAAGATTTACTATATATAAAAGTGAAGGGAGAAAAAAATGAAAAAGAATTTAGTAGTAATTCAAGAGGAAATAAGCGATTGTGGTGTTTGTTCATTATTATCAATTATTAGATATTATGGAGGAAATGAAAGCTTAGAAAATCTTAGAATTGACTCACTAACGACAAAAGATGGAGTAAATGCTTACAATTTAATAGAGTGTGCTAAAAAGCATGGTTTCGATGCAAAAGGTATAAAATCTTCGTTAAATGAAATTCATATTCCATGTATTGCTCATATTAATATAAATGAATCATTATCGCATTTTATTGTTATTTATAAAATAACTAATAGTTATATTATGATAATGGACCCATCTAAAGGAATGAATAAGATTAGTTTAAGCGAATTTAAAAAAATGTCATCGAATATTTTTATAGAACTAGTGCCAAAGTATAAGTTTAGTTACAAAAAAATACGTAATACATCGGAGTTAAAATTTAAAAGTGTAATAAAAAAATATAACCATTCTCTTCTTAAAATAATCATCCTAAATATAATATTTATCATACTTACACTTATATCTAGTTCCTATATTGAAATACTTAATTATAGAGATAATTTTTTCATTCTAAGTATATTTTTTATAATAATAAACATACTAATTAATCTATTGTCATATTCTATTGATTCATCTGTGCTCATATTAAATAATAAAATTAATAAACAATTACTATTTGAATTTCTTTCTCATATATTTAAACTTCCTTTAAAATATATCCACATAAAAGATAAAAACGAGATAATTAAAAGAGTAGAAGAAATAGAAATTATTAATAATCTTATGTCAAACACAATTATCAATTCATTATTAAACATAATGGTTATAGTATCAATTATAATCATTGAATGTTTTTTGTTCATATTTAATTTAATCCCAATATTATTTTTAATTATACTATCATTTCTTATTACCATCCTATCTTTAAAAAAAATCAAATCATTTATTAATGAATCGATAGTTAATTCAACTAATTATAAAAGTTGCTTAATAAATTACATAAGTAATATTAATAGTATATATCATTCTAACTCGACAAATATTTTCTTAAATATTTTAAATGATAAACTAAAGAATTATTTTGATACTGACTTGAATAGCAATAGATATATTTCTAAAATAAAACTATTAAAGTCATCTATATCGACTACATTTATTCTTTTAACGAATCTAATTTTAATCTATTCTATAATTAATAACGATTTATCTATATCAATAATTATTATAATAAATTATCTTAATAGTATATTATCTAACACTATCGATAATTTAACTAATACAATTCCAAGTTTTTATTATTGTAAAAGTATATTGAATAAGGTCAATGAATTTTATAATATAGAAGAACTAAATAGTAATAATAAAGAAAATATCAATAATTATGATATCGATATAAATAATTTGTATTATGAATATAATGAGTTTAATAAGCCAATAAAAAATTTAAACTTGAGTATTAAAA
The DNA here is from genome assembly GCA_017626405.1 of Bacilli bacterium. Taxonomy (GTDB): domain Bacteria; phylum Bacillota_I; class Bacilli_A; order RF39; family UBA660; genus CAG-582. Next base: position 18,866 of record JAGAIS010000006.1, read on the forward strand.
GTGGAGAAAAAGTATTAATAAAAGGATCTAGTGGATGTGGAAAATCAACTCTTTTTAAAATATTGACGAAAGAATATCTTGATTATAGAGGATTTATAAGTTTGGGCAATAATTCTATTAAAAATTTAAGTTTCTCTCATATTGCAAACATAATATATTATTCTTCTCAAGATGAATATATTTTTATCGATACAATAAAGAATAATATTACTATGCATAACAATTATTCTGAATCAGAAATCAATAAAATAATAAGTATTACTGGTTTAGAATTAATAATAAATAAAAAGTCTTTTGGAATCAATACATTCTTATATAGTGGAGGAGAAGAATTAAGTGGTGGCGAAAGACAGCTTATTTTGCTTGCGAGAGCACTAATCAGTAATAAAAGGATTATTATATTAGATGAAAGCTTATCAGAGATAAATGAAGACTTAGAAGATAGTATTATTGACAATATTGTAAATTACTATCAGGATAGAACTATAATATATGTGTCACATAGAAGTAATAAAAATTATCCGTTGAAAACAATAAATGTGGAAGAAAGGAGTATAAATGGAGATTCGAGAAAATGAATTATGCACGATAACCGGTGGAGCTATAAAGATTGCTGGCTGGTTAATAGGCGGTGGAATATTTACACTTGTTGTAGGTATTATTGATGGATTTCTTCGACCATTAACATGTCATAAATGAGCGGAAAAGAATTATATTTAATCGTGGCAGGTTCTTCTAAAATTTCTGGAACTCTTCTAAATTCAGTCAGTAAGTTAATAAATACTCTATTGGACTTTGGAAGAGTTATAGGAACATCAATAAGATACTTAATATCTGGAAGATCATGTTAATAAAAAAGGACTTGTGTCCTTTTTTATTTTAAACTATTAACAAATTTGCAATATATGATATAATTTTTATAGGTGAATACTTGTGAATGAAAAAATTAGATTAGTGTTAAACAAAATAAAGGACAAAGGATTTGAAGCTTATTTAGTAGGCGGATTTGTTCGTGATTATTTTTTGGGACGCGAAACATATGATGTAGACATCGCAACTAATGCATTACCTAAAGACATTATTGAAATATTTAATTTAAATACTAGTACAGAAGACAATTATGGAAGTATAACATTTAAAGATAAAACATATAGTTATGAAATTACAACATACCGTAAAGATGTATCCTATGAATCAAGAAAGCCTACAGTAGAATTTGTCAATGATATTAAAATAGATGTTCAGAGGAGAGATTTTACAATTAACTCTCTATATATGGACATCGATGGCAACATAATAGATGAATTAAATGGAATTGAAGATTTGAAAAACAAAATTGTTAGATGTATTGGGAATATTAATGATAAGATGATTGAAGATCCTTTGCGAATACTTAGAACTATTAGATTTGCAACTTTATTGGATTTTAGAATAGAAGAAAACTTATATTTTTATATCAAACAGAATAAAGAATTGATATCTACTTTGAGTTATACAAGAAGAAAAGAAGAATTAGACAAAATCTTTAAAAGCAAAAATGTTTTGAGAGGGATTGAAATAATTAAATCTTTAGGCATAGAAAAATACTTGGACATCAAAATTGATAATGTTATTCCATGTAAGAACTATTTAGGAATATGGGCTCAAATCGAAGTAAGTTCCAAGTATCCATTTAATAATCAGGAATTAGATACAATTGAAAAACTAAAAAAAGTATTAAATTATGGTATAATAGACAACATAGTTTTATATCAATATGGATTGTTTGTCTCTATAATAGCTGGAGAAATACTTGGATATCCTAAATCATATATTTCTGAAATATATAAAGATATGCCAATATACAATTCAAAAGATATAGTTTTAAATGGAGAAGATATTATGAAAATACTAAATATCGAACCTTCAGAAAAAATAAGTAGGATATATGAAGATTTGGAATTAAATATCTTACACAATAATTTGAAAAATGAATATGAGGAATTAAAAGATTACATAATAAAGAACTGGAAGTGATTTATATGGATGAAATCGTATTTAAGACTTTAAAAGCAAAAGATTATATAATAAAAAATTATATTATTAAAGTTGCTAAAGAATTGAATTTATCTTTAAACGAGTTTATCTTGTTAATTTATTTTTATAATCAAGAAGAACCAGTACTTGATTGTGCAGCCATTTCTAAAGCAACATCGATGACAGAAGACGAGGTGATGGAAGCATTTTCAAGATTAAATGGTATTAAACTAATCGATATCATAATCATGAAGGATGAAAAAGGAATTAGGAAAGAAACTATATCTCTTGACAATTTGACTAAACAAGCGGCAAACGACATTGCCCAAAGTATTAAAACAAGAGAAGAGAGTGATATCTATAGCAAATTTGAAGCTGAATTTGGGCGCCCATTAAGAAGAACTGAGTACGAAATAATAAACGAGTGGATTGAAGAGGGAATATCGAGAGATTTAATTTTAGAAGCCCTACGCTTAGCCGTTTATAACGGAGCATTATCACTAAGATATATTAGCACTATCTTACTTGATTGGAAGAAAAAGGGATATAAATCAAAAAGTGAACTTAGTACAGGATTAAAGATAAATAATGAATCCAATATATTGGTAGATTTATTTGATAGTGATTGGTTAAATGAAAACGAATGATATAATTGAAATTCTCGATTCAATTCTACCTGATGCCAAATGTTCACTTAACTATAATTTTGACTATGAATTATTAATAGCAACCGTATTATCAGCTCAATGTACAGATGAAAGAGTAAATAAAGTAACTCCCATTCTATTTGATAAATATGATATATTTACACTTGCCGAAGCGGATATTGAAGATATAAAAAGAATAATTACTCCTTGTGGCAATATGAATAAAAAGAGCGTATATATCAAAGAAATCGCACAATCTTTAGTTAAAAATTTTAATGGAATAGTTCCCAACAATCGAGATTATCTTGAAAGCTTACCAGGAGTCGGAAGAAAGACAGCAAATGTTGTTTTATCAAATATTTATAACGTGCCTGCAATAGCCGTCGATACTCATGTCTCAAGAGTGTCAGTAAGACTTGGTTTAGCTAAGAAAGACGATGATGTTATGACAATAGAAAGAAAGTTAATGAAAAAGTTTCCTAAAGATAAATGGATAAAATTACATCATCAATTACTACTATTTGGAAGATATACTTGTAAAAGTCAAAATCCACTTTGTTCTAATTGTCCACTTGCTAAATATTGCAAATATAATAAATGCATTTAATGCATTTTTTTCTTTACAAAAAGAATTAAAATTACTATAATAAATAGCAAATATTTGAGGAGGTTTTGCAAGTGTTAGAAAATTTACCTGTACTGCTATTGAGAAAACTTGTATTACTTCCTTATCAAGAAGTACGTTTAGAATTAAATATTGAACTAAGTAAAGAAATAATAGATTTATCTGAGAAAAATTACGGGAATAAATTACTTGTTGTGTGTCCAAATAACACTTTAGAGTTAAATCCTAGCGAGACAGATTTACCTACTGTTGGTGTACTAACTAAAGTAAAATCCAAATTAGTATTGCCAAACGGAAATTACCGAGTAGTGCTATGTGGGTTAAATAGAGTTACTATTAGAGAATATCGTAATTTAAAGACAAATAATCAAATATTAGAATCTACGGTTAAAAGACTTTATATTAATAAGGCAGATGAAGTTGAGCAAACAGCAAATCTTCGAGCATTAAAATTATTAATTGAAAAATATATGTCCATTAATCCTCAAGCTTCCAATAGCGTTAAAAACTCAATAAGCAATATGACAGACTTAGATATGCTTACTGATGTAATCACTAACTTTATGCCTTTTGAAATAAAGAAAAAAGTGTCTTATATGAATGAATTTGATTGCATGGTAAGAGCTAATAATTTAATTAAAGATATCAATTTAGAATTAGAAGTATTAAGTATTGAAAATAAAATAGATGAAGAAATTCAAAACTTACTCGAAAAAGAGAATCGCGATTATATTATTAAACAAAAAATAAATGCACTAAATGAAGAATTAGGAGTAAGCGTAGATAAACAAACAGAGATAATGGATTATGAATCTAAATTAGATAAATTAGAAATAGATTCAAAGATAAAAATGCGAATCGGACGAGAAATTAGAAAGTATTCATATACTTCAGAATCAAATCCAGATAGTTCAGTTATTAGAAACTACTTAGATACAGTTTTAGAACTTCCATGGAACAAATATTCAAAAGATGAGACAAATATTCAAAAAATTAAAAAATCACTCGATAAGACTCATTTTGGATTAGAAGAAGCAAAACGTAGAATACTTGAGTTTATTACAATCAAGAAAAATAACAAGGATATATCGAGCCCAATTATATGCTTAGTAGGGCCTCCAGGAACTGGTAAAACAACTCTTGGTATGTCTATTGCCAAATCTCTAAATCGTGAATTCTATAAAATAAGTGTTGGAGGATTAAACGATTCTTCCGTTCTTACTGGTCATAAAAGAACATATTTAGGATCTTCACCAGGAAAAATTATTCAAGGAATAAAAAAATGTGGCACAGCCAATCCTGTTATTCTAATTGATGAAGTAGATAAAATAATTAGTGATTTTAAAGGGGATCCTAGTGCAACTTTACTAGATATACTAGACCCTACTCAAAATAGTGCATTTATCGATAATTATATTGAAGAGCCATTTGATCTATCCAAAGTTTTGTTTGTCCTTACTGCAAACGATATTAAGAGTATCTCAGAGCCACTAAAAGATCGTTTAGAAATAATTGAAATAAGTTCTTATACTGAATTCGAAAAAGTCGATTTGGCAAAAAGATATATTATTCCAAATATTGTAGAGAATTATAAAACTAAAAAGTTAAAAATTAGCGATGAAGTATTATTATATCTAATTAATTATTATACGAAAGAATCTGGTGTTCGTGAATTGTCGAGAGTGCTTGATAAGATATACCGTTATGAAATAATGAATAATTTTGAATATAAGAATATTTCTAAAGAATTATTAGTAAATATTTTAGGACCTATAAAATATGATATAACATACGTTAGAAAGAATCATTTTGGTTCAACTTATACTTTGGGAGTTACTCCTTATGGGGGAACTGTAATATCAATTGAATCAATCGGAATTCCTGGAGATGGAAATCTAATACTCACAGGTAATGTATTAGATTCTATTAAAGAAAGTGCAACAATAGCAATTAACTATATTTTAGGCAATGCAAATCAATTTAAAATAAATTTAACTAAAATCAAAAAATTAGATATTCATATAAATGCTTTAAACTATAATATAAAAAAAGAGGGAACAAGTGGAGGTTTAGCATTTACAACTTCACTACTATCTTTATTTTTAGAAAAAGAAATACCATCTAATATTGCATTTACGGGTGAGATTACTCTTCATGGTGATATTTGTAAAGTAGGAAGTATTAAGGAAAAAATAATAGGTGCATATAATAATGGATTCAAAAAAATTTATATTCCACTAGAGAACACTCCTGATTTAATAAATGTTCCAGACTATATTAAAGAGGCGGTAGAGATAAAGTGTATTTCTGATTATATGGAAGTATTTAAAGATCTATTTTAAAAACATAAATATTCATTTATGTTTTTTTGATGCATATATATAATTAGAAAGGATTGATTTAATGCAGATTATCAAGAAGATAAACAGAGAACTTGAATTTAACTATAACATTTCTGAAATAACTAGTATATGCATGGATATCGATTATAAAGTAAATAATAACAGAATATTAGGTATATTGAATTTAGAAGGAGATTATGTAAGTAGCAACTTTGAAGATACGCGTGAAGACTTCGATAAGAAAATTGATTTTAGTATTGATCTTGATGAAAACATAGATTTAAATACTGTTAAAGTTGAAATAGATGATTTTACATATTCTATTGACCAAAACAAACTATTAATAAATGTCGATTTATCCTTATCTTATGAATTTATATTGTTTGATGAGAAAAAAGAATTCGATAAATTTATTGAAAGTAGAGAAATAGATGCAAATAAAATAGAAGAAGATAGAGAAGAAGAAAGTAAGGATTTAGAGAGTGTAGAAGAAATAAAAGAAGAAGCAAATGATATAGAAGAGATTCGAGAAGAAAAAATTGAGAAAACAGAAGAAATCGAAGAAACTCACAAAGGACTAGATGAAGATAAAAGAAAAATCGAAGATAGTATCATCGATATGGCATCTAACTTTGAAGATGAATTTATAACATACCATATATATATTGTAAATGATGTAGATACATTAGAAGGAATTGCTGAGAAATATCATATTTCAATAGATATAATCAAAGAATATAATAGTGTAGAAAATCTAAAAAGTGGAATGAAATTAGTTATTCCAATATGTGATGAATAGAATATCTAAAAAGGGTAAAATCAAGATAATAGATGATGAATATATTGAAAAAGAAGAAAAAGATTTGAAAAAAATATATGATTATTTATTATCTCGAGATTTTACTTCTTTTGTACCTCTAATAGAACACGATAGAGATATTAGTAAATATAGATATATTGAAGATTTAAGTGCAAGTGATTATCAAAAAAGTGAAGATTTGATAAAAACGATAAGTTCTCTTCATAATAAAACTTCTTTTAATAAAGAAGTTAGCAAAGAGACATATAAAAAAATATATGAGGATATGTTAGGTTATATAAATTATTTGGAAGAATACTATAATAGATTGCTAGTCAGTATGGAATATAGTGATTTCCCATCACCAAGCGAAACTTTGATGTTAGAGAATTTTTATAAACTAGAAGAGGTTTTATCTTTTTTAAAAAGAGAAATTGATAACTGGTATAATATGGTTAAGGATAAAACAAAACAGAGAGTCTGTCTAAACCATGGAAAACTAGAATTGCAGCATTTATTAAAAAATGACAAAAATTATCTAATAAGTATGGATAAAGCTAATTTTTCATCACCGATCAACGATCTTGTAAGATTTTATCATAAAGAGTGGGAAAATGTAGAGTTCTCTTCATTATTAGATCTATATTTAAAACATACAACATTAAATCCTGATGAAATAAAACTACTCCTTATAAATATTACAATTCCAAAGAAAATTGAATTAAGTAATAATGAATATAAAAACGTTACAAATGTTAGAAAACTATTCGATTATATATTTAAGACTGAAGAATTAATAAGGCCATATTATTCGAGCGAGCAAACAGAATAATATAAAGATTTCTACAAGTAGTATAAAAATATTAAATCTAAATGGCAGGATAAGTGTGATAATTAGTTGATAGAATATTAAACACGATAGTATCAATATAAATATGACCGAGAAAAAGCCACCACCATTATTATTGCAACAATTATTACATCTTCGATTCATAGACATCACCTAATATATTATATGAAGACATAGCAAATATGTCTTTTTTTATTGTAAATTAATTTAATTTAATCTCTTAATCTTGCTAAAATATATTAATTATTCTATAATAAAATATAGAATAGGAGAGGTAATATGAAAAAGAATGGTTTTATTGCGACAAGTATATTATATTCATTCTTTTTGGTATTTGTAACTCTTTTTGTAGCTTTGATTTCTGCATACTTGCACAATAGGATACTATTATCTAATATGAATGAGGCAGCATGGGATACCCTAGTTGGAATTAATAATACAAAAATATCAGATTTGAGTGTTGGTGATTATATATCTTTTGATACAGATAAGGCCGGTTCTGTTATAAATACTGGTGCAAAGTGGATTACAGCATATATAACTACTAATGGCGATAATAAAACTTATTACTTTATTAGTGATACTTCAGCTCAAAAACAAGAAGTAATATTTAGAGCAAGTTATGATACAATTGAGAAAGTCCATGTATTTACACCGATTTTATATCGAGAATTAGTTGCTACTCCATCGTATACTAATTCATTCTATATTCCAGGATTTAAGGTCTATTTACCAACAGTTTCACTACTAGAGAATATTAGAAAACAAAACATTCATCCTGATGTAATGGATGCTATATTTGATATTAATAGTAGTTATATCGTGAATATGGATAAAGCAATTAGTGGATATCAACAGAATCAATTTTATGAATATAGAATGTATAATTTTTCGCTTGGAAGTCAGCAAAACAATGTTGTGCCATCTTATTGTGGCGGATCATTTAATGGTTCAAAAGTTACATATAATTCAAACAATACATTCGGTTATATAAATGTTGTTAAAGACTCAGTAAAGAACGAAAAATATGTAGACTATTGTTCCTACGCTTCACCAATTGCATACTCTCATAATGCTAACGATTTAGTAGTGAGTACTACAGAAAATAAGCCTTCGGGAGATTTAGTCGAAAATTTATATTCAGCATCATATAGTTACCGCTTAGTTGCTGAAATTACTGTAAACACTTCTCAAAATAATACATACATTGCTGGTGGAAAAGGAAATTATATGGATCCTTATCTATTTACGAATGGGGTGAAGCAATAATGAAGAAAAATGGTTTTGTCTTTTTAGAGACCATTGTAGTAATTAGTGTATTGTCAATTACCTTACTACTTTTATTCTCTTCGTATTCCTTTATGTTGCGCAAATCACGAGAAAGAGATACTTTTGACAATATTGATTTAATATATAAAACCTATTATATTAAGGATATATTAGATAATTATAAAGCTAGTAGAGGAGCAAATGATCCTAGGAGTAGTATAATGTTCTATATTGATAAAAATAGCTTAGAGTGTAAAAAAATGGGATCTTTCAATAGTTATGTTTGTGATTTATCAAATCCTTCCTATAGTGGATCACTTTTATCAGCTAAAGCAGCTTTTGAAGCAGATAAAATCTATCTACTTAATCCAAATGAATTATTAAAATCAAGTAATAAAAACAATTGGTTAGCTTTATTTGATGCAACAACTATCGATTATATAAATGAACTTGGAGTAGCAACAAATAAGCAAATAATGGTTGTTAAATATAAGAAAGTCTATGGCGATGGAACTTATGAAGTATTCCATTCCTCAATAGAAGTATAGGTGATATCATGACAAGAAAGAAAAATGGAATGACTATCGTCGAAGTATTAATCAGTATACTATTAATCAGTATAGTAGTTGCTCTTTTATTTAATATGTTGATTCAAATTAGAAACGAAGACGTAGATAATACAATTCAATCGAATTTTTTATTGTCGCAGGCTATGTTTACTAAGACAGTTGAAGAAGATGCCATCAATTATGGGGTTTCTAGAGTTAGCTCTTGTAATTTAACTGATGCTAATATTTCTATAGAATTATTAAATTCAGCATATGCTAATGAATTTAAATGTATAAGAATAGATTATGCTGCTGATTATACTGAAGATAATATTGGATTCCTTATGGCATATAATACATTTGAAAAATATGATGTTGTAAATGGTAAATATCAAGGAATTCAAGATACATCCTCATGGATGATCCAATATATTAGAGGACACTATGAAAAAGATCAAAGCGGCCACAAATTGGGAGATCCAGCATTTAGCATCAATTATCCTGATGTTTCAACTTGGAAGAGTTTAACTCAAACAATGCGATCACTTCCTGCAGATATAGACATGTCATATACATCATACATTAATTATACAGCAGCTCCTTCTTCAACTATTGGGGGAATAATTACTAATTATAATGCTGCTAATTTAGTAATGCCAATTGTTAATCCTGATGGAGAACATTACGATATCAATATTGCTTTCACTTTTAATGGAAATAACAATTTTAAATGTGATATGAAAAAACCTAAATCATTAGATTGTAGATGTAAGAGTAGTAATTCATTATGTCAAAATACATATCAATACTGATATTATGAATACTACTAATCTCTGAATTACTATATGATAATAATTTATTCTGATATCCTTTAATATTCCTTTTATTTGAGTAAAAATAGAAATACCCCCAAATGATAGAATTAAAAGATATAGATAATTATTACCTTTGAAAAATATATTTGTTTTATACAAACCTGTTGTTAATTCAAAAAATCCTCCAAGGATACAAGAAACAATAGGTTTTTTAATTATTATGATATTTGATAATAACATAAATATGGAAATTGTACCCAAGATATTTAACAAGATATGTATACCTTTTTCAATACTTTTATTCAAATCAAATTCATTATTAGAATTTAGTTCTATTTCTATAATATTATTATTTTTCCCTCTAAATAATAAACCGGTAATAATTGTAGATATAAAAAGAATAGCATACACTTTAATATTGGTAAAATTAATAACAAAGATAGGATTAAAGAAAAGACAAAGCGGGATGAGTTTATTTATATCATCTTCATTTAATAAATTCTTTTTATAAAGATTGTATGCAAGAGACATATTACTTGGTGTACCACAAAGTAAAGACACAATAAATACTAGTAATCCATATTTATTAATTTTAAATAATTTTTGAAATATGTTTCCTCCGCTTTTTATTAAGAATTCAAATACATTGAAAGAAACAATTAAATCACAAAGAATGAGTACGGGGAAAATTGATGGGAATAAATTCTTATACCATATATTAATTGACTCCAAAATACTCATTGAAACTAAATCTTTATTGTAAAAAAATAATCCAATTAAAAATAATATTAATATTTTCATCATAAATTCCTATTCTAGTGCTATAATGTAAAATGTGATGAATATGTTTAATAAATTATATACAAATACAAAAAAATATATTAAGGGAAATATAGTATTTTTACTAATTATTCTTCTATATGTATTAATTGTAAATGTTAAATTGCCTTTTAGTATTGAATCTCCCGGAGGATTAATTAATATAAATGACAGATTGAGTGGCAATATATACAATAGTAAGGGATCAATTAATCTAACTTATGTAACAGTAAGAGATGGAACAATACCAAACTTAATTATTGCTGCATTAAATAAAGATTGGGATATCATAAGTAATAATAATATAAAACTTGATAATGAAACGATGCAAGAATCATTAATAAGAAGTAGATTAGAATACGATGCCTCAGTAAATTCTTCTTATTATGTGGCCTATAACTATGCCAATTTAGATCCTAAGATACTTGATAGCAATATCTATGTTGAATATATCTTAGAAGAAGCTAATACGGATATTCAAGTAGGAGACAAGATAATTGAGTTCGATGATAGAAAGATGAATAATATTACAGATTTTTATAGTTATATTCAAAATCTAAATATTGGAGATGAGGTTAAATTTATTGTTGAAAATAATAAAAAACATTATAAAAGGACTGCCAATATCATTGAGTATGAGGGAAACAAAATGATTGGTATTACAATTATTAATATTCCAAATATCGAAGTAGAAAATAAAATTACATATAAGAGTGAAGATAATGAGAATGGACCTTCAGGTGGTCTTATGTTTACTTTATCAATCTATAATGCGATAACTGAGTATGATATTACAAATGGATATAAGATAAGTGGAACGGGTACTATTAATATGGACGGAACTATCGGAATAATAGGTGGAGTAAAATATAAGTTAGCTGGCGCTGTTAAGAAAAATGCCGATATATTTATTGCTCCATCAGAAAATTATGAAGAGGCATTAGAACTTAAAAAGAAGAATAAATATGATATTAAAATTGTTAAAGCTGATACATTCGAAGAAGCGTTGGAAGAGTTAAAAAAACTAAAATAACTCTTTTTTTTAAGTTTTAAAAAGTTTATAATAATAAGTATGGGTGAAGTATATGAAACTAAGTGAAGTAAATCGTGATGAATTATCACCAATGATGCAACAATACATGGATATTAAAATGCGTTATGCAGATGATCTATTATTTTTTAGATTAGGCGATTTTTACGAATTGTTTTTTGAAGATGCCGAAGTTACTAGTCATGAATTAGAACTAACACTAACTGGCAAAAATGCTGGATTAAAAGAGAGAGTTCCAATGTGTGGGGTACCTCACCATGCTGTAAAGTCATATATTGAAAAACTTATAAATAAAGGATATAAAGTTGCTATTTGTGAGCAACTTGAAGATCCTAGGTTTACTAAGGGTATGGTAAAAAGAGATGTTATTGAGGTAATAACTAAAGGGACAATGGTTGATCTAGAATTCTTAAATGAAAGAGATTTTAATTATATTGCATCAGTAATAGATTATAATTATGCCTTTTTAGTAACATTCATTGATATTTCAACCGGAGAAGTAAATTCAATAATGATAGAACATGATAATAATAAATTATTAAATGAACTTTTAAGTATAAATGTAAAAGAAGTAATAGTTACTAGTGATGTTGAACTTGAAATTATTAATTCTTTAAGCAATAATTACAACATAAATATATCTATAAGTGACGATTATTCTGATAATGATTATAAGTCTATATATGAGGGTATTCAAGACGAACGAGTTATTAAAGGTGTAAAACATTTAATATATTACTTGCATGTCAAGGAATTGAAAGATTTATCTCATTTATCTAGGGTAAATATCCTAAATAAAGAAGATTATTTAAAAATGGACATACATACTATTAGAAATCTTGAATTAGTTGAAACTTTAAGGCTAAAAGAGAGAAAGAATTCACTAATTTGGTTGCTTGATAAAACTAAGACAGCTCCGGGAGCAAGATTGCTAAAAAACTGGCTTTTAAATCCTCTAAGAGACAAAAAAAGAATAGAAGATAGATATAACTATATTGATACCTTAAATTCGCACTTTTTAGAGAGGGAAGAAATAAGAAATGCCCTTTATGAAGTATATGATCTTGAGAGACTATGTGGAAAAATAATATGTGGCAATTTAAATGCTAGAGATGTATTGCAAATTAAGAATTCGCTAAAAGTTATACCAATGTTAGATGAATTAATAAAAAAATTGAAGTTTAATTTTAAATTGAATAATCATGAAGAATTATATAAATTACTAGATTCCGCTATTTATGAAGAACCACCTATATCTGTTAAAGAGGGCTATCTAATTAAAGAAGGTTATAATAAAGAACTAGATGAACTAAAAGTAATTAGAAGTGGTGGAAAAGATTTTATTTCGGGAATCGAAAGTGAATTAAAAGAAAAAACTGGAATTCAAAATCTAAAAGTAGGATATAACAAAGTGTTTGGCTATTATATTGAAGTAACAAAGGGACAAGTTGACAAAATTGATCCATCTCTTGGATGGGAGAGAAGACAGACCCTTACAGGTGCAGAAAGGTATATTACTCCTGAATTAAAAGAGAAAGAGGCATTAGTTTTAAATGCCGAAGAAAAGATTGTTGAATTAGAATATAACTTATTTAATGAAATAAGAGATGTATTGAGACAAAATGTATTTAGTTTAAAAGAAACAGCAAGTGCTCTTAGTCAAATCGATTGTCTAACAAGTTTATCAATAGTATCAGAAGAATATCATTTAGTTAGACCTAAAATACTAGACGAGAGAAGTATTAAAATAATCAATGGTTCGCATCCGGTAGTAGAATGTGTAAGCAATGAACAATATATTAAAAATGATTGCATAATGGATGAAGGTACCCAAACTTTATTGATCACTGGTCCAAATATGTCTGGTAAATCAACGTATATGAGACAACTTGCGATAACAATAATACTTGCTCAAATGGGTTCATTTGTTCCTGCTGAATCAGCAGAACTGCCAATATTTGATTCTATATTTACGAGAATTGGAGCAAGTGATGATCTAGTTAGTGGGGAATCTACTTTTATGGTTGAAATGTTAGAGGCGAGAAATGCTATTGATAACGCAACTGAAAATTCACTTATACTGTTTGATGAATTAGGCAGAGGAACGGCAACATTCGATGGTATGAGTTTAGCTCGAGCAATACTGGAATATGTCAATACTCATATTAAATGTAAGACATTATTTTCAACGCACTATCACGAATTGACAGGATTGGAAAAAGAGTTCTCTACCATAAAAAATATTCATGTAGATGCCATAGAGGAAGATGGACACATTACTTTTTTACACAAAATTAAAAGCGGAGCAGTAGACAAATCTTATGGTATACATGTAGCAAGACTTGCCGGTATGCCAAACGAATTATTAGAAAGAGCAGATGAAATATTAAAATACTATGAATCTAATAAAGATAAATCTGATCATGTTGAACAGATATCTTTAAACTTAGATGAAGAACCTAAAAATGATGAATTAAGAGATTATATTAAAGAGATAGATCCGTTAAAACTAACCCCATTAGATGCAATAAATGAAATATTTAAAATAAAAGATATGAGTAAAAAGAATTAAATAATTAATTCTTTTTTTCATGGTTCGACAATTTTTGTAATAGATTTATTATACATTTATTGTGGTGATATTATGAAAAACATTTTAGCAGTTACTTTTGGAGTTATTATATCAGTAATTATCGGTAGTCTATTTATGAAAGTGTCAAATAATCCAAGCGATTCTTCAACACTTGTAAATTATGAAAATAACATAAAGGCATTTCAGGTGGCTGCATATACTTCTACTCAAGCTGCTGAGGAAGAAGCTAAAAACAAAAATGGAATAGTAATTAAAGACGACGATTATTACTGCGTATATATTGCAATACTTCGCGATTCATCAAATGTCAATCGCATGATTAAATACTTAAACGATACACAAACCTATTACTATGTTAAAAATATAGATTTATCTTCTGATATACAAGATAATCTGACCAAATATGAAGAATTAATGAAAAATACTAATTCTGATGTTGCATTCATCAAACTGAATAATCAAATTCTTAAAATGGTAGGTGAATTCAATGAAGATTAGAGAACTTCCAGATAGTTCAAAACCTCGAGAAAAATTAATGTATTATGGAGTTGAAAATCTCAGTAATGCAGATTTACTTGGAATAATCTTGCGTACAGGTACTAAGGATACCAATGCAATTGATCTTGCCAATCATATATTAAATAAAGTTGGCAACATAAATAATCTTGCTAATATTGGAATACGTGAATTATCAAATTTTAAAGGAGTTGGGAATGCCAAAGCTATTACAATATTAGCATCTATTGAGTTTGGTAAGAGAGTAACCAATAGAGAAATAACACCTAGAATGTCATTAAATAATTCGTTTTATGTTCACGAAGCATTTAAAAGTCATTTCAAAAACTTAAGACAAGAAAAGTTAATGGCTATATTTTTAGATAATAAAAAATGTTTGATTAACTATAAAACGCTTTTTATTGGAACTATAGACCGAACAATAATACATCCGAGAGAAATTTTTAATGAGGCTATAAAATATTCGGCTTCGGGAATAATAATAATGCATAATCATCCAAGTGGCTCACTAAAACCAAGTAAAGAGGATATTATCGCGACAAAAAATCTTATGGAATCTGGCAATATTATCGGTATACCGATACTTGACTCAATAATAACAAATGGAGAGGAGTATTATAGTTTTAATGATGAAAATAATGCAACATAGTTACTTGTACTTCGTTATTTTAATAATTATTCTATGTCATTCATTAATTATAAATCTAATTACTAATATAAGTGGATTTATAACTAACAATAGAAATGAATACTTAACTGAAGTAAATATATTAAAAGAAGAAAATAACTATCTAAAAGAAGAAATAGATAATATAACTAAGCTTAATAGTTTTGCTAGTTACAATTATAAATTGACGAGATTGAGTTATCGAAGCGTAAGTGATAAAAATATATTTTATATCAACGGAGGTAGAGATAATAATTTTCATGAAAACTATTTTCTTGTAAATGAACTTGGCTTAGTTGGAATTATAAATAAAGTAAATGATACATATTCAGAATGTTCTACAATATTAGATGCCAATAATTTAAGTATTAAAATAGGAGAATTTTATGGGACAATTAGTAAATATCAAGAAAATTATTTAGTAACTGAAGATTTCTCAAATAGGGATGATGTAAAATTAAACGACATTGTATATTCATCAGAACTAGGAACAGTAAAGGAAAAGATTAAAATTGGGACAGTAAAGAAAATTGATAATACAAGTATAACTAAAAAGATCTATATCGAACCATTTGTCGATTTTAATAATATTAGTTATTTATATGTAATAGGTGAATAATGGGATATTTATTATTAGATACATTTATCAATAGTTATACTAAATATTCGATTTTTTCCTACCTTTATATCATAAATTTTATGTCGCTAAATAGTTTTATACCTTCTTTATTGTTACTATATCTTATTACTAATGATATTATATTTGTATTACTTTTACTTTCTATTTATATTCTCAATCACTTAGTATTTAGATATATAAGATTTAATCTCATATCATCATTACCGTTGTTTATCGTATATTATATAATTATTTTCGGAATAAATTCCAGTTTAATTATCAATGTATTAATTGTTATATTACTCTATTTTAATAAATATAATAAATTAGGTGATATTTATAAAAAAGTTATATAAATATATATCTAAAATATATCTTTCATTAATTCTATTTATTATTATTTCTATTATCTTAACGCAAAACAATTTGTATTATCAAGCATATAGAATTGTGTTCGAATCAGATATTAATTTTCAATATATAAAGAGCAAGAGCAAATTCTTGCTTGGAAGTATAATTGATAATAAGAGTCATTTTGTTTCATCAAACAAATTAATAGCTAAAAAAATAGAAAAAATAGATAACTCTTATTACTTATACTTAGATACAAATTATGTAATTAATAATATCAATAGTGGGGTAGTTACCTTCATTGGAAATAAAGACAATTTAGGAAAAACTGTTATTGTATCAAGCGATAATGGTATTAATTATTGGTATTCTAATATTGAAAATATCTCCGTAAATTTATACGATTACATAGATACAGATACAATAATTGGAAGTATTATAGATGATCATCTAATACTGACATTAATGAAGGACAATAGGTATTTAGACTATGAAAATTACTATTAGCATATTTACATATATATTCTATATTATCTTAATACTATCAGGATATATTAATTATTTAATAATATATCTTTTTATTATGTCGTTCCATGAACTTGGACATATAATTTCTATTAAACTATTTAAATATATAATTGAAGAGATAGTAATTCTTCCTTGCGGAGGAATAATTAAGACGAATATTTCAATTAATATAAACAGCATCAAACAATTTATAATTAGTGTTTCAGGAATATTGTTTCAATTAATTCTTCTACTAATAATAAAGAATAATGGATCTTATCTATATTCGATATTCTATAAATTAAACATTTCTATAATAATATTTAATCTGACTCCCATATATCCATTAGATGGATATAAAATTTTACTATCGATAATGGAATATTTTTATAAATATAAAATTATAATTAAAATATCTTATATAATCAGTATAATATCTCTATTATTTGTTTTTGTATCAACAAAAAATATTTTTATCTTTATATTTCTATATATTATAAATGTTAAATATATTTTAAATCATAAGTATTATTATAATAAATTCATTTTAGAGAGATATTTAAATTCTACTAAACATCATAGAATAAAGATAGTAGATGGGATATGTGATTTTTATAAATGCTTTAATAATATAATGATTGTTAATGGCAAAATCGTAAAAGAGAGGGAAATATTAGAAAATACCTATAAATCAATTGACAAAATAATGTAAATCATTTATAATTTAACATGTTTGTAAGTGTTCATTACAAACCGCACTGAAAAGGTTAAAGAGATTGATTCCACCTTAAAGGCGAGTCTTCAAAATTTATAAGGAGGTATAGTAATGAAAGCAATATTTGTAACTGGTGGTAAACAATACTACGTATCAGAAGGCGATGTTATCTATGTTGAAAAATTAGATGCAGAAGCTGGTCAAACAATAGAATTTAAAGAAGTTTTATGTGTTGGCGACAAAACTGGTACTCCATATGTAAAAGGAGCAACAGTCACTTGTGAAGTAGAAAAACATGGTAAAGCTAAGAAAATTGTAGTATTCAAGTATAGACCTAAAAAGAAATATCGTAATAAACAAGGTCATAGACAACCATATACTAAACTTGTTGTTAAAAAGATTGTAGGTTAATATGATAGTTATTAAAAGAGAAGATAATAAGATTACTATTCTCGGGCATGCTGATTATAGCAATAAAGAAGATATTGTTTGTTCTAGTGTATCTTCAATAATGTATACGACAGTAAATGCCTGTTTAAGATTAAATAACAAATCCATCGATTATAAAGATAATGGTAAGTTGGTAGTAATTGAAAATATAACTAAAGATGAAATAACTAATGAATTATTATTAAATATGATGTCATTATTTCAAGATTTATCTTCTAAATATCCAAAAAATATTAGAATTGAAAGCGAGGAATAAGATTATGAAAGATTTATATCTATTAGTATCTTTAAATATCGAACGTTTCGCCCATGTTAAAGCACAAGGTTCAACACACAATGGTCGTGATAGTGAAGGTAGAAGACTTGGAGCAAAAGTTGCTGATGGTCAAGTAATTAATGCTGGATCTATTATCTATAGACAAAGAGGAACAAAGATTTATCCTGGTAAAAACGTTGGTATGGGAAAAGATCATACATTATTTGCTCTTGTTAAGGGTACCGTTAAATTCGAAAGATGCGGAAGAGACAAGAAAAAAGCAAGTGTTTACGAAGTTAAGTAAACACTTTTTCTTTGCATTAATACTATATTATTATATAAAGAACCTTGTTAGAAAAAAGCAAGTATGCTATAATGAGACCGGTGATAAATATGCGCTATAACGTAGTTAAAGATGCGAAATCGATTATTCATAATAGTCGGATTTTAGTAAATAATCCAGAAAAATCAAAGAATAATTGGAACAATGTATTTGGAAATAAAAATCCAATATGTCTTGAACTTGGAATGGGTAGAGGGTCATTTATTATAGATATGGCTTTAAAACATCCTAATATCAATTTTATTGGTTTAGAATTAGATGAATCACAGACGGCAACAGCGATTAAAAATGTCGGATCAAAAACGATTCCTAATTTGCGAATGATTTGCGATGATGCTGCTAATATAATTAATATTTTTGGTCGTGAAATTGATACTATATATTTGACATTCTCTGAACCATGGCCTAAAAAGATTGATGAAAAGAAGAGATTTACTTCTATTAACTATTTAAAATTGTATGATAGAATATTTAAGAAAAATAAACATATAATTCTTAAAACAGACAATAAAATATTATTTGCATCTTCTCTAGAAAGTTTGAGTGATTATTGGTATACATTCGATAAAGTTAGTTTAGATTTACATAACGATGAGAGACATATCGATACATGTATTACTGATTTTGAAAGCCAATATATTAAAGAGGGAAGACCTATTTATTATCTTGATGCATCATTTAAAATATAAAAATGTATTTTTGTACATTTTTTTTGTTTTCAAAAATAATATTATAATAGGTGATGTTATGGATAAGAAAGATGAATTTAAGAAATTTGTAAGTAATCATCCTAATATAGTAGAATTTGTGAAGAATAAAGAAATGACATTTCAAGATTTCTATGAAATATATGACATATATGGGGAAGATAGTAATGTATGGGATAAGTACTTTAATCGTGTTGGTACTGGTGATGATAAGATTAAAGAACTTACAAGTATATTTAAAAACATTAATATGGATAATATTGAAAAACACATCAATAATGCCCAAAAAGCTATTGGAATAATTCAAGAACTAACTAAAAAGACTCCTGAAGTAAAGACGATAGTTGAAAATCCGGTGAAAAATATATTTGGTGATTAGATGGAACTTGATATATTATTAAAAATTAAAAGTAATAAAAAATTATATGATTATTTGCATAGTCATAGTTATTACTATCGATATTTAAATAGAGATAGAAACTTTTATGATAAATTATTAAAAATCTATAAAAAAGATAACAGAAATAATAACATCAACAAATTCAATGAAGTTATTGATAATGCAGAAATGATTTCGAATATACTAAAAGTTGTAGAGTAAGAGTAATCTTATTCTTTTTTTATTGAAAAAAAAGAATTACTATCTTATAATTGTATATAGAATAGAAAGATAGGTTTGATGATAATGAGAAAGAAAAATGGTTTTACTCTTGTCGAATTGCTTGCTGTTATTATTGTACTAGCACTCATTATGGTAATTGCGATTCCATCAGTAATGGATGCTATGAATAAAGCGAAAAAGGAAAACTTTTTCCTATTTGTACAAAGTTTAAATAGCAAAGCAACAAATAGATATATTCAAGAGTCTGATATCGATCCCGATATCGCATCGTGTGCTGTATACGATATATCAACAGATTTAGATTTATCGAATACAGGAGAATATGAAGGTTGGGTTAAAGTTGAGAGAACACCAGTCAATTCAGGATATAACTCGGTAAGTATTGATGTTTCATCTTCTACAGCTCTTCAGGGAGTTAAATACTGTGTTATTAAAGGTAGCAAATGTGTGCCGAATACATCTTTTAAAGTGGAAGAGGGAAGTTCAAAAGCAACAGTTACTAAAAGATTAAAAGAAGGACAAGTGTTATGTGTTAACTACCAATATACTACGGGTAATACAGTTAATACATCAGGAACAACTTGTAAGTCTTATTCTGATGGAACCGCATCTAATGATACATACGATTATAAAGTAGAAGTTACATTGACTGATAAAGCATATGTTGTTCAAGATTATGCATTAGTCGGTGGAGACAATATTAAAAAAACTGATTTTTATAAATTGTTAGATAGTAATAAGTCAGCCCCTCCTTTAGGAGATACTAAGAATCCTACAAAGATAGCGTCTCCTAGATGTAGTACAGAAGAAGCTGTTACATATAAAGGAATTACAGATACTAAAACAACACTTATTACTACGACATCAACAACTAAGAAAACATGTGATATAACATCGACAGTAAGTAATCAATACAGAATTAAATTTAACACATATGGTGGAACTAAGATAGATCCTATTGAAACATGTACTACATGCAATAGTAATGAAACTTTACCTATTCCAAAGAGAGATGGTTATACTTTCGGTGGATGGTATTTTGATACGACATTTACAAAACCAGTTAATGGAGTATATGTAAATAACATTACAACAGAAGAAAAATATGATTCGGGTGGATGTTTATCAGGATATAAAGATGTTAGTTTATATGCTAAATGGAATAGTGATGCAACGACAACAACAACTAAAGGAACACAAATAATTGATCCAAATTCAACGACAACTAGAGGAAGTTCTGAAGTTACTACATCTACAACTACAGAGAGATCAAGTAATACAGTCACTACAACTACAACAAATAGAGATAAAACTGATTATTCATTACTACTTAAGAGTTTAACTATTGGCGGATATGATATTGGTTTTGATTCTCTAGAATACACTTATGCAATAAATGTACCAAATAGTCAAACTAGTCTAAATATATCTTATGAGGCAATGGAACCAGAAAATGTTCAAGTTACTGTCATAGGAAATGATAACTTAAATGTTGGTACAAACAATGTAAATGTAGAAGTATTCAATATCTATACGGGAAAGAGATTAATGTATAGAATATATGTTAAGAGATTTGGAGCAAATGAAGTATATGATCCTCATGCTACTAAACCGATAGAGAATCCAAACGGAGATCCCGATGCACCAGATCCAACATTAGAAGAATCAAATGCTCAATTAAAGAGTTTATTAATATCAGGATATATCCTTAAATTTGATCCTCAAATCTACGAATACGACTTAGAGATTGCCGATGAGGAAACATTGAATGTGTCTTATAGGGCAGCATCCTCAAAGGCTACAGTAGTTGTAACTGGAAATGAAAATATTAAAGATGGATCTGTAATTGAAGTATATGTTCAAAGTCAAAATGGATATTACAATAAAACTTATAAAGTTAATCTAAAGAGAAATGTACCTGAGTCTAATACGACGAAAGTATTAAGAACTGTAGCTATTGGCTTAGGAGCGACGCTAGTTATACTACTTATAGTTACGGCAATAAATAAGAAAAACGGTTCGAGAATAGTTAAGAAAACTAATAATCAACCATATACAAGTACTACTACGGGAGAAAAATAATTTTCCGTAGTAAACTTGATATAAAATATTCAATTAGTATTGACTAAAAATATAATAAAATATATAATAAAATTATGATAGAGAGGAAATATTTATGAAGAAGAAAAATGGTTTTACTTTAGTTGAATTATTAGCAGTTATCGTTGTACTAGCATTAATTATGGTTATTGCTATACCATCAGTACTTGATGCAATGAATAAAGCTAGAAGGAGTGCATTTGTTGAATATGCTCAAAAAGTAATTAATAATACAACAACAGAATATACTTTTGATGCAAGTGCTACTATTCCTGGAGTTGGTATTTATGTTTATGACATTACTCAAGATTTAGGAAATTTACATTCAGGAAGCTACAAAGGATATGTTGTAGTTGATGCTACTGATGTTGACAAACCTAGATATATCTTAACTATGTGGGATGATAACTATCAAATCGTATCATTTGATACTTCAAGAGGTTATCCAACAACTGATACTGCAGAGATTACAGGTGTAACTCAATCAACTAAAAATTTAACTGCTATTGATGCTTGCTCAGCTGTTTCTTCAACAGATCCTTGTTATAATAGACAAGGCTATGTTCTAAAAGCTGGAAACGCAACAGAATAATTTAATAAATAAAAAGTCAACTATATATTAGTTGATTTTTTTATGTTATAATTTATATGTTAGGTGATAATTATGTTATTAATAGGTTCTCATGTATCATATAAAAATGAAACGCAATTACTTGGAAGTGTAAAAGAAGCACTATCATATAAATCAAATTGCTTTATGTTCTATACTGGAGCACCTCAGAATACGCAAAGAGGAAAAATTGATGATGAATTAACTTATAGGGCATATGAATTAATGAAGGAGAATGGAATAGATTTGGAAAATATTATTTGCCATGCCCCTTATATTGTCAATTTAGCTAATGATTTAGATAGTGAAAAATATGAATTTGCTATAAATTTTCTTACAAACGAATTAAGAAGATGTGACCAATTAGGAATTAAATATTTAGTTTTACATCCTGGAAGTCATATGAAAATAGAAAAGAATCATGCTATTTACAATATAGTTAAAGGCCTTAATATTGCTCTATCAACTTCAAGTAATACTGTTGTTTTACTTGAAACTATGGCTGGTAAAGGTACTGAACTAGGTACAAATATATGTGAATTAAAAGAAATAATTAATAATATTGATGATAAGAATAGAATAGGGGTATGTCTTGATACTTGTCATTTGAATGATTCGGGAATTGATATTTCTTATTTTGATGAGTATTTAAATGAATTTGATAAAGAAATAGGAATAGATAAGATAAAGTGTGTTCATGTTAATGATTCTAAAAACCCTCTTGGCAGTCACAAAGATAGACATGAAAATATTGGGTATGGAACAATTGGATTTGATTCTCTTATAGGTGTAATCTATAATAAAAAACTTGAAAATGTCCCTAAAATACTAGAAACGCCTTATGTGAATCGCGAATATCCTCCATATAATCAAGAAATTGAAATGATTAGGAGCAAAACATTTAATCCAAATCTATATCAAGATATATTAGATTATTATAGAAAGTAGCTGATAATAATGAATAATATGGTATCAATTAAAGAAAAAGGAAAAACTATCGACAATAATGTTGTTAATTTTTTAAATCCAAATTATCTATATATACCTATTAAAGAAGGGTATAATCTTTCAGTAAAAACTAATTCTATAATCAATAAAGAGGACATACTACTTCATAACAATGAGGATTATATTTATAGTCCAGTATCTGGGATAGTACTAGGAAAAACTAATTCTATGAAAGTAAGCAACAATTTAACAAATTGTATTGTAATTGAAAATGATTTTAAAGAGCATGTTAAAGTTCGAAAATTTGCCAATAAATATATAAATGAAATCGATAAAGAGAAGATGATAGAACAAATAAAAAAATATAATGGATGTTTAAAAGATTTAAATATTGAGTTTAAACATATAGTTATAAATGGGATAGACCGAGATCCTTATGAGAAGACATACTCTTTTATCATAAATAAATATAATTCAAAAATATTGGAGACTATTGATGCTTTGGCGACAATATTTAATCCTACATCAACAGTTTTAGCTGTAAATAATAACGATTCGTTAAATGTAATTAATTTGAGTAATAATATTGGTACTTATCCTAATATCAAGCAAAAACTTGTCCCTGACATTTATCCGATAGGATTTAAAGATGTTTTAATTAAGAATATATTTAATAAAAGAGAAATAAATGAAGGAGTTTTATATTTAAATGTCGAAGATATTTATAATATATATAATGTTTTAAAAAGAAATAAACCAATAACAGAAAAACTAATTACTATTGGCGGAAATGCTATTGAAAAACCCTTTGTATTAAATGTAAAAATTGGTACTTCAATTGCTGATATTATCAAGAATTGTTGTAAAGTTATCGATGATAAGTATTTTTGCGTTATAAATGGTTTAATTGCTGGCCGAACTCTAGACTCTTTAAATGGAGTAGTTGATTTTGATACGAGAAGTATATTTTTAAATACTAAAGATAGCGAATCAGAAAAGAAATGTATTAATTGTGGACTATGTAATATGAAGTGTCCTGTCGGTTTAAATCCTAAGCGAATAAGAGAACATAAGAATGCTGACAGATCTAAATGCATTCATTGTGGACTTTGTACCTATATATGTCCATCTAAGATAAATTTTAAAAAGTATTTAGAAAAACAGGATAGAAAGTAGTGATAATATGAATAATAATATCTATGTTCGCAGTAGTAAATCAATATTTTCTATTTCATTAACTAGAATGTTATTTATAGTTCCAATGATTTTATATGGCTTTTATAAAAATGGCATATACTTATACCAAAATAATTATATTAGTCTATTTAATATGTTTAGACCTCTTATAATAATATTTGGAAGTGCTGTAATTGGGGCTTTAATAAACATTATTTATGAAATTTTTATAAAAAAGAACAAAGATAAATTAATAAATATACTTTTTTCTTCTTTTACGATAGAATATGCTGTCTTAATTGCTTGTGTAATGAGCATAAATGTAAATTTACTTATATACTTTAGCATTCTTTTTATCCTATTATTTATATCTAAATTTTTAAATAATAGAATAAATATAATGGCAATAATATTCTTAGTAATATATGCTATAAGTTATTTTACAGGAGGTTTTTCTTTTGCAAATAATTATGAAAATAGCAAGGTGTTTTCATATACATTGATGGATTATTTTATAGGTCGTGATTCAGGTGGTATTGCATCGACTCATATAATTTTTTTAAGCCTTGCAATATTCGGATTATTTATCACGAATAATAATAAGACTGATATTACTCTGTCAAGTATAGTTACATTCGTTATTCTAATGACATTAGTTAGTGTATTTAATCATGTTGATGTTATAAAGGTTATATTTAACAATAATATTCCATTTATATTTTCCCTTATAGCAACTGATTCTGTAACTAGTTGTTATACGGGAAAAGGAATGATTACATTTGGTATATTAATTGGTGTAATAACAGCATTAATTAGTATTGTTAATCCGATAATCGCTCCATATATTGCAATAGCTATAGCATCCTTATTTAATGTTTTAATAGATAAATATGTAAATATATTGATTAAAAAGTGAAAATTTTATATAATTAGAATATAGAAAAGAGGTATTATATGGGTAAATTTTGTACTAATTGTGGATCTGAATTAGTAAGTGGTCAAGATAAGTGCCAATATTGTGGTAAAGCAACAAATGAGGCTGCAACTAATCAAAATGCACAAGTATCACAAGAACAAACTGTTCAAAACAACACTCAGACAGTTAATAATCAAACTCAACCAAAGAGCAAGATTGCTGCCGGATTACTAGGAATTTTCTTAGGTTATTTTGGGGTTCATAATTTTTATTTAGGATATACAGGTAAGGCTGTTGGACAATTACTAATTACATTACTTTCATGCTTTGTTCTATCATTCATATCTGGTATATGGGGACTAATTGAAGGCATTCTAATTTTAACTGGAAGCATATCTACTGATGCTGATGGAAATAAATTAGTAGATTAGTTAGACATTTACTTAACAAATATAATAAAAACAATTCTTAGGAATTGTTTTTTTATGTTAAAATTAAAATAGGTGGGACATATGAAATTGAGAAGGCTATTCCGCAACTTAGATAAGAGATTATTGATTATTTCAGTATTATTTATTGTTTTTGGCTTGATAATGATATTCTCAGCATCGAGTATTTCAGCAACTCTTCAATATGGAGCAACTGAGTATTATTTTTTTCGCAAACAATTAATAATAATTATTATAGGTGGAATTGCAAGTTTTATTTGTCTCTTTATTCCAATTAAGAGATATAAATTCTTAAGTTTACTTGGGATAATGGGTATTATATGTGTATTAGCATTATTAAAAACATACGGTACAGTTACTAATTCAGCAAGGAGCTGGTTCTCCTTATTTGGTGGATTCTCAATTCAACCCTCAGAATTTGCAAAATTATTTATTATTCTTTTTTTAGCATGTTCGTATGGGTCAAAGAAGAAAATTAAAAATGTTCAAGATTTTTTTATTCCATTGATACCTTGTGCTATAATCGCAGTGTTAGTTGCCTGTGAACCAGATTTGGGTACTGCACTTATTATAACTTGTATTACGGCATTAATATTCTTTGCATTGCCAATTGAAAAAAATAAAACTATGCAATTAGTTAAAGCATTAGCAATAATAGCAATATGTTTAGGTGTAATCTTTTTAAATAACATTCCTTCATTTCTCACAGATACTCAAGCAAGTAGATTTAATTATCATAATCCATGCAGTAGATACTTAGAAGAAACTGGATATCAAGTCTGCAATGGATATATTGCTATCAATAATGGTGGATTAACAGGAGTTGGGCTCGGTAAATCGACTCAGAAGTATTTATATTTGCCGGAAGCTCATACCGATTTCATATTTCCAATTATCGTAGAAGAATTGGGGCTTATTGGTGGAATTATAGTATTATTAGCTTATATCATATTGCTCTATAGCCTGCTTGTCATAGCTTGTAATTCACATAATTTAACTGGATCAATTATTGCATTTGGAACATTTAGTTATATTTTAATGCATATTATTGTTAATATAGGAGGGCTTCTTGCTTTAATTCCTCTAACTGGAGTTCCGCTACCATTCTTATCTTATGGTGGTAGTTATATGTTAAATTTAATGATTCTACTTGGATTATGCCAAAGAGTAGCGATAGAAACAAATGAGCACAAATATAGATTAGAAGTAAAGAAAACATTGGAAGGATAGATAGTATATGAGTCCAACAGAAGAAATAAATAATAGATTTAAAGTTAAAATAGATGAATCCGGGTTAATAATTAATATTGGTGAATTTCATAAAAACCTCGATGCAACAGTAATGGATGATGATATTGAAACATATCTCATTACATTAAATAATAGAATTAAGAATTCGAATTTCCCGAATAGAGAAGAATTATCACATATCATCGAATCGAAATTACTGGAGTATCAAGCAGCAAAACAAGATAAAATGGATAATAGAGAATCTCTTAGAATGATGATTGAAGCTAATGAAGATTTAAAGAAACTTGGAATAATTACAACAAAGGCTATAGATAACGATTCGAATAAAGATATCGACTATCTAACATTTACAAATGAATCAGGAGTAACAGAAGTATTAGTATGTGCTTCATCTAATACTCTAAATGATTATATTAAGAGCAATTATGATAAAATATCTTCAATGACTGCAAAAGAAGTATTTCATCATTTTAAAGAATACATTCATGTCGATTTAAGATTTGTGGATCCGACTAAAGAAGAAGATTATAAATTATTAAATCATGGTGACGAAAAATTTCAAGATGATGAAATCTTATCCTCGGAATATGAAGAAGTAAAGAAATACTCTGATAAATATAGCATTGGATGTAAACCGGAAGTTACTATTGATCCTAATGGGGAAAGAATATATCGTTTGAAAGATGGTTTATTCAAATTTCGAACAACTGAAAACAAAAGAGAAATGGTTATCCTTAAAACTCCATCAATTAATTTAGATGACACTAACGATTTGCTTGCCGAACTAGATGTCGATGCACAAGAGTATGAAGTTGTAGATATTACTCCTATAAATACAGATAAATTAGCACTTCCAGTTAATTATGATGAAGTACCTATTACTAGTATCAATGAAGAAAATATTAATAGAGTTATGGAATTGATTCAAAAAAGTGATGTCTATGGAGCAGAACTCACTAGCAATGAATTAATAGAGATAGACAGAATGATTAAGACTCTAATAGAATCGATGGTTGAACGTGTTAAAGGAAATACTAATTCAGAACTAGACATGCTATTGAGTGATTATATTAATAAATTGATTGAAAAGGAAGAAAATGAAGAATTAGATGAAAATTCTGAAAATACTTTGACAGATTTAGAAAGAGAATTCATAGAAAAATATAATTCAAAAATGGATTATATAAAAGAGAATAATTTAGATATGCGCAAGAATAAAAAACTAGAATTAGAGCTTCCTAATAAAGGATCAGAAAGTGGAATTGCAACTATTGTAATGCTACTAGAAATTATGCTTCTTGCATTATTTGTATTGTTATTTTCACATATTGATATATAATAATTAATAAAGTATAATAAGATTAGAGGAGATAATTATGAATTATTTAGAAAATACAGAAATGGAAATGATGAGTGCTATTAGTTCACTCGAACAAAGATTAATTACAGTCAGAGCAGGTAGAGCAAATGCCTCAATGTTAAATGGCATTATGGTTGAGTACTATGGAACTCCAACTCCTATTAATTCATTAGCTAATATAACAGTTCCAGAAGCAAGGCAACTATTTATCAAACCATTTGATAGAGGAGTATTAAAAGATATTGAAAGAGCTATAAATGAGGCAAATATTGGTATTACTCCTACTAATAATGGAGAAATAGTTATTTTGACAGTTCCTCAACTAACAGAAGAAACGAGAAGAACTTATGTTAAGCAAGTACATGAAATGGGAGAAAATGCAAAAGTAGCATTGAGAAATGCTAGACAAGATGCCAATAATAAAATTAAAAAAGATGAAGCATTAACTGAGGATCAAAAAGAATCAATGCAAGAAGATGTTCAAGAACTAATAAATAAATATAATAAAATAGTTGATGGAAAAATTAAAGAAAAAGAGACCGAATTAATGAGTGTATAAAATACACTCATTTTTTGTTGAAAAGTATTATTAAAAAAGCAAAAAAATTCCACATAATTTGTGGAATTAAATAAATAATACAATTAGTTACTACTGATAATAGAAAATAGATAATAGATAAGAGGTCCAGCAAATGATGCTAACATAGCTATAAACATAAACCAAATAAATATTCTCTTTCCAATAGACAAATCACTTTTTTTACTCTTTTTCTTTTTTGGCTCCTTAATTCTTATGTTGCCAACTAATTCTTTATTATCCATAAAATCACCTAAGAATAATTATAATATATTTAGAATAAATTTTAAAGTATAAAATATAATGTGTTAGGAGGAAATTATGAAAAAATATAAAAGATTCTTAATTATGGTTTTAGTAATAATATTAATAAGTGTTATAACAGGTTTTGTTTATGGCATTAATAACAATTATGATTTAACAGGATATTTAGAAAATTTAAGTACAAATAATTCCCTTTTTACTTATCATTTAATATTTATCGGACTCTGTTTAATAATGACCATTAGTCTAGTAGGGATAGTGGGAATAAGCGTTGTTATTGGATTTGAATCGATAAGTATTGGATATATATTAAGTATTTTTTATCATAACTATAAAATAAATGGTTTATTATATGGATTAATAAATGTCGGAATAAATAAACTATTATATCTAATAATTCTAATATATTTATTCATAGTTTCTTGTATATATTTAAAAAAGTCTATAGATAATATTAGTGGTGCCCATAAAGATTACTATGCTGCAATTGTCTTACCATTATTAAAAAAATACATTATTATTACTATTATATTAATGCTTTATGATATTCTCATATATTTATTCGGCAACATAATTTTAAATAATTTAACAAATATGCTATAATTCTTCTAGGTGATAAGCATGAAAAAAGTAGTAATTGGTTTGTCTGGTGGAGTGGATTCGAGTGTAGCAGCCTATCTTTTAAAGAAACAGGGTTATGAAGTAATTGGAATTTCTTTTAAATTTATTTCAGAATTTGATGATAGTGATGCTAGAAGAGTAGCAGATAAGTTAGGTATTGAATTTCACACTGTTGATTATCGAGAGGATTTTAAAAGCATAGTAATAGATAATTTTATCAAAGATTATGAAGAGGGATTAACACCTAATCCTTGTAGTATTTGTAATAAGAATGCAAAGATGAAGTTTTTATATGATGAGATGATTAAATACAATGCTGATTTTATAGCAACGGGACATTATGCTAAAAATGATGGTGGTAAGCTTTATCGTTCAGCTGATCTATTTAAAGATCAAACATATTTTTTGGCATCGGTACCATCAAAAATATTGAGTGTCACTCTATTTCCCTTAGAGGGATTAGAAAAAGAAGATGTCAGAAATATCGCTTGTGAAATTGGTCTAGACGTCTACAATAAAAAGGATTCAACAGACGTTTGCTTTATAAGTACTAATTTCAAAGAATATATGATGAAACACGCTAAAATGATTAAAGGAGATATTATTGATATCGATACAAAAAAAATACTAGGTCAACATAATGGTTTATCTTTATATACAATAGGCCAGAGAAAAGGTCTCAATATAGGTGGAATGGATAATAGAATGTTTGTTGTAGGAAAAAATACAAAAGAAAATGTTCTGTATGTTGCAAAAAAAGATACAAACGATTATCTAATCAGTGATGAATGCATTATTGATAGCGTAAATCTTATATCTATACATCATCCAACATTTTGTACAGCAAAGTTTAGGTATCATTCAAAAGAAATTCCTGTCATATTAGAGTACTTAAGTAATAATCAAATAAGAGTAAAATATAATAGTAAAGCATCATCTGTTACTCCAGGACAAACTTGTGTTTTATATCTTGGAAATGAATGTATTGGAAGCGGAATTATTAGAAAAATTTATAAAAATAATGAAGAACTATGGTATTTATAGTTCTTTTTTGTCATTTTTTTCAAAAAAATGAATTTTTTTCAAGTAAAATCAAGTAGTTGAGTTAATAAATATATAATAGAGGGTGATTTTTATGGCCATTTCTAACGAAGAAATTAAAAATATCCAAAACTCTGCTAATATTGCTGAAATAATAAGCTCATATATCAGCCTTGAAAAAAAAGGGAAAAATTTTTTTGGTGTCTGTCCTTTTCACGACGATCACAATCCATCTATGAGTGTAAATGTCGAAAAAGGAATATTTACATGTTTTGTGTGCCATAAAACTGGAACAGTATTTACCTTCGTTCAAGATTATTTAAATATTTCATTTTTAGAAGCTGTAAAAGTAGTTGCTGATAAAATTGGAATTACTCTATCAGCAGGCTACAAGACAGTAAGCAAATATGATAAACATTATGAAGCATTAGATTTGGCTATTAAATTTTATCAGAATAACTTGAAGAGTAGTGAAGGAGCACCTGCAAGAGAATATTTAAAAAATAGAGGTATTAGCGATGAAATAATCGATGAGTTCAATATTGGGTTTGCTCCGAAAAACTTTGATACGATAGTTAAACTTCTGACAAGCAAGGGGTTTGACGAAAATACTTTATTAGAAACAGGTTTGATCAATCGAAATAATACTCTCTATGATATTTTTCGAGATCGTATTACGTTCCCAATCCACAATGCAAGAGGGAATCCTGTAGGCTTCTCAGCGCGTATTTATAAAGATGTCGATGAAGCTAAATATGTAAATACGAAAGAAACTGTCATATTTAAAAAAGGTGAAATACTATTCAATTATCATCGAGCACAGAATGAAGCTAGAAGATTAAAATATTTAGTAATAGTTGAAGGACAAATGGATGCTATAAGATTATATGCATCAGGTATAAAAAACGTCGTCGCTACAATGGGTACTGCACTAACTAGTTACCATGCAGAACTGCTCAAAAAGACAAATGTAAAAATCATTTTATGTATGGATAATGATTCAGCGGGAGAAATGGCGACTTTAAAAAACGGGGAGATACTTGAAAATATCGGATGTGATTTAAGCGTCTTGAGAATATCCGATGCAAAAGACCCGGATGAATATATTTTAAAACATTCTAAAGAAGAATTTATTGATGCCATAAATCATGCAACAACATTCTTTGATTTCAAAATGAAATTACTCAAGAAAGATAAGAATTTAAATAAAGTTGATGATGTGTCAAAATATATAAATCAAGTAATAAAAGAACTAAATAAGAGTAATGATGAGGTATTAATTGATCTAACTGTAAATAGATTAGTAGAAGAATTCAATATCGATAAAAATGTTTTGCTAAATAAGATTATCAAAGTGGAAACTCCTAAAATCGTAAAAGTAGAGAAAACTCCTAAGAAAAAACTATCAAAGAATCATCGATTAGCAGCAACATTGTTATATTATATGATGAATGATGTAAAATATATTAAATTATATGAGCAAGAATTATCATATATACCAGACAGAAAGTATATGGATATTGCAAATGATATACTTGCATTTTATCTAAAATACAATTATATTAATATAGCAGATTTTATTACGAGCGAGATAGATAGCGATTATTATAGTGATGTACTAGAGATAATAGATTCCAACATAGATACAGAATTAATAGACAATGAGTATGTTGGAATAATTAATAAAATCAAAATATGGATAGATGAAAATAAAATTGAAGAATTAAAAATTAAACTTCAAAATGTCACTGACATTAATGAAAAATTGAGTATTACTGACGAAATTGCCAGATTAAAGAAGAGGGAAGTGTAGGAAATGGAAAAAGAAAAAGTATTAGAAAGTATAACAAAAAAATTAATTAAATTAGGGCAAAAAAATGGAACTATCGCGTTGGAAGAAATTACTAAGACAATTGGCGATGCTGACATTACTCAGGAAGATGTCGAAGAATTATACAAAAAATTAAATGATGAGGGAATTACTATTTCAACTGATGATGTTAAGAACGAAGAAAATAATAGTAAAAAATCAAAAAAGGTTCATGAGGTAAAAACTCTAGATGAAAGGAAAAATGAATTAATTGAAGAGGGGAAGAAAAAAGGATATATAACATTTGAAGAATTAGCAAGTGCTTTAAGAGGACTAGATATGGATGCTGATTCATTAGATGAATTATATAATGCATTTGTAGACGCTGGAATAAGTGTAATTACTGAAGAAGATGCTAATCAAGGCGGAAGCGGTAAAAAAATTGAAGAGGAAGTCGTTGTTTTAGATGATGAAGATTTAACTAAAGATGTAAATATTAACGATCCTGTTAGAATGTATTTAAAAGAAATTGGTAGAATATCTCTTTTAACTCCTGAAGAGGAAATGGATTTATCTGTAAGAGTTGCAAATGGTGAAGAGGAAGCAAGAAATATCTTAGCTGAATCTAATCTTCGACTTGTAGTATCAATTGCTAAAAGATATGTAGGTAGAGGTTTACTTTTCCTAGATTTAATTCAAGAGGGAAATATTGGACTAATGAAAGCGGTAGAAAAATTTGATTTTGGAAAAGGATACAAATTTTCTACATATGCTACTTGGTGGATTCGTCAAGCAATAACTCGTGCACTAGCTGATCAAGCGAGAACTATTCGTGTTCCTGTTCATATGGTAGAAACTATTAATAAGATGGCTCGTATTCAAAGACAAATGACACTAGAATTAAATCGTGAGCCTAGTGATGAGGAACTTGCAAAGAAAATGGGTATCTCTGTAGATAAAGTACGTGAAGTTATTAAAATTAGTCAAGATCCAGTATCTTTAGAGACTCCAATTGGTGAGGAAGACGATTCACATTTAGGCGATTTTATTAAAGACGAATCTAGTCTTTCTCCTGAAGAATATGCAACAAACGAAATACTTAAAGAAGAGATTAAATCTGTACTTTCTACACTTCAGCCAAGAGAACAACAAGTATTGGAACTTCGCTTTGGTCTTATTGATGGAACAAGCTATACTTTAGAAGAAGTAGGAAAGAGATTCAATGTTACTCGTGAACGTATTAGACAAATTGAAGCTAAGGCATTAAGAAAATTGCGCCACCCATCTCGCGCTAAGAAATTAAAAGACTTCATGGTTGATTAATATGATTAGTAAAAGATTAAAAACTTTAGTTAAATATGTTGACGAAATTGATAATATAATGGATATTGGATGTGATCATGCTCTATTGGATATTTATTTAATAAAAAATAAATATACTGATAAAATTATTGCATCAGATATTCATGAAAACGCATTGAATGCAGGAATAGAAAATATTAAGAGAAATAATCTTGAAAGTAAGATCGACGCCAGATTAGGCGATGGTTTAGATGTATTGAGTGATGATGATACGATAAACACTCTTCTAATTTCTGGAATGGGAACTAGTACTATATTAAAAATACTAGATAATGATAAAATAGAACGTATATATAAACTCATAATTCAATCCAATAATGATCATGATATTTTAAGAAAAAAAGTCACTGATTTAGGATTCTATATTGATTCTGAAGAATATTTTCAAGATAATAACAAGAATTACATAAACATAGTATTTAAAAAAGGAAATAGATCATATACTAAAACTGAATTAAAATATGGACCTTTTTTAATCAATAATAAAGAATATTTAGAATTTGAATTATCAAAAATATATAAAATTTATAATCTAATTCCAAAACTAAAACTAAGATACCGTTTAGAGTTGAGATTAGAGATTATTAAACTAAATAAATATTTAAAAAAATGTAGTTAGGTGATGATATGAATTTAGATCATATTAGAAATTTTAGCATTATTGCTCATATAGATCACGGCAAAAGTACTCTTGCTGATCGCATTCTTGAACTTACTGGCGCTGTAGATAAACACGATATGAAAAATCAGTTATTGGATAATATGGAGCTCGAAAGAGAACGTGGAATTACAATTAAATTAAATGCCGTAGAATTAAATTATAAGTATAATAACGAAGACTATATTTTGCATTTAATAGATACTCCAGGACATGTTGACTTTTCTTATGAGGTTTCAAGAAGTTTAGCAGCATGCGAAGGGGCAATTTTACTCGTTGATGCAGCTCAAGGAATTGAAGCCCAAACACTAGCTAACCTTTATTTGGCAATAAATAATGATTTGACAATAATTCCCGTAATTAATAAAATTGATTTACCCAATGCTGATGTTCCAAAAATTATTGATGAATTAGTTAATGTTTTAGGATTTAAAAAAGAAGAAATTTTATTGTGCAGTGGGAAAACGGGAGTTGGAGTTAAAGAATTGTTAGATGCAATAGTTGAAAGAATTAAACCTCCAAAAGAAGAGGATACAACTACTAAAGCTCTTGTATTTGACTCATACTTTGACCCATATCGAGGAGTTATTGCTTCTGTATGTGTGAAATCTGGATCGATTAAGAAAAACGACACCATAAAATTTATGTCGACAGGAAAAGAATATGAAGTAATAGAACTAGGTGTTAATACTCCAAAACCAAAAGAATTAAATTGTCTTTCTACTGGATCTGTTGGTTGGATTAATGCATCGATTAAAACTATTGATGAGTCTTGTGTAGGAGATACGATAACAACTAAGAAAAATGAGGCAGATAAACCTCTTTCTGGTTATCAACCGATGAAACCAATGGTATATTCAGGATTGTTTCCAATCGAACCAAATAAATTTGAGGCATTAAAAGAGGCATTAGAAAAACTTAAACTAAATGATGCAGCACTTACCTTTGAACCTGAAACTAGCGAGGCTCTAGGTTTCGGTTTTAGATGTGGTTTTTTGGGACTATTACATATGGAAATAATTGAGGAAAGAATATCTCGTGAATTCAATATCGATATAATTCCTACAAGTCCTTCGGTTATATACGAGGTTACCCTTACAAATGGTGAAGTTATTTCAGTTGATTCACCATCTAAAATGCCAGATAGAGCAAATATTAAGGAAATTAAAGAACCATTTATAACAACTAGCATATTTGTTCCTCAAGAGTATATTGGTGCTATTATGGAACTATGTCAAGATAAACGTGGAATATACAAGAGTATGGAATATATTAATGATACGCGAGTTAATATTCACTATGATTTACCTCTATCTGAGATTGTTTATGATTTTTTTGATCGATTAAAGTCCAGTACTAAAGGATACGCTTCATTCGATTATGAAGTATGCGGAAATATTGCACAGGATTTAGTAAAAATGGATATATTAATAAATGGAGAAATAGTTGATGCTCTAAGTTTAATAGTACATAAGGACTTTGCTTATCAAAGAGGAAAGAAGATAGTTGAAAATCTTAAAAATATTATTCCTAGACAATTATTTCAAGTTCCTATTCAGGCTAGTATAGGTTCTAAAGTAATTGCTCGTGAGAATATTAGTCAAATGCGCAAAAATGTACTTGCCAAATGTTATGGTGGAGATATCTCTCGTAAAAGAAAACTTCTAGAAAAACAAAAAGAAGGTAAAAAGAGAATGAAAATGGTGGGCTCGGTAGAAATACCGCCTGAAGCATTTTTAACTGTTCTAAAGACGGAAAAATAGATATTAAAACAATATAAATTACGCAGTACTATAAACTAACTGATTAAAACAATTTATATTGTTTTTTTTTTTGAATTATTATAAAATTTATTTATAAGGTGATATTATGGAGTCAGTTTATATTCATATACCTTTTTGCAAGCATATATGCTCTTATTGTGACTTTTCAAAAGTGCTTCATATTGATACTTTTGTCGATGACTATTTGAGTAGTTTACAGAAAGAAATTGAAGACAGCTATGACGGTGAACGTATTAAAACTATTTATATTGGTGGAGGAACTCCTTCTTGTCTTACAAAAAAAGAGAGAATTAAATTATTTCGCATTTTAAGTATATTTAATCGTACACCGGACTGTGAGTATACTTTTGAGTGCAATCCCGATGATATCAACGAAGATTTGCTTGATGATATAGTAGAGGGTGGAGTAAATAGAATTAGCATAGGAATAGAGTCTTTTGATGAGGAAAATCTTAAGATACTAGAGAGAAATGTAACTTATAAAGACATGGAAAATAAAATAAAAATGATTAAATTGAGGGGAATTGATAATATCAATCTCGATTTAATGTATGCAATACCAAAAGAAAAATTATCTACAGTAAAAAAAGACATAACTAAACTCATAAAGTTAGAACCAACACATATATCGACTTATTCGCTTATACTTGAGGGACATACTAAATTAAAGATAGATGGAGCATGCTATATAAATGAAGATTTAGATCGCAAGATGTATGATGCAATATGCAATATAATGAAACAAAATGGCTTTAATCACTATGAAGTTAGTAATTTTGCGCTTCCTGGATATGAATCAATTCACAACCTAAACTATTGGGATAATGGAGAGTATTACGGGTTTGGATTGGGAGCATCGGGAAATAAGGACGGATTTAGATATACCAATACGAGAAATATTCACGAATATATAGCCGGAAACTATCGTGAAGAGGAAAATCTAATAACATATAAAGAACAAATGGATAATGAAATAATGTTGGGATTAAGAAAAATACAAGGTATTAATGTTATGACTTTCTATGATAGATATGGAAAGAGTATTCAAGATGTCTATCCCGTAAAAGAACTAATAGAATCAAAAGACTTAATATACAAAAACGGATACTTATATATTCCCAAGAATAAGATTTATATCATGAATGAAATACTAATTAAGTTATTATAGTATTGAAAAAAACATAAGTATTTGATAGAATTTATATTAAGATAGAAGGGTAAAAAATGAAAAGAAAATTAAGTATATTGATTATTTCAATATTTACATTATTATTATGGGGAAATAAGGTTGATGCTGCATCTTTAGCTTATGCATCGGATATGAAAAAAGATGGTAATACAACAGAAATTGGTGTTTTTTTACATGTTTCCTCAGGAGAAAACGTAACACAGGCAAAATTTGTATGTTCAACAGATAATGCTGAAGTAAAATGTGAAGTTAAAAAAAATGAAAACTATAAAAGGGCAACTATCCTATTTGATGGAGGTATAATAAGCACTTTATCTGAAGAAGGGTTGCCTGATGGAGAAAATGAAGTAGTTAAAATAGTATTAACTAACGAATCTAGCAAAGCAGTTTCAGTAAAAGTTTCGTTAGATGGGTCCACTTATTCAACAAACGAAAGCCAAAAGAGTTATACTTTATCAGTAGATAAAAAATCGAGCGGTAATGCCTTAGCTTCTAGTGTTAAATTTAGCCAAGGAACAATGGTACCTGAATTTAATCCAAATGTTTTTGAATACACAGTATACAATATTCAAGATACCATTAATTCAGTTATTGGAACTCACGAATGTCAAGACGCCAATACATGCGATTTCTCATGGAGTGGTGGTAAAAGTATATCTAATTTAAATAAGATATTTTTAAATATGGGAGAGAACAAAGTAACTCTTGAACTAACTAGTGAGAATGGTCAAAATAAACAGACGTATAACTTTACCATTATACGTGGAGAATCGGCATTCAATAGTTCAAAGCTTGCAACATTAAAAATTGGAAATTATATCTTAACACCAGCTTTTTCTAAAGATATATTTGAATACTCTGTAAATATTCCAAATAAAATAACTTCAATTGATAATGAACTTTCGTATACTGCTGAAGATTTAAAAGCAAATATATCAATTGAAAAACCTGATAGTTTAGTTGTTGGTGAAAATATAATTAAAATTACAGTTGATAATGTTAATTCAGATGGAACTTCTACATATACAATTAAAGTCAATAGAATGTCTTTAGAAAGCATTGAAGTAACTAATTACAAAAATGGGATTGTTACATATTTAGATAGCGAAGGTGTAAAATACGAATTAGCTGAAGATGAATTTAAAATGCAATATCCTGATGACTATATAAAAATTATTGATAATACTTACAAATTTGATGATAATGGTGAGAGAATTACTGATACTAATAAAGACGATGGCGAGATAGCAAAAGAAGAGAAGAAGGAAACAAAAAAAGATAATAAAGTACTTCTTATTGTATGTTTAGTAATTGTTGGGTTAATAATTATTATTGTCTCAGGAATCCTAATATTTAAGAAGAAACCTGAAAATAAAAACAATAAGAAAGATAAAACTAATAAAGAAGATAAAACATCAGAAGAAGATTCAAAAGATGATGAAATTGATGAAACGGGAGTAGAGGAAGAAGCAATTAAACTAACAAGAGTTACACCTCATAATGAAGATGATACAGTTGATATTGATGAAGCTCTATCAGATTTAATGAGTACTAAACAATATAATTTAGATGATTTAACAAAAAAAGAAGAATAGTTGCTATTCTTCTTTTTTTGTTAGAACATTTTGTTTATCGATTTCTAGTGTAGTGCCTTCGGGAACACTTAGTTTTGCATTTTCAGAAACGACTAATTCTAAGTTATTAGTTTTTTCTATTGTAACCAATACATTACTATTATTTGAAGTGATAACCAAATTATCTATTGTCATTGTAATATCACTACCGTTATTGATATATTCATAGTACATAGTATCTGTTACTTTACTTAATTGCATTTTTATATCTCCATTCCCTGAAGATGCACATACTCTTGATATCTTTAAATCAGGAGTTCTTACATTATAAATGTATTTATAAAAATCAGTATATTCAGAAGTTATAGTAACGGAAGCTGCATTTATTGCATGATTCTTTAATTGTTCAGCGAACTCCAAACTACTTTTAACATCTAGTAATTTTATTGTTAGATCTATTTCTGATAAATCATTATTTTTTAAATAATCAAATAATCCTTTAATATTTGTCGATTCATTAATAGCAATCTCTAATTTTTCTAATTCATCGATACTCGATACAGTACTAAAATCAAAATTTTCATTAGGCATAGATATTGTTAAATCTCTAATGTCTATATCTTCTAATCTTTCAAAATTAAATAAATTTGGATTGTTTAGAGTAAATCTATTATAATCATTTCCATACATTTCTAATAAATCGCGATATGTCTTAGCATTAAATCCGTCTCTTTTCTCTTCATTAACAATCATAGAATCAGAAGAATCGATGTAATATGCTGTAATATCATCTGATTTATATTCGTTTTCAAAATTCCTTCCTTGGTCATTACCGCATCCTCCTAAAGAGATTGAAGATACGAGTAATCCTATTGTTCCATATACTTTCAAATTTTTAAAAATCCCCATTAAATTCACCTCAATATTGGTAGTTATGATAGCATAAAAGAAATTATCAGTCAATTATCACATAAAATATTCAAAAATATAGAAAATTAAGTCTTGCACTTAATTATTAATTGTATTATAATACTATTGAACTTGAGAGGAGGGAAGCAATAATGACTACCGTTGAAGTTAAAAATGGCGATGTAAACAGCGCTTTAAAAAGATTAAAAGTTAAAGTAGCTAAAAGTGGTGTCCCTTCTGAACTTAAAAAACACAAACACTACGACAAACCAGGAGTAAGAAGACGTGAGGAAAAGAAAGAAATGATAAAGAACTCACACAGAAGAAATAAGAGAAGAGGTAACTAATCTCTTTTTTAATTAGAAAGAAGAATTTAAAATGTTTGATAAGGTAAAAAAAGATTTAATTGAAGCAATGAAGAGTCAAGATAAATTTAAACTTGATTGCATAAGAATGCTTAAGAGTGCAATCCAAAATGAAACTATAAGCGCAATGCATGAACTATCTGATGATGAAGTAATTGCAGTTATCAAAAGAGAAGTAAAAAAACGCGCATCATCTATTGAAGAATATAAAAAATATAACAAAATGGAAGTAGTAGAATCCCTAGAGAAAGAAATTGCGATACTAAATGTATATTTACCTGAAGAGTTAAACGATGATGAGTTAAATAGAGTAATTGATGAAACAATAACTGAATTAAATGCCTCATCAATGAAAGATATGGGAAATGTAATTAAAACTGTTGGATCAAAAGTTGGATCTAGAGCAGATATGTCAAAAGTATCAAAAATAGTTAAAGAAAAATTAAATTAACACCAACGAGGTGTTTTTTTTATTTATAAATCATATCATTTAATGGTGATATCATGATTGATATATTAAAATCTTACCTAAATAATGAGGATTTCTATATAATAATTAATAAAGATGGATTGCTGATAAATAATTTTAACAAAATAATAGTGCTCGATGATAATAAATTAGTAATCTTAATTCAGGATAAAAAATATGTATTTAAAGGGAAAAATTTTAAAATCAAGAGAAGCATAGATAAATCATTAGAACTTACTTGTAAAATAGAAAGCATTGAATGTAAATGATTTTAAAGATAGAGAATAATATAGAAAAATTCATTATTAAATGTATAAGTTCCAATATAAATATTTTAAATATAGAATATCATGATAAATATGTATTGATAAAAATAGATAAAAAAGAATATAGAAAAATCAAGAAACTAAGTTACTATACTAAAATAGACATAGTAAAATATACCGGAATCGAAAATATAAAAAGAATTATTAAGAAGTATTTATTTGACTTATTTATGATCATATTATTTATCATTTTAATCTATATACAGAGTAATATTATTGTTAAAGTTACAGTAAAACATGAGAATAAAAATCTAAAAGAAATAGTAAATAATCTAGTTAGAAAAAATGGTATTAAACCACTAACTATTGCAAAAAATAATA
Source organism: Bacilli bacterium (assembly GCA_017626405.1). Classification (GTDB taxonomy): domain Bacteria; phylum Bacillota_I; class Bacilli_A; order RF39; family UBA660; genus CAG-582. The sequence continues at coordinate 61,073 of JAGAIS010000006.1, forward strand.
GAGAACTAAATGATATAAGTGATAAAATATTAAATAATAATCGAGATATATTAGATTTTATTTCAATAACTAGAAATGGTATGACTTATACTATTTCATTAGAAGAGAGAATTATAAAAAACGAAATAAAAGAAGACTCATATTGCAACATTATTTCTAACAAAGATGCCGTTGTAAATAAAATAACAACTTATAAGGGAATAAGTTTAGTAGAAAAGAATCAGTCAGTAAAAAAGGGAGACATTTTAATAAGTGGAGATTTAATCTTAAATGAAGAAGTAAAGAATCGAGTTTGTGCTGATGGTATTGTAATTGGAACTACTTGGTATAAAATAAATATCAGTTATCCATTAGAGGAAAAGGAAAAAATACTAACTAAAAAACACAAATATAATGTAAGTATAAATAATAGGTTACTTTTAAAAAATAAGTTTAAATTATATAAAATTGAAAATAAATTTAAATTTTTAAATATTAGAATTATAGACATAAGAGAAAAAGAAATAAAAACTATAAAATATAGTAAAGAAGAAGCAATTAAATTGGCAATTAAAAAAGCGGAGAATGAGTTATCCAAGAAAAAAGATAATAATTTTAAAATAATTGACGAAAAAGTTTTGAAAGTAAACGAATTTAATAGTAAAATAGAATTAGAATTATTCTTAAGTGTAGAAGAAAATATTGGAATTAAAGAATTGGGTGATTTGAGTGATACCGAGCAAAGTTTACGATATACTAATTAACTTACTACCAATGATTATACTTTTTAGTGTCGTTATGATTTTAGTAAAAATAGTAGCAGTAATCTATAATAAAGAAAAGATAATAGTATATAAAGATATTAAAAATCTTTTATATATAATTTATTGTTTTGCTCTATTCATGTTAGTTACAACTACGGATTTTAGTAGTTATTCTAACAATTTTATTCCATTTAATGAGATAATGAGGTATGAATTAACTTCAGCATTATTCTATCGAAATATAATTGGCAATATTGCTCTTTTTATTCCGTTTGCCTTTATTATAAGCGATATGATTAAAGATAAAATTGGAAAATCAAATCTTTTAATAACGTCATTTATATGCCTATTTACTTCATGTACAATCGAAACAATTCAAATGTTTATTGGAAGAAGTTTTGATGTCGATGACATAATTCTTAATTTCTTTGGTAGTATTCTTGGTTATATAATGTTTAAAGTTCTACATAAATTATATGACTTTCTTCCTAAATTTCTCCATAAAGATATGTTTAAAGCACTTTTCTTAATAGTTTTTGTAATAATATTTTTAATAATTTTTGTAATATATTATGAGGTGACAAGATGAATCAATATGAAATATTTAATGAGTATGATTATAAAGAAGATTATAGATACTTAGATGAAGTAATTGAATATACTTTAAAAAAGCAAAATATTAGTAATGCGTATCTTTCCGTGATTTTTATCGATGATGATAAAATGCATGAAATGAACAAAGAATATCGCGGTATTGATAGAACAACGGATGTTTTATCATTTGCCTATGAGGACAATGAAAATATAATAGGAGAGGTTAGGGAATTAGGTGATATTTTTATATCAATTCCTAAAATGAAGAGTCAGGCTTTAGAATATGGCCACTCAGAGAAGAGAGAACTATCTTTTTTAGTAGTACATGGAATACTTCATCTTCTAGGATTTGATCATACAATAGATTTAGAACATGAAAAAGCACAGTTTTCTCTACAGGATGAAATTTTGAATGAACTAAATATAACGAGATAATAAATTTACATAATATAATTCTCATGATATAATGAACTATAGTAGGAAGTGATTGAATGAAAAGTGGATTTGCAAGTATAGTTGGAAGACCAAATACTGGAAAAAGTACATTGATTAATACTATCATTAATAATAAAATTGCTATCGTATCTAATGTAGCTGGTACGACAAGAAATACTATTCAAGGTATTTATCATGATGATGATACTCAAATTGTATTTGTTGATACTCCAGGTATTCATAAAGCAGCTGATAAACTTGGAAAACACTTAAATAAGCAATCCTATGAATCACTTGAGGATATCGATGTCATCCTTTTCGTAGTTGATGCATCAGCAGGTCTTGGAAAAGGCGATAGATTTATTATCGAAGCATTAAAACACACGACAGTTCCAGTAATTCTCGTCTTAAATAAAATAGATAAGATTACCAAGGATGGAATCCTAAAATGTATAAATAATTATAAAGATCTTTATGAATTTGCCGATATTATACCGATAAGTGCGTTGCGAGATGACAATGTTGACCGATTAATTACATTGACTAAAAAATATCTTAAAGATTCAATTAAGTATTATGATGATGATACTATAACAAATAATGATCCTATGTTTATGATATCAGAATTAGTCCGCGAGAAGATTTTAAATCTAACAACCGATGAAGTACCGCATTCAATTACATGTGTACTCACATCGTACAATGAAACTTCAAATTTAATTAATATATCAGTTGATGTCATAGTATCGAGAGATTCGCAAAAGAAAATAATAATAGGTAAACAAGGTAATATGCTAAAGACTATTGGTACAGAAGCGAGAAAAGATATTGAAAGAATGCTTGGAAAACAAGTATACTTAGAATTATATGTAAAAACAGTAAAGAATTGGAGAAATAAAGAAAAGTATTTAGCTGAATTGGGATTTGACAATAAATAGGATAGAAAGGTGAAAATATGGAAGTAGTATTAAAACTGGAAGATTTACTTGAACGTGAAAAAGAAGTATTTAATCAATACATAAAAAGCCAAAAAGAAATTGATATGCTTCCATTATTAGATCGTTTTAGTGAAGAAGATAAAAAAATATATTCTATAGATGATGCATATAGATATTTACGAATGTATACATCTTCAAATATAATTACCAAAGAAGAACAAGAAAAATTCATGATGGCCAAAAAAGTAGATCCTATCTTAGTATTCAAAAGAGGCAAAAAAGCCGTAAAGAAGTTAATAGAATCTAATGTTGATGAAAAGGAATTGTTTGTTTTAGCATCTGAATTTTCTAAAATTGATGGACGCATAAAAAATTATCCAATATCTTATGTAAAAAATTGTATTGAATACTATAAGAGAAATACAAAGAATACAGAGTTGATAAAAACACTCGAAGCTCTTGAAAAACTAGTTACAGATAATAATAACAGAGAATTTGATTTGTCATTAATACCGGTTATAATTAGTTTTGACGACTTTATTGCGTCTGTTAACTTTATAAAATCAATAAATATATCTTTTAAAGCACTAAAAAGACTAATAGACACCTATTGTGTGCTTTATCCAGGAAACGAATCAGATATTTCATATTTAAAAGAAGTTTCTAGTATTTTAAAGAGACAAGAGAAGAATATTATCCCATCATCCGATAATAATATTTCTAAAAGACTTACTAAGTTGTCTCATCTACTTGAAATATATCTAACGACAGATATTGATGATGTACTTAAAATCGAAGGCAAGTATCATATGTCTGAATATGAGTTTAATCTAGCATTAAAAGAAGGAATTATCTCAAAAGAGCCTGTTATTATATCTTTAATAGATAAATACAATATCAAAGAAAGAGCAATAGATGAGTATAATACTAGTATTTCCGTTTCCATTGGAAATGCTATTATGCATGGCGCACATTATGGAAATGGGAACCGACCATTCAATATTATTGACTATTTTAATATGAATAATGGATTATCAATTGAAATAATAAAAAGAAAAGTAAGAGAAAACTTTGATAGTAAACAAGCTGAATACATTATAAAAGCACTTGAATCACTAGATTTCAAAAACGCTTATCAATCAGAAAAAGATCTAAGTGCTAGTATTGGTGTATTTAGCAAAAATGGAAGAAACATGTCTAAGGAAGAAAAAGAGATTATAATAAGATATATGGTAGACAATAATTTACCTATAAATAATTCAGTATTCTTTGCTGCTTGTGAAAGATATTTCGATGGAGATTTAGAAATAGAAGCTGAAAAAAAGATTGCTTAATTGAATAAAAAACATAAATATCATCCATTATATATTTAGAAAGGATGATATTTTTTGAATAAAAAAGAGGCTTGGGAGTTATTTAAAAAGACTGGCAAAATAGAATATTATTTAGAATATAAAAAGAAGTGATTTTATGCTAAAAACTATTGAAGGTGTTGTAGTTTCGACAACCCCTTTCAGTGAAAATTCAAAAATTATAAATATTTTAACTAAGGATGGTATTATTAGTGTTATGTCTAAGGGATCAAAAAAAGTTAATAGTCCACTTAGAATTATATCTAATAAACTAACTTACGGAGAATATACTATATATTATAATAAAGATAAGTTATCTACCTTAAAAGAGGGATCTGTGATTAATGAATTTAAACACATTCATTCTGAACTTTCTTTAATATCCTATTTTACATATATTACTGAATTATCTAGTCAAGTAATGAAAGAGAATACATTTGAAGAAATATATAATTTATATATAAAAACTATTTTAAAAATCGAGAATGGTTTTAATCCTATTGTAATGATGAATATATTGGAAATTAAATTACTTGATTATCTTGGTGTAACATTATCACTTAATGGATGTGCTAAATGTGGAAGTGATAAAGATATAATTACAATTGATCCCGATGCAGGAGGATATCTATGTAAAAACTGTTATACTAATGAAGTAATATATGATGAGAAGGTTAGAAAGATGCTTAGAATGTATTATTTAGTTGATATTGATAGTATAAAAGAGTTAAAAATTACAGACTATGTAATAGATGCAATTAATCACTTTATGACAGTCTACTATGATCGCTATACGGGAATTTATACTCATAGTAAGAAATTTCTCAACGAAAAATACTAAATTGATATTTAGTATTTTTTTAATGAATAATTAATGGTATAATTTAAAATAGGTGAGTAGTGTGAACTTATTTAAAAGAGCGAAAAGAGAATTAACTGAAGATGAAATCATCGAGAAAGAATTAAATGAAGAATTTAAAGAGCCAAATCTTTTTGATTTTAAAGAAATTATTAATTTAATCAAGACAAAAACTGACGATGAAATCGAATACGAAAACCTTCTAACAGAAGAGGAAAAACTAGAAGAAAAACGTGAAAAAGAAGAAGATAAAAAGTTTATGATTAAAGCATTTTCAATACTAGCTGGCATATTTATCGTGATTATTGGTATTAGTGCATTCTTGGTAAATGAAAATAAAAGTGACTTATATAAAATTACTGAACCTTTATTAAAAGAATATTATAAAAAGAATTACAACGAAAGGGTTTCTTTTAAATCTTTAGAAAAACTTAAAATTGATGATGAAGAAACTGGAATTGTATTAGCCACTACTAAAGATGGCAAACATATAATGACTATAAATAATGAATTAATTGGCGATGATATTAGCAATAAAATTCATAAAGAACTAAAAAGTGAACTCGATAATAAAATGGCTAATTTTAGCATCTTGAATAGTGAAATTAGTCTATCTTATAAAGACTATTATCAGGAATATAATAAAAAAATAGAATATATAAATGTCATCCCTAATTTAAAATTAGAAGAATTGAAAATCACAAAAAAATTAACTGTTGAATATGTAGCATTTTATAATGGATATTTAGATAATAATACTGTTTTGGAGATTTTAAATGATTATTCTGATGATTCAAAGTTCTATTTTATAAAACTTGAAAATGGTTTTCCTACTAGACTAGATGTAATTAATAATAAAGCTCAATTTAACATTGCTATTACTGGAAATCGTGAAGTAGAGAAAGGTGTATTCATATATGATTTAGATCGAACTATAAATTCAACAAATACAGTAAAATTTAGTAGATATGCCGATAATACAATTGAGGAATATCCAAACTATAAACTTAAAAATATCTTTAAAATAGAATTAGAATCCGACTATTACTACGATAAAGATAAAATCATCAGTAAATACTTTTTAATTAAAATGAATAACTTAAATAAGAATAATTTGTTACAAGTTGATTATAACGAAGATGACCGTACTTTTTTTGAAATGAATATAAAGAACTATCACAACTATATTATTACTAGTTTTGGGGGATCTACATATCTAATAGGAGATAATGATGTAACATTTGGTACATTAGAGGAAAATAAGTCACCTCTTTGTAATTTAGGTCTATGCTAAATATTTATTTATGATATAATATTAAAGAAAATTGACATTTATAAATTAATTAAGGGAGGAAATATTATGAATCTAAAAGATTTATATATTAATTTTTTTGTAAGTAAAGGACATAAACAAATTCCAAGTGCGCCAGTCGTTCCCGAAAATGATAATACTGTTTTATTTAATACTGCCGGTATGCAACCATTAATTCCATATTTAATGGGTGAACCACATCCTTATGGAACGAGATTGTGCGATTATCAAAAATGTATAAGAACAAACGATTTAGATGAAGTTGGAGATTCATTTCACCATACTTTTTTTGAAATGTTAGGCAATTGGAGTTTAGGTGATTACTTTAAAGAAGATGCCATCAAGTGGAGTTTTGAATTTTTAACTGAAGTATTACATATACCTGTAGAAAGATTGGCAGTTACTGTCTTTGCTGGTAACGAAATTGCTCCAAGAGATGAAGAAGCCATTAATCTATGGAAGAGTCTTGGAATTAGTGAAAAGAGAATCTATGAGACAAAGGAAGATAATTGGTGGCCAAACTTAGAAATGCCAGGATTGTGTGGTCCAGACAGCGAAATGTTCTATTTTAGAAGCGACGATGAGATTCCTGAAGTATTTGATCCTGAAGATGATAGATGGGTAGAAATATGGAATGATGTATTTATGCAATACAATCACAATGAAGATGGAACAATCACAACTTTAAAGAACAAAAATGTCGATACCGGTATGGGAGTAGAAAGAGTGACAGCGATTCTTGAAGGAGTAAATGATAACTATCTATCAAGTATATTTAAAGATATAATTGATTTAATATCAGAGATAAGTAATTTACCATACGAAGGAAATGAAAAGAGTATGAGAATAATTGCTGATCACATGCGTACTAGTGTATTTATAGCTGCTGATTATTCTTCAATTAAACCTAGTAATGTTGGCCAAGGATATATTTTGCGAAGATTAATAAGAAGAGTAATTAGACATGCTAAGAAGCTCAATATAGACATTAGTAGTAATTTTGAAGAAAGAATCGCAAATATGATAATGGATAAATATGAAAAGTACTATAAAGAAATTAAAGAAAATAGACAAATAGTACTAGATGTCTTAAAAAATGAAAAAGAAAAGTTTAATAGAACACTAGAAAAGGGATTGCGCGAATTCGAAAAAGTAGTTACTAGATATGAGAAAATAGATGCTGATAATGCCTTCCACTTGTACGATACTTATGGTTTCCCAATCGAGTTAACTGTTGAACTTGCAAACGAAAGACAAATAAAAGTCGATGAGAAGGGATTCGAGATGAAATTCAAAGAGCATCAAGAATTATCGAGAACAGCATCGAGTGGCCAATTTAAAGGTGGTCTTGGTGGATCTGGTGAAATTGAAACTAGATATCATACTGCAACACACTTATTAAATGCAGCCTTAAAAGTAATAGTAGATAAAGATGTTCATCAAAAGGGCTCCAATATTACTGCCGAGAGAATGCGTTTTGACTTCTCATGTGATCATAAACTAACAGATGAAGAAAAACAAAATACAGAAAATCTTGTAAATAAATGGATTAGCGAAGGATTAGATGTCACAGTTGAGAGCATGCCAAAAAGTGATGCTATAGCATCAGGAGCAGAATGTATGTTTATCGAAAAATATCCCGATATTGTAACAGTTTATACAATAGGAGACAATATATCAAAAGAATTATGTGGAGGGCCTCATGTAAAGAACACTAAAGAACTTGGACACTTCAAGATAGTTAAAGAAGAGGCATCATCTCAAGGCGTTAGAAGAATTAAAGCAATTTTGGAGGATTAAATGAAAAAAGAAGTAAAAAATATTGATGTTAAAGCAAGTGCCAAAGAAATGAAAGATAAAGGATTCAAATTTATTCAGGAATTTAAATCTTTTGTCCTAAGGGGAAATGTGATGGATATGGCTATTGGTGTCATCATAGGTGGTGCATTTACAAGTATCGTATCTGCTCTAACTGCCGATTTTATCAATCCCTTAATAAATTGCTTTGGTGGTGCCGAAGTAAAAGGTCAATTAGAAATATTTAATACTGGTCAATATATCAATTGGGGACATTTCCTAACTGCTATAATTAATTTTCTAATAATGGCAGCAGTACTATTTATTCTATTAAAAGTAGTACATAAAATTACTGAAATTGGCCGTAAAAAGGAAGAACAAGAAGTAGAAGTTAAGAAAAGCGATGAAGTAATACTTTTAGAAGAAATAAGAGATTTATTAAAAAAGAATAAATAGAGGTTATTATGAAAAAAAGAAGAAATAAGAAAAAAAGAGTGCTATCATTCTTAATGATAATATTATTAGTTGGTATAATTGGTACATCTTGTTATTTTCTAATAACTAATAAAGAAAACAATAATAATAAAGATAATCCTACAATAAAGACAACTAAGAAGAATAATAGTAAAGACAAAGATTATTCTTTCTCGACGACTATTGATGAATTAGATACTTATTATTTAGCATTAAATGGCAAGAAGACTATGAGTATTACCTATAATACTGATTCTAATTATGATAATAAAATCAAATGGACAGTAGCTGATGAATCAATAATTACGATAGATGATAATAATTGTATTCACGGTATTAAAAATGGTACAACTACACTTACTGGTGAACTAAAAAATGGATTCAAGAGAACTTATAATATAATGGTTACTGATTTAATTGTACCACCAAAAGTAAATCATAAAAAAACAGCATTACCTTGTGAAAGATATACTAAAGAAGAAGCCGATTTATTAGATAAAATATTGGCGTCACGCGTTCAAGAGGGTGGAGAAGGTTCTCGTGGCGGAGTACTTGCTGCTGCTAGATTTATTACATTGGAATTCCCTTACTTAATTAAATATTTCAATGAGAACGGAAGAATGCCATTTAAAAGCGATTCAGGGAAAGAAGTATCGATTAAAACTCCAGTTGATGGAGAGGGAAGATACTATCATAAGGGATTATACTTACATGAATCGAAATTCGAAACTCTATATAAAAATCCTACAACCGGAAAAGCATATACAAAACAAGGTCCTGCTATTTGGGGTTGTCCATTATATGATGAATTTGTCGGCAGAAAAAAAGCCAATGGACTAACTTGTTCAGGATTTGTAACATGGGCTATGTACAATGGCGGGTTTGATGTTGGAGATCTTGGTGCTGGAACATTAGGATATGAAAAAGAACTATATAAACTAGGTGAACACCATGAAATAACTAGAGCATATATAGATGGTAAGACATATAAAGTGGGAGACTATATTGCAAGACAAGGACATGCTGCATTAATTATTGGTATTGATGATAAAGCAATATATGTTGCTGAAGAATTGCCAAAAGTTAGTATTGGTGCTGGAGGTTCTTCAGGAAACCTTGATTTAAATGCTTATGTATACGGAAAATATGATAATACGACACCACTACCAGGACATAATAAAAAAGGTATCCTAGTAGATGGAAATTTAAAATTTGTTATTGAAATGTCTGATATCTATCCAAATGGGGATGGATGGTACACAGATATGTGGGAATCTTAATAAAAACACTTTAAACTAAGTGTTTTTTTTGTTATAATATTTTTATAGTAGGTGATAGTATGAATATTCTAAGTATTATAACGAGGAAGAAAAATGGCAACAATCTTTCCTATGATGAATTGAAGTACGCTTTTAACGGATATTTAAATGGTGAAATACCAGATTACCAAATGAGTTCACTACTCATGGCAATAACAATAAATGGGATGAGTAAATCAGAGACACTATCACTAACAGATATATTTATTAGAAGTGGAGATGCCTACGACTTATCGAAAGTAATGGAATATTCAGTAGATAAACATTCTACAGGAGGTGTTGGAGATACTACAACACTTATAATTGGCCCTATGTGCGCAGCATTAGGGTTACATATGGCAAAGATGAGTGGTAGAAGTTTAGGCCTTACTGGAGGGACTATTGATAAAGCAGAAAGTATTCCTGGATTTAATGTAAATTTATCAGAAGATGAATTCTATTCTCAAGTTGAGAAATTAGGATTTGCCCTTACAGCACAGACAAAGAATCTCGTACCTCTCGACAAAAAAATATATGAGTTACGAGATGTTACGGGTACGGTAGAATCAATTCCACTTATTGCTTCTTCAATAATGTCAAAAAAAATTGCATCAGGAGCTGAAAATATATTAATTGATGTAAAGTATGGAAGTGGTGCTCTTATAAAAACAAGAGAAGATGCCGAAGTATTAAGTAATCTACTTATTGATATTGGAGATGCTTATAAGAGAAATGTTAAAACTATTATAAGCGATATGAATACACCACTATCGTGTGCTGTAGGTAATTCAATAGAAGTAATCGAAGCAATTAATGTTCTACACGGAAAAAAATGCAAATTATATGATGCATGTGTAGATATAGTTGCAAATCTATTATCGATGGCAAAAGATATACCTTACAATGAAGCAATTATTCATGCTGAACAATCTATCGAAACGGGAAATGCATTAAAGAAGTTCTATGAATTTGTATCTCGACAAGGTGGTAAATTAGGAAACCTTGAAGTTGCTCCTGTAGAAGTAAAGGTAAGAACAAAACACGATGGTAAGGTAAGTGAAATAGATGCTCTAAAAGTTGCTGAATTGGCAGCTAAAATTGGTACGAGCAAAATGAAAATAGATGATGTAATAGATTATCGAGTTGGCTTAATATTAAATGTTAAGGTTGGAGACCAAGTGAAGTATGGAGATGTCATAATGACCCTATATTTGAAAGATAAATCAATAAAATTTGATAATAATGATTTCTCATTTATTAAAATAGACTAAAGAATAAAAAGAGGTTGATAATATGTTTGGTAAGATTAAGTATATTGATGATATTACAACAGTAGTAGAGATCAATAAAGAAAATATGGTAGTTCCAAATTTGATGAACATGCATGTAGTATTCGAAACAGGAGATTCAAAGCTATTAGGCGAAGTTAAAAAAGCGGATGATACGACAGTTCATATCGATTTGCTAGGACAATTTAGTGGCGATAGATTTATTGCTGGTACGATAAAAAAACCAACACTAGATTCTAAAATTCGCATTATTGAAGATGAAGAATTAAATATTATTCTAGGTTCTAATCAAAAAGGTAGTTTGTATTTAGGAAAAAGTGCAATATACAATGGAAAGGATGTCTATGTCGATATAAACGATTTATTCTCTAACCATTTTGCAATTTTTGGCAATACCGGTTCAGGTAAATCTTGCTCTGTTGCTAGAATTGTTCAAAATATTTTCTTAAATAAAAATTTTTTATCATTTAATGCTAATTTATTTATTTTTGATGCCTACGGTGAATATAAAAATGCATTTAAAGTACTAAATCAGTTTAATCCCAATTATCAATATAAATTTATTACATCTAATCCTATAGACGATTCAGATGTACTGTTAAAAATACCAGTATTTTTACTAACTATTGATGATATATGTTTACTATTGCAAGCTGATAATCATCACCAATACACAATTATAGAAAGAATGCTAAAACTAGCTAAGTTATTCTCAAAAGATGATGAAAACACAAAGAAACTAAAAAATCATTTAATTGCTAAAGCAATCATGTCCGTACTATTCTCAAATCAAAATGCTGCCGGAAAGAAGAATGATATCTTCACAATTATTGCTGATTGTTCAACTCCTGAATTCAATGTCGATACAGATATTCAAGGAATTGGATATACAAGAAAATTCTCCGAGTGTTTTGGAATTGATAGAAATGGTGAATTTGGAGAATCAGTACTAATCAATGAATATTTACTTAAATTTATCGATGATGAATTAGAAGCAACTATGGATGTGCCAAAAGATGCATTCTATACTCTTGATGATTTAGAAAAAGCATTGTCATTTACTCTTATCGGAGATGGATTCTTAAATAACCGAATAATGCAAGACAATGCAGTAATAATGCAAGTTAGATTACACAGTATAAATAATTCTTCTAATCGTAAATTCTTTGATGTTCCAAATTATATAACTCTTGAAAATTATATTTCATCATTGATAGTACACAATAATAAAAGAAGTCAAATCGTCAATATCAACTTAGAAGATGTAGATGATAACTTAGCAAAGACAATGGTTAAGATATTCAGTAAGATGATATTTGATTTTGCTAAATCTCGTAAAGAAAGAGCAGCAATTCCATTCCACTTATTTATTGAAGAAGCACATAGATATGTCGTTTCTGACAATGATCATTTCCTACTTGGATATAATATATTTGAGCGAATCGCCAAGGAAGGTCGTAAATATGGAGTTATGCTTGATTTAGTTAGTCAAAGACCAGTTGAAATTTCTGAAACTGTTATAGCTCAAATGAGCAACTTCTGTATTCTTAAAATGACGCATCCACGCGACCTTGAATATATTAATAAAATGTTACCTAACATATCGGGAGATATTATCGAAAAACTTACAAGTTTACAAAGCGGTACTTTAGTTGCATTTGGTAATGCGTTTAAAATACCTGTAATTGTAAAGATGGATATGCCTAATCCAGCACCATATTCATCAAACTGTAATGTAGTAGAGAGATGGAAAGCATAAAACACCTTTTTGGGTGTTTTTTTGGCATAAAAATTAAATAAAATAATTTTTAAAATATGCAAATATAAACAACTAATAATTATTATTGATAATAAAGGGGAATATGATATAATTACTAATAGCAGGGAGTGAATTATTATGGAAGCAAAAACCTTTTTAGAGGCATATGCAATAAACACATTATATAATAGAGGAGTATTAGAAGATAAAGCTATTGATTTAGTTAGTAAGAGATTTCTAAAACTATCATATAGCACTGGTGCCATGGAAATCAGTCAAGATGTAATGGTTGATGAGAATAATAATTTCTATGGTATAGATATACTTGGAAGATTGGTAATGGGATCATTTATCGACGAACAATATATCGCGTTCTATATAATAAATGAGGATAGAAGGGTAACAAAATTTATTGGATACAACAGTGTTTCTCACATAACATTACAATTTGCAAATAATAATATTACTACAGGAATGCATATTGAAAATATTCCAACAATAGATTATGAAATGTCAATCGAAAAAACTTATAATAATATAATGAGGCAAATCGAAAATCAAGACCCAATAGTATTAATCGACTTACTAAGAGAGATAGAAGAATATAAAAGATATATTGAAGGATTTAGAACAATTCAAATAAAACTTGGATTTAAAGAAGAAGTACCTGTAATAAAAGAGTTAAAAGTATAAATTTATATTTACTTATTAATCTATATTTGATATACTTAAATTACCTAAAGTTAGAGTTTAAATTTTAAAACCGACTATTTGTGATTATTGGGAATCTAATTGGTTTGTGGTGTCGAAAACTTTCCATAGAGAAAGGATCCTAAAGCAAATCATGTGATGCCCACCTCGTGCGAGCGGGCTTTATCACGCAGACTCTCTTTAGGCTTTTTTTATGCAAGAAAGTAAGGTAGTAATATGTTTGAAAGATCAATTTCCTTTTTAGGTGAAAATATTCATAATTTGATTAAGAGTAAGAAAATACTATTGATTGGAGTTGGGGGAGTTGGCTCCATGGCTCTAGAAACATTAGTAAGAAATAGTTTTACTAATATTACTATCATCGATTATGATTCAATAGATAAATCTAATTTAAATAGACAAATAATTACTAATTCAAATAATATAGGTCATTCTAAAGTAATAGAAGGCATTTTAAGAGCTAAAAGCATCAATCCTGATATTTTAATAGATGGAATAGAAAAACGTCTTAAAACAGATAATATTAATGAAATATTAAACTTAGGATATGATTATATAATAGATGCATGTGATTCTATTGATATTAAATTTGCTTTAATAGAGAATAGTTTACATTACCAATATAAATTAATTACTTGTCTTGGTACCGCAAAGAAAAAAGATCCTACAAAATTATCTATTACAACATTGGATAAAACTAGCTATGATCCATTAGCAAAAATTTTAAGAAAAAAAGTAAGAGATGCTAATATCAACAAAAAATTATATGTTGTATCTAGTGATGAAGTACCAATAAAATGTGATTCATTAGCCTCTTTATCAATGGTTCCAAATACAGCGGGTATTCTATGCGTATCATATATAATAGACGATATAATAAATGAAAAAAAATAAGCATAACTAAATGCTTATTTTTTATTCATTAGGAAAGTAGCGAGTAATTTTGGGTCTTTATTATTCATAATTATGTTATATATTAAATCAATAACAGGCATTTTAATCTTTTTCTTTCGCAAAAGAGCATAAATACTCTTTAAAGTATAATATCCTTCTACAGTATATTCATTCAAGTATTTTTCAGCACTGACAGCATCTTTTTTTCCAAGTAGAGTACCATAAGTATAATTTCTCGATTTAGTACTTGTTGCCGTTAATAATAAATCTCCAACGCCTGCAAATGATAATATTGTCTTTTTATTTCCTTTTAATACTTTAATTAATTCTTTAATATCATGAAGCGATTCAGTAATCAAAAAACTTCTTGTCGATTCAGAATAACCTAGACCATCTAGTATACCTGCAGCAACAGCAATAACATTCTTTATCGATCCACATATTTCAATACCAATTATATCTTTAGTCTCTCTAAGTTTAATATTAGATCCATTAAAAGCCTTTTTAGCAGCATTTAATACTATTATTGATTTATACCCAATAGATAGACCAATTGGTTCTAAATGAGCAATATCTATAGCAAATGAAGGCCCAGATATAACAGCGATATTTTTAGTATTTATAAAACTTAGGAATACTTCATGAACAAATCGACAAGTTACTTGTTCAATACCCTTAGATCCAATAATAAAGTTCATCTTACTATTTACAAATGGCAACATGTCTTTAGAAACACTGCTTAAATATTTGGCAGCACACATAATAAATACTAAATCTGCATCTTTTAATGCTACTTCATAGCTATCCGTAAATTTAATTTTCTCAGGTAGTTTTAATCCTCCTAATGCTTCAATATTATTCTTTTCGCTTTCAATTTTCTTTAGGGCACTTTCTGATTCTACCCACATAATTATATTATTCTTTTTATTTTGTGCTAAAGCATTAGCCATCGATAGACCATATACTCCAGTACCTATAATTGCAATATTCATTCTTTCATCTCCTTATTTATTTGATTTAAACCATTTTCATATTTATTGTTACAAGCTTTATAATATTTCTTGTTTTTTAATTTATCGGGCAAGTATTGCTGTTTAACCCAATGTTTTGGATAAGCATGAGGATACTTATAATCTTTAGAATTAGTTTTAATCCATGCCGGCGTTTCATATGAAGCTCCGTTTTCAATATCATTTAATACAGCATCAATTGATTCTTCCCCTGAATTGCTCTTTGGAGAAAGAGCAAGTTCAATAACCGTAACGGATAATGGTATTCTAGCTTCAGGAAGTCCAAGCATCTCACATGATTCAATACAAGCTCTTACCTTTGGACCCATACCAGGATTTGCAAGTCCGATATCTTCATAGGCAATAACAGTCATTCTTCTATAAATAATATCTAAATCTCCAATAGCAATTAATCTTCCTAAATAGTATAAAGAAGCGTCAACATCACTTCCTCGAATACTTTTTTGAAATGCACTTATTAAGTCATAGTGACCAGATTCATTCATATCGCCAATTATTGCAGGTTTTGCATTAATTGATTTTACACTGTCTAATGTTATATGAAAATCCAAAGAAGAGTAGTAAGCTACCTCTAAAAGATTCAAAGCACTTCGAAAATCTCCTGATGAAAGATATGCAATTTGTTTAAGTGCATCATCATCAATTTTTAATTTAGGTAATGCTTTTTTAGCCTTATTTAATCCCTCAAGAATATCTTCAAATTCTAAGTTATGCAATTCAAATATTTGACATCTACTTCTAATTGCCGGATTTATCTTATAATATGGATTAGATGTCGTTAGACCAATTAAAATAATAAGACCATTTTCTAAAAGGGGAAGCAAGATATCTTGTTTATCTTTATTCATTCTATGAATCTCATCAACAATTAAAACCATTTCTCCATACATTTTAGCTTCTTCAATTACAACATCAAAATCACTTTTATTATTTATAACAGCATTTAACATACGGAAGCGACATCCAAGTTCATTTACAATCGCACATGCAATACTTGTCTTTCCAATACCAGGATTACCATATAAAATCATACTAAATAATTTTTTGTTCTTTACTAAATTATATATAACTTTACCCTTAGATACTAAATGCTTTTGTCCAATGACATCATCTAGACATTTAGGCCTTAGTTTTTCAGCTAAAAGTTCCATAGTATCACCAAAATAATTATAACATAAAAAGAGATATTACTAAAAGTAATACATGTTATTTTAAATGATCAATTAAATAAATATGCTGATCTAATGTTTTTCTTTTTTGATTAAACGAATCTTGAAAATATTTAAATACATCATCTTCAAAAAAAGTATTATCTAAATCTAATAAGTAACCCATTCGATATGAAAATGATCCATATTTCTTTTTTACAAACAATTCAGTTAAGTATTCTTGACTACAATTAAATAGAATATGTGTACAAAAATTTATTTCTATATAATCCAAGCAAGAAATTCCGTATTTTATATACCAATAGTAATACAAATCAAGCATTCTTATATATTTATCTTTAAGAGAATTGGCATGAGTTATTTTCATTATTCCATTTATATCAGTTATCCTTATATTTCCATCTTTGTTTAAAATATTTTTTAAATGAATATCAGAATGTACTAAACTCCTTTTTCGTAAATATAAAGCGATTTCTTTTAAACTATTACAGATTTCCTTTTTTTCATCAATACTTAAATCTTCATTTAGTAATGTATCCAAAAGAGTTTCACCCAAATTATACATTTTAAACCCAACAAAATCGCCATCTATATAAATAAATGAATAGGGAATAGTAAATAAAGATCCATTAAATCTACTTACTTTTTTAATATTTTTAATATTCGCAAAATATTCATTGAAGTTAGAGTAATCAAATATCTTATATACAAAATCATCTTTAAAATATACTGTCCCCTCATTAGTTTTTTCTAATCTATATGGTTTTATTGCTTCTTGAAAATTTTCTAATGAACTAAATTTTTCTTTTAACATATAATATCACCTAAAAAGTAATCGTATTATAACATTTAATAGGAAAAACTTCAAAAATATATTATAATAAAATTGGTGATATAATGAACGAAGATTACATTAGAGAATTTGAAAATTACTTAAATATCGATTTAAATTATTCAAAGAATACAGTGGCTTCATATATTAATGATTTGGAAAAATTTATAACTTATTATGAATTTTCCGATATCATCAAATTAAATACAACAAATATCGAAAAATATATTAAAACATTAGAAGATGCAGCTCCAGCAACTGTAAGTCACAATATATCATCATTAAAGACTTTCTACAATTATGAAATTAAAATGGGTAAAATAGATAGTAATCCAATGGATGCTATTAAGCCACCTAAACTAGGAACTCATCTACCAGTATATTTAACAATAGATGAAATAGATAAAATATTAGATATCGAAGTAAAGGATCCTTTTTCATCGAGAAATAAAGCACTTTTAGAATTGATGTATGCAACAGGTCTTAGAATTTCGGAGGTAATTACTCTAGAATTTAAGAACATTGATTTTGAAGATTGCATAGTAAGAGTAATGGGGAAGGGAAATAAAGAGAGAATTGTCCCCATTAATGATATAGCAATTAAATACCTTAATGATTATATAGAAAACTATAGGCCACTTCTAATTAAGAAAAACATCAATAATTATATCTTTTTAAATAATCATGGCAATATGATGACTAGACAAGGAGTATTTAAAATAATTAAAAATTATGCTGAAACGAAAGGAATAAATAAAAATATTGGTCCTCACACTTTACGCCACACATTTGCAACTCATTTACTAGAAAATGGTGCCGATTTAAGAATTATTCAAGAATTACTTGGGCATTCTGACATATCGACAACTCAAATCTATACTCATTTAACTAACGAAACTTTGCACAATGAATATAAAGAGTATTTCCCAAGAAAATAAAAGAGTTCTTAATATCAAGAACTCTTTTTTACTAATCCATTTTATTAGTATTATTACATTTTTGTGTACTATTAGATCTATTAGTTCTATTTTGCTTATTAGATCTATTTGTTTTTTTACTTTTCATATTATCCCTCCTAGTCTTAGTATGAGCATTTATTGAATAAATATAATAGTTATGCTAAAATTATATTAATAAAATAGAGGGATTATATGAAAAAGACATTTTTTATTTGTATAGTATTTAGTATACTTGCTTTAACATTTGCAATTAGTATGAACAAAAGTTATTCACTAGGAATAAAGCTCGAAGTAACAGGAGAAAAAGGGAGTAGAGTACTCAATTATTATGACTATCTAACAGGATATAAATTTTCTATCGATACTTTAGTAGAATACTATGATTACTCTGAATATATGGCCGTTACAACAGGAAATGAGGAAGTATATTTTTATCGTGGTAACGAAACAGATAAAAATACATATACTAGGGGACTAGCATCAGAAACTGCCGATAGAAAAGCTCTTGAATATGGTAGTAATGGTAGAAGAGTGAAAACTACTGAAGATGTAATCAACAATTTAAAAGATATATTTAATAATCAAAGATACGGTGAGTTTATGTTTACATTTTCTCCATACGATAATATTGATTGGAATAGTGTAAAAAACTATTGGACAAATGCTTATGGTGTATCATATCCAAGAAAGAATTATTATACATATTCCCAAAAAGGAAACCAAGAAGTAGATAGATGGGGATTAGATATATCTCAAGTTTCAAGCGGAGAATTAAAAATAAACGCAATTAATATAAGAATTACTAAAGATGAACTTGAAGTAACTGATAACTTTGCCAATAAGCTAATAAGTGAAGTCAAAAATAAAAGCGATTATGATAAAATAGCCTTCGTATATAAGTATATAACAACGAAGACAAATTACTATGTAGACGATGGATATGATAATACTCTTGCATCTACTGCATCGGCCTATGATGCTCTAATGCAAAGAGAAAGTGCATGTGTAGGATTTTCAATAGCATTTTCCTATTTAATGGATAAGCTTAATATAGAATCTTATATTGTAGATAATATATCAGAACTTGATGTATCAAATAGATATATTAAATCCGTACACACTTGGAATGTAGTTAAATTAGATAATAAATTCTATAAAATAGATACTACAGGAAGAATATTCTTAGGTGCTTTAAATAAAAATGAATTAAGCGATAATTTACTAAATATATCAACTGCAAAATATCCGAGAAGTGATTTGCCAAATATCAATTTTTCAATTATTGATAATTATCTAAACGAAGCTAAAAGCATAAAGACGACAACGACACAAACACCTATACTTTTTCCAACGAAGAAAGCGACAAAAGAATTTATTATACCAAATAGCCAAACTAAAACGATAAAAACGACAAATACTACCAATACAAAAGAAAATACAACTATAACGAGTATAAAATATGAAAACGGGACTACTCAAGTATTTGTTGTAACAATACCTACAACTAAAAATAAAGAAAATGAGAATAGTAGAGTAGAGCAACAAAATAAAAAAGTAAATTTAAATTATATCTTAATTCCAATATTAATAATAGTTATTATATTATATATTGTATATAAAATTCTATTAAAAAAGAATAAGGGTGATATTAGTGGACAACAAAGTATGTAGAAATTGTGGTAAGAAATTAACTAAAAAAGTATGTAGCTACTGCGGAGCAACAAACTTTACAGATCCGGTAGAGTATAGCGATTTTACAACAAAAAAACTATCTACAAAAAAGATTTTAATCGTGAGTGGGGGAGTTTTCTTGATTGTAATAGGAATTACTTTATTCTTTATATTTAATGGCATTAAACCTGAATATGACGATCATGACACTTCAGTAAATACAAATCAATATAAATGTACACATACTAAAACATGTGATGGCAATAAATGCATTTATGTAAATGATAAGGGAATCGAAGAAGAAATCATCTGTGATACAAATGATTGGTACTCATAAGAAAATTACTTCTCCCCCTACTCCTAAATCAATAGAGTAGTTGAGGGAATAAATTATCAATTAATTATAAATTATATATTCTAATATATCTATTATTTAAATAATAACCAAATATATTAATAAGCTATAATAATACGATAAAAGTAAGATTATAGTTTTTTTATGTAAAAAATAAAATATACTAAATTTGATTTTCAAATATAAAATAATTTAATATATAACAATAACTTAAGTGATAAGTTAACCATCTATTAATACAAAATATGAAACTTCATATAATATATATTATGTTAACTTCTATATATTAATAAAATAGATGGTAGATTAATCATTTAAATATATTCTATATAATTATATATACTATTCTCTAATTGATCAGTAGTTATTTAAATTATTATATAGGTATACTACTCTATTTAAAATAATTATAAGATAGGGTGAATAAATTTTTTTAATAGTTATTTATATATATATTTGTATTCTAAATTATATTTATTTAAATTATTTGATGAAATATCATTATAAATTATATAATGTTTTTAATAAATAAAAATTATAAATATATTAATTATTAAGATTAATTATCAAAATCAAATTATTTAATATACAATTCTCTACCCTACAAAATAAGGGGGAGGGGATTTAATTCCTTTATTTCTCTAATTCTATTACTCCACCCCTCCCCTACACTATCATAAAAAAAGAAAGGTATTAAACCTTTCTTGATTCTATCTCTGCAATCTTTTCAAATACTTCAGCTGCATTTTCTGTATTAAGTTCCGAATAACCTAACTCTCTTAGAGCTTGAACCTTAACAGTAAATAATTGTTGAGTTCTGGATAACTTCTCTTCATTACGAGATTCAATTTCTTGAACAAATTTATTACGGCTTTCGATAACTCTGCTCTTACTTGCTCCCCCATTATTATATAAATTAAACGCAGTATATATTATACCTTCAAAGATGAATTGTTTATCTTCATTAAATTTGAATACATTAGGAGCAATAAATCCTGTTGACTTTGATAAATAAGCTAACAGATACTTGATTTCAGGTACATTATCAATACTTTGTAATAAATGATAAACATACTGTAATGTGTAGAAGTTCTCTTCATGGTTTTCTGATTCTACTAATTTTTCCTTAATTAAGAAAGTAATATCGCTAATTAGAGCATGTTCTTCTTTCTTTAATCCCTTAAGGTCTAAGTAATCATTCTCTTGAGCTTCCTTAACACCTTCACTTAATCTATTCTCAACAGCTAATAGATAATCCGTAGTAACCTTAATATTGCTTACTGTATCTTCATCACCATCTTCAATATCTAAAAGTTTAAGTAATAGAATCTTTTTCTCTTTAGGCCATTTATTTATATTTTCTAATTCTAAATAATTATATACCATTTGTCTAGATACTCCCAAGTATTTAGCTAATCTTACTTTAGAAATACCAAGTTCCTGTAATAATCTATTTAATTGTTCCATAGTTAGTTAACTTCCCTTCCAAGTTTTACACATTAATCATATCAAATTTACTTTAAATGTGTCAATAGTTTACACATAAAAAGAGAAATTTAATTGATTATATAACCTAAATATGCAATAACATTAATTATTTTTTTAAAACATGATAATATAATACTAAGGAGTGATATAATGAAAAATAATATATTATCAAATGCTTTTTTATGGATGTTTATTGGATTAATGGTATGTTTTGGAGTATCTTATTTATCTACATTCAATATGCAAATAACTACATCTATTTATGCAGGATTTCATGGTTATGCCTACTTAATTTTCTTTATCTCTGAACTTACTATCGCATTTGCTTTAAGTTTGTTTATAAGAAAACTAAATCCAATATTAGCAAAAATACTATATTTAGTATATTGTGGACTAACAGGTCTTAGTTTAACAGGAATATTTATTGTATATACCTCAACCTCACTAAGTTACATATTTCTTGTAACAGCAATTATATTTGCAATTTTTGCAGCTATTGGAAAATTCACCAAGATAGATTTAAGTAGATATGGAATATACTTGCTTATAGGTCTATTAGCTACTTTTATCTTAGAAATAATTAATCTATTTTTAATGAATAACACATTAGATATGTTCCTATCCTTTGTCACAATCATTGTATTTTGCGGTTATATTGCATATGACGTCAATCATGCTATAAATGATAATTATCTAAGCAATAGTGAAAATAAAGGAATTTATATTGCATTTCAATTATTTCTAGACTTTATTAATATATTTATTGAATTATTGAGATTATTTGGTAAATCAAGAGATTAAAAAAAGAGCTTTATTAAGCTCTTCCTGCATATTTACCATCAATAGTAGAAATAATAATCTTTTCACCTTGATTAATGAATAAAGGAACTTTTACAGTATATCCAGTTTCAATAACTGCATCTTTTTGTGCATTATTAGTAGTATTACCTTTAACAGCTTCACTAGTTTCAGTAACTTCGTATTCAACTTTTTCTGGTAATGTTACACCAATAATTTCTCCTTCATACATTGAAATAGTAATATCTAATCCTTCTTTTAAGAATTTAATTTGTTCAGTTAATTTATCAGCAGGAACTTCCATTTGTTCGTATGTTTCATTATTCATAAAAACATATGAGTCTCCCATAGAATATAGATATTGCATTGGCAATCTATCAACTCTAGCTCTTTCAATCTTAATATTAGTATTATAAGTATCTTCAACTAGAGCACCAGTTCTTAGATTTCTCAACTTCATTTTCATGAATGCAGCACCTTTTCCTGGCTTTACATGTTGGAATTCTTCAATTAAGCATAATTTTCCATCAATAATGATAGTCATACCATTTTTGATTTCATTAATATTAATATTCATGAATCAACATCCTCTCTATTTATTTTGTGTATTATTTTTTCTTAAACTTCTAGTCTTTGCCTTAGAAGTTTTTTTTGGTCTAAACTTTTTACTAGGTCTAGATCCGGTAACACTATATTCATTAGAATTAGCTTGACCACGAATCATAGCTCCATAATTATAAGTATCAATTAAGTTTCCATGATTGATAATTGGTTCTTGTTGCATATATTTCACCTTCTAGATATTATTATTTACCAATTTTAGCTTCTTTAAATACTTGAACTGATTTACAATTTGGACAATATTTATTTAATTCTAATTTATCAGTTGTATTTTTTGTATTTTTTTGAGTATGTCTTCTAGTCATTTTACCGCACTTAGAACATTTAAGCCCGATAGGTGTTCTAGCATCTGTTTTTGTTTTTCCCATAAATTTAAGCCTCCTCACTCATCAAACTATATGTATTTTAGCATATATATAGTTAATTTTCAAACAAAATATTAGTTATTTGTCGAGATAGTCTACTATTTACTGGATAATTATATTTATTTTTATTATTGCTATCCACTAAATTAGGAGAAACAATAGTTAAATTGTACTTAGGATTATCAAATGGCAGGTACGCAACAAAACTTTTTGTCAAAGTTTTATGACCATTTACATAAGTTTCACTAGTACCTGTCTTCCCTGCTCCATTTATTCTATTCAAATAATTAGATGCAGTTCCATAAGTAACTACTCCATTTAATCCTTTCTGTATTCTTAACATGTCATCATTACTTATTTTTACGCGATCTAAGACCAATTTATCAATACTTTCTCTATTTCCCTTATTATTAATAAAATAGGCGCCAAAACTCATATTATAGCGAATGCCACTATTAGCAATTGTACTAATATAATTATTCAACATTATAGGTGTATATGTATCATATTGACCAATACTTAAATTAAGTAATAAATCACCACTAATCTTACTTCCAGTAATACCCTTATAACCAGATATTTCAATTCCCGTATCACTTCCAAGACCATAACTTTTAAATACACTTCGATATTTTTCAAAATCATCTTCAGTAACATCTAATTTCATATTATACTTATAATCATTTCCCGTAACTCTAATAGCATTGATAAATTGATAATAATTAGAGGAATATGCCAAAGCCTTTATATCATCTATTAATCCTAGATTCTTCCATGAACATTTATTAGGCATTGAATATAACTTAACACAACTATCTTTAATTTTTTTATCTCTATTTATTACATTATTGATATAACCGACACTTTGACTAGCTCCTTTAACGACCGATCCAACTGTATAAGAATTAGTTATATTGCCTAAGGCATCATCAATAAAATCCCCATTATTATAGTAATATCCTGACATAGCAACAACTCTTCCTAAATAATCACTTACAATAACATAAGAACCATTATAATACTTACTAGCCGGATATTTCTTAGCATTAGTTATTTCACTTTTTAATACATTATCAATTTCCAATTGCTTTTCTATATCAATAGACAATACTAAATCATTTCCTTTTTGATAATCCTCAATCATTTCTAAACTATTATTATCTAACACTTTATATTTTCTAGGAATCCCCCTTAAATATTCATCATAGTATTCCTCTAGAAAAGAGACCCCTACTATATCATCTCTCTCATATCCGAGTTTCATATAATAATCTAATTTTTCTGATGTAATATTTCCAATAGACCCAAATATTTGATTAAGAGGAGTATCATAATTATATACTCTTTCATAAATTGTTTCACATCTAAGTCCATCAATATTTGCTTCATTAATTAAAGTAAGTTCTCGATCAGTTATATTCTTCTTTATTATCTTATCATCATAACTATATCCCGAAGACATTAAATAAAAAATATAGGATTCTTTTTCATCTACACTTTCCAGTTCCTTAACTGATATTTTCTCTAATTTATATTTATGCATAGTACTACTGTTAATATTCTTCAACAAATAATCTTTAAAAATTTGATCATCTAATCGCTTATCAATACTATCTTTATTCAAAAAGTAATAATATTCTCTTTTAATATTATCATTTACCTTATAATCAAGTTCTATTAAATTAGATACATTTATTATAATATTTTTAAGCTGCTGGTCACTAAAATTATAATTTCTAAATATAAGAGCATTCTTACTCTTATTATCGACTAAAATATTTCCATTAATATCGAGAATTCTTCCTCTAGGGGCATAGTTAGTAGTAATATATTTATCCAATATACTATTTTTTAAATTTAAATAATAATCCCTATCATGAGAAATAATTACTATCCTCGATATAACTATTATATTTATAAGTATTATGATTATTTTAATATAATTAATCTTTTTCATACTTATATTATTTACTAATCATCATATAATATACTAGGTGATATCATGAATAATATTATAAGTAATTATGTAGAGAGGTTAACTAAAGAAGATATAATAAAATTTGCAAATATGAATAATTTAAGCGTATCTGATAGTGAAATTGATTTTGTTTATACATTTATTAAAAGAAATTATAAAAATGTATTAAATAATCCTAATTCTTTTAATCTATCTTTATATAGAGAAAAGTTCAGTGAAGATAATTATTTATTTTTGGAAAACCTAATTAAAAAATATAAGAATTTTATCAAATAAAAACAGTGTATAGTTTATATACACTGTTTTTATTATTCGGCGATATCGTCCTCATCTACTACTTCTTTATATTTTTCTACTACAGTTTCTTTATACTCGTTATAGTGCCCGATATAAGAAGATGAAACCATTCTATTTTTACTTCTCAGTAAACCACCAGAAAGAGTTCCTACAATAGACATATACTTTCTATAAGTAACAATAATAATACTTCCATCACTTTGATATATTAAACTTACATCGCTAAGTTCATACTTTTTTTCTTTAAATTCCGATTCAATAAAATCTTTTTTTTCGGCATTGCTATCTAAACCTTCTTGGTCCATCATTGACGTAAATATCACCAATGTATCTCTATCCAATAAATTTTGAAAATAAATCTTAGAACAAAAATCATATAGATAAAATGCAGCAATCATTCCTATTGGTATAAAGAATAAAAACCAAAAAGAACTTGTAAATCTATTTGTCGTATATAAATCTTTCGCCATAATATCACTACCCTATAATTATTCTATAATAATTTTTACTTCTATTCAATATTTTTATTATTAAAATCTGTTAAATACTTCTTTAGACTTATAGCAACATTCTCCGGTATAATTTCAGACAGTTCTTCAATTGATGCTTCACTCATTTTCTTGACACTTCCGAACTTCTTAATAAGATTTTTCTTTCTTACAGAACCAATACCCCCAATATTATCAAGTATACTGGCTATTGATCCTTTACTTCTAAGAGTTCTATGGTAATTAATCGTATATCTATGAACTTCATCTTGAATTCTCGTCAAGTAATGAAATAAATTAGAATGTCTATCTATTTCAAAAGTCTCTAAAGTATCTCCATCTAACAATAGATTCGTTCGGTGATGATCATCTTTAACCATACCACATACTTTAATTTTTTTATCTAAACCGAGTTCCATCAAAGTATCTTTAATTGCACTTATCTGTGCTTTGCCACCATCAGCCAGAATTAAATCAGGAAGTTCTGAATGCTCAACTAAAGCACGATAATATCTTCTATATGTTACTTCTTTCATCGTATGATAATCATCATTCATATCAACAGATACTTTATACTTTCGATAGTCATTTTTCGATGGAAGTCCATTTTTGTATACTACCATTCCCGATACTGCAGCATCTCCAAATAAATTAGAATTATCAAAAGAATCAATGCGATTAATTTTAATACCAAGTAAGCTTTCCAATTCTGAATTAGCCCCACTTGTACGCATAATTTCGTTATTTATAGTTTCAAAGTTGTTGTTTAAATTAATAGTTGCATTCTCTTTTGCCATTTTTAGAAGTTTATTCTTAGGCCCACGCGATACATATATAAACTCAGTTCCAACAGCTTGGCTAAGTAAATCCAAGTTTAACTCGGAAGGAACAATTACTTCTTTAGGAATTTCATTCTTTTGATAGAAAAGTGCAATGTAAGATTCGCAAGTCTCAATTGCGTCATCATTCATTACCATAATTTTATTCTTTCCACCAACTAATTTTCCATTTCTAATAAAGAATATCTCGATAGATAAGAATCCATTTATCTCAACGTAGTTGATGACATCGCGGTTTATAAAATCATGTAAATCAATTTTCTGCTTTTCCATAACCACTTTTATATAGTCGAGTTCGCCCTTTAATTCGAGAGCAACTTCATAATTTAAATTATTTGAATGATATTCAATCATCTCAGTGAGCTTATTAATTATAATCTTCTCATTGCCTCCAAGGAAACTTACTATTTCATTTTCCATTTTATCTAATGTATCTTTATCGATTTTTTTTACACAATATCCCAAACATTCATGAATATGATAGTAAAGGCACACTTCTTTTGGACATCCATTGCATTTTTTTAAAGGATATAACCTATTTAATAAATTAACGATTCTTCTTGCCGCATAGGCATTTACATAAGGGCCGAATAGATGTCTATCTTTTTTTCTTTTAACATTTAAGTATCTAACTACTTTTAAAGTAGGATATGGCGATCTTGAATACTCTATATAAGGATAACTCTTATCATCTCTAAGTAGTATATTATACTTAGGATCATACTTTTTAATTAGATTTATCTCTAAGATAAAAGATTCCAATTCCGAATTAGTTACAATATATTCGAAATCAGCAATTTCCGAAACTAATACTTTAGTTTTGCCCGTAACTCTTCCAGTAAAGTAAGAACTCAAACGATTTTTAAGATCTTTTGCTTTCCCAACATATATAATAACTCCATCTTTATCTTTCATCTGATAACTTCCAGGAAGATGTGGAACAAGGCTTAATTTTTCCTTAAACATGAGTACCCCTCCTACTAAGATATTATACACTAAAATAGATTATTTTAAAAACATATGTTATAATCTAGACATGATTTGAGGTGTTTTAAATGAAACTATTAAATACCATTACAAAAGAAGTAAAAAAATCTAAATTTATCGGTTATATGTACAAAATAGAAAGCAATGAAGAAATTGAAGAAATACTTGCAAGTATAAAAGAAGAACACAAGAAAGCGCGCCATATACCATACGCTTATAAACTAACTAATTCAGCAAAGAAAACTGATGATAAAGAGCCCAAAAATACAGCAGGTCTACCAATATACAATTGTCTTGAAAGAAATAATCTCGAGAATACATTGATATTAATTGTTAGATACTTCGGTGGAACTAAATTAGGAGTTGGTCTTCTTACTAGAACATATGCTAATGTTGCTAATGAATTAATAGCGAATAAGTAATAAAACTATAATATAATAATATATTTTATTAGGTGAAATAATGAAAAAATATATTAATATTGCTTTAATCCCGTTAATATCAATTCTGACATCTAGTATTATATTCAGTATCATAAATCTATTTGAAATAGCTATACACCCAGCCTTCTATCTCATAATAATGATTATTACCTCATTAATAATTGGATATTTAACTGGCTTAAAATGTAAAGATAAAGGATACTTAAAAGGATTAATAGTGGGTGGAATATTTATTGTTTTCTTATTCTTAATATCAATAATAATAACTAGAGATATTAAGATATATACTATTCTATATTATTTAATAATAATAACTTCAACTACTCTTGCAGCCATGATTGGAGTGAATAAAAAAAATTAGAATAATAGAATTCTAATTTTTTTATTTGCTAATAAATACATAAAATCAATAATGCTATTTAGCTTTTGAATCAATTATAATAGTAATAGGTCCATCATTTATAATATTAACTTCCATTTCTGCACCAAATACTCCAGGAAGAGTACAAACCGATTCATTAAGTCTCCTATTAAACTCCTCATATAACTTAATAGCATCTTCACCCTTCATTGCATTGATGTAACTCGGTCTATTTCCATCTTTGGTATTTGCTTGAAGAGTGAATTGACTAATTGAAAGAATAGAACCTCCAACATCTAAAATAGACTTATTCATAATTCCCTTTTCATCATCAAAGATTCTTAGATTTAAAACCTTTTTTACAATATATTCTAAATCGGATATATCATCATCTAAAGCAAAACCAACAAGTAAGACAAGTCCTGAATCGATTTCACTAATTAATTCATTATTAACTGATACACTTGAATGTTTACTTCTTTGAACTACTACTTTCATTAATACCTCTTAACACTTTCTATAAAACTTAGATTCTTTAGATCGCTAATGAATAAATCTAGAGAATCTTTACTTTGAACTTTAACCACTAAATCATAATAAGTATTACTATTTCTATTTACTTCATTAATACCACTTACAGTAACATTTCTAATAGTTGCTGCTGTTACAATATCTAAGACATTATTAT
This sequence comes from Bacilli bacterium, assembly GCA_017626405.1. Lineage (GTDB taxonomy): Bacteria > Bacillota_I > Bacilli_A > RF39 > UBA660 > CAG-582. The sequence goes on from JAGAIS010000006.1 coordinate 90,898, forward strand.
TTATTCCATTAGTTAAAATAGATAAGTGACATATATATTTAGTATTTTCTCGATCAGAATTTGGATTCCACTCAACATCTATTAGTCTATTTACTACTCCAGTTAGATTAGCACAATCAGTTTTATGAATAGTAATTCCCTGACCCTTAGTTATATAACCTACTATTTTATCGCCATATACAGGTTTACAACATGAAGCCAAATTTACTAATATATCATCACAACCAGATACAATAATATCATTTTTATAATTTATCTTATTATTTTGATTAATATTAACCTTATCCAATAATAGATCTTTAACATCATTCTTATTTTCAAATAGAAGATTAACTACATAGAAAGGTGTGTACCTTAAAGAACCTATATTAAGATATACTTCATCTAAAGAAGAAACTTTTAGGTCCTTAATTAATTTATCGATTTTATCCTGCTCATAAGCAAGAGAAAAACTGATTTTTTCCCTTCTCAATTCGCGTTCGAATAATTCTTTACCACGAGCGATATATTCTTCGCGATCTTTCTTAGAAAAGTATGCTTTTATCTTTGTTTTAGCTGCTGTAGTCTTTGCAATATTTATCCAATCTTTATTTGGCGTACTATTTTGATTAGTCATTATTTTTACAACATCGTTATCTTGTAGTACATAGTCTAATGTAACCATTGTATCATTTACAATTGCTCCTACAGTCGTATCTCCAACTTTTGAGTGAATGCGATAAGCAAAGTCAATTGGGGTTGATCCTGCAGGAAGTTCAACAACATCTCCTTTAGGAGTAAATACATAAATTGAATCAGTTAGCAATTCACTTGATACATTATCGACAAAATCATCATCATTAGTTATATCATCTGAATTAGCTTCAATAATGTTTCTAAACATTTGAAGTTTTTGTTCCATAACACTTTGAATATTCTTGCTAGAATTTTCCTTATAAGACCAATGACTTGCTACTCCATGCTCTGCTATTTCATCCATCTCTTTTGTTCTTACTTGCACTTCAATAGGAAGCCCATTAGGTCCAAAAACACCAGTATGTAGCGATTGGTATGAATTCCCTTTAGGCATGGCAATATAATCCTTAAAACGTTTAGGAATAGGTCTAAATAGCGAATGTATAATACCGATTATTAAATAACAATCAGACTCCTCTTCACATATTATACGTATGCCCATAATATCATAGATTTTACTCCATACATGTCCATTACTCAATTTGTTGTGCAAAGATGCGACAGATTTAACTCTCCCCTTAATCTTATATTCAATATTGTGATCATTTAAAGAATCAATAATTTCATTCATTACATCACTTAAAATACCTTCAAGTTCAACTCTTGGTGCTGGTAACTCTGATTCTATCTCCTCATAGATATCTGGTTTTAAATATCTAAAACTTAAATCTTCAAGTTCTTCTTTTAATTCATTAATTCCAAGTCTTGCAGCAATAGGTACTAAAACATTCCAAGTTTCTAAAGCTTTCTGTTTTTGCTTATCTTTTGATAAACCCTCATTAGTTCTAAGATTATGAACTCTTCCAGCAAGTTTTAAGATAAGTACTCTTACATCTTCAGATAATGCAACAAGCACTTTTCTCAAATACATAGAAGATGATTCCGAATAATCTGTTAAGTGAAGGCGATTTACATTAGTAAGTGAATTAATAATGTTCTTAACATCAACGCCAAATAATCTCTCGATTTCATCTAAAGTCGAAGAACCATGATCAATTGTCTCGTGTACAAGAGCACATACAACAGTAGTAGCATCTACATTTAAATTAGCAACAATTATAGCTACATTTAAAGGATGGCTTATGTATTCTTCTCCATTTTTTCTCTTCATTCCCCTATGTTGCTCGCACGCAAATTCATAGGCTTTATTTATTTCATCAATTTCCTCTTTTGAATATCTATTTTCAATAGAAATATCCAATAACTTAGAAAATAATTCTTCCATAAAATCACTCTATTCATTATTATTTAATTTATCAATTACATAGTCCTCATATGATTTATCACTAGTATTCAATATATTATCCACCATTGAGGCCAATGTTAAATTTTTTGCATTCTTCCAATTATATTCTTTATTATAATTCCATATGTCAATTTCTTTTACAATTTTTATTCCGTTAAGTAAAAGTTCATGTCTCTTTGTACGCAAAGCAGGAAGAACTTTCTTATATAGTTCTGTCTGTGAGTTTATTGTTTTTTCCATATTATCACCTTTAATTAAATACGTAATTCTATCATATATATATTATATAACAATTTTTATATCAATAAAAGGAGATAAAATGAAAAATGTATTTTTAAAATCAACTATTATACTCATAATAGGAACACTCATTACAAAAATTATCGGTTTCTTCATTAAAATAGTTGCAACAAGAATCCTTGGCAATAGTTATTATATTTACACTTTAATTATGCCAACGTATTCTCTTTTAATAACAATTACTCAATTAGGACTCCCAAACGCTATATCAACAATTATTTCAAAATCAAAATATAAAAGTATACATGTACTATCGAGTATTATACCAATATCTCTATTGTTTAATATATTCATCATGTCAATCGTTATTGTATTTGCTGATAATTTAGCAATTGACTTGCTAAAAAACCCTGATACATACTATCCTATTATTGCACTAACTGGAATTTTACCATTTACATGCATATCAGGAATAATTAAAGGATACTTTTTTGGAAAGCAGAATATGATTCCCAATGCTATGAGCAATATAATTGAGCAATTCATAAGACTAATGTTAACTGTATTAATAGTACCTATATTTGTAAAATTAAACCCAATTCTTGCCGTATCAGTATATATTTTAACAAATGCCATTACCGAAATAGTTCAAATATTTATCTACCTTCTATTTATGCCAAACAAAACAAATATCAAATTAAGAGACTTAAAACCTAAAATACCAATATTAAATGAAATATTGAGTATAAGCATTCCAACGCTTACTGGTAGAATTTTTGCAAATATCTGCTACTTTCTCGAACCAATTATTCTAACTAATATTTTATTATTTGTCGGCTATTCTAGCGAATATATAACTACAGAATATGGAATATACAACGCATACGTCATTCCAATGCTAACAATGTTTTCCTTCTTTTGCATCGCTCTCAATACGACCTTAATTCCTGAAATATCAAAAAACTATAGAAGTAAAACTACAGTAAAGAAAAAACTTAGAATATCTCTAATTATCTCATTAGGCCTCGGAATTGTAACTTCACTAATAACTTTTACCTTCGGAGAGTCCCTTCTTCACCTTATCTATAATACAGATAATGGAGTTGAATATTTGCGAGTACTATCAATATTTTTCTTTGCATTCTACCTAGAAGGGCCACTAAATAGTACATTAATAGCATTAGAATTATCAAACTACTCGATGAAGGTAACCATCTCAACTTGTATAATAAAACTAATTATATTAAGTATTCTTAGTTTTACGAGCATTGGTATTTACGGATTAATTATATCCGAAATAGTCGATATTTACTTGGTAGTAATACTAAATTCTAAAAAGTTACATAAACTTGGTTATCTATAAAAAAGAAGTTATCCTTGTTTGATAACTTCTAGTGCAGCTTTCATCTTAAGATCGTATTCAACCATTTCTTCTCCACCTATAGCTGATAGGAATTCTTCTTCCTTCATGTTATATTGTTCAGAAACTTTCTTAATTTCTTCTTTGATACTTTCTTTAGTTACAGTAATATTCTCAACCTTAATAATTTCTTCTAATAGATATCTAGTTTTAATTCTAGCAATAGCTTGAGGTTTTAACATAGTTTTAAAGTCCTCAATTTTTCCGCCAGTTAGACTCAAGTATTGTTGTAATGTTACTCCTTGCATTGACAATTCTTGTTCGTATTGTTTCATCATTCTATCTACTTCAGTATCGATAATTTCATTATTAATATCAACTGTCATATTATCTGTAGCTTTATGTAGTAATTCATCTAGGTATTTTTCTTCAGCTTCATGTTCTTTTTGCTGAGTTAACTCATCTTTAACATGATTTTTAAGTGTCTCAAGATCTTTAACGCCTTCAATGCCTAAATCTTCAAAGAAATCTTCATTAATTTCAGGTTTTACTCTTTCTTTAATTTCTCTAACAGTTACAGTAAAAGTTACTTTTTTACCTTTTAAATCTTGAACGTAATCTTCAGGGAAAGTTAAATTTAATTCTTTAGTTTCATTTACTTTCATTCCAACTAATCCCTCTTCGAATCCAGGAATAAAAGTATGACTTCCGATTTCTAGAGGATAATTTGCACCAGATCCACCATCTAACTTTTTGCCATCAACAACACCTTCGAAGTCGATTACTGCAGTATTTCCTTCACTTACGCTTCCGTTTTCCTTAATTACAACTTCAGCCATATGTTCTCTAATGTGTTCTATTTGATGTTCAATTTCCTCATCAGTGACTTTAACTTTATCACGTTTAATGCCTAATTTCTTATATTCACCTAATTTTACTTCAGGTTTAGATATAAATGTAAATTTAACCTTACAAGATTTTGCATCAACATGTTCAATTGAAACATTTGGTTCACATACTAATTCAACATTAGCTTCATCTAATGCATCTTTATACTTACTTTGAATTACTTCATCACAAGCATCCATAAATAATGCTTCGATACCAACTTTCTTAATAAATATATCTTTTGGTACAGATCCCTTTCTAAATCCATCTACTTTTATATCTTTCTTCTTTTTAGTGTAGGCTTTATCTAGGAAACTTTCCCATTCTTTACCCTTAACTTCAATTTCTACTTCTTTAACATTTTTCATATATTTTCCCTCTCTTTTTAATACTAGAAGTATTATATATTAATATTTACCTTAAATCAAGAAACATTTTTTCATTTTAAGTAAATATACATCACATGCTTCTTCCTTTTTCAATATTGTAATTTAGACGATTTTTATAATTAATGATTGCAAGTTTTTCACGTACTTGCGCATCTAAGAAAACTAGTTTATGAATATAATCTTTATATTCCTGATTGCTCAAAAATTTTTTATATTGTAAATCAACTACTGATTTTAATCTAGCTATTTCATCTAGTAATATTTCAAAATCTCCCTCATCTGATTCATCATCATCTTGATATAGAAACTTTAATATAATAGAACTCAGTTTAGCAAATTTCTTCTCAAATTTTTTCGTTAGGACATGTTCTATCATTTCAGGTTTATAAATAGTTACTGAATTAACTTTAATATAAGGTTTTTCTCCATTATTCTTAGGTCTAAATTTATAACCTTCAAGATCATATTCCATATATATAATCTCCCCTGTAGTGGAATCCTTCTTAATTAAATAACTACTCATATAAACACCTCCTAACTTTTTAAATCTGGTCTAACCTCTCTAGTCTTTAAATCTGCCTGGCTTTTTCGCCATTCATCAATTTTTTTATGATCTCCAGATAATAATACTTCCGGAACCAACATTCCTCTAAAATCCCTCGGTTTAGTATAATTTGGATAATCTAACACCAAAGGATCACTAAAAGAATCATTTAAATGGCTCTCTTCATTGATAACACCAGGAATCAATCTCGTAACAGCATCAACTATTACCATTGCTGGAATCTCTCCTCCAGTTAATACATAATCACCAATTGAAAGTTCCATATCGACAACACTTTTAACTCTCTCATCGAATCCTTCATAGTGTCCACATATTAGTATTAAATGTTTTACTTTACTTAAATCATATGCAATTGATTCTTTAAAAGGAATCCCCGAAGGTGTAAGTAAGACAACCAGTGAATCATCTGTTTTAATATCATTTATACAATCGATGATTGGTTGACACATGAGAAGCATTCCAGCTCCTCCACCAAATGGAGTATCATCGACCTTTTTATGAGGATCAAGAGAATAATCACGGAAATTATAATAATCGATTGTAACCAAATTGGAGTCCATTGCTCTTTTAATTATTGAATCGTTAAATACCGACTCAAACATTCCTGGGAATAAAGACACGATACTTATTCTCATAATATTAACTCCTTTGCTTCTTCTTTCAAATATATTATACCCTCATTAAAATCGATTCTATCAATAAAATCTCCCTTAACTGGAACATAGTAGACAATATTATCATATTTGATTTCAATTAAAGAATTAACACCATTATTATAGTCATTTACAATACCCATTTCAACACCATCAATGAAAGTTCGCATTCCAATTAAATCACTTAAGATATATTCGTCATCAGCAAGTTTTAAATCATTCCTATCAAAATAGACATTAGATCCTTTAAAAGGTATTGCTTCATTTATATCATTAATACCTTCAAGCGTAACCATGTCCCATTCTTTATGTACGCGATATGAAAGAATCTTGTATTTACATCCTCTAATAATTAAAAAATGTCCCACAACAAAAACCCGATTTTTAAATTCAAAATCAGACTTAATTCGAATCTCTCCTTTGATTCCATGCGTATTTACAATTTTTCCAATAAAAACACTATTCATAACATTCCTCTTAAGTGCATATTATATACTTAATGGTCAAGTATTTCAAGCAAATTATCTACAATTAAGCCATCATATAAATGTTCTGATGAAGATAATTCTTCTTTAGTGTTAACTCGCCAACCCAAAACCACTTTATTTTCTTTCAAAACTCTTATTTTTTTATCTTTATAAGAATTAATCTTTATATTGAGAAAATCATATTTCTTAAACCAAATATCCTTATTTATATTTTTCCATCCTATCATATATCCAACGACATAATCTTTTCGATTCTTATAAAACCACTTTACCGTCTTAATATAGAACGATTGAACAGCAAATTTGCCATTATATTTATCTAGATACTCACATATTTTATTCTCTAGCAAATACTTTCTCGTAACCGTCTTTAATTCAATTAGTATTGGAACTTCTCCTTTAATTAAGTTTAATACATCTTCAAACTTAGGTATTTGATATTTTGATAGATAACATAGTTCATCATAAGTCATGTTATCAATGTTATCATCTATATGAAGAAGTCTCTTAGCATTATCATCATGAAATACAATAATAGTTCCATCTGATAATAATCTTACTTCCATTTCTATTGGGAAATTATATTTTAAAGCTCTCGAAAAAGCACTTATAGTATTTTCATATATGCGTATATTATCATAAAGACCGCGATGAGCAAACAATTTATTTTTTAAAAAATTTATATCTTTCATATACTACACCTATATTAAATTATAACAATAAAAAAAAATAAGATAAATAGTTTTACCTTATTTTTTATTAAATTCATATAGAATTATACTAGTAGCAATTGCAACATTTAAACTTTCACAGTTGCTTATTGGAATGTATATAGTAGAATTAGCATATTCTGTGAGTTTTGAATCAACTCCTCTACCCTCATTTCCCATTATTAAAATATAGGGATTATTCGCTTTTATTTTAGATACATCTTCTCCGTTTCTCACATTAGTAGTATAGATCGTATACTTATCCTTATATTCATCCAAGAATACACTTAAATCCGTTACTATATAATTTATCTTAAACAATAATCCTTCAGTGCTTCTAACAACTTTAGTATTATATAGATCAACTGTATTTGGACTAGCAACAATCGTATCTATTCCAAATGCGACAGCACTTCGAATAATAGTTCCCAAATTTCCTGGATCTTGAATTGAATCAAGCATTAATATATTGCCACATATCTCTTTATTATCATTTTTCTTTGCAATGCCAATTACATTCGGAACATTTGTCAGATTAGATAATTTTTTCATAACCGACAAACTAACCTTTGTTCCGATAGATCCATCTAGAGAAAATGCTTCCACTAAAACATCAGCATTTTGAGCTTCCAATACTAAATGTTCTCCCTCGATAATAAAAAGTCCCGTTTTATCACGATACTTCTTATCATTCAATTTTGCATATTCTTTTATTTTTTCATTATTAACTGATTCTATCATTAATATCTTAACTCTTTTCTAGCATTCTTATAATTCGGATAATGACGTTCAACACAGGCCCAAAAGAGAGCTGAATGGTCCATATGTTCAAAATGCGATAATTCATGAACAATTACATAATCTATTAATTCTACTCGTTTATGAATAAGAAGAGTATTAAGCGTAACAGTCATACTGCTTTTGTTGCATACGCCCCATCTTGTCTTCATCTTGCGAACTCGCAATCTAAACTTAGGAAGATTATCAAATTCACGAACATATATATCCATTCTCTTTTGAAAAAAATCGAGAGAATGTCTTTCTAAATATTCATTTACAGCATCGATACTTGGACCATAAGCAACCCCATTATCAAACATTACCTTTTTATAATAAATATATTCGAGTTTTTCTCCTAAATAATATATTTTTTCCTCTTTTATGGTATGGTCTACTGCTCTTTTATACATTTTTTCTAAAGATTTTATATTCTCATTTAATAATTTATCAATTTCTCTATCGCTTACAAATCGAGGACAATTTACCAATATATTTAAGTCATCATCAATACGAAAATAAATATTCTTTATCTTCTTCCTATTAATTACAACTTTTAAATCATCGCCAAGTACTATCATACTTTACCACTGAAAACTTCATACCATTCAATAATTTTATTTGATGTCTTATCATAAGCATAGCTAAATGCTTTTTTTATGACATCCCAAGTTAGTTTTAGAGAAGACTTTAACAAATTAAAGTCTTTCTTGAAATTCTCACATGCATGTTCATCGCTCTTGCAGGCTTGTGTTGTCAAATCTAAATATTTTGCTATTAGTTTTGCCTTTATATCTTGATATTTTCCACTTATAGTTTCCTTATATTGAGGCCATTTACTATCAATTTTTGAATCGATCAATAAAGCGTAATATATAACTTTACCTTTAGCACTAGTTGTCAAAGATTCAAATGTTCTTCCATTAATTTCTTTACCATAAAAGATAAAATCGACGATATCGATAAACTTCTCTTTTACCTTTTCCCCAATCGTACTTTCATTAGACGAATTAACTAAATTATATGATTCCTTAAATTGATTCACTATGATATCTTCGCTATCATCAATTTTTTTTGTTGTTGTTTTACTTGAAGAAGATTTAGATGTTATACTAGTAACTCTTGAAGTCGTTGTTGTAGGTTTGGTATCTTGAACATATACCTGATCTTCTTCACTGACAATTATTTCTACATCTTCAATTTTCTCCATTGAATCCTTATATTTAATTGATACAATATCATTTATAGATATAGAGTCACTTTCATATTGCAAATAATACATATCATCAGATTTTGTATCTTTAACCTTGATATAATTTTTACCTGTCTCCAATACTACACCATATAATGTATTAGTTGAATTTTTCTTAACATCACCTTTTAAACCACGATAAGAAGTTGCAAATAGAAAAACTAACACAACAATAATAAGAAGTAAAAACACTGAAATATATATTAATTTAAAATTCTTTTTCTCCATACTATTCATCCTCGTTCTTATTTTTAAATTTAATAATTATAGGAGTTCCTTCCAAATCAACACTTTCCCTAATTTTATTTTCCAAATATCTCAAATATGAGAAGTGCACTAGAGATTTGGAATTTACATTAAATACAAATTTAGGAGGACATACATCTTCTTGATTGCAGAAGTATATCTTTAATCTTCTACCCTTATAACTTGGAGCTTCATGTAAGGCAACAGCATCTCTTATAATATCATTTAGCACACTAGTTTTAATCTCTTTAGTATATGATTCGTAAGCTTTAATTATAGCAGGCATAAATGTATGGATACGAGATTTTGTCTTAGCAGATAAGAAAACAATTGGAGCATAAGGTATAAATTGAAATTCATATCTAATCTTTTCTATCCACTTCTTAATGTCAGCGTCCTTATTTTCAATAGTATCCCATTTATTTACAACTAAAACAATTGCTTTTCCTGCATCTATAGCATAAGATACGATATGTTTATCATGCTCTTGAATTCCTGTTTCAGCATCAATTACAATAGCGCATACATCAGATCTTTCAATTGCCTTTAATGATCTAATCGCCGAATATTTTTCAATATTCTCATAGATTTTACCCTTTTTTCGCATTCCTGCTGTATCTATAACTAAATAATCTTTATGATCATACGTAAATCTCGAATCGACAGAATCCCTCGTTGTACCCGCAACATCAGATACAATTTGTCTATTTTCACCAAGAAGAGCATTAACTAAACTACTTTTTCCAACATTTGGTCTTCCAATAATAGAAAATTTAATATCTTCACTATCTTGCTCTGTCGTATACTCATTAAAGTCTTCTGTAATTAGATCTAAAAGTTCATTAATATGTCTCTTATGTTCAGCACTGACTGTAATAAGTCTCTCAAATCCCAATTCATAATAATTATAAATATTATCTTCATGTTTATTATCATCTATTTTATTAATTACTACGATAACTTTCTTATTTGACCTTAGAAGCATATCTCTAACCTTTAAATCATTTAAAGTTAAATCTTCTCTTCCATCTACAACAAATAATATTATATCTGCTTCATCTATAGCAATTTCTGCTTGAATTCTAATATTTTCATTAAATGTTGCATTTTCAAGGTCAATTCCTCCCGTATCAATTAATGAAAAAGATTTATCCTTATAATTTACAATTCCATATATACGATCCCTAGTTACTCCCGGAGTATCTGCAATAATAGCTCTTTTTTCATTAATTAGTCTATTAAATAAAGAAGATTTTCCAGTATTTGGTCTTCCAATTAAACAAACGCATTTTCTCATAGTTACCGCCTCCTTAAAATACTCAAGTATATTAGCATAAAAAGGCCTAAATATCAAATATTTAGGCGATTAATAATTAATTTCTTGGTCTGTATTCTTGTCCATCTTGTGGTGTATCAGATTTTATGTTGCAAGTATTGACATCAAAATATGAATATACTCTCTTATTTTTATAATATAGATACATATAGCACTTATTAATTATATAGTTATTTGATGGATCAAGAATAACATTATTATAATTTGACTTTTCAGAATCTAAAGTACAACTCTGACATCTATTTGTCTCATCCCAATTCAAGTTATTTACTTCGACTAGTTCCTCAAGAGTTAATCTAAAACACCAAAACTCATTGTTCTCCAATGCTTTTAATTCATTAAATCCATCTGCTTGAGGTCGAAGTTCGACTTTAGTAACATTTCCCTTACTATCATAATTAAATTTACAAGTAAAATATCCCCCTCTAATTGGGTTTAAGCCGTTTCTAACATTCTTTAGATTTGTTTGTCCATAAGTAATAGCATTCTCCTCCATAATGTTAATTTTTGATTCATAAGATTTACCTTTTACCTTCTTATTCAAATTCAATGCTGATGGTACAGCAATTACTGCTATTAAAGCAATAATAATAATACAAGATAATAATTCAATTAATGTAAAACCATTTTTCTTTTTCATTACTCATCACCTATTATGATTATAACATAAAAAAAATCCAAGAATTTTAAATTATTCATTGGATTCCATATAACTTGACAATATATTGTATATCTCTTCGCGTCCTTTCTTTGTAACACTAGAGAATAATACAAACTTATCTTGAGGTAACAAATGCAACTCTTCCTTTAGAATTCTAATTTGTTTATCTTGAATACTAGTTTTAACCTTATCGTATTTAGTTGCTACAATAACTGTAGGAATTTCATAATATTTTAAAAAATTATACATTAAAATATCATTTTCTTGAGCTTTATGACGAAAATCAACCAATAAAAATACACATTTAAGATTTTCGCGATTGCGAATATATTCCTCTATCATAAGGCCAAATTTCTTTTGCTTTTCCTTTTCTACATCAGCATACCCATATCCCGGAGCATCAACTAAATAAAAATCATCATTTACCAAATAGAAATTTAATGTTTGAGTTTTACCGGGTTTTCCCGAAGTATGAGCATAATTCTTTCTGCCTAGAATAGTATTAATAAAACTACTTTTTCCAACATTACTTCTTCCACAAAGTAAAAATTCACATTTTTCATTAGTTGGATATTGACTAGCTCTTACCGCGATAGTCTCTAACTCGGAGCTTATAATTTTCATAGTTTTCCCCTCTCCCTATATAATTATTATAATATTTTATTCACTTAATTGCAATTATCTTAATATATAACAAAAAATATCCGGAAACACTAGAAAAAAATACCTACATAATATATAATTAAATATAGGTGTTATTATGAATTATCCGGGAAAAGTAAAAAAATCATATAATAAATACACTAATTATTCTAATCGCGGAATGGACTTAGAGGATTTAATTAACCAAAGTAATGAATACTATTTGGAAGAAAATATAGCAATCGTTCATAAAAAGCCCACTCCAATAACGATAAGTGAAGTTAAATATGGAACGAAAGAAAGAATTATAACTAAGGCATACTTTAGAACTCCATCTACACTCGATTACAATGGTATATATAGAGGTAAATATATCGATTTTGATGCCAAGGAAACTTTAAACAAAACATCTTTTCCCTTACAGAATATTCATGAACATCAATTAGAACACATGAAGAGAATAATCGAACATGGTGGTATTTCTTTTTTAATAATATCAATCAACAGTGAAGTTTATCTACTAGACGGCAATATAATATTAGATTATATAAAAAACACCAATAAAAAAAGTATTCCCTACAAATTCATTAAAGAAAACGGAATACAAATTGAAAAGAAGATCAGACCAAGATTAGATTATATAAAGGCAATAGATAATTTATATTTATAAATATTAGGAGGTGAAAAAGAAATGGCAAACAATAGAAAGAAAAAGACAGCAAATAAAAAACCTCAACCATCAAAGAAAAAGACTGTGAATAACAAAAAGGGAAACAACATAAATAACAAAAAGAGAATAAATAATGATGAAATTAGAAAAGAAGATAAATCATTAGATATAGCTATCTATAATTCAAAAAAACATACAAATAATTTAAAAGAATATGATTTAAAGAAAATAAAAAATATAAACAAGAGAAAGAACAGATTTAATAAGTTTAAATCGGCAATAGGCGTCATATTTGAAGTTATCTTTTTACTACTTAGTTATCTACTTTATTTTATATTATATCCAATAAAAATATTATTTATCGGAATATGTAAACTAATTAAAAAAATACCTAAAAATATTAAAAAGATTAAAATAAAACAATATAATAGAGACAGGAAGAAGAAAAATACAGAGAATCTTCCAAAAAAACAAAATATAAGAATTAAAAAAGAAAAGAATAAAATTAAAGATAATGACGAACTAGATTTATTACATTATCGAGATTTTAGAGGTTTAAAAAAAATATATGTATTTTTTGAGAATAGATTAAGGGTGATGAAATTCGATATGAGAAGATTTAAGAAAAAGTTTAAATATGGAACATTAAAAGATAAGATATTAATAATATTAATGATACTACTTATACTTCTATGTTGTTTGCTAGTTGCTGGATGTGTATACATTGTAATAAGTGCACCAGACCCATCAAGCAATAAATTATTTCACAGTAATGCATCAGTTCTATATTATAAAAATGATAAAGGAGAATGGGAAGAATTTGCTCGATTAGGTTCAGAGAAACGAGAAAAAATCACATATGATAAAATTCCTGAAGTATTAATTGATGCTATTGTTGCTACGGAGGATTCAAGATATTTCCAACATGACGGAATTGATATTGCGAGATTTACAAAAGCAACTATCGGTCAATTATTAGGCCAAAGAAATGCTGGTGGTGGTTCAACTCTAACAATGCAAGTTTCCAAGAATAATTTTACAAGTTCTACTGCTACAGGTATCAAGGGAGTAATTCGTAAATTTACAGATATTTATTTATCAGTATTTGTTCTAGAGAAAAAATACACAAAAGAAGAAATCATGGAATTTTATGTAAACTATCCTTATTTAGGTTCTTATTCATACGGAGTTGAACAAGCATGTAACTCATATTTTGGCAAAAGTGCAACTGACTTAAATCTTGTCGAAGCAGCTACTATTGCAGGGCTTTTCCAAGCACCATATTCATATGATCCATATCAACATCCTGTTGCATCGGAAAAACGTCGAAATACTGTATTAAATTTAATGTACCGACACGGATATATTACTGAAGAGGAAAGAGATACAGCCCAAGCAATACCATTAGAAAGTACTCTAGTCGGTAAAAAACCTTCTAGCAAAAATAAATATCAAGATTATATTGATACTCTACTTGAATATATAAAGAAAGATACAGGTTATGATCCAACTACTACAGCAATGAAAGTATATACTACTTTAAAACCACAAAAACAAGAGGTTGTAGAATCCGTAATAAATGGAGATGCCTATAAATGGCGAAATGATCAAGCACAAGCTGGAATCGTTGTAACTGATGTAAAAACCGGAGCAATAGTTGCTGTTGGTGCAAGTAGAGATCCTGCTGAAAGAGTATTAAACTTTGCAACAAGTATTAATAGACACCCAGGAAGTACGGCTAAACCTATTTTGGATTATGGACCTGCATTCGAATATTTGAACTGGTCTACAGGTCAAACAGTAATAGATGATGAAATAGAGTATACTGGAGGATATGGAAGTGTAAGAAACTTCGATAATAAATTTAAAGGTATATTGACAGCTAAGACAGCTCTAGCTCAATCGCGTAACGTCCCTGCTCTACTTACTTTTAGACAGACGACAAATGAACAGAAGCGAACATTCTCAAATAACCTAGGATGGCATGCCGAAGATAAAAATGGAGTTATTTACGAATCGGCATCGATCGGTGGATTTGAGGGAGTTAATCCAGTTAAAGCATCTGCAGCCTATGCCGCTTTTGCAAGAGGTGGAACATATATTTCTCCATATATCTATGAAAAAATAGAATTCTTAGATGATGATAGAGTTGTCGAACCTAAAATTGAAAAAGTAAATGTAATGAGTGAAGAAACTGCATATTTAGTAAATAATATCTTACAATACGCCGTTAATAGCGGAACAATAAGCGCTGCTAAATCAAGTATATGCGAAACAGCAGCAAAGACAGGTACTTCTACGGTTCCTGCATCGGCTAAAGAAGCTGCGGGAATAAAAGGAGAAATTGTTGGCAACTCATGGTTGAACGTCTATTCGACTGACTACTCTATCTCCACTTGGTATGGATACAAAAATGAAGTTGACCCAACTGCTTACCTAACATCAAATGAAGGTAGTTCAGAAAGAAAAAAGATTACAAAAATACTAGTTGCTGGAATTATGGAAGCTGGAGCAAAATTCGATGTTCCGAGTGGTATAGTTACAGCTGAAGTTGAACTTGAAACAGATCCACTTGAACTAGCTAGTCCATATACACCAGAAAATTTAAGAAGTACTGAGTACTTTAAAAAAGGAACTGTTCCAGAAAGTGTTTCTACAAGATTCTCCCAATTATCTAATCCATCAAATTTAAAATATTCTTCAGATGGAACTAATGTTGCATTGACATGGACTGCTGCTGCAACTCCTGATGCTGTAAATACAGAATATTTAAGAAATTACTTTACTAATTCGCCTATTTATTCAACTTGGGCAGAAAAATATTTAAATAGAAGACTACAATATAATGATGCAACATTTGGTTCTTTTGGATATGAAATCTTTATGATAAATGATTCGGGAACAGTGGATTTAGGATTTACAACAAATACTACATTTACTGTTAAGACTAACGTAACACAAAATACAAAATTTATGGTAAAATCGTCATATCAAAAATTTAAGAATAACCAGTCTCCAGGTATATATATATCAGCAAATGGCACTCAAACGCCATCGAACAATAATAGTATGTCGATTCAATATAACGGAGAAACTTGTTCATCCAAAGCTGCATCTTATTTTCAAGGTGATACAAGAAGTAAAATAAAAGTTACAGTTAATGGCCAAGATGTTACAAGTAAAGCAACAATATCAAATCCTGTATGTCGTGATGAAGCAGGAAATGAAATTAACTGTCGTTCTATTGTAAGTGGAAAAAAATATACAGCTACATATGCAATAAGATACAATGGTGAAAATAGAAATAAACAAATAACTATATCGCCTAGTTGTTAAAAGATCAGAATATCTGATCTTTTTTATTTAGTTATCTAAATAACCCTTTTATGGTTGACTTAAAATATACGATTATTGTATAATTATTATGGAATAAAATAGATAGGGTTGATTGTACATGAAAAAGAATAAAGAAACAAAAACAGATGAATCTATTAATATGACTGAGAATACTACAGAAACTCAATATGTCGATGAATTCGGTAATCCAATAGATCCATCTTTAATTGACGAATCAGGGAATTATATAGGTAGTCCAGTAACTCAATATGTTGATGAATTTGGAAACCCTATTGATCCATCTTTAATTGATGAATTTGGAAATTATATAGGTAATCCTGACAATGTACAATCAGAGTCTTTGAACCAATCACAAATCTCTGCTGATTTAGGTGTTGCTGCAGGAAATGAGCAAGTTGTAAATAATCTAAATCTTGCTGATGGCCAAGAAATTCATACATCAGAACACCAAATGGATGATAAAGAGATGTTTAGCGGTATGGTAACATTCGACTATAATAATGTCCCTATTACTGATATAGTAAACTCAATAATCCTAGATTCAATTAATAAAGGTGCGTCAGATATCCATTTTGACCCATTTGATGAAGGAATAAAAATACGTATTAGAATAGATGGAGAATTAAATGACTACTCTATCGTTCCCCTATATGTTAAGAAAAATATGATTACACGTATTAAAATCATATCAGGAATGAATATTACAGAGTCGAGAACTCCACAAGATGGTGCTATTAGAACTGAACTTGCTAATAAAACTATCGATCTTCGTGTATCGTGCTTACCTACTAATTTAGGCGAAAAGATTGTTATTCGTATTATGGATTACTCAATGAGTGCAGCCGGAATTGAAGGCCTTGATTTTAATGAAACAAACTTAGACAAAGTAAAAAAAATGGTTGAACTTCCAAATGGTATTATCTTAGTAACTGGTGCAACAGGTACAGGTAAATCTACGACAGTTTATTCAATGTTACAGAGATTAAATAAAGAAAATACTAATATAATTACAGTTGAGGATCCAATAGAAATGAATATTGGCGGAATTAACCAAGTACAAACAGTATCAGATATAGGATTAGATTTCGCTACTGTACTAAGATCAATCTTACGTCAAGACCCTGATGTTATCATGATTGGTGAAATTCGTGATGAAGAAACAGCTAAAATTGCTGTAAGAGCTAGTATTACTGGTCACTTAGTTCTATCAACAATACATACAAATAACTCACTTAATACAATAGAACGTCTAACAGATATGAATGTTGAGAGATATTTATTAGGTTCTGCCCTATCAGGTATAATCTCACAAAAATTATCAAGACGTCTATGTGATAAATGTAAAAAATTACGTCCAACAAACGAATATGAAAAAGATTTATTTAAAAAATTATTAAATAAAGATGTAGATGAAATATATGGACCAGTTGGATGTCCTGAATGCTCTAAAGGATATCGTGGACGTATCGCTATTCAAGAAGTATTATTATTAAATCAAAGTATTAAAGATGCCATTATAAAAGGAGCTAATAAACAAATTTTAAGATCGCTAGTATATGGTCAAAATGGTACAGAGACAATGTTACAAGATGGTCTAGAAAAGGTATTAGAAGGAAAAACTTCTTTCGAAGAAATACTAAAACTAATCGACTTAGACGATGATCTTGGCGCTGGTACTGAACTAGGATTAACTGATCAAATAGAAGCATCAACTATGACTGGTATAAATGCTCCACAAACACTAAATGGTCCAATAAATATCAATATTACTCCAGAACTACTTGCTGGCTTACAAGTTGCAACACAACTTGAAGAAGACAGTGATAAATCGATATTTAGTAAATTCAAGAAGAAGAAAAAGAAAGTTAAAGAAGAAAATGAAAACATCGAAGAAATCGAAAAAGAAGCAATAGATGAACCTGTAGAAATAGATACAGAAGATGTAAAAGAAGAACCTTTAATAATTAAAGACATAGAAAATGAAGAAAATACTGAAGTTATAAAGGAAGAAAATGAAGAACCTGAAATAATAGAATTCGATTCTGATGACAATGATGAATCAATTAATATAATAAATGATGATTTAGAATCAGATAGTGAAATCATACCTACAAGTATTGAACTTACAGATAAGATAGATGAAGATGATTTAAGTGTTACAGAATTGTCTGATGAAGAAGAACCAAAAATTGATTCGTTGATAGATTCACCTAGTGAAACTGTAGATGAAGATATTAATAAAATCGAAGATAGTGAAGAGGATGACGTCGAAGATATTATTATTGAAAATGATATCTTAGAAGAACCTGTAGAATCAATAGAAGAAATCAAATTTGATGAAGAATCTAAATCTGATGAAAGTGATGAAATTGAAGTAATTAATGAAATAAAAGACATTGAAGAAGTTAATAATGATGATTCAGAAGAAATTGAAGAATTTGATGAATTAGAAGATATCGATGATCTTGATAGTCTATTAGATGATATAACAAACCAAGAAGATACAAAAGAAAACAGATCAGACGAAATCGAAGAAAGCGTAAATAGATTAACTGATAAAGAAGTTGATGAAGTAATCGATGATTTAAATAACCTTGATCTCGATGATCTAGATAATGAAATAGATGAAGAAGAATTCCTTGATCTTGATTTAACAGATTTAGATGATTTAGATAGTGATAAAAAAATAGATGAAATAATTAACGATGATTACGATGCAGTTGATGAAGCTATAATCGAATCGATAATTAATAACAACGAAGATGAGATTGATTAATCTCATCTTTTTTTATATATAAGAGCACAAAAAAAATCGTCTCTAATTAGACGATTTTTTATAATTAACCATTAATTTGTTTTGCTACTTCTTCAGCGAAGTTTTCATTTCTCTTTTCCATTCCTTCGCCTACTTCATAGCGGATCATACTCTTAACTTCTCCACCATTGTTCTTAACATAAGTTTCAACATCGATATCGCCATTCTTAACGAATTCTTGATGTATTAAACAATTTTCCTTATAGAACTTATTAATACGTCCTATAACCATCTTTTCAGCTATATCAGCAGGTTTTCCTTCATTAATAGCTTGTTCCTTTAAAATTTCTTTTTCTTTTTCAATAACTTCTGCAGGAACATCTTCTTTTCTTACATATTCAGGTCTCATAGCAGCACCTTGCATAGCAACGTCTTTAGCTACTTCTTCATTAGCTCCTTCTACTACAACAAGAACAGCAATTTTACCACCCATATGTAAATAACAACCAAAGTTTTCTGAATCAGTTTTAGTAACTAACTCTGCTCTTCTCAAAGATAACTTTTCACCAATTTTAGCAGTTTTAGAAACAATATAATCAGCAACTGTTGCACCTTCACAAGGAAGTGCATTAACTTCATCTATAGTTTTAGCATCACTATTTAAAATAGCAGCTCCAATTTTATCAATCATTTCAACAAATTCAGCATTCTTAGTAACAAAGTCAGTTTCACAATTTACTTCAATAATAACGGCCTTATTGCCTTCAGTATAGATATTAGCTAAACCTTCAGCAGCTATTCTATCAGCTTTCTTAGCAGCTTTAGCAATACCCTTTTCTCTTAACCAATCAATAGCAGCATCCATGTCACCATTGCATTCAGTTAAAGCTTTTTTGCAGTCCATCATTCCTGCACCAGTTTTATTTCTTAATTCATTTACATCTTTTGCGCTTATCATAAAAACCATCCTAACTTAATAATGAAATTAATTCATCTTTTTTCATTGTAGAATAACCTTTTACCCCTGCACTTTTAGCCATAGCTCTTAAATCAGTTACAGTCATACCATTTAAATCAGTAGATTCATTAGCAGTTTCTTCAACAATTTCTTCTACTTTCTCTTCTACTTTATCACTAGCTTCTACTTTTTCTTCAACGCTAGTCTCTTTCTTAATTTCATGATCTTTTTTGCTAGGTTTTTCTTCTTCTGTTATATAATCTACAACATCTAAACCTTTAGCTTCACAGATAGCATTAGTTAATACTCCTAAAACAACTTTTACTGATCTAACAGCATCGTCATTACCAGGAATTACATAATCAACATCATCTGGATCACAGTTAGTATCAACAAGACCAAATACTGGAATATTTAATTTTCTTGCTTCTCTAATTGCATTTATTTCTTTCTTAGGATCAACGATAATTAATGCATTTGGAAGTTTATCCATTGCACGAATACCACATAGAACTTTATTTAACTTGTCATATTCTTTTCTTAGAGCAACTACTTCTTTTTTAGGTAATGCATCAAACATACCATCTTTTTCCATATTTTCAATTTCATCTAGTCTTCTAATTCTTCTTCTGATAGTTCTGAAGTTAGTTAATGTTCCGCCTAACCATCTTTCAGTTACATAGAAAGACTCACTTCTTGTAGCTTCTTCGATTGATGCTTCAACAGCTTGTTTCTTAGTTCCAACGAATAAGAAAGATCCACCATTTTCGGCAATTTTCTTAATTTCCTCATAAGCTTTCTCTATGCAAGCTACTGTTTTTTCAAGATCGATAATATAAATATCATCTCTTGCTGTAAAGATGTATTCCTTCATTTTAGGATTCCATCTCTTTGTTTGATGTCCAAAATGAACACCAGCTTCTAGTAAATAACTCATACTTACTACTGCCATTAAATTCACTCTCCTTTTGTTATACTTCCAAGTATCTACTTATTACCAACCAAATGGCCACGGGATAATAAGAACGACACTTGTGTTTATTTGGTATAAAACCGTAAATAATATATCAAAAAAAACGCCTATTTTCAAGCCCTTATACATTATATGTTTAATTTTTCAATAATAGAATATTCATAATTAGTAACAAAAAATAATGAATTCACACTATGTAGACTAAATACTCAATTGTACTACTTTAATAAATATGGTAAAATTTTTATAGAATGGATGGATAACATGAACCTTGAAAATGAAATACAGAAAATTATTAATGCCATTGATCCTTCTTGGAATCAACTTGAAGTAGTTCGCTTTGTCTATATTGAAGTTGGAAAAATAATTGAAAAAAACACCGAATTTTTCTTTACTCAATCAAATAAACTTCAAAAAAATGCCCTATCAGAGGAAGAAATGACAAAAATAAACAATGTAACACTAGAATCTATTTGCGAAAATGATAAGTGGTATCGCGTAATTTGCCGTTCTGCAGCAATTTTACTAAAAGAAATCTATGATAGACTAAATATTCCATCTCATTTAATCAAGAGTTATTCATATGCTCCATTAATGCAAACAAGTGATGAATTTGTATTTCATTGGAGATTATCAGTAGATATAAATGATACACACTATTCTCTAGTACTTGCATCAGATTTATCAAATATAAAAAATGGATTTGCAACTGAGCACTTTGCAACAAGATTAGATTACTACAACGCTAAAGGAGAACAACTATATCAAGGAGAAAAACTAGATTTTACAGTTTTAAGTCACAATGAACTTGAAGAAATAGATAAAAAAATCGGATATATTAATACCTATTATCCAGATGGTAAGAAATTTAGATTAAATTATAATGACAAAGCTATAACAACAATAAGAAGATTAATGAAAGATAATGGATGGTACTATAGTCTATATACTATTAATTCAAATATGTACAATGCTCTATTTGCTATTGTTGATGAATTTGGAAATGTAACTGACATAACAACACTAGATAATAAAACAATATTTACGAAGTATTCTGATCAATTAATTAAAAATGTATGTATTCAAGTTGAAAGTACAATTAAAATAGCTTTTGGATTAAATATTCCTCTATATAAATTCGAAAACTATGAAGATTGGCAAAGAAAGATGTGTATTCTTCTAGAAGATGATCTAATTGATACTTATAGCGAAGAATATCGAGATATAATCGAAGTAAAAGAAGACTTCAATTATAAAAATTGGCGAAAAAGACAAAAATCAGTACTTAAGTGTCCATATAAAAGTTATGATGACTATTTAGAATTAATGGATCAAATAGACCTCTATGTAAATACGATTAGAAAACTAAAGGAAGAATATATAAAAGGAAGTATATCTTCAAATGATAGTATTAGAAACATCAGAAGATTACATATTAAGATATGTGAACATTTCTTACCAGACTATGTCATATTTGAAAAGAACATTGAACTAGTAAACGGAGAACCTTATATAAAATCAGATTATATAAATAACAAATTTAAAGTAATGTTTCCCCTTGTATTCAATACGAGTGAGAACTTAACTGAATTTAATAAAATGTCCTACAGTGAGCAAATAGCTACTATCAATAAGATTCTACCAAATATATTCCCCGAAATAACCATTAATAATACTAGTCAAGTTCCTGCCTTCTCATCAAAGTATAATCCAACATTAATAAGAATAAGAACATATTGTATATATAACGAGAATACAAAAGAATATGAATTAATATTCCACATACCAAGTTTCTATGAATTTGAAGACGAATTCTATTATTTATATAACCTTAGAGACAATACATTTAGACAGATAGATATCATTGAAGATATCTATAATAAGAAGTACTATGAAATATTAAGTTCTACTTTAAAGGACAAATTTAAAGATGCCGAGAATGCATCAGATTCACTCGAATATAGAGATATCGAAGAGATTGAAGAGCAAGATGAAAGAAAATTCCATTAAAAAAATATCAGATTATTCTGATATTTTTATTTTAATCTAAATCTATTAACAATATTGTTAGTTTGAATTCCTTTAGAAATAAATAGACGATCTTCTGAATCTAATTCATAAAAAATTCCATCCTCACTATCCTGTCTATTCGTTTCAATTTGTCTTGATGAATTATCTGTTGCAAGACCACTATTGTTATGTCGTGATAGACGATAATAATCAAAGGCCTTTCTACTCTTTTCCGAATGAACTACCTTTTCCTCTTCGCAATCACAATAACTAATAAGAGATGTTATAACTCTAGCATAATCAGGTGCATATTCAGAAATCTTAGGTAGATTATGGTTAGTAACAAATGCTAAAGCATTCTGAATACGTTTAACAACACAATAATTATCAGAATCTATCGTCATTCTATAATACCTAATTGCACCATTTATGCTTGCTCTGACTGAAAAAACAAAATTTTGATCATCAATTTTATAAAAATTCATTTCAGAACTATTAGACATAATAATCTCCCTTCCTACACCTTAATTATATTATAAATATTAAAACAAATCAAATTATCAAAAAAAGTAACTTAAATAATTAAGTTACCATTTTCAATAATTGTTATTTCGCGATTATCACGAGTTACACCAACAACTTTTAAATCGTTGGTACCAATCATAAAATCGACATGTGAATTTGATACATTTATACCATTACTTCTCAAATCTTCATCAGATAACTCGGATTCACAATCAAGACATTCAACAAATCCCCTACCAAGCGCTAAATGACACGAAGCATTTTCATCAAATAAAGTCTCATTGAATACTATTCCTGTATTATTAATTGGAGAATCATAAGAAACCAAAGCACACTCGCCCAAATAACATGAATAATCATCTGTTTCTATAATTGATTTTAATAAGTTTTCACCCTGATCAGCATGATAATCAACAACTTTGCCATCTTTAAAAGTAAGAGAAAAATTATCTATTAAAACATTGTTATAATATAGGGGTTTCGAAGAATATACAACACCTTCAGTCTTCTTATAATCAGGAGATGTAAATATCTCTTCTGTAGGTAAATTACAAATTTCACCATGTGAACCAAACCCAGTCTTCCAAACATGATTTAATGGAAGATATACTTTTAAATCTGTTCCTAAACTATTAGTATATTTCAAATATTCAAATTCATAATTATTCAAAACATCGGATACTTTAATCATATTATTGATTTTTTCTATCCATTTATCGTAAGACTTAAAATCTCCACTTACTAAACAAATATCTAATATTTTATTCCATAGTTCTTCTAAAGACATTTTAAGGCCTTTTTTAGCCCATAACTCGTTAGGAACTGCAGCAATACACCAATTTAGTTTATCACTCTCATAAAGGTCTCTAAAGTACTTCTGAGTCTTCCTTACATGAAGAGAAGTGTTCTTTATTACTTCAGAATCGACATCATCCATAAGACCAGGTATCATACTTTGAATAAAAATGAATGCAGCATCCAATTTTGCATATTTATCAAATATTGATTTATCGAACATAGGATGCTTATAAATATTTTCTTGATCTAAAGTAACTAATAACTCATGCTTTTTAAATGGATCATATATTTCAAAATGAACATCTATTAAATCATATTTGGAAGCTTTATCCTTAAGTATTTCTACAAAAGATTCTAGGAATGAAGGTATTTCGACAAACAAATACCTCTTATCTTCCAATTTTACACATTTCAATAATAATTCTGCATATTCTTCTATTCGTTTATTCATGTTTATCTCCAATTCTATATACTCTTACATTCTTAACTTTACCAATAAAATTTAAAGGATCACTTTTAGGAACATCCCCTTCATAAACTAATTTCCCTTCAGTTTCAGCAATCCGAGAAGTATCTTCATCATCATAACTACAAGCTAAAAACATGTCCTTATTTACTTTCTCTTTACTATTATCTACATAAGTTTTTAGTAATCTTAAAGCTTTTAAATCGTAATCTAAATTAATTGACTCCGGATATATATTTATCATGACATTGCCACGATAGGCAAAATTATCAATACCTAAATCATTAAATACACAATCAATAGAACCGACTATCCTAAGACCTTTTTTTGAAACTATATACATAGATAATTTATGAAGAGTTTCTTTATAAAAATAAGGAAGAGTAAGTATAATATCTTCATCTTCAATAATTATTTTACTAAATTTATCATTAAATATACGCAAACTCGTCGATAGAAGATTTAGTTCAATATTAAAAGGTATAATATTCTTAAGTTCTCCAAGATAATTAATAAAGCTAACTAACAATTTAGTATTATTTTCATCATCTAGTGAGTCATTAGTAATAGTTACATTTCTAGATTTAAAAACAATACTTATACCATCAGTTACACTTAAATATCTAATATCATCATCAAATAAATAATATTTAATATTGTTTGATGATGATTTGAAAACCATTAATATTATACCTTCGTAATCATTGATAACAATTTCAAATTCTTCCTTAAATGGGAAATTAAATATATTATCAAATATATCCTTTATTTTGTCACATCTACTAATCAAAAAATCTTTTAATGCATTCTTATCTGTATAAGAACTACACAAGATCTTAGTAGATCCGTTATCTTCATTAATTCGCAAATTTCTAGTTGTCATATTAAATCAATCCTTACTAACAAACATTATATCAAATAATAATATAAATGACTACACATTAATTGAGTTCATCGTATTCAATACTTTCACAAACACAGTAGAACTTGGGACTAGTATCATTATCAGCAAAACACATATATTCTGTATTTTCTAGATTAATAAATTTAAAATATATTTCCATTATATAGTCATACGAAAAAATTTCTCTTACATTAATTTTCTTTACTCCATTAAATACTATTTTAATTGATTTATTTTTTGGTATTAGTTTTCCATTATGAATTTCATTTTCTCCAACCCAAAAAGTCTTAATTATAACTTTAGCAGATGACTTACTACAATCATATATTACACTCTCTATCGTAGCATCATGAAAATTATGATAATATTCTAAAAAATCTTCTATATTAACTCTATCGATAACTTTCACTTTATCACCTATTTCCTAGATAATAATAATATATATTCATTCGATAATCAATAATTTGTTCTAAGTTCATAAATAATTACTCGTTCATTATTTATTCCAACATTCTTATCAAAAAGAGCAAATTCAACGATTATATCTTTTAATTTGTGAGTGACAATATAATTATATATATAATCGAAATATGGTATTTTATTCAAAGTATTATCATCAAATAAAGTAGTTTTAATATTTATTTCTGGTTTTTGAATAGCATCTCTTACAGAAAATTTAGGATTTGTACTTAAAACAGCATAAACTTTATTATTAGATTTAATCTCTATTTCTCCAACTAATAATTGATTATCAGAATAATTAATAGAGCTAACATTAATTGTAAATATCTTATACTCTTTTACTTCTTCTAATACCCTATTATAATCAACCATAAGTTTAAAAACTCCTGAAGGGCTAGATTTATCTCTAATAGCATAATAAGGCGCTTTATACTTATTTAAGAACATTATTACTCTATCCTCTTCGCCAGATTCAAATAATTCTTCGGGGAATTTATTCAAATTTAATTCTCTAATTGCATTAATACTTTCTAATTTATTATTTATTTCCATAATCATACCTCATCAATATTTTATCATGGATTAACACATTAAAAAACTCGAATAAAACTATTCGAGTAATTATTAATTTGGTAGCGCCGGGGAGATTCGAACTCTCGACCTGCCGGGTATGAACCGGATGCTCTAGCCAACTGAGCTACAGCGCCATCTCAAGTAAGCAAAATAATAATAACACAAATTGCTTACTCAAGTCAATAAAAATTAACCTATTAATTAATTTTTTTGCTTTCCATATCATGAAATTTATATCCTGGTCTTATTACATCATCAAGCTTTAGTTTTATTTGATATACATCTTCGCACTCCTCTATCTTTGCTGCCCCGGATGATGCATTTCCTCCACCGCCTAATTGACTCATAATCTCACCAATATTGACGTCTCCCTTACTGCGTCCACTTACATAAGTAGTATTCTTATCTATTAATCCAATAGCAAAGGCAGCATCTATCGATTTATATTTATTTAAGAAGTCTGCAGCTTTAGCTAAAGCTTCCTTATCATATATAAACTTAGGATCTTCAGTATTTAAGGCAATTGCAATATTAAATAGTTTAACATAAGGATTTCTAACTAAATTGAGAACTAATTGATCAGACTCAAAATCTTCCATAAATAAATTGTTAACATAAGTTAAATCTGCTCCTTTAACCATTAAGTTTCCAACTACTTTCATAGTACCAGAAAAAGTATTCTTTTCAAACTTACTAGTATCCAAGAAAATTCCTGCAAGAAGATAATTAGCTATATTAAAATTAAGTTCTGTTCCTTGAAGGTTAGAATCATATTTTATTCTCATATCTTCAAGCAATTTAAACATTATCTCCGAAGCACTAGATACTCCTAAACTAATAAATTTATCTTCCGTCAAAATAGATGATTCTCCAACATCGTGATGATCTATCACGATAACATTATCACGAGCATCTATATCTTTAATAGGAATTAATTCCCTTTTATTAGTATCTACTACTATATATAAAGCCTTTTTATCCTTAAGATATTCTTCAAGTAACTTAGAATTGACAAATTTAATCTCCGGAGGAAGCTCTGCCATTATAGAACTTACTACACTTTCAACTTTTTCATCGTCCATTACTATTACGAAATCACGTCCATATTTTTTAGCTATTAGAGCAACAGCTAATGATGATGCCAAAGCATCACAGTCAGTACCGATATGAGGCACAATAACAACAGCATTGCACTCTTTCATTTTTTCATCGATTGCCAACTTCAATTCTTTAATTGTTTTGATCATAAGAATCACAAATAAAATTAAATATTTATCCTTTCTTTAAGGGTTTTTCCCTTGATGATAATTGTAGACGATTCCCAAATTTAAGTCAACTTGACAAATTCAAAAAAGTAAAAATAGTACGATATTTCGTACTATTTATTCAAAAAGAACTCTTTTCCATTATCTAGTTTCAAATAATAAGTAATACCAATGACATAGTTGTATTTATTATATACATAGACAAATTCTGAATTAGTAATTCCATTATTGGCATACATTGGATCTAAATATCTATGCAAATCTCCATCAATTGCTTCATTGATTGCATCGTCATAATCATCTATATCATTAGCTTTATAAGCTTTATCAAACTTCACTAGAAATTCGCCATTCCACTTTATATAATCTACACTTACATGGTCAGCCTTAATATCACTAATCTTTATATCTTCACTATTGTAGTTTTCTCTAACTTCGACATCAATAGTAATCTTTCTTCGATTTTTATTATTGTCATATACATAGATTGGAATTTTATAAGTACCAGATTTTTCAGATATTTCCTCGTCCTTACTATTAACTAGTTCTACTCGACAAGGAAGCGAATAATCCTCACATTTAGTTAGGGCATCATCAGGCACAAAATCTTCACCAACACCAATAATTAATTTGCTGATGCTTACATCAGGAGCCGACTCATCAATTACTTTAATTTTTCCTTTTTTCGTTACTCCTTTATAAGTTACTTTATATTCATATTCACCTACCGTATCTAAAACTTCAGAACGAGTAATCATAGTACTAAATGAAATCTTATAATCATCTAAATCAGATACTTTATTATTCAAATAATAAGAAATATCAGTATTTAAAGTACTTCCAACTTCATAAGTAACAATTTTCTTTACATTAATAGTTGTTTTATCGCGATAAATAACAAATAATACAACTCCAAAAATTACTAAAACAAAAAACACCAATAATATAATCTTAGATAAACGAGGATTAGATTCCTCAAAATAAAAATCTTCTTCCATTAAATCCACCTCGAAAAGTATATATTACGAGTATAGCCGACTTCATAATTATCAAACACTTTAATAATCCAATCAACTATAGCATTCAATATATCTTCATCCTTTCTTACTCTTATTTTCTGCATTTCGCATCTAAGTTCCTTGCGAAAAAAATAATCATCAATATATTTACCTAATATTAAATCTAATTGTTCTAATTTTACCACTTGATTCTTATTTGCAATATCAACCTTAAAGACAAAGTCTTCATAGACATCTAATAATTTTAAAGATAATTTATCGTCTTCGTAAAATTCAAAATCCATAATTTTATAATAATTCGGGCAATGTTTAAGAATTTGCTTATTCTTATTCATAATCATCTACCTTCCTATAAAAATTATACAATTAATAACTTCTAAAGTAAATGAATTGGCAATAAAAAAAGTCACATAAGTGACATTTCTTACTAATTTTCTGATTTAGAGCTGATAACTTCTTTACCTTTGTAATTTCCACACTCAGGACATGCTCTATGAGCTTTAATAGGTGCACCACATTTTGGACAAGATATTACACCAGGTAATTCTTTCTTTAAATGAGTACGACGCATTCTTTTCTTAGTTTTACTAGTTCTTCTAAATGGAACTGCCATAGTATCACTCCTTCCTTAGTGACTCATCATCACTTACTAATTCCCAACCATCACCACAAGTTACTGTTGGCTTTGCCCCATCTTTAACAACCCTTATAGGGACTTCCGAAACAATATTTTCCCATATAAATGGCAAAATATCAAGAGAATTTTTGTTTTTATTATAAAATTCTTCAAAATTTCCTATTTTTTCTTCTATTTCCACATCAAAATCATACGGAACATCTTCTAGAGTAACTGCACAAGGCAAAATAAATGTACCAGTCACTCTTAAATCAGCGCTCACTTCATTATCGTAATTAATAGAAATACTTCCCGATACATGAGCATTTTTTATATCTCTTATATCGGCAGAAGACATTAAATCTCGATCAAACTCAAGATCATTATCGATTTCTAAAAAATTTAAATTATTTAACTTAAATAAATCTATTTTCATAACACTACTTCATTCTATTCATTTGTTGCATAACTTGTTTAACTTGCTTGCTATTTGGCTTGCGTCCCATACTTGACATTAAAGTTTCTATCATCTTTTCATTTATTGGTGGATTCTTTTTGAAATAATTCATCATAACTTTTCTAGCTACTAGAAATCCAATAACTGCACCAATTACTATTCCAAGTAATACAAGTAAAATATCTCCAACAATAGGTGGCATAAAATCTCTCCTTTACATACATTAATTATAGCATATTTTTAACTATTCATAAACAATAAGTTCATGTTGAGCTCTTGTTACTGCTACATAATAAAGATATTTATCATTTGAAAAATTATTAATAACTATAACGGAATCAAATTCTAAGCCTTTAGCTTGATAAGAAGGCGTAACAACTAGTTGTTTATTAAATTTTGTTGTATTTGATTCAATTAATGAAACCTTATCATAATTTTGCTTTAGACTATCTGCAATTATACGAGCTTCTTCTATGCTCTTTGTAATAATTGCAATACTACGGTATTTTTTCTTTAAATATAGGACATCCCTACCGATATGCTTTAGTTCGCTCATTGGTCTTTTTAATACTGGTAAATTGACATTCTTTCTTATGGCACTTACATGATTTAAATTAAGAATTGAATTAGCATATTCAATTATTTCAGGACTAGAGCGATATGTCTTATTAAGTTCAATGTATTTACTATCTTTATTGAATATTTCTAATAACTTATTCAAATTATCATACTTATAGAAAGGATTAACTGTTTGATTGACATCGCCAAGTATTGTAAAATGAGCATTTTTAAAGATTTTTTTAAACATCTTATACTGTAAATAAGTATAATCTTGTGCTTCATCAATAACTACTTCTCTCATTGCAACTTGATATGGAAATCCTTCAAGTAGACATTTCATATAGATAAATATTGTCGAATCTTCATAATTCATGACTTTTTGATTTAGATTACGCACATTTTCATTCCTGCGGTAATCAAACTTATAGTTATCTTTAAATATCATCGAATCAAAGAAAAATTTATATATCTCTCGATAATCTTTCTTAAAATTAGCTATTTTAAATAAATTGCTCTTAATGCTTATAAAGTCTTTTTTGCTTCCTTTAAAATATGAATTATTAATCTTTTCACTTATTAAATCTATTCTCTCAAATAGAGGTTTATTGCTATACCTTACATGCAATAATTCATTTAATTCACTCATACTGACAGTTTTATTTTTATATTCTAATTTGTTAATAAAACGAGCAGCTTTTGAATAATAATCACAGAATTGTTCCATTAGAGGAATTATCTCGTCACTAAGTTTAAATTTAATTAAATCATTATCCTGTCTAACACCTTTATAAAATCTTTCTACAAATGAGTTATAAGTCTCAACTCTCTGATATTCAACAATAAAAGAACTCGCAAATTCAGCCATAGTTGTCTGAAGGGTATTATCTTCACCCAAATCAGGTAAAACATCACTAATATATTCAGTAAATACATTATTAGGAGAAAAAATAACGACATTTCCGCTAGTCAAATACTCAAGTTTATATAGTAAAAAGGCTACACGATGCAATGCAACCGAAGTCTTACCCGATCCAGCTATACCTTGAACAATTATATTGGCAGTTTCTTCATCCCTAATAACTTTGTTTTGTTCCTCTTGAATCGTATTTACAATATTTTTCATTTTGTCACTGCTAGTCTGAGCTAAGACACTTTGAAGAAGGTCATCATCAATATTTACATCGGTATCAAAAACACTTTTTAATTTACCTTTATCAATCTTATATTGTCTCTTTCTTGTTATCTCGCCCTTTTCAATTCCGTTTAACGATTTATATTGAGCTTTTCCAACCCCATAATCATAGAAAAGACTACATATTGGAGCACGCCAATCACAAACAAGATAATCATCATCTTTCTTTAACGAAGTAATGCCAATATATATAGGTTCATTATTAAATATGATAGATCCAAAATAAGGATTATCCTTAATTTTATATAATCTTCTCATTCTCTTAGCTTGATCATTAAGTAAAGAAATCTTTAAATCATTATCAGAGACAAACGAATAGCGTTCACCACTGTCCATCTCTTGTTCCATTTCCCAACGAAGTTTTTGAAAATCTTTTAAAGCATTAGAATCATCAGTTAACTTAATTCCAAACTCATCTATTTGTCTATTGACTTCTTTTATCGTATCCGCAAGTCTAATATTTTCTTGTTCCAAATCACTTTTAGAAATTTCCATAACAAACACCTCATATTAGCATTAAACACATAGATAAATTATAATAAAACAACAAAAAAAATGCAATAAATCATATTGCACTTTACTAATCTTTACTAATCTTTAAAAATAAATATATAATCGAGAATATTTACTTCATCGCCTCGTTTTGCTCCCAATTTTTCTAGTGCTTCTTCAACGCCCATCCCACGAAGCTTACGTCCAAATCTTTCAATAGATTCATCTTCAGTAAAACGAGTCATATAGAATAATTTTTCAATTTCGTCTCCCGATAGAATCCAAATATTATTCTTTCTTTCAATTTTAAAAGGTGTCTCATCATGAAATTTATACAATACATGAGAGTCAGAAAAATCATTGTTATCATACAACTTAACTTCATCAAGTGATTTAACTAACTCATTTAATCTTTCCATTAACTTATCTAATCCCTGATTATTAATAGCACTTATTTCAAAAACTTCTAGTTCAGGATATTTACCCTTAAACTCTTTTAAGTTTTCTTTAGAACCTTCAATATCCATTTTATTGGCAATAACTAATGATGGTTTATTATATAATTTTTCATCATAATTCTTTAATTCATTTAGAATTACTTCATAGTCCTCAATTGGATTTCTTCCTTCTGAACCTGACATATCAATAACATGTGCAATTACCTTAGTACGCATTGCATGACGCAAAAATTTAAATCCAAGACCAACGCCTTCACTTGCACCCTCAATAAGTCCAGGTAAATCAGCCATAACAAACTTTTCTCCGTTGTTTAAGTTAACTACTCCAAGATTAGGATTTAATGTCGTAAAATGATAAGCTCCTATTTTTGCATTACAATTACTTATCATATTAATCAAAGTACTCTTACCTACGCTAGGAAGTCCAACTAATCCAACATCAGCAAGCACTTTTAATTCACATTTAATTTTAACAAATTCTCCCGGTTCACCAAGTTCGCTCATATGAGGAGCTGGATTATCATGTGTAGCAAAAGCTCTGTTTCCTCTTCCACCACGTCCACCATGTGCAACAATGACTCTTTCACCATCTCTCGTTAAATCGGCAATAATTTGATTTGTTTCTAAATTAGTAACAGTCGTTCCAGCAGGAACCTTAATAACGACATCTTCAGCATTGGCTCCGTTTCTATTTTGTCCTTCGCCATTAGCACCTTTTTTACCCTTAATAATCTTCATCATCTTTAAATCAATCAAAGTCTTTAGACCTTCGTCTACTTCAAAGATAATGCTAGCTCCTTTACCGCCATTACCTCCATTAGGTCCGCCCATTTCAACAAATTTCTCACGTCTAAAAGAGGTACAACCATCTCCACCTTTTCCCGCAGTAATCTTGACAACTACTTCATCAGCAAACATCATTAATCCCTCTCTTTCAATTCCACTATTGTAACCCCAGTATTCATAAAATACAACCTAAAATTTTTAACATATTTATTTTTCTTAAGATCCATATGAATCTTATTCTTAAGTATTCCTTGACCTTTACCATGAACAATAACTACTTTTTCTTTTCCTAATCGATAGTTTTCATATATAAAATCATTAACCACAGTCATAACGATGTCCTCAGTAAAACCATGAACATCTAACTGTGGTAAAAAATCAATAAAAGGATCTATTCTATTCATTTGGATTATCAAAGATGTTAGTTTCATGAGTTTGAACTGTATTTTGTTGTGGTACAGCATTAGTCTGGACAGGAGTAGCACTTTGGAAATCAGATACATCAAAGACTTGTGCATAAGCATTATTACTTGCAACATCACTAGGTTGATTTACTACATTATTAGCAATAGTTTGAGGAACTTCAATTTCATTTTGTTGAATTTCCATATTTGCATTATTTACGCTTTGACCTTGAGGTGCCTGAACACTCATATTTGGCATTAAAGGAGTGACTTCTTGAGCACTAGCTGGTGCTTGATTAACATTCTCATTTAAACCAAACTTCTGTCTCATTCCAGAATTATCTAAAACTTCATCAATGGATGGAATGGCTGCTTCTTCTCCAATCTTAGTTAGAGATATTCCGGCAGCAGTATTTGCAAACTTAATACCATCATCTAGAGATAAATCTTTAATTAATGCAAGAGCTAAAGCTCCAACAAATACTGAATCAAAACTTGAAGAATCAACAATATTTATCTTCATCTCAGGCAACATTTTTACAGCACCATCAACAGCATATAAAATCTTATGATTATTTAAAATAACAATGTAATTACTACGTCCGCATATATCTACAATTTTCTGATACATGTTTACATATCCTTCAGCAGAGCCATCGGGTTGTTCTTTAGTTAGACCAACAGCAAAATTCTCCGTGCATACAACATAAGTACATTTCTTCGATAAATTAACTGTATCTTTATCCGACTTTCTTGCATATAGCAAAGTTTTACAAGATGCTCCATTATTATTTAGAAGAGCAAGAGAACCAGCCATGTCAGTACCATCAAGAATAGCAAATCCAGGTATAAAGTCATATTTATACTTAGTTAATTGAGCTTCAAAATCATTATATAAAACTTTAGTCGTAACTCCCGTTTTAGCATTTAAAATAATATAATTAGTACAAGTACCACTCGTAAAATTAGTCTCTAAGAACTTATAACTAACATTACTCGCTTTAAAGGTATCCCTGATCTTCTCGGCATATGAATCATTACCAACAACTCCACTAAAATGAGGTTTTATCCCCCACTTACCTAAAAGACATGCACTAGTTGCTGCAACATTACCAACCGACTCATTCTTACTTGTAATATTAAATAAATCCCCTTCTTGTGGAAATTCCTGTAAAGGTAAATAAACATTAATTGCAGGTTTACCAATAACTACTACTTCCATATTATCACCCTATTCTTATCAATATTATATAATAAAGTAAGTAAAAAAACTATATGTTATTGCTAAATATACATAAAAAAAATAAATCTTTTTGATTTATTTTTTATATTATCAATTATATAATTCTTATTTATTATAATCAGGTATTGCACAAACATCTAAACCTATATTAAGTTTCTTTAATAATTCTTCCAAAGGTTTATTTATTTTATCTTTTGTTATCACATAATCATAGGAATATTCTTCATCTAAAGTAGTTCCTAAGCCTGCAGCAAAGATTGTATATTCTATATCTTTACTATTTCCATTAAAATTACCAACTTTTATACTTTCATCTAGTATTTTAGTAACATCATAATCATAAGTACCTTTTATAGATTTAGTATAATTTAGTTTTAAAAGGCAACTTTGCCATGGTCTGCATGCCTCATATTCAGTAAACAATTCATAAGTACCATCATCA
Source organism: Bacilli bacterium (assembly GCA_017626405.1). GTDB lineage: Bacteria > Bacillota_I > Bacilli_A > RF39 > UBA660 > CAG-582. Next base: position 126,472 of record JAGAIS010000006.1, read on the forward strand.
TATAAATATAAACTAACAGGAATACATTCTTTTTCTCGACTAATGTTAAACACAACATTGTGATATTTATTATAAGGTTCAGTTCCTTGTCCCCTATATTTACTATTAGGTCCAATATAAAAACCAATTGGTCCCATAAAATATCTAAACAAACATACACCTATAATTAAAACAATTACAATTAAACTTATTATTAATATTTTTTTCTTCATATTAACTCACCTCTAGCATCTACTACATCAATTATACCAAATTATTTATTTAATAACGACCTGGTTTACATCTCAGTAGGTAAATCATTTATCCTTGTAAAATACATGCTTTTACCTATATCAAAAAACCTATTGATTTCCAATTGCTAATGTCAATAGCAATTATTTCTACGACACAATATTTTTAATATCATTAATTCTTTCAGAACTTATCGAATATTTTTCTTCAGCTTCTCCATAAAGTTGAATATATTTTCCATCTTTTAATTTTAACATACCTGATGAATAAAGTCTCTCATAACTACCTTTAGGTAAAGCTGAATAATCAGTTGTTTCTACAATACATAAAATTAATTCTTCACCTTTTTCTATAAACTTATCTTCTCCATCATAGATTTCTCTTAGAACTGTATTTGCGATTTCTTTTTCACTTAACTTTTCAAACCTAAATGCATCGTCATTATATTTAATATGTTCTTCTAGAGAAACGTATCCGCCCATATAATATATGTCTAAATCTGTATCTAAATTAACATTTCCAGTTATTACATTATCAATGTGAAATCGAAGTTTAGTCCATGCGCTCCCTTTTACAGAAATAAAATCAACCGAATCTACTTTTCCCTTTATTACTGCATCACTATGCTTAACTAAATTGGGAAAGTCTTCCTCTAATAATTTATCAGTTAATCCAAATGACTCTATAATATTTTTATCTTTATATATATCTGAAGTGCTTGAATTTTCTTTTGTTTTGTATAATATTTTACCACTTCGAACTGTACTAATAGATATTACTCCTATTAATACAATTAAAATTCCTAATAAACTAATACATATTGTTTTTCTTTTCATATATCTTTCTCCTATCAACAAATAGTTTTTTTGCTAACTCATCTTGTGTCATTCCTTTTTGCTCTCTAAGTATTTTTAGTAACTCGCCTGTTTTATTTAGTTTCATAATTTTTTTTCTTTATCAACATTATACATCAATAAATAATACATTAAAATAAAAAAACTATTGATTACTCAATAGTTATTTTTAAATGGTGTCCACGACGTGATTCGAACACGTGACCATTCGCTTAGAAGGCGAGTGCTCTATCCAGCTGAGCTACGCGGACAAATTAGTCAACTTCAAATGACTAATTCATTATAATATATTCTTGATAAAAATGCAAGTATTAATCAAAAAGATAAGTAAAAAGATTAGACATAAACTCTAAAGACTTAGAAGAAACATAATCAACTGACTTACTAATCTTTTCTCCAAGTTCACTACTCTTGTTTGAATAATCTACTTCTTCATAAGTAAAATAATCATTAATATCAATTTCTTTTCCCTTCTCTACATCACTCTCAAACTTTCTAATCATCTCCTCCGTATAAAGCGTCTTAGTCTCTTGTCTTTTATCTTTGTAACCCATTACACTTATTGAATAAAGACATAAAAACATGATAATAAGAATTAAAAACAATTTATTAAAAATATTAGATTTCTTTTTATTTTCCATTATTCGCTCAAATAATCAGCTAATACTTGACTAAGTATTTCTACTGTATTATTAACCTCCTCTTTCGTATTTTCAACTCCGCCTAATTCAATTAGAATAATATTACTGCCTAAATCTTGATTATAGTGACTGCTTTTCCGCAAGAATATTCCTCTAGATAAACTTGGATTTATACTCTTTATTTGCTTATTTAGTTTATCCATTAAATTATAGTTATTTTTATAAGTATTATAACTACCTCCAACAACAAACATAACTCTTGCAAATTGAACATTATTGATACTCGTTGTCGTAACACTTCTCTTTGAAGAATCACGATGAAGATCTATAATTATTCCAAACTCACCAATATTTTTACTTTGAAGCAAATTTCTCGTTACTTTATAAGAATCTTTATATGTCAAATTATTTTCATTTAAAATATTCTTAATATCTACATCATCAATAAAAACTTCAACATCCTTTTTTTCAAGTTCACTTTTTAAATAATTAGTTGCTTCAACTAGTGAATATCCGTTGTATTCTTCAGTTTGATGAGTATTATAAATATAAATCTTCGGCTTTACTTGTATCGATTCTTCTTTAAAGACAAAATCATTTGGAGGGATCTTCTTTTCTTTATAATTAAGTCCCATTTTCAAAAGTAAAGATTTGCGATCTATTGTAAAATTATGAATTGGATTTTCTAAAAAATTATAATCGTGTGATATAGATGAAAACAGATAATTACTTAAACTATATATAAAACTAATATAAATAATCGATTTTATAAAGAGATAATGACTTTTTCTCGTTCTAAATCGCTTTCTCATAATATCACCAATGATATTATATTATTTACATCTTGTTATTTATGTCGAAAAAAAAGAAGTTTATGCAACTTCTTCGATTTTTAAAGAATTAATACATTTTGTCTCTAATATAGATAAAACTTCTTCATCAGATTTAGAAAGTTCTTCAATTAATGCATAATTTAAATTCTCTAAAACATTTCTTTCAATTATGCTTTTTAATAATTTATATCTTTCATTCTTTACAATATAGATAACATTATTAACAATTCTAATCGGATGTTCTATTTCGATAATAAAGCAAAATAGAACTATTAGAGAATAACTATCTAATTCCTTAATTAAATCATTATTTAGAAGTTCTTCATTAATACCTTTACTCATTAAAACTTTAAATAAGATTTTGGTAGTAAAGTTAAATCTTCCAAATAAGACATCAAGTAATCCATAAGAGTCATTTGCTATTAAACTAATAGCAAATCTTCTTTGAGGATATGTTAATTCATCATATATAGAATCAAGTAGTTCTCCTTTAAAACTTTCAGTTCCAGTTTTTATAGATTCATATTTAGAATCAATAGCTAAAGCTGGAATATTTTTATAACTTCTATCTAGTACAATGCCATTTTGTTGCATATATTCAATAGAATCTATACCAAAATTACTCGTTTTATTATAAAATTTAACATAATCAGCATTCGATTTAACTTCTTCAGTACTATTTAGGTAAGATGTAATAACCGACATCATTATCTCATCAGGATTCTTAAATATAGTTTCAATAATAATATTTCTTATTGTTTCTAAATCGAACCTTTTATCTAGTTCAAAAAGATATGTAGCAATACTCTGATTATATTGGTTATATTTACGTGCTAAATCACTATTATCTAATGCGTTATTCTTAAAGTTTTCAGGAAACTCATATTTAGCAAATAAGGGATATTTTCTATCGAAATCATTTTTCGCGAATAAGTTATTGATTTTATCAAAATTTGTTATTCTCTTCATCGTATTCACCCTCTCAATATTCCAATATATTACTAAAAATGAGTAAAAATGTCAAATAAAAAGCACTTATTATAAGTGCTTAGATAACTAATCTGTCGAACCAAAACCAGCAAGTCTTTCTCCCGTAGCATTATCATCATCAGCTATCAAGAATTTTTGGAATACTACTTGTCCACAGACTTCCCCTTTTTTCATTTCATATGGTTCTGTTCCGATATTATAATATGCATACATAAATTCTCCATCATTATCGGGATTGCAATAATAATCAGCATCTATTATTCCAATACCATTAGCAAGAACTAATTTTTTCTTACCAGGATGGCTAGAACGATTCGCAAGCATATACCACTCATCATCTTGGCAATAAGCCTTTAATCCTGTATGTACAAGTGTTGGTTTACATCCTTTTTCAAAAGGTGGGATAACGACATCTTCAGCTGCTTCAACATCATATCCAGCTGATTTTAAAGTCTTTCTTACAGGTAAATTGATATTTTTATCTTCCCATCCTTTAGCAACTTCAAATCCTCTTATTTTTTCCATTATATACCTCCTAAATTTATATTATTATGATCATCTAAAATAATTTTACCATATTCTAGAGATTTTTGTACATCTATTATTCGCTGATTTTTACTTCCGCGAAAAACAATTGAGAAATCACGTTCATCTTTATGAAATTCTCCATCGACAATAACATCTATATATTTTAACATTTCTCTTGTAAAATCATACTTCTTAGCCATTATATCTATTATTTCCCTATCAAATAAATATCCGGTATAACACCAAATATTTATTGTAGGTTTTTCATCCTTAATTCTTTTTAAAAGTTTAACTAGTTCTTTTTGATTCGCGGGTTCAAAAGGTTCTCCTCCCAAAAGAGTAAATCCCTTAATATAATCAGGCTTTATAGCATCAAGTATTATATTTACCGCTTCATCATCAAATACTTTTCCTGCCTTAAAATCCCATGATTCAGGATTAAAGCAACCCTCGCAGTGATGTGTACATCCACTTACAAATAGACTAACTCTTACTCCTGGTCCATTAGCAATATCATAATTCTTTATTTCTATATAATTCATAAGTTACCTCTTATAGATGAGTAACTCTTTCTCTAATTTCTTTTGTCTTTCCTACGTTCCAAAAATTTTCTCCTAGATACCCGCAAGTACGACGAGTAACATTCATTTTTGTCTTATCTTTATTGCCACATTCAGGGCATTCCCATTCACAGTCCTTATTTAGTTTTATTTCGCCACTAAAACCACAGACGTGACAATAATCGGATTTTGTATTAAACTCTCCATATTGAACGTTATCATATATAAATTTTACCACTTCTTCCATGGCATCTAAGTTGTGTTCCATATTTGGAACTTCGACATAAGAAATTGCACCACCTATCGATAGTTTTTGCAAATTAGCTTCGAACCCCAATTTATGGAAAGCATCGATTTTTTCACGAACATCGACATGATAAGAATTAGTATAATATCCCTTATCAGTAACATCTTTAATCTTGCCAAATCTTTCTAAATCAATTTTAGCAAAACGATAACACAAACTCTCTGCCGGTGTTCCATAAAGAGCAAAGCCAATACCAGTCTCTTTCTTCCACTCATCACACTTATCTTTCATATATTGCATTACGCGAGTAGCAAACTCAGTTCCTGATTGTTCTGTATGTGATACACCCTTCATAAGTTTAGTTAGTTCATAAAGTCCAATATAACCTAAAGAAATAGTCGAATATCCCCCGTTTAAGAAGCGATCTATTTTTTCGCCTTTTTGAAGCCTCGCTATTGCGCCATATTGCCAATGTATAGGTGAGATATCACTAGTAACTCCCATAAGAGCATGATGTCTACACATTAAAGCTTCACGGCATAAATCTAATCTTTCATTAAATAATTTCCAAAATTCCTCTTCATCACCATCGGCAATAATACCAATTTGCGGCAAATTGATAGAAACAACTCCCTGATTAAATCTTCCTTCAAATTTATAATTTCCATCTTCATCGCGCCAAGGAGATAAGAAAGATCTACATCCCATAGGAGAAAAAACATTTCCTTCATAGTTCTCACGCATTTTCTTAGCTGATATATAATCAGGATACATGCGTTTTGAACTACATTTGACAGCAAGCTTAGTTAAATAATCATATTTTCCACCCTTTAAACAATTATGCTCATCTAACACATATACAAGTTTTGGAAAAGCTGGTGTAATATAAACACCCTTCTCATTTTTAATACCTTCATACCTTTGTTTAATTATTTCTTCAATAATCATAGCATTCTCTTTTACATAAGGATCTTTATCATCTAAATAAAGAAATAAGGTTACAAAAGGATTTTGACCATTTGTCGTTATTAAGGTATTGATCTGATATTGCAAAGTTTGAACTCCCGCCTTTAATTCTATCTCTGTTTCCTCATCGACTAATCTATTTAGAGTATCGGCATCTACACTTTTACCAAGAGTTTTCTTAAGGCGTTTCGTAATATTGTCACGACTCATATGTAAATATTTAGCTAAGTGACGTACTTCTACAGATTGACCACCATACTGATTAGACGCAACAACAGCAATAATCTGCGTAGTTACAGTACAAGCGACACGAAAACTCTTTGGAGACTCAATCATCTTGCCATTTATAACTGTTCCATTATCTAACATGTCTTTAATATTAATAAGGCAACAATTAAATATTGGTTGTATAAAATAATCCATATCGTGGAAGTGTAATACCCCATCTTCATGAGCTTTAATAATCTTTTCTGGAAGTAGCATTCTCTTTGTTAAGTCTTTAGAAACCTCTCCAGCCATATAATCTCTTTGTGTACTGGCAAGAACAGTATTCTTATTGGAATTTTCTTCATTTAATTCTTTATTCTCGTTTCTAAGAAGACTAAGTATACTTTCATCAGTAGTATTGCTCTTTCTAACTAGAGCACGATTATATCGATATACAATATAGTGCTTAGCAAGTTCGAAGCGTTTCATCTCCATTAGTTTAAGTTCAATAATATCCTGAATATCTTCAACAAGTATTCTCTTCTTATTTAAACTTTCAATATACTTAATAATCTTCTTTATATCAGATTCGGTCGCTCTTTCTTCTTCCGGTACTTCATTATTGGCCTTTCCAATAGCTATTTCAATTTTTTCTTTATCATAATCAACAATATGACCATCTCTTTTAATTACCTTCATAAATTACTCTCCCATATTACAAATAAATTATAGCAAATAGTAAACTAAAAAAAGAGTTGCAAGTGCAACAAAAAAACAATATAATTAAATTAGTGAAAGGATGACATATAAAATGCCTACAATAAAAGCCTTTGAAGGAATAGAAGATGAAAATGTAAAAAAAATGTTAATGTGTTTCCAAGCTAAAACTCTACACTATAAAAAAGATACCACTGTATTATCTAATTTTGGAAATACAACCCAAGTAGGCGTCATTGAACATGGTGAAGTAGAAATAATAAGATATAACTACAACGGAACAAGAACAATTATCGAAACTCTCGGAGAAGGAGATATATTTGGTTCCTTTAGTGCCAGTGCTAGTGAAGAGTTATATGTAATTGCTACAACGGAATCCGATATCATATTATTTGAATATGCCCATTTAATTAATAGATGTAAAAAGAACTGTCCATATCACAACCAACTAATAGATAATATGGTACAAATACTAAGTAATAAGCTTATGCAAAACAACGAACGAATTGAAATACTAACAAAGAAGACTATTCGCGATAAATTGCTTGCCTATTTTAATATTTTATCTAAAAAACAGATAAGAAAGAATATTACTTTACCATTCAATTTAACTGATTTAGCTGACTATTTATCAATTGATAGATCTGCTATGATGAGAGAAATAAAGAATCTAAAAGAAGAAGGATTAATTGAATCTAAAGGAAAAAAAATATGTTTACACTACTAAACATATTTTTTTATTAATTTATTTTCAATTATTTCAACATCACGTTCAAATTCTCTATCAGTATATTTACGAGATTTAATAATTTTAAATGGTATTGGATAAACAATTCTTTTATCCATAATATTTCTTACAATACTCAAAGCGTCTAAATAATCTAAAACTGGCATATCGTTTAAATAAAACTCTATAGCATACTTTTTGATAAAAGCTCGACCAAGATAAGTTATTGCTTCACGATACCAAATAACTGACATAATTGGATTATAATAACCTTCATTGCAATAGGCAATCTTATCGACACAATCAATAAAACGAATTGCTGATGATAATCCAAAATAGCGAGATAGACATTTAATTAAACTAGGTAAATCAGCCTCGCTATACCATTTTTCCATATTTTCCTGTCCAACTAATTCTTCTAGTAAAGAAGTAATTGAACGGCTTATTTGATATACTCCCACATAGAATTCTTGCTTTTCCTTACTTCCAAAATACCTCTCATCAAGAATAGATGTATATGCTTCATTTATGCCAAATCCAAAAGCAAGATTATTCTTTGGATCCAATTGAGAAAATCCTGTATATATAATCTTATTCCCTATTTTTGTACTTGCCATATGAAATAATTCATGAAAAATAAGTAAATGGCAAGTTGATTTTTTATATCTTAGTTTATTACCTAGTAATTCATATTCAGCTCCAGTTGAGAAAAATATACCTTTATCTATATTATTATCTTCAATATATTTAACAGTTTTTGAATTGTTATAGAACGTCGATAGATTAAAACTAGAGTCTTTTAATCCTTCAACAAAACTTTCAAATACTCCAAGCTTATCATTTGAAAGTTCCCTACTTGTTATATTTTCAATGAATGGTGCTTTATATACTTTAATCTTCATAATACCCCTCACTCGATTGAGTATTATACCACAAAAAATATATAGATGCTAATCTATATATTTTTTATATTTCGTAAACTCAGTAGATTTATCTAGAGAAGTTTCGCTTAGGCTCTTAAATAATTCTTTTTGCTTTCTATCTATTTTGGTAGGAATGATAATACTTACAATACCATAAGCATCTCCCTTTTTGCCACTCTTCTCATCATCGACACCTTTACCTCTAAACTTGAATTTATCGCCATTTTGAGTTCCTGCAGGTATTTCAGCTATAATTGTCCCATGAATAGTTGGAACTTCCTTCTTAACGCCTAAAACTGCTTCTGTAATCGTTAGAGGAATCTTAACATATACATCTTTTCCCTCTCTTTGATATATTTCATGATCTTTAACTTTAAATTCAATATATATGTCGCCTCTAGGACCTCCATTAGCTCCCACTGAAGCTTTTCCACTCATTCTTAGAGTATCACCATTTTCAATACCTCTTGGAACGCGAAGTTTCATTGTCTTATCACGATTGATAGTTCCATGTCCATTACATTTCATACATTTTGATTTAAACTTAATTCCACGACCATCGCATTCAGGACAAGTAGATTCAGATTGGAATATACCAAACATAGTTCTCTGCTCTGTAATAACTCTTCCTCGCCCATTACAAGAAGAACAAGTATGTTTATCATGGCCACCAAGTCCATCACAATCAGGACAAATATCATCTATATTAACTTTAAATTCTTTTTCGCAGCCATAAACTGCTTCTTCAAAAGTAATAGTTAAGTTAACTAGTTTATCTTGGCCTTTAGTCTTTCTACTTCCTCTTCCAGATTTTCTTCCGCCAAATGAACTTCCACCCATCATAGCCTCAAAAATAGATTCCAAATCAAAATCCTCAAAATTGAATCCTTCAAATCCTCCAAAACCAGCACCGCCATTTTGATCAAAAGCGGCATGTCCAAATTGATCATATTGTTTTCTCTTTTGTGGATCACTCAAAACAGAATAGGCTTCGCCAATCTCTTTGAATTTATCAGCAGCTCCTGCCTCTTTATTAACATCAGGATGATATTGTTTTGCCAACTTTCTAAAAGCTCTTTTAATTTCTTCATCACTAGCTGATTTAGAAACTCCCAATACCTCATAATAATCTCTTTTACCTTCTGCCATAATCTCACCTCTATTCTTCTAATCCTATGTATTCTTCTACCATATCATCGAACATTTTAATGGCAATTTCATATGTATTATCATCGAGTAAATCAATACCCAATAACTCTAGTAATTCAAGTGGCTTCTTAGATGAACCACTACTTAAAAATTTATAGTATTTATCAAGGATACCATCTTCTTGATTTACAATTTTATAAGCTAAATTGCAAGCGGCAATCGTTGACGTTGAATAAAACATTACATAATATCCACCATCCATAAAATAATGAGGAATCATAGACCATGTCAAACTGCTATGGGGTATAATATTCCCCATTACTTCATCATTAGCTTCATTCCAAAATTCGTTAAGTTTTTTTGATGATAGAGGAATATTAGAATTTATTGCACTATGCATCTTTTCCTCGAAGACTGCCTGTCTTCCTGCACCAAAAAAATTACCTGAAAATATCTTAATAAAATTATTAATCAAAGCCTTTTTAGTATCCAAATCACCCTTATCTTTATTTGCAAGTGCAAAGATAAATTCATTGCACAATGATGCAACCTCACCTATAAAAGGCGATGAATATACATATTGTGAAGGTTGATTCTCAATTGTCAAATATTGATTGCAAAAATGACCTAGTTCATGAGACAAGGAAGATATATCTAATATCTTGCCACGAAAATTTGCAAATACTCGAGGATAATCATAAGGAGAATAGCACGAAAACCAAGAGGTAATCTTTTCATCGCTCGGAAGAAAGTCTATACATTTCTTATCAAATGCAAAGTTTAATACTTTCATATATTTATCGCCATAAATTTTAAAAGTATCAAGAATCATATCTTTAGCTTCTTCAACAGTATAATCTCTATCACTACTAACTAGTGGAGCATTGAGATCATATGAGCACAAATCACTAATATTTAAAACTTTCTTGTATAATTCTACATATTTCTTATAACTATCTTTATTATTGCGAAGATTCTTCATCAAAATGTCATAGATACGAAAATCAACATCAATTGTATCAAATTTTTCTTCGATAGCACTCTTGTAGCCACGCATTTTAGCTTCCGTCTCTGTCGATTCAACAAAGCCAATTAAATTAGTAACCAAACTATCTATATGATTTTGACATGCTTTTTCAGTAACTTCAAACGCCTGTCTCCTAACATTTCGATTTTTAGATACAGCATACTTATTTACACTTGAAGCATTGATAGACACTTCATTGCCATCTTCATCAATTATGTTATCATACTTCATTTCTTTGTTTCTAATTAAATTACTAGCCTGCTTAAATCGATCAATAATTGGTTCGTACTTGCAAATAATACTCTCTTCAACTTCGCTTAGCAAATGACTTTTTAATCTAAACATATCCTCAAACATTTTTTGATAAACACTCAAAGGTTCATAAGAATCTATCATTTCTTCTATCATCTTAAAATCATGACTTATAATTTCATTATTTACAAATGAAAATCTACTATTATATTCAGCAATAAGATTTAGAATTTGCGAATGTTCTTCAGCTGCTTCATGATCATTAGTATTAACTGTAGACACCAAATGAGCATACATATCTAAATGTTCAATTTCTTCTTCAACTTTATCTTTCTCTTGTAAAAAATTATATAGATTTTCACTACTATCCAATAAATGCCCTTGATATTTAGCAAGTTCATCAATTAGTTTTGGAATTTTTTTAATTCTTGAATTAAATTCTTTTGAACTTTTACATAAATCACTCAAATCCCATTTATATTTTTCGTCTATTTCTTGTCTCTTCATTGGCACTCCTTAATAATCAAAATTAATGGGGAAAGAATCCCCATCAATTATTAACTACTTTTCTACGAATTCAGCTTCGGATACTTCATCATCATCTGATTTAGCATCGCTATTACTTGCTTCGGCTTCCTTGCTAGCATTCTCATAAACCCTACCAGCAAGTTCCATAGCTTTTTCTTGAAGTTTAGATGTCTTATCTTTAATTTCTGCTACATTTTCACCTTCAGTAGCTTTCTTAACTTCATCGATTAATTCAGTAACAGATTTCTTTTCATCATCGCTCAATTTATCTCCTAAGTCGCGAATTGCTCCTTCAGCAGCAAATGTTGCTTGTTCAGCATCATTCTTAGCATCGGCTAATTCCTTACGTTTTTCATCTGCCTCTTTATTTGCTTCTGCTTCTTTCATCATCTTATCGATTTCTTCATCTGATAGATTAGTACTTGAAGTAATCGTAATCTTTTGCTCTTTATTTGTTCCTAAATCTTTAGCTTTTACATTAACAATACCATTAGCATCGATATCAAATGTAACTTCAATTTGAGGAACACCACGTCTAGCTGGAGGTATATCAGATAATTGGAATCTTCCAAGTGTCTTGTTATCAGCAGCCATTGGTCTTTCACCTTGTAATACATGAATATCTACTGCAGGTTGATTATCTTGAGCAGTTGAGAATATTTGTGATTTACTCGTTGGAATAGTTGTATTACGTGGAATTAATACTGTCATTACATCACCTAATGTTTCAAGTCCAAGTGACAATGGAGTTACATCAAGCAATACTAAATCTTGAACTTCACCAGTTAAAACACCACCTTGAATAGCTGCTCCCATAGCAACAACTTCATCAGGGTTAACACTCTTATTTGGCTCTTTTCCTAACTCTTTCTTAACTAATTCTTGAATATATGGAATACGAGTTGAACCACCAACAAGAACTACTTGATCAATTTCAGATGTACTTAATTTAGCATCTTTTAATGCCTTTCTAACAGCATCTAGAGTTGAATCAAATAAGTCTTTATTTAAACTTTCAAATTTAGCTCTCGTTAAATCCATCTCAAAGTTAACAGGAGTTCCATCAACTTGGGCAATGAATGGTAATGAAATAGTAGTTGTAGTTGAGTTAGATAAATCTTTTTTAGCCTTCTCAGCTTCATCCTTAATTCTTTGCATTGCCATAGTATCATTTTTAACATCAGCCTTTGTTTGATTCTTAATTTCATCAACAATGTAATCCATTACACGTTTATCAAAGTCATCTCCACCTAATCTATTATTACCACTAGTAGATTTAACTTCATATACACCATCACCTAGTTCAAGAATAGATACGTCAAATGTACCTCCTCCTAAATCATATACTAGGATAGTTTGTAATTTATCTTGCTTATCAAGACCATAAGCAAGTGCAGCTGCAGTAGGTTCATTAACAATACGATCTACTTCTAATCCTGCAATCTTACCAGCATTCTTAGTTGCTTGTCTTTCAGCATCATTGAAGTATGCTGGAACAGTAATTACAGCATGTGTAACTGGTTCCCCTAAATAAGCTTCAGCATCTCTTTTAATCTTAGATAAAATTTTAGCACTTATCTCTTCAGGAGTAAATTTTTTGCCATCTATCTCTACTTTATCCGAAGTTCCCATTTTTCTCTTAATTGAAGAAATAGTCTTACTAGCATTAGTAACAGCTTGTCTCTTTGCTAATGCTCCTACTAATTCTTCTCCATTTTTTCCAAATGCAACTACTGATGGAGTTGTTCTATCTCCTTCTGAATTCGCAATAACTGTAGGTGTACCACCTTCCAAAACTGCACAACAACTATTAGTTGTACCTAAATCAATTCCTATTATTTTTCCCATATTTATCTCTCCTCTATTCTGATACCTTAACCATAGTTGGTCTTAGTACCTTATCTTTATACATATATCCTTTTTGTAATACTTCTATTACAATTCCCGATTCAACATTATCACGCTTTTCTGTAAGTACAGCTTGATGATAATTAGGATCGAATTCATGATTCAAAGCATCTATTTCAGTAACACCACTAGATGCAATTATATTTTGAATACTTGTATATATCATCTGAAAACCTTTTAAGAACTCTTTGTTTTCATCATTTTCTAAACTTAATGCTCTTTCAAAGTTATCCATAACAGATACAAGTTGCAATAATAAATCTTCATTAGCATATTTTCTTATATTCGCTACTTCATCTTCTTTTCTTTTGCGGAAATTCATCATTTCAGCTTGAATTCGCATTGATTTTTCTCGTTCTAGTGCTAGTTCATTTCGAACATTTTCAAGTTCTTTATTGTTTTTATGAGTTTTTTTTGGCTCCTTTACAGGTTCTTTCTTTGTCTCATTATTTTTTTCTATATTTTTATTTTCTTCTGACATACTTGACCTCAATTCTATTTTTCTATGTAATTCTTAAGGAAATTTAAAAGAGTTACTACTTTATCATATTCCATTCGTTTTGGACCTATGATAGCAAGTGTCGCTTCATCATTCCCAACTTTATAATGTGTTTTTATTATTGTGACATCGGGATCAAATTCAGTTTCTTCACCAATATAAATATTTATACCATCCGAAGTTGTAGAAATTTTCTTAACCAAATCGACATCCTCTAACTTAGAAATCATATCTTTAATTTTATCTGGTTCATTATATTCCTTATAATCTAAGATATTAGTTTTTCCACCAAATACAATATCTGAATTTTCCATCGTAAAATCATGAAAAGCCATTGAGAAGAAATTACATACTTCTTCATATCTTGAAATAGTATCCTTTATATTAGGTTTAATCTCAAGTTCAAGTCTTTCATTAATTTTATTAATTGGCGTACCAGCTAATTTACGATTAATAATTTCACAAGTCTTTGTCAGTTCTTGAATACTAATGTTTTTAGAGACATTTATTTGTTTATTTTCAACAATGCCCTTATTAGTGATTAAAACAGCAAGTACTTTATGATTGTCCTTATCATTTACATCATCATCAAGTGGAATAATACTAATTTGTTTTAATGTTGCATCATTTGCCGATGGACCTATTACAACACTAGTATAATGCGTAATGTCACTGATAATTTCCATACACTTAGTAACGGCATCACTAACAACTAAACTATTATTATTCAATATTGTCTGAAGTTTAAGTAAATCTTCGCCGGTAATTTCCTTAGGTTCCATTAAATTGGACACATAGTATTTGTATCCTGCTTCCGAAGGAACTCGCCCACTTGAAGAATGCTCTTTTTCAAGATAATTCATCTCTTCAAGAAAAGCCATATCATTTCTAATTGTAGCTGATGAACAATTAAATTTATCAACTAGTGATTTAGAACTGACTGGTTTAAAAGTTTCAATATAAACTTCGACAATCTCTTTTAAAAGTTTTTCTTGTCTCTCACCCATAACAACACATCCTAGCACTCCTAAATTCTCAGTGCTAAATTAATATTATCACTATTGTTAGCACTTGTCAATGGTTATTGCTAATTTGTTACAAAAAAGAATACTAGTTTATACTAGTATTCATAAGTTCCATGTAGTTTAGATAATTCCTCTTCTGTTAGGGATTCTATTTCCCAATCCCCATTATCATTTTTATCTAATTTAATATCAAGAGTATATGTAACTTTATCAGTTGTATCTAATAGTTTTTTAATTTTATAAGTGAAATATTTTGCAAAATCTACATCTCCATCGTCATTTACAAAATCTGCTTGATTGGCTGTAAAATAATCTCCAGCATCTTTGTTTGCCTTATAGTAATCAAATACTGATATTTCAACAGTTACTGTCGCTTTATCTCCATCAATCTTTTCATCTTTTATTTTATAATCCATATTACTGTATTGGCGAAGATAAATTTCGCGATAATCTTCAAGTTCTTCTTCATCCAATTCCTGTGTAGATAAATACTCATTTAACTCATTTACAACAACAGTATCATTATTCTTATATTTATTTAAGAACTTTTCTACTTCACCCTTAGGTCCACCCATTAAAGTACATCCAGTTAACATCAAAATAGATACTAAAAATAACACTAATATTTTTTTCATAATAAACTCTCCTTATTAGTATTATTATCCTTTTTTTCTAATTTATACTTCTTTTAATCCAATTTTTCCCATCGACAATTCTCGATACAATCATTGACGAAACTGTATCTCCAGTAACATTTAATACAGTTGCTGGAGCATCGATAATAGTTGCAATAATAGTAAGAATTGGAAGTAAGCTCATAGGAAGCCCCATTAAACTTAGAATCATTGTTTCCGAAATCGTTCCTCCACCTATTGGAACAGCGCTTATAAGCAAGTTTGCAATAAAGGCGACACTCAATATTTTTAATACTTGCCAAGGATCAGAAATATTAATTCCCATTAAATATACAACAAACATTATTTTAAAAACACTTCCAATTATAGAACCATCTTTATGAAAGCTAGTTCCCAAAGGAATAACTGTATCACTAATATCACTAGATACTCCAATATTTCTTGAACACTTCTGATTTACCGGTATACTTGCTGCTGAAGAACAAGTAGCAAAAGCTGTTAAAGTTGGTGGCAAAATATTTTTTAAATAGGAAACAAATCCTCTTTTACCTCCAGCCAGATAAGCAAATAATGAATAAACTATCAAATAATATAAAACAGCTACAGTAAAATAGAGAACGAAAGTTTTAAAATAACCAACGGCAATTGAAACTCCTAGACTTCCCACAACAGATGCAAAGTAGCATCCAAGACCAATAGGAGCATAAAGCAAAATCATTTCAACAATTTTAAGAATCACATCATTAGTACATAATAATACTTTTTTAAGAGGTTCTACTTTATTTCCAAGTTTTAAGATAGCAAATCCAAATAATATTGAGAAAACAATTAAAGCAATAATATTGTCTTTACTAAAGAGTTCACTGAAATCACTCACAGTAAACACATCTACAGTTCTACTAAGAATGTTCACGTCCTCAACAACTTGAGTATTTACATTTTCAGGTATTATATTTTTGTTGGCATCAACTAAATTAAAATTAAGCGTAACAGCAAATGAAACTAAAAGTGCAACAATACTCATTCCAAAAAATGTTATGATAGTACTAATCATTACTTTGCCAAATCTAGCCTTTGAAGATAACTTAAATATTGATGTAGTAATCGTCAAGAATATTAAAGGCACAATAACCATAAATAAGGCATTAATAAATAAATCACCAAAAGGTTTTAGAATAACTGCATCCTCTTTAAAGATAATTCCAATAATAGTACCTATAACAATACTAATAAGCAACAAAATTGTCGATTTATTATTCTTTATAAATTTCATATAATCCTCCAATACAAATTATTCTATATCTTTAAAAATTATTCATAAACACAAAAAAGAAGCCTAAGCAGCTTCTTCTATATCTTCAATATCATTCTCGTAATCGCCATTAACTAGCTTATCAGCAACGATATCTTTAAACTCTTCAATTAAATTGTCATACAATTCTTTATCATTAACTGGTTTTAAAAACTCATCATCATCTCTGATAATACTTTCAAATATCAAATATTCATCAGTAGGAGTCTCATCTTCTAAAACCCTAACAGAATAAACATATTTATGTTCATTGTCAGTTAATTCTTCAAGAATCAAATATTCTTGGTTATTTTCTAAAGTAACAATATTGCCAACCTCTATCATATAAGTCCCTCTTTCTATAATCTTCTGCTAGGAGCTTCTTCTTCTACTGCTCTAGCAATTTCATCAGCACCTTGCTCTAAATTATCAGCATTTCCTAAATCTTCTAGTAATGCTGCTAGTTCTTCATCATCTAAATCCATATTGGCAGAAGGATCTTCAAGTTCAGCAAACAAGTCTTCTTCATCTTCTTGGTCAGACTCGAAAGCAGCATTTTGAACTTCAGGAGTTTCAACAACTTGTGCCTCTTGTTCAGGAGTTTCAACTATAGGTGCCTCTTGTTCAGGAGTTTCAACAACTGGTTCTTCATCAATTATCTCTTCTTCTACTTCAGGAGTAACTTCTTCTTCTACTTCAGGAGTAACTTCTTCTTCAGCAAGTTCCTCCCCCTCAACAACAATTGGTTCATCAATTATATCTTCTAATTCTGCTTCATCAACTGGATGTTCTTCTCTATCTCTTAAATTTTTTACAAATTTTGAATCTTTAATTTTAGCAATCAATGATGAATGAGTATCCCAAGAGAAAGCTTCACCAAGTACGTCATCTTTAAACGATCTAATTCCACCAATAGGAGCATAAGCAGCTTCCAAATTATTAATAGTTACCTTAGGCATATCTTTCATATCAATTTCAAACTTACTACTAGCATTTTCCTTAAGTCCTCTTTGATTATTTCTAAAAGATTTATTTAATCGATCTTGTAGAGCATCAATCAATCGAGGATCTTGATCCGCATCTCTAAGTGGAATATCTTGACCATCTTCAGTTCTCAACATAAATTCAACTGTTCCCTTTTCATAGTCAAATTCACCAAGATGAATATTTAATCCTTCTTTTCTCATCTTACGAGCAATACTTTTTAGTTTTCTAGTTGCTGCTGCACGTTTCCAAACAGTCATTCCGCCTGACGCAATGCCAAGACCAGCAACAGCCAAGATACCACCAGATAAGACAGGTCCAGCAATAACTCCAAAGCCAAGTCCATTAGCAGCTACTAAGCCAACACCAAGGGCAGCCATTGCTAAATTTCTTTTTGCCGCATCAGCTTGTCTTCTTCTATTTACTTTATATTCAACATCTTGATTTTGTCTTACAACGTCTTCAGGTTCATCATTTTCTAGCCCATCATTTTCTGGTCCATCATTCTCAGGTCCATTATTCTCAGGTCCATTATTTTCTGGTCCATCATTCTCAGGTCCGTCATTCTCAGGTCCATTATTTTCTGGTCCATTATTCTCAGGTCCATCATTCTCAGGTTCATCATTCTCAGGTCCATTATTCTCAGGTCCATTATTCTCAGGTCCATTATTCTCAGGCCCATCATTTTCTGGTCCATCATTTTCTGGTCCATCATTCTCAGGTCCATTATTTTCTGGTCCATCATTAGCAACCTTTTGTTCATCATTATACTTTTGAACATCTTCAATTAAATTAGAAAACTCTTTAGTGGTCTTCATAACACAATTAGCAAACTTCTTAATATCTTTATCTTCTGTTGCTTTTTTCATTGCCTTGCATTTTTCATTGATGCTATTAATTAATTCTTTTTCTGTTTGATACTCATTTTTCAATTTAGTGAAAGAAGCCATTAATTTACTTAAATCAGACAGAATGTCAATTTTGTCTTCCATCAATCCAGCAGATATCGTGTCTACATTTTCAAATTCATTTTTAATATTATCTTCCATCGAAATAATAACTTGATTAAATGTTGATTGAATTAAATTAGTTGCATCAATTAATGCTGTATTAATACGGAAAGTTAATTCAGTTTTACGATTATCCTTTAATGCTTGAATTCTACGATTAGCAATTTCTCTCTTCTCATCAGCTGTTGTAACTTTAGTTGCTTGATAAAGGCAATCATCAATAACATTTTGATTTCTAGCCATATCGGCTACATATTGTAAATTTAAAGCTGATAGACGACTATTTGAACGTCTAATATCAACTAATTTATCTTGTAAGTCTTTTAAAAACTTATGAGCTGATTGATGCATTTCATAACTAGCTTCAGCCATCATATCCTTTAATTCGATTTCTCTGTCAGCTACAAACATAGCATCTTTTGCTAAACCTCTCTTTTGAGTTTCTGATAAAAGCCCATAAGGAATAACTTCTCCATTCTCATCATGATACTTTCTATCATCATCTAAAGCATCATAAGATTGTTCAGAAGCATTTCCGTTAGTAGCAACCGAACTATTGTAATTTTCTACTTCTTTTGAAATAGAATCACATTTTTCTCCTAATTCCTTTAGTTTGTCTTCGTAGTTATTAAAAATATCACAAAACTCACTGGTATTTCCAATAACTTCATTTACATAACTTTGTTCCATTTTTCTTCCTCCACATCTTAAATAACTAAGATTTTCCTTTTTACCGAACTAATATATCTTAGCCAATATTTTATTTCAATAAAAACAACATAGTTATCTACTATATACATAAAGTTTATCATTAAATTTGTAATTTGTATAGTAAAAATTAATTATTCTTCAATATTTTCTAATCTTACACTGACAAGTTTTGACACTCCGCTCTCCTGCATTGTTATTCCATATAGAGTATTTGCATATTCCATCGTTCTCTTTTTATGAGTAATAACGATAAATTGGCTTGCTTTCTCGTATTCTTTAATATATGTTCCAAATTGATCGACATTAGCTTCATCAAGAGCTGCTTCAACCTCATCAAGCACACAGAAAGGTACAACGCGAATATTTAGAATACTAAATAGTAGTGCAATAGCTGTCAAAGTCATTTCTCCACCCGAAAGTGTTGCAACGTTCTTTAAACTCTTTCCTGGAGGTTCCGCTTTAATATCAACTCCAGTATTTAATATATCATCGGGTTCAGTAAGCACTAAAGAAGCAGAGCCACCTCTAAATAGTTTCTTAAATACCGAACCAAACTCCTGATTAACGAGTTCGAATGTATCCATAAACCTCTTTTTCATCGTTTCATCTAAATCCGTAATAATTTCCATCAAATTGTGAATAGCGCCCTCTAAATCTGCTTTTTGCTCACTCAAGAAAGTATATCTACTATTAACTCTCTCAAACTCGGCAATACTTCCGACATTTACATCGCCCAAATCTCTAATTTCACGCTTTAAATAATTCACTTTAGTACGAGCTGTATTTTCATCTATGTCCAAAATATAGTTATCTTTAGCTGCATCATATGTAATTTGATAGTCTTCATTTAAACGATTTAGTAATCCATCGAGTTTAACATCCATTTTACCAATACTAATCTTTTTCTCCATTATTTCATTTTGAAGTTTATTATACTCTTGATTATTCTTTCTACTAATACTCTCTAATTCGTTGATTTCATTAGTTACATCATTCTTTTTTACCTTCAATTTATTAATCTTGCTTTCTAAAATTTCTTTTTTCGATGAAACGTCGACAATATCTGATAATATTTTATCAAGATAATCATCTGTAGAATGATTTTTTACACTAGATGTCCCACGCAATTCCTTTTGATTATCATCTAACTTCTTATTTAATTCAGCTTCTTCAATTTTCATTTGATGAAGTATGGAAGCAATTCTTGCTTCATCAGTTTTTGAACTAATTACTTTATCTTCTAAAATACTTAAATCTTGATCAATAGAATTAATATGTTCTTCCATCAATTTGATTTCATTAGTTAAAACACTTAAATCTTTGTTTAATTTATCAAGTAAGAAACGGTCGTTCATAACACCCTTAGATGATTTGTTGATTCCACCAGTAATAGCTCCGCCAGTATGTAAGAGTTCTCCATCTAACGTAATTATGCGGTATCGATAGCCAATATTTTTCCCAAGTTTATTCATAGTATCTATATTATTTACAATAATGACGTTTCCAAGTTGATTCTCCATTATTGATTTGTATAGAGGATTATATGTAATAAGGTCTGCAGCAACACCAACAAACCCAACAGTCGCTTGACATATTTTCAAAGTATCTTCATCAATACCTCTAGGTTTTATAACGCTAATTGGAAAAAATGTTGCTCTACCAAGTTTATTTGTACTCAAGTATTCAATTGCACCTTTTGCCGATGCTTCATCATCACATATAATAACCGAACTGTTTCCGCCTAAAGCCGTTTCTATTGCTGTTACATATTTTTCCTCGGTATCAATAAGTTTTATCAATACATCATGTATTCCTTTTAATCGAGGATTACTTAAAACACTTTTAACAGCATATGGTATCTTCGAATCATTCTCGATTGAATCATTTAGAACTTCAATTCTATTCTTAATACTTGCTTCTTCTTTTATTTTATTAGATAGTTCGCTAGATAAAGTCGATTTCTTTAAATTAGTTAGACGATGTTCTTCTTCTATTTCTTGAACGATTCTTTTCTTATCTTCTAATTCTAATTCTCTTTCTTTAATATTACTTGTAATAACATTAATATTCTTTTTAATTGTTGCCTCATTCTCTTTTAAAATTAAAATATTATTCTCTAGTTTTTGATTTTCTACTTCATATTTTCTTCTCTCGCTTGCAACATGTTTTTCCATTTCTAATTCAGATAGCTTTTGGTTTATCTTAATGAGTTCTTCTGTATCACTAGAAATATCTTCATCAATTTTAATAGATTGTGTCTTAAGAGTTTCAATCTTTGAATCTTCAACACTAGAATCATTACTCATGCTAGATAACTTTTCACTTAAAGAATCAATACTTGTTTTCGTATTCTCATAATCGTCATTAATTCTTTTTATATCACTTGCTATTAAAGCTACTTCAACTCCCTTAAGTTCCTCTTTAAAATTTAAAAATTTAGTAGCTGTTTCCGCTTGTATTCTAAGAGGTTCTACACTACTTTCTAATTCATCAATTACAAGAGTAACCTTTTCTAAATTATCATTTGTATTATCTAGTTTACGCATTGTCTCTTCTTTGCGCTTTTTATATTTTAATACTCCAGCCGCTTCTTCAATTACAACTCTTCTATCAATTGGTCTTCCCTTAATTATTTCAACTATCTTACCTTGCGAAATAATAGAAAAAGAATCAGCATTTGCTCCACTATCTAAAAATAAATCTGTAATATCCTTTTTTCTAACTTTCGTATTATTTATGTAATACTCATTTTCCCCCGTCTTAAATACTTCTCTTTTAATTTCAATTTCTGCTAAATCAGAAGCCAAATAATGATCGCTGTTGTCAAAGGTTAAAGATACCCACGCTCTAGTAAGTGGACTTCTAGAAGTAGAACCTGCAAATATACAATCACTTGCCTTCTCTCCTCCACGAATTTCCTTTAAACTCGATTCTCCCAAAACCCATTTTATCGCATCGACGACATTACTTTTACCGGAACCATTCGGTCCAACAATACCAGTAATGCCATCGCCAACATTAATTTCTATCTTATCAGCAAATGATTTAAAACCATGTGCTTTAATACTTAATAATTTCAAATCTTACACCTCATTTGCCTGTTTTTTTATCGCATCATTCGCCGCTTCCTGTTCAGCCTCTTTTTTAGACTTCCCAACTCCATGTCCAAAACGAATACCATCTACTAGTACGTCAACTTCAAAAGTCTTATCATGAGCAGGTCCCGTTTCACTAGTAACTACATACTCTAGGCTCTTCTTATCTGTTTGAACCATCTCTTGTAAATAAGACTTACTATCATGAATAAAATTATATCCACTCTCCACATATGGAACAATAATAGATAAAGCAAACTTTTTAGCTACACTAAATCCATGTTCTAAAAATATTACCGCCAAGACACTCTCAAAACAATCAGCAACAATTGATTCAGTAAGTTTATTTATACCATTGCCAACTCTTATATGTTTAGTTAGTCCAATTTTATTACTATATTCAAAAAGAGCATTTTCACAAACATAACTAGCTCTAACTTTAGACATATCTCCCTCTTTTAAATTAGTCTTAAGATAGAAATATTCTGAAGTAGCTAATTCTAAAACCGCATCTCCCAAAAACTCTAATCGTTCATAACTATTAACTTTCTCCTCATTTGCATAAGAAGAATGAGTTAAGGCAGTTAACAATAATTCTTCGTTTTTAATTTTTATTCCTGCATTATCTAGAAAGTCCATTTATTATCACCAATATAATTATACATAAAACTTGTAGTTTAATCTAGTTATAATTTACAAAAAGCCCATATTTTGGTATATTTAAGGGGATGGTGATGATAAAATGAAAAGAATAAAACTAGTATTATTAAGCATTATTACCCTAACTATACTAACGGGATGTTTTAAACGAGATACAATGGATAACATAAGTATTTATACTACATCTTATCCTATTTATTATTTAATGGAATCAATATATGGATACAATTCAGAAGTTGATTCCATATATCCTAATGGTGTCGATATCAACAAATACGAATTAACAGATAAGAAAATAGAAGAATATGCCAAAACTGACTTATTTGTATATAACGGATTGAGTAATGAAAAAACAATAGCTGCCGCATTCACTAACAAGAATAAGAACATAAAATTAATAGATGTATCTAGGGGAATTGCAGTTAACGAAGATGAAAACGAATTATGGTATTCTCCATCTAATTATTTAATGCTAGCAGAAAATATAAAGGATTCTTTGCTAACATATGTAAGCTCCACAATAGTTAAGCAAGAGATTACAAATAACTATGATGATATTAAACTTATAATATCAGAATATGATGCAGATTTGAAAACTATTGCTGATAACGCAACAAATAAGAGAATAATAGTAGGAAATAAAATGTTTAAGTTCTTAGAGAAATATGGATTTGAAGTTTTAGTAATATCAAGCGATGAACCAAATAACACTCGCAATTATAATAAGGCAAAAAAATACATCGAGGACAAATCCAATAGTTACATATTTGTTTTGTCAAGTGATGAAGATGATGAAAACGTAAAAACATACGAAGCTCTTGGTGCAGAAAAAATAACAATCGACTCTATGAGTAATTTAACCGATGAACAAGTATCTGATAATATGGATTATGAAACACTAATGGATATTTTTCTAGAAGCTATTAAGATGGAGGTGTTTAATTAATGAAAACTCTACTTATAACACACACTGATTTAGACGGCATCTCCCCAATAATTCTATTGAATTTAATTAACGAAAAATTCGATTATAAATCTATCGAAATACACGATATCGAAACCGAATTTGAAAAACTATTTGAATCAAATATTAAAGAATATGACATTGTGTATATATGCGATCTAACAA
This sequence comes from Bacilli bacterium, assembly GCA_017626405.1. Lineage (GTDB taxonomy): Bacteria > Bacillota_I > Bacilli_A > RF39 > UBA660 > CAG-582. The sequence goes on from JAGAIS010000006.1 coordinate 150,799, forward strand.
TACCTGAAAGTATTTACGATAAGATGGAAAGCGAAAATATCAATTATTATGTCTTCGATCATCATGCAACTCACGAATATGCCCTTGATAATCCAAGAGTAACATTAGTTTTCGACTATGAAGGCAAAAAGACATGTGCAACAGAAGTATTCTATAAATACTTAGTTAATACTCATAAAGAATTAGATACTCCAGTTATAAGAGATTATGTTGAACAAGTAAGACAATTGGACACATTTACATTCGAATCAGATAAAGGACGAGACTTAGATATAATTAAAGAAGCACTAGGAAAAAAGAAGTTTATTCAGTCAATGGGAAGAAGATTAAAAAAAGACGGAACAGAATTCACATTCTCTGCATTTGAAAAAAGGTTTACAAAAATAAAAAAGGAAGAATTGCTTCGCTTCATGGAAAACAAAGAAACTAAGATGTTTAAATATCTTATTCAAGGTAAAAAATGTGGAGTTGTATTCTCTGAGAACAATAAAAGTGAACTTGGAAACTTCCTTTCTGAAAGGCATCCCGAATTAGATTTAATCATATTAATTGATGCAGCATCGAGAATTTCATATCGAACTTGTAAAGAAGATTGCCCAGTCAATGAATTTGCAAGCACTTATGGTGGCGGAGGACATCCTAAAGCTAGCGGTTCAAAATTTAATGATGACAATAGAAGAAAAATAATTGAAGATTATTTTGGCGATATAAAAGAATTAATTGAAGAAGACAATTAATTCTTTTTTTCATTTATTTTACTATTTTTTAAGAACTTTTATTGACATAAATATAAGACTTTTGTATAATCTATATATCGGGCTTGGAGTGATACTCAAGAGGCCGAAGAGGTGCCCCTGCTAAGGGCATAGGACGGGTAACTGTCGCGAGGGTTCAAATCCCTCTCACTCCGCCATTGATAAAATAACTCATAGAAATATGAGTTTTTTATTTGTCAATTTTATATACAAAAAGATATAACAAACGTTATATCTTATTTTCTTCTTGTAAATAAAATAATCACAATAGTAAGAACTAATAATATAATAATCAGAATCAAATAAGAGACAAAATCGACACTCTTTAATTCATCACTTTTCTTATCTAGCGATTCTTTTTGCTTAACTTCTCTTTTTATATTATCTACTAATTTATCATATTTATCATAATCAATAGAAATATTAACATCACTATTAATGTAAGGTTGATCACTGATCTTTATACCATTAGTAAAAACAATATTTTGATTATTAGGAATTAGTAGTCCATCCACTCCCCCAATAGATAAATCGACTATGTAATAATTGCCATTTAATTTAACTACATTAAAAGAATGAGTACTAATAACACTATCTTCATAGAAAACAGCATTATTAGCTATATAAGACTCAATTCCTAAATAATCCATAATATAACTAAAAGCATTTGCTTCCCCTATACAGCCAGCATTTCTATCTATTAGTGCATTATAGGCACTAACATTCGAACTATCTTCATCAAGCAGCTTAACTGTATTAGTTATATAAGTATAAGCTATTAATATTTTTTCATAATCACTTTTACCAACAAACTCTTCTTTAAAAGTATCCATGAAAACATTCAATTTTTCTTCTTCAGCTAAACTAATAATCGGACTTACACTTACAATCATATCATATTCATTATAATCAAATGGAAATCTAGGATAAATAAATATACCATATTCAGAATACTTAAATATATTTGTATTTTTATTAATAAAGTAATGCTCTGTTACATAATTATTAATTTTCTCAAAATCAATAGTTTTATATTCCTCTTGCGAATAAACTAAATGATATTCTCCGTTTAAACGCTTTGAATATAATTCATCAATAGTGCTAATTATATCTTCAGTACTATGAACTCTTAAACCATATTCACCATATGATTTTACTCTCTCATCTGTATTATCGTTATCTATGCCCGTATTATATTCTTCTTCCGATATTTCATTTCCTTGATAGAAATATAGCATTTTATTATCTATTAATAGATTAAAATAATCACTTGCATTATATTTCGACTTTGCCTCGCTAAAACTAATTTTTTTATCAGAGTTCCTATAATCTAATTGATACACCCCGTTATTATTAGTTACGCCAATCTGTAATCCATCAGCAAAAACTATATTAGGAATAATGATAGTTACCAAAATACCCCATATAACACATATTCTTTTCATTATTATCACCATACTAATTGTACCACAAAAAAAGAGTTTTAAAAACTCTTTTATGATATCTCCACATATTCTCTCGTATCATATACTTTATTACCCATATCAGCATATACATAATATCTACCTTTAGGCAAGGAAGATAAGTTGACAGATACTTTCATTTCCTTATTAGCTTCCTTTAAAGTATAACGATAAGCTTTTCCTCTAGTAGAGATAAATGTTACCTTTATGTCAAATTCATCAGGCATTAATCCAACAAACGAAAATTGTCTATTAACAACTTCAAAGCTAAGTTGAATTTTCTCATCAGTATTCTTATATTTCAATGCCTCAGTTTCAGTTAATTCTTCATAATTTTTAGTATCATTATTAGTAGTAAAATATGCATTATCATTAAACTCATAATTTGGTATATCATCATATTTTTGTGGTTTAACGCTAGATAGACTCAAATTATAAATATTAGCTTTAATTACTTCAAATTTCGATTCATTTACTTTAAGTTCTAATATTTTATCCTTGTTCTCATCAAATTCAATAATATATGCAACATATTTATCATTATTGAATTGAGTACAAGAAGGGTCTTCATAATTTACTTCATCACTAAAATGCCATCCAGAATTAAATAGTGTTCTACCATCAAAAGTTTGATTATAACTAGATAAAGCATAACTGAAATATTCAGTACCACCAAATTTATAAGTAACCTCAGCTGTCATATTTTCTTCATCTATCTTATAAACCATAGCATAAGATGCACTATTTCTAAAATATCCACAAGTATGAGTTTCTTCTTTATATGCATTATATCCATTATTAAATAACGATAGATTATGATTTGCATCAATACTTGGTGAATGTTGTCCCATAGGATAAGTAAAATTACTACCCACGCCTTTTAATATATATTTATCAAAAGCACTAGACCAATACTTAGAATCGCCTAAAATCCATTTAATATTTCCACTATCATAATCTAGAGCTACAACAGAATTTCTATTGCGGAATGATAATAATAATTCATTCGTATTTTTATCGTAATAGACACCATTCAACCAAGCCCAAGCAAGTTCCTCATCACCTATCATATTTGGATCAATTCCACTAACTATGTCATATAGTTTAAATACTTTTTTGTTAGTTCCAGTTTTACGATCTATTACACTTACGACATCTTCAAGAGTCTTTGATTCAACATCTCCAGTTAAAACAACAATATCGCCATTTTCCATTTCATAGGCTTCATGATGATATCCACCAGTTAAATCATATTCATGATGAACAAAGCCAAACATATCAACTTCTATCATACCACCTGCAGAATTAATTTCTGGTCCAACACTAGTGCTTGATAACAATAGATGACCATTGCTAAGCATTGTCATTCCTTTACCATAATCTGGAAGTAAAAACCAACGTGGTTCTCCATAACTATCATAAGCAATATTGGCAGTACCAATTGCAGCAGTACCAAAATAGAAATTTCCATTAGAATTGCCAATACTATTTGTTAGTACAGTAACTTCACCAGTTAATCCCATAGAAGAAGTTTCAATTGTCAAAGTATTTGATTTGCCACTTTCAGTTTCAATAATAACTGTATTTTTATATTCGGGATATAATCCATATACAGGGATATAATGATCTTTTGAACTCTCAAAAGTAACTTTTAAATCATCATTGTGTTTCCCCTTAACAGTAAGTTTAACTTTTTCATTCTTGCTAGTATTAAACATTATAAGAGCTGTTAAAGGACTAGCTCCGTAAGGATCACTAATTACTAGAGGATTAGTAATCGTATATTTTCCCTTTTTATACATTTTTAATATATCTTGAGACATTTCTCTCTGCTCTTTAATTAAATCACTAGTTTTAACTTCGGTAGCATCGCCACTTTCAATTAAAAAAGTAAAATTTTCATTAATAGGTTCTCCATTTTCTAAAACTCTATTAGGATTTTTTACTAAAATATAGACAATTAAAGCAAGAGTGACTATTAAAGCAATTGCTATAATAGTCACCAATACTACATTTTTCTTATTTCTTTTTCTCACAATTATTCACCCCATTTATTAATTATGAACCTAATGCCACTTTATAAGTAATGTTACCATCAGTACCAGACGTATCACATATATTTAAATCGCGCAATACTAACATTGGTTTAACAGGCATTGTGTCACCAATATACCCAGCATTAACACCACCATTTGCCCCAACATATTTTATGTACACATTGAAATATGTTCCTGTAGCTCTGTGACCACCGCCACCATCAGTAGCAGTAACAGTTGATTGTCTACTAAACATATCATTAGTCCAATAATTTCTTCCAGTTACCATAGCGCTACCATACTTATTAACTTGAGCTTCGGATGGGCTACCATACACTGAAGAGAAATTATTTGTCGTAGTACCTACTCTATATTCTTGAGAAGTACCATGTCTAGTACCATATCTATAGGCATATACATATTGAGATGTAACACGCCAATTAGTTACTACACCATGTTTATCCATATGTGGTAAATTCAAATTAACAGCGCTAAAAATATTTTCAATAATTGGAGAACGATAAGTAATACTAGCATGGCTTAATACATCACAAGTATCTACATAAATATCGCCTCTTCTAATTTGAATAGGTGTTGCATTTCTTCCTACGCCATCTAAAGTAACTAAGAAACTATTATCACTATATTTTTCCAAAACAACAAGTCTAGTTCCATTATAGTCAATATAAGCATTCTTATTTGTAAAATAACAACTATTTGTACTAGTTTTGATGCAATGCGTATCTTGAATAATCAATTTTGATAAATCACTTGTAAGTTTTACATTAACTTCTTTCCAATCACCTAGATATCCATCATCATTAATTGCTCTTACATAAATATTAGTATACTCAACTTTACTGTCAATACAAGAATTGTCTTCGAAAATAGATATAGGTCTATTAACATCAACTATAATATTATTATTACTTCTTAAAGGCACATTAACACTAGCTGAAGAAGAATATCTATCGTTAAATGTATATTTTGATTCAACATATTTAGATGAGGTATCTTGAGGTTTTTCCAAACTATATTCATAGTAAGCAGTTCCTACAGGGGAATGAATACCGGCTTTAATTGTAATAGTACGATTAGTTGCCCAATTACTACTATTAACACTAATAAATTCATTTGGGATAATTAATTTACTTCTCATTATTACACTATTGTGTGCTTCATAAGAATATTCTTTGTTATAGTGGCCATGAACTACAGTATCTATAGTATATAATTTTGGACCATCATCAACAGGATAAGCTGTTGAGAAATCATTAGAGTCAGCTACAACAAGTTCTTCTTTCGCTCCTTCAGCAGCAATAGCTTTATTAGGGTCTTTGATATCAGAAAATTGATTCAAAGCAATCTTTTTAACAGTATATTTTGTATTTTCTGGATCTGATCCTTCAATTAATGGAGTATAAGTCAAATACTTCCATCCGTTCTCCTTTGTGTATGAAGGAGTATAATATGGATTTTCATCAAAATTATAATTGTAAACTGAAGAATTTCCATTAACCACTTCTTTAATCGAGAATGTAGGTATAACTTCAGATAATACTCTTAATGTACGTTTAGTACTCTTTTTAATACCACTTTCAGTTACCCAACTGTAAGTAATATCGTAAGTTCCAGCAGTTTTAGTATATTTACCATTTCTAAAGCTAGCTGGGGAGTCACTTCCATAAGATTTAAATTCACTAGGATATTCACATTTAAAATTATATTTATCAATTGTCTCTTGACTATCTAGCATGATCAAATCGCCATTTTCTTCTGATAATGCCAATTGGTAAGTTCCCGCACCTTGCATACAATCATAAGGTTCACCATTAACAACATAATCAGAAAGTGCAACTAAAAAACTCTCCTCCGTATTACTCTTAACAGGATACTCAAATGTTAAAGCACCATTAGAAGTACTCAAGTTAGCCTTAATCAACTCATCAGGTTTAACTCTTTCCTCAGTATAAGGATTAACTAATTTTTCATCTATTTTTCCATCATTAATCAAATCCTCCATTTTAATATAAAGATATGCTTTATTAATATACAAATCTTTAAATACATCAGGATTTAAATTAGCATAAGCTTCAGCAGCAGATTTTACTTTAGCAACAAACTTTTCATATTCAGCATCTTTAGAATTTGTTGAAACATTCATCATGTTATAAACAACAATTGCACCAATTACTCCTAGTAAGATAATTGTTACAAGTAACTCAACCAATGTAAATCCCATCTTTGCAGATTTTTTCATCTACGACACACTCCTATTCTAGAATCTATATTACCACAGTTTACTAATTTAGTAAATAACATTTATGTATATCTTAAGAAAATTAACAATATAATTAAAAGTATTCCAATACCAATAACGCTATATAAGAAATAATTAATAAATCTACCTTTTGTCTTTTCTTCATAACCATTATTTTTAGGAATCATAGTTGTCTTTTTAACCACTACTACTCTAGGCAAATTAGCACCACAATGCGGACAAATACTAAAGTTTGAATCGACAGTATTATCACAGTATTCACATTTCATAACATCCCTCTATTCTCTTAAATAATATCATATTGAGTAAATTTAGTAAATAATGATAAAATAATATAAGGTGATAATCATGAAAAATAAAACTATACCAACATTTCAAAAAAAGAAAAAAGATAATATTATTCTACATATTGACGGAGCAAAGAGAACAATTGACTCCATGCCGTATATTATTCCCGCATCTAGATCAGGAACATATTCAAAACTAGAACGAGCCGAAAAAAGAGAACTCCTAAAACTAAAAAAAGAACTTAAAGATTATACTAAAAGATAATTCAAGTTCTTTTTTTATATTATTTTAATCCAATCACTCTTAATAGTATTTACATCGTAAAACATAACTGTTTCTCTAGCACAATTACCGAGTTCTCTTCTAAGCCCCTCATTATTCATTATTTCCAATATCTTATTAGCCATATCCTGAATATTACCATCATAAATAAGGTACCCATTAATATCATTTTTTATAACATCGCATAAACTTTCCTCATAAAAAGCTACCGCCGGAACTCCAACAGTCATAGCCTCCATTAGAGAAAGGCAAAAAGATTCTCTTTCACTACAGCTGACAAATAAACTCGAGTTCAAATATTCTTCAAATAATTCATTCTTATCAATCGTTCCATAAAAACTTATAAAACGATTTAATCCATTCTCAACAACTATATTTTCTAGTTTTTTTCTCGCTGGTCCCTCTCCAACAATAGATAACTTAATTGTTCTATCTTTATCATTTACAAGTTTCATAACTTCTATTAATTTATCAAAGCCTTTTTCATCAACCAACTTGCCAACAGAAATAAGCATTCTACTATTTAGACTACTAATGCCATCCTCTACTATTTCAATAACATTTGGTATCATGACTACATTGATATTTGTATTCTTCTTATAGTATTCTTCCAATTTTTTAGTCGGAACTACAATAGTATTAAAATTTCCAATCTTATTTAAAATAGATTTTAATATAACATCACTATTCTCATGGTGATTATGCTCCCAATATATTTTATTTTCAATACTGCAATCGTCTATATATTTATTGAACATCACATTAGTAGAAATCACTGTATCAATATCACTAGTCAACTTTGTTTTTAAAAACCTTCTTACATTTATATCCGTTATTGCATTCAGTTTTCTAAATACTTTCGTATTTTCATTAATATAAGTTATTTTTATTTTACTGTTTATCTTATATGGAATCCTATCATAATTTTTAGACATAAAAATAAGTTCAATATTATATATATTGATCAAAGAGTTAGCCAAAGTAATAACTTCTCTTTCAACTCCGCCATAACCAAATTCTAAAGCATAGATTTGAACTTTTTTCATGATATCTCCTATTTTTTATTTCTTATAAATATACCAATTACTCTCGATAGTTTAAGTATATATCTTTCAAATCGATTAGCATCATTATATGTAGTATGATAATAATACTGACTATTTTTAAATAATTTAAATTTATCGACATTCTTAATAATCTTATCTACTGTAACAGAATATAGATGTTTAACCTTTACAGAATTTACTACCCTAACACTTAAATTCAAATTTTTTATCTTTTTTGATAAAATGTAATCTTCATAATATAAGAAAACCAATTCATCCATAAAATTAATTCTTTTCATCGTCTCACTAGAAATAAGAAAGAAACTACTGCTTATTATATCGACATCAGAATAGTCACAATTATAATGATTATCCTTATAATAAACTACATTATCAGGCACTAAATTATTTATTATTGGAGTAGTATTAAATAAATCTATTAAAGGACTGACACACTTAATTCCCCTACTTATACCGCCAAGTTCCATAATTTGTGGTCCAACAATACCAACCTCACTCTTATTTAGTTCTTTAAGTAAAACCACTATATCCTCTTTGCTCAATATGACAATATCAGAATTACTGATAATAAGATTACACTTGCCATATTTTTCTATTAAATATTTTGATCCCATGTTAATTCCATAAGAATAACCAAAATTCTCATCATTATAAATAATCTCAACTTTATCGTACTTAATGGAAGATAAAAGTTTTCTTTCATTATCACTTGAACCATTGTCGACAATGAGAATCGAATCTATACAACTATAATTTTCAACATTGTCGACTAAATGTTTCGTTGATTTAAAGTCATTACAATTAACTATAAGGAAACAATTCTTCATATTATCTCTCCTATTACATTTTAACATAATTTAAATAAATTTAAAATTTAAAAATATACAATTATTAAAATATATTATAAAACTCAAAAATTCTTATTGAAATACGTATAAAGAGTCAGTTTTACTGAGCGTGGAGACAAAATTATAATTTTTTTTAATTTTTTTTAAATTAGGACTAGATTTTTTAAAATTTTATGTTATAATTAACTAGTACTTGCAAGGATTTGTCTCCTTAGCTCAGTTGGTAGAGCAACTGACTCTTAATCAGTGGGTCTAGGGTTCGAATCCCTAAGGGGACACCATTTATTTGCTTTTACAAAATGGGCTTGTAGCTCAGCTGGTTAGAGCGCACGCCTGATAAGCGTGAGGTCGGAGGTTCAAGTCCCCCCAGGCCCACCATTTTGTATGGCCCGTTGGTGAAGTGGTTGAACACACATGCCTTTCACGCATGCATTCATGGGTTCAAATCCCGTACGGGTCACCATTTTTTAAATTAACTAGTTAAACTAGTTTTTTTTATACAAAAAAGTGGATACTAACAGTATCCATTATTTTTTTTATAATTAAACAAATCTAAAGAGCTTATATCAGTAGTATCATAGAATTCCAGTTCATTCGGATCAAACAAAACTTCTATATACTTATAGACAATACGATCATCATCAAAATTGCAAATAGATTTATTGCTTCCAATAAATAAACTATCTTCAACTAATGTAGTATTAATAGTAAATCCAATATCTTCAAAAAAAATATTATCATTCACTTCCAAATACATATTATCTATTTTATCGTGTTTAATAAATGTATCATTGATACAATCATAGATAACTAATTCATCTATTCTCGTTTCATTATTTCTTATAAATAAAACAAGTTTAGCATCTTTATAAAGAGCAATCCTTTTATATAGATATATATTAGTATCAATTACATTATCATTTATTATCAATTCATTATTCTTATATTTAATATTAAAATTCTCAATATATAAATCTAAAGAAATCAAATCATTTAAAGCATATTCCTTAAATGAAGGCTTTTCTTGAACCAAATAATAATTACTATCATCAAATTTATAATTATTATCTTCATTAGAGCCATTATTAACTTCAAAAGGATTTAATATAACATATATTAGAGAAACACCAATAATGAGCACAATAAAAACAAAAATAGTAACAATCTCTTTTTTCATCTTCATCACCTATATAAAAATAATTGAAGTTTCCTTCAATTATCTGTTTGCTATTTTAACTAAATGGAAAGTTCCATTAGAATATTCAAAAGTATAATCAACTTTGCTTAATTTATCTAATACGTCTGTAATATCTCTACTATTATCTTTTACACTCTCTTCTAAATTATTAATATTATAAATCTTATTATCTCTATTCAAAGCTACATACGAACTAATAACGACTTTATTTCCATCTTCCTTAATATCATAGATACTATATAAAATCTCATCAGTGCTAATATTTTCCTCACCTATTGCAATATAACTATTAGTAGACTCTGAATAAGCATAGTTTAACCCATCGATAGTAAAGTTATCGTTTTTGAATAAATTATCATTAAATAATTCATTATATTTATTCTCTAATATTTCTCCCTTAATGGTGCTTATAATACCTTCCTTTTGAATTTCCTTTGATGAAATGTTTTTATAAGCCATAGCCAATTTATCCTCATTAGATATCTTTTCCGTATTAAATTCACCTTTTAATAGGTCAAGATTAATTATATGAACATTATTTAATAAATAAGAGTACTTATTTTTTAGCCAAGAAAAATCATGAATTTCTGTAGTTGTTTGTTTCGTTGTTGTAGTAGACTCAGTTGGTTTAGTCATCTTAGCTGGTAAAGTTAGATTACCAGAATCATATAAGCGATAAACAAGTACCAAACTACAAGCAATAAGAAGAATAATATAAATATCCAATCTAAAGATTTTCCAAGATTTTCTTCTACTTAGTTTTATTTGATCTTTTCTAACAGATTCCTTAATGTCATCAACAATATCTCTTTTAATCTCTTCTTTAATTTCATTTTTGTATTTAGAATTAAAAGTATCTCTCACATCATTTGCAACAGTCTCAACCAAATCATCTTTAACAGATGTATTAATTTCACTTAGAATATCTTCTCTCAATCGAGCTCTTACTTTTTTATCTAAAACTTCATCATTATTCTTTGCCATATACTCCACCTACATTTTAATTATAATTTATAAATCAATTTGTTTCAATTAATTATTATATATCAAAATGTATAGTTGTAAAGAAAAAAGCCATCGGATTAACGATAGTTTTTACTTTTCTTCCAATCAATTAAAATGTACGAAAGAAGAATGACAATAATAACAATTAGCATCGCGATTATATATGGTGTATTACTCTTCTTCTTTTGAATTTGAATAATATACTTGTTGTTTATTTCATTCTTACTTACTTCTATAACAACCCTATTTTTATTTTTAATATCAATTATTCCATATCCATTTATACTAACACTTTTATCTTTAGAACTTGCTAGTACATATATTTCATCAACTTTATCATCAATATTAAGTATATATTTTCCATTTTCTTCCTTTAAATCGTATCCTATTACTCTAAATTCATCCAACTTGATAGTACCATTGATTTTATTATTTTGAATATTCTTTGTTGTTTCTAGTATAGCACTAGTTGTTTCTGCATAACTAGTTGTTGTCGTATTCATTATTGTTGAAGTGGTAATACTATTCAAAGTTGTAGTTTTTCTTGTTGTAGTTTTCCTATTCGTAGTTGTAGTCGTAGTAGTTGTCTGTTTAGTAGTACTAGGATTAGAAACTGTAACTGTTATAGTATAAGTGGTCCTTACTTCTTCTAAATCATAAGTTGCAACATCCGTAGTTATTACTTTAATTATTGCAGTTCCAACGCTTTTTCCAGTAACAGTAACGCTTACCGAATTATTATCAAGAAACTCACTAGAAGATGATATTGTTGCAACGCTCGGATTTGAATTTGTTATATCTACTCTTCCAGCCGCATTGCTTGCACTTATAGTAAAGCTTTTAGATCCATTAGGTTCAACATTTACACTTCTAGTCGATACACTTATCCCCCCAGCAGCATTAACTATAGCTGGGAAAAGCAAAGATAAAATAATAATTATTGATATTCTTTTAATACTACTCATACAATTACACCTCCATAATTATCTTTTTAATAGCTATATAATCCAAGGCAGATATCTTTGAATCATTATTGACATCAGCTGCAATTAATTCATTCGGATCAGTAATTTTATTATTCATCATATGATTTCGAATCCTAACATAATCAAAAGCAGAAATAATCCCATCACTGTAGACATCCCCTATTACAATAAAATTATATGTAAATTCACCTATTTTTAATTTGTAATTAGTTCCAATTCCGGTAGAATCCTGGATAGCTACATTATTTTTATTTAGAATTAAATATGGTACTCCGTTTGTATTTATATCGGGATTTAACATAGTCTTATTAATCATATTAGAATTGTTTAATTTAATAATGATATTTCCATTTTCTATTCGATATTTACTTGATTCAATTACATTGTAAATATTAAAGTCAATACTCTTTTCAATATTCTTATATTTAATAACATATTTATATTTTCCCGCTTTAACCTGATTACTTAATTTAATAGTTACGACTCCACTATCAACTGTATCGGAAAGAATAAAATTGTCTGTGACATCAATATCATTATTATCAATTATCTTGTGAGTAATATTTTCCATATCGTCAATATTTTCGATTTTTAAATTAACACTATAATAACTATTAGTATTAACATAGATCAAATCTGAACTTCCAACAATTGAATTAATAGTAATATCATAATCATCAACCATATTACCATTTAAACTATTTCTAGTATAGGCAAATATAACACTTGAGCATCCATCAATCGAAGACGAAGAACTAACATAATTTCCTAAATCATACCAATTACTTCCATCATATGAATAACTGCTCAAACCTAACGTTATATTAGCATATTCATAAGCATCATAATCTGTTTTGCAAAGTACTGGTAAATAATAATCTTCAGAAGAGATATGTTTAACAATAATTGTATAATCACTATTAATCTCTTGTGTATCAAATATAAGAGTTTTAACTCCACTACTTTTAGATGAACCACTACCCAACAAAATCCAATCTTCATTTGTATCTAATAAATTTGACTTCGATAGATATACTTCATAAGAAGTATTTTCCTCAACTTCAAAGCTAACGCGATCTAAATACTCTGTCGCACTTGTTTTCTTTATAAACTTAGCAGATGAATAAAGATAATCACCATAGGAATATCCTAAACGAAAATTAGCTAGTCCATAATTTGCACTATATGCATTATCATAATCATTTTTCTTTATATCATTAAAATTTCTTATTCTACTGCATATATTAGTATCATCATAAGATATATAAAAATATCCCCTATCGCCAAATGATTCACCCCACGAATTACGAACAATCCACGCCCCATTACGAGAAGGACTATTTTTAAAATTAGTACTACTTATCGAATCATCCCATCCAACAATATTTACGGCATGATTAGTATTTGAACTGCCAGGATAATAGAAGTAATTTTCATTAAGATAACTACTATTCAAACTAGACTCCATATATATTGAAGCCCCAACAGAACCATATTTTATAATCTTATCTTTAATTGATTTAATTGATTCATCGGAGCAAACACCTTGATTATAGTATTCTATATCATAATTCCCAACTATGACGCTAGGTGAACTTGAAGGAATAGAATTATCATCTATTGGCAAATTATAATCAGTAAAAGGCATTTCACTTTCTAAAATTGGTCCAGTAAAGCGAAAATAGTAAGATGCAGCATAAAAAGAATTTCCCCCACTATCGAGTTCGCGATTAAATCCATTTATATTTACTAAAGAAGTGTTTTTATAAGGATGTCTTGTAAGACTATATTCCATATGTTTTTCTGAGAAATCATAATCGCCAATTCCCTCTTTTCGTGCTGATGTTTCAACACACGAATTTGCAGCAAAAGTCCAACAACTACCAGTATATTTTTGATCTCTAATATCAGATAAATAACCTAATTCTAAAGATGAATACCTAGGATTACTTGCAGAATATAAACTATATCTACTAAGACCAAATCTACTAGTCTTATTTATTTGTGATTCACAAAATGGAGGCATCTCGTAATTAAATTTTTCATCTCCTAACTCCAACCACTTTTTATATTCATTACTCATATCACATACTTCAAGGGCATTACAATCAAAAGCAAAAAAACAACCTATAAGAAAAAATAAAAAGAAAGCTTTTCTCATATACATCTATCCTCTAAACAAAATATATATCAAAAGGAAATTTTTTACAATAAAAAAATAAGTGACTTTTCACTTATTTTGTAAGTTTTGTCAAACTTATCTTATAGTCAACCTTTATATCAGGATCATTAGGTTTTTCTTTATCTGTTGATGCTAAAATAACAAAATGAAGATTTTCTAGATTATTTAAAACATCATTATCAAAGAATTTTTTACCATTAGTTAGTTTTGGATTAGCAAGTTCAGAAATTGACCATCCACTGTTTTCTGTAACAACATCTCTTATAGATGTAGCTTTATCTAACTTTTGCGATCTAGTTGCAAGTTCATGATATTCACCTTTAGCATCAACGGCATAATAACCTACTTGAAAAGAATAAACCTTCTCATCACTTCCAAGATATGCTGCATTTGACGCATAGAAATAATTCATATCATTGTTTGCAAAATAATGAATATTTACTATATTTACATCTTCTTCATTTATTTCTCCAACATAGATTTTGCTTTCACGACTAGTCGTACTAATATATATTAGCAATACAACAATTATGATTGTAAGAGCAATCAACATTGGCAATGGATTATTTAAAATATTCTTTACTTTGCTCATAGCCTTTTTATCTTTTTTATTGTCAACCTCTTTACTATTCGCGACTTTTTTAGTTTTATTAACTTTCGCCATATTTACACCTCATTTGTAGTACTTTCTGTAGTTGTAATAATATCTATTTCTTTTGGAACAAGATTAACAACAATTACATCTTCTTCTTTATTAATTATAGCATCCTTTTCTATATTTGTCGATGAAACATAACCATATCCATTCATTTCTACTTTAACTCCGGAAAGACTTTCAAATCTCTTAACTTCACTGCTACTCCATCCAGTCATGTCTGGCATAGTAATACTACTTCCATTAGTAACTAAATAAATCTTAGATGATTGACTTACCCTAGTTCCTTTCTTAGGATACTGATTAATAACTATATCTCCATCACCTATTACAATAGGTGTAGAACCGACATTATTGATGCTTTGTAGAGCTGTCAATGTAGAAACATTTATATAATTCTTAACAGTAACTATCTTTGATTCGTCTTTATCGCTAGGTCTCTCATCTAAATTGCGATATTTACTAATACTCTCGACAAGATTCTTAACAATATTTCCCATATTCTTGCCTGTACCATTAAAATCTTTAACAGCGACATATACTATATATTCTGGATTATCTTTAGGGAATACTCCAGCAAATGATCTGATATTCGTGTAAGTTCCAGTAATATATTCGCCATTCTTACCAGTATAGTTAGCTGTCCCCGTTTTTCCTACCAATCTAACAGCATCAGTATGATATACTTTACCAGTCGCCTGAGTATCATCAGTATTTACTGTCTTATCCATAAGTTCAATTACTTTATTAACTGTAGCCGTACTAAAAACTTTATTCTTTTCTCTCTTCTTTCCTTGATAGACAATTTGATTAGTATTAGGATCTACTATCTTATCTATTATATATGGTTGCAAAAGAGTTCCGTCATTAGTAAGTGTCGTTAGAGCTTGTACCATTTGAATAGGAGTCACAGTTATACCTTGACCATAAGATGCACTTGCTACTTCAACTTCATAGTCAAAACTTACATCTCCCTTTAGCTCACCATATAACTCAATATTAGTTAAATCGCCAAAACCAAGTGAATCATAATAATTTAGCAATTGCTTTTTACCAATATTACGCGCTAAATTAACAGCTGCAACATTCGAAGAATAAGTAAATCCTATATCGAAAGTAATTCTTCCCCAACCAGTTTTATTCCAGTCTTTTATCTTATAATCAGCAACATCAATAGTACCAGACATATATGTATCTTCTCCGTTGTATTTGCCCTCCTCAATTGCTGATGCGAATGAGAATATTTTCATAGTTGAACCAGGTTCATAAGTATAACTTATGAGCGGATTATTATAATTAGTAATATTTAAAGTATTTGGATCAAATGAAGGAGAAGTTGAAGAACCAATGATTGCCCCCGTCTTGGCATCAGCTATAGTTGCTGTAACCCATTCAGGATTATAATTATTAAAATCATTTACAGCATTATCCAAAAACATTTGAACCTTCTTATCAATAGTCAAATAGACATCATACCCATCGCTTTCCGGTTCGGTATAACTAATTCTATTTGCCATTTGGTATCCATAAGCATCTTTTTGATATGTAATAGTTCCATCTTTACCCTTTAAATAGCGATTGCAATATCCTTCAATACCCATCTCGCCGCGCATTTCTTCTTGACCATCATCATTAGTATACTTCTTTGCATAGCCAATAATATATGACGCAAAATCGCCGTTTTGATAATATCGTTTACTAGATTTAATAAAATCTATACCCGGTAAACCTAGAGCTTCAATTTCTCTTTTAGTATTTTCAGTTATACCTCTTCCTCCAGGTCCAAGTTCAACTTGATATAATTTTTGGTCTAATAATTTATATATGTATTCTTTCGTCATTTTCTCATTTAAAGGAAGTAAAACGCTTGATAATTCAGTAGCTGTTTTATCTAAATCGACAACATGCTTAGGATATTTATCATTAGTCGTTCTCGAAGAACTTAAATACGCAATAACAGTATAGGAATTAACATTTTGAGCAAGTAACTCCCCATCTTTATCATATATTCTTCCTCTCTCAGCAATTAACTTTTTTGTTGCCGTACTTCTAGATTCAGCTAACTTTTTTAAATCTGTCCCTTCAACAGTAGAAGACATAGCCACATACCCAAGTTTAATAAAAAAAGCCATAAATAAAAGAGCAATGGCACCAATAAATGTATAACTTATTTTAATTGCATTGCTCCTATATTTCATGTTTATACCTCTTAACTATTTTATTAATATAATGTTATCATTATTATAAACTAAACCATTCTCTTTTGCAATATTTTGAATATTTGAAAGACTTGCTAATTCGTCAACTTGCATCGATAAACCCGAATTGATATTTTCTTGTTCTTCAATAGATTTTTTTAATTTTTCAACTTCAATATTAGTACTCGATAGACAAGCATCAGAATAAATTATTGTAACTGGAGTTAATATAGCAAATACAGCTATAATTAACAAGAATATAAAATCTCCCTTTCTTAAATTTTTAACTGGACCAGTAGTCTTTCTCATAATAATCATACCCTTTCAACTATTCTTAATTTTGCACTTTTGCTTCTTGAATTTTCTTTTATTTCTTCCTCACTGGGAAGTATTGGTTTCCTATTTATTAGTTTTAGTTTTGGTTTATATTCTTCGGGAATAATTGGTAAACCTTTTACTAAATCATTGACTTCACTATAGGTTTTAAATGTCTGTTTTACTATTCTGTCTTCTAATGAATGAAAAGTAATTACTGATATTCTTCCCGATTTATTAAGGAGTTCTATAGCATCAGGTAAGACATTTTCTAAAACATTCAATTCTCGATTAACTTCTATTCTTATAGCTTGAAAAATAACTCTTTCAGGATGTCTAGTATTTGCATATTTCACTGGGACACTACTAACAATTGCATCAACTAATTCTAAAGTCGTATTAATTGGTCTTCTCTCGACAATTTTTTTAGCAATACTCTTCGAAAACTTTTCTTCAGCATATCGATAGAATATATCAGTTAATTCACTTTCTTTATAATTATTTACTACCTCATAAGCACTTAATTTCTGTTCCTTATTCATTCTCATATCTAATCGAGCATCTTTTTGGAAGGAAAAACCTCTTGATTCATCATCTATTTGTGGGCTTGAGAATCCTAAATCAAAAACTATTCCATCAACTTTTGTTATTCCTAAATCATTTAATTTACTCTTCATATTTTCAAAATTAGAATGAATTAGAATGAAATTATCACTTATTTTGCTTAATCTATTTCTCGAATAATTAATAGCTTCTTGATCAGAATCAAATGCTATTAATTTTCCTGTAGTAATTTTTTTTAAGATTGCTTCACTATGACCTCCATATCCAAGCGTTGCATCAACATAAATCCCATCACTTTTAATATTTAGTCCTTCAATCGATTCATTCAATAAAACACTATAATGCATTGTAATCACCCGTTGTAAATAAATTTTCTGCTATATCTGAGAAGTTCTCTTCATTATCACTCAAGAACTTATCCCATGATTCTTTAGACCATATTTCAAGTCGATCGCTAGCGCCGATAATAACGCACTCTTTATTAATATCGGCGTATTCGATCAAGGGGGAGGTAATGCAAACTCGACCACTGCGGTCGAATTCAGCATTGATAGCGCCAGATAGGAAGAATCTTGTGAAATTTCTTGCATTCTTTTGTGTAAAAGGGAGAGTATTAAGTTTACTAACTAGTTTGTTCCATTCATTCATCGAATAGATAAATAAGCATTTATCTAAGCCACGAGTAATTATGAATTGTTCACCAAGTTCACTGCGAAATTTACTTGGTATAACTAGTCTGTTCTTCTCATCAATATTATGATGAAACTCGCCCATTAGCATTGGAATTCCCCACTTTCTTCCACTTTCTACCACTGTCTACATATAATATACTACTTTTCCCCCTAATAAACAACTATAAAACTGCAAAAAAAAAGACCTTTACAACCAATTGTAAAGGTATAATTTTATAAAAAAAATGATACTTTTTAATTCATTACTCTCTTGAACATTCTCTCTAGTTCATACTTTGTAAATTTAATAATAGTAGGTCTTCCATGCGGACAATTATAAGGATTATCACATAGTACTAAATCGCTAAGAATATTCTCTGCTTGTTCAAGCGAAATTGCTTCATTTCCCTTAACGCTCATCTTGCAAGCCATAGTAGCAGCAACATGATCATTAAACTTAACACGATCGAATAAATACTTTCCTTCGATTATGATATCAAATATTCTTCTTATACTTTCAGTTTCGTAACCAGCTTTTAACCAAGTTGGATGTTCTTTTACAATATATGTATTAATTCCAAACTCGTCCAATTTAAATCCCAAAGACTCAATCAATTCCATATTATTCTTTAGTTTAATAAAATCACTTGCAGAGTATTCAAGGCTAATTGGAAGTAAAAGAGTTGTCGTAAATATTTTTTCACTAGCCAAAGCACGTAATACTCTTTCATAATTAATTCTCTCTTGAGCAGCATGTTGATCGATTAGAAACATCCCCTCATCATTTTGAGCAATTATGTAAGTCCCAAAAACAACTCCAGCCGGATATAATTCAAGTTTCTTTATCAGTTCATTTTCTTCAATATCTTGACTAGATTCACAAACTTCTTTTTTAGCTTCTTGATACTGATCTAATTTAAAATCAATTTGTTCTTGATTAACAGATTCATAAGGAATTTCCTCATCTCCCATAGAAAAATCTATCGAAGGTTCAATACTTTCATACTGATTTTCTTTAACTTCTATTTTAGGAATCAATATAGTCTTCTTTAAAGAAGATGTGACAGTATCTGTAATCATCTTCGATAACTCTTCCAATTTACTAAATTTAATATCCTGTTTAGATGGATGAATATTCACATCGATTAAAGTTGGATCAGTCTCTATAGAAAGAACTGTAACCGGATATTTAATATCTGGTTTAAAAGTATGATATCCATCATTAATAGCACGATTGATATCGACATTTTTAACACATCTTCCATTTACTATTGTAGTCATATCATTTCTATTGCTCTTTAATACTACAGGTTTACAAATATAGCCAAAAACATCATAATCATCATTACTTACTCTAATTTCAATCATATTAGAACTAACTGTATAGCCATATATCTCATGAATGCACTTTAATAATACTCCACTTCCCGAAGTAAATACAATTTTCTTCCCGTTATTAGTCAAAGTAAAGCTAATATCCGGATGTGATAAACTAAGTTTTTCAATATAATTTGCCACATTGGATAGTTCAGTCGCATCACTTTTTAAATACTTTAAACGAGCTGGTGTGTTATAGAACAAATCTGATATTTTAAATACTGATCCCCTATTTAATGCACTTGCTTCAACCTTCTCTAAAACACCCCCATTTATGACAATGTGAGTCGCCTGATTTCCATCGCTCGTATTTAAATCAAGTTTGGAAACTGACGCAATACTAGGTAGAGCTTCACCTCTAAATCCTAGAGTATTAATAAAGAATAAATCATCTTCCTTAAGAAGTTTACTTGTAGCATGTCGCAAAAATGCATTCTTGGCATCTTCTTCATCCATGCCAACACCATCATCAGTTACTTTTATTTCTTTAGTTCCCGAATCAATTAAATCAACTACAATATTATGAGCTTGAGCATCAATACTATTTTCCACTAATTCTTTAACAACCGAAGATATTCTCTCAACAACTTCTCCAGCCGCAATTTTATTAGCTAAATTGTCACTCATTACATGTATCTTACTCATCTTTATCACCAAACATTGAATCTCTAACTTCAATATATTTCAAATCTATATTAGTAGTTATATTAACACATTTTTTTATTGTGATAAAGCCAATTCCCCTAATAACAATATCCGTATTAGGTTTAGTAACATTTATCGTATAAACAAGATTAGGAGCAGCTCTATAATACTTCTTTACTATTCTTTCAGCTGATGAATTTGTATATAACACCATTTGTGTTTTTCCATCAAACTTTAAAAAATATTTGTTATCTAATAGACCTACTGTTTCACATTCTTTTATATTCATTGAATACTCTTTAATATTTTTCCCAGTAACATCATTATTTAAAGAATCATCAATTATAAAACCTGGACTATCAATTAATACTAAATCATTACTAATCTTTGTTCTTATAAAATCAATTGTCGTATTTGCTCTTTTAGAAACTGTAATACTCGTAACATTTGAATCATTAATTCTAGCTAAATCATTGATTAAAGTACTCTTTCCAGAATTGCTAAGTCCAAGTATATAGGCCTCTTTAATATTATTTTCAGTTAAAAAGTTATATACTGACTTCGCTCCATGAAACTTAGTTCCACCCTTTAATCTAATTGGATCAATAATACTATAATGATTAGCTATAAAAGAGACAAATCTCTCTTTGTTGACACTCTTAGGCATTAACTCACATTTATTAATAAGCAACAATTTCTTTTTCTTTATACTTTTAAATAGTTTAATAACACTTTCACTTATATTTAAAAAATCAACTAAAAAAATTACAAACTTAGAATCATTATTAATTTTCCTTATAATCTCTTTTTGATCTTTAGGAGTATCAATAGAATAGTTTTCTCCATAATGAGTCATTCGAAAACAGCGCATGCAATATTTAGAATCATTAATTTTCTTTTCAGGGATATAGCCAATTTTCAATTCATCAGTACATTGTAATTTTGCCCCGCATCCATAACATATTTTATTCATAATATCTTCCCCTTTTAAATAAATCTTTCTTTGTCAAATGATTGATAACAACACTTTCTAATTTCCTATTTAATCTTGAAAGTTCAAATTTAGGATCACCTATTGGATTAACTAAAATACTCGTCAAATTCATCTTATTGGCACCCAATATATCATAGAATAATTGATCTCCAATGCAGGCAACTTCATTATCTTTATAGTCAAACAATTTTAAAATCGTCTTATATTTATGTTTAAATGGCTTAAAAGATAAATAACAAGAATCGACACACAATTGTTCTTTAAATGGAGTAACAACATTTTTTAGTCGATTAGACATTATAATTAATTTAAATCCCATATCCTTTAAATCCTCAAACAGATCCTTTACTTTTCTCGATGGAGTTCTAACCATTTCTGGTTCCAACGTATTAGTTAAATCAAATATAAGGCACTTAATTCCACTACCCTTTAAGGATTCATAGTTGATATCATAGATACTTTTAAAATATTTATCAGGAACAAATTTATCAAACATATATAATCCTCCAATGCTAATAATATTTTACCACAAAGAAAAAAAAAAGAGAATTAAATCTCTTAAATTATCGACTATTCATAACATGACATGTATTAGTATTACTATCCCAATAACACTTTTGATCGCGATCACAATGTTCTTTATCAGTTAGAGCTGCACAATTTTCTGTTGTCGTACGTGTAGCAGGCTCCGTACTTGTTCCATTTCCTTCAGGATTCATAAGATCACATGTTCCATTAGCTCCCCATACGTCAGCCATTTGGAAGAATAGATCAACTAAAACTGGAATAAAGAATAAAATGATTGCATACATCATTCTCTTTAAAAATTTTATAGCTACCTTCTTTAAATCAGTTGAAGGGTCCCCTTTAGCAACAGCTTTAATAGCATCAAATACACTTAGACCAATACATAAAAGTGGAGCTACAATCTTTAAAATCATCAATGCTCCGTATAAATCCTTTGTAACGTCAGGACCTAATGGACATACTCCCTCATCAGCAAATACAGCTATCGGAGTTATAAGTATCATTAAAGTTAAAACTATAATAAACTTCTTTTTCATTCTATCACCTATTTAAATTATAACTTATTGAATAAATTAATACAAGTATATAACATTTCTTTCTCGATTAAACATAAAATTTATAGAGGTGTATATATGTTTATAACGCAATTATTAAGTCTACTTTTCAGTGCAAGTGCTTCCTACTCAATAAATGTATTTCCCGATCCTCTTCCAACCAACAAAGAACTAGAATATTTGAATAGAATGCAAAACGGAGATAGTGAAGCACGAGCCAAATTAATTGAACACAATTTGAGACTTGTTGCACATATTGTAAAAAAATATGATACCAATAATAAAAATACTGATGATTTAATAAGCATCGGAACTATCGGTTTAATAAAAGGAATAGACTCTTTTAAACTAGAAAAAAACAATAAACTTACAACTTATGTCGCAAGATGTATTGAAAACGAAATACTCATGCACTTCCGAAGCAATAAAAAGAATAATCAAAATGTATCATTAAATGACTCTATCGGTTATGACAAAGATGGTAATGAAATAAGTTTAATTGATGTCATAAAATCGGAAACCCCAGAAATAAATGAAGTTTTACACAAAAGAGAAAATTTAAATTTAATAAGTAATTCTCTAAATTGTTTAAACGAAAGAGAAAGAGAAATAATTATAAATAGATTCGGACTTAATGACAAAAAGGAATTGACACAAAAAGAAATAGCCGATAAACTTAATATTTCTAGATCATATGTGTCGCGAATCGAAAAGAGAGCTATAAGTAAACTTTATCGAGAATTTAAAAAAAGGAATCAGGAACTCTAACTGATTCTTTTTATATATTTTTTTATAAAAACAATATCTAACATTATTACTGATATTCCAAGCAAATAATTTAAAGATTCATTAACTAAAAATCCTAAAAACTCATTATTAGTACTAAATAATAAATATAATCCTCCATATATAAGTATTAATGTAATTGAAGAATATATAAATATTAAATCTAAATTATGTTTGCCCTTAGTTCTAATAAAGATATTGCCAGTTACTATTACTAAAAGAATTGTCATCATAAAAGATATATATATTATCAAATTAACATTATATTTTTCTAATATATTATTGAATTTTACATAATCTAAATAAATATTATCTGTATTAGTGCTCGATTCTATTTTATTATGAATGTAGTATTTACTATATCTACTCTTTACATATTTTTCGATATCATATTTAAAATCACTCTTCTTTAATTTATATTCAATAGAATTGCTATTTAAATAATTAGTTAAACTGATATATTGCTTTTCATAATAATCAAATTTTTCCATTTTTTTAAGTACAAAATTAGTATTAAATAAAGTAAGACACATTATCGAGAAAAAACATGAAATTGTAAACAAGAATGTTAAAACTATATTATTTTTCATAGTAATACCTCATTATAATTAACCTATGATATATAAAACTCGCAAATAGAGAAGCACTGCTATCCAATAAAACATCTCTTATAGTTCCCGCTCTACCATCGATAAATATCTGATGAAACTCATCACTTATAGAAAATAAAATACATACTAACGAAGATATGATTAATGTCTTTCTACTAACTCCACAAATATATATAGTATTCATTACTAGTAAACCTAAGATAAAATATACAAAGAAATGAGCACATTTACGAATAGGAATAAAACTTACATCGATAATTCTTTGCATCTCTTCACTATTTTCTTCAATATCTGTGAATATTGTAACAATTCTTGTTATAACCTCATTAGTAAGAGATGTCGATTCCACTCCATTATCCTTAGAAAAATTAAATATTAGCATCATCCATAAAATTACTAAAATAATCGATAGAACTTTCTTCATTATAAATCAATCCTTTTTTCGATATAGTCATTTGATTCTTTGAAGAAATTCTTTAAAAATTTCATATTCATATCAATACTTTTTTCTACCGGAGTATTAATATCATATTGGCATAATAAATCATCAAAATCGTGATGATCAGTTATAAATCTTTCCCAACAATTTAGAGTTTCCAATTTGGTATTTAATTCGCGATACCAAGATAAATTAAAATCTACGACATCATTAATCTCTTCCTCATTTAGATACTTATTCTTAACTTTTTCAATACTTTTAGAAGGCAAAAATATATTAGATATATACCCTATTCTAGTAAAACTTGATTTAAACTCTTCAAATGCATCAACCATATCAAATGCAATAGAAGCTATATTATCAAAATAAGTGTGATTGATAATAAAATTTACGTTAGATAAACTTACAACTAATCTAAAATCAGGATTTTCTTTAAACACAATTAATGGAGATTTTGGATCATTAGTTGGAGGTAAAATAGTTGGATTGCCAAGTTCTGGATAGCGCGATGATAACTCTTTTGCTACACTCAAAGAATCAAAATTAGTATTTATATCAAAAAACAAGACAACTTCCTTATTATCTTTCATAATATCACCAAGAATATTATAGCAAATTTTATTAATTTAATCATCATATATTAACGAATATAAAAGGCCAAAATAATTGGCCTATTTTCCATAATAATTAGTTAATAGAATACTTCTATTCTTATTTATATTATAATTATTCTTCGTAAGTATCGATTCATTTGATAGAGAACAATCTTTACTCTTAATATAAGATCCATCGGCAAACCAAACAAAGTCATCGTGATTATCGCTAAACACATCCGTTCCTAAATATTTATTTGGATCATAATCAATTCCCATCATATTTAAAAGTGTTGGCAAAATATCAGAAGTATCTAAAATAGTATCTACATTCTCATGCTTTAAATCATTACTCCATATAATAAATGGTGTATTTTGTAAATCTCTTCGATCATTAATAGTATTCTTCTTTAATGCAACATAATTGGGATCAGAATATCCATATACATAATGATCACTTATTAAAACAATAACTGTATCATCTAATTTTTTATTTTTTTTCAGATAATTTATTAATGCTTTTAAAGCTTCATCGGTATCATGAGCAAGCGTTCTATAGATATACTCTTCGTGCTGATAATTTTTATCCTTTATTTTCTTTACATCTTTATATATCTTATTATTATCAGTGTATTCTAGATGAGCACTATAAGTAGTGTAGAAACTTAAGAATTTATCATCTCGAATAAATTCTTTTAAAATATTTTCATCAGATAAAAATACACTATCAGAAAAATAATTTTTATCCTTATCTAGTAATCCTGCATTAACCATATCTACTGCTGAGTAATGATTATCATATCCGAGTAACTTATGAAACTTTGAACGATTATAGAACTCTCCAGAATTGGCATGAAAACTATTAACTTCATATCCGTTTTTCTTTAAAGTATTAGCTAAACTATATTTATAATCGACATCATCGATATCATAAATTGTCTTCTTATCACTTATTGCATACATTCCTGTATTAATAGCAAACTCTGTATTAATCGTCTGACCTCCATTAAAGAAAGGAGAATACCTATTAGTAAAATTGATACCTGTATTCTTCATCATATTTAAAGTAGGCATCGTATTATCATCAATAATCCATGAATCAATACTTTCCATCATAACTACAATGATATTTTTATCTTTAAATATTCCCGTATATTCATTATCACTTTTCTCAATTCCATAAAGACTATTATACTTATCAATAGAATGTTTCAATGCTGTTTTATCTAAAGTAATTAAATTATAAAAATATTTGTAAACTGCTCGGAAATGATATTCATAGAAACCACTTACAAACATCGAAGTATTTGGATTAGTGAAATTATTATATATACTCTTCGTATTATAATTTTCCATCCATTCTTCTTTTTGAGTGTCTCCAAGTTCAATATAACTGACAAGTCTAAAAGTTATGGCAAGTACAGCAACTATAAATACAAGGTACCTATTTACCTCATAAGTTTTATTCTTTCTAACAATACCTTTATCATTTATCAAATTAATTACTACAACTAATATAATATTGAATATTATAGTTACAATCATCCCAAAATTCAAATTCAAAAATATTGATTTGATATATTGAAGTCCTTCACCAGCAAGAAATAAATCAGATAGAACCATATATTTGCCCAATTGTTGAACATAACATATTTGTGCAAACATAAGTACATTTATAAGCATTATAAAAATACTTAAAACTTTTATCCTATTTTTTTTAAAGAATAAGTATATAATAAGAAGAAAAAATAAAATCCACGAAATACTGAAACCTATCCATAGAGTTCGACATCTAAAATTATTAAATCCAAAAGTATTAATATCAAAAAGACCCCTAGTATAAATATCAATATATAAAGATACTGACAAAAGTGCTATAAAAGCAATTACAAACATTAAAAATTCCTTATTAAAAATCTTCTTCATAAATAACCTCTAATAGAATTATAACATATTTTCTAAAACAATTAAAAAAATCTATATTAATAGATTTTTTATTCAATTACTCTAATTGATTCAATAATAGGTTGTTCGCTTTCTCTAATTGTTCCATTGTCATCAGTTGGATTAGAATCTTCGGCAATTTTATCTACTACTTCGATTCCCTCAGTTACATGACCAAATGCAGCATAGTTACCATCTAAAAATTTAGAGTCTTCATGAACAATAAAGAATTGGCTTGTCGCAGAATCAGGTACACTAGTTCTAGCCATTGATATAACACCACGAACATGACTAATATCATTCTTTATTCCATTATTCGAAAATTCTCCTTTTATTGGCGTCAGATTTTCACTTCCAGCTCCACCTTGAATCATAAATCCTTCCATGATTCGATGGAATTTAGTTCCATCATAATATTTTCTATTAACTAAATTAATAAAATTAGTAACTGTTATAGGCGCTGTATCTGCATCTAGTTCTAATTTTATCTTACCATAATCTTTTACTATTATCTCTACATTGTATTTCCCACTTAACATTAAATCATCACTACTTTCTTTTGGTTTTTTATTTATAACTAAAAACACTAATAATATCAATATTATAATACCAATTACAATTATACCGATCTTATTTTTCATTTTTTCCTCCTAAATATTCATCTATTTCTTTAGCAGCTCTAACTCCAGCTCCGCAAGCTAAAATTACTGTTGCAGCGCCCGTTGTATTGTCTCCCCCAGCAAATACTGATTCATCACTTGTGTGAGTTCCTTCAACTTGAATCAAGCCTCGATCAGTAGTTTTTATCATACTATCTTTAAATGCCAAATCATTAATATTTGTCCCAATTGCAAGTATTATCATATCGCATTCGACAGTATCATAAGAATCCGTTTCTTTTACGCATCTTCGATTACTCGAATCAATTTCATCTAAAAGAACCATATTGACATATTTCAATCCTTTAACGGAATAATCATCATCTACTAAAATCTCTTTAGGATTTTTTAAGAATTCCATATTGATATTCTCTTCTAAAGCATGTTTTATCTCGTCTCTTCTTGCTGGAAGCTCTACTTCACTTCGATGATACATGATAGTTACTGAAGAGCCTAATCTCTTCATAACTCTTGCCGCATCAAAAGCAACATTTCCTCCTCCAATAACATATACTTGTTTAGGAATTTTAATCGGGGTTTTAGATTCTTTTTTATATGCTCCCATCAGATTAACACGTGTTAGTATCTCATTAGCTGAATATACACCATTAGCATTTATATTTTTAATATCCATAAGTTTTGGAAGTCCAGCTCCTGTCGCTAAGTAAATTGCATCGTACTTCTCTTTCAATTCATCGATACTTATTGATTTTCCAACAACAACATTAGTAATAATCTTTACTCCAATATTTTGAATTTCCTCAATTTCTTTTTGAACTATTGATTTAGGAAGTCTAAATTCTGGAATTCCATAAGTCAATACTCCACCAGCTTTATGAAGGGCTTCATAGATTGTTACATCATATCCTAACATCCTTAATTCATAGGCACAAGAAAGTCCACTAGGTCCCGATCCAATAATGGCAATTCTTTTATTATTATCTATTATATTTACTTTGCTTTCATAATTGTTTTCAATTGCCCAATCGGCACAAAATCGCTCTAGAGCTCCAATAGCAATAGCATCTCCTTTGAACCCTTTAACACAATACTTTTCACACTGTTTCTCCTGCGGACAAACACGACCACAAACGGCAGGAAGACTAGATGATTCGTTAATTATTTTAATAGCTTCTTCCATATTGCCATTTTTTATACATTCGATAAATTTCGGTATCATGATATTTACTGGACAGCCCTTAATACACATTGGATTTTTACAATTTAAACAGCGAGTAGCTTCACGAATAGCTTCTTCCTTCGTATATCCTAAAGAAACTTCTTTAAAGTTAGTTTGACGTATTGCTGCATCTTGAAGTCTCATCTCAGTTTTTTTCATGACCGCAACCTCCCTCATGAGTATCTCCTTCAATCATCTTTAAGTAGCGTCGTCCCTCTTCTGTCTTATATATAATCATTCTATTTAAAGCTGCATCAAAATCGATTTTTTCTCCATAGAATTCTGGACCATCGACACATGCAAATTTTACCTTGCCATCAATCATCAATCGACAAGCGCCACACATTCCCGTTCCATCTATCATGATTGGATTCATACTAACGATAATTTTCTTATTATGCTTAACAGCTATTTCACTTACATACTTCATCATAATAACAGGACCAATTGCAACAATGATATCATAGTCATCAACTATTTTATCAAGCTTATCTGTAACAAATCCCTTTTCTCCATAACTTCCATCATCCGTCATGATAAAAAGGTTGTCTACTAGACTAACTAATTCACTCTCTAATATTACTGAATCTTTAGTTTTTGTTCCATAGATACAATCTGCCTTTATTCCCTCATTAAATAAATACCTTACTTGAGGAATAATTGGAGCAATACCTACTCCTCCTCCAACGAATAATATTTTTTCTTTATCCAAATTATCTAGTATTAAAGCTTTGTTTCCTAAAGGTCCGACAACAGAGAACAACTCATCTTTTTCATAAGATAGTTCTAAAGTCGACTCTCCAACTACTTGATAAACAAGAGTCAATACACCCGTATCTTTATTATAATCGACAATAGTTAATGGTATACGTTCAGAATCCTCATGAGTCATTACAATGACAAATTCTCCCGGCATAGCATTAGCAACCACTAAAGGTGCTAAAACCTCAAGCAAATATATCGAATCAGTTAAATTAATATTCTTTAGAATCCTATACATATTAATCACCATAACAATTATAACATAAAAGAGAATAAATAAGTATTTATTCTCCTATATTAATCTCATCAATTCGCTTCTTAACTGTTTATAGTTTTCCATACCTCTATTAACACTAATATTATTTCTTCTAACTAATGATTTCTGACTATCATATCCTAGATTATTTACAATATCATAGTAACTAGTCAAATATTCAGGATTAGTTAATTCACCAAATACAGCTAATAAAGAATATATATATTTAGTATAATCTTTATCTAATACACTAGCAATGGAATCGTATATATCTCTAGTTTCTTTAATACCCGCTAATTCTCTTAAATTTAATTCTTCTATTCTCTTATCAAAATAATTTGGATCTTTTATATTATTTAATTTATTTATACTATTGTAACGCTTGACAATAGATACTTTTTCAGCAAGTTTCATTAGACTCAATAGTTCCTTTAAAGCATCTCGTGAATATATTCCTCTATTAATCATAAATATAAGCAACCTTATTTGATAAGAGAAAGATTCAAACTCACCTAATGGAGAAAAAGATGAACTAGTATCATTAATTACCGACTTTGCAATATGTCCAGCTTCATGTGCTAGTGCTGATGTAAACCTTATATCATCAAAATCACAAATCGTAAGATATTTTTCTTCTCCAACAGAAGTCACTGAAGAAACATTATCAATATGATCATATAGTATATATTCAGGTTTCTCTAAAATATTAGATTTATATAGTTCATATCCATAATCACCAAAATAAAACTTAATAAACATTCCAACAATATCAAAAGATTCATCCTTAGGTATCTTTCTTCGATAATTAGGAATTATTATCTTTGGTAAACTTTCTACTTCTAATGCAAATCTATTCATTATTCTATCATAATGTCTAGGATAAATATGGAGATTATTTATTCCGTTATATTCATCTAAAAAACACTCAGTAGTTACATCAGAATAATATACTTCTCCCTCCTGAAATAGAAGTTTTAACATCAATGATTGATATAAATCGCATATTTCTTCATATAGTTCCTTTTTTTCTTGGTTCTCTTCTATTTCACTTAAATACTTATACTCTTCTGACATTTTAGTCAAATAATCAAAATTCCAACCTTTTGCCACTATAACACCCCTTAAATTAAGTAGTATTATAGCACAAAAAATAAAAAGTACCAAATTGGTACTAACTTATTCGATAATGTCCAATAATATCGTCTTTATATAGCTCTAATTTATCTTCTTCATAGCTACTTTGATAATTATTGGCATGATGAATTATAAATGGTATTCCTTTACTATTTCGCATATTGGAAACAACAGCTATATGTTTAGAAAATACGACAATATCTCCTCCAGACCATTCATCAATAGAATAAATATCTTTAGTTAAACTAATGGCATTTCTCTTTAAATAAATATTTAAATTATTGACTCTTCGAAAATCTATTTTTTTATCAATTGTCGAAATATTATATTCACTTTTATTATTCTTTACATCCTCATTAAGAAGTTCCATAATATCATAACCACTAGCAAGTAAACCAAAAGCTATGACATCGGTACATACACCATATTCATCATCAGGATATCCACTTCCATAATACTTGCTCTTATATTTTGGAGACTTAGCAATATAACTTCTAACTCCCATTAAAAAATCTGTCTGATCATCTATTCCATCACCATCATTATCAGTATCAGATTTATAGGCATCTATATTAAAATATTCGCTTGAATACATTTTATGAGGAATATAATTATTGATATATAGGATAATTCCTCCACTCACTAAAATAATTGAAAAAATTATAAGCATTATTATTATTTTTTTCATAAATCACCAACTAAAAAAATAACAAATAAATTGTTATTCTATATCTATTTTATCTAAATCATCAATAATCTCTGATTGCTGTTCAATTAGACCTTTCATTCTTCTCTTATAGGTTACTATATTTCTTCTAAGTCTTGCGGATTCCTCTTCGATATGTTCTGCTTTCATTAGAGCATCATTAATGATACGATTTGCATTTTTCTTAGCCTCTGTAATAATCAAATCACTTTCATTAAGAGAGTTTTCCTTATATTTATTAGATGCTTCTTCAGCCATTACAACTGCTCTATTTAGAGTAGCATCCATACTTTTATAATGTTCAAGTT
Source organism: Bacilli bacterium (assembly GCA_017626405.1). GTDB lineage: Bacteria > Bacillota_I > Bacilli_A > RF39 > UBA660 > CAG-582. The sequence goes on from JAGAIS010000006.1 coordinate 183,069, forward strand.
CTTTTGTTAACCTATCAATTATTAAGTCTTTCTCTTTCATCTTAGTAATCATATCATCGACTTTATCAACTACATCATCAACAAAAGCATTAACTTGATTAACATTGTATCCGTTAAAACTTTTATCAAACTTTTTCATATATTCACCTATATTTATACTTTTTTAACTAAAAATCCATTTCGTCTTCAATTTTTGATTTATTCTTTTTCTCGGACTCTTCGTCACTTATTCTTCCTTCAACATTTACATTTTTAGGAGTACATAAGTATATTCCGTTGCCAAGTCTTTGAAGTTCTCCACCAATAGCATATAATGTACCACTCAAAAAATCAATAATTCTTCTCGCTTGATCATTTGTAACTCTCTTTAAATTAACTACTACTGAGTTTCTTCTCTTTAAATGATCAGCAATTTGTTGAGATTCTGAATATGCACGAGGTTCGACAAGAATCATTTTACTTCCACTAGAAGATATACCCTCTTCGTAAGTACCTTCTTCTGTGTTTTCAATCTCATCTCCACCATTAGATGGAAATAATGATTGCAAAGGATTCTTAAATGCCATAATAAACACCTCCATATGTTTATACTATATATATAATAACATAATTATGAGACGATAGTAAATCCTTTTTTAAAGGATTTAATCTTTTTTATGCCTTTTTCAACTCATCAGATTTCTATTATAAAAAACGAATAGTTTAAAATGCTATTCGTTCTAACACATAATCTTTAACATCTTCTAGTTTAATAGTAATTTGTTCCATCGTATCGCGATCTCTCAATGTTACTGTTCCATTATTTAAAGTATCATCATCGATTGTAATGCAATAAGGAGTTCCAATAGCATCCTGTCTTCTATAACGTTTACCAATATTTGCTGTTTCATCATATGATGTCATAAAATACTTTGATAGTTCTTGATAAACTTCTATTGCTTTTTCCGAATGATTCTTCTTAATAAGTGGTAAAACAGCAACTTTATAAGGAGCTAGGAATGGCTTAAGTTTTAGCACTTCTCTCTCTTCACCATTATCTAAAGTATCCTTAACATAACTCTCAGTTAATATTGCTAAGAATAGTCTATCAACACCAACTGAAGGTTCAACGACATAAGGGGTATATTTTTCATTAGTTTCAGGATCTAAATATCTTAAATCACATTTTGCATGGTCCATATGAACTGATAAATCATAGTCAGTTCTATCGGCAATACCCCATAGTTCTCCCCATCCCATTGGGAATAGATACTCTATATCAGTAGTAGCTTTACTATAGAATGATAATTCTTCTTTTGCATGATCTCTATATCTTAAGTTTTCGCTAGATAAACCTAAATCATTCAAGAAATCTAAACAGTATTTTTTCCAAAATGCAAACCATTCCAAATCCGTATTTGGCTTACAGAAGAATTCTAGTTCCATTTGTTCAAATTCACGAGTTCTAAATATAAAATTTCCTGGTGTAATTTCATTTCTAAAACTCTTTCCTATTTGACCAATACCGAATGGTACTTTTGCTCTCATACTTCTTTGAACATTTAAAAAGTTTACAAAAATACCTTGAGCAGTTTCTCCACGCAAATATACTTTATTTTTAGAATCTTCAGTAACTCCTTGATGCGTTTCAAATAATAAATTAAATTTTCTTATTGGTGTAAAATCACAAGAGCCACATTTTGGACATGTAATATTATTATCTCTAATATATTCCTCTAGTTTTTCATTAGACCATCCGTCTCCAGTTTCTTCACCCTTAGTGAATTCTTCAATTAATTTATCTGCTCTTTCTCTACTCTTACATTTTTTACAATCGATAAGTGGATCTGCAAAAGAAGCAACATGTCCTGATGCTACCCATACTTCAGGATTCATAATAATAGCTGAATCTAATCCAAAGTTCTTATAATTCTTATCGGCATTTTCTTGAATGAACTTTTTCCACCAACAATTTTTTATATTATTCTTAAGTTCTCTACCTAGTGAACCATAATCCCATGAATTAGCAAGTCCATTATATATTTCACTTCCTTGAAATATAAATCCATATTGTTTGCAATAATTAACTAAAGTTTCCATACTTTTTTCCATTTTTATCTCTCCATTCTTTCTAAAAAATCATTTAATGTATTTATATCATTTACAATACTTATAAGCTTAATATCATCCTCACTCATAAATCCCTCATCATGAGCTTTAATAATAAACTTTAAAATATCACTATAATAATTATTATAATTAAATAATATTACTCTCTTATAAATTTTTTTCGTTCTCATCTCATCAATAAACGAAAAAAGTTCAGAAAGTGTCCCGAGTCCGCCCGGAAGGACAATTATTAAATCACTCAATTTAAAAATTTCCTTAGTTCTCTCAAAAGTATTTTTAGTAACAATACTATCTACATACTCTGATTCATCAATACCATTAGCATCATTGACATCACTGACACCAATAATCGGTTTATCTTCATATTTAAAAGTCATAATTGATTTAAAAATCATACCCGAATCAAAAGTTTTACTAACTAAGGTAAATCCTAAAGAGGATAACTTCGTTGCTACAATTGATGCCAATTCTTTATATTGCATCTTTGTCTCCTCTTTAGAACAAGCTAAATACACTTGCACTTTTATCACTTCCTCAAAAATAAAAAAAGACCAAATTGTATGGGCGATTTTTTCACTCGCTGTTCCACCATACTTTGGTCTCATTATTCTATATAGCTCCGAGGTTTCCAAGCCTCATCTTCACTTCATGTAAAAATTATATCTTACTTTTCGGATTTAGTCAATTGAGAAATAATAGTACGATGTTTATTAATTATTTCACTTACACTTTCTGGTTCAACTAAAGATATGATATTATCTTGCCATTCCAAGAAAGTTTTCTTATCAAATTGAGAATTAATACAAATAGATACTTCTTTAAATATATACTCATATAAATAAGGTTCTATTCTTCCACATTCTCTCTCTTTATTAAGACAAACTAATGCTTCATTCAATAGTATCAAATCATCCTCATCTAAATTTTTGAGTGTAGCTAAATCGACAATCATAGTACCAACTGCTGAAATATCGCATTCATTTCCGGATAGAAAAGAATAAAAAATATTGCCAAAATAGTATTCTCCTAATCTAAATAAGTGAAAATTTTCTCCTAAATCATCTTGTTCTATTTGGCTCAAACTCGCAATCGTATATAGATAAAGTAACATGCGACTATTTTCATCATTGATATCGATATTGCCATCAAAATTAGATAATAGTTTCTCAAACTTTTTATAATATTCCCAACTCGTAATATCGACACCATATAGGGTATCATAGTATGTATCATAAGTTATAGATCCATTAGATATTGTAAGTTTAATTATATTATCAAATAAATTATAACTATACTTAGTATTTCCATTTGCAAAATCACAATAACTAGTATTAACATCTAGTCCTATCAAGAAATCTCCACCAAAATTATAGTTAAATGCCAATATTGAATTAGTATAATTATCTAACTTGCCATAATTATATTCATCATAAGTATATGCATACTTTAGAAAATTTATAATCCTATTTGCTTTTTCTTCAACAATTCCATACTTGCGACACAAATACTCATTATAGTATAAATCTCCTTTAGCAATAATACCATTTAGAAGACTATTATCAGTTCTTATATTTATCGCATCAAACAATCTTGATTCTGAAGAAGGTTCAATATCATAATAGTGCTCATAATATTCTAAGGATGTCATAAGAACAGAAACATCCGATTTATCGCTTATGACTTCTGCTAGCCCAATAATAAAACCTTCGGAATTTTCAAATGATAAATCTTGAAAATTCTTATTCTTTATATTATCAAATATTCTATTCATCGTTACTATATTAAAAGAGCACCCCATATCATCTAATTCATGAAAAAAATTCATAAGATACTTTTTAAAGTCACTGCTAATAGTACGATTTTCATCAATTACTCTACTTATATAATCAATTGCTAACTCATCTCTGTCGTCTTCACAAGTAACAACATATTTTACATTATATTGAATAGTTGGTTCTTTTAATTTAGATGCTGATATAGTACCAAGCATAATAAATAAGAAGATATATAAATTTGTAAGTATATTCTTTTTTAAACTTTCTTTATATTCTTTCGCTTCTCTAATCTTTTCTACTCTATATAATTCCTTAGATACTGACATAGCAACCGTATCTTCTACTCTAGAATTATAGAAGAATTCTAAGTCTTTATCATTCTCTTCTATTAAAGATATCATCTTAAGTTCATCATCATAATACATATCATACCATGTACTATTTTCATATTTTTTTCCTATATATTTTTTTGGCATAAATACCCCTTCTCAATGAAAAATATTCTAGCAAATCTATGATAATTAGTCAATCGAAAAAAGTACTATATTCTAATAGGATCAATATCGATTTCTATATTAGTTGTCTTATTTAATATATATTGATTATCAATAAACTTTAATACATCCATTAGTTTATCATCAAAGCGATACTTAATTACAATTTGAAAGCGGTAATAATTATTTATTTTAAATACATTCGCTGTTGATGGTCCAAGTATTATCGATGTCTTACTCAAGTTTTTTCGCAAATATTCTGCTACTTTAGTTGATTCTTTTGATGCAGCTTGATAATCTTTACTAATTACTTTTAAACTTACTAAATAGTAGTATGGTGGATACTTAAGCTTTTTTCTTATCTCCATCTCATACTTATAATTTCCCATATAATCATGTGAAGATACAAAGCCTAGAGTTTTATTATCCGGATTAAATGTTTGAATGACAACACTTCCTGGCAAATCAGATCTTCCAGCTCTGCCACTTACTTGAGATAGTAAGCTAAAGGTATTTTCACCACTTCGAAAATCAGGTATATTAAGTGATTCATCGGCATTTATAATACCAACAAGTGTAACTCGCTTAAAATCAAAACCTTTACTTATCATTTGAGTTCCAATAATAATATCATATTCTCCATTTTCAATATCATTGATAATTCTTTCATGACTACCCTTTTTCGTTGTCGTATCAGCATCCATTCTAACAATTCGATAAGATGGATAAAGTTCTCTTATATATGACTCTAACTTTTCCGTACCTAGTCCATAATCTCTTATGGCATCTTCATGACAATTTGGACAAGTTTTTGAATTAATAACTGTATATCCACAATAATGACACCTAAGATGATTGCTAGTTTTATGATATGTAAGCGTTATATCACAATGAGGACACTTATAAGTAAATCCACAACTAGCACAAGTAATAATAGTTGAATACCCTCTTCTATTAAGTAAAATCATTACCATTTCTTTTTTCTCTAAAGTTTTCATGATGTCTAGTTGTAATTCTTCTGACAATATCATATTCTTTTTTCTAAATTCTGGTTGCATATCAATAATCTTTATCTCAGGTAATTTAGAATTACCAATTCGCTTAGACAAACTTAAATATTTATACACGCCCTTTTCTGCTCTAGCCATTGTCTCCAATGAAGGAGTTGCCGATCCTAAGATTAATGGACATTTATGATAGTGAGAACGCCACTTAGCTATATCGATAGCATGATATCTCGGATTATTATCCTGTTTATAATTACTAGAATGCTCTTCATCGATAATAATAAGACCTATATTCTTAATTGGAGTAAATATAGCTGAACGGGTACCAACAACAATATGAACATCCCCATTTTCAATTTTTTTATATTCATCAAATTTTTCGCCATCAGAAAGATTGGAATGAAAAATAGCTACATCATTACCAAAACGACAATAAAATCTCTTTACTATCTGTGTAGTCAATGATATTTCAGGAACTAATACAATTGCACATTTTCCTGATTTAATTACTTCACTTACTAAATGCATATATACTTCCGTCTTACCAGATCCAGTTACTCCATGAAGCAAAAAAACATTTTCCCGATTAAAACTATTTCTTACTTCTTCAAAACATCTATTCTGTTCATCATTTAATTCATTTTCCTCTTCATAGGCAATTCCCGGATCAATTCGATATATTGATTCCGTTTTTTCACTCACAAGATTTAATTCCAACAATCTTTTAACTGCCGATGCATTTAATTCACTCTTTAATGTATCACCATTTTCTATTAAATATTCAAGAGTCTCAATTTGAGCGCGAGCCCTTTTATTATTCTCAATATAATGTTCTATTTCTACTAAGTCTCGATTAATATAAATAATTTTCCTCTTCAATTCATAAGTTTCTTTTGAATTATTTATCTTAAGGGATGTTGGCAACATCGTCTGATAAGAAGCAATAAGAGTACATAGAGTTTTAGAAGATAGATATTTACCAAGTTCCATTAATTCTTCATTTAGTTTCAATTCTTTAGTAATAATTGATTTTATATCTTTTACTTCTATTTCTGGTTTGCTATTAGAAATATTAACAATAAAGCCATTAATTTCCTTTTTGCCAAAAGGTACAACTACCTTCATACCAACAGTTAAATCCCCAACTAATTCTTGAGGAATATGATATGTAAAAGTATGATCTAAAGATTTAACACCATATTGTACCAATACATCAGCATACATAGAAATCACCTAAATATATTTTATCATAAAAAAAGGATAAGTTATTTAAAACTTATCCAATAGAACATGTAATAGCATTTGGGAAAGTACAAGTTTGTGAAAGATCATCACATACTTGACAATTATTATCTAATCCATCATCTGATGCTACACAATTGAATGCATAATCACACTTATCAATCATATCTAGACCACTATTAGAAGAAGATAAGAATTGTGAAAGAAGCATTCCTAAATTTCCATAATTTGATATTTTGTTCATTATTGATTGTTGATCATCTGTTGTTAAATAGCGATAATCTACACTGTTTTTAACATTTACCTTCTCAACTTTTGGATTTACATCATCCTCAACATTAATTGTTAAATCTACTTTAGCAGTAGTATCATCATTAAATGCTGTAAGCGATACTGTAACACTAGTATTTTCTGACTTAGAAGTCTTTTTAACTGAATTAGTAAATTGTCCTTTTAATACTGATTTTCCATCAGTAGTTAAATTAACAGCAATTCCATTAGCAATTGGATAAACTTCTATTACGGAAAGTTCTCCACTATCTTCATCTTTACCAGATACTCTAAGTCCAAGGAATGAATTTCCAACTAAAGGAGAATATAGTTCAACTTTAGTATTTGGATCATTTTCAAATGTAGCATCTTCTAAAGATTTTAGAATTTCTTCTTTTGCTTCTTCTTCTGATTGTTCAGATACTTTTGCATATTCAGCAATAAATGTCTTATTATTAGCTAAAGTTCTAATAAAATTATTAGCAAATACTTTTTTATTTCCCGATGTTGCAACAATTCTTACAACATTAACTTTTTGTTTTTTTCCATTAATAGTTACATCCTCTATTTTTTGTTCTGCATTAGTACTCTTAGCAGCTACTGAAAAGGCATTTTCAACTCCTTTAACTAATGCAACATAGTTAATATCGTTCTTGCTTAAAGAATCAAACATTTCATCCATTTGAGGAAATTCACTATAGATATATTTGTCAAAGAAGTTTTGTAATAGAACATATACTTTAGAATCATTTAAATATAATTCAACATTCAATGGCTCTGGTAGCATCTCTTCTCCCACTTTTACACTATTAGCATTTAATGTAAAGTCAAGAATTTTATTTTTTAAATCTACTCCATAAGTTCCATCGACATCAAAACTTATATTTTCATCATCAGCAGTAATAGTTCCATTGATACTATATTTACCACTAGATAATTCTACTGAATCATTTTTTATTCTACTAGTAAAACTAAATAGATTTTTTGATAGAACTTCAATTCTCTTATCTGCACTCTTGAACTCATAGAAATAGATGAATACACCAATACCTACAAGCACTAAAACGATTGCAAGAATAATTAAAATAATCATATTCTTCTTTTTATTTGTCTTCTTTTCAATTACTGGTGCGCTACTTCCAATCTTCTCACCACTTTGATTGTCAATTGGTGGCACACTTGATATTGTTTGTTGTGGTTCTACTGACGTTTTTTCTGAAAGAGCATCAATATTAACTGTTGTTGATCCTACAGGAGCACTCTCCATTGAAGTTGATGGTGCAACAGGTTCTTGTACTACACTAGGTGCTACTTGTGTAGCAGGCTCTTGTGATACACTAGGTGCTGTTTGTACAACAGGTTCTTGTGAAACACTAGTTTCTACTTGAGTCACTGGTGTTTGTGGCATCCCTACAGGTTGCGCAGATATTTGAACCTCTTCAGGTTTTACCGGATCACTTACTGAAGCAATACCTTGCATACCTGGAACACTATTAACTGATTCTTGCTTTACTTCAGCAATTGGCTCAGTAGGCATATCCACTACTGGAGCTTCAGGAGTAACTACTATATTTTGATCTTGTGGCAATACTGGAGTTGTTGGAGTTACTGGAACTTGATTATTTAAATTAGCGTTACAAAATGGACAAGTTACAACACCATCTTGTACTTCATTTCCACAATTAACACATTTCATACGACTTCCCTCTATTCTTATATAACTATAACTTATTTTTTTAAAATATTCAAGTAATTAATTTGCATTTTGCACTATAGGCATAACTTTATCTTTATCACAAGTAATGACGCTTCCTTCTGATAAACACGAACAAGTATCTTTATTAGGTTCACAATTGCATTCGATACCAACGACGCATTTTTCTTTAAACATTCCTGATAAAGTATCGATAATATCGGTCTTACTAGTATAATAACTTAAATTATTTTTTAAAACATTTTTATCTTCTTCAGTTATTAAACCAAATTCATATGCGTCATTTATCTCTTCTCGTTTTACTAATGGCCTATCTTTTATCTTTAATTCAAGATAGATATCCATGACATATTCACCATAGTCAAAAGTCAATGCATAAGTAGTTGTCAACTCTTCATTTAAAGTTTCATCAGTCTTTAATAAACTTGCCGATATGATATTTTCACTATTCTTCGCATAATCAAAGAATAATTTTCCATCTTTAATATCTAATTGATATGTCTCATATTCTTCACTCGCATCTTCAATATAGTATCTAATGATATTTTTCTTTAGAACATATATAGAAAAAGTTGTCTTATCACTGCTATCTCCACTATATCTAAATTCAACATCATTTACTCTATTTTTCAATATATCTGTAATATCATCTACTGATTTATTATTTATTCTTGCATATTCATTAATAAAGTTTGCATCTTCTATTAAAGTTTCATAAAAAGTAGTTAAAAATTTTGTCTTTCCCTTATTATCTAAGACAAAATAATATTTTTTTACATTTGTTTTAACTCCACGATAATTTATATTAGTAGTATCTTTATTGATTGTTACCGTTTTCATACTTTCAACTAAGGCATCACTTATACCGCCAACCAACAAATCTAAACTGTAAGTTTTCGTTGTAAGCAGTCCTGTTTCATCAGGTAAACTTATATGTAGGTAATTGTTGAATAGTTGTTCACTTTTAAAATATAGTTCATTATCTTTCATATAAGAATCGAATTGAAAGTCTTTCGAATCAAGAATAATTCCTCCCGTTGCTTCGTTTGGATCTCTCATAGTTCCATCCAATTTGAATATTCTCGATTTTACATCTCTTTCATAAGTTCCAACAAATTCATTGCTCGTCCCATTGACATCAATCTTTAATTTATAATCTGCACTAAAGGCATTATTTGAACCTAAATAATTGTCATATAGATAATCATATACTAATTCAATTGTATCATCAAAGTACTTTTTAGGATCATCTTTCCCCGATTTTAACATTGTCAAGATTAAAGCGATAAAAATGATAATCACCAATAAAATTGTTCCTATTCCAATAAATATAACTTTTCTATTCTTTGGTTCTTGAATATATGCCTTTAAATCATGTTTATCATCATAATCTGTATTGTCGATATTACCAAAATCTATTTGTTCTTTATAATTTGGGTCAACCGGTGCACTACAATATGGACAAACTGTCGATACTGATGGAATTTGCTTATTGCACTTATAACATTTCATTATCTTATCCCCTTACTATACTAATATAAGTATAAAATAAATCAAGAAAAAGTTCAATCTAATTTTTATATTGACTATTACGAACAATTGTACTATATTATTTTTAGAGGTGGTCATTGTGAATAATTGTCTTGTAAATAGAAACATATTATGTATCGATTTAAAGAGTTTTTTTGCATCTGTTGAGTGTGTGGAAAGAGGACTCAATCCATTCACTACTCCTCTAGTTGTATGTGATCCTACAAGAGATGGAGCTATAACTCTAGCAGTTACGCCTTATTTAAAACAATTTGGAATAAAGGGAAGAACACGAGTATTTGAAATACCTAAAAATATCAAATATATTAAAGTTCCTCCTCGTATGCGCTTATATCAAGAGAAAAGTAAAGAAGTCATAAAAATCTATTTGGACTATGTTGCTCCGGAAGATTTACATATCTATTCAATTGATGAATGTTTTCTCGATGTCACAAATTATTTGAAAATGTATAAAAAAAATGATTATGAATTGGCGCTAGATATATTAAAGACAATCGAAGAAAAAACAGGATTAACAGCTACTGCCGGAATTGGTCCTAACCTTCTATTAGCTAAAGTAAGTATGGATATAGAAGCAAAACACAATAAAGATAACATAGCTAAATGGGACTATGAAGATGTAAAGACCAAACTTTGGACAATAAAGCCACTATCTGATATGTGGGGTATTGGACGACGAATGGAAGAACATTTAAACAAACTAGGAATAATGAGTGTTGGAGATATTGCAAAGTATGACAGAGAAAAATTGAGAAATCAATTTGGAGTAATTGGTCAAGAACTATGGTATCACGCAAACGGCATTGATCTATCAAGAATAAGTGATCTCAACAACTCAATTCCAAAACAGCACAGTATTTCCCATTCACAAATTCTGTTCAAAGATTACTATGATTATAATATATCAATAATAATTTATGAGATGATCGATGTACTGTGTAGAAGACTTAGAAGCGAACGTAAACTATGTGGATTAATAGGATTTGGAATTGGTTATTCAAAAAATATTGGTGGTGGATTCTATCATTCTCTAAAATTAGACACATTCACAAACGATGAAAACAAAATATATAAAATTTGTATGATGATGTTTGATAAATATTATAACTATTCGCCAATTAGAAAAGTGTCTTTAGCTTTTGGAAATTTAGCCAAAGACGACAAAATACAATTAAATTTATTTGAAAGTTATGAAACAATTGAAGATAAGAAAAATATATCATCAACTATTGATAGTATAAAATTAAAATATGGAAATAATGCCATATTAAAGACCTCTAGTCTTTTGAGTGATTCAACAATTAAATATCGCAATTCTCTAATTGGAGGACATCATGAATGATCGTGGCATGGTAAAATGGGCACCGTTTAATTCAGTAATAAATGGCAAAGAAGTATTAGAAGAAATAAAATTTGAAAAAAGTAAGGTAACAAAACCCATTCTCTCCGAAGAACAAATTAGGGAATTAGAAGAAAAAATCATTGAAACATACTCAGGAAACATATTAATTAGCATATATTTTTATAAAAATGGGCGTATCGATATACTTAGTGGTAGAATAACTAAATTAGATCCAGTAAACAAAATAATAATAATTGATAATAAGGCAAAGATTTATTTTAATAATATTATTAATATTTTAGAAAAAAATACTTGATTTTTATATTTTATTTTGTTATTATTATCTTGTTGCTGATGGGGAATTAGCTCAGCTGGCTAGAGCACCACGCTTGCACCGTGGGGGTCAGGGGTTCGAATCCCCTATTCTCCACCATTAGTAATTAACTACTCATTCGAGTAGTTTTTTTATATTTTCCTTTAAAATTATTTACTTTTATATTATAATGAATATAGAGGTACGATATGAAAATGGACAGCAGAGATAAACAGAATATTAATATGAATAAATATTTACTAATCGGATTTATTATAGGTATTATGCCCTTTATAGTAATAATACTTATAAGTTCAAATATGAGTGGCAGTATTGATAACATACCAAAAATATTTAAGAATACAATTATTATATTTGGTATAGCGACGTCTTTGATAAATGCCTTCATATTTAAAAAAATGATGGTAAATAAAATAAAAGAGTTTTCAAAATAATTGAAAACTCTTTTTTATTCTTCTACTTGAATAAAGATATTTGTCGGTGATTTTTTAGTAGTCCCATTTTCTCCAGCATTATGTGTGCTACTTGTTTGTTGTGAGACAAATGATGTAGCTCTGGATGTCGTCGTTCCATTTACACCAGCATTGTGAGTAGCGCTCGTCTGTTGTTCAACGAAATCAGTTGTTCTCACAGTGTTCTCATCAGAGAAAATATCGTTTGAATCATAATTTTCTTCCGGTTCTCCATTTTCACAAGCCCAAGGATCTAATAGACATGTCTGACACATACTATAACCAGTCTCCTCGTCATTTAGATTAGTACTAATATTTAAAATAACATTAATAATAGATGGTAAAGCAAAAACTAATATACCTATTAAAACTCTAACACCGATTATCTTGACTCCCTTTGTAACTTTATCAGAATCTCCACCCGTTACTGCCTTAGCTAGATCAAATATACCAAATCCAATTATAATAAAAGGAATTACAATCTTACCTATAAATATAAAATATCCAATTACACGAAGAGCATTTATTACATTCGGTTCTTGACACACATTATCTCCAATATGTTCTTCTTCTGTTTCTGCAAGTTGTACAGTATATCCAATTATCGATGTATCTATCATTGCATAAGAATCCATACTCTTTGCTTCTACTATATTTGGAACTAATATAGATAATATACTAATAAATAGAACAATAAACCTCTTAAATTTCATTTTTTCACTTCCTCATAGTATTATTATAACATCAATATCATTTATTTAATATCACTTATTATTATCTTTACAATATTCAAATATTAAATATATTCACTAATAATATTAACTATTTCATCATCGAGCAAACTCTCTATCTTCTTGCGCTTTTCGTATAACTTAAGAGCACTTTCATACTCAATTAACTTTTCCTTAACTTCTATCAAAGTCTTTGAAATAGCATTTTTAGACACATTGTTATTTTCTGCAATCTCTTCCATAGTTAAATTATCAAAGTAATAATCTTCAAAATATGATTTTTGCTTTTCAGTAAAGAGATTTGAATAGTAATCATAAAGTTCTGTCAAATATAATACATTTTCCATCTACATCATATCCTTAAATAATCCATAGATATAATCTTCTATATCAAATGGTTTTAAATCGTCTACACCTTCGCCTAACCCGATAAACTTAACAGGTATGCCAACATTATCCTTAATTGCTAAGACTATTCCGCCTTTAGCAGTGCCATCTAGTTTTGTTAAAACAATTCCCGTAATGTTAGTTATACTTTTAAAGCTCTCAGCTTGACTAATACCATTTTGTCCAGTCGTTGCATCGATTATTAAAAGAGTCTCATGAGGAGCACCAGGAATATGTCTTTCAATAACTTTATTTATCTTATCTAGTTCATTCATTAAATTAACTTTGTTTTGTAATCTACCGGCTGTATCAATCAATACAATATCCGCCTGTTCTTCCTTAGCTTTGACTAATCCATCAAATATTACACTAGCAGGATCCGTATTTTCACTTCCAAAAAATAGAGAATCGGTTCTCTTAGCCCATTCTTCTAATTGAGGAACAGCTCCAGCTCTAAAAGTATCTCCAGCAATAAGCATTACCTTTTTTCCCTCGTTTTTATATTTGTTTGCAAGTTTGCCAATCGTCGTCGTCTTACCTACTCCATTAACTCCAACCATGAGAATAACAGTTGGTCCAGATTCTGCCATATTAATTTTATCAGTTAAACTCTCTCCTTCGACATAAATCATGAATAATTCATCGACAATTACTTCATTCAAATATTCAAGATCAGTAATATTCTCAGACTTTACACGCGATCTCAATCTATCGATAAAATCTACTACAGTACGAACACCAATATCTGCTTTTATTAAGATATTTTCTAATTCATCATAATAATCATCAGTTACCTTAGTAAACTTTTTACCAAGTAAAGTAAGTTCAGATACAAATTCTTTCCTCGTCTTTTCAAGACCTTTATCATAAGTTACAATAGTTTGTTCTTCTTCAGTTAATTTAGTATCTTTTGCTTCCTTTTTCGCATTTTTCTTTGCTTCTTTTAAAGGTAATTCAGTTTCACTTTCTATCGTTTGTTCGGAAACTACATCTACGGAAGTTTCTTCTAAAACATTATCTTCCAAAGATTCTTCTAAAACACTTTCAATTTTCTCTTTTTTAGGAATAAATTTTTCTTTAAACTTTGCAAATAGACCCATTATAACCCTCCTAATTTGCGATAATAATCATTCGTTATTATCAATTTACTCATCTTAAATTTATTATCGACTATTTTATTTATTTTATCAATATATTCTTGATCGTATTCACCATCAAAACTTTCATATTTTTTCTTTAAATAATCATATCTACCCTTATCAGTAATCCATGATTTATTATTGAATATTACTAGATCACTAGTATCGCTAAATATATCTCTTCCCATTAGAAGTCTAGAATCATATTCAACTCCAAACATATTTAAAATTGTTGGTAAAATATCTAAACTAGACGTGTATTTAGATACCTTAGTTGTCTTAACTTCTGAATTATAGATAATTAGATTATTCTTATATAAATCGAAGTTTGGATTCTTAACCCAATCGACATAAGATGAAATATCATCATTAGATAAACCATAAGGATAATGATCTGCTGTTAAAACAATTACTGTATCATTTAAAATATTATCCTCTTCTAAATTAGCAAGTAACAATTCTAAACTTTTATCCAATTCTATTTGACTAGCAATATAAGCTTTAATAGAATCTCTAGCATTTAAATTTTTAACCGCTTCTTTATTTCTAATAGACATGGCATTTCCTCCAGTAAAGTTATAAGGCAAATGTCCTGATATCGTCATATAATATGCCATAAATGGGCTGCTCTTGCTGATAATTGGATAAGAGGACTTAATTACATCTACATCACTTGTAGGCCATGAATCTTTTATTCCTGATAAAGCAAACTGATAACCTTTTTTATATCGATCATATCCATAATACTCATACCCTAAATTAGGCATCGTTATATCTCTTCTATAATAAGAATATGTCCATCCATGAATACCATAAGTACGATAATTATATTTATCCATAATATTACCCAAAGAATAAGGTAAATATACTCCTTCTGTCGCCTTCATAGAACAAGTTCTTACTCCCGGTAGCAAAGATAATTGACTGATAAATTCCCCATCAGAAGTAGAACAATTATATATAGGTTGATAGTAATTTTCAAAGACAAATGAAGAATTTACTAATTTATATAGAGTTGGAGTCAAATTTTCATCTACAGCTATTGGAGAAAAACCTTCAGCAACAATAAATATCAAATTTTTTCCCTTAAATATCCCAGTATATTCATTTTTATTACTCGGATTTTCATTTTTAAAATATTGGTGCATATTCTTTACTGTCGAATCTTTCTCGCCTTCAATCAAACTATCAAAATCTATTTCTAGCATATTGAACCCTTCTTCTTCTCCCCTAGTTTCTTCAGGTTGATCCAATATTTCAATCTTCTCAGAAAAACCAAGATTAGATTTGATAGCATCAGTTACAACTCCAGTTATAACACCAAACATATTAGTACTTTGCATAATATCATTAGTTTCATACATGAGTTTATTTGCCTGATTATTATTAATAATACTAATTTCGAGTACTCCAATATTTAAATTAAAAGTTGAGATTAATAGAACAAATGCAATTTTAAAATACATTTTATAATTAGTCTTAAAATTAATAATAATTACTAATGAAAAGAAAATAATAGATAGAATAATAATTAAAGAATTATCGATAATATGTTCAAATATTGAAGTATAGTAATCCATTACTTGACCACCATAAGATAATCCACCTACACCACATATTGTCTTATAAAAACTATAATATATAGTTTCAGCACCAAATAGTAAAACTAATAAGACATAGATTATTACACTTACTATTCTATTTATTATTCTATTATTAAACAAAGACATTATAAAAGTTAATAGAGAAGATACGAAAAGACTAGATACCAAAATATAGAAAACACCAACATCGAATGTTTTCATTACAAAAAATTTAAATAACAACTCAAGTATTACAATAAAAAAATAGTTTAATAAGAATAACTTAGAATAATTTTGTTTCATAATCTCACCCCTTTTTATATTATATAATAAACTATGAGAAAAATAAATGATGGATTTATTCACATCCATCAAGTAATTTTACTGTATAATCTTCAGTAACATAGTAAGTATCGTTTTGCACTTTTTTACCCTTAATACCCACTTTAATTTTACAAGATGCAGGAACATGGCAATTTGTATCCCTAGCTACTACACTTGTCTTAACTACTGTGCCTTCTTTATATTCAACTGTCTCTCCTGCATATTGGCAATTTTTATCATAATATCCGCCTTTTACTAGATCATATGCCGTAATAGTAAGTCCATTATTTTCAATTATATATACTTTAGCATCATATTTAGTCATGAGCATTCCCTTAGTATAAGTCTTACCATTAATATCTGTAGGTGTATTACCTGGATATGTAAACTCTTTTTCTCCTAAATCGATATCTGTAATATAATACTTTGCAGCATCAATTAGACTATCTCTATTGTATTCATCCAAAGTATTCTTAGATTTTCCAAGTACATCTAAGACTGCAGGTATAGCAAGTACAACTATAATACTCAATATACTAATAACAGCAAGTAACTCTACTAATGTAAAACCATTTTTATTCTTCATCATTTTTCCTCCTACTATATAGACAACCACAATAATTTTGTCTGTATAAATCATAATTAGAAGCAAGTTCAATACTTCTTTTATATCCTTCATTCTTTTTAAAATCAGATGGCAAATATTTTATTCCCAAAATATCACCAATTTTAATACCTATTCTATTAATAATTTGACTATCTTTATGAGGAGATACCGTAAGTGTTGTAGTAAACATATCAAAGTTATTATCGCGAGCCATACGAGCTGTATATTTTAGTCTTATTCCAAAACATACACTGCATCTCTTGCCGCCTTCTTTTTCTTTACTTAAACACTTCGTTTTCTCTCTAAACTCTTCATTGTCATAATCACAATCTAAATATGGAATACCCAAATACCCAAGATATCTAAGTTGTTCACTCTTTCTTTTTTCATACTCTTCTCTTGGTTCAATATTTGGATTATAGTAAATTACTGTAACATCGAAATAATCTTTAAGTCTTTCTATACAAGTTGTAGAACACGGACCACAACAACTATGTAGCAACAATTTCTTTCTACCATCTATCTTACTAATTTCTTCCATCATCATTTTATCATAATTTATTCTTTCCATAAATCCCCCAAATTATGAACCGAACTCTTTAAATAAATTTCCCGGTCCATCTCCATCCAAATATAATATACCATTTGTATTTATTTTCCTAGTAGCAATTATATCTAAGTAATCATTTAACTTTTCTGCTTTGTGACTAGTTATATAAACTAAGTTATTATCATTCATAGATAATAGAAATCTATTTTCATCAATTATTTTATTATCCTTATTATAACTTGGTTTGTATTCTATTTCACTAATAGAAGATAGAATTCCCTCATCAACACTAGCTAAATTAATAGCAAAATCTTCAAGTATATCTTTCGGCGTACTATTGAGAAGAGTCGGAATTCCAATTATATTTTCATTTGAATCTATCTTTTCTCCCGATGCTAAGCATATCTTATTTTCAAGTTTTAGATACATAACCGGGGTATTCTCCGTTATCTCAATTATAATTTTAAAATTTAATCCATATTTAACATTAGCTTTTCTAACAAGTTTATTCTGTTCTAGTTTATTCTTTAATTTTCTTGGATTAATTGATATATATGATGGATAGTTTTCTAAATGTAAATACTCAATTATCTCCATATCTGATAGTACATGATTTCCCTTTATCTCATAATGTCTTACTGGTTCTTTATATATATAAATGGCTCCACATACGATAATATAAATTATCAGGATTAAAACGAGAACACGAGCAATATTAAGTTTTCTAACTTTCACTTTTTTCTTCATTTTAACCCTTCCTTTTACTATATCATTTTCTTTATTTCTTCATAAATAATTTTTGCTGAATTAGGTATTTCTAATTTGCCTAAATTACTTTTAACTTCATTTGCCAATTTGTCATCATTCAATATTTTTTCAATTTTTTCACATAAAACTTGTTTAGTTAAATCCTTTTCTTCAATCATAAATCCAGCGCCCTCTTTAACGACAGATTCTGCATTATAGAATTGATGATTGTTTGCTACATATGGACTTGGAATAAAGATTGCAGGTATTCTTATACTCGTAATTTCTGCTACACTCGAAGCCCCCGAACGACATACGATTAAATCAAAATCCTTCATCAAACCACTTAGATTATCGACATAAGGTTCTATAAATACATTTTTAGGAAATTTATTCTCCTTAAACTTTTCATAGTAACTTTTACCAGTAATATAAAGTATTTCATAATCATACTTGTCGGCATCAGATAGATATTCAATCATTTTTTCATTAATTACACTGCTACCCAATGAACCATTAAATATTAATACTGCTTTTTTTCCATTAGTTAATCCATATTTAGTTTTCGATATTTTTTCAATTTTTTGAGCAGATTCACTTACCGGATTTCCCGTCATAATCACGTTCTTATGTTTGATATACTTAATGGAATCTTCAAAACTTACACCAACTAGATCAGTATATTTTAGCAATCCCTTATTTGCTTTTCCCGGAATGCTATTTTGCTCGTGAATAAATGTCTTTATTCCACATTTATGAGCTGCTTTAATAACTGGATAAGTGACATATCCACCAACTCCAATTACGACATCAGGTTTAAACTCTTTAATCAATTTAACACATTTTTTAATTGCCTTTTCAATTAGAAATATATTTTTAATATTTCTACCCATATACTTTATACTAGTTGAAAGTCCATATATTTCAATTGGAATATACTTTATTCCCCTTTTAGGCACAATATCTTTCTCCATACGATTATGAGTTCCAATATATAAAAACTCACTTTCAGGTTCCATTTTTTTTATTTCATCAAGTATAGCTAGAGCAGGATATATATGTCCTCCCGTTCCTCCAGCAGTTATAATAACACGCATAATTTCACCTCTAATACAATTATATAATAAAAGTTAAGTTTATTTAACTAAATTAGATAAATAATATGTAAAGAGATAATAAAAAAGGTGATATTACTCACCTTCTAAAGATAATGTTCTAACATCTTCCGTTTCATTATTTTTATTGCACTCAGCTATATAATCACTTATAAATTGTTCATATTCAAGTAAACTAGCTATTTCATACTCCGAAAAGAAATCAGCATACTCTTTTATAGCTTCTCTTTTAACAAAGAGTTCATCAGCAATCCATCCACAATCATCATATACATTTTCTGTACTCATATAAAATGATCTATTATAATAACCAGCATCTTTATCATAGACCCAGTCAGGTTTAAATAATAAATATTCCTTATCAATTGAACGATAAACTAATCCATCTTTCAAGAAAATAGTTCTATTAGCTGGATCAATTAAAATAGTATGTCCATCAAGTTTTGCATAGCATAGACAATGATTAACTTCATCAGTTTTTTCTCCTTCGATATATAGAGAACCATTTATTAAATATACTTCATATCCTAAAGATTTAGCTACATTCATAAAGTTATTTGTTTGATTTCTACTTTGTGCACTTCCCGTTGCAACATTTATTCCATAATTGTCTTCAATTTCAAAATCAACTATCTCATGTTTAAAATCATCACCTAGGGAAATAAGTCCATTTTCCTCTAAATACTCATATACTGCAAATACATCAGTTATACTTCCATCCCTGCCAACTTGTTTAATTTCACTTGCAATTCTATCGACATATTCTTGATAATTATCAATCAATTCAGAATGCAATTCAGATTCATATTCTTCCTCTAATCTTTTTGAATTATCATGATTAAAAATGTTTGACCATTTAATAAGGCCTTTTTTACTTGCAACTACAATTATAGTAACTGCTAATCCGGCAATCATAACTCCTAGTATCTTGTTTAGTTTTTTTATCAAATTCATATAAAAACCCCCATTACTTGGGAGTTATTATACTAAAAATTGTATGTTTAGTCAAATTACTTATCTAAATAGAAAGCATAGTACTCATCATAAGTTATTCCCTCTTCATATACTTTAGTTGCAAGATCGACACCTAAATAACGATAGTGCCATGATTCATAATTATATCCTGTAATTTTTTCTTTTCCTTTAGGATATCTTAAGATAAAGCCATACTTATGAGCATTAGCTATTAACCAAGCATAAGTTTTTGTATCCTTAAACGTCGATGCACTAACACATTCTTTAGAATATATATCTAGGGATAATCCCGTTTGATGTTCAGAAAATCCAGGTCTTGCAGCAATGGAATCGGCATACTTAGTACCATGCTTATTTTCATATTCACGATATACACTATCTTGTTTTTCATATTCTCGATAAGCAGAATCGACAAGTAAATATATTCCTTCCATTTTTGCATCATTCCACATATTAATAAATGCTTCAACTACTTCTTTTCTAGCATACTTATAATCTTTTGGACCACCCAAACGATAATCCCATCCAATTGAAACTAAATCTTCAGGGACATAAGTAGATGATAGATAATAAAATTTATTTACTAATATTGCATAGTCCTTATTCATATCAGTTGGTTTAGTATTCTCATAGTATTTAAAAATAGAACCAACATTAGTTAAAGCAACAATATTGTCATAATCATATCCTTCTGTACCATGATATTTAAAAAAGTCATCTTCTTGAGTAATTACCTGCGATAAATACCCATTCAAATTTTTATACATAAAATATTTACAGTTTACAAATTCCGGAATAAACTCATTAAATTCCATCGCTAAAAGTTCATTTAATTCTGAATCATTTAATTTACTTATAAATAACTTAATATTCTCACTAGAATAGCCCAATTGAGCAAATTTATACTCATAGGTCTGTGTATACATATAATCATTAAGTTTTTTTATCCCAAAAATTAATAAACATATCGCCAATATAAAGATAAGTATAAATATTTTTACGCTTTTCTTTAATCTATAAACTTTTTTCTTTTTCATAAGCATCTACCTAAAGAAATTATACAATAATTAAAAAAAGAACTCAACAATTGAGTTCTTTAGTTGCATATTAGTTAACAGCGTCTTTAAGTTTGCTTCCAGCTTTGAATGAAACAACAGTCTTAGCAGGAATAGTCATAGGTGCTTTAGTTAATGGATTAATTCCACTTCTTCCAGGTCTAACCTTAGCTGAGAATGTACCAAATCCAACTAATGCAACTTTCTTATCTTTTTTAAGACCAGATGTAATTCCTTTCATCATAGCGTCTACTGCTTTAGCAGCATCAGTTTTAGTTAAACCAGCTTCTGCAGCAACAAATTCTACTAATTCATTTTTTGACATAACAATTACCTCCCATAATTAATTTCTAGTAGGCGTTTACCCTACATATAAAATGTACCAAAACATTTAGGAAATTGCAACAGAAATCTTAAAAAAACCCTCGAAAATAGGCAAATTTTATAAATATTTAACTAAAAAAAGAAGTAATTTTTCATAAACTACTTCTTATTTGTCGTCTTCGCTGTCTTATAATAAGATTTTTTATTATTATTTGAAACTCGAGAGTTCGTTGTCTTACGATTAGAGTTCTCATTTTCTAAAGCTTCTATTTTAATTTTTGTCAAATCATCTTTAATAGCAGATTCAACCTTTTTATTTGAATCTAAATCTAGACTATTATCATGCTTAGAAACAACTTTAGATCCAAGTTCGCTATCTGATGTTTCTATTGGATTTATTGCCTCTACTTCTCTAATCTTTCTTTCAATTGGAACAATATTTTGATTCTTATGATGTTTTGCTAAATCATCATAATATTTACGATGTTGACTATATTTAATTTTTTCCCTACTAGCAGGAACCATTCCAATAACTGGAAGTCCCGTAATTCTTTCAATATCTTCTTCATTTTTCAAAGTAGTATCAAAATAGAATAAAATGAAGATAATGGCAATGCTTATGAATGCTCCAGCAACAGTAGAAACACCAATAATCTTTATAGTTGACGTACTAGATGCTATTAAACTAGGCTCAGCCTTATCAATAGTACTAATATTCTTGATATTATAGATTGTTACTATTTCCTGTGAGAACACATCAGCAATCGTATTGGCAATTTCAGCAGCTAATGTGGAATCTGTATCAGTTACACTTATCTTAATAATAGATGTATCTCCAACTTCCCCAACATTTATCTTTCCGACCAAATCATAATAAGTATAATCAAGTGATAATTTATCAATTACTTGATTTAAAATTTTCTTACTTTTAATAATTTCATTATATGTAGAAATTAATTTCCTATTTAAGTCTACTTGAGTAGCATTTATTTGCTCAGAATCATTTGCTTGGTTTAAAAGTACAGTAGTAAAGCTAGTATATTCAGGCACTCTAAATTTATTTACATAGATACATGCTAAACAAAAAGAGATAGCCATCGCGAATATAATATAAATAATCTTTGATTTAAAGTAACTTAATAATTGATTAATATCGATTTCTTCCATATAGCTCACCCCTCATAATAACTGTCGTAATACTTATTGTAATATCCATTATTATTTGATGGAACCTTATTAAATATTACACCTGCAATACGCGCATTAACAGCTTCCAAAGATTTAACAGTTTTCTTTAACATTTCTCTTGGTGTAGTCTTATATGCAGCAACAATAACTGTCGTATCAACATATTTAGTTACAATTAAAGAGTCCGATAGACCAATAACTGGTGGGCAATCAAAAAGTAAAATGTCATAATCTTCTTCCAACATTTCAATAACTAATTGCATCTTTTGACTTTCTAGTAGTTCACTAGGATTTGGAGGTACAGTTCCTCCAGGAAGTAAATAAACCCCTTTAATCTTAGTTTTAATTGTTTCAATCTTAACACCTTCAAGATCACTAATTAAGACATTAGAAAGCCCTTTACTATTGGAAATACCAAATATTTCATATTGTCTTCCTCTACGTAAATCACAGTCTATTATTAATACTTTCTTTCCTAAAGCCGCATAACTTTGCGCTAAACAAGCAGTAATAAAGCTTTTTCCCTCAGCAGGTACCGTACTTGTTAGCATAATTTTCTTGTTTCCGTGATCAGCAGATGAAAACTCCAAATTTGTTCTAATTGTTTTAACTGCTTCGGCAACTCGGGATTTAGGATTAGATAAAAGTTCTAACTCTTCAATCATAAATTGCATCTCCTTTTTATTTTTTAAAATCAATATAATTATATCATGTTATATTATAATGTAAACTATAAAGTTCTATTACTTAACATCATATCTCTTCATCGTAAATAACTTTGGCGAAGTTGTTTTCTGTTATGGCAATGAACTCATCTTCATCAACTAGTTTTTTAATTATCCTCATTGCTTTTTTTGCATTGATGTATTTATCATCATGAGGTGTATGAATATCACTTCCAACGAAATCAATTAAATTTAATTTTAAAAGTTTCTTGGCCATCTTCTTTGCTTTAGAGCCATAAGCTCCAAGTAATGACGCATAATTAATCTGCAATAGTACTCCCATATTCTTAAGGTCATAGAAAAAATCAAAATCTTTATAATACGATACATATCTTTCTGGATGAGCAAGAATTGGAATGATACCATTGCTAGTAAGATCAAAGATAATAGATTTTAAATTGTTCAATTTATTACACATTGGTATTTCAAACAACATATATCTACTATCATTTAAAGTACTAATTTCGCGATTTTTATATAGAGACATCATCTCTTCTGTTATAAATACTTCGTTTCCTAAGAAAACATTAATATTATATTGTTCTTTGGCAAACTTTATTATCGGTTTGATTATTTCCAAATTACTTGCCTTATTTGATACAAATCTACTATCAGATATATAGTGTGGAGTGAACATTATATCTGTTATTCCACTCTCATAAGCTTGACGCAATAATTCTTTTGTTTGTTCGATTGATTTAGATCCATCATCAACCCCATACAATAAATGACAATGTAAATCTCTCATCTAGTTCTCTCCTACCTCATCACGGTTTTCAGAATCCTCATTATCGTCAACATCTTCAGTTGATTCTGTCGTCGGTTCTGTTACATCTGTAGAAGTTGTAGTTGTCGTTGTTGTTGTTGAACTTGTTGTAGTAGATTTCGTAGTCTTTATTTGAACATCATTAGTCCTATCAGGCACCTTCGTACTTGGCGAATTAGTCTTATTACCTACAAATATAGTATGAGTGGCTGCCGTTGGAACCGTAGATGGCCTAACATATTCGACAGAATTATTTGTTTTCGTTGTTGTTGAAATAAATTGATAATTAAAGTTTTGTGTCGTTGTATTTTTGTTCAAACTATCGATACTCTTTTCACAAAAATGAACAAGTAATAAAACACCAGCAACAACGATAATAACCATTATTACATAAGTAATAATTGTCTTATAGTCGAGTCTCATTTTAACATTCTCTTGATTCTCTTTCATATGTTCTTCTAAAGATTTGGAAACATCAAAATCTTCAACTTTAGGTTTTTGAACAACCACTTCTTTTTTAGTGGAAACAGTAACTACTTTTTTATTTTTATCATTCATGTCTATACCCCATATTCTAAAATAATTTTATAATATAAGACCTATTTTTGCAATAGAAAAGAACACTTTTATGTCCTTACTTGATATCAAATTATCCCCTATCAATAATAGAAATAAAAAATCCCAGATTAATCTGAGGTTATCTTTTTCTAAAAAATCTCTTCTTAGGCTTCTTCGTATCCTCATCATATAAGAATACTGCACTAGCTATATTAAATAAAGCTCCAACTAAAGCAAAACAAGGTGTAGTCACAACCAAGAAATCTAAATAAGTAAGTGTACAAGTTGGAGAATAACTAGTTACTAAAAAATCTAAAAAAAATGAAGATAATAAAGAGACGATTGCTCCATTCATTGCACCAAGAATTACAAAGAAAGAAAAACTAACATTGATACGCGTAGTAAATTTCATAAAACCACTTCCTAATCTAATTATAATATCCATAAGATTAAAAATAAAATAACTTATAGTTATTTTACAAGTTATTTACTTTGAATTTAACAAAAAAAGATTGATATATCAATCTTTTAAATAACAATAGCGATTAACTTATCTGTACCTTTATTAACTATTTTTGAGACTGTTGAAGATAGTTTATATCTTGTAGAATCTTTCATCATTGATAGTTTTGCCTGTATTCCTTCTCTAACTATAGTTTCTAAACTTCGACCAAATATTTCACTTTTCCATATACTTTCAGGATCATTTTCATAATCTTTCATTATGTAACTAATCAGTTCCTTTGATTGAATTTCCGATCCAATAATTGGTTCAAATGTCGATTCAACATCAACTTTAATCATATGAATACTACTTGCCTTAGCCTTTAATCTAACCCCATATCTACTTCCACTCTTAATTATTTCTGGATTCTCTAATTTCATATCTTTTAAAGTTGGATAACTAATTCCATAACCAGTTTTCTTACACATATTTAGAGCACTTTCAAAAGTTACAGTCTCTTCTTTACTCTCTTGATAGTCTCTAAATACTTTCAATATACTAGCCTTGCTAACACTCATGCCACCAACAGTACTCTTCAATACCTCATTATATAACTCATCACTACTTTCAAGGTTTAATGTAACTACTCCCGTACCAGTATTCAAGTCACTTATATATGCTCTTGTTATATACGGACTATCTGTATAATAATTAATTATATTATTTACATCCCCCATTTTATTGACATTGATAATACTCTCTTTAATCTTAGTTAAATAATGACTCTTAACTTCATTTTTATTAGATAATACATGAACCCATTCTGGTAATTTAACATTGACATCAACTACCGGAAATTCATCTATTGCTCTTCTTAAAATATCATTTACTTCTTTCTTACCCATATTTTCAATATCCATAGTCATTACATCAATTGAATACTTTTCTTCAATTTCTTTTTGGATATTAATAGTTTTCATATCATCAGGAGTTGATGTATTTAGAATAACAATAAATGGTTTATTAATAGTTTTTAATTCAGTTATTACTTTTTCCTCAGCTTCTAAATAATCATTTCTTTTAAAATCACCAAATGAACCATCAGAAGTTATAACAATACCAATAGTTGCATGATCTCTAATTACTTTTTCAGTTCCAATTTCAGCTGCTTCCATAAATGGAATTGCCTCTCCATACCAAGGAGTATTTACTAATCTCGGATTACCTTCACTATCTTCATAACCAATAGAGTTATCAATTACAAATCCAACACAGTCAATTAATTTAACATTAGTAGTAAAATCATCTATTTTTATCTTTGCTCCACTTGATGGAACAAATTTTGGCTCAGTTGTCATTATTTGCTTTCCACTACTAGATTGAGGGATTTCATCTAAACATTTCTTTTTTTCATATTCGTCTTCAATATTAGGAACAACTAAGTTTTCAATTACTTTTTTTATAAATGTCGACTTACCTGTTCTAACGGAACCAACAACACCAAAATAAACAGATCCGTTACCTCTTATTGAAATACTTTCTAAGTTTTCTTTCATCAGCTTTCTTCCTTTCTCTAAAATGTATGATTATCTAGTATTAATTATTCACAAAAATAAAAGGCTTTAAAAGCCTTTTGTAATAAGAAAAGTATCTACTTAATTAAATAAAAATAAATATAATAGATAAGATATAATAGTTGCAAATATAAAACTTACTAAATATAGAGATAATATATTAATAAATTGATCTTTATTAATTCTTCTTCTATCATATCCAAGTGATTTATAAACTCCAATCTTATATTTTTGATCGTGTATAATATTCACAACTACAATTATATTTACAATAACAAAAACAGTTAAAATAATTTTAATAAAGATATTTATTTCATATATGATAATATCATAATCAACCTCAAGATTAAACACAGGCATCGCACTTACAGTTATATCACTATTTTCAGATAATTTGTTCATTATGTCTTTTCTCTTATACCAATTATTTACATAAATAATATATCCATAATTTTTATAATAATCACAAAGTTCATTATATTTTTCCCTACTTACATAAACAAAAAATGTATTTTTACTATCATATTTATCTTTTACTATAAATTCAAACTTCTCACGATAAATATAAATATCACCAATTTTTTCTTCTTCATAATTAGGAATAATTATTTCATTACTAGTTAGATTGTCATCAACTTTTACTTGAACTGTCCAAGAAATACCTTCACAATATTCTCTAAAGTTTTTATCTTTTTTTATATTTTCAATTATATTTTTATCAACTTCTTTTTTAGAATATAAAAATACATAAGAATACTCATTAGCAATGTTTTCCATCTTTATTATTTTATTCTTATATAAAAACATAGACATTATTGCAATTATTGTAATTGTAATAATAATTAGATATACTTTAGTACTCTTTTTATGATAAAAACTTTTTAAAATCATACATTTCACTTCCCATTAAATATTTCTGATGAACTTAACTTCAACCTACTTTTCATAGCTAATCTATTAATTGAAATAATAAACATTAAATAGATTAAAGTCATGATAATAAATAGAACAATTGGTATTTCTATCATATAATTCATAAAGAATAATTCTGATAAAAATTTATGAGATACATAAATATATAAAGGTATATACATTGTCATTGAAATAATAAAGCCAATAATTGATATTATTACTAATTCATCTCTTTCCAATTTAGTTATTATAGCATCATCATAACCAATAGATTTAAGCATTCCAAAATATTCCAAACTACTTATTATTTTTTTCTTAACATAATAATAAATAATAAAGACCGACAGAATTAATACAAAAGTTAATATAAAGAAAGAATAAGCAAATATCGTTCTAATCTCATCAAACGATATAGTTACACTATAGTCTGTTGCTATTTTTTTATTTTCTAGTTCTTTCCTAACATTTTCTACATATTTTTCTTCATCAACGACTAACAAATAATCATCAATTTTTTGATAATCACAGATTTCTACACCATTAATATCTTCATAGCATCCATTTTCTTCTATATCACTAGCAAATAAATCAAAATCTTCAACACTTACATAGCAATAATTCATTTCATCTAGAACATTATTTTTAAAAGAACCGACAATATTAAAATTATATATTTTATTATCTAAACTACTTTTTAAAGATAAAGATTTACCTATTAGTTTTTTTCCGTTTATTAAATCCGATTTATTATAGTTATTATCAGTAGAACCGTATGGATAAAATTTAATTGGGCATATCATATCTTTTCTATTTTCAAGTTGTTTTCCCATAACAATTTTAGCATATTTTTTATTTAATAAAGGTCGAATTGTAAAATCAGTTTCATTACTTGATTTACCGAAAGCATCAGTTTCTAAAGATACGAAATCATACTTCTTATTAACAAATATATCTATATGTTCCATATTGTCTATTATTTTAATATCATCTATCGAAGGATTGTATACTATTAAAGTTCTTGTTTCTTTATAGTCTTTTATGTCTTCCATATACTGAATTACAAAATTTAATATTGTAATACATATAAAGACAATAAGTAGAATAAATGATAATACTAACATTAATAAAAAGTTGTCTTTTTTTAATAGTTTATTCTTAATAATAAAAAGTTGATCACTTAGTTTCATTATTCTTTACCAACTTTCCACCCTTTAAATATATTACTTCATCAGCATATTTTTTTATTTCGTTACTATGTGAAACAACAACAACACATTTACCTTTTTTACTTAAATCAGATAACATTTTAAATATAGTCTCTTCATTATCCTCATCTAAATTACCGGTAGGTTCATCGCAAAGAATAATATTAGGATCATTAGCCAAACATCTAGCTATAGCAACTCTTTGCTGTTCTCCTCCTGATAATTCTTTAGGATAATGATTTATTCGTTTGTCTAATCCAACAAATTTTAAAAGATATTCTGCTTTCTTTTTTCTATCAGATCTACTTATATTATCGTTAATAATCATTGGTAAAATAACATTATCAATGGCTTTTAAATCAATGTCTAAATAGTAGTCTTGAAATACAAAACCAATATTATTCATACGAATGTCAGCTAATTCTTTCTCACTTAAATCATTAACTACTTTATCATCAATAATTATCTTACCTTCATCGCATGTATCCATCAATCCCATTATCTTAATTAATGTCGATTTTCCCGATCCAGAATGGCCCATTATTGCAATTAATTTACCATCATCAAATTTATAAGAAAAATCTTTTAATGCTTCTACTTTTTCTTTCTTTGTATGATACACCTTAGATATATTTTTAAGTTCCATATTATCGCCCACCTATGATATAAGTATAGCATAAAATTTATTGTATATAAATAATAAAAATAGAGGTATAATTAAAATGTAAAAATAATAGAAAGGAGGTAAAAGGTTGAAAAAAACTATTAGTTACTTTTCTTTGGCAATATTAGTGTCAATAATGTTTTCAAGTTTAGTCTTTGCCTTAACTATCGGTGAATCGGTGCCTTTTGTTCTGTATGAAGGACAGTACTTAGATAAAAAAGAAAGTCTATCAAAAGGATATGTCGGAACAACTGCAGAATTTTTTGAAACTAAAGACACAACTGCAGGAATTTCAATATCAAAAGACAGAGTTTTACTTGGAAAAAAACTTTTAAAAAGATGTAATGTTGATGTTAAAGTAAATCACATATACACATGCAAATATACAAAAGAGCAATCAAGTGGGATGTATATCGGAACAGTAGTTAGAAATTCAGGAAACGACAACTCTGGAGAAATCAAAGGACATTTTTATTTGAGATCAGATAAAACGGCATAGTTTAAAACTATACCGTTTTTACTTTAATAAATAATCAATACAAACTTTGGCCGTTAAAACTAGTTCATCTCGGTCATAATCACCCATAAATTTTCTTTCAAATCCCAAGCATCTTTCAGGCTCTGTATTAATGAAATCTCCACTTTTTAAAGTACCCATATAAGATAGAATTATCCAATCATTAAAAGATCCCGAATTCTTATCGAATCCCTTTTTATGAATAGCACCAATGAATTTATCAATTTGAACTACTGCTTCAGTTCCACCTTCTTCTCTTATTTCTCTTAAAAGAGATTCGCGGAAATTATTATCACTCATATTAGCAGACCCACCAATCGCGCATAATTTATCGACATCATCTCTAGCACCTTTGCCTCTTCTTTGTAAAATAAGTTTTCCTTCATTATCAAACACAAAACATACAACTGCAACTTTAATTCCATCTTCAATATCAATATTTAATTCTTCTATTTTTTCTAATAAT
Organism: Bacilli bacterium; assembly: GCA_017626405.1. Taxonomy (GTDB): domain Bacteria; phylum Bacillota_I; class Bacilli_A; order RF39; family UBA660; genus CAG-582. The sequence goes on from JAGAIS010000006.1 coordinate 213,916, forward strand.
TCTTGAACATTAGTTACTTCTTCAGTAAATAACATAATTCCACTTCCTATTCTAGAAATATTTTAACATAATTAAAACATTTTATCTACATTGCTTGGCACCTTGTCATTTAAAATTAAATCAATTATTTTATTTTCTTGACTCTCAGATACACTTTTACCAGTAAGATTAGATAATTCACGTATAACTCCACTGAGTGTTTCTCGGTCTTTCATATTGCCCTCATTCAAACGCGAAGCAATATTCAAAATAGCTTCTTTATTTACATGTGTTTTCTTTTCAACCTTCTTAAATAAATCATCATTTAATTCCATAGTAAACCTCCACTTACTATAGAATATGAAAAAAACATATAAATGTTACTTTATATGTTGTCTATTTATTTTATATACATAAGCTACATGTTTATTAAATACGACAAATATTGAAGCTTTATTCTTAATTACCTCAGTATAATTAATTACTTGATCAAGATTATAAGAAGCATCTACTAAATCTTTAAAATCCGATACAAATAAAACATCCATTTTAGCAAGATCTGGAATACTCTTTAATTTAACTATTTGTTTTTCATACTTTTTTAATATATGGTCAATAGTCATCTGATACGGATCATTTTCTTTATTTATAGTTCTTAAAATCAATAGAATTAATAGAATAAACATGATAATTGCGCCCATGAACTCTAAAGTAATTACTAAATATAATTCATTGTCGTCATCTTTAGTTTCACTGAACACTATTTTCTTATTACTAACTTTATCACTTGTTTTAATTGTCGTTTCATTCATATTTGGAATAGTAATATTTAGAGAATCACTCTTAACAAAACTTCTACCTAAATAGTCATTAAATAGAGAATAATTTATTTTAACAACATATTTTAAATTTGAAGCCCCGACTATATTGGTTGGAATGTCTTTTATATCAAATGAAGAACTTAAGTTAATTATATGACCTGTTACTTCATATTGATAATTATTACTTTTATATATTTCAACATCTTCTCCATTTACTTCCCTATAGCCAACTATGTTATAACTATAACTACCTGTTACTTCTTCACTAAAAGTTATGGAATAGTTAAAATATGTATTAATCGTATCAATATCTGATAAGTTATAAGTATCTTTATTGTGAGTAAATACCTCTTTGCCCTTTTCTTTAACACTAAAGTTCATTTCACTATTCTCTACTACACTTACATCTTGCATTCTTAAATCTTCATCTATTAGATTATAAAAATAAGCTAGAAAAAATGAAGAAATACCAATCAAAATAATAAGTATAAATATTAAATTATAATATAGAATAGTTCTATTCTTCTTATTCATGAACACCAATCCCTTATTTATTTTATCTACATTTCATTAAATGATGCATCTAAATATAAAGTTGCACCAATATTATTACTACTCAAATAATAATCTAATGCTTCACTATACTCAGCATCGAGTTCTCTAGACCCCTTTAACCTAACTTTAACCACTACTTGATTAGCAGTATTGCTTTTTATTTCATCTTTGATTCCTAAATCGGCATCTACATGTACATTATTATCTTTATTATTTACTGCATAATAGACATTATAAAATACAAAATCTTTCAAATAATAATCTTTTCCATTATAAGAAAATAGATAATCTTCTAACTTACTCTTTGTTATATTTCTGATATAAGCATCTATATTTCCCTTATTTTCTATATCGAAAATAAAAGTATTAATATTATTTTCCCTATTTAAATTAATATTAAACATAATATTATTTTTTCTTAAACTTATATCATTTAAATTCATAGTATTACTATTCAAATTATTAAATTCTATATTAAATTCTTTTGAATCTCTCGAATAATCAATGGCAAAAGAACAAGTTATCGTTAAAAAAGCCATTGAAACTAAAAATATAGCTGCTAATAAAAAAGTAACTGCAAATTTATAATTCATCTTTGATTCCATACTACACATCCTTACCCTATATAAATTATATAATCTTTTTTCTATTTAGTAAATAAAAAAAGACTAATTAATTAGTCTCGATATAATTTATAACATCATCAATTGTGTTTTGAAAATTATCAAAGTCGACATTGAACCATTTAACATCCATTTGATTATTAAACCAAGTATATTGTCTTTTAGCATAATTACGACTATTTTGTTTGCATTCATCTACTACTTCGACAAAAGTCTTTTTATCATCAAAGAATTCATAAAGTTCTTTATATCCAATAGCCGTATTCAAAGCTTTTGAACGAATACCTTTTTTATAAAAACTCTTTACTTCATCTACTAGAGGGATTAGCATTTTTTCAAATCTATCATCAATTCTTTTATAAAGAACATCTCTATCTGTTGTAAGGCCAATGAAATATACATCGTCATATAGTAAATTATCTTTATCTTTTATCTGACTGTCATCACTTAAATTATTTTTAATCGCACTAATAAGTCTTCTTCGATTATTAGTATCGATCACACTTTTATCATCATTACTCAATTTATCTAATAATTCTTGCGTTTCTAATTCATCAATATAATCTAAATTATCAGTATTTACAAAATCATAGTTATATAATGCAGCTTTGATATAAAGACCAGTTCCACCGACTAAAATTGGAATGTGCCCTTTAGCCTTAATTTCATCAATTTTTTCACGAGCATCTTTCTGATAGTCATAGACAGTATACATTTCCGTAACATCTTTAATATCTAAAAGATGATGTTTAACGCCATTCATCTCATCCTTCGTAACTTTTGCTGTACCAATGTCCATTCCCCTATATACTTGAGTACTATCGGCATTGATTATTTCTCCATTGTAAATTTTCGCCAGTTCTACACTCATTTTAGTCTTTCCAACAGCCGTCGGTCCACATACAACGATAATCATATAATCACTTCCAACATTATTATAACAAATTTATTAGTAATACTTTATTTTTTTTTAAATATTTGATAAAATACCCATTAGTTGAGGGGTGTGTAGTATGAAATTACCTGATATAAAAATATTAGATGAAAAAGATCCTAGACTTCATCAAGTCTCTAAAGAGGTTACTTTTCCACTAGATGATGAGACTAAGCAAAAAATTGAAGATTGTTTAGTATATCTAGAGATGAGTCAAAATGAAGAATATGCTAAAAAGTATGATCTACGTGCTGGTATGGGATTATCTTTCTGTCAAATCGGTGACATGAGAAGAATATTCGTCGTATCGGAAGATTATGGTAATGGCGAATTTGGTCGCTATGTAATAATAAATCCTAAAATAATCAGTCACTCAGAAGAATTAATATATGTTGGCGAAGGTGAAGGATGTCTATCAGTCAATCGTGAAACTATCGGAATTGTTCCGAGATATGCTAGATTAAAAGTACGTGCCTATGATGAAAATGGTGAAGAATTTGAAATGCGAGTAAGAGAAGATATAGCAATAGCATTTCAACATGAGATGGATCATTTAGATGGAATTCTATTTACTGACAAAATCGATTCTAAAAATCCTTTTAAAGACAAAGAAAAAATGCGAGAAATCTAATCGCATTTTTATTTTTCCCTAATACTTAATTTTAATCCAAGATAATCGCCAAAGTCCGACTCTTCTATGTATTCTTTAGATATCCAAATTCTAACATCAATCGTATCTTCGCTATGAGCACCTATTCTAAAACTCTGAATAGTTCCGTCATTAAGAGAAGCCAAACTATTATAAGACTCATTGTTAACGGAAACATATATCTTATGTAAATCATCTATTTCATTTAAACTAGTTGTATTTATTACTAAATCATATTTTACAGTTTCATCTGAATTGTTATACACTTTAACCAAGTTAATCGGAGCATATCTAGAACCTACTTCATTACTAATTGGATATTCACTGACGTCTAATACATCACTGCCACTAACATATTTAACTAACAATTTACTATTTACATGACTAGCAATATTTTCATCTCCTACATCGCTTAAAGAAAGCGAATATGTTGCCATACTTACGCTTAGCAAAACAAAGAACAGCGAAATTATAAAAAAATATATCTTCTTTCGGAAATAATCACTTAACTTCATATATACCACCTAAGTAATTTAATTATAATTGTTATTTTTAGTTTACACAACAATTCACAAAAAAATACACATTAATTTACATTATAAATTTGTAAACTAATGTGTAATATTACATAATGTTGCCATATACGTTTTTTCCATCTATCTTTGTTATTTTAACAAATACAAACGTATTTGGTTCAACAATCTCGTCAAAATGAACTTTTATATAGTTACCTGTAAATCCCTCTTGTCCATTTTCCGATAATACTAGAACTACTTCTCCCAGATACTTTTCATAAAATTGATTTTCTAATTTATCGCTTAATTCTAGAACAATATCACATCTTTTTCTCTTAACTGTATCATTAATAGGTTTCATAGTTGCAGCCTTTGTACCTTCTCTTTTTGAAAAAGGAAATGTATGAATTTTGCTAAAACCAATAGACTTCAGATTTTCTAAAGTTATAGCAAAGTCTTCATCGGTTTCATTTGGAAATCCAACTACTAAATCAGTAGTTATATTGGCATCCTTTCTAATGGACCTCAATTGTTCTATTTTCTTCTTATATTCCTCTATATTATATTTTCTATTCATAAGTTTTAATATGTGATCAGATCCACTTTGAATTGGTACATGAAAGTGACTTACTATTTTTTCATTCACTTTTAATTCTTCCATAAATTCATCATCTAACTCAGTTATTTCAATAGATGATATTCTTATCCTCTTTAATTTGTCTATTGTACTTATTCTTTTTATTAAAGTTGTTAAGTTATAATCTAGTCCAGCACCATAAGAACCAGTATGAATACCCGTTAAAACGATTTCCTGATATCCTGAATCAACTAAACATTTTACTTCATCAAAAGCAACATTGATATCTTTACTTCTTATATTTCCCCTCGTAAAAGGAATAACACAATACGAGCAATAATTATTGCATCCATCTTGAATCTTGACAAATCCCCTAGTATGTCCCTCGAAATTATTAATTGACATATCTTCAAAATCGACATTTCTCAAATCATACATCTTTACTATATTAGTCATATTGTTCCTATAATCATTAATAAGTGGAACTATCTTCGATTTGTCTTTATTGCCAATAATAATATCAGCATCAATGTCGCTTAAATCTCCACTATGATATTCAACCATACAACCAACTATTACTAATATTGCATCTCTATTAACTTTTCTTGCATGTCTAACCATCTTCCTCGATTTGCTATCTGCTTGATTTGTTACTGTACAAGTATTAATAATAATTACATCAGCTTCCTCTTCTGATGATTCAACATAATTATTATTAATCATTTGTTCTTTTATATATTCCGATTCATAACTATTAACTTTACAACCTAAAGTTTCAACATAAAATTTCATATTATCACCCATTCACACGTATTATAACATAAAAAAAGATTGTTATATTCAATCTTTTATCTTGCTAAATCATTTTGTAATTGTCTAAGAGCTTTTAAAAAAGCTTCCTCTTTTTCATAACTCATTAAACTTACTTCAATCTTAGTCTGTGGCATTGCATCACCCATTTTATTAGATAGATTTACCTTTTTAATATCGATATCAGAAGAATTATGAAATTCATTATCATAATTAACTCCATCTTTGCCTCTAGCTTTTAACAATTCATCATAACTAATAATTGCATTATTTTCTTGTTCTTGCTCATAACTAGTTAATTCGATAATAGCTGGCTTATAATTAGTTTCAATATTTTTAGTAATTGCTTCCAAATCAATCATATCTTTTTTAGACTTTAAACGTGCACTCATACTTCTCTCCTTATTCTTTATAAAATTTAAAATAATTATCGAAATAAGAAGCATCCATACGATCACGGTAATAAACAATAAATCGTCTATTGTCATGAAACCACATACTTTCTTTTTCCGATTATTATATACCATTTTTACATTATTAACAATACACTAACAAAATTATTAAATCCATGTACAAAAATCGTATATAAAATATTTTCATCTTCAGTATATAATTTAGCTAAATATATGCCCATTGTAATATAAACAATGCTTCCAATAACTTCAACTAAATCTAAACTCTTAATTTTTACAATTAGATTTCCAAATTCAGACATATATACTGAAGTAAACAGCATTAGTATTAGAACTGATGCTATAACTGATAGCATAATTTTTGTGCTTTTCTTGATTTTTTCATCACTTAAAATGCGATTTAATACTATTCCTATCAATAATATTTCCATAAAAAGCACAACGCTACCAGTTACATGCATTAGTCCAAAGATTAAACCACTTACAGCTATAAATACCCTTTTATTCTTTACTACGTCACTAATACCTGCACGGAAAATAAGTTCTTCCGTAATAGGAGCAAGTATTGAAACAGAGATCATCATTACAAGTGGTGCACTTACGAGCATCTTTTCAACTAATTCTTGGTTTTCAACTGATGTAGAATCAAGTCCTAACAATACAGTTAATATAGATATTACAATACCAGCACCAATTTTAACGACAAAGAGCATTAAACCACTTATAATTACTTTCTTTATAAAATTTTCTCCACCCATTGTTTTTATTTTTTTAGTAGCATCCTTTATCTTATCAAAATACAGAATAAATACGATAATAACTAAGATGACCGAATGAATTGTATCAACAAGTATTAGATCATTATAATCACTGCCATTCAATGTCATTCCAAGTATCTCTCTTAAAAACAATACAATTGGAATTGAAATAAACATAAAACAACAAAATGAGAAAAAGAAACGTATAATTTTTAAACTATCTTTCATATAATTCACCTATATTATATAATTTATGGCAAAAATACCAAATAATACATAACAAATATATGTTATGATAACCGACCAAATATTTTGGTTAGTCTTATACAGATATGTAAGTAATGCCACTAATAAAGCAGGTGTAAGGGAATAAAAAATCGCCCTCTCAAAACTTGTATGTAACATAACTCCGTATATAATTCCATAAGTTAGTCCTGATACAAGTGATGCAGTACCGGATTTTTTTATTATGTTAGAAAATCCTAGTGGAAAAATTATACATAATAGGAATGGCATGAAAATACATTCAATCACCAAGTTAAGTGCAAAACTAAGTGTAAATTTGTTATCAAAGTAATTCGTAAACTTATATCCAATACTAATACCTCGAGGATTTCCAATATAATTTAGAAAATCGTGAAGTATTATCGTTACTAAAACGAGAAATACAAAACAAGCAACACAGTAAATTACACTGTTTATCCAAGTTCTGCCAAATTTAGTCTTACCCGCTTTTATATTCTTGTAATAAATAACGAATATTACTAGCGTTATAAGTAAATACTTAATCATATTTGCTATCTCATACGCTAATCCTTTAAAGTGTAGACCAAATAACCCAAGCACTTTAAAGAAGTATGAGTCAACTAATATGTACAGTAATATACTTATGACTAGTTGAATAACAGCCATCACTTTACTTTTCATACTATCACCTATAATAAAATTATAAATTGATATTTTTTTTACATCAACACTTTTTGTAAATTAACTTTGTATTGACAAATCATTTTACACATAGTAATTGTTAATATTTTGCAAATATAGGGAATTATAATTATATATAAAAAATGACTCGATTAAACAAGTCATTTAAAAATATAATTTAAAAATCAACACCATCAAAAATTATTTATTCTTAACATCTATTATTCTTAATATAATCTAAAGGAGTTTTATATAGTTTTAACTCTTTTGCTAAATATTCGACTGGGTCATTATCTTTATACGAAAACATTAGACTAGGCATAACAAGTCTATTATAGTTAAAAAAATAAGATAAAACCAAGTATTTAAATTGGCCTCTATTAAAATCTTTTAAATTACTAGATGTTCCAATATAATCATAAAAATCAGGATCTATTAGTACAATTCTATCAGATAAAACTATAGTATTTACTTCACTAGCATCATGAATTTTTATACCTAACTCACTGAGAATATCAAATAGAGATAACAATTCTCTCAATTGTTCAATACAAAACTCTGTATCTCTTTCTAAAAAATTAAAAGTTTCCCCTTCTATTTCATGATAAGTGTATGCTTCCACCATATCACTTGTCTTAGGTACTCGGTGATACTTTTCAACTAAATCGATAAAGTTTCTATGCTTTACTTTTTTTATTATATCGAAGTTTTCTTCACTTATGACTGAAGATGATTTATTATTAACAAGTTGAAAAACCTTTACCATTAGACCATCATTTCTAAATATCTCAGAACTTCCACCACGATAAATAGGCTTCACATTATCATCTAAGATAATTGTATCATTATTACCCTTTAATTCCACATAACCACTCCTTTTGAAGATATATTATAACACGACACATAAAAAAGAGTAGAATTTATTAATTTCTACCCTTATATTTAAATAACTTACTTGGTCTATGTCCTTCTCCGGTTTTTATTTTTTCCGTCTTTACAACTTTTGGTTCAATAATTCTTCTAAATGCTGGATCCAATAATTTTTTATTTAAAATTACTTCATATACTTGTTGTAATTCGCCCAAAGTAAAATATTCAGGCATCATATTAAATACAATATCAGTATATTCACATTTATTCTTTAATCTTTCTAATCCCAATAGAATAACCTTCGCATGATCGAATGCCAAAGAATCATTTTTTACAATATTAAATGAATACCTATCAGTTGTCTCTTCTCTCAATGTCTTCTCAATTTGGAAACTGATTGTCGTCTCACCTGAATCGAGAACGATATCAACGACATTATTCTTCTCTTCATATAAAGTTATATCAAACCATTTAGCACGTTCACCAAGTTTATCTTGTAATCTATCTTTATCGACAAGTGCCATATAAGATACTGATACAACTCGCATACGAGGATCGCGATCAACAGAACCAAATGTATATAATTGTTCTAAATATATATGATCAAGATTTGTCTCTCTTTTTAAAATTCTTCTTGGAGCATCTTCTAAATCTTCATCGATATTTAAGAATCCTCCAGGCAAACACCACTTATCTTTATATGGATAGTTTTCTCTATTAACTAGTAAGATACTCATCTTCTTAGCATCATTTTTTCGATAATTAACCTTTTCTTGATTAGATACGCTGAATATTAATATATCAGCTGTAATCGATAACAAATCAAAGTCAGACTTGTTATAGGCTGCTAAAAATTCTTCTTCACTAGCAAACATACTACCACCTCTATTTCAATTATATCACATATTATCTTTCCAATATTTTATTATTTATTACTTTTATAAAATGAAAATCATTCATTCTAAGGCACTTAATTGTCTTAGCTCCAATCTTAGATTCTACTTTAATAGCATCTTTAATCGTGTGATTAACTCCATCTACAGATAAGAATAAATCATCATATTCTTTTTCGGGTACTAAAGAAATTACTTTATCTCCCGGAATAATAACTGAATTATTTAAAGTTCTAAAACATTTATTGTTCAAAGGAGCTATAGGTGTAATCTGTAATGTTTTTAAAGTATTATAGACAATAGATCCACCAAAACTCATATTGTAAGCGGTTGATCCTGTAGAAGTACTTATGAGTATTCCATCTCCGGTAAACCTTTCTAAGAGTTCGCCTTCGACATATACGGGAAGTTTTAAAGTATTAAACTCAATATTTCTCAAGACAACTTCATTTAAAGATTCATATATCTTAACATCGTTTTCAGTGATTACTTTAGTCTCTTGAATTCCCAATTCTTCTATCTTAAATTTATTGCTATTTAATCTTTTAACAAAATCTAAGGTTGTATTAAGATCTATCTCTTGAAGAAATCCTAAAGTTCCACAATTAATACCTATATAATATATTTTATCATTAAAGTTATTATCTTTTATCATTCTCAAAAAAGATCCATCGCCACCAATAGATATTGCCAAATCATAGTTCTTTTTAACAATCTTAAAACCATACTTAACAAGTTCTAACTCTAAATCTTTAGCTACTACGCATGACTTTTCATTATCATTTACAAACAGTTTAATCTTATTAATTCTTCTCATTTACAACACGCCCTAACTCGTCAATTATTGCATCTATTACTAAATCTTTATTCTCTCTTCGAGATTTTTTATCTACTTTAAGTGATAAATCTACATATTCACCATCATGATAAATACTTATAAATACTTCATTATCAGCACCAAAGTTATTTGCCTCATCAGCACGATTTAATTTTCCCGTTATACCTATTCCATAAGTAGAATTTGCAAAATCACTTATATTCTTAGCCATTTCATGAGCGGTTTCTATACTATACACTGAATATTTATCAATAATATTAGAATCTACTCCCATTTTAATTTTGTATTCATTCGAATATGTAACTGCACTAAATTTTAAGACATTTGAAGCCCCTTCTATGTTAGTTATTGCATTTGCAACTCCGCCTCCAGTGCATGACTCCATCGTAGCTATCGTTTCATTATTCTTAGATAATATTTCAATTATCTCCTTAAAATCCTTCATTATATCCCTCTATTCATAAAAGTGATTATCTTTAATGTACTTAAATACATCTTCATCTAAAAAATCTTCATAAGAATCTATATTTTCTCTAATCATTGTCGACGAAATGCTCGAAATTCCAATGTTAGCAACAATAATATTATCCCTATAATCACTGAATCTTTCTAATATCTTATCGATATTATCCGTTTCTCTTTTTATTACTAATACTTTATAATTACTTAAAATACAATAACCATATTTCCATCTATCCATATAAGTAAGATTATCTGTTCCACATATAAAATAGATATCATCTTTAGGATATTCATTCTTGAAGTAATCAAGAGTTTCAATAGTATATGTATCATTAGTAACCATCTCATGATTATCGACACTTAGATTATCATATTTACGAGTAATAAGACGCACCATTTCAAATCGGTTACTACTCGATAGCATATTACTCTTATACTTATATTTATCTCCCGTTGGAACAAATATAACTCTATCTACATATTTATCTTCAATTAGTTTTACGGCAATGTTTTCATGCATTTTATGGGGAGGATTAAATGAACCACCAAATATCCCAATTTTCATTTTCCTCACCTTCTTATCTTATCTATTTTCTTTTAATTGTAATAATTTTTGATATGTTTCATTACCATCATGATGTAATGGTTCTAGAGATTCTCCATTATTTAAACGACTTACTATTTGTGCAATTTTCTCGCTGCAATCAACATCTACATACCATTCTCTATCTTTAATATATCTTGGCACATAAGTTATATTTGTCGAATAAACTTTGTCAATTAAACCTTTATTATAAGCTTCATCAAACGCATCTATTCCTTCAGAGAACAAAGCAAATGTTGCACATATTAACACCTTCTTTGCGCCCTTTTCTTTAGCTTTCTCGGCTATATCTAAAACACTTCCTCCGCTCGCTATCATATCATCGACAATAATTATATTCATGCCTTCCATACTATCTCCTAAATAGTCATGTGCAACTATTGGATTTTTACCATTTACTAAGACTGAATAATCTCTTCTCTTATTGAAAAATCCAACTTTACATTTAATCAAATCAGCATAATATCTTGCTCTTTCAACGGCTCCTGCATCAGGTGCAATAACAAGTACATTATTAAGTGAATCAGCATCATTTATATACATTGATTCTAGAACACTGCTAGTTGCATAAAAATTATCAAAGGCCATTCTTGGAACAGCATTTGCAACACTAGGATCATGAGCATCAAAAGTAACAAACGATCTAATTCGATAATATTCAAGTTCTTGCAAACCCATTGCACAATCTAGAGATTCTCTTCCTTTTCTCTTATGTTGACGAGATTCATATAGAAGAGGCATTACAACTGATACTCTTCTAGCATGATTAGAAGTTGCTGCAATCACTCTTTTAACATCTGCAAAATGTTCATCAGGTCCAAGAATATGATCTACTCCACGATACTTTCTCGTAATAGAATAATTACCTACATCACTTAATATATAAACATCTTTTTCTCTAATAGATTCACAAATTTCTAACTTTCCTTCACCATTTGCAAACCTCGATTCCTTAATTGGAACTATATAACTAGTATCACTATTTCTTAGTACTTTTAAATGATTATCTACTAGTTCACCTAATTCTTTCGCATTTTCAAGTACGATTAGTTTTAAATCGTCAATTTTTGTCATTACCCAATACCACCCATCTATATTCTGAGAATGCATCCATACATTCTCCATAGTTAAATTATAACATCTTTATGATTAAAAAGGGATGCCTAAAATATATCTTTTTAATATTTTATATCACCAAATATTTTTCTACTGTCATCAATCATTTAATCCCTATATATTCACATTATTTGCTATTCCATATTATTTAGTTCTATAATCCAATCGTTAACAGACGCATCACTCGGCATTCTTAAATCTCCTCTAGGAGAAACAGATATTGTACCAACTTTAGGTCCATCAGGTAGGCAACTGCGTTTAAATTGTTGACTGAAGAATCTCTTGATAAATACTATCAACCATTTTTTTATTTCTTCACTCTTAGTATCAGTAAAAGTATTCTTGGCGAGATAATAAATCTTAGTAGGCTCAGCTCCATATCTCAAGAAGTGATATAGGAAGAAATCGTGTAATGCATAAGGTCCAATTGTATTTTCCGTCAATTGTAATATTTCTCCCGATTCACTAGGAGGCAAAAGTTCTGGCGATACCGGAGTATTGACAATGTCCATAATTATATTTGATTTATCCTTGTCCTCTTCTATTTCAGCAAAGTATGTTACTAAATATCTAACTAAAGTCTTTGGTATCGATACATTGACAGCATACATACTCATATGATCTCCATTATAAGTACACCAACCTAACGCAAGTTCCGATAGATCCCCAGTACCAATGACTAACCCTCCTACTTTATTTGCATAGTCCATTAATATTTGCGTTCTCTCACGAGCTTGAACATTTTCATAAGTTACATCCAACTTTGCAGGATCGTGATCGATATCTTTAAAATGTTGTAGACAAGCATCTTTAATATTTATCTCTTTTAAAGTAGCTCCATATAATTCAACAAATTTACAAGCATTGTTATATGTTCTATTAGTTGTACCAAATCCCGGCATCGTTATACCAATTATATCCTTTTTATCAAGTCCTAAAATATCATAAGCTTTATTTATTACTAAAAATGCTAAAGTTGAATCAAGGCCACCAGAAATTCCAATAACACATTTCTTTATTCCCGTAGCATCTAATCTTTTAGCTAGTGCATAAGCTTGAATATTTAGTATTTCTTCACATCTTTTTGATCGGCTTACAGAATCTTTTGGAACAAAAGGATAAGCTTCATAAGATCTCGCTAGCTCACTACCTGCATCATATCCTTTAAAATCAATGATATCATATACTTTATCTCGATCTTTAATAACTCCCATATAAGAAATATCTCTAAACCTCATATTTTCTAATCGCGCTAAATCAACATCACTAAAAATTAAATTGGATTCGAAATTAAAACGATCATTCTTTGCTAGACATTTACCATTTTCATAGATAAATGAAGAACCTCCAAATACCAAATCAGTAGTTGATTCATTAATACCACTAGAAGCATAGCAATAAGCACTTATTGTCTTCTCCGATTGACTCTTAACTAAACTCTTGCGATATTCAGCTTTGCCAATAATTTCATTGGAAGCGGATAAATTAAAAATCACTTTTGCACCATGAATAGTAAGTTCATTAGAAGGAGGATAAGTACACCAAAGATCTTCACATATCTCGATTCCAAACATTCTCATATTATCTTTATTTTCACGGAATAAAATATTAGTTTTAAAAGGAACTTCTTCATCATCGATGATAATTGAATCACTTATTCTCCTATTATCCTCACTGAACCAACGCTTCTCATAGAATTCTCCATAATTAGGGATATAAGTTTTCGGAACAATTCCTAAAATATGTCCACTCTCTAATACTGCGGCACAGTTAAACAATTGATTATCACACTTTACTGGCAATCCAACAATAAAGACTCCTTTTACATTTTTGGTATAATTTTTTAATTCAATTAATCCTTCCATTGCTCGATTAATCAAATGTTCATTTAGAAATAAATCTGCGCATGTATAACCTACCAAAGATAATTCTTGGAAAGCTGTCACTTCAACATTCTTGCTACTCGCTTCATCCATTACTTTTTTAATACTCTCGACATTGAATTCAACATCACTTATTTTAATTTTAGAAACAGCAGCTCCCACTCTCATAAATCCGTATTTTTTACTCATAATTACATCACTTTCTTTTCTAATTTTTTCTCTTTAAGGTTTTCCTAGCTTCCTCTATAGCTATTATACCATTAGCATCGTTAATAATACCAGTATCTAAAAGATAATATAGATCGTCTAATGAGCACTTCATATATTTTATATATTCATCGCAATCAAGTTTTTGCGGATACTTTTCAATACATCCAAGCGCTAAAAAGCAAGTGTTATAAGCTGCACTTATTCCCTGATCCTGATAATAGGACTTTAAAGGAATAAGTTCTTGAGACTCGCATCCTATCTCTTCTCTTAACTCTCTTTTTGCGGCCATCATTGGAGTTTCCCCGGGATCGATATAACCCGCAGGGATTTCAACTCCAATTCCATTTTTTGTAAACACTCGAGGTTGTACAATGACAAAAGTTTCATTCTCTAGAGTTACGGGAACTATTACGACAGCACTTCCATCTCGATTATTTTTAGTTAGCTTTTCGCGATTAAATGTTTTACCATTTGCAAGAGTTACTTGATGAGTCTCTATATCCAAAAACTTATGTCCCGCATTGGGAGTCTGATCCATATCTACGACATTTAATTCTTCTTTTAACTTTTCTAAATCTTCAATAATCTTTCTCGTTTTCATATTCCACCTATTTCAATGCTAGAGATTTATGTTCTTCTATCAAATTATTTTTGAACTCTACATATTCAGGTGTTGCACTAACATGATATACTGAAGGCATATTTGCTCTTTTTACTTCCGGATAAAGGGTTGCCATTTGAGCTTCACAATAAGCCTTGACTGTATCTAAATCCGGATCATCAAATACTAGTTTTCCATTATCAAAAATTGTTTGTTGTAATGGTACAATTTCAAAATCAGTAATTCTTTGCTTCTTTAGATAATCTGTTGGACTTACAATAATTAGATCATCACTTTCGATCTGTTCATTTTCTCGAGTCATAATATCTGCTACTGCATAACCTGTATTTTTATCATAGGCACGATATAGATTTTTAATATCAGGATTAACTATTTTGATAGTATCTTCACTTAATTTAATCTTAGGAACCCAAGTGCTACCATCCTTTAATGCAACTTCTTTATATACGCATCCCATTCTTCCTTCCGGTTTACTGATATTATCCCCAACACCCAATGAATCAAATTCAGCTCCTTGATTAATCAATGTCTCAATTGTCTCTGCAGTTAAACCATTACTCAAACATATTTTAGTTTGTGGAAATCCAGCCTCAATAAACATTTTTCTCGCTTCCTTAGATAGATAAGCCAAATCTCCTGAATCAATTCGAATACCAATATGATCTGTGCTTATTCCGTTTTCTCTCATCCATTCAAAAGTTTTAATGGCATTAGGTATACCGCTCCTTAGAGTATCAAATGTATCTACTAGTAAAATGCAATTATTTGGATAATTCCTAGCAAATTCCTTAAATGCTTCAAGTTCATTATCGAAACTCTCAATCCAACTATGCGCCATTGTTCCAAGTCCAACTTTATTAACCATATCTGCAGCTTCGTCATTACTCGTTCCAATACATCCAGCCATCATGCCATATAAAGATGCATCAATAGCTGCCTCAGTACCATCCGCACGGCGTGCACCAAATTCCATGACTCCTACCCCTTTAGGTGTTGCTTCTATAATTCGCCTTGCTCCCGTAGCATGTTCCATAGCTCCATTTACTAAAGATAGAATAGCTGTCTCAAGAATCTGAGCTTCCATTACTTTTGCAACTACTGTTATAAGTGGTTCATTTGGAAATACTGGTGTACCATCAGGCATAGCTTTTATCGTACCAGTAAATTTAAAATTTCTCAAATATTCAACATATTCATCACTAAAACCTGCTCTTTTAAAATAATCTAATTCCTTTTCGCCAAAGTGCAAATGTTCAATATAGGATATAACCTTATCAACACCAGCCATAATAGCATATCCACCATTATTTGGAACTTTTCTAAAAAATACATCAAATGCTGCTAAAGTATCTTTCTTTCCTGAAGCTAAATATCCTTGAGCCATCTTATGCTCATAATTGTCAGTCAACAAACTATAATTTCTTCCCAATCTTTCATAACCATTAAATATTTTCATAATATTACCTCCAACTTGTTAATTGTATTAAGCTCTAAGCTTAAGTTCTTTTTCTCTTTCATATAAATGCTCAAAGTTTTCAACCACTTCTATTCCTGATTTTCTCATTACTTCAAAAGCAAATTCTGTTTCACAAGTTCGATCATGTCCAGGAGCATCAAAAGTACTTACTGCACTTGCAACAACAAAAATATGCACTTTATGATTTATTTCGTCTAATAGTTTTGCAATTGTTTTAGCAAAGTCAAGTACACATAAATCTGTACATACTCCAGCAATTACTATTTCTTTTAAATCGCGTAAATCTTCTAAGTCAATTTGCAAATCTAAATTAAGTCCTCCATTAATTGAATTCTTATAGTAGATATTTGTATTATCCTTATACTCTTCTTCAATAAATTCTGGTATTAAATCAGCTTCAGGAGTACCAATAATACAGTGAGATGGATAAGTTAAGAACTCAACAGCATCTTCAATGTGACCCTCCATTATGAAGTTAACTAGCTCTCCTTCTTGTCTAAATTTTTCAATTAACCTTTTTTGCTCAGGCACTAGCGCATTATAATCTTTATTATGCATGTCTCCAAAATTTACAAATCCATTATTCATATCAACTATAAATAAAGCTTTAGTAAATTGCTTTTTTGTAACATCTTTCTCTTTAGCTAATTCCTTTAAATTTCTAACATCCTGAAGTAACTCTTCAAAAATTCTCTTTTGTTCTGGATTCATCTCTCTTATTAATCTTAAGTATTCACGATAATCTCTATTATTGTTATACTTATTTGCTCTAATAGTTCTCTTATTATCTTTTCTTTCCATTTTCTTTCCTCTTTCTTTTTTGTTATTAACTTTTTATTAATAACAATTCTTATAATAATTCAAGAACATTTTTGTTCTTGTTATTAACATTATATTAATAAGATATTATTTTGTCAACACTCTTTTTAACATTTTTTTAAAAAGATATAAATTCACCTATTCAAATTCGACAATGATTAATAAATTTGCTATAATACATACTATGTTTTAAGGGGATTTATATGGGAATAAATATGGAAATAGTAAAAAGTGAATTGAAAAGACTTGGTGAACTAGAAAGTAATTTTGGTGAATACAGTAAAGTATATCTCAATACTACAGAAAACATAAGTGGTATTATGTCCAATATGGATATAAAAGATAAAAGTGTATTAACCGTTGCCGGTTCTGGAGATCAAGCAATCAACGCCTATCTAAACGGTGCTAAAAGTGTTAGTATATTCGACGTTAATCCCCTATCTTTTATCATGACTGATTTAAAAATAACGGGGGCTAGAAAACTAAGTCACAGCGAGTTTTGTGATTACTTCATTCCCGTATGTGGGCGTTTGTTAGATTATCATATATTCAATAAATTGAGTAATTATCTATGTGAAGATACAGCTATCTACTTCGACTATCTATATCATACCTACACAATTCAAGAGATATTTAATAAGACAATGTATCGCTTCTATACTAATGTATCTAAACTACACGATATGAATGACTATTTAAAAAGAGATAATTTTGAAAAATTACCAGCAATACTAGAGGGAAAAAGTCCAACACCAATAAAGGCAAATCTAACTGAACTTAAAGATAAGTTAGAAGGAACATACGATGCTATATTACTTTCCAACATAAGCGATTCAATTGATAATATTTGGGATACTAATACGCTTAGATGTTACAAGAGATTTATTCATACTTTAAGTAAAAGACTAAATAATGGTGGAATAATCCAATGTGGATATATTTATTCGAAATATAGCACTCAAGCGCAAACACCAATAATCGTCAATAGAGAAAAACGCGAAAAGATATTTACTAAAGATGAATTTAGAGAATGTAATGTTGAAACTTTTGTCAATGCATCTCCATACGACGATACAGTTATTTACTACGAAAAGAAAAGAAGAAATTAACGTTTCTTCTTATTTTTTTATTACATATAATACCTTTTTATTATAAAACGCATATAGAACATCTTTTAATTTCATATGTTGATTATCTAAACATTCCATCAACCATGATTCACTTTTATTAATACTCACAAGTACATCTATATTAATTATCCCATCTATTATTATCGGAAGTGGAGTATCGATCTTATCATCTTTTTTAAATATTGATAGTTTTCCATTATTTTCTAAAATAGCATAGTTTACATCTTTAATATTAGAAATACTATTTTGTCTAAGTTGCAATAACAAATCATCTAAAGTATATCTTTGTCTCAGCATTTCTTTTACATTTAATTTTCCTTTATTTATTATTAAACTAGGTTTGCCATCCATAAGTGTCCTAACACCATTACATTTTAGTCCTATATAGGAAGATAGTATTTCAAAGAAAACGAGCACTAGTATAGGTAAGACAGTAAGTATCATCTTCTCATCGCGATTTTCAATGCTAATTGCAACCAATTCAGCTATAAGTATCGAAATAGTAAGATCACTTATCTGTAACTGACCAATCTCTCTCTTCCCCATTATACGATAACAAAAAAGGATTAAAAAATAGAAAAGAATTGTTCTCAATATTACAATATATATATCCATAGTATCACCTACTATATAAATGGGCAATATTAATTTTTTTTATTCAAAAAAAATAGATACTTTTAAAATATCTATTCTATTTCTCCAATAATATTGTTGTAGTAGCTCAAACAAGATTCTTTTGTTTCAGGAATATATGTTACACGATAAAGAATTAAATTTTTATTCTTTACTGTCGCATTATAAATAACTTCTTTAGTATTTTCAACGATTGTTATACGATACCAATTATTTTTTCCGTCTACTTGAGTTATATTATTATTTAATTCATGATAGTACTTTGCTAATCCTTTAATAAATGATTTAGCATTAGTATTATAGTCGAGAACATTAACTTCCATCTTACACTTTGGAACTATTTCATTTTCGCCATATAAATAAGCTATATTATTACTTTTACTAATATTATTAAAATCAACGAGATTTGGAAAACTTACTATTTCACTGATAGCAACATCTCTAACTTTCAATACTCCATCATATTTAAATGTATCGATAATAATTTCCGTATCGTTAACTTTAGGTTTCTCATCAGGAACCAAAATATATTTATTTATGTATTCCATAGATACATCATAAAGGCAAAAGAAAGTTAATATAGCAGATACTATGCCCACAACTGAAGACACTAGTATGTCAGTTCCACCCTTTCTAATGAGTATATCTTTTAAATTGTTCTTGTCCTTTGAACGATATTCGACGATTTTGGCACCTACATAATTGACATAACTTTGATTAGCTACAAATCCACAAATAATATGAGATATAAGAATGACTGCTAGAGTAATAAATATGTGAACATTTAGTAGAGGTAGAAGAATTAAGAATATTAAATTGATAACTGTCCAAGCAGCTCCAAGTACATAACACTTGCGATATAAAAGATAAATTCCGCAAAGAAAAAATGCTGCATAGTTAAATCTTTTTTGTGTTATCAATTCATAATTGCTACCAATAAACAATCTAAAATACTTTTCATCTTTAACATCTAAAAAGTAAGGATTATCATAAACTGTCTCTTGATGTTCTTCTTCAACTTCTTGAACTTCCTCTAACTTATTATCATCAGGAACTAACAAATTATCGACAATAAACTTATTTTGATCATTATTACTACTCATACTATTCACCTAATACAATTTTAATATATTTTTTTATAATCAGATTTAATTATTAAAAAAAGATGTGTAAATTAACACATCTCTAAATCGCGATTATCACGTTTATTAACGATAAATTCAATAAATTCATCAAGACTCATCGTAACTTTTTCTTCACTTCCATAGAATCTTAATGTAACAGATTCATTATCTCTTTCATCATTACCTAATACAAGGGAAACAGGTACTTTCTTCATTTGGTTCTCTCTCATGCGATATCCAAGTTTCTCTTCACTTGCATTTAATTCAACACGAATATTCTTTTCATTCAATATACTTTCAACTTTTTTAGCATATTCTAAATGATATTCATTATTTACAGGTAAAATACTAACTTGTACTGGACTTAACCACAATGGAAGTGCTCCTTTTCTCTCTTCTAAGTAATAAGCAAAGAAACGATCAATACTGCCAAATACAGCACGGTGAATTACGACTGGACATTTCTTTTCCCCATTCTTATCAACATAAGTTAGATTAAATTTAGATGGTAAACAGAAGTCAAGTTGGCAAGTAGACAAAGTATATTCATTACCTACGGCAGGTTTAACTTGAACATCAAGTTTAGGTCCATAGAATGCAGCTTCACCAATTTTTTCAATGTAAGGCATGCCGATTGAATCAAGAACACTTCTTAATTTATCTTCGGCCATATTCCACATTTCATCATCAGGATGATACTTCTTAGTATTATTTGGATCTCTTAAAGATAACTCAAAGTGGAAATCTTTTATACCAAGTTCCTTATAGCAATCAAGTATTAGATTGACAACAATCTTAAACTCCGATTCAATTTGTTCAGGAGTTACAAATAGATGGGCATCGTTTTGACAGAAAGCTCTAACGCGCTCAATTCCCTTTAAAGCACCACTAGCCTCATATCTGCAATCTCTTGCGATCTCTCCAATACGAAGTGGTAAATCGCGATAAGAATGGATATCATTAGCATAGATCATCATGTGATGTGGACAGTTCATTGGACGAAGTACAAACTCTTCTCCATCAACTTCCATCTTAGGAAACATACTATCTTGATAGTGATCCCAGTGACCCGAAGTCTTATATAGTTCAA
Organism: Bacilli bacterium; assembly: GCA_017626405.1. Classification (GTDB taxonomy): domain Bacteria; phylum Bacillota_I; class Bacilli_A; order RF39; family UBA660; genus CAG-582. The sequence goes on from JAGAIS010000006.1 coordinate 235,248, forward strand.
CATTTCCTAATGGTGGAGTTAAAACATGCTTATATCCTAACTTTTTCTCTTTTCCCTTAATATAGTTTTCTAATTCTTCCCAAACTATATAGCCATTAGGTAAATACATTGGCAACCCCTTACCTACTAAATCATTCATCATAAAAAGTCCTAAATCTTTTCCAAGTTTTCTATGATCTCTTAATTTGGCATCTTCTAGATCTTGTAAGTATGCATTTAATTCTTCTTCTGTTGGGAAACAAACACCATAAATTCTCTGTAAGACTTTATTGTTTGAATCTCCTTTCCAGTAAGCTCCACTAAATTTAATTAATTTAAAATATTTACATTCCTTAACTGTATCGACATGAGGTCCTCTACAAAGATCAGTAAAATCACCTTGTGAATAAGTAGATATTATTGTATCTTCTTCATCCATTCTTTCGATTAAATCAATCTTATATGGATCGTCCTTAAATTGCTCTAGAGCTTCTTCTTTACTTATTTCATTTCTGATGATTCTCTTTCCATCCTTAGCAATTTTTTTCATTTCTCGCTCAATATTGGCAATGTCTTCATCATTGATAACTCTATCTCCCAAATCCATATCGTAGTAGAACCCCGTTTCAATAACTGGGCCAACCCAAAATTTAGCATCGGGCATTAAATGCTTTACAGCTTGTGCCATCATATGAGCACAACTATGATTCAATTTGTTTAAATATTCATCCTCTTTAAAATTAACCATTTTATCTCCTCTTTCTAAATATTATTAAAATAAAAAAAGAATGATACTTAGGAGTGCATAAAGCACGGTACCATCCTCTATTTAACTTAATTTTGATAACGGAATTATCCGGAGTTTATTAACTCTCTCAAAAGGTAGTAATTATTAATTTCATTTATCTACTTGCACCATCCGTAGACTCTCTTTAAAAATCCATTAATAATCATGTCCTTTATCAGCGATTTCATCCATATAATAACACTTTTAATATATGATGTCAATTGAGATAATCAAATAAGATAGTAATAGAATTAATTGACTTAATATGTTATTATTAAAATAAGGAGTGAGTGTCATGAATAGTAACATAGTATTTAAATTATCACAAAATACAATATCTATCTCAGAGATAAAAAAAGAAGTGGATTATAAAAGTTTAAATAACACTAATGTTATTAATGTGAAAGAATTAAAATTCTCGATCGAATATATTCGTGAAAACTTTGAACTAGTTTCGTCTTTTCTAAATGTAATTATAATAAAAAAAGATATCAAAACAGCAATTATCAATAATATGGATATTGCTCTCATAAGCATCGATTTAATTAATTCTTTAGAACACATCGAATCAGTTATATTTAAACCTGATAAGAAAGTAAGTTATGACTTATTCTTAAAACTATTAGATAGTAGATTTTTAAAATCCGTTGAATGCTTCGATATGTCTCACTTTCTTATTGAAAGATTAGATGTAAACAAAAGACTAATAGTAAAAACGAGAAATAAGATTAGTAATCCTACTCCATTCTCGATTATTAATAATTTAGATAGTTATTCAGACATCTATTATAAAAAAGTTTTAGTAATACAAAAGAGTTTTACTAAAGATGAATTAGATGAATTGAAAGCTTTCATTTCAATGAATAATCGTTTGAAAGTTATAAAACTAGTAAAATACTCCAATGAGATACTAACAACTATTATTAATGAATTAAAAGATAATAATAAAAGAAATATCCTTATTCAAATATATGAAAAGGACAATGACTTAAATACAATATTTAATTCAGTAAATTATATTAAGAAAAAAGAAAAGAATTACTTAGAGAAAAACAATATTAGATTTAAATTAGATTATTCAAAAGAATATAAGAGTAAAAACTTCTTTAAGCAAATAAATTTTAAAATGTTTGCTACATTAGTTGGAATGTCTATTATATTGAGTTTATTAATTGTTGGATTAAATTATTATCAAATGCAACTAGATCGTGAAAAGATAAACGATACAATTGATGAAATCGACGATATTTTAGAAAGTGCTATTACAACAACTACTAAAACTACTAAGAATGACATCCAAGAAAACACTACTACTACATCAAAACCACTCGATCCTGTATATCTTGCCAACTATGAACAAGTATTCGACTCTCTATTAAAAATAAATAAAGATACTGTTGCTTGGATCTATGTAAAAAATACTAAGATTAATTATCCTGTAGTTCAAAGTACGAGAAATAACTATTATCTATGGCGAGACTTCAATAAGAAGCGAAATAACTACGGATGGATATTTATGGATTATCGAAACGATCCAAATGATTTAGATCAGAACACAATAATATATGGTCATAATGTTAAAGAAGGTATCATGTTCGGAACAATGCGTACAATGATGAATCCTAGTTGGTATAATAAAGAGGATAATAGATTGATAACTTTCAATACTATAGATAAAAAAATGCAATGGCTAATGTTTTCAACTTATCGCATATCAGCTACTGAAGATTATCTAAGGACAAACTTTAACAGTGAAGAAGAATTTATGGAATTCATCAATTTAATAAAATCGCGAAGCAAAAAAGATTTTAAAGTCGATATCAAACCTACTGATAAAATCTTAACAATGCAAACATGTTCGTCTAATAATACGAGAAATGTCGTACATGCTGTATTAGTTAGCGTCGAAGAAAATTAAAAAAAGAACTTAACTTCAACTAAGTTCTTTTTATATTTGTTTTAATTTAGGAAGTTCCAATTCATTATCATTATTAATAACTTCTTTTTTGCTTGGTAATGTTACTGTAACTAATTGCTCTTTTTCTTCTACTTCTGTTTGATTGATTCCCGCAATTATTATCTTATCAATTTTATATACTGATAATCCAACAATCCATGTAACGAATAATCCCATCGCAAGTTCATACAAACTCATCAATATTGGATTAGTGAATACTGAGAACTCATCAAAAGGTATATTATTTGTATTTATATATTCGATTATGCATAGAAATAAGAATGATATAGTAATTGGGAATGCTGAATTAATTAATTTTAATAACCAATGACTCTTCTTATTAATTAAAGTAATAGCCATAATAATTAATGATATTATCATAACTCCCATAAATTCTAATGTCGTTGGAAAATAAATCAATTCAATAAATCTAGTAGAAACATTATTTATAAATGTAATAACTGTTTCTGAATAATTACTAATATAAAAACCAAATACTATCAAACTTGCAATTGCACTAGTTCTATTAACTATTCTTTTATCCATTAATCTTCTAAAGATAAATGAAATAATCAATATTGCAAGTTCAAGAATTAATAGTATAAATACTTTTGATTGCATTAGAGAATCAAAGGCATATTTTATTATTTCTAATATACTTAATTCTGGCATTTCTATTCCTCCCTACTAACACTTACTAATTCATAATTGAATATTTTCTGTGTCTTTTTATCTGTCTTATTACAAGTTATCAATGTTAAACAACTTGCATCGGCATTTCTTTTTATTGTTAACATGCCATCTTTAGGTTCATCATAAGTATTTTTAAGTTCATACTTATAAACTCTATTATTATAGGTTACATAGGCATAAGAACCAATACTCACATTAAGTAGTTTATCAAAAAATGATACTGAACTATTTCCACGATGAGCAGCTAATATCAAATTGCCCTTTTCTACATCAGGCATTGTTGAACCTTCTATTAACATAACATTATATTTAACTGAATTGTATTTTGAATCCAAGGATACAAATCCACGCTTTATATTAGCATCGGGAACACTTAAATATCCAATATAGTTATCTAATTTATCATCTTCTACTTTCGTAGTAGTTGGTTCTTCATTCACTATATCGGGAACAATAATCTCTTCTAACTCTTCTTCTATTCTTATCTGTTGCTCCATTAATCTAATATTCTGATAATTAAATACATTGTGTTTAATTGATTCAAAATAATTAAATAATATGAGACCAACACCTAATAGAATTAAAAGAATACTAAGGGTTATCTTAGCATTCTTTGATAGTCTTTTTAACACAAGCTATACCACCAATTAATAGTGCGGCACCTGATAATATTAAGAATGTTGCTGATGATCCAGTTGCAGGAACTGGTACTTCTTTCTTATCTTCTGGTGTATTATAGAAAACTATAATGGCACTATCTGCATATTCCCCTGAATTATTATTCTTTACTCTTAATGTTCCATCAGTTAATATTTCAAAATTAATAACTTCATTACTTAAAATATATCCTGTTGGAGCTTCAACTTCACTTAACGTATATTTACCAACATTTAATTGATATTGATAAACTGAATCTTTTGATATAAATTCGTGAACTACATTTCCCTTTTCATCTTTAATTACCATTTTAGCATTTGCTAAATATGCATCAGTCTTACTATCCTTCTTAGCAAAACTTACAACATCTAGTAATTCATTAATCATAACTACTCTATCAACTAATACATAGTTATTTTTGTCATTTTTAACATAAACTTTTCCATCTTCATCAACTTTAAATCTAATAGTTGTTGATGATAATCTATAACCTTTTGGAGCTATTGTTTCATTTAATGAATACTCTCCAACACTCAAAGTTAACTTGTTTGGTTTATCAGTAGATACCCAAGTAGATACTAAATTACCATTACTATCTTTAACAGTTAATGTAGCTCCAGGTACTTCCTTAGATTGAGTTACATCAGTTTTACTAATTTGAACTTCATAATCGTCAGGATAGTTTCTAATAATCATATTTACTGAATCTTGAATTGTTATTGTTCTGTCTAAAGCATCTTGGAATAAGATCTTTTGATATTTACTACTATGATAATAGTAATATGCTTCTTGTTTATTATAAGTTCCTGTTACATTAAGAGATAACTTTAATTGTTTTCCTTCATCAATTTTATCTACAGGTACTTTTACTTTAACTCCATTACCACTCTTAACTACTAAAGATCCTTTAGGAGCATTAGTTAAAGAGTATTTTAAATTACCAGTTAAATTTCTTGTAGTTACAGGTATAACTGATGATACAAAATAACCATCTTTCTCTGTAAAAGATATATTTTCTTTACCTAATGATAAGCCACCAGTTTGTTGTACATAAGTTTGAGCTCCATTAAGTAATTCAATAATTTTTTTACAAACATCATTTGTATCTTTATGCGCTACAATGTATTTTTTTACTGCTGTTTCTAGATTATTATTATTTTGATTTAAATAATCTTCATAATACCAAACCGCCATTTGAGTAATATAGAAATCCTTATCTTTATCCCCAGTATTTGGTTTGTTATTTAAAATATAGATAAATCCTGGATTAACAGTACTTTGTTTTGTAAATGTTACTCCCTTATCATATGTTGCTTCCATATTTATACAATAAATATAGTATTTTCCATTGTCTGCAGTCTTAACTATAACTCTAAAATTATCCAAATATTCGATAATTTTATAATTATCAGATGTAAATGCATCAGGAATACTAGTACTAGCGCTTACACCAGTAATTCCAGCAAATAGCATTGTTGCAATAATAGCAATAAATGCAAATAATTTGAACTTCTTCATAATTCATTCCCCCTTGAATTGCCGTATATAATAACATAAATAGAGAAATAATGCAAATTTTTAAGGCTTTTTCTCTAATTTTTTCAAGATTATTGATATTTTAGCCAAAATAAACATAGATATTTATTAATAATTTTAAAAAAGTTATTGCATGGCAACCCAATTTATGGTATATTTATTTAGCAAGTGCATGGATCTTTAGCTCAGTTGGTTAGAGCATCCGGCTCATAACCGGGCGGTCGTAGGTTCGAGTCCTACAAGATCCACCATTAATATGCAGGTATGGCGGAATTGGCAGACGCGCTAGACTTAGGATCTAGTGGAGTGATTCGTGCAGGTTCAAGTCCTGTTACCTGCACCATAAATGCAAAAATGCTCGAACAGATAGTGTTCGAGTTTTATTATGCATTGAAAAATATCCTCAGATTTAGTAATATAACTGCTAGGAGGTCGATACTATGGAAATTCACTATTCAAGATTACAAATAGAAGTAACACGAGCATGCAATCAAATATGTCAATTTTGCTGTCGAGGTAAATCGCAAAATATAAATCAGAGTATCGACAATATAGACTGCCTTTTTGATAATAATGATATAAGGAGTATTTACACCCTATTATTCTCCGGCGGAGAGCCAACTCTAAATGGGAAAATAATAGACTACATAGCCGATAAAATAATACAAAAAGGAATATATGTCGATCAATTTATAATGAGTATCAATGGTATTACCTACAGTGAAGAGTTAGTACATGGGCTTAACAAATTAAGAGATTACATCGTAAGTATAAGTGATTATGAGAGACTTTGTCCTGGAATTCTCATGATTACTCAAGATCAATTTCATCGCGATGCTAATCCTGAAGTTGTTGAGAAGCTAAAATGTCTATCCTACTTTTCTCCAATATTAAAAATAGAAATTCCAAAAGACGATATATTACCTTATGGATATGCAGCAATAAACCATCTAACTGATGAAGTACCGGATTTAAGCGATCTAACGGATTATCAAAAAAAATATAAAATAATAAAAGAAGATGGAAAAACTTATCTATATATCGATTATCAATATATTTCATCAAATGGAAATATTGTCAATGATGGATGTCAAAGTTATGATTTAATGGATGAATATTCCTTGGGTAATATCAAAGATAAAAGAATACAAGACATTTACTTATCTGATGAAGAAAAGAAATTATACTTACATTAAAAAAGTTAGCAACTAATAGAAGCTAACTTTTTTTCGTCTCTAAAATAATTATCATTTTTAATCTCTATTAAAGATTTTAGTAATGCTACATATATTTGATATACTTCTTCTAAACATCCAAAACTATTTGGATCATCTAGACAATCACTAACCATATTCGCTAATTCATCAAGTGTCTCTTTACTTTCAAAATAACACTTATTTAAAAGATGAGACATTTCTCTATTGATTGAAGAATAAATACTTTGAACAAGTTCTAACTTGTCATAGTTAATATAAATTCCCTTACACAAAGCCTCGATTACCGTTATATGTTCAAACACTGTTCTTTTACTAACCATCTTCTCCATAATACTTTATTTCTCCATTTCTTTATTAAGCGCTATTATTAATGCTTTTGGCTTAATTACTGAATCATCAAAACGATGAGTATTTATTGCGGCTTCATATTCTGAATCAGCATCTTCTTTACTAACAACAGAAACATTTTCAGGTAAATAAATACCATTATAGTTTGTATAGTTTGTTGTAATTCCTGAAGCGGGATCTATAATAATACCATTTTGTTCTAAATATGTATGATAATATTGAGCTTTAAACCCAGATTTTAGTAATGAAGTAACTAAGTTAACTTTATCAAGATATGACATTAATTCCCAACTTACATTATGACAATTTTTGGATAATTCATATTTTTTTAAAAATCTATTAATATCAACATCATCATCAAAATATTCAAATATTGATTTAAACAAAATTGTACCATAGTCACTTTCAATATGTACTACACCATAATTATCATAACATGCACCAATAATTGGAGATGAACATGCGTATGCAATTGCATTATCTCGTTCACTTTCTTTAATTGAGCTTCCAATTAATCTACAAAAGAATTGTATTTCTGTACGCATATCATAGTCAGTTGATTTTAGCATATCATAGAATACCTCTAGATATTTTCTTTGGATATTATTTAAATAATATCTAATAAAATTGAATTGTGTTAAATAATCATCAGCATTAATTCCATAAACAGGAAATACATTATCAAAATTAATACCAATTTCCCTATAGAAACTATCCAAAAAATCTTTTGTTGCTCTTTCTTCTTTTGGAATAAACTTTTCTTCTTTTTCATAATAAATTTCATTCACACTCATACAAACACCTCTTTACGAGGTATATATTCTACATTAAAACTATGAATTTGTCAAAAATAGACTCAATAGATATCATTTAACTCAATTTTATAATCGAAAAAAATATATCACATAAAAAGATAAAACATAGAATAATAGTAATCAGAGGATTTATTTTTTTAATTAACCTATCACTATACTTTTTTACTACAAATAAATAAAAAAATGACATGATAACCCATAATAAAGAAGTTGGTATAGATACATATCTACCTATATGAAACGGAAAATTAGTATAAGACCACATTACTTTATTAAATAATTTTAGTAATAACAATCCACCAATATATTCCAATAAGGAGAGTATTATAAATAGACTCAAGAAAAGAACGATTATTCTTTTCTTTTTATTTTTTATCTTCTTTGATAAATATTTATAAACAAGAATATCAATTACTACTCCAGTTCCATAAAATGGAGTCCAAAATAGATACATAAAGCCACTTTTATTGGTAACTTTCAAGATTTTATAAATAACAGTTTCAAACGCATGGCCAAATATTGAAAACGCTAAAAAGTTGTTTGCATAATACATATAAACCACCATTATTAGTATGGAAAAAAACATGACAAAATATACAAATTAATGACATTGACTATAGAAATATGTTTTGTTATCATAAAATCTAGGTGATGAAAATATGAGCAAAATAGTTATTACAACTGATAGCGGTATCGATCCAACAAATATAGAAAATATGATCCCTGCATCAATAATTGAAAATGGAAATATTAGTTATCGCGATATGGTGGACATTACACCAATAGAAATTTTAGAAAAGGCTAAAAAAGGAAGCACATTTAAAACTTCTTCACCAATACTAACCGATTATGAAAATAAGTTTAGAGAATTATTAGAAGAATATGATGAAATCATTCATCTTTCTATGAGTAGTGGTATCAGTGAGGGAAGTGTCAATTCGTCAAGATTGATAGCAGATGATATCAATTCTGAATATGGGGATAAGGTACATGTAATAGATACTCTAACGGGAGCTACGGGCGGAACTCTACTTAGTGAAATCGCCAATAATCTAGTATCTCAAGGATTAAATAGTGAAGATATTATAAATACATTAAATGATATAAAATCGAGAATATATACAAGTTTCTATGTGCCAAATCCCGAAGGATTTATTAGAAGTGGTAGAAACAAGTCAGAACTATGTTTAAAAGACAAAGCTTTACTTATAGGTATTAAAGCCTCACTAATGGCTGGTATAAAATTTAGAGTTGATTTCAATCAAGAAGGAAATCTATATACTAAAGGAATTATTAGAAAAAAAACTAGTCAAGGAATGATAAAAATAGTAAAAGATGTCGTAAATAATGAAAATAAACATCTATATGATAATCAATATGCAGTAATTGGAACTATAAATGAAGAACAAGTTAATATGAATGACATTATTGAATACTTAGAAAGTTTAAAACACTTTAATCAAATCATTAGAAGAGATATAAATGGTATTGTTGCATGTTATGGTAGCAGCGATCTATGCGGCATCAGTTTAGTAAGAAAACAATAAAAAATGAGAGAATCACTTCTCTCTATTTTATCTTTAATTATTTATCCATTGCTGAAAATAGATTAATCATAAATTTATCTTTTTCCGAATTAGCTTTGGAAATCATAACACCTTTATAAGTAGTTAATTCAGCTACATGTCCTTCAAGTAATATATCTGTTGGCATAATAGTTTCTAGCATAACTACGTTTTGTTCTTTATAAACTATATATCTTAACTTAACTTCACCATGTACTTGAGTGAATAGATGGTCACTAGGTAGTTTTAATTCATATGTCTCTGTATTATTAGCTTTATCAGAACTCATTAACTCACCTAAAAACTCACCACTTCTAAGTGCAGGATAATACTCGAAGTTTAATTTTTTAAAAGCTAACATATTATATTTTTTTAATGCTCTCTCTAACTTCTTGTATTCATTTTCGTTAATATAATCAAGAATAAATCCTTTCATTAGTATTCCCCCTTATTCCTTAATTACATATTAATTATACCATTTGATATCTCTTATTGTCAATTTAGAGTAAATGATATCTCTTTATGTGACGTTTAGTTTACCACAATTGATATCTATTTGTCAAATCAGATTACAGACTGTAGATAGTTAATATTATAATTAAGAATCATAATATTAGTATATGAGTGAAGATCGAGTAAAAACATTGAGTATTGAAAATTTAGTTTGGATTATTTACGCAATATTTGCTATTGGTGGAATATATGCCAATAACCTTGAAATTGAAGATATAGAAAATAGAAGTCAAAAGAATAAGAAAAAATATAAAATGATAAATGTTATCATTCTTATTATTGCTGGAATAATCAATTTATACTTTTTAAATTTAATCTATAATAGATATAAAAAGTTAAAAAACAAAACCAATTTTTTAACACTTTTAGCATCACTTATGATTTTTATTGCTGGAATAACTCTTTTATATGTTGAAATTACAGGAGATGAAATTGTGCCAAATGAATAAAAAAAGATATTGAATTAATCAATATCTTTTTGAGTTCTATTTAATGTTTTTTCTTCACTATTAATCTTATTTTCTCCTAAATATTTTGCTAACTCTTCTTTCGCAATTCTCAATAGGTATTGTTGTAAATAAATACTTATTATATTAGCATATATTTGTTCTTTACTATCAGCTGTTACATGACGCATAAAGTTTTCTTCAGGAGAAAATTCAACAGGTTCTGACTTTTTTTCTTTCTCTTCTTTAATAAGTTTTTCTAAATCAATGCCATCTATTAAGAAGATACCTTTTTTAGCATATTTTATAATTGTTTTTCTATGTAAAGAATAACCCATCTTCGTATATGATTCTAGTACATCACCCAAAAGAGTATAAGATTCATCTACATAAGAAACAACTTCAGTAACTTCTTCGTCATTAAGTTTAGTAGCATGTTCATTTAGTAATTCTCTTACTTCAAGTATAACTCTTTCAATTATTTCTTTATCATCCCACTTTTCTATAGCCATTATGCCATATCGTAAAACTGCGGGAATTCCATATAGAGGTTCCATTGCGCTCATTAAAACACTTCTTTCTTTTATCGATATATATCATATCATACCAAAATTTTGTTTTCAATAAAAAAGAGGATTAATCCTCTTCTATATTTGCTCCACCATCTATTTTCACTAGAACTTCTCTTGGCTTCGAACCATTAGCAGGTCCAATTATGCCACGTTCTTCAAGCAAATCAACTATACGTGCGGCACGATTATATCCAAGTCTAAATCTTCTCTGTAATAAAGATGCCGATACTTTACCCGACTCAATACAGAAATCGACAATTTCATTATATAATGGGTCATCATCATCATTTTCATAACCGGAAGATCCTTCACCAGAACTTCCACTAGATGCATTTGCTTTAGTTAGAGATTCATCATATTGAGCTACTTGTTCTTTTGAAACATATGAAATTACTCTTTCAATTTCATCATCACTTATGAAGTTACCTTGAATACGAATTGGAACATTTTCACCCATCGGTTTATATAACATATCACCTTTACCTAGAAGTTTTTCTGCTCCACCCATATCGAGAATTGTTCTCGAATCAATTTGCGATGCAACTGCAAATGATATACGTGATGGAATATTAGCTTTAACAACACCAGTAATGACATCTGTTGATGGTCTTTGTGTTGCAACAATCAAGTGAATTCCGGCAGCTCTTGCCATTTGTGTAATACGCATGATTGAATCTTCTACTTCCTTACTTGCAACAAGCATTAAATCAGCAAGTTCATCGATTATAACAACGATATAAGGCATTAATCTCAATGTATTATCTTCAGGATTTCTCTTTATTAAATCCGACATTTTTTCATTATATCCACCAATATTTTTTACTTTTTCGTCGGCAAACATATCATAACGTTTTTCCATCTCTTTAACGATATTTTGTAAAGCTATACTTGCCTTCTTTGGATCAGTTACTACAGGGCACAATAGATGTGGTACTCCATTATAGTTTGATAACTCAACCTTCTTTGGATCAACTAAAACTAATTTTACTTCATCAGGTCTCTTATTGATTAAAATACTAGAAATAAATGAGTTAACACACACTGATTTACCAGAACCAGTAGAACCTGCAACTAACAAGTGTGGCGTCTTAGATAAGTCAGCAACAAAATTATTGCCCATGATATCTTTCCCCAAAGAAACCGGGATTTTCATTCCTGACATCTCTTTTTGCTTAGTTTCTAGTACTTCTCTTATTGGTACTCCTACCGTTATCTTATTAGGAATTTCAATACCTACTGTTGTCTTACCTGGTATTGGGGCTTGAATACGGACATCCTTAGCAGCAAGCGATAATGCTATTTCTTTAGATAATCCAGTAATCTTACTTACTTTAGTACCATTTTTAATTGCCACTTCAAATTGGGTAACTGTTGGTCCTTCATGACAAGCAACTACTTTTCCAACAATTTGGAAATCGGCCAATACATTTTGTAAAGCAATAGTTGTCTGTTTAATAAATTCATCAGTATCGTGTTTCTTATTCTTCTTTAATGGATCTAATACATCATCTAGTCTTGGTAGACGATAATTGGAATTAATCGAAATTAAAGGAACTTCCGATACTGGAGTCTGAGGAACTCTTTCCTCTTCTTCTACATTATGATACTTCTTTAATTCTTCAGCAGAATGAACGATAATCTTATCATCATCTTCGTCATTCTCTTCATCATCATCATCTTCATCATCACGAACTTTAGGTTTCTTTTCCCTCTTAGGTCTATTCTTGAAGAAAGTTTGAACTTTATCAAGTAAATCGCCAAAAGATATATTAATTAACATAATAAATCCAAATAAAACAAGAACAGAAACAATTATATAAGTTCCAATATTATCGAGTAATGAAACAAAGATAAAACTAAAGAAAAGTCCAATAATACCTCCACCAGTTTGACTTAATCCATCATAACTACTAGAAATTACTCTCAAGAATACATCGATAGAATTATTAACAGCCGTCCCTAAAGACACTCCCGTATCGACATAATTCATATGCGCCATTGTAAGTAATGATATGACTAATAGATAAAAACCAATTAATCTTCCCGTAAAAAAATTAGGCATCTTTCTCTTTAATAACATATACATACCAATAATTAGAATAAGAACAACTAAAACATTATACCAAGCTCCAAATAGGAATATAGCAAAATCTTTAATTATCTTTCCTACAGGTCCAAACTTACCCAATCCAATAATCGCAATTAGAATAAGTATTAATCCAAGTATCTCAACTGAAAATTTAAAATTGTTTGTCGTTGCTTCTTTTTTCCTTTTACGCTTTGCCATCCTAACCACCTTAATATAATTATACCCTAAATTAGACATTTAGGAAAACTTAATTGTCATTTTTATGTAAAATAAATCAAAAAAATATTAATTATATATTTAATTAATATTTTTCTTTTTCGTTAATTCTATTTGAATATTCTTTATCTCTTCATAAACTTTATCTATTTCACTATCAATACTTCTTCGAATATTTAGAGGTAATGGTTCTAATACAACTTCTAGAGAAGCATGATAGTCACTCTTGTTCTTTTTATTTAATTCATTCCAATTAATTCCCTTAAAGTATTCCAAGATACTATCATTTAAACTTAATTTACCTTGCAACATCAATACGGCAATTACTGGATATCCAATATAATTTTGCCAATAAGTTGAATTATCATTGGAATAATATAGATTATTATTCCATTTTATTAAATATTCTTTTTCTAATGTACTAGATTTAACAATAGCATAGTTATCAAATATTTCTACTCTTTTATCGATAATTGCTGTATAAGCTTCCGGAATTTTCTCTATTGGAGGTAATTTTTCCATAATACTATATTTTCCTACTTCTTTGGTTCAATTTTTTTCTTTCCACCCATATATGGTTGTAAAGAAACTGGTATCAATATTGAACCATCTTCCTGATAATTGTTTTCAAGTAAAGCAATTAAGCCTCTAGGAGTAGCAACTACTGTATTATTTAAAGTATGTAAGTAATATGTTCCATTTTCTCCCTTAGCACGAATTCCAAGTCTTCTTGCTTGAGCATCTCCTAAATTAGAACAACTTCCAACTTCGAAATACGTTTGTTGTCTTGGACTCCAAGCTTCAATATCACATGATTTAACTTTTAAATCTGCTAAATCTCCACTACAACACTCTAATTGTCTAACAGGTATATCCATATTTCTAAAGATTTCAACAGTAAGTTTCCACATCTTATTATACCAATCCATTGACTCTTCAGGTTCACATATTACAATCATCTCTTGTTTTTCAAATTGATGAACGCGGTAAAGACCTCTTTCCTCTAAACCATGAGATCCACCCTCTTTTCTGAAACAAGGTGAATAAGAAGTCATATTTATAGGTAGTTCTTCACGTTTTATTATTTGATCTTTAAACTTGCCAATCATTGAATGTTCACTTGTACCAATTAGATATAAATCTTCCCCTTCAATTTTGTACATCATTGCTTCCATTTCTGGGAATGACATTACACCAGTAACGACATCACTATGAATCATGAATGGAGGAATAGCATAAGTAAATCCATTATCAATCATATAGTCTCTTGCATATGCTATCATTGCTTCATGAAGTCTTGCAATATCACCTAATAGATAATAGAAACCTTCTCCACTAGTTCTACCAGCAGCCTCTTTATCCATTCCATTTAATCTATTTATTATATCAGCATGATATGGAATTTCATATGATGGAACTATAGGTTCTCCAAATCTTTCAACTTCGACATTCTCTGTATCATCTTTTCCAATTGGAACAGAAGAATCAATTATTTGAGGAATAACCATCATCCGTTCTTTAATTTCTCTTTCAAGTAGAACTTGCTCTTTATCTAGTTCATCAATTTTTTCCTTTAATCCAGCAATTTCTTCTTTAATTTTATTAGCTTCCTCTTTTTTGCCTTCTTTCATTAAAGTCCCAATTTTGTTACTTAAATTCTTTTGTTCATTTATAAATCCATCTTTCTTGCCTTGAGCATCTCTTCTCTTTATGTCTAGTTCATATACTTCATCAACTAAAGGCAACTTTTCATCTTGAAATTTTTTCTTTATATTTTCTTTAACTAAATCTCTATTTTCACGAATTATTTTAATATCTATCATAAATTATCCTCCTAATATTGTTTACCAAAATAGATTTTTGTTATTGCATCTTCTCCACAACAAATACACTTGCCATCAGGTTCATGATTTTCAAATGGTATACAGCGCGATTTTAATCCTAAGTCATCTTTAATCTTATTTTCACATTCAGCCTTACCACACCAGTTAACATAAGCAAATCCACCAGTTTTTTCAGACATTTCTCTAAATTCTTCATAAGTATTTAAATTATAAATCATTTCATCTCTTCTCTTAAGGGCACGATTGTATAGATTAGTTTGAATATCTTCAAGAAGTGATTTAATTTTATCCACTACTTCTAAAGTAGATACCATAATTTTTTCTAAAGTATCTCTTCTTACTAATGTAACTTGATTATTTTCTAAATCTCTTGGTCCAATTTCAATTCTAATTGGATATCCTTTAACTTCCGCCTCAGCGAATTTATAACCAGCTGACTTTTCTGAATTATCAACCATATAAGTTATATTGGATTGATCAAGTTCATCCTTTAGCTTATCAATCTCAGCATTCACTGAATCAGTAACTTTAATTGGTATAATTGCTATTTTTATTGGCGCAATCTTTGGTGGAAGAACAAGACCTAAATCATCTGAATGAGTCATTATAAGTCCACCTATCATACGTGTAGTAACTCCCCAAGAAGTTTGATAAGGAGTTTCTAACTTATTATCTTTATTTAAAAATTTAATACCAAAAGCATCGGCAAATCCTTGTCCGAAATAATGACTTGTTCCATTTTGCAAAGCAACTCCATCATACATCATAGCTTCAATTGTATATGTTTCAACAGCTCCTGCAAATTTTTCTTTATCAGTTTTCTTTCCTACTATTACTGGCATAGCTAAGTATTCTCTTTGAAAATTTTCATATACACGCAACATTTGCAAAGTTTCTTTTCTTGCTTCCTCTTCTGTTGCATGTAGAGTGTGTCCTTCTTGCCATAGTATCTCACGGCTTCTCAAAAATGGACGAGTCGTTTTTTCCCATCTTACTATCGTACACCATTGATTGTATAAAATTGGCAAATCGCGATATGATTTAACGATCTTTTTAAAATGATCACAGAATAGAGTTTCACTCGTTGGTCTTACACACATTTTCTCTTCAAGCTTAGTGTTTCCACCATGAGTAACCCAGGCAACTTCAGGAGCAAATCCCTCAACGTGATCTTTCTCAACATTAAGTAAAGATTCAGGAATAAACATAGGCATTTGAACATTTTGATGTCCAAGTCTTTTAAATTCCCTGTCTAATACATTTACCATTTCCTCCCAAATAGCATATCCGTAAGGACGTATAATCATACTTCCCTTTATTGATGAATAATCCACTAAATCAGCAGATTTACAAATATCAGTATACCAAGCAGCAAAATCTTCATCTCTCTTTGTTATCTTTTCATTATTCATAGTTTTTTATCCTCTCTTTATAAATTTCTATAGTTTTTCTACTAGGTGAATAAATGTTTTCTGGCAAATCATCAATTCTAAAGAATTTCCATTCATCTATCTTATCACCTTCCATCACAGAAACATCACCCGATGATGTAATTGCAATAGTGTGTATAGTAATAAAATGCTTATTCGGGACTATATCATCACTAGCGCCAAAAATTTTTATATCTTTGATGTCTAAATTAGTTTCTTCTTTAACTTCGCGAATTGCACATTCTTCAATTGTTTCATTATATTCTTGTTTACCACCCGGAAGTGTCCAAGAATCAGGTTCATATATTCCTCCAGTATCTTGATAGTTATTTACCCTATGACCCATAAGAATACATCCATCTTTTAAAATTATGACTCCAACGCCAACTTTTATTACATTTTCCATTAAGACTCTCCTTAACAAAAAAAGGATGATACCTATAAGGAGTGCATAAATGCACGGTACCATCCTTTGATTTTTCTTTATTCTTTTAACGAGTATTCCCCGGTTGCTATTAACAACACTAGTAGGTAGATTCATAATATTAATTATATTTGTTTCCCAGCAATCACAAACTCTCTTTAATAATCAATAATATTACTATTCCCACATCATCGCTTTGATAAATTAATTCTATATTATAATACTCAATTTGTCAATTTATAAAATCGAATTTTTCGAAATTTTAAATCCGCCCCATAAAGCATCATAGACAAATAATACACTACATATTTTACCATCTTCAATAGTAACATTCACTTCATGTTCTCTTCGACACCATATTTTATATTTAATAGTATGAACTCCATTAGGTAAAGTTATCTTAAAATCTCTTCCAGCTCCTAATTCATAATTGGTATTTCCAATGGTAACATGTAACTGTACCGCACATCCCATAACTTTATTTGGTCTTGAAATAATTAAATTATAATTATTATTAGAAGTGATAGTACCACAACTACCACAATACTTTTCATCATTTTCTATTTTTTTTCCACAATTACTACAATACATCTTCGCACCTAAAACTTCATTTTTTATATGATTCCAAAACTTTTTTTATTCCAGTATAAGGTAGTGTTACACAAGTTTTCCTATTGCCCTGTTTATATGTTTCATCGAATACAATAGCTTCGTTTAAATTAGTATCATCATATTCTCTCTCATTTAACATATTATCAAAATTTTCAATCATCGACATAGCTTCATCGATAGTAGATCCAATCATATTTTTTATCATAATCGAAGTAGACGCCGTCGATATCGCACAAGCTTCTCCATCAAATTTAATATCTTTAATTATATTATCCTCAATTTTTATGTAAAGATCTATGTTATCAATGCAAGATTCACTATTGGAATTTACTTTGATATAACCTTCCGTACCGTCACTTGTTTTGTTTGTTGGATGAGAGTAATTATCCAAAATAATCTCTCTTTTCATGTTATTATCCATCTAAATCATCTCTCTTATTATTCTTTCTTTATCACTTAATAGACTAACTAATTTATCTATCTCTTCTTTAGTATTATAAAAATATAAACTTATTCTAACAGTATTCTTAACGCCGATTTCATTCTTTAATATTTTAGCGCAATGATTGCCAGCTCTGACGCAAATATGATATTTATTCAAATAATATGCCACATCTTGAGCAAATACATCATCGACAGTGAATGCAACTATTCCACTTTCCCCATAAGGATTAACAATATTTACATGGTCAATTCTCTCAAGTTTACTAACCAAATAATTCTTAAGTTCTACTTCACGAGCATGAATATTATCGATACCTATACTATTCAAATAATCAATTGCTGATGATGCTCCAATAACACCGGCAATATTTTGCGTTCCTGCTTCTAATCTTAAAGGCAATTCCTTTAAGACTACTTCATCTATAGAATCAAATGATTCGTTCATTCCTCCACCTAAATTTGTCGGGATTAAAGATTCAAGCAATTCTTTTTTTCCATAAAGGACACCAACTCCCGTAGGTCCACACATTTTATGAAGAGAAAATGCTAAAAAATCACAATCGAGGTATTTTACATCAGTCTTCATATGAGGAACACTCTGGGCTCCATCGACTACTAGAAATGCATCGTTAGCATGAACAAACTTAGCAATTTCCTTTATTGGTCTAACATCTCCTACGACATTTGTCGCATGAGCTAAACTAACTACTTTAGTTCTATTCGTGAATGAAGATAATAGAGATTCCATGGTTACTTCATAATGGTCATTAAGTTCAATATATTTAATAATTATTCCATTAGTCTTAGCAAGTCTAAACCAAGGAAGAACATTACTCGCATGTTCTGAACGAGTAATTAATACCTCATCTCCCGGTTCCAATAAATTTGCAAAGAATCCACTTACAATCATATTGAGAGATTCTGTAGTTCCACTAGTAAATACAACTTCTTCCCTATCGGCATTAATAAATTCAGCAACATTCTTTCTTGCATTCTCATAAGCCACATCGACCTTATAGCTAATATCATAATCTCCCCTATGAGCATTAGCTGAATAATTTGTATAATAATCACTCATTGCATCTATTACACATTTAGGCTTTAAAGTTGTAGCTCCATTATCAAAATAGATAATATTCTGATTCAACATCGGAAAATCATTTCTATTCATCTTTTCACCTCCACTTCTATTTAATCATATTTTTAAATTCTTCATTATCTTTAAATGGTCCATATAGATAACTATATTCTATTAATCTAATAGCATTTTCTTCACTTATTCCCTTAGATTCTAAATAAAACAAAGCGGATTTATCGATATTAGAAATGGAATTGCCATGATTTGCTATGACATTTTTCGTGCGAACTTGAAGTATTGGTGAACAAATTACCTTTCCTCCACGCGTTAAGACTTTGATTCTTTCATCCAATTCATTATCATTAGTAGAATCATCTATATCACCATCGATATTCAATTTAACCAATCCACGAGAAACTCCCTTAATTAAGACATCGCTAATATTATTATCACCAATAATCTTATTTTTAAAATTAAATGAATAATCGTCTTTAATATCAAATGTATGTATTACCTTTAGACTAGTATTATTTTTACTTGTTATATTAATGCTATTTTCTCTACTATTATTAGTAAATATATACATTTCTAAATTGGCATTATCATTAAGTACAATAGATAAATTATAATTATTGATATTTGGCAATATATATATTTTTGAATTACCATTGACTTCACAAAAACAATCTTGACTACTCAGAATAAATACTTCACCATCCACTAATATTTTATTCATGATTATCTTTTTCTCCTACATCAATAGTACTAAATCCGTTATCTTCAATATAGTTGGCAAGTGTTCTATCTCCCGATTTAATAATATGTCCATCCTTAATAATACTAACTTTATCAGGTACTAAATATTCTAATATTGATTTATGATGAGTAATTATTAAAATGGAAACCGTTTCATCGGCATATTCCTTTATCGCTTCTGCAAGTATTTTTAAACTATCTACATCGAGTCCACTATCAAGTTCATCTAACATAATAAATTTTGGTTTTAATACTAGAAGATGTAATAGTTCATTTTTTTTCTTTTCTCCACCACTCATAGATTCATTTATTCCACGATGGATGAAAGAGACTGGTAAATCCAACTTTTCACAAATAGTAGTTATTAATTTATTGAATTCAAAGAAATTAGTATGTTTCCCCGTTCTCTCTTCAAGGGACGCTCTCAACATATCGGCATTGGTAACTCCTTCAATTTCCATTGGATTTTGACTTACTAAATATATCCCTTTCTTGCTTCTCTCACTTACACTTAAACTTAAGATATCTTCCCCATTATAAAGAATTGAGCCATTTGTTACTTCATAGTTACTATCTCCCATAATAACTTTACAAATTGTACTCTTTCCAATTCCATTTGGCCCCATAAGAGCAACAATTTCTCCATCATTAATATCTAAAGAGAAATCCTTCAAAATTTCTTTATCATTTATTTTAACTGTTAAATTATTAATACTTAACATAAAAATCACCAAGATTATTATATCATAAACATGCACAAAAAAAACATAGATTATAGCCTATGTTTTTAACTAAAATTTTGTAAAATTGATAGAATAAGTAAAATCATTACACCAATACCTGTACATACAAGCATTTGCATTGTTTTACTTTCCATCTTATCAAGACGTGACTTATATCTTGCTTCACGAGCCTTTTGTTGTAATGCTGAAACTGTTCTTGAGAACGTCAATAATTGTTCTTGTTTCCTCTCTTGTTTACCTAATCCTAGACGATAAAGAAGTCGCATCATACGCATACTATCTCTAACTGGATATTCTTTAGCAAATTCCATATAAGGATTTATTGAAGAATCACCAGCATTGATCTTTTCAATCATATCGCGTAGACCATCTTTGAAGATATCAGGAGCATCTCCAATAGATTTACCTAAAGCAACCGGAACTGTATAATGTTGAATTAAAATTTCCAAATTCTTTAAATAATATGGCAACTGAGTATCTATTAAGTGTAAGTGACCCTTATAATAGTTCTTAAGCTGTACATAAGGCAACTTAAACATACCAAGGAAAACAGCAAATAGTATAAGTAATACTGTTCCAGAAAATTGAGAAATAAAGACAAATGACATTACTAGTGTTACTAGTAGAGCATTTCTAAATCTCGAATTAAATAGTTTATCAATATCAATAGCATCACCATATTTAGCTTTAGCATAAAATTCAAAATCATCTTCCTGTAATCTCTTAAAATAACCGGCGTTATCATCGACGAATTTATTGATACTAAATCCGCCAACATATTGCATAACATAGATTATAATTATTGCAAGTATTCCTAATTCAATATACATAACTACTCACCACCTGTATCTTCATGATAGAATTTTTCACCAGAAATGATGAAATATGAATTTATCCATATTACAGCATGAAGCAAAATTTGAACATAAGGAAGTGCAAGCATTGCTTTATAATTATCTTTATTAAGTAGGAATTGAATAAGCATAACTAAGAAATATAATGCAATACCGAACATTAAGAATTTCTTATGACTTACTTCACGATCCATCTTATCTCGATAGACACCTTCAACTAAAAGGTCGATGTCAAGCATCATGTTTTCTAGAGATTCACCAGAATCTTTGGCACCTTCTTTAGTAATTTGTAAGAAAAGTTGATGCATATTTTTAACCATATAATATGGATACTTTTGATTGAACATTTCAACAGCTTCATCGATCGTACCATTTTGATATGACATATCAATCATCAAGCGAACATCGGATAAAACTGGATCTTCCAAAATTCCCGAGTCTCTTACTCCTTCAAGCGATTTAACAAAAGATTGAGTTGTATTAAATTCGTTGATGACGTTCGATGTATAAACTTGAATTTGCTCAAATATAAACTCTGAATACGTTTTCTTATTTCGCAAGAATGCTAAATATGGAATAAACATAACAGCTGCAACACAATAGAGAATTGCCATTGCTATACTATAAAAGTACATATAACCAATAACGGCAAATAATCCACCAATAAGAATAACTTGAGTTCCATATTCTTTTGGCCCATACTCCATTCCTAGTTCTTTACTTTTTCTGCGAACTTCTTCATAACTATATGGAGCATATTTATTATATATTGTCTTTATGCTATTAGTTATAAATTGATAGACGTTTTCACCATTTTGCTGTCTATAAGATAAGACAAATACGGCAATAACTAACATTAATATCAATTCCATAATAACACTCCTTTCATATATATCAATTAATTGGATTTACATTTGTAGTACCTTGAGGCACTTGTTGAACAGGCACTTGATTAACAACTTGATTCATCGCTGTAGGTTGAACTATTGGCGTATTAACTACAGCCGGATTTACTTGTCGAGGGACCTGTTGCAAAGCCTGTTGTGGTACTTGTTGAACTTGTTTTGGCGCTTGTTGGACTTGTTGTGGCATCTGTTGTGGTACTTGTTGTTTTGGTATCTGAACACTTTGCTGTACCTGACTCATTTGAGAAGTTCCTTGAACAACTGGTCTATTAACAACACTTTGCTCAGGTTGTTGTTGAAGAGTTGTTTGAGGTGCCTGAGCTGAACTAGAAGCATTCATACTATTAATATCATTAATAGCTTTATTTACTTCTTCTATTTTATCATTAGTAGGTCCATTAAGATTAAAAGGATCTTCAGTATTAGTTGGAACCTTTTTCTTTTCTTCCTCTAATGAAACTTTATTTGTATCATCAAATCCTTCTCCACTAGGTCCTAGTCCAAACGTATCTTCAGGTAAATTGACATTGCCAATTGCCAAATAATCAATTAAGTTTTTAGTTGGATTGTGAAGTATAACTGTACCATCTAAGTGTTTTTGATATAGTAGATTACTCTTAGGTACTTGTGTATCAGGATCAACATAGAATTCACAAACTTCAAGTATCTCACGTTGAAATCTACCTAATCTTTTTGAATAATAACCTTTAACATATATACCAATTTGAACATATCTATGGATTGAACCTAAGAATTGTTGAGTATCTTGACTCGATTCAAGAAGTGAATACATACGCATTGGTATACTCGATGCCTTATCGGCATGGATAGTCGATAAAATGTGGTGACCTGATGAAATCGAGTTACGAACAGCTAAAACGGCTTCTGCTGAACGAACCTCAGATAGTAATATCCAAATTGGATTCTGTCTCATACAAGCTACCAAGGATTCTGTATATGACGCTATATTGTTTGTCTTCATAGCAACAATATCTCGAGTTGGGAAAATCTTATCTAAGTGAAGTTCTAGAGTATCTTCAATCGTGATAATCTTTTCATCTTCTTTTGTCTTACTTGCCAAATACTTAACTAGTTCTGTTTTACCTGAACCAGTTTCTCCGGCAACCATTATATTACAATGTCCTTCAACACACTTAATTAAAAAGTCATGTATTTGTTCAGTAACATATTGTTCACTTAGTAATTTTTCTTTATTTAATCTTATCTTTGCTGGTGTCTTACGAATAAGACAAGCAATACCATTTGTTGCAATTGAGTCATGAACGAAATTCATACGAAGTTCAGCCGACTCAGCGTCTAGAAATGGATGAGCCATATTAAATGTCTTACCCATAACGTTAGAACATTGGAATGCAAGTTTTTCCATAAATGTATTATTTATATCCGGTCTATTAACTTGATATATACCTTTTGAAAGAGTTTTTAGCCATACTTGACCACCATTACTATAGGAAATATCGGTAATATCATCCTCGTCTAAAAACTCTTGTAAAGGTCCAAAATCCATTTGATCAAAAATAGAATTTAACATTAGCCTTCACCCTTCTAGTAATTTTTTTATCCTTCGATTGGAATTGTCTTACTTAATATAAATTGTTGAATTGCTTCGTTAGCAATACTTGTCTCTTCAGGAGTTTCTGAATATTCAGCATTTCTTGGAACAGGAATCAATTCAATCTTATTTGTTGAAATTAACTCGGCTTGATGTAATAATTCACTGTAATCATCAGGAACAACGAAGAAAATCTTTGCAGGTTTTGGTTCCTTGTCACCATCAGCTAGTGAGAAAACATCAACGCCATCTTTATCTACTACTTTAGTAACTTTTAAACTTTGAATAAATTTATCGAATATTACTTTAACTTTTCCATCGGTCTTATCTGATTCTGCTTTAAAATAGATATCGATATAATTTCCTGGCATTATTGAACATCCATAAGTAGAATGGAAATCAACATCTAAAGCATATAGAGTATATCCATCAGGAATATTCGATTGAGTAGAACTTCCCGCAGTCTTAGAATCTGTCAAAGCTCCATTATAGAAAAAACTATTTTTTGGAATTTGATATCCATCGGCGACATATCTTCCAATAACTTGTCGTTTACTTTGAATTAGTGAATCGCCACTCGCAGTAACAAAGTTACCAGTTATCTTAACTGTTGAAACATGTTGAGTTGTTATCTCCGTCTTACTCGTTATAAGTTGAGCAGCATAAGGAACAGTAATTGGACTTACAGCTCTATTAACCATATAACTATATACAAAATAAACAACGACGATTAAAGCAATTACAAGTAAAAACGTAAGAGTATTTGGATTGCTTATAAATCTCTTAATATTAGTTTTTAATCTCTCTGTATCCATACTTTTCCCCTTCCTATTGCATTACCATAACTTGTGATTCAATAAACTGTCTCAATTGTTCTGAAGATACTACAGTATCTCCTGCATCAGCTGTATACTTTTCATTTCGAACAACCGGAGTTATCTCGATATCTCCATCGACATACTCAGCCTCTTTTAAAAGTAAGAACATCTCATCACTTACTGAGAATAAAAGTTCACTAGGTTTGCCATAAGCAATTGAGTTTTTAATAATGTTATTACCCTTACTATCTTTAACCGCTAAAACTCTTATACTTTCAATTAATCTACCATACATAACTAAGTTATTATTCTCTTTATCAACAGCAGACATATATAAATCTATATAATCTCCAGCTCTAATTTGGTTATAGAAAGTCGTATCAGCATTAACACTTAAGCTATAAATTGTATGCTTAGATTCAATGTTTGCAAATGCAGCATCGGGCATCTCATCGGCTTCCTTTAAAGATTCCTTATAGAATAAGCTACCCTTAGAAATATTTGTTTTAAATGATACATATTTACCAACTACATCTTTTGGTTGTTTAATTAGATTATCCGCATTATTAACATATTCTGATGATATTCGTATTCTGCCTATCATATCAGAAGTAATTAAGGTTCTCGAAGGTATATCCTGCTTAGCATAAGGAACTGTTATAGGCGAAATAGCTTCTTTAACACGATAATTATAGCCAATTACTAAAACAGCTACGCAAGCTAAAAAACCCAAAATTGTAACAGTATTTCTATTGCCAATAAAACGGCGTATTATTCCAGAACCATTCTTTTTAACTTTTCCCATTTTCATTCCTCCAAAAGTAATATTCAATAATCATAACACTCTACTATGACAATTATAACACAAAAATATCAATTATCAAACAAAATGAGTGCACTTTATGTTAAAATGTATTCAGGTGATAAAATGCATAATTTATTTGAAATACTTAAGGCAATTGGTAAATTAATACTTGCAAATATATTTCTCTATTTTGTATTTGCCATTATATTTTTAATGACAAATAATACATATATTTCCTATTTAATAAGTTATATAATTGCAACAGTTATCCTAATAATAATGAACTATAAGTCTTTAAAAATCGATTTGCATAATATAAAAAAAGACTATAAAAACATTTTATTAAATGTCATATTATTTACAGTTCTTTTTACAATTTTAGTGAACATTTCTAACTTTATATTATATAATTTATCAGGTAGTATAGCAGATAAAGAACTAGCAAACGAACAATTAGTTTTAGAAAGCCCCTTACTAATGTTTATAACTGTTGGAATAATTGCTCCAATATTTGAAGAAATATCTTTAAGATATCCCTATCACAACATAAATATAAATAAATATATAAAATTATTAATGATGACTATTTGCTTTGTAATATTACATTTAACAACTATGGATAATATATATGATTATTTATATATAATATCCTATATATTATTAAACTTAGAATTTGGCTATAGTTATTTTAAAAGCAATAACTTAATTGGAAGTATATTAATCCATATACTTAACAATTCAATAATAATTATAAGTCTACTGTTAAAATAAAAAGGAGTTTTTATGAAAAAAGAAGAAAATAAGAAACATATTTTAAGAATAATAATAATTGTTGCTGTCTTTTTAATTGCTATTGTTGTTCTATATTCAAGATTTATTGGTACTACAGGCTTAATCGTAAAGGAGTATCCAATTAGAACAAATGAATTAAGTGAAGATTACGATGGTTTAAAAATTATTCATTTTAGTGATTTACACTACAAGAGTACTATTGATATCAATTATGTAAAAAAGCTTGTAAAAGAAATTAATGAATTAAAACCCGATATTGTAGTTTTTACTGGAGACTTAGTTGAATCCAATGTTACTTTAGATGATAAAGAAGTTAAAAATCTAACAAAAGAACTCGATAAAATAAATCCGACGATCGAAACTCTAGCAGTTATAGGAAACCACGACTATGATCATGATTATTGGAATCAAATAGTTCCTAACTTAAATTGGAAAGTATTAGATAACACATATGAATACGTCTATTCAAATAGTACTACTCCTATTCTTTTTGTCGGATTCGACGATTTAAGAGAAGGGACTCCAGATTATGCTAATGCCTTCAGCTATTTAAATACAGATTCAAACGACAGATATACAATTGTCCTTGCTCATGAACCCGATCAAATTGACGAGATAAAGGATTATAACTTTGATTTATATTTGAGTGGACACTCACATCTAGGTCAAATAAGAGTTCCCCTAGTTGGAGCTATATATACGCCAGTTGGTTCAAAGAAATACTACGATGAACACTATTATGTAAATGATGCCGATATGTATATTTCCGGAGGAATTGGAACTTCACTTTTAAAACTTCGACTATTTAATCGTCCAAGCATTAATTTATATCGATTTTACACAAAATAAAAACTCCTTCATAATATAAAATAGAAAGGAGTTTTTTCTATGTATGAATATCGCATGATGCCATCTTCAACCGGATACGAAAATCGCTTCGGAGGATTCCTTGTACCATTCTTACTTGGTGGATTAGGCGGCTCTGCTTTAGTTGGTCTATCTAGACCGAGACCTGTATATGTAACACCAGGACCATACCCATATCCAAATTATTACCCTAACTATTATCCATATCCTTATTAAATATTATTGAAAGAATTAAAATGAAAGATAATACACTAGATCCACCATAACTTACAAGAGGAAGAGTTATACCCGTAATCGGAAATAAACCTATACCCATAAGTTCATGAATACTCTCTTGAAAAAATTTCAAAACAAGAGTCGAAAAACTAATACTAGATACTATCCCATAACTATTCTTAATTATTGATATAAGATTAAAATTGAATATCATATTAAATATTAAGAAAAGTACTATGCCAAGTATTCCTATATTATGTATAAGATAGGAAAAAGCAAAATCAGTCGTTTCCTCCGGAATATATAAATACTCGGATGAACCAATTAAATTAGAAGTACCTATATTAATTAAGCTTCTCTTCAATTGGAATGCATTAGAATCAAATAAATCAGTAATACGATTAATTCGATATATAAAACTATCTCCCAAAACTTGAATTATTATATTTTTATTTATTATGACAATACATATAAAAGATACGATAATAGATACAATAATTAGACCTATTGCAAATATTTTTTTCTTATTCTCTTCTTTGAAAAAAAGTATACTAATTAATATTACAAGGAAGAATATTACATTTCCAGTATCTGGTTCTAAAAAAGTAAGTACACTCGGAATCAGAGTTAGAATAATACACTTTAATTTATACCTATCATATTTATTAACTACTATACTCAATAATACTATTAAGATAACTTTCATAAATTCACTAGGTTGAAAAGATATTCCAAATATATTAATCCAAGCCCTACTCCCATTAATAGAATTTCCAAAAAATAAAAGATATAATAGTAATGCATTAAATATAATATATAGATAAAAAACATATTTAATATATTTTCTCTTCATAAAAATTACAATCAATAAACCTATTACATAAAAAATAATAGTACGCAAAAAAAGATTCGGATAATTAATTAAATTAATCGAGGAAAAGAGAAAATAAATAATTAAATAGATAATTAAACGTGCTTTCATAGTATTATTTTAATCATATTTATGTGATATTATTCATATATTATTATAGGTGAATTATATGAACTTACCAAAAGTATATCAAAATAATAATATAGATTTAGATAATCACGATCAAATAGTTTATTATTCGCGAAATAATCAAACTAATAATACCAGTTACAGTGTAAAAGATAAAATAGCAAATATCTTCAATAAAAAATCTTACATATATAAAATTAATGTCGAAATTAACGATAATAATCGGACTTACAGTACAACTATAATTGGTAAAACTGATGGATATTTAATCACAATCAATAATGAACTCATTCCCATAAAGAATATTAAAGACATAAAAAAACTAGATTAATCTAGTTTAATACTCCAAGAACTATCGTCGAATCAACTTTTCCATCATGAATCTTATCTTTATAACTCTGAACAAAGGTTTCCACATAGTAAGCTAGTTCTTGACTATTGCTATATCCAATAACATTCTTAAGTAATTTTTGATATTTTTCTTCATAACCAATACTCTTTTTAGCTAACGCTAGTATTGGTTTTTTTAATACAATAGCCTCTTTTAATTCTAAATTAAAACCTGTATCAGGATTTGTTAAATCAACAACAAATAAATCTGCCTTAGCCATTAAATCTTTATAGTATGTATCTTTATTAGCTTCTGTTTCCGGAAATATCAAAGTATGTTTAGATAAGATATTACTTCTAAGAACTGGTAAGTAAATATCATTATTAAAATCAATTCTACGTGAATGAACAAAATAAACTTTTAATTTCTGATTATTCATACTATCACCTATTCTTATTATACCATAATCATTTGTTAAATAATTGATACTATGTTATTATTATACACGAAAGGGTGTATGTTTTACATGGAAATAATCGGAGTTATTGCTGAATATAATCCATTTCACAATGGGCATTTATATCAAATAGAAAAAATAAAACAAATTTATAAAGACTCAATAATAGTTCTAGTTTTAAATGGTTACTTCCTAGAAAGAGGCATACCATCCATTGAAACAAAGGAAGAAAAAACAAGACTTGCCTTAAAATATGGTGTTGATATAGTTATTGAACTTCCATTTGTATTTGGAAGTAATTCAAGTGATATCTTTGCATCTTCATCTCTAGAATTATTAAATGAATTAGGTGTAAAAAAATTAGTTTTTGGATCAGAATCTAATGATATTGAATTACTTAAAAAAGTTGCTAAATATCAGAGTACTGAAGAATTCAAAAATAGTTTAAAAGATAATTTAAAAAAGGGACTTAATTATCCTACAGCAATGAATAATGCAGGAATATCTTGTATTAAGGAACCAAATGATTTACTTGGCATATCTTATATAAAAGCTATACTAGAATCTAAATAT
The DNA here is from genome assembly GCA_017626405.1 of Bacilli bacterium. Classification (GTDB taxonomy): domain Bacteria; phylum Bacillota_I; class Bacilli_A; order RF39; family UBA660; genus CAG-582. Next base: position 265,160 of record JAGAIS010000006.1, read on the forward strand.
GATATTGAACCAATATCAATTAAAAGAACTAATGATTATTTAGATACAAAATCCAATGATTCAATTATTTCATCGACAAACATAAGAGAAAAAATAAATAATAATATAGATATAAGTAAATTTATTCCCGAAGGAAACATAGTTACCATTAATAATGATTTATTATTTAACTTAATTAAATATAAAATAATAAGCGATGATGATTTATCTAAGTATTTAACTGTCGATGAAGGAATTGAATATAGATTAAAAAAAGTAATAAATAAAGTAAACTCATTAGATGAATTAGTTAGTTCAATAAAAACAAAACGATATACATATAATCGCATAATGCGCATGCTTATTCATATCCTCGTTGGGCTAACCAAAGAGGATAAAGAAAAATTAAAAAGAAATGAATACATTAGATTACTGGGATTTACGACTATTGGAAGTAAATATTTAAATTCTATAAAAAAGAATCTTAACTTACCATTAGTTACTAAAATAACTAATGTGGAATCGAAGATTAAGGATTATGAATTTAAAGCAGCAGAAATATATACTTTAATATCTAATAGTGATGTTTTAGAATTTGAATATTCTAATAAACCAATAACAATAAAACTGGATTAAATTAATCCAGTTTTATTATTATCCAACTATCTCATATTCAATAGATTTTACTTCAGATAGGTCTGCATCAGTAGATGCATTTATAATTTTCGTATCTTTAGTTGTTAAAGATGTACCAACATAACCAATTAGAGAAACTATCGTCTTATTATTCTCATCTTTAAATAATATTCTTACATAATTAATATTTTGTTCTTTTTTAGTACTTACATTTGCAATATACTTAGTGATACCATCACTTTCTACTATATTTATATCACTTAGCTTTATATCTTCTATAACTACATCATTTAACTTTATTCCATTAAAAGTATTAACTGAATTTAATGAGAAAGTAAAATTAAATACTATAGTAGATACTAATAATATTATAAAAGATACACTTCCTATTAAAAGCACTCTTCCCTTATTATTCAATTTTTTAAAACGATTAATTATATTCATATTTATCCCTCCAATTGTTTTCTAATTATTATAGTTTTGTTAACTAGTGGATCAATACCACTAGTTAACTCACATATAAGATTATAACTTCCTTCACTTAATTCACTTATATTATTATACCTTATTCCATTAATTGTACAAGTATCAGGTAACGTATAATCTTCTCCTTCTATAAATTCATCAGGTATTTCTATATTAGTAGTTTCTTCTTTTTTTATCTTAGTTATTGTGAAAGTTGATGAAGACAACACTTTATCTCCTGATTTAATTCTTGCAATAATAGTTAAGTTATCACTTACTACTATTGGCTCTATGTAAGGAATCCAAGTTTCGCCATAATCTAAACTATATTCATTTGTAAATCCCGAAGTATATTTTATTGTTACAGTCTTAGTACTTGCTTCATCATAACTATCTAATAAAATAATTGGATTTGGCAATAGATTAGATACAGTATCTTCATTATTAATAATAGCAGATACAGGTAATACTTCTATTTGAGTATAAGTTACTGTTCCTTTACCTCCAGCTCCACCTTTATATTCTGTTCCAACTGCTGCACCACCATTAGCAGTAGCTGTACCTTTAGTAATAGTAGATACATAGAAGATATTAATGCTTCCACCACCAGATGATCCTCCACCATACATAGTATTACCACCAGATGAACCATTTGCTGTTATTGAACCATTATTTATATAATTATTGGCATAAATTGTTAGCAATCCTCCTGTTCCATTACTTCCTTTA
>JAGAIS010000001.1 GCA_017626405.1 Bacilli bacterium
CATCCTCCGCAGCAGCAGCAGGAGCAGCAGCTACAGCTACAGCACTAGGATCAACTCCAAATTCTTCTTTCATAGCGTCAACTAAATCTTTAACTTCTAAAATAGTCATTTCTTTAATTGCATCAATAATTTCACTTGTAGATAATTTTGCCATTCTAATCAATTCCTTTCCAATTACTTTTCTTCACCTAATTTTTCGGCGTATAAATTAAGTGCAATAGATAGATTTTTAACGTGCTCTATCAAGCCACCAGCAAACATAGTAAGTAAACCTTCTCTTGATGGTATTGAAGCATAATTATTAATAGTATCTAAGGTAACTACTTCTCCATCAACAATACCAGTAATAACTTGGATATTGTTATGTTTTTTAGCAAATGAATCTAATGCTTTGATTGGTTCAAGTATTTCACTACCGAAAACGATTGCATTAGGTCCTTCTAAGAAACTATTTAAATCAATGTTCATATCATCTAAAGCTCTCTTAACAAGAGTATTCTTATAGATTTTTACTTCACTATCAACTTTTTTAAGTTCTCTTCTCAATTCTTGCATGTCTTTAACTGTAGATTCTGAATATTTGAAAAGTACTACACTCTTAGAGTTCTTTAACTTATCAGTTATTTCAGCAACAGTTTGACGCTTAGCATCAAGGATCTTTTCGCTTGCCATAATTTATCCTCCTTAAATTTTTTATAAAAAAACTTTCCGCACAGGAAAGTTATATTCTTAAAAAGATATAAACTCTCCCTCGGTAGGATTATTAAAGTATTTACTCCCTACTGTCTTCGGTACTCGTTTTTTCATTCGTATAATATCAAATTATAAATTACATGTCAATACTATTTGCATCTACACGGATACCAGGACCCATAGTAGTAGAAATAGATATGTTTTGAATGTATTTACCTTTAACTGTTGTTGGTTTTGCCTTAATAATAGTATTAATAACAAAATCAATATTTTCCTTTAATGATTTTTCATCAAAAGAAACTTTTCCAACTGAACAATGTATATTTCCATATGAATCAGCTCTGTATTCAATCATACCTTTTTTAACATCTTCAACAGTTTTTTCAGGTGTTGGTGTTACTGTTCCAGTCTTAGGATTTGGCATTAAACCTTTAGGTCCTAAAACTTTACCAATCTTACCTAATGCAGGCATCATTTCTGGAGTTGCAATGATTGTATCATAATCAAACCAATTTTCATTAGCGATTTTATCAATCATATCTTGTTCTCCAACAAAATCAGCTCCTGCTTTCTTAGCAGCTTCTGCTTGAGCTCCCTTAGCTAAAACTAAAATCTTCTTAGTTTTACCATTACCATTAGGTAATACTAAAGAGCCTCTAAGTTGTTGATCAGCTTTTTTAGTATCAATATTAAGTTTAATTGCTATTTCAACTGAACTATCAAATTTAGTAGTACTAGTTTCTTTAGCTAACTTAACAGCTTCTTCTATAGTATACTTTTTAGTTTTGTCTACTTTTTCAGAAGCTTCCACATATTTCTTTCCTACTCTTTTCATACATACCCTCCAATCGTGGTTTATTAGCGGATTTTTTTATTATTAATTTTTCGTTATTATTCTTCAGTAGATTCTTTTTCAGTTATTACTTCAGTATCTACATTAGTGTCACTTGCACTAGCTTCCATTGCTTCAAGTTTAGCTTCGCGTTTTGCCTCTTCAATTTCAGCAGCGTGTGCAGCTTCAACTTCTTCAGCTAATTCAGCATCATTAACACCCTTAACTGCAACACCCATGTTTCTAGCAGTTCCTTCAACAATTTTCATTGCTTCTTCAACTGTATAAGCATTTAAATCAGGCATTTTAGTTTCTGCTATAGCTTTGATATCTTCCTTACTAATAGTTGCAACAATTTCATGTGCACCTTTTTTAGATCCAGATTTAATCTTAGCATATTTCTTGATTAACTCAGCAGCAGGTGGAGTCTTTAGTACAAAATCAAACGTTCTATCTTCATAAACTGAGATTTCAACTGGAATAATGTCGCCTTTTTTATCTTTAGTAGCGTCATTATATTTTGTACAGAACTCTTGTAAATTAATACCAGCAGGTCCTAAAACAGTACCAACAGGTGGTGCTGGTGTAGCAGCTCCGGCTGGAATTTGTAACTTAATTCTCTTTACGACTTCTTTTGCCACGTAAAACACATCCTTCCCGTATTTTCGCTTTGTGGTATTGGGCTAATCCGCATTTCCCTCCCACGTGCTAATTAAACTTTAGCAATTAAGATACTAACACAAAATAATCAAAATTACAACTATATTATTAAATTTTTGTTGCTTTTTATATTTTATGTTGATAACTATTAACTTTTTAACAATTATTTTCTTTTCTGCTTAATTTTTTTTGATATATAGTATCTTCCGTTTTCTCCTTTAGAGAATAAACCATTTTCCAAACATCATCGATAGGATATACTCCCATTCCATTAATTACCTTAAATAAATAATTCCAACACTCATAAAGATCTGGATCAGCTGTTTGTAAAATATTCAGTTTTCTGTGACTTTTAACTCCCAGAATAGCTCCGTTTTCTCTTGTTGCCGAGGTATCCTTTTTATGTGTTCTCAACTCATGAACTTCTTCTATATGATGATAAGTTGGTCTATTTTTATTAGTAAGAGGACTCCCCATCCAATCTATCTTTTTTGCATCTTTCGGATAGAATTCTTCCAGCAATTCTGATAATACAATTTTAGTGATTTCATTCTTATTCATATATTGACCCCCATTTAAAAAAAGAGTATTCCGTTCTTTTTGGCAACATATTATAACATCATTTATTTTAAATAACAAAAAATACATTCTATTACGAATGTATTTTCAAATTTTATATATTTAATTATTCATTACATTTACTTGGAATAATTCTACTTCAACAGGTGTCTCTTGACCAAATAAATCGATAAGAACTGTAAGGCGAGAATTCTCAGTATCGATAGAATCAATATTTCCTTCCATACCTTTGAATGGACCATCAACAATAGTTACTCTTGTACCAACTACTAATTCAGCATCTACATCAACTCTACTCATACCCATACTAATTAATATCTTATCAATTTCTTGTGGTAATAGTGGAGTTGGTTTTGCTCCCTTACCTGATGAACCAATAAATCCTGTAACACCTGGAGTATTACGAACAACATACCAAGCTTCATCTGTCATTATCATTTCAACTAAGATATAACCTGGGAACATCTTATGATGTTTTTCTTTCTTTGATCCATCTTTCATCGTTTCAATTACTGTCTCTTCAGGAATGATAACTCTAAATATATAATCAGAGAAACCCATAGATTCAGCACGCATCTCAAGTTTTTCTTTTACTTTTGCTTCATGTCCAGAATAAGTGTTAACAACATACCATAATTTTTCCATTAATCAATCAAATCCTTTACTAATGCGAATAAAAAGTCAATTCCATAGAAGAAGAGTGCGAAGAATGCAACAAATATCAAACAAGCAACTGAATATTTGAATACTTCTTTAGCGCTTGGCCATCTAACAAGTCTCATCTCAGCTCTAACATCAGATAAGAATGTATCTTTCTTGCCAATTCTACTTAGTTTAATCTTTTCGTTCTTAATTTCCTTTTTTAATTCTTTTTTTCGTGCCTTATCTTTAGTTGCCTTTTTTTCTTCTACTAACCTATCAATTTTTTCTTCTACCTCAAGTTTTTCTTTAAGTATAGCTTTTCTTAGTTCTTTTTTTTCATTTCTAGGTGATTTAGAAGACTTAGCCTTTTTATTCTCTGTTTCCTTTTTTGCCATATAGCCACCTCTTATTTTTTTTGTATAAAAAAAACACTTTCGTGTACGTCATTAATATAACACACAAAAGTGGGACTTGCAACTATAATTTATAATATTTTTCTTATCTTCACTCTAATTCTCGATACGGTATTATAAACATACTTTATATCTCGATTTAGTATGGAAGATATATCTTCATAAGAAAAATCATTTATTAATAATTCATAGATTTCTTTTTCTGCGGGACTTAATAGTGCATCTATTTGTTTTTTAAGATTTATTACATCCTCTTCTTCTTGAATTTTAACTTGGGGATCATTTGCCGATGAACCAATTTTATTTTCAAGAGGGGAATCCGCACCAAACATATTATCATCTAAAGAAAAAGCACTTCTTAGTAGACGATGTTTAAGTGTGTCTGCCTGTCTTAAATAATTTCTTACTCTTCTTTCAACACATAGAGTAATGAATGTAGGCAATGTCGTACTTTTATCTTGATTGAAAGATACTAAAGCATCACTGAATCCAAGTCTTGCTTCCTGAGTTAATTCATTTATATCGACACTTAAGTAATATGCTCCCCTTTTATACTTATTAATAATAATATCTATTATATAGTTATATTTATCATATAATACATCATTTGCTTCTTCACTGTTTTCACAAACTAGATTAACTAGTTCATTATCAGGATATTCATTCATAGTTATTCTCCTATTCCGTATATTAATATAGAAGCTGCGACAGAAGCATTTAGACTGTTTACAACACCATTCATCGGAATACTTACTACTTGATCAACATTCTCTTTAACTAATTTAGATATACCATTACCTTCACTACCAATAATAAGTAAGACTTTATCACTATAATCTACTTCTCTATAGTACTTACCATCCATATCGGCAGCATAGGCAAAGTAACCTCGATTCTTTAATTTGTTAATGGCATTTACTAAATTAGTAACCATTATTATATTGACATGATTCAAAGCTCCTACAGATGTCTTCATAACTGTTTCATTAACTATTACACTTCGGTCTTTTGGAATTATAATTGATTTTATTCCTCGAGCTTCACAAGTTCTAATAATAGCACCAAAGTTATGTGGATCTTCCAAATGGTCCAACATAACAACAAAATTTTCTTGATTATCGATATCTTCAAGAGTTTTATATTCATAATCATTTATTTCTATAATTATACCTTGATTATGAGGAATCATTTTATCCATTATCTTAGAATCGGTAATAACATACTTAAGTCTATTAGACTTTATTTTATCTAATATGTCTTTGTCTTTAAAATTTGGAGATAATAAAACTTTTCTAACACGACTTAAATCAAGTTCATTAAATACATTCTTTCCACATACTCTCATAATTCACCTACTATGTAATCTAATATAGAGTTACATCTTTCTAAATTGTTTTTATATAGATAGCCAATTAAACATTCAAGACCTGTTGCTTTTTTATATGTAATTATATCTGTTGTTTTATTAGAATGACTAGAAGCATTTCTTCCACGATTGACAATTACAAGTTCTTCTTCTGTTAAAAACTCGCGATTTATTAACTCTTCAAGAATTCTTCTCTGTGATGTTGCACTTACATATTTAATTGCTTCATTTTGCAGTTCTTTAACTTTAGAAATACCTTTATTAATTAAGTATTCTCTAATATGCAATTCATAAACAGCATCCCCAAGATAAGCAAGTACTAAATTATTCATTTTCTCACCGACTAAATAATAACATAAAATAGATAAAATTACCAACTAAACATATATTTTGGTATAATGATTATAGGTGATGATATGAGTAAGAGATATTATTTTAATAATACTGATATATTTAGCATCATAGATGAATTCTACCCTATATCTATAAACGGTTCTTTAAATCACTTTTCATTTAACAATGATAATTTAAATAAGTTTATCGATCGAATCGGAGATATATTGGAAGATGTCGAAGTTAAAGATATAAAAGAGGAGAAGATTGATTTAGATGATATGGATTTCTTGAGCGATCAAGTTAATGAAAGATTAAAGAGTATTTTTTCAAATCCTGACAATCTAGTTTTTGGAAATGGAGGGGATTCCGATATTATATTGTATACAAATCATTTCTATTGCCGATTCCCCAATCTAGATTCGCACTTTTTACCACTTTCATGGAATAGTGATTTAGAAAAATTAAATAAATGGCCTCATAATGATGCAAGTAAAGTACTTTTATTAGTTTTAAATAAAAGAGAAAATAATCCAATATTTAAAGATATTGATTCTAGTAATCCCGATTCTAATTTTAGATATGAGATTCCTATTGAATACTTTGCAGGTTACTATGATCGTGATAGAAAAGAATTTATTCCAAACGATAAATTCTTGCTAGAGCATGACTATGATGAAGATTGCACAATATATCATAATCCTGTTCCCTCTATTTTACTTAATAATGAACCGGAAATTATTCAAGAATTTTACTCTATTATGAGAGAATTTGCATACGCAATAATTAATACAAATGATGGATTAAGTAAAAAGGGATATGAAGGAATATGTAATCAATATCTTTCTATGATAAAGAGATTGAGAAAATTGCAAATGGAGATTACTCCCGAATTTTTAAACAAGCTTCAAAATGATGCTGTTGACGATACACTTAAACTTCTAGATGAATTAGAAGATAGAGAGAATTTAGTTCAAGAAGCGAGTTATGATGACTCGGGATGGGAAAATGATTGGAATTTTGAAGAAGATATTACTCCCAAATTATAAAAAGCATTTATAAAAATGCTTTTTTATTTTAAATCAATTCCAATTGGGCAATGATCACTGCCAAAGATGTCATTGTAGATATAACTATCAATTACATTTTCTAATAAACTCTTTGATACTACAAAGTAATCTAATCGCCATCCAGCGTTTTTCTCTCTTGCATGAAATAGATAACTCCACCATGAATATTTAACTTCAGTCGGATGAAAATATCGGAAAGTATCGATAAATCCCGAATCCAATAGTTCAGTAAATTTATTTCTCTCTTCAATAGTAAATCCTGCACTTCTTTGATTGCTCTTAGCATTTTTTATATCTATCTCTTCATGAGCAACATTTAAATCTCCACATAGTATAACTGGTTTGCTCTCTTCTAAGGTTTTAAGATAATCTCTAAAATTATCTTCCCAAGAAATGCGATATTCTAATCTTTCTAATTCTTTCTTTGAATTAGGTACATAGGCATTTACTAAAAAGAAATTATCAAATTCTAGAGTTATTATTCTACCTTCCAAATCACTTATCTCTTCTCCAATACCATATTCTACATTTATCGGTTTAATGCGAGTAAATACAAGAGTACCAGAATAACCTTTCTTCTCAGCAGGATTTAAATACATCTCATAGTTTTCAGGTATATATGGTATTTCTTTTTCCAAACACTTTACTTCTTGCAAACAAATAATATCCGGATTTAAACTATTCATACTATTTTCAAAACCTTTATTAACTACTGAACGATAACCAGCAACATTCCAAGATACAATTCTCATATAATCACTTCCATTTTAATTATACCAAAAAGAGGAATTACTTTTCAAATTCCTCTTTGTTTTTTTTGAGTCTTTCATCATTAGGATTAAGTTCTATTGCTTTTTTGATATAGAATAAAGCTTCATCTTTTAAGCCAAGATTATAATAACTCAAAGATAGTAAATCATCGATTGTCGAATCCCAGCAGAATACTTCGTTCGTATATATTAAATCTTTAGTTAATATACTCTTTGCTTTTATACAATTATTTATTACATCAAAATAATTCTTTTTACTATATTCGAGCATTGCTTTTTCAACATATGCTTCTCTCGTATTTGGGCATTCCTCTATTGCTCGATCTAACCAATATGATGCTTCATCTAATCTTCCTAAATTTATGTATGCACGAGAGATATATCTCATCGATGCACTTCTTTCATTACTCCATGTTGAAGTTTCTAGATTAATATGTTTTATTAGCGTATCAATGCATTCGTTCCATTTTCCATAATACATATATTCTCTTCCTAAATAGTGTAAATTACGATCGTTATTAGGATTTTCCTTAACGGATAATTCTAATAATGGTAAATAAGATGATCTAGATTTATTACTATCGGGATAATGGTTTAAAACTATCGACTTATCAACAACTACTTTTTCATCATCTAGGGAACACGACAATACTTCATGAACAGGATAAACCCATTTATAGTGAGTTCTATCATGTATTTTTTCATAGAGAAATGATACTAATGGCACATCGTTTTTATCTAATGACCAATTATATAAGTATCTTAATCTATTGGAATCATTCCATGAACTCTCTAGTTTACTTCGCCATCCAGGAGAAAAAACTTCATCTAAGTCGGTACAAACACATATATCCGCATCTTCAGGAACGAGTTTTAATGATTCGTTTCTAGCTACATCGAATCTCCAAGGAGTTATTATTTTTGTTTCAACATGTACCCCTAAACTTTCTAGTTTAGATACGGTGTCATCAGTAGATCCTGTATCTAAAACATATATTTCATCAGCTTCTTTCATTGAATTATACCAACGTTCGACAAATGAAGATTCATTTTTACAAATAGCATAAACTATTACCTTATATTTTTTTGACATACTTACCTCCTATCAAAAAAGGAGAATTAATTCTCCTTTTTTATAATTAATTTAAGCGTTTAACACTCAATGAAGCATTATTTACAGAACCTGTTGCAGCTTCAGTTGATGTAAGAGTCATATCTATTACGTCGCCTACTTGTAAGGTTCTAACTACACTACCGCTGTAGATATTATTTTCTCCATCGGAGTAAACATTTGTTAGAGTTGCTGAGTCTATTGCTATTCCGTTTTGTCTGATTGTCAATGATATTGTTGCTGAGTTTGTCGATGTTACATTAGCTGAATAATTAATTTCATAATCTCCGGCTACATTGATAGTAATACTATTTGATGGAGTATAAGTAACATTATTAATTGGCATTGATGAAGGAATTTCAATGTTTGTTGGAACTCCATTAGTTAATGCTAATAATTGAGTTGCATCATTGTATTTTCCGCCATAAGCAGCTAAACCATTTTCACCACTTGGTCCCGTTGCTCCCGTTGGACCTTGTATTCCTTGTGGCCCTGTTGCACCTGTTGCACCTGTTGGTCCTGTTGGTCCTTGTAATCCCGTTGGCCCTATTGGTCCTTGAGGTCCTGTTGGTCCTGTTACTCCTGTTGGTCCTGTTGGTCCTGCTATACCTTGTAGTCCTTGAATTCCTGTTGGTCCTATTGGTCCGGTTTCACCTGTTGGTCCTGTTGGTCCTTGAATTCCCTGTGCACCCATTGGCCCTTGTGGTCCTGTTGGTCCTTGTAATCCTGTTGCACCAGTTTGACCTGTTGGCCCTGTAGGTCCTTGCAATCCTTGTAGTCCTTCTGCTCCTGTTGGTCCTGTTGCACCCATTGGTCCTTGTAGTCCTTGAACACCTTGGGCTCCTGTTGGTCCCATTGGCCCTGTTGGCCCGATTGGCCCTTGTGGTCCTGTTGCTCCCGTTGGTCCTGTTGGTCCGGTTTTACCTTGAATTCCTTGAAGACCTTGAATTCCTTGAGGTCCCGTTGGTCCCATTTTACAATCACAACATCTACTGCCGCATCTACAATTGTTATTCATTTTTTCACTTTCCTTTCTAATATAATCTATGATTATACTTTAAAAGAGTATGTATTTATGTCCTATTAAATAAAAAAAAGTGCTTATTTAAGCACTTTTAATTTGACTATTTTGTAATTTATATTCTGGAAAACATAATAGAATAAAATCCATAGCTGAATTTATATTGGCATATGCTTCTGCTTTCTCAGAATCTAGCAAATTATCAATACCACTAGGCAATGTTAAATTTTCAGCTGAATCTGCAACATTTAATGCATAAGCATAGAACTCTTCTTCACTATAATCTGCTGGAAGTGAAACTTGTGTAGAATAATCTTCAATTTCTTGAGCTTTTTTTACAAGTCTTCGCACCGCTGATATCTTATTTGAAATTTGCATGTCTTCTAAATTATTAATTATTAAATCTGTTTCCATCATTTCTTCTACACTCCTTATAAACATTTTATCATGATGTCAAATTATTAACAAGGAATATTAGAATTTTATTTCATTTATATTGCTACTGTCATTATAAAGATCATCAAATCGAGCTTTTCTACTATTAAACATGAATATTCCAATTCCAATAATGACCATAATTACTGAAACGATTTGTGCAACTTTAAATCCTCCAAGAATTAAAGCATCAGTTCTCGACATTTCGATGAAGAATCTCAATATTCCATATATTAACAAGTAAGCACCAGTTAAAGAGCCTACCTTCAAATACTTAGTACGTCTTACAAACAGAAGCACGATAAAGCTTATAAAACATCCAAGCGATTCAAATAGGAATGTTGGAGTATAGACTATTCCATCAATTGTCATTCCCTCAATAATAAAATCTGGAATAAGCAATGATTTTAAAGTTGCAATAGTAGTTACTGCACCATGAGCTTCTTGGTTGAAGAAGTTTCCCCATCTTCCGATTGCTTGAGCAAGCAATAGAGGAACGACAATAAAGTCTAATACTCTAATTAATCTGACTTTATATTTTTTACAATAAATGGTTAATGAAATTAAACCGAATATTAGCCCTCCGTGAATGGCAAGGCCACCCTTCCAAATTTTTAATATTTCAATTGGATTTTTTAGATAGATATCATAGTTAAATACACAGTAATATAATCTAGCTCCAATGACTCCAAAAATTAATGCCCAGAATAGTGCATTAAAAACAAACTCTCTTGTCATACCAAAGCGATTCGCTTCATTTTGACTCATAAGAAGCACCATAAATGCTCCAATTAAAATTAATACTGAATACCATCTTATCTCAAATCCACCTATCGTGATTAGTATTGGATTCATGTTATCACATCCTCTATAATATTATAAATGAAAATCATTATTTTAGCAATTTAAAAACTACAATAATAATTGTAGTTTTATTACTTATCTGCTTCTAACTTTTTCTTCAAAAATTCACCAGTATATGATTCTTTGACTTTGGCAATACTTTCCGGAGTACCAGTTGCAATGATTGTTCCACCTCCATCGCCTCCATCAGGTCCTAAATCAATGATATAATCAGCCACTTTAATAACATCTAAGTTATGCTCAATAACGATTACAGTATCACCGTTATCAACTATGCGATTCAATATGGTTAATAGTTTTTTAATATCATCTGTATGCAATCCCGTCGTTGGTTCATCTAGTATAAATACTGATTTTCCAGTAGGTTTCTTTTGAAGTTCTTTAGCAAGTTTTACACGACCTGCTTCTCCTCCCGATAATGTTGGTGCCGATTGACCTAGTTTAATATAGGAAAGTCCAACATCCATTAGAACTTGTAATTTACTTTTAACTTTAGGGACTGATGCAAAGAACTCTATTGCTTCTTCGACGCGCATATCCAGTACTTCTGCAATGTTCTTACCCTTAAATTTAATATCCAAAGTTTCCCTATTATATCTAGTGCCATGGCATACATCGCATGGAACATATACGTCAGGTAAGAAATGCATTTCAATCTTTTTTACTCCGTCTCCCCAACAAGCTTCACATCTTCCACCTTTAACATTGAAAGAAAATCTACTCTTATCATATCCTCGTATTTTCGCTTCTTTCATTTCTGTGAATACAGAACGAATATCATCAAATACTCCCGTATATGTTGCTGGATTACTCCTTGGAGTTCTACCTATTGGATCTTGAGTTATTTGAATGACTTTATCGACATTCTCCAACCCTTCAATTGATTTATGTTTGCCTACTATTACTTTAGAACCATAAATGGCTTTTTGAAGACTTTTACATAAAATTTCATTCACTAGTGAGGATTTCCCTGATCCTGATACGCCTGTTACGCAAGTAAATGTTCCTAAAGGGAATTTAACATTAACATTCTTTAAGTTGTTTTCTTTTGCACCTTTAATTGTAATATAGTTTCCATTTCCCTTTCTTCTTTTCTTAGGAACATCAATTTTTAATTTGTGAGATAGATATTGACCAGTTAGAGATTTTTCGCATTTCATAACTTCATCCGGTGTGCCCGCGGCAACGACATATCCCCCGCCTTCACCAGCTACTGGACCAATGTCAATTAGATAATCGGCCTCTAACATAGTATCTTCATCATGTTCGACAACAATAAGTGTATTTCCCAAATCTCTCATGTTCTTTAAACTATTAATCAAACGATTGTTATCTTTTTGATGAAGACCAATACTCGGTTCATCGAGAACATATAAAACACCACTCAATCGAGAACCTATTTGTGTTGCTAATCTAATTCTCTGTGCTTCTCCACCTGATAATGTACCTGCACTTCTCGATAGTGTTAAGTATGATAAACCAACATTATCTAAAAATTCAAGTCTACTTCTAATCTCTTTTATTAGTAAATCACTTATCTCTTTTTCACTCTTATTTAATTTTAATTTATCAAAAAAGACTATTAAATCTTTAATCGATAAATTTGTTACTTCATGAATGTTCTTTCCACCAACTAAGACGTTAAGTACACTCGCCAATAATCTAGAGCCCTTACATGTTGGACAAGTGTTTTCTTCCATATATCCATCGATCCAATCTCTTATCCAACCGGAAGATGTTTCAATATATCTTCTCTCCAAATTATTGACAATTCCCTCATAACTTTCCGTCGTATATCTCTTGTTCCCATTTTTTGATGTATATTCAAAATCAAACTCTTCATCGGTACCAAAGAGAATTAAATCGACGATATCTTTATCTAATTCTTCAAATGGTACAGTTAAATCTATTTTCTTCTTTTTAGCAATTGTCAATAATCTATTAGTCTCAATATTATCATCGATAGTCAATGTCTTTATTGCACCATCAAGTATCGATATTTTTTTATCTGGAATCAATAAATCGATAGAAATATGTTTAGTAATTCCTAGTCCCTTACAAGTAGGACATGCCCCATATGGTGCATTAAAAGAGAATATTCTCGGTTCTAATTCTGGCAATGAAAAATCACATTTAGGACAAGCATAGTTCTCACTCATCAGAATTTCTCGATCACCAAGTATATTGAATAGAACTTTTCCATTTGCCATCTTTGTTGATATTTCAATTGCTTCAAATAATCTGCTTCTCTCTGTTTCTTTTAAAACAATTCTATCAACTACCACTTCAATGTTATCTTTCTTATTCTTCTCTAATTTTATTTCGCCAGATAAATCTTGAGTTTCACCATTTACTCTTACTCTTGTAAATCCATCTTTTCTCAACTTTTCAAACAAATCTGCGTGTGTTCCCTTTTCGCCATGAACGACAGGAGATAATACTTCTAACTTCGTACCTTCAGGATATTCCATTATCTTCAAAGTCATCTCTTCTATACTTTGACTCTTGATTGGTTCATGATGATTTGGACAGTAAGGTGTCCCAATGCGAGCAAATAACAGTCTTAAATAATCATATATTTCAGTTACTGTTCCGACCGTACTTCTCGGATTATTATTGGTTGTCTTCTGATCGATTGAAATACTTGGACTAAGTCCCTCAATTGAATCTACGTCGGGTTTTGATTCCCCACCTAGAAATTGACGAGCATATGCAGATAGAGATTCTACATAGCGTCTTTCTCCTTCAGCATAGATCGTATCAAATGCCAAACTCGATTTGCCAGATCCCGATACTCCCGTCATAACAACTAACTTATTTTTAGGTATCTCAATATTTATATTCTTTAAATTATTCTCTCTTGCGCCCTTAACGATAATCTTATCCATAATATCACCAAATTTCTTTACTATTTTACCACAAATTAATTAATTTAATTATAAAAATTTTTATTTATAAATCTATTATAATATATCATACATTTGTTTGCAATTGAATTTTAAAAAAAGAATATATGTTTTTCATATATTCTCAATGTACTTCAATTATCTTTGAATTAATTATTGGGGTATTGCCAGACAATCTTTTATATTTACCATAGATTGTTATTTCATCACCTATTAATAAACCAATACTCTCCTTATTATTATATCTAACTTTAACTATTTCTTTTTGGTTGTCAATAAACATCTCTATCTCTATTCTGTTAAATAGTCTATTCACTTCCTCAACTTTCATAACTTTACCAGTTAATGTAACATATGATTCATCATAGTATTTATTCTTTTTTATTAAATCTTGATAAGTAACATTAGTACAATATTTTTTATAATTTTTATCTAGCATATAGTTATCACCGTATAGATTTATAAACAAATATACATTTATTATTATAGTTAATAGTATTATTAATTTAATTACTAAACTTCTTTTACTGTCTTGTCTTTTTTTGCAATATGGACATTTTTTATAATTAATTGGTATCTCGCGATTGCAGTGACGACACTTCTTACTTACATCTGATTCATATCCTAATATATGTCCGCATGACAAGCATACTTCTTGTCCCGGATTTATTTTCTCATGACATTTTGAACATTCCATAATATCACCTGTTGTTAATTATAGAATAGTTTTGTTGAAACATCAATTGGTTTATGTTATTATAGTAGCAATTTTTAAAGGGGTAATAATATGAAAAAGGCCGTATGGAAACAAGAAGTAATTGATGAATATAGATATAGAATAACAGAATCTTTAGCAAATGAAAAAGATTACAAAATATTGAATTCATACTATAATGACTTAGTTATATTAGAATCTATCGAGGACTATCAAAAAGATGGTAAATGCTTTATTCAATCCGATAATTTTAAAGAAAAATCTGCCCAAGATATATATTGTTTAACTCAATTTGAAGATTTCTATGATGATATTTGTAGTTTTGATAAAAAGAGAAAATTAATTCCTGGATTTAAGGTAGGAAATATTGATACTCGAGAAATTAAGAGCAGTGATGTAATGACTTTTGTATTTGATTTCTTTCATCAATTCGATGATGACTATTCTAAAATACTAGATAAAATATATGTTGACAATAAAGATAATTTAATATTCTCTAATCATCGAAGTGTAACATTCTCTCTATCAAACAATCAAGGTTATTTCATTAATATAGAAAATAGTAAAACCATTGAAGAATATATTAACGCTGTACACGAATATGCTCATGCAATTGCAGACTATATAAAGCTTAGATACTATTCATCTTCTAATTATCCATTCTTTGAAACGTTACCAATATTTGCTGAGGTCAATGCTCTTGATTATTTGGAAAAAACGATTCCAAATTATAAAAATGATATATATACCTATAAGAAAAGTATCTTATTAACTTTGCTTAATATGGCGAGAAAACTTATATATCAACATGATTTCTATACGAGAGATTATACTAACAGTAGATTAATTGGAATTCTCTCAACAATGTTAAAGAATCATGATTCATTTAGTTTTGTCTGTGATGCTATCAATGGTTCTATATATGAAAAATATATGTATTTAATATCATATCTAGTTAGTATTGAATTATTATTGTGCGATGATTTTGAATTGGCAAAGTTTAGATTAAATAAAATATTAGAGACAGACGATTTAGATAGTTACATATTATTCTTATACGATATAGGAATTAACTTAAACGAACATACTGATGAATATATTAAAAGTATTAGAGATAATAAAAAGATCATAAAATTTTAATTATGATCTTTTAATTTTTCTATATAGTTATCAAGAATAGTAAACATTTCATCCTTAGTCTTTGTCTTGCATATTTCATTTTTTATCTCGGCATTTCCCGGTAGACCTTTTATATACGATAAAGCATGCGTTCTAATTTCTAGATTAGCTAGTTTTTCTCCTTTATCTTTTTCCAATAATTCATAGTGATGCTTTAGCATATCTATTCGTTCCTGTTCACTTATAACTTTTGGTTCAATACCGCTTTCTAAATAATCGACACATTCCTTAATTATCCATGGATTTCCAATACATGCACGTCCTATCATGACGGCATCACATCCAGTTTCTTCAATCATTCTCTTAGCATCATAGCAACTTTTAATATCCCCGTTTCCAATTACAGGAATAGAAACTGCATCTTTTACTTTTTTTATGATACTCCAATCTGCATGTCCACCATATCCTTGAGAGCGCGTTCTTGCATGAATGGCAATTGCCGATGCTCCAGCACTTTCAATTTTCTTTGCTACTTCTACGGCATTGATTGATGATTCGTCCCATCCACTTCTTATTTTTACAGTAACTGGAACACTCACTGAACTAACTACGGCAGAGACAATTTCATATATTTTATCAGGATTTTTTAAAAGTGAAGATCCCGCTTGTGCACGAATAGCAACTTTAGGTACTGGACAACCCATATTGATATCAATTATATCAGGATGCATAGTCTTTTCAATATACTTAGCTGATGTAACAAAAGTTTCAACACTAGATCCAAATATCTGCTGCGCTATTGGTCTTTCCTCATCACTCATTTTTAATAAGTCTAGTGTTTTCTTAGATCCATATGTAACAGCTTTATCACTCACCATTTCTGCATAGATTAATCCTGCACCCATACTTTTTATAATCTTGCGATATGAAGTATTACTAATACCAGCCATTGGAGCTAGTACCACTTGATTTTTTATTTCTATATTACCAATCTTAAACATAAGAATCACCAACACCAAGATTATATTATATTTGAGATTTATTTACAACTAAACACTCTTTAAACTATCTACTATATTTATTTTATTTATTCTATGGAGAGGAACTAAGCTACCAATAAGTGAGAATATAATTGCAAGAACAAATATAATTAAAATATTATTGTTTGATAATATCATTACATTAGATAAATCTGTAAGATCATATATTAATTTATTTACTGGTAAACTTATAGCTACTTCAATGGCAATAGAAAGAAATGAGGAAATAAGTGCTAATAGAATATTTTCGATAACAAATATTTCTTTAATATATCTATTAGAAGCTCCAAGAGATTTATATATACCTATCTCCTTAGTTCTTTCCATTATGGAAATCATAGTAACAATACTAATCATTATAGTTGATACAACTAAAGAGATTAAACTAAACACAATTAGAATGGTTGAAATGCTATCCATAATCATTTTAGATAAACTCTTTATCGAATTCGCATAATCAGTAAATTTAACTTCACTTTTATTTCTTAGTGTATTAATAATACTTTCTTTATTAGCATAATCTTTTGGATATATACTAATAGAATACGGAGAGCCTATTCTCCTATTTATAATTATTCCCGAATTATCACTCATCACAGAATTTTCATAATTTTTGATAATCCCAACTATTCTATATCCTTCATTATTAATATTAATTTTTTTATTTAGAATTTCATCTAATTTATACTGCTTTTTGTTTAGATTGAATATCATTAGTAGATTTGAATCTATTGTATTATTATAATCTAACATAATTAGAGCTTCTTTATCATTTATAGTATTTTTGCCATTTAATAGTTTAACATTATCTAAATAATTATTACTTACATTGGTAATTATTTTATTATCATTAGTAATATAGTTATACACTTTATATTTTGAATCTAAAGAATCAATTAAGTTAATTAATCTATCATCTATAATATTTTTATTAAAAGTATTCTTTGAATATATATATTCTTCACTCATGCTTTTATTTTCAAATATTTCATCTAATTCCTCCAGAGCATCCGTAGAAGTTTCCGATATAAAAATTGGATATTCACTCAGAGATTCTTTCTCTGCTTTTTCGAGTGATTTAGTAAATCCATTTGATATACTAAGCACGCATGATAATGCCAATAAACCAATCGTAAATGCAAAGATAATTAAGATATTCCTCTTATATTTAATTCTTATATTGTTTAACACTATTCTCATTATTTTACTCATTTTTATTTTAAACTTGCCTTTATAATATGTCACTTTTTCATTCTTAATAGATATTGGTTTGGTGTCGTCAATAATCTTTCCATCCTTTATTTTTATTATTCTATCCGAATAAAGATTTGCTAAGTTTTCATCATGAGTAACCATAATTACTAAGCTCTTTTTACTTAGTTTTTTTAGAATTTTCATTATCTTTATTCCATTTTTAGAATCAAGTGCACCCGTTGGTTCATCGGCTAGGATTAATTTAGGATCGTTTACAATTGTTCTTGCTATACTTACTCTCTGTTGTTCTCCACCCGATAGTTTATTTACATTCACTTTCCTATACTTTTCTATTTTTAGATATTTTAAAACATTTAAATTATTATTGCTTAACAAATTGATATTGTCTTCGACATTCATAGAATTTATTAGATTATAGTTTTGATATATAAAACCAATATAGTGATGATGATAATAATCGAGTTCACGAGATTTAATATGTGTTATATCTCTACCATTTAAATAAATAGATCCCGTTGTTGGTTTATCAATTAAACCAATCATATTTAGCAAAGTCGATTTCCCACTTCCCGAAGATCCGAGAATAGTAACTAATCCCCTATTATCAAAAGCTAAATTTATATTCTTTAAGACTTCCCTTTTACTGCCATTATACTTCTTACTTATATTCTTAAGTATAAGCATGTATTCGCCTCTTTCTTTTTTGCATCTATTATAAAAATATAGATTTCTTTGTCAAATGACGTTTTTATTTTTTTAAATATAAAAAATACAGATATTAAATATCTGTAGGTATTATTTTCTCTCCCTTAACGTAAAAACTATTTTTAGCAAGCTTTAACATTGGAATATCTGTTTTAGAATCAGAATAGGCATTTATAACTTCAATATTCTTATATTCTTTTTTTAATCTTTTAACTTTTTCTTCATCATGGCAGTTTAATCCTTTGAATACTCCCGTATGTTTGTCGACTTTAGAACCAATTAATCCTTTTACTTTTAAAATATCACATATTGGAGAAAGTAAAAACTCAGGAGATGCCGAAATAATAATATCATGAGAGTGATCAGTGCCCTTATAGAAATCCTTTATATATTGATTATGAGACTTCCAAAATGATTCGACATATAGATCGACATCAATATACTTTAAAAATGCAAAAATAGCTTCTTTGAATTTAGTTTTATTTATAATTCCTAGTTTATATTCAATTGCACGTATTATAATTTTTGGTAAAGTTATCAATATAATAGGTTTTCTAGTTAGAGAATAAAAGAAAAAATCTGTTGAAGAATCTCCCTTATATATTGTATTATCAAAATCATATAGATTTACTTTCATTTTTTCTTACCCTTCGATTTAGTACTCTTAGTATTCTCCACTACTTCTTCTTTAGAATATAGAATATCAGTCTTTAATACAAGAATAATAAATAGTATTAATAGTACAGCATATAATAACATACTAGATTTTTTATCTCCTAAAGTATATAAAACTGATACAAAGGCAAATAAAGCATTTATTGCATACATAATCAATACTGATTTTCTAGTTGATTTAGTTCTCTTTAGCAATTGATGATGAAGATGTTGACGATCAGCTGAACCAATTGATTCACCTTTTAATATTCTTCTCATCATAGCTAGAGCTGTATCAATAATTGGTACGAATAAAATTAGCAATGGAATAATTAGAGAAGTAATAGTTGCTGTTTTAAATCCAAGTAGGGCAACTACGGAAATGATAAATCCTAAGAACATACTTCCAGAATCTCCCAAATATATTTTAGCCGGATAAAAATTATATATTAAAAAACCTAGACAAGCACCAGCCATGATTAAACATAGAATAACATCCAATCCTCCAAGTTTATTCATGATAAGTCCAATAATAGCAATTGCCACAAAGTAAATTGTTGAAGTTCCTGTTGCAAGTCCATCCAATCCATCAGCAAAGTTAATTGCGTTCACTATAGCAACAACAAATATAACCGCTAAAGGATAAGCAAGTAATCCAAACTTGAACTGAACTCCAAAGATTATCATATCATCAAAAGTAATATTGCCATATAAAACGACAATCAATGCTGCTACTGTTTGACCAATAAACTTTGGAAGTGGAGGAATAGATTTAATATCATCTATCATTCCGACTAGAATAATAATGAAGCCCCCGATAAGAATTGCAAGCATTTGTGTTGTCTTTGGAGCAAATATCATGTATCCAAGCAAGAAGGATGCAAATATTGCAAGACCTCCAAGTCTAGGCATTACCTTATCATGAACTTTTCTCTTATGATCCGGCACATCTAACGCATTAACATGGTAAGCTATTCTTTTAACTAAAGGAGTTAATATAGCCGTAGTTAAAAAAGCTATTAAGACTATTAAATATATATTGTGTCCATTTATAAAAGCTTTCATACCATCACCTCTATAAATAATTATACAATAAATTAAGTTAAATAAACAATAATAAGCAAGAAAAAAGCACATATTATGTGCTTTAGTATACTAAATGGTGATCTGTATGGGATTCGGACCCATGTATGTAACCTTGAGAGGGTTATGTGTTAAACCACTTCACCAACAGACCAGTTAATAGTCAAATGACTATTACATTTTATCAAAAAAAATTAATAATAACAATTATTTTAATACAATTTTATAATTTTCTATAACTTTATCGACATTTTCTTCCGTTAAGGAAGCTCCAATTAGTTCTAAATAGTCTGGAATTGATAAAGCCCCTTCCAATATTTTGTTAAAGTGTATCTCGAATTCTTCCCTATCTTTTTTATATGCTAAATATATTTCATTTGCTAAATAAGAACCTATCGTATATGGTAAAATTACAGGAGTTAAACTTGGATATAATAAATTAATGTAATTATTGTATTTAAATTCTTCGATTTGAGTGGAAAGTGTACTAGTAACAAAATTTCCATCCTTGGTTATAGTATCCAAATAATCTGCAACTATCAATTTAAATGCTTGAGGAAATAGTTCTAATTCCACAACTTTCTTATTATTCCGATATACCAAGATATGAAGAATTTCATAAAAAAGCACCATTAAGTCACTTAAAGTCTCATAACTTTTCAACATTATAGTTCGATTTTCAATATCACTTGCAGCAAAGGGGAACTCAGGATCAATGGTTTTACTCCTCATTAAACTTCTAAAAATAAACATTGATGGTCCATTAAAGATATCGCTAAAGTTTTTGATAGCTATTTCGTCTAATTCATTTGCACGTCTTACTTCATCGTTGCATTCAGGTTTTAGTGGATTAATTTCCGGCATTCGATATATTGCCTGTTCAATAGTATCCACATACTTTTCAGGATATGATAAATCCATATTCTTATTTTGCATTTGTTGCATAAAAATCTTATATGTTCTATATAAATCATAGTTTCTAATCTTTTCCCATGTAAGACTTACAAATTTGCCATTAATTACCATATAATCACCTTTTTGTTTTATATAATAACACAAAAAAATAAAAGTACAAACTTTTATTTTTTATATTCCTAAAAGAATCAAATCATCAATATTAAAACTAACTAATCGAGAGAATACATCAATATCTATCTTTCCAAGTAAATCTCTCAGATTCTCTAATGATATTAATATTAAATCAGGCCTTTTAATTATAATCTCAGAAATATCATGTGTAATACCAATAGAGTTATAGTACTCAAGTACTTTTCTAACAGCAGGTTCTGATAGAGCCATAAGTTCAATATAATTCATCTTAACATTGTGCATAATATACTCATAATCAAGATTAGTTATTCCATATTCCTTAATATACTCAATCATGGTTCACCTCTTTTTGTGTCTCTTTAACTATTTTACCAATAATATATTTACTTAATAATTCGTAATCTAATGGATCAGTATTAATCTTATTAGTATGTTTCAAGATATCAGATATCTTTTCTTCTAAATTATTTATTTTAAGCAAACTATAATTTTTATTTTTTTCACTAAAGTATTCCTCTAAATCAACATTGTATTTTTTTAATACTTCAACATTATCGATTAATAGAGATGGATTAGTAGCAAGTACTTTATAACACCTATTGATTATATATTTTCTATTAGCTCCATACCCCTCTAAATATTTTAAAGTGTACTCTAATACTTTATTATCCGTTATCATGAATAATGGTGTTTTATTAATAAGTGATTTATAGTTTATATTTAATTCTCTCAATAGTATCATATTCTTGATAAAGTCTTCATATTTAGGTTTATAGAATTCATTATTCTTAACTAGGAAACATGTCATAATATTGTTAAGTAATATCTTTAATATGTTTATATCTACAGACTTTTTTGAATCCTTAATACTATTAATTATACTCTTGATTGAAGTTTCATTAGCATATAAAAGAATCGTTATGATAGCTAGAGAATTATCTTTATTTATTAAATGGAGAATTCCCCCATCTTCTGCTTTATTCTGTCTGATAATGTTATAAGTGTTTTCAAAAACTTCAATATCGCATTTTTTTAATTCACTTAGTAGATAGTTTGGAAGTTCCTTCGCATCAATTTCCAATCTGTTTAATATATCTATTATTTGAGGATTTAGTTTAGGTCTGCGAATAAAATTAATATCAAATAATGGAGCATTTTTCTTAACTGTCTTTAGAATACTAATATTATGAACATTTATAAATTTCATAACGCTTACTAAATTAAGATCGTAGTTACCCTTATCGTATTCCATTAATAAATCTTCTATTAAATCAAAGTCATTAATTATCTCTCGATTTAAAATACTTTGCTTTAGGCGATTAATAGATGTTTCTAACTCATTAATATCTACTACGCCCGGTGAAATTTTACCTAGTATTTTATTCAGATATTTTACAAAAGTATTTATTGTACTTTTATATTCTGTATTGAGTTCAACTTTTAAGTTATAATCCCTTTTACCAATTAGTAAATCTCTTACTTTAATCGTATTACTTTTAAAGTTTTCTGGATTTTTAACGGATACATTTTCTATAACATAATCGATTACATCATTAGTTACATTTGCAAAATTATCTTCATTTTTTTCAATTGACTTTACTAAATCAACAAGATTAATACCATTACACATTACATCATCTTTGTTGAATTCATTTAATGTTTTTAATTTTGCATCAAGAATATTTAATAATAATTCTTGTCCTCCATCCATAAAATCACTTCCCATTTTTATCCTTTTATCTTTTCTAATTCTACTTTTTCAATTTCTTCAAACTCATCTAATGTTGCTCCCAATTCAGATAGTTTATCTAAAGTTAAATAATATTCTTCTTCCTCTTCTTCACTTAAGTTTCTCAAATCAATACTTTTAATTGTTTGAATATTCTCAATGATATTTTTGATAATGGCACTTTTTTTAAGTTGGATAGCAATATCGATAGATCCATATTTAACACTCAATTCATTTAGAGATAGCTTTTCATATTCTTCGTAGCTAGTATAGCCTTCTTCTTTTAAACTTTCAAAAATATCTAAGTATTCATCGACTGATGCGGAAGAAGTTTGAATTATCTCTTCTTCAATTCCAATAATACTCTGAATAAGTGATGTAATATAATCCTTAAGTTCTGTCTTTTTACTTATATCATTCTCCCCATAAAACTCTTCTAAGTGTAAATTTGCTAAATATGCAAGAATACTATTGTAGACTAGCGAATACGAACACTTAGTTTTTCGACATAATTTAGAAGATATAACACTTATTTCAGATACGGATTCATCTCCTCTAAATGGATATTCAGATATAATTTTATATTCCAAAGAATCCTTTTCAGGGTAGTATTTACTCATCATACTATTCATTAGTTTAGATATATCATAGTTCATCTTCTCAATGTAATTTTGACTATTTTTATTGGCAATATGAGCTAAAATTTGCCCTTTAGAATCATTTGCTAAGTTAACTGAGTTCATGATGTTCATTAAGTGATTGATATCATCAGCAAGTTCAAAAGTGCTATCAGTACTCAATAGATCGATTATTCTCTGATATTCTTGAATACTATTGGAAATTACTGCACCCTGACTTTTTTGCATTGAATAAAATTCACTTACATAGTCGACAATCATCTTTCGAATTGCTTCATAAATATTTAAATCTTTACCATTCTTCTTTAGCATTTCCAAAGTTTCTTCAATATATTCACTACTGCGACCAATTAATTTTAATAATTTTTTGATATCAATTAAACTAATAGAATATACATCGGATATCGTTAAGTTCTGAAGTGGAGTTTCCGTATAAAGTTTTACTATTTCTTGTATCTTTTCAATGCTTTCTTTATTACTACTTACGTTACTTGAAACCAAGCTGCTATTGAGTAAATCAATACGCGCTTGAAGTTCATTAACAAATTCATCAATACTAATCTTTATTGACTTACTCATTTCTTAGCCTCCTATCATATATTATATTACCAAATATAGGGCTATTTGTAAATAATAACCCATTTTTTGAGCATTAACCAATATTGTAAAAATTACACAAATATGTTAGTATTATAATAGTTATAAAAAATAGGAGGATATTTATGGATACTAAAACTATTAGATTATTCGATGCTAATGATAATTTAGTTTCTAATTTCGATGAAGAAGTAGAAAAAGTGCTTATCAGTATTCATGGATATGACTACTATGATACTGATGAAGAATTAGTAAATACTAATCTTATACCTGTATCTAATGTAATAGATTCAGATAAAATAGATAATGAAGAATTAGAGAAGACAATGGAATATGTCGACCTGATAACAGAAGATGCCAAAGCAGTAAAGATAGTCGATAAGAAAAGTAATAAAGTATCGGTTAAAGATTTTATTCCCGTATTATTCTTTATGTTGATATTTGGTATAATAATTGCTGCAGGATACTATTTTTTAAATACTATAGATCTTATGAGTTTAATTAGTTAGACTCTTTTTTTACGAGGTGAACATTTATGGATTTCAGTGACTTAGAAGTTGAGATTAATCCCGATTATACGATGATGAAAAGATTAGATAACGGTATATATCTATCACAAGAGCAAATAGATATACTAGAATCCTTTGACATTGATTATAAGTCGGCAACTAATTTAAATGACTTAATTAGATTAGTTGAAGAAGTATATGATGATACACTTGAAGATGTACTCGATAACTTGCTAGATGTTTTACAAGAGAGAAATTATTATGAAAACTATAACAAATAATTATTGATATTCAATAAATATGTGTTATAATATAATAAAGAAAGGTAGATGAGAAGTGGGAATAATTGTAAGATTAGATCGTATAATGGCAGATAGAAAAATAAGTTTAAATGAACTAGCTGAAAACGTTGGAATTACTACAGCAAATCTATCAAATTTAAAAACGGGTAAAGCTAAAGCAATTAGATTTTCAACTCTAGAAGCTATCTGCAAGGTATTAAAATGCCAACCTGGAGATATATTAGAATATCGCGAAGACGAAAGTACAGGTTTGTTATAATCACATTTATATGTGATTTTTTTTATTTTCAAAAGTAAAATATATTAAAACTGTCAGGTATGTTTGAATATATAGTTTTATCATCTATTTGAATTTTATATAAATGCATTGCTATTCTTCCGATTGGATTCAAACCTGATTTATTCCTATAGTCACCAATTATTGGATGTCCTATATTTTTAAACTTTTTTCGAATATATAAATCATCGTTGGATGTTGTATATGTAAGTATCGAGTATTTCTCTTTTTTGTTTATTATATTGCATTCACATATATTATCTTCTAAGTATCCTTCTACTATCAATAGATAACTATATTTAATATCATATTTTCTATTAACTTTAAGAACTGGGATAATACCTGATATCTCTTTTGACAAATCTATCAATGGTATCATATCTTTTTCATTTATTACCTGATTAGAATTTTTATATACTATAATTAAATAACTATCTTCATAAATAATATTCAGTTTAACGCGCTTCAAGTAATCATCCCTTCCATGTCGTTTAAGATAAATTCAATTCAGTATATACTTATTAAATATTGGAATTATTTAGAACTAGAAGAGGATGATATAAAGACCATATATTGCTTTTTTTGCTTGTATTTTAATTATCTTGTTGTATAATTATATTTAGAGGTGAGTAATAAATGGCAGAAACAAAAAAGACTACTAATAAAAAGTCTAATGCAACTACTAAAAAAACTACTACAACTACTAAAAAATCTACTGCTACAAAAGCAAATACAACAGCTAAGAAAACTAGTACACAAAGTACTTCTAAAAAGACAACAGCTGCAAAGAGCACAACTAAGAAACCAACTAATAAAACTGTAGCTAATAACAAGACTGCTACAAAAACAAATACAACAGCTAAGAGTACTAAGAATTCCACACCAAAAAAAACTACTAGTACACAAAAGAAAACTAATAGTACACAAAAGAAAACAACTAGTGCACCTAAGAAGACTACTAAGACTGCACCTAAGAAAGTTGTTGAAGAAACTAAGGTAATTGAAACACCAAAAGTAGAAGAAAAACCTATAGTTCAAGAAAAGCCTAAAGTAGTTGAAGAAGTTAAAGTTCAAAAAGAAATTAAAGTAGAAGAAGAACCAAAAGTAATTGAAACACCAAAAGAGAAATCAAAAGAAGTAGTTAAAAGTTCAAAAGCAGACAAATTAGTTGATTTAGGAATTATTATAATTATAATCGGTTTATTTGTATTAGTATTAACAGCATACTTAACAAATAAAATTAATATGTCATTTGAATTAACAAATACACTTGCAATTTTATCAGTACTTGTTGAAATTGTTGGTATTATTATTGTAGTAGTTAATTCAATTAAAAAAGATTAAAAATGAACAATATTGAAGAATTACAAAAAATAATTGATAGTTCCTCCAATATTGTTTTTTTTGGCGGAGCTGGTGTTTCTACTGAAAGTGGTATAAAAGATTTTAGAAGTAAAGATGGTTTATATAATCAAGTATATGACTACCCTCCCGAAGAAATACTCTCACATACATTTTATAAACAAAATCCGGAAGTGTTTTTCAAATTTTACTTTGATAAATTAGTAGTAACGGGAATAGAACCAAATGAATGTCATAAATTTTTAGTAAAACTTGAAAGGTCAGGAAAATTAAAAGCAATTATTACTCAGAATATTGATGGTCTTCATGAGTTGGCTGGTTCAAAAAATGTATTGAATTTACATGGAACTATATATAAAAATACATGTGAAAAATGCTTAAAAAAATATACTTTAGATGAAATTGATCGCAAGGGAATTCCAAAATGTTCTTGCGGAGGAATTATTAAACCAGATGTTGTTTTATATGAAGAAGCACTAGATGAAAAAGTAATGATGAGTGCTATAAAATACATCAGTGAATGTGATACAATTATTGTCGGTGGAACTAGTTTAAATGTCTATCCCGCTGCCGGATTAATAAGATTTTTTAAGGGTAAAAATCTAGTAGTAATCAATTTAGAAAAGATTAATCAACCTTGCACATTACAAATTAATGATAAAATTGGCGAAGTATTTAGTAAAATTAAATTGAGGTGATAAATAATGAATACACAACTAATAATTTATTATGGATATTTAGCAATAGCTATTTTGCTACCCATACTCTATTTAATAAGTTATAAAAATCATAAATCAAAACATAAGAATTGGGGAAAGGCTTTCACGATTGCCATTTTAATTTTATTTTTGTTTCTATCAGTTAAAGGAATTGCATATCTATTAAATAATGATAAATTGAATTGTTATTTGAATAATAAATGTGTAAATAAAATTGAAAGTGGTGAATCTACGAAAAAGAAAACTGATAATAAGAGAACGACAATTACTACTACCACTACAACTAAAATTGAAGAAATAAAATATAAAAAAATAGAAGAACCAACAGGCGAAAAGATAGTTATTGGTAAATCTAGCAAAGGTTATGATATTTATACAATTGATGGAGTAACATATGTTATGGGTTATTTAATTGCTAATAAGTCTTATCCTCTACCTGAAGATTTTATTCCAAAGAATACTAAATCAACTCCAACTAATTTAGAAAAAGTTTGCAATAATTGCATTAATATTCAAGCATATCTTGCATTTGAAGATATGAAAGCTGATGCGCAAGCTGTTGGATTGAAATTATGGAATCAAAGTGGATTCAGATCTTATAAGGTTCAAACTATTCTATATAACAATTATATAACTAGGGAACAGAATAAAGGATTGAGTTATAGTCAGGCTAAAAAAGAAGCAGATACTTATTCGGCAAGACCTGGATATTCAGAACATCAAAGTGGAGAATGTTTTGATTTAAACAATGCTGGAAGAAACTTCAATGGAACTAAAGAAGCTTTATGGGTTGCACAAAATGCATCAAAATATGGATTTATTATAAGATATCCGGAGGGAAAAACTAATGAAACTGGATATATCTATGAATCATGGCATTTGAGATATGTCGGCGAAGACTTAGCAAGCAAACTATACAACAATGGAGATTGGATAACGATGGAAAGTTATTTTGGTCTAACAAGTAAATATGCGGAATAAAACGGGAATTAAAATTCCTGTTTTTTTATTGTTTATTCAGATAAAGTCCAATTTCATGATATAATATTTTAGAGGTGTAATCATGAATATTTTAAAATGTATCGAAGAAAATTCAATTTTAATAATACCAGCGTCTTTAAGAAATAAAGTTTTAAAATATTTTAATGATGAAGAAATCTTTAACAATGTAAAAATTATTACTTTTAATGATTTAAAAAAAGGATTACTATTCGATTATACAAACGAAACTATAAACTATGTAATGTCTAATTATAATACTAGTTATCAAGTATCAAAAGAATATATAAATTCCCTTTATTATTTAGATGATTCTATAGAAAATGAGAAGTTTGTTTTTTTAACTAAATTAAAGAATGATTTGGATGATAATAGTTTACTAATTTATGATAATTTATATGATAACTTTTTGGAATCAAAAAATAAATTATATGTCTTTGGTTTTAATTTTATCGAGAGTTTTAATAGATATTTATTAGATATAGCTTCTAAATACATTAGTATTGATTATTTAGAAACGAATGAAGAAAATTTTGAACATACAGTATATGGTTTTAGATCGATGGATGAAGAAGTTCAATTTGTCGCTGAAAATATTGCTAAACTATTGAGTAAAGGTATTGATCCAAATGATATATTTATTGCTAACTATAATAATGAATATAGATTCTCATTTAAATATATATTTAAGAACTATGGAATACCTATCTATTTACCTAGCGAAGACTCACTTTATAGCACAAGTATCGCCAAATACTTTTTAGATAATTTAAGTACTAATTTAGATATTCTCTTTAACAAATTGAGAAAAGAATATGATTGTGAAAATAACAAACAGAATGATTCTATTGTTAATAAATTATTCAATTTAGTTAACAAGTACTATTGGTGTGATGATTTGTCAAAAGTTGAAAACTTATTAATTAACGAAATGAAACAAATTAAGATTAATCCATTACATATGGAACATGAAGTAACAATATCAAATATAATTAATAATTGTTTTAATGATCAAGAATACGTATTTTTGATAGGCTTTAATGATTCTAGCATTCCTAAATTAAAAAGAGATGAAGATTATATTTCCGATGATATAAAACCTGAATTTTTAGATAAGACAAATATCTACAATAAACGAATAAAAGAATCTACTATTAAAGCAATAAAGAATATTAAAAATTTAACTATAACATATAAACTATCTAGTAAGTTTAACAATTATCTACCTTCTTATTTAATCAATTCTATGAATTTAAATGTTGTTCTAAACTCTGATGATATATCTTATTATTCCGATAAAATGAATATATTAAATCTAGCAAAAAAATATGATAGTTTAATTAAATATAATGTCGTTGAAAAAAATATAGAATTATTATCCAATACATATGATATTAATTATAGAAAATATAATAATCAATTCAATATTACCAATAATAAAAAATTACTAAAACTATTGGACAATAATTTAACTTTATCATATTCAAATATTAATACTTATTATAAATGTCCTTTTAAGTTTTATATGAGTGATATCTTGCATATAAAGGAATACCAAAGTTTGTTTGAAGCATTTGTCGGTTCCCTATTCCATCATTGTCTTGAACTATGTTTGAGTAATGATTCTAATATAGATCAAATATATGATAGTTATATTGAAGAAAACTATAAGAATCCAACTAATAAAGAAAAATATTTTTTAAGTATCTTAAAAGATGAAATAAAGGCAATTATCCCATTGATAAGAGAACAGCATACTCATTCTAAAGCAAATAAAGAATCTAATGAAACAATGATAGTATATGATTGTGATGGATTAATAAAGTATAGATTAAAGGGAATTGTCGATAAGATTTTCTTCTATGAAGATGAAGCTATTATTATCGATTATAAGACAAATAATTCTACAATAGATCTAAATAAAATGGAATTCGGAATGGATATTCAATTACCAATATATCTATATCTATTAAATATTAAGAAACCAAATATAAAAATAGTTGGTCTTTATCTTCAACATATCTTAACTAATAATAAAAAGATGGATGCTAGATTATCTGTAGAAGAACTTAGAAAGAAGAATTTAAGACTATGTGGTTTAACTTTAGATGATAGTATAAAGGACTTTGATGATACTTATGAATCATCTACTATTATTGAAAGTTTGAAAGTAAAAGACGGTAAAATAACAGGTAAAAATGTATTATCGGAAGAAGATTCAAGGAAACTTACTAATCTAATAGAAGATTTAATTAATAATTGTTTAAATAATGTTGTTAATGGAAACTTCATAGTAAATCCACTTATATTAGATAAAAAGTCTTCCTGTGATTATTGTGAGTATAAGGATGTTTGCTATCGAACAAGAGCAAATTACAATTATCAAACAACTAAGAAAAGTGGTGATGATGATGAGTAGATTAACAGAATCTCAACAACTAGCAGTCGATAAAAAAAACACAAATATAATCGTGTCCGCAGGTGCTGGTTCTGGTAAGACAACAGTATTAAAAAACCGTGTTCTAAGAATCCTAAAAAGTGGTATTACAATAGATAAGTTAATTATTTTGACATTTACTAATAATGCTGCAGGAGAAATGAAAGATAGAATTAGGAAGATTATATCTGACAATCCGGATGTACATAACAATCTAGAATTAATCGACTCTAGTTACATAACAACATTTGATTCATTTGCTTCCTCTATTGTAAAAAAATATAATTATTTATGTGATATAGATAAGAATTTTTCTATTATTGATTCAAGTTTAATTAACAGACAAATGGATATCTATATTGATGAAATATTTGAAGAGTATTATGATAAAAATGAAGATTTTAAAAAGATGATTAAAGACTTTTGTATAAAAAACGATCTTAGAATAAGAACTGATATAAAAAAAATATATAAGAGAATAACTAATGTTATAAATAGAAGAGAATTTTTAGATTCCTATATTGATACTTACTATAATGAAGATTTAATAGAAGAATTATTTTCCAAATTTGAAGATCATCTATTTAGACTTAGAGATGAAGTTAGTGAACAATATGAATCTCTTAAGGATGAGACAATTGATGAAGAAACACTAAGAAAGAATGATCAGAGTATAAGTGATTTTCTATATGCAAGTAGTTATGATGAATTAATGAATGCTCTTGATTTTAGTTTTGAAAGATCTTCAACTAAAAAATATACAGAAGAAGCAAAGCAAATAAAAGAGAGAATTAAAGATATAGTAAAAAGTTTAAAGAGTTTAAAATTAGCAGATACAAAAACAGAAATTATAAATAACTATAAGAGCACTATTAACTATACAAAAGTTATTGTAGATATACTTATTAAACTTGATGATAAGTTAAATAAATTTAAACATGATAATAATAGTTATGAATTCTTCGATATAGCTTATAAAGCAATTGATATAGTAAAGAATAATGAGAGTGTTAGAGAATCAATTAAGAATAATACATATGAAATAATGATTGATGAGTATCAAGATACTAATGATATTCAAGAAGAGTTTATTTCCTATATTTCTAATAATAATGTTTATATGGTTGGAGATATAAAACAATCTATCTATCGATTTAGAAATGCAAATCCATATATTTTCAAAAATAAATATGATTCTTATAAAGATGGAAAGTTAGGATTTAAAATTGATTTAATGGAAAACTTTAGATCCCGTTTAGAAGTAGTAAATGCAATTAATAAAATATTTAACTCTATCATGTTTGATGATATTGGTGGAGCTAATTATAAAGTTGACCATCAAATGATATATGGAAATAAGGCATATTTAGACTTTAAATTAAATGATAATTATAATATGGAAATATTAAATTATAATAATGATAGTAAAAAGTATGATAATCGTGAAGCAGAATGTTTTATAATTGCTAATGATATCATAAAGAGAATAAACAACCATGAACAAGTAACATATATGGAAAAAGATTCGATGCGCTCAAGAGATGTAGATTATAAAGATTTTGTCATATTAGTTGATAAGAGTAAAAATTTTGATCTTCTAAAGAGGATTCTCGAAAGTAAGAATATTCCAGCTATTATTGACAAAGATGTAAGTGTTAAAGAAGATGCTGAAATATATATTTTAAAGAATCTAATAACCTTGATTATTCAGGTTAAAGATAAATGCTTTGATAATGATTTTAAACACGCATGGATTTCGATTGCGAGAAGTTATGTTGGTAATATGAGCGATGATGAAATATTTGATGTAGTAACTAATAACACTTATCAAGATACATATATATATAAAACTATTTTTGAAATATCTCATATCTGTGATTCTGTTGGCATAGTTGAATTATTAGAATTATTAATTGATAGATTCTCTATTATAGATAAAACAATTTTGGATGGAAATGTAGATGAAAAACTAACCAAATTAGAATTATTTATTAATAATGCAAAAGGCTTAAATAATATTGGATATGATCTATATTCGATAAATGATTACTTTAATGAATTACTAGATGGTGAAAATGACATTAAAATGTCGAGAAATACGAATAATGGAAATGTTGTAACAATTATGACAATTCATGGTTCTAAAGGACTTGAATATCCTTATATCTATTTACCGTTCCTCGATAGTGATTTTACTAGAAAACCAGATTTCCCTCTAATTGACTATAATAGAACGGTTGGTATTATTACTCCCTATAGTAATAATGGATATAGTAATACCTTCACATATTACTTGAATAATATAATAGAGAGAAAAGAGACATTATCAGAAAAAATTAGATTATTCTACGTTGCCCTAACAAGAGCAAAAGAAAAAATAATAATTATAAATAGGGAAAACTCAAAAATTGAAAGTGTAGTAGACATTCCATATTCAAAATTACTATCTATTAGTAAATTATCTGACTTTATAAATATTTTAAGAATCCCTCTATCATCATATTTTACTGATATTAATTTAGACGATGTTGGAATAAGTAAAGATTATAATAATACTAAATTAGAATTGAAGATAAATAAAAGTAACGAAGTTATAGAAACGACAAAATTAGTTATAAATAATAAAGTGTTGGATAACAAGCATTTTTCAAAAGCTCTATCTAAAGTAATTGATAAAGATTTGAAAAATAGATTGGACTTTGGAACTTACATGCACTATGTATTCGAAGTATTTGATTTTAAAAATAGTAATTTAGATAAATTAAAAATAAGTGATGAAGCCAAAGAAAAGATTAATAATTTTCTAAAACATGAAGAAGTTAAAAATATTAAGAATGCTGATATATATAAAGAAAAAGAGATCATGTTTGTAAGTGATGGAATTAAATATCATGGTTTCATTGATCTTTTATTAGTCTATAAAGATCATGCAGATATAATCGATTATAAATTGTCTAACATAGAAAGCGAAGAGTATAAAGTACAATTAAGTGGTTACAAGAATTATATTGAAAATACACTTAAAAAAGATACTAATATATATTTATATTCGATCAATAAAGATATATTTAAAAAAATAGATTAAAGGATTTATATCCTTTTTTCTTTTGTAGTAAAATATGGATCTTTAGTTAATATATTAATTGGGTGATGATATGTTTAATATTCTTGGTTTTGATTTAGACGAAACTCAAGTGAAAGCTATAAAGTGCAATGAAAATGCAGTTCTAGTGAGTGCAGGTGCTGGTTCAGGCAAAACTCTCACCATTATGGGAAAAATAAAATATTTAATTGAAAATATGAATGTTAAGAGTTCTGAGATTCTATGTATCTCATTTACTAATGAAGCAGTTAATTCTCTAAAAAACAAATTATTGAGTATAGGTTATAATATCGATGTTTTAACTTTTCATAAATTAAGTTTAAATATTATAGGCAAAAACTATTCAATAGTTGACGAAAATTACTTAGCTTATATAATAGATGAATATTTTAAATCATATGTAAGATATAATAAAAAGAATTTTAATAAGTTAAAAAGATATCTATATACATATAGAAATGATATATTTAATACAAAAGAATATAAAGCATTAACAAGGACAATTGAAACATTCATAAAACTTGCTAAATCAAATGATTATTCAATAAATGAAATATATGTTTTCTATAGAAAATCATTCTTGCTTAATCGAATAATACTTAAATTTATAATAGACATAATGTTAATATATAAAAGAGAATTAGAAAGCTTAAAAAAAATTGATTTTGATGATATGATACACTTAGCAAAGGATAAAGTTAAAACTTCAAGTATCAATTATAAATATATTATTATTGATGAATTTCAAGATACATCTCTAGTTAGATTTAATCTAATAAAAGAAATAATTGAAAAATGTAATTCTAAAATCTTTGTGGTTGGAGATGATTGGCAAAGTATATATCGCTTTAGTGGATGCAATTTAGATTTGTTTATCAATTTTAAAGATTATTTTAATAATGCACGTTATTTTACATTAGAATATACTTATAGAAATAGCAATGAATTAATATATGTTACATCTAATTTTATAATGAAAAATAAACATCAATTAAGAAAAAGTATAAAATCAAACAAGAATTTAAAGAGACCAATCAAAATTATCTTCAATTGCAATATTTATGATTTGATAGAAAGTATTGATGGAGATATTCTAATCATTGGAAGAAATAATAAAGATATAGCTAATATTAATTATGGAAATAAGCTTACTATTCATAAATCAAAGGGATTAGAATGTGAAAATGTAATATTAGTTAATTCTGATAATATTCCAAATAAAATGAAAAATGAAAAAATTATAAATAAAGTACTAAAGGAACATGATTATATTTTATATGAAGAAGAGAGAAGACTATTCTACGTTGCTCTTACTAGAACTAAAAGCAATGTGTATATTATGGTAAATAAAAAAATAAGTCCCTTTGTCAAAGAACTTATTCATGAATATAGAGAATATATCGAAATAAAAAAATATTAGCAATAGCTAATATTTTTATCTTAATAATTTTCAGCTTTAATTTCAAAATAGCTTTGTGGATGAGCACATACTGGACATACTTCAGGTGCTGATGAACCAATTACAATGTGTCCACAGTTACGACATTTCCAAATGCGATCTCCATCTTTAGAGAATACTAATCCACCTTCTACATTTTCAATTAACTTGCGATATCTATTTTCATGTTCTTTTTCAATTTCGCCAACAGATTCAAATAGAAATGCTATTCTATCAAATCCTTCTTCACGAGCAGTTTTAGCAAATTCTGCATACATATCAGTCCACTCATAGTTTTCTCCATCAGCTGCTGCATGTAAGTTTTCTATAGTAGATGGAATTTCACCACCATTCAATTCTTTGAACCACAATTTAGCATGTTCTTTTTCGTTCTCTGCAGTTTCTAAGAAGATTGCTGCTATTTGCTCATATCCATCTTTTTTAGCCTTAGAAGCGAAATAAGTATATTTATTTCTTGCTTGTGATTCTCCTGCGAATGCTGCCATTAAGTTTTGTTCTGTTTTTGAACCTTTTAATTCCATTTAATTACCTTCCTTTTCCATAATTTATTATAACATAGACATTATTTTTTAACAATATCATTGATATATTTTATCAAGTCTTTTCTTCCTAATTTATCAAGTACTTTTTTATCTTTTTTAATAGTAGTACTCAAGTAATAATTGGTATTCGTACTATATTTATATTTTATAATATTATCTAAATCTTTAGAAAAATCATATGACTTAATATTCTTTATAAAACGATAATAATTATTTATATTGTTACCTATTATATATTTATTAAAATTGGTCTTGGCAAAAGTTTTATATATTGGATGCTTTGTTTTATTAATTGCTTTAATTAATTCCCTTTCACAAGCATCTATCTCCAGTTCCAATTTATTTAGTATAATTTTATTCAAGGTAAAATCTTCCGAATAGTAATCGATATTAAATTTATCGAGGTAAGATATTATTTCTTTTTGTTTTTCGATATAAATATCGACTACATTTGGTAGATCATCACTTAATTTGCATGACTTTTTAAGTTTAAGTAGTAATTCTTCAATTTTATTATTTAAGATAAGCGTGTTTTGATCAAAGACAAATATTCGATCTTTCTTTTTCCATATTTGACTCATAAATACCTCAATGGATTAACTCTGCAATTTAAAGAGACTAGCATCTACGCCACAGCGAGGACATACAAAATCTTTTGGCAATTCTTCTCCATAATATACATATCCACAAATGGTGCATACATAAGCTTTCTTTCCTAACTCTGTCTCTACCTTAATCAATTCATCTTTATGATCTTGATAATAAGCATAAGTCATTGGTTTCTCATCATTATACATATCTCCATCTATTGCTCGAACAATAAATAAAGTATGAGTTTCTGCATCTATTGTATCAACTAGAACACATTCTAGATATCCAATGACATTTTCTGGTACTTTTATACCATTAACTTCACTATATTCGCCAGTTTCAAATTTATTGACATCGCGCATTGATTGATGCCCAAAATTCTTAATTAGATTCCCATCATTAGATTCAGGTACAATTGATAATATTAGTTTCTTATTCTTACTTACTAATTCATTAGTATAATTTCCCTTATTTATAGCAATGCTGATAAGAGGTTCTTCTCCTCCACTAACTTGACTAACGGCATCAACTACACATCCGCCATCTTTAGTAGTTACAACATATACTCCATGAGAAATTTTATATTTTATTTTTTTATTTTTCATATATATCACCACTTTAATTATAATAAATTTTAAACTTATTTTCTATACTTAAAATAAAAAAAGAATATTTATAAAATATTCTTTACCACATATCCGTTAAATTTCCATCTTCAATATAAAACTCATCCATATCTATTATATATGTCCATTTTTTAGATAGGTCTTTTTTATTTTGAACTAATACATGTAAGTCTTCATCTAATGCTTCGGCTATATATATGGTATCTCCATTAATTCCAATAATGATTCCAATATGACCATATCTACTCATTAAATTTCCAACTTTGATGCCATCATTATTTTTTATAGCTTGATTAATATCGATTTTCTTGCCCAAATCATCCATATCGGTTTTTAGTTCGGTAATACCAGCTCCTCCATCTCCAGGCGAATATCCAGCATTTAGAAGGGCCCATGAGACAAAACCAGAACAATCAAGACCATTTGCAAGCGTTCTCTTCTCTACTCCATTATAAAGATCACATCCCCAAATAGCAGGTCCACGGTTTGATACAATTAAATCTTGCTTTTTACTCTCATGTAAATATAGGCCTTTATGGTAATATCTTCCCTCACCATCGCAGTAAGTTCGATTTCCCGCCGTTATTAATCTGCCGTTTTCTAAAAAGTAAGTTAAGCGGTATGGAAACTCAAGAGTCAAAAATCTTGCTGCCTCAACAGCTCCAGCTCGCGTTCTTATTCCCGCTTCTTTAATTCGATATTCAAGCAATTCGTCTAAAAGGTTAGATTCCTCTAAGGAATATCTATTACAAGTTAAAAAATCTTTTTCATTATTGAGTGTTGGCAAAGTAATTAAATCAGTAACAACAACTTCAACACTAGCTTTTGATTTACCAATACTTGCATTAATTAGAGTTTTTCCTGCTGATACACCAGTAATAACTCCGTCATTAACAGTTGCAACTAATTCATCTTCACTTGACCAAGAAATATCTTTTTGATTGGAAGTTATTTCCTTTGACTCATTTATTGCTAAATATACTTTATTATAATTTAATTCTATTTTAACGCTACTTGTTGGCCTTAGTATATTTGTAGGTCTCATATGAGGATAATATATAGTTATAAACCATATTAATATAAAAAC
This sequence comes from Bacilli bacterium, assembly GCA_017626405.1. Classification (GTDB taxonomy): domain Bacteria; phylum Bacillota_I; class Bacilli_A; order RF39; family UBA660; genus CAG-582. Next base: position 38,254 of record JAGAIS010000001.1, read on the forward strand.
AAATATAACAAGTAAAAGAAAGCGAATTAATCTTTTCATATTATTCACCTCAATAATTATATCATAAGCGACAAAATAAAAGAAGATTTATAAATTTAATCTTCTCTATAATAATTTTTGTTCTAATGATAAATGTTTGTTTCTCTCATCAATTTCTAATAATTTAGGATTTAATCCAAAAAAATTGTTTTCTTGATTATTAGTCTCTCTACCTTCAATTATTACTTCCTTTTCCAATAGCGGAATAATAACCTCTCTTTTTATGTCATTTTTCTTCTTATGAGCATTTAGATGATTATAGAAAGAACAGAAGTCAAGATAAGTTAAATTGCTTTTCATAGATAGAATATAATACAAAGTTTGAATCTCACCATCAGTTAGTTCATACATTGCATTATCGGAAATCATTTCTATTGTATATTCTTTCTCTAACTCAAATAAAGTATTTTTTAACATATAGTTTAGGAAATATGTTACATTGTGGAATTTTCTTCCATCTCTAATTACGGTATAATATTTATTTTTATCCAATTGAATAGCTCTATTAAATATAATATATGGATATGCTTCATTATTTATCAAATACCACATAGCTGTAGTTCTTGCAGTTCTACCATTTATGTCATAGTATGGGTGCAAATAAACAAAGAAGAAATGAGCGATTTGAGATCTAATAAAGTAATCTGTCATACAACTAAAATTATTATTACTATTTAAATATTCTAATAAGATGTTCATTCTTTCCTCTAATAAAGAAGCATCTACTCCCATATCAGGTTCTTTACTAAGCACTGATGAAAAGAATATATAAACCGGATCTAATCGGTAGTATTCACCCATATTAGATAAATCTTCCTTGCTTAAAAGTCCATCAGATAATATTCTATATAATTCTCTTAAATTATCCTTATTAATCTCTTTATCTTGTAAAATGTATTTATATCCACGATACATATTGAGAACTCTTTTTCTCTGTTCTTCATTTAGACAACTAGATGGATGTTTAATAATACTTTTAACTAAAGATATATCATCATAATAACCTTCTATAGTATTATTAGATTTTATCTCTTGACCAAATAGTACTCTTTTAGAGAAATCTTTATTATTCATATTATTAGTTGTTTCTAGCAATCTTTCCAATTCTTCTTTTTGTGGATTTAGATCATTCTCAATTAAAAATAATGAACCAGTATCTAATGGCAATGGTAAATAAGTTCTACTTTTTATAACTCTCATACAAAACACCCCTTAAATTTGTTGACTATTCTATCATTTTTTTAAGATTTTTGCAAATTAAAAGATTCAAAGTAACTTGAATCTTATCATAAGTTTTTATTTTTAGTTTTTAATTCATCTAAGGTAAATTCTTCATTCTTGCGAATAGAATAATTAATACCATATTTTTCCAATATACTAATTGTATCAGAAACAGATAAATTACCTTCAGAACCTTGAGAGACAAGTAATATAATCTTATTTGATGAAATTAGGGCTCCCATAAATGACCTTCCATCAACTGAATAGCGAACTCTTTCCCTACTTGTTAGATATCCTAATTCTATATCTGATGGAAGTTCTGGATAATAATCAAAGTTTATATCTCCACATTCAATGGAATCTTTTAAGGCATCTTCTAGAACATATGACTCTCTTGCCATCCATATCGGCATAATTAAGTTGTCATCATTATAGTCTGTTATGCTAGGTTCAAAAGTTATCTCTGTATATCTTATACCTTTACTATCCAAGTATTCACAGATGTCTTGTTTAGTAACTGGACCCTTACGCATAAACATAGCTAAGAAGTCATTTTGATCACTTACAACAATTTTATCAAATTCGCGCGATTTAACTAATTCATTACCGACATTAAACTCACATACTAAGTTTGTGTATATTATTACATCTCCATCTTTCTTTATTTGATCAAGGGCAGTATACATTTCACTCTTATCTGATTGAATTGCCCATACATCTAAGTTACTATTCATGTTTATTCTCCTTTAAAGTTTATTTATCTTGATAATATTTATATCATTGTTTTTAAATTTATACTTTTGATATATTTTGGCATTACTTTCAAATAATAAAACTAGATTGCCAAATTTATCAAATGTAATCTGTTCTAACATAGGTGGCATCTTAACTTTGTGTAATACTTTTTTAGTTTCATAATCTACAATTCTGATACTCGATTTATTAATACCGTATGAAGAACTAATAAACATAAGTGTTTTAGAATCATAATCTTTAAAAGTAATACCTTGAACAAAGGAAAAAAAGTCTATTTCATTTCTTGAATCAAAATTAATATTTCCCTCTTCATTCAATTCATATGATAACATTTTACTACTCTTACCTATATTGAAATTCCCCATATATAACCTATTAGAATAATATGTTATATATCCAACAGCATTAAATCCAGCAATGTTAATAAGTCCCGGTATTTTAACTTTTTTATATTTTGCACTAACATTATTACTGTTTAATATATGATTGTAGTCATAACAACTAATAGTTCCACTTCTATCTGTTATCCAAATATTATCATTAATGCTATCATAACAAATTCCACCAACATGTGCTTTATTATCTAACATTGTCGTATGTATTATTCTTCCATTTTTAATAATACACACTTTTGAATTTAGTTCATGATTAGAATCATACATAGTTACTAGCAAGTAATCATCTATAGAACATATTCCTTGAGGAACATAGTTATCATTAATATTTAAATTGATATTAGAATTTGTATCTCTCAATAGTTCATTATTAAATATCTTACTAGACCTATAAAAATAAAAATTAAATATTGAATATATAAATGTCCATATTTTTTTAAAAAACATTCTCATAATCATCACTTAATTATATTATACCATATAATATTTTGACTAATTTATAAAATATGTTAAAATATAAAAATTAAATGAAGGGGGTTCTTTATGGAATTAGAGAACAAAGATATATGTTCAAAGTGTGGAGGTCTATGTTGTAAACAAACTGGATGTTATTACTCAGCTGATGATTTAAAAGTAGTAAGTTCAAAAAGTGTTAAAGACTTACTAGATAAAGGTTATACTTGTATAAGCTCTGATGTCTTTTTAATGAGAGAAGATCCAATATTATTGTCATTAAGATCAAGAAACAAAAATGCCAGTAAAATAGATTTAGTTTCCTATTCTAGATATTGTACTGCTCTTAGTCCTACAGGTTGTATTTATAGTCTTGAAAATAGACCTAGTGGTGGTAAATATTTAATCCCAAATAAAGATGGCGATTGTGATTATTATAAGGTTACTCTAATTGATATAATAGAATCTTGGGAACCATATCAGCAAATGCTAAGAAGTGTATGTGAAAGCGTTAGTGGAATTCCATTTGATGAACTAATTAGAATACAGGCACAAGATTACTTTGAATATATTTATCAACATCAAATGTATGACCACAATAATCTTACTGAATATCGAATTCTATTTCCTGAAGAAAATGATAGGGCATTAAAAAAAGTATTTGGAATAAGTAAAAGTGACTCTTTAGAGGCTAGAATGGCGAAAATGTTCTAGTCTTTTTTTTGTTCAAATTCAAATTACAAAAAAAGAACACTATTGATATTAAATTTATAATGTTCTTGTTCCTTCTTGATTTACATTTTCGTTTTCTTCTACTTGTAGTTCTTGAATTTCATCTAATTCATTTAATAAATCTATATAAGTAACATTCTCTTGTAATTCTTGATCGTGATTGAGTTCTTCAATTAGTTCAAGTGTATCATCTTTTTCTTCTTGTTGGTTATTTGTCTTTTCTTCATATAATTGTTTATTAATTTTGACTAGTGGAACACCTAAATATGCTGCTGCATCTATCTCCGAAGGAGATGGTTCTGTTCCTCTTATAAACACTCCCGTTGGATATATACTATTTCCATTTGAGTCCTCCCTATAAATAGTAAATTCATTATAATCTCCAGCATTTGTTTTTGTATTATTTATAGTTTCTGTCGTTGGTAAAAATTCTATTTTATTTTTATACATACTAGTCAATTCTAGTGAATTATTATCTCCTTGTGAATATATATCTACAGAATTTGAAAATGCAAACTGGGAAGGTTTTATATCTGTAAAAAGTAGCGTTACATGATTAATATCATCACATGCTTGTGAAACACACTTTATACTGTTTTCATTTAATCCCGAAAGGCATATATAAGTTCTTCCTTTTAATCTAGGATTAGTAAAATCTTTTATGGTTCCTCCTGATCCATATGCATTTAATACGTGTACAAACATCGTAAATTTCTCGCCTTCAAAGTCTATTAAGTCAACTTCTGAAGCAGGTATTTTTAAATCATCCACATCGTGTTCTTGAGTTTTATACTTACCCTTTTCTATTATCAAATTAGCAGATTCTTCTAATGTATCTAAATTAGTTACTGTACTAGCCAAATCATGCCCATAATATAATTTAATTCTTGACTCCAGTTCTTTAAACATGTTGCTTACTATAGTAAAGTTTCTACTACCCTTATAGTATTTTTCATTTAAAATAGTTGCAATTTTTCTTATCGATTCTGGATTTTCTATTTTAATTATTTTTTCCATTAGTTTTATTATTGGATACAATTGACTAAGTTCATTTCTTACTTCATCGTCTTTGATTGTTCTTATTAATGATTTAATCTTTTCTGAACTAAATCTATACTCAATTATATCAGACATATTTGTTAAATCCATATTTGTTAATAATTTAAATATTACATCTTTAATTTCTGTAATATCGTTACTATTTGTTATTACATCGTTATTTTTATTATATATTACTCTTTTATAGTTTCTTAACTCTTCAATGGTTTTGATATTATCTGCTACCATAATATTTCCATTTTCATAAAATGAATATAAAATATTAATATCTTCGATTGAAGGACTACTATTTATTACGTTCATAGTTAGTTCATATAAATCAACTAAATTTCTTATTATGTGACTGAAAAATACAGTATTAAATTCTTTATCTCCACTATCTTTTTCTAATAACTCATATATCTTTTTAGCATCAAATAATAAACCATTATCTACAACCTTATACATATAATTTCTATAATTATCATTATTGAATACATATTTCATGATTTTATCTAATTCATTAGTCGTATAATAGTTATATATATTATTGAAATTAGGAGTATTATCTGCTAATTCAAGGATTTCAAATGAATTAAGATATGTTGATAATGAACTGACTATATCTTGACTATATTCATTTAATCTAGATTTTACAACTTCAATTACTTCTTCGTTTGTCTTAATTTCATCAACACAATTTGCACTTATCTTTCCGCCGTTTTTTAAAATACTAGTTAAAAGCTCAGTATTGTGTATAAAACAAGGATTATATAGATTTTCATCTATACTTAAAATTTGAGATAGTTCTGCCATGTATTTTCTAGTATCTTCTTCATTGAAAAAACAATTTAATCCTAAAAAATTCTTTTTATCAATTAGATTTCTTTTAAAAGTATCACTTTTTGGAGCCTTACTTTTGGATAACTTATCTTCTATATAACCTCTTACAAAGATTGTTCTGGCTTTTGAATTATACGTATATAATTCAAACAATTCATTACAATAAGAATCAAATACATCTTGAGAACAAGAACTTACTGCTTTACTAAAGTTTGATGGAATAATATTTCTTTCATATATAACTTTAAAGTAAAGTGACCAGAATTTATCTTTATAGCTTTGAAGAATTGTACTATCTCCATAATTTCTTGTTAAATTATCTATCACTATATTTTTATCTTGATTATTCTTTTCTTCGTTTATGTAGTAATCTATAAGACTTTCATCAATCATAACATTTTGTGATGTAATTAATATAGAAGTTAATCTTTTTTGAATAGTTTCATTATTAGCTATTATTGGAATTTTATATATTTTGTCTTTATGTTTTAATAATAAATCATCGCTAATATGATTTGTATCTATTAAATAAAAAATTTCAGTATTAAATAAATAATCTATTATTTCACTACTTTTAAGTCTTTCTTGACTTATTATAAATTTAATATCTATTCCTTTCTGTCTAAAGAATTCGATTGTATCTATTGGTAAATCTAATGAACACAAAAAATCTAATACTCCATCATTAATCATCTTTTCATCATAATGGTTAATAATATAGTTTAATACTAGATTTTTATTTTCAATTTCTATTAAATTAGAATTTCCCCTTAGCATTGAATCTAGTCTATTATCAGTAAGAAATATTGGATATTTATTAAAAAATTCATAGTCACTACTAGATATATAGTTGCTAATTCTATCAATTTGTTCAGAATTCAAGTTTGATGGAATTCTATGTTCAAGTAGTTCTTGTTGTAAATCACTTGTTTCGTCTGTAATTGAGGACAATAAGTCTATGTATTCTTCATCTGTTAGTGTTAATATTTCAGGCGCAATACCAACTATAAAATCATATAATGTTGTATATTCTCCTAGATCGTCATGATCTTTTAGATAATCTAATACCTTTTCTAAAATACTATTCATCTTTTAACTTTATTAAAGTGTTAGAAATTTCATCTTTTTCTTCTGCGATTTCCGATACATTGACATCTTCTAATAAATCTTTTAAAGCTTCTAAAACTTCTTCCATATTTATACTTTCATTATTTTCCATATACAACATCCTTTATACTAAAATTATAACATAGCAAAATTTGTTTTACATTATATTTCTATCTTATATTTATTGAATTGATTACTTCATTATCTAAAACTGATTCTTTTTTATTTGTTATTGTATATGTAATAAATTCATCTGCTTCATAAGGATATGATGAAATAGATATATCTCCAATATATTGTTCAACTCTTCGAAATGTTCTAATAAACTTTTCAGTTAAATTTGTTTGAATAGCATAATTTCTCTCTTGTAATTCTTTTTTTCTTTCTTCAGTTGATGCTAAAGAAGATGCATTTTCTCTTGATATATATCTTATCGGTAAATATGGTACTCCTTTTATCTTATCTACTTTATCTTTGATTAAGTTAATAAATATAAATAGAGATAAAACAGAACTCACTGAGACATCAGTAATATTTTCTGGATAGTAGTCACTTATTCCATTCTTATAATCTTCAAATTCTGAAGATTCAATATCTGATATACCTTTATTTAATTTATATAGTTTTCTAGATATGTTTTTCTTAAATTTTAATAGATCTTTATCTAATACTTTATCAATATTCTCTTTATTTAAAATACTATAAATATAACATATCGTTTCTCCATTCTCATAGCTAATACCATAAGATATTTCAGGTAATATAAATAGTAGATTTGGATTTTCTTTATTTATTATTGATAATTCTACTTTGAAAGGAGATTCCATCATAATAGATTGCTTGGTATTCTTTATGCATAATTGATTATCACTAAATATACCATCCATACTATATGATATACCTTCATTATAATTTGACAAAGTTGTATCTCTTAAAAAATTTATATACTTATCAATATAATTTATTGGTCTTTTAAAATCTTCTGTAGTTGCATTTGCAAATAAATACAAGATTAAAAATTTTATGTAATCTTTAGAACTATCTTGTCTTATAGTTTTCCTTTTTAACTCTAATTCTAATAATATATATTCTTTAAGTTTTTCTATAAATAAATCTAAATTATCAATATATAATTCAACATTATTATCTTTATTATATTCTACTAATTCATCATTTATATTAGTATTAAAACCAACATAATATTCTTCATCAGAAATTAATATTTTTCCGTTTTTAGCTTCACTTATCAATTCATAGAATATCTCTTTTATATTCATACTATATCACCTTAAACCCAATTATCTAATAGATTGTTAATAACTTATTATTTATTAACTTTCTTATATATAATTATAACATTTATAATATAGGTAGTAAATTTACTTTTTTATATCTAAATTTATTACAAAAAAGGAGAACTAATATTTAAGTTCTCTTAGATTTGTATATCCTTGTCCCTAAGTCTTAAAGATTTTAACAATCTTTCATTAAGTTTTTGTCTTGTTAATTGTTCGTCTAGTGCTAATACACTACTTTTGTATCGTACTTTTTGCTTTGTGGTGTTGATACTTTTATTATTGGCTTTTTATTTTCCATTTATATCACTTCTTTTCTTTATATTTGATAAGATTTCACCTATTTGAAATATAGAATAAGAGATTCCATTCATATTAAATTTATCTTCATAATCAGCTAAACATAATTCTAACTCGGAAATAATAGATTCAACTTTTTTATATTTGATAATAATATTTTCATATTTTTTTCTCTTATAATAATCTTCCCATAGTTTTATTTCTTCGTATACACAATTAATATATGTTATTACTTCAGTTTTAGATAATTCTAAATACTTCTTATCTTCCAAATTATTTACTTCTTTTTTGTCTTTCTCTAAGTTATCTAATATATATTTTAAATTGCTTAAAAATGAATTATTTACACCTTCATCCATAGTCCACCTTCTTAATCAATATTATAAAATATTATAAAATATTAAACAAATTAATCAATTATTTAATATTATTGTTCTATTAGTAATCTTTGTTTGACTCCTTCTACTGATAGTTGCTCTTCTTTTATTTTAAAACTAAAACTCTTTTATTAAGTAACACACTATCTATAGTATTATTATATGGAAAATTAATACTCTTAAATAAAAAAAGCAAATCGTTAACTCTTGTACGTCTTCTCTTTTTTCTTCTTTAAATACTTCTAGCATTTCTTCTGTTCTCTGCAGATTCAGAAACAGCAAACGATCTTACACCAGCTTTTACTAATGTCTTATCTTCAGCATTTAATATAGACCATACAAAATTATTAATACCTAAGTCTAATCCTATTACATATTTTTTCATAGTCGCTTCTTTTCTTTTATTACTTTTATTATACTATACTTTAAATTAATTTAGTATATTTCATTAATAATATAAATTTCTTAAAAAACTAGAGCATATCTTTATGTTCTCTTCAGGGGGCGATTTCTTTCTTCCAACTGGAGAGAGCAAAATATGTTAAAAATTATTAAATTATAATAAATTAATTTATAATTATTATTGAAGTTATTACTATACTACTTCTAAATTTTCATTTATATTGAACCTAAAAAAATATCATCTTGTTAGATGATATTTTTTTACTTTCTTATGGTAATATATTTTTGATTACTAGCACTTAAATGTTCTTTATTTGTATATTCTAATAATGATTGTTCAATTAATGGCATTATTATTTTTTCTCTTACATAGCTTCTAGAATTCATTCCAAGATACTTTCTAATCTCTTGCATTGATTTTGGCTCAACACAATAATCCAATACCAATTTTTGATTACGTTTTACTTGATCACCAACTTGATCACTGACTTGACCACTGACTTGACCACTAACTTGACTAGTTACTTGATTTGATATGCTATCATTATTTCTAAAAACAACTTTAAAACTATCTCTTTCCTCGTAAAATTCGGGTTCTGGTAATCCATATTTTTTCATTTCCCTTTTCATAGTAGGAATTCCTGAATGTCTATTTTCAATAACAGATCCTTTTTCTTCCAGTATTCTTACAAGAGTAGGATTTCTTGATTCCATAGTAGTAGCAGTACCTAATTTTTCAAGCTTGTTTGTACCATATAATGTTCCAGGATTAATTATTTCAATTCGATCATTATACATGTACACTGATATATATGCATTTTCTGTTTGAGTACTATAATCTCTATGTATTAATGCATTTGCAATTGCTTCTCTTAAAGCTTCTAATGGATATTCTGTTCTATCACTTCTAATACCTAATTCATTAATAATTACACTATTTTTCATATTTCTCTTCAAAAAATTCATTGTTCCTTCAAGCATTTGTTCAATTGTTCCTTCAATTCTTTTATTATCAATAAATCTTTCTCCTAAATTTCCTGTATCTCCTAATTCAGTTCCAGGAACAACAACACATGCAACAAATAATTGAGGATAAAAAGATTGAGGATATTCACCAAAAATCATTGTACCCGCTAAAGTAGGATAGACAATGTCGTTATTAGTATCTGTTATACCACATAATTTTAAACATTTATCAAAATCATTTTTAGCAAAATTTGGTTTTTCAGTTTTTATTTTGTTAACATATTCACTAATACTATCTTTATTTAAATCATCTAATGAAGCTCTTTTTGTTGGTCTTGTATCTTCAAATATATGATCATTATAACTTTCCAATGCATATATTTCATAATCTGTCATATGATCATCTTTATCACCAATTCTAGTATATGATCCATTTTTTAAACCACTAGACTTGTAATAACATGGTTTTTTATTTTGAGCAATTTCATCAATTTTTACAGCTACAATATTCTTTCCATCATATTCCATTGGAAGTATATCTGCTCTAACGGATGGAATCATAGAATCACTACATAACGAGGATATTTGTTTTTGAAGATCATTTACATTATATACGCCTTCAACAGCAAAATTATTTTCTTCGTTTACTCCAAATATTATTAGTCCTCCAAATTTATTTGAGAAGCTAGAGATGGTATCATAACATTTTTTAGGGAAACCACCTAATGCTGTTTTTGCCTCCAACTTATTAGTTTCAGTTTTGTACTTTTGCATATACTTTATAGCTTCTATAACTTCACTCTTTTGCATAACAATTGCTCCTCTCTCTTAATATTATACTATAAATACTATCTAATATAAAAACCATTATGCAACTTTTTATTTTTTTATTAAAGATTCACTTATTACGGTAATAAACGTATTAATATACACATTTGCTTCTTCCATATTTAAATTATCTAAAGATTCCAGTAAATCACTTGTATTTTTTAGTGCCTCATACACTTTAGAATATTTTTTTCTTCCTTCAGGATTCATTTGTTCAATTTGTTTTAAGTAATTGCCAATAAGTTCTATAGCAAGTTTATTATTTTTATTATTATTATTATTCACATAATCTCCTCCTATCCATAATTAAAAAAGCAGTCAAAAACCTGTGAGGTCTTATACTGCTTCCTTCTTTAGCACATTATAATACTTTTGTTGGTAATTGTCGATAGTTAATCCTATCACTGTTTTATATTATTTAATAATCTCTACAAGGGCGACTGCTCTCTTCCTCCTGAAGAGGCGTTGAAGGGCGGCTCATTTTTTGTTAAACCCAATATTTATAAGGATTTGTGGGGATTTGCAACTTACAACTTTCTCATAAAAACTACAAAAAAAATACAATTTTTCAGTAATAACTTTTAAACCGTAATAATTAACAAGATGTAATCAGGACCTAGAAATAGTTCTTTTTGTTTGAAGTTATTTTAAATACTGAAAAAAAGATTGCACCGCTCTCTTCAGGAGAATCGAACACTTGTATGTTATATGTCTGTGATAAAAGATTACAACCACGTAATTACGTGGTTTTTTAGTATTCTTCAATTTATAAGAATTTATAAAAATTTAAATATTAGTATAGGTAAAAGTATAGGTAAATTGTTACTACCAAAAAATTATTATCTTAAGAAGTAGATTATTTAAAATAATAATAATCATAATATTGTTCAATTATATCGTTTGCAAATGACATTAATTCAGGATCCCACTCATCAATATACTTTTCAAAATCAGTAATCTTATCTATTTTTGGATAATTAGAATCAATATTAGGAAAAGGTTGCAATAATTTGTCTAAATTAGCAGTTCCTCCTCTAACATCAATATACAAATCATAATTCATATATTTATAATAACAGCAACAATGCACTTCAGTTCCTGAATCATTAGAAATAATTACTACATCATATCCAAAACGCAAGTGAAGTACATAAGCAAATACTAGACAATATCCTGATAAAAAATTATAAGCACTGTAATAAATAGGTTTATCGTTTATAGTTGCTGCAATACATTTACTTTGAATTTGTGTTAATTCGCAAAATGAAGAATCGACATTCGAATAAAAATTATCTTTAATTAATCGATTATTACTCATAGTATGTCAAGAATTTGTTGTATAACATATTTTGGAATAGCTTTAAATTCATTTAGCGATAGTTTTGTCCAACATATTTCATCATCATCGGAATGCATTATAGCATTTAATAATGTTTTAAACTCTTCCAAGAGATCTCTTTTTGGCGAATCAGTTATTTTCCACATATTTTGAATTGATTTTTTAAATCTGTTTGGAGAACTAGATTCACTACGCACAACATATTCTGCAATTGTCCTTAAACAACATAGTTCTTCTACTGTTAATTGAAAAGCATTTTTTACGCTAATTGTGTTATATAAATTTTCAATTTCACTGAAAATAGTCGTTTCATCCTGTATAGATTCAAAAGTAGTATCATAAGCAAGTCCAAAATATTCAAATATTTTTTTTATATCATCTATAAAATTATTATTCCAAGTAGTTGTTGATTCATCTTTTCGGTAATGTACCAATTTACAAATATAATTATAAACAGGCATATTATTAGGCAATTGATTAATATATTTATATAATTCATATAATTGTCTAAATGCAATGGCGCGTTGAACAATAGAGTAAGTTCCATTAGAATTTAGTAAAATATTTTTATATAAATCAATTTCTGGCAAATAGTTGTTTTCTAAGCTCATAATTTCAATTTCAGAATTATTTGTTTCAACAAGTATTAAAGGAGTTGTATTTAAAAAACCTCTAAATCCTTTTTCTACTGAATGAATAAAATCTAACTCGTGAGTAAGCAAAAACATTTTGTTAAAAGATGCATCCCCTAGACTTCTAAGTATATCAACAGATGTATATCTTCTAAAAATATCATAACTTGAAATAGGATCATCAATAATGATAACTTTATTAGCATTATTATCGTTTAAAATAATTTGAATAAAAAAAGCAAACGCTAAAGTACTTTTTTCACCATAACTCAATGTATTAGTAACATTATTAGTTACATCTATATCATTTTTCGACTTTAAAAATATATATTCACTATTATCATTTATTCCGTTCTTAACAACTTCACCTTTATCAACCACTATTTTATAATTTAAGCCTAATCTTTCTAAAATATGATTTATAGAATTTTCTTTGCTTCCTATTAATGAAATTAATTGATTATTTGATTCTATTACCGCTTGTTTTAAAGCTTCTAAACTAAGTATAACATTATTAATATCATTAATAATTAATTGAATATAATTGGAATTTACATCAAAAAATTCAAATTGTTCGAATTTGTTTTCAATATCAATTTCTTCAATATTAGATATTTCATTAAATTTTTTTAAATCTGAAATTGTTTCTTCAATAAATGTTCTATCATGATCATATTTACTCTTTACTTGTCGCATTAAACTGATTATTTCGTCTTCTTTATTTATTTCAATAGAATCATTTATCATAGAAATTATAGTTTGAATTTCATCTTTAATGTTTAAACTGATTTTTTCGTCTTCTATCAATACAGATAATTTTTCTTTTTTTGCAACTTTATCACTAAATAATTTATCATGAATAGAAGAAACACTATTAATACCATTGATTTGTCCTTTAACATCATCTGAAATATTATCTATATTATTTTTACACCAGGGACAATAATCCATATTTAAATTTTTATATAAATAAAGACCTTGATACCACCAATTTTTATGTTGTTCATTATTAATATCAAATATTTCATTATATGATAAGGGAAGATTGCCTTGAAGAAAAGTAGTTGCAAATCTTTTTTTAGCATCTGAAACATTTCCAGTTGTGGAAAAATCGAACGCTTTATCTACTTCATTAAAAACAGGATTTAGAGAATCAATTTTAGATAACAACTGATTAATTGTATCCTTAATAATATTTATATTATTTATTTGTTCCTCTAGTTCTGGACTATTAAAAATTATTTTAGACTGATTCTTTTGTAATGAATCATTTAAATAAATAAAATTATTTATAAATTTATCATCAAATACTCGCAAATCATTTTGATTATATATATTATAAATCTCATTAATTTGCTCATCGTTTTGCAGTTCAAAATTTTTAGATAAGTTTTCATTTATTAACAAATCTTTCAAAGTAGATTTTCCTCTTCCATTAGATCCATAAAATAAAATTATTTTATTATTCGGATCTAACACACTATTTTTAAGTTGTTCTGAAATTTCAAGTTTCTTCATTCCTTTTTGATTTTTTGCAATTATCATGTTACACCTCCAAAGTTGTTAATAATTATTTAGCAGTATAAATCTATATCGTCATGATCTTCACCATCATAATGATTATAATAGTGAAATCCATCTTCTATTTTTTTGTTACAAACTCCACATACATCCCAGTATCCAAAATTTGATGAATCAGTATCTGAATACATTACTGTAACCACTTTACATTTGCAAAATTGTTCATTATCTGGTTTATTGTTCACTATCTTACTTTTTAATTCATCAATATTCATTTCTTTATTCAATAAATTATTAGAATCATTGTTAATTACTAATTTTTCTTTAGATTTTACATCAATAGTTATATTAGAATTTTCCATATTATTCACCTCGCATATATTTATTCAATTCTTTATCAACACAATAAACATAACAACCTTTCATTCCTCTAGTCATTAATGTTCTATAAGTATTTTTTATAATAGAATCAGCTATTTTATTTGCTACTTCTTGTCCTTGTTCTTTAGCTGTCTTATTTATACCTCTCAAAGATTGATCGGTTTTTGCTCTCTTAGAATAATCAGTAACTATATGATCATTTTCATATCTCATATCATCACCAATTATAACTCCAACATAATCAAATTCTAATCCTTGACATGTATGAATACATCCAGCTTCGTTAACTGATTGAGGATCAATTGCCCATGTAGTTGAATTACCTAAGTTCCAACTCATTTCAAAATCGTACTCTGGTATTATTATATCATATACATCAGATTTGTTTTTACCTTCACTAATCCAATTCCAACAATATCCTGCTACTATTCTAGATTTGTTATTGATAGAATTTTTTTCTTCAATTGCTTTTCTCATTTCATTTGGATCATCAAAAACTTTAAAATCATAATCAAATCCATCTATATCTAAATTAGCAGTTTCTTTAATTTCTAATAAATTATTTAACCATGCAATATAACCGTCTGAACCATTACATCTAAATTGGCTATCTAATTCGTAAGTATATATACCTGCTCCTAATTCATCAGCATACTTCTTAATCATATCTTCACTACCAATATCTTTAAGAGTTACCTTTTGATTTTCATCTATAAAGAATATTGAGAAATTAGAAGCGTTAATAATTTCTTTAATTTGGTTTTCTCCTTTATTTTGAAACATTCCAGATTTGGCATTTAATCTATGAGCTTCATCTACTATTAAAACATCTAGTTTATTACTTTCTTCATCTACAAAGTTTCCAGAACCTTGAAATAAATGATTAATATATGTTTGAGTAAAGTTTCCTCGTAATTTTGCAGAAAACACACTTCTAGGAGCTGAATTTTTTGTAACATAGAAGCAAGTCATATTTCTTCTATTAAATTCAACTAATAAGTTAATAGCTAATACGGATTTACCAGTTCCTGGTCCACCTCTTACTATCATTACATTCTTTTTATTACTAGATACTGTATCAATTGCATTACTTAATGCATATTCATATATAATTTTTTGTTCATCAATCATATAGAATTCTTTATTACCTTGTAACATTTGAGTTAATGAATCTTGTAACATTTTAGAAGGTCTAATTCTACCATGATCTATTTCATAAAGAATACTTCCATCATCGCCAGTCTCTATATATCTTTTAATAAAGTCTCTTAATTTAATAACATCATTATGTCCAAATAAAGGTGCTTTATCTGTATATTCTTTATAATTATTAGATAATAAAGTATCATCATCTTCAAAATAATAATTATGAAGATATGCACATGGTACTACATTAATATCTTTTAATTGAACTGACTCATTATAATCTTTAATTAAATTAGCATAAGTCATGGCTTGATATGATGGATGATTGACATCTCTTAATCCTCCGCCCGTATAAGTATTTACTTTATAAATTCCATCTAGATTAGCTACTTCAGTAGCTTTATCCCATTGCTTTAATTCAACAATAACAACATTAGACTTATTCTTATTAAATCCTGACATCATAAAATCTATTCTACATCCAGTAGGAGGAATATTATACTCAATTGCTATACCGGTATTATTCGGAATTTCATTATCACTTAAAACACCACGCATATATTGCATAGAATTCTTCCATGAATTAAATTCGGACGCACTAGGTTTTCTTTTAATTACTTCTATATATTTATTTCTAATCTTATCAGCAATTATTCCTAAATCTACATCATTGATAAAACCAGATTTTATTCCTTCATATACCAACATTTACTTCACCTACGTTTCATTATCATATATCATTTTTGGTAATCTTAAATGACTATAATTATCATTATTTAAATGAGCACAATATTCAACTAAACATCCTATTTGATAAATATACATTTTATAATTCGAATTTGATTCTTCAACAAGAAATGAATATCCCCCATCAAAAACACTATCATCAAAATTTATCATAGAACTATTAGTTTCTAATTGTTTAGGTTTAGAAATAGTTGCAGAATAATAACTTTGATATAAGAATTCAGTTTCTTTACCAATACATTCTATAACTTTTTCTCCTACTGTTTCATCTATATTTAATTTTAGTACTCTTTTAAAAGATTCCGAATCTATTATTTCTTCTACTAAATCTTTCTTCTCATCACCTGTAATTAATTCGCAAACATTTTCACTATAATTTCTTATTTCATCACTTAGTCTTAATTTTTGAAATTCTTCAAAACATTTATAAACACCTATCCACGAAGAATCAACATTATTAATTTTATTATCTTTTATTTCATATATATTGTTTTCTTTAACTGAGCATACTATAAAGTCTGTTCTATTATTTTTTTCAATATTTATTTTTAACGAAATATCACATATTTTTTTTAAATCAGTTATATTTTTATCGTCAATTTCTTTTAATAACAAATTGAAGTCTTCTAAAACTCCGGCCGAACAGACACAAATATTTTTATCTATAATAACATTTTTAATTATTCCCAAACAGCAAATATCTCTATAATTTTTATTACCAATTTCTCTTATCAACATTTGTTCATCATTTGGGCTAACATATAATTTGTCATCAGCCATCACTTTTATCTTATTCTTATATTTTTTTGCAACAATAAAACTCATATTACACCTAAAGTTTATTATACTTTATACTCTTTCCTTTAGCTTTTTCAACAGGATATTTCTTAGCTGTCTTTTCCATTTTATCTAAAACAATTTGTTTTGGATCAACTCCTAACTTATTAGCCATTTGAATACAGTAATTTAAAACATCAGCAAGTTCTTCTTTTACTTCTTCTAAATCATACTCGTTATTCCATTGAAAACATTCTAATAATTCCCCTGCTTCTATTGAAATTGATTTAGCTAAATTTTCTGGAGAATGAAATTGATCCCAATCTCTTTCTTCATTAAACTTTTCTATTTTTTCTTGTAAATCTTTCATAAGATACACCTCTACTAATATTTTACCATAATTACGTATAATTTTAATGTTTGAATACTATTTTTTATTTTTTTAGTCTTTTTGGTAGTTGAATGGTAGTTGAGAGTAAAATAAAACATCACAAGAAGCCCGTAAAATCAACAAAAATGGAGCCTTCCGACTCCTTCAGGGGGCGAGTTTTAAACCATACTTCTCAGTCTTACAGCCTACTTTTAATTCACGGTAATTACCGCTGAATACCGCTAATTACCGCGGATTACCGCTCACTACTCCTATAAAAGTGGTTGAATGGGTGGTTGAAGAATAATGTTACCTAAACCCAATTCTTGGTTACCTAAAATAATTAGAAAGGAAATAAAAAATGAAAGAAATAATTACTTATGAAGAATTAAAAGAAATAACATCTAAAGCATGGTTAACAGTAAAAGAAATTATGAAAATAATATGCGTAAGTAAAAAAGAAGCATATCGATTAAAAAAAATAATAAAAGAAGATTTAGAAAATAAAGGATATTATATTCCAAACGGACTATTACCTACACAAGAAGTTTTAGATTATTTAAAAATAAGCAAATAATTATTTGCTTATTTTTTATTAAATATATTTGCTAATTTGACATTATAACCTTTTCTTTTTAAACCATCAATAGCATAACGTATAGAAACTTTACTGAAAAAAGGAATAGATGGTCTTTTTTCATTTTTATTAGTTATGATTCCCATAATTACTGTATATTTTTTCGCATTAAAATCATTATCAAAAATTTCTTTTTTAAATTTAGAATTAACCTTCTTTCTAAAAGATTCATCTAATAACATTTCAGCGGATACACTAGCTTGATTAAATAAATGACTTAAATAACTTGAACCACCATTTTTCTTTATATGAATCAATTCATTATTAGATGAAAATACATCACATACTTCAATAGAGCTTTTTCCCATACCATCTAATCTAACTGTTTCTTTATCCATTAATATAGAATCCTTTAAATTAGTATTTAATAATGAATTATATTCATCTTCTCTACTATTATTGTTGTCAGGAAAATCGTAATCAACTAATAAAATATTTTCATAATATTCATTAGTTTCACCAACGAAATCATTGTCTAAAACATACCATTTACCAAAATTTAAACAATACATTTTGTTATCTAATTCAACTTCTCCAATTAAACAATTATATAAACTCCAATCATATATTGAGTCGTCACTATCTGTTGAAATAGCATATACCTTTTTTCTTTTTAGTGAATCAACTTTCATACTATCTTGTAATTTAAACTGAGAAACTATGTCTTTTATTTCTATATCATCTTTTCCTACATCATTTTTATTATATTTAAACTCTCTAACATTTTCCCATTCTATTAACTCAGGTACAGCAGCCCATATTTTTTCGTATTCCTCATTTTTTAACATTTCAATCATTTTTTCATCTAATTTTTCTTTTTTGCTTTTTTCTTTTACTTCTTTTATATTATCAAGCCAAGAAAAATTATCTTTATATTTATCTAGTTTATATCTTTTATAACAATTAACTAAAAATTCATCAATATTACTATAATTAACTGGAACAGTTACTGTTAATAAGTCTCCACCAACAATTGTATTCTTATTAAAAAGATCATCTTCACACTTAGCAGTAGCTTTTCGAATAAAATCATTAAAAATATCAAAACCAAACTCATTAATATTTGTTTTTTTAGGAACTTGTTCATTTCTAGTTCTATGATCTCCACCATAATTTGATGAAACTAATTGTCTAAACTCATCTACCTTAACAGTATTTAACAATACTTTTATACCAAATTGTTCTTCAATAACCTCTTCATTCAATAACGATTTACCACTTCCAAATGGTATAGCAAATAAGATTTTCTTTCCGTCTATTTCTAATTCATGAATTGAAATAACTTTAGAATTTGATACATTAATATGATCTACATAATCTAATCCATAATATGATCTAATCCATTTAGGAGTATTAATAATTGTAGGTGTATAATATGTTTTACTTGTATCTGAAGAGCATAGCTCACATAAATTCAAATTATCCTTAAATAATTCTTCTTTATCAGTTCCATCTTTAATTAAAAATATAGATACCTTATTATTAATTTCTCTTTTTGCCATAAAATATTCCTCCCAACAAAAAATGAGCACATTTCATTATTAAAAATGAAATATACTCATACTTTATATACATTATACTACTAATCATATTTTTTATCATTAAATATTTTTATAGAATCCATAACAAATTGACTCATAAATTCATTTTCAAGCAAATCTTCTATTTCAGGTATTATTATTTGATAATAATTAAGATCTATCTTGAAAAAATTAGATTTACTTAAATTTTCATCAATTATTAACACCTCTATATTAATTAGATCATAATGATATATTTTTTTCAAGATCAATAATATGTCTATATATGGACCAATTATACATTTTTTGATAAAATACAACTAGAGGTGATAAATTTTGAAGTTAACTACAGAAATAAGCACACAAATAATAAACAAGATAGAAGAAGCAAAAAATTTAGAAGAAGTTGCTAATATATTAAAAGAATATAGTAAATATGAACTAAAAGGAGCTCAACTAGGACGTGCTTTTGAAAAAATGTTTATTCAAGATGAAGGATTTAGCCCATATATAACAATGGAAGAATTAGAAAGATATCATCATTCTTTTCATACTACAAACGGTGGAGATTGGTGCAGATCTGACTCAAGTTACTTAGGGAAAAAATATACAATTGCAAGAGAACTTCGAGGAGGAAAAATCTTTGCTATAAAAACAGATGGATTTAATAAAAAAAGAAAAATAAATCAAAGCATTCGTTCTGATATATTAAAAGAAATTCAAGGAAAAAGATGTGCAATACTTGATATCAATACTAACATAGAATGCGATCATAAAGATGGTATGAAAGATGACTGGAGATTAAATAATAAAGATAACCAAAGATTAGAAGATTTCCAACCATTAACAAAAACAGCAAACGATGCAAAAAGACAACATTGTAAAAAATGTTTAGAAACAGGTAAAAGATATGACGCTAAAAGATTAGGATATAAAGAATCATATATATTAGGTGATTCAAACTCTAAAACTTGTGTAGGTTGTTACTGGTATGATCCTATTAAATTTAATCAAAAAATATCTGAAAATTTCGATAAAAAAGCATAATAAAAAACAGTTAATATATTTAACTGTTTTTTTCATTCTCGATCATTTTTTCAACAGATAATCCTATTGCTTTTCCTAAATAACATGGAACAGCATTTCCAATTTGAGTTAACTGCCACTTCTTTGAGCCTTGAAATACAAAATCATCTGGAAAAGATTGAAGTCGTGCCATTTCTCGTGCTGTTAAAACTCTTGGTAATTTAGGATGAATATTTACACCACCATGATTTTCTTTTACAGTACATGATGGTTTATTCCATGGACACTTTTTCCAAGAATCAGAATAATTTTTATATAAACTTTCTCCTTCCTTAACAGCCATCAGTTTCTTTTGCATATCTTCTGAATGAGTTGTTGGAACATGATTAAACAACGGATCTGGTTTCATATTCATCAAATCAGATATTGCATCTTTAGTTGTTATATATTTATCAGGAGAAAGAATTGGTTGAGGATGGTAATTATCAACTCCTATTCTATTACCTATGAATATAACTCTTCTTCGAGTTTGTGGAGTATAATAATCAGCTGCATTCAATACTGTTACATTTATTTTATAACCTATATTTTCAAAATCATTTATGATTTTTTCTTCAACTTTACCACCAAGCATAGATCTTAACCCAGGAACATTTTCCATAACTACAACTTTTGGTCTTAAATGATCAACAATTTCAAGCATATCTAAATATAAAGTATTTCTTTTGTCAGTAACAATTCTATTACCTGCCATACTAAATCCTTGGCAAGGAAAACCACCAACTATTAAATCTATATTTTGTCCCCATACACTGTCATACAAATGACGTTTAACATCAGTTTCTCTAATATCTCTACTTTCAACATTTTCATTAAAACCTTTTTTATCAACAAAATTATATTTATAAGTTGAAACAGCTTGATCCATTATTTCAACGCTACCTATTGGGTTCCATCCAGCCATTACTAAACCACAAGATAATCCTCCAGCACCGGAAAATAAATCAATAAAATTCAAACCATTTCTTTCATTCTTATTTTTCCAGCCATCTCGTTTCCATTCTTTAGATATATCAATAAAATTAACTTTTTTTGAATCAACATTTACGTAATCAACATCATCAAAAATGGATTCTTTACAAATTCCATTTTTATATTTTTCATACCAATCATTAAAATCATCTACAGATATTCTATATCTATTGTTTATTTTAGAAGCTTTTAAACTTCCTTCAGCAATTTGTCTTCGAATCGTTTTTACACTTTTATTTGTTTTTTTTGAAACATCTTCTACTGTTAATATTTCCATATATACCACCTTGTCCACTATACATGATAATTATACATGAGAAGTGGACACAAGTCAACATATTTTTACTTATCTAAATCTTTTACAATAGTTATTTGCTTCTTCAAAAAATGTATTACCATCAATATTATAATTACATAATTTAATCTTTTGAACAACTTCTCCTCTATTAGTTTTTATATGAAATTTATATTTATTTACATTTAAATTCGTAGGCCCATATACTACTAAAAATACATTTTTTGACTCTAACCCAAGCATATTAATTGGAAAAGAAGTTGATTTTAGATCATATTCAGAAGTTATAGTCTTATTTTTAGTAGTTTGACCTTCAATTAGTTTTCTAGGAGATTTAATAAAGGTAAATTCATTATCTATTGAAATTTCATTTATAGAAATTGGCAATCTAGACTTATTAATAAAATCAATATTAAAGATATAAAAATTTCCATTTTCTATCATTGCACTAGTAAAATTATTTATAACCATTTTTAAATTTTTTTTATTCATTTTATAATTAGAAATTAAAGTTATAATAGATATTGCTAAAGCTAAAAAAGAAATTAGTATTGTTATAATTTCTCTATTATTATAAATAAAACATATAAATTTATTCATAAATATCACCAAATAAATTATATCATTTTAAAAATTAATTATAAACGCTATTTGAAGAGAACATAAAAACATCCTCTTCCCCCTGAAGACCGGCATTTAAAGTCGTTTTATTTAATATTTTAGGTACCCATTAGATTCATTTCTAACCACTTTTCAACCACCCAAATTATAAGTACTCAGCGATACTAATTGAGACAAATTGAGTAAAAAACGGGAATAAACGGGAATAAAAAGGAATAAAAAAAAAATGCTAGGTCTCTCGACCTAGCTTCAGGGGGTTTTGGTTGATATACCTTAACATTGTTAAAATCGTTAAGGTTTATCGACATAATACTTTCGTACTATGTCTATAATAATATTAAAGGAAATTCATCAATTTGTCAATGAAATTATTAATCTGTGTTTATTAATTTATCTAATATTTGTTTATAGTATGAATAGTTATTAAAACTATTTTCTATATTGTCTTTAATAAATTCTTCTGTATCTTCTTTGCATTGTAGGAGTATTTTATAATCAGTTCTTAAGTCTGCTATTTTAAATATCATATCTCCTGATTGTCTTACTCCAAATAGATCTCCAGATCCTCTAATTTCAAAATCTTTTTCTGAGATATAGAATCCATCATTGCTACTTTCCATAACACTCAATCTTTCTGTATCTTTATCAGATATTAGTATACATTTTGATTCAATACTATTTCTTCCAACTCTTCCTCTTAATTGATGTAGAGTTGCTAAACCAAATCTCTCTGCATTGAATATACACATCATAGTAGCATTTTTAACATCTACTCCTACTTCAATTACTGTTGTTGATATTAATACTTCTATTTTACCTTCTTTAAAATTGTTCATAACTGTATCTTTTTCAACTTGTTTCATTTTACCATGTAGTAATCCAATAGAATGTTTATTTTTAAATTTTTCTTTTAGAGTATCTTCTATTTTCTTTAAATCATTTAATTCATTAGTTTCTCCATCTTCTGATTCAATTAATGGAGCTACTACATAAGACTGGTATCCATTAAGTAATTCTTGTTCTATTTTTTCTACTACAGTGTTAATTTCTTTAAAGTTATATACTTTTGTGTGAATTTCTTTTCTCCCTTTAGGTTTTTCTTTGATAATGGATATATCCATATCTCCATATATAGTTAAAGCATATGTTCTTGGAATAGGGGTTGCTGACATATATAGAACATCTACATGCATACCTTTATTTTGTAATGATTTTCTTTGATTAACTCCAAATCTATGTTGTTCATCGGTAATAACTAGTCCTAGATTATTAAATTCGACATTATCCTCTAACATAGCATGAGTACCAATTAGTAAATCTATATCGCCATTTTTTAATCTTTCTAATATAGAGTTTTTTTCAGATTTTTTTAGTGATCCAACTAATAGTTCTACTTTTAAACCAAGATTACCAAACAAACTCATAAAGTTATCATAGTGTTGGCAAGCTAATACTTCAGTTGGTGCTAGTAATGCACTTTGATATCCTGCTGAATGATTTAATAATATTGAAATAAAAGAAACAATAGTTTTACCTGATCCAACA
The DNA here is from genome assembly GCA_017626405.1 of Bacilli bacterium. Classification (GTDB taxonomy): domain Bacteria; phylum Bacillota_I; class Bacilli_A; order RF39; family UBA660; genus CAG-582. The sequence continues at coordinate 62,595 of JAGAIS010000001.1, forward strand.
TCACCTAGAATTAATCTATTCATTCTTTTAAGATTTCTAAAATCTTTTACAATATCATTAATGGCATTTAATTGATCACTCGTTAATTCATATGGCAATTCATCAATTATTTCTTTTACCGTATCATCACTTATATCTTTTATAACAAAGTCATCAAATATTTGATTCTTATATTTAATTAAATTAATCTTAAACATAAATTCAAATAATTCTTCATATTTTAATTTTAACTTTGCCTGTTTAAGATTATTTAAGTTTGTAGGATTATGTATTTCTCTTATAGAATTACTAGTATTCATTAGATTATATTTTTCACTTATATATTCAGGAACTATTTCATCTATAAATTCCATTGTTGATAACACATTAGTTATTAACTTATGAATTTGACTAGAAGATATTCCACTTGCTGAATGATATACAGGTTCTACTTCAATTGAGTTCATAAATTTAAATTTTATATCTGCTGCCATAAATTGATTTTTAAGTTTATTATATTTACCTATTAGAGTAATATATCTATTAATTTTCAAATTTGGTTTATAAAAAGCTCGATTAAAAATGACTACATTGATAGGTATATTATTTGCTTCTACCATGAAAGATAAACGATTAAAATTTCTTTTAATATATGATACTTTTGGTTCTGAAATTATCTTAGCAGGAACTACTATAACATCACTATCATTACATTTTGTTATATCGCTAGGCTTATATATGTTGTAGCGGTATGGGTAAAATCTCATTAAATCATTTACCGTATTTATAGATAATTTATTGAGTATATTTAATGTTTTAGGACCTATACCTTTAATATCTGATAAATTCATAATTTTTCCTCCAAAAGTAGTTATTTTTTTAAAAAAAGTGTTGACAAAAATACCTTAATCGATTAGTATATTAAATACCAATTCACTTACAGGCGAATTGGTGCTAGTATCACACTAGCCAACCCCTTTTTATTCTTTGGAGCAGTTCTCAGGGGGACTGCTTCTTTTTTTATTTATATTTATAACTATATTATAACATTATAAAAAGAAAGTTTATTAACTTTCTTTTTTAAATATAAAATTTATATTATCTTCATATTTATAAATAGGTTTATTAAATTTATCATTTACTTCTGTATCACCAATATTTATTATATATTTTTTCTTTAAATTATTTATTACTTTATTATTATATTTATTTACAACTATATCATTATTATTTAAATAGCAATAATATATTCCACTAGTCCATGAAAATAATATTATGTTATCATCGTTTAATAAATCTTTTACAATACTTACATCATTTATTATTCGATAATTTAATAAACCTATACTATCGAATACATATCTATATACAAATAACTCACTGTTATTTAATGTAGGATCTAGTATAAATATGTATTTTCTCTTTATAAATGTATTATTTAAGATATTTCTTAAATATCTTATGAATTTTTCTACATTATCTACTCTTCCATTTTTAATATATTTAGATTCTAAAATTTTTAATGTTTTATCATATAGATAAATATATTTATCAGTTATTTTAACTTTAATTTGCATTTATTTGGTCAATAGATACATTGTAGTATTTTGTTGGATTTACGTATTCTCCATTTAGAGTTAATTCTATCATTAACATATTACTCTTTGATGTTGATACTTTATTTTGTCCACTTTTACCAATTACTTCACCAGCATTGACAGTGTCTCCTACTTTAACATTAACACTTGATAAACTAGAATACTTACTAATTAAATTGTTATTGTGTTTAACAGTTACGATACTACCAAACATTTCTGATTCATCTATACTAGTTACTTCTCCTTCGGCTATTGATAGGCAGTCGAATTCTTTATCTGATCCATAAAGTATACCTGTTGATGGCATATAAGTTCGATCATACTTAATCAAAGATTTTTCTTGTTCTTCTTTAGCACCATTTACTTCATAGAAATTGATTTCAATACTTATGTTTTCCCCCATAATTGGTTCTTTAATTTTGTTATCTACTTCATTAATAACTGGTATATAAGTATCTGCTATTCCCCTTAATACATATGAGTTATTATCTGTTGTAAGTGATTTAAATAGACTGGATGAAATAATGGTTGTTAATCCTATTACTCCTATTACAGCTACAATTATTACACTTAAACTAATTATTTCCTTTCTTCTTTCCATGTTATCACCTTTCTATTACAAGTGTTAACAATTTAGAAAAAATTATACTTATATTTTTATAAACTCGATATTTCCATAGTAATATTTTAATATTTCTTCGTAGCTATAGCCCTGTTTTGCTAAATAAGATGCACCATATTGACTCATACCTACTCCATGTCCATATCCATAAGTTGTGAAAGTATATTCATCATTATTAATTGTTATTTCAAAGTCGGTACTTCGCAAATTTAATTTTTTTCTAAATTCAATTCCCGTATATTCTTTATTATCTACTTTTACTAATTCAACATGATTAGTATTATTTCTTTTCACTACTTCAATTTTTTTGAAACTACCTAAGATAGATTCTAGATATTCTTTTTTGAATACTACTTCTCTCTTATAATTACTAGAATTTTTATCCCAAGATGATTCTACACTTTCAACTCCATTATAATTAAAAACATCCATAGAGTCTTCCGTATAGCCGTTTGATGTTGAAAAGTAGAATGTTGTTAACAATTGATCATCTTTTGTTATTACTATTCCCTTTGTATCATTTACAGCATCTACTACTATTTGCCTATATTCCGAATACTTATCTTTCCACTTGTTTTTCATCTCTTCATCATCTATATAACATTGATCATCTGTTGTCTTTGCTAAAGATATATTGTTATTTGTCTTCTTTACGGCATAAGTTCTCGATGCTATTGCTTGACTTTTTAATGCTACACTGCCATATAATACTGGCATTTCACAGGCAACAACTCCTACTAAGTACTCTTCTAATTCCATTTTTTCAGTAGTATCTTCATTTTTTAATACAACTATCTTTTCTGTAGTTTCTATTTTCTTATTACTATCTTCATGTTCTATAAGAGAATTAAAATATAGAAATAGAGTAATAGCTGATATTGCAATTAATATAAGACTTATGAATTTAGACATATTATCACCTATTTAATTATATTAATATTTTTAAATATTATTTTGTCAAAAAAAAGAATCGACATCGATTCTTATAATATATTTATACTTAGTAATTCAATAAAGAAACTAGATAATAAATGAGCTAAACTTAAAATTATTATAATACTTAAGAATCTAGCTTCCCATACGTGCCCTTTTTTTATAATAGGATCAAAGTTAATTCCCGATACCGCAAAAGCACATAATATTGTACTTAGTAGGTAAATAAACAAATTAATCTTCATAAGTACCTTCTTCATATGAAGTTATTTTATTAATTCTTCTAATATGCCTTTCTGATTCTCCAAAAGGAGTATCTATAAATGTATTAATCCATTCAATTAGATTATTTATATCTTCTTTATAGCTTAGTGCAATAACATTGGCATTATTGTGTTCTTTTGCTAATCTTGCTTCATCTAAATTAGATACTTTTGCACATCTTATACCTTTAACTTTGTTTGCTGCTATTGACATACCAATTCCCGTTCCACACATAAGTATACCTAAGTCTGCACTTTTATCTACTATTTTTCTACATAGACTGATTGCAAAATCAGGATAATCATCTATTGGGTTATTATTTATACTACAATCAATTATTTCTATTCCTCGATTTTTAAGACTTTCAATAATTACTTTTTTCTCTTCTACTCCATTATGATCTGTTGCTATTGCTATTTTCATTTTCATCACCTCTCATTGCTTTCTCAAATATTGGTAAATCTCCATAATTATCACTTCGATGTACTGGTAATTGATAGATATCATGTCCTGGGAAATCATTACCTTCAATTAGATAAAGTTTCTTATCTCCTACGCATATATCCCATCCAACATATCCAACTTCTGGTATTATGTGAGATATCTCCTCACATAGTTTTACAACTTCATCCCACATTGGTACTCTTACACCAACAATTGCCTTTTTAGTCTCGGGATGAACATCATATACTTTACTTTCTTTATCGATAGCTGGATATTCAATTAGACCATTTTCGATATTTACTTTAGTTGCCATTCCACCATGATTAAAGTTATCTACTACATTTTCCTTATTTCCTATTCTAAGGTAAGCTGCTACTACTTTTTTGTTTATAGTTACTACTCTTAATGTATTTACGGAATGTGGATAAATGTCACTTATCTCTTTATTTTGTTTAACGACATCTTCAACTAACAATTGACCATTTTTAATCAAAGTATCGTATAGTTCTTTAGCATCTTTTTTTCTTGGGTCAATTATTTCTATTCCCGTTCCACAAGAAGAATCTATAGGTTTTACAATTATTTCAGTTTTTCCTTTAATAAATTTTTTAAAATCTTCTAGTGATGCTTCACTCAAATATAACCATTCACGATTTAAATACTTATCAAAAATCTTGTTAAATTCAACTTTATCTTCAAATTTATATATTTGTGATTGATCATTATATTTCTTGATAAAACTATTATTTATTCCTCTAGTAATTATAGTCTTTCTCTCTTTACTATTCATATTGTACATTTCAAATAAGTTGTAATCCATATAACCTGCTTGATATTTGAGTCCACATATTATAATATCAAAGAATATATATATCCTATTTTTATTACTTCTTTTATGAACAAGATTAATTGTATCAAAAAATTTCTTGTAATTCATTTTTAATATTCTTTTAAATAAATACTTTATCTTACTCATTATCATTCTCCTAATCTTTTATAATTATAACATAAAATAAAAAAAACAGCATTATGCTGCTTTTGAATCTTGATCAAGATTATATTTTTTGTTGAATTTTTCAACATTACCAGTCTTTTTACGGTTACCTTGAGTACCAGTATAGAATGGATGACATTCTGAACAAACTTCAATACTTTGTTCTTCTTTATTACTCATTGCTTTAAATGTTGCTCCACAAGCACATTTAAAAGTACACATAACTTGATTTGGATGTATATTCTTTTTCATCTAAATCCTCCTTCCGCCATAACTCAAAAATTAGTTATAGAAATTCATTACTTGTTTAGTATATCATAATAATTATAAAAATCAAGAATTATTCATCAATTAGTTTAATATTTGCGCCTACATTGTTTAGTTTGTCAACTAATCTTTCGTATCCGCGAAGTAAATGTTCAATATTATAGATTGTTGTTGTTCCATTTGCTACCATTCCGGCTATTAGCATAGCTGCTCCAGCACGAAGATCTGTTGCTTTTACTTTTCTACCTACTAGATTTGTCTTTCCACGAATAATTGCCTTTTTATCAAATGCTTTAATATCAGCACCCATATTATTTAAATGAGGAACATGTCTAAGTCTATTTTCATAGATAGTTTCTTCAAATAGAGATTCTCCTTCACATTGTGTTAAAAATGCACTCATAGGTTGTCCTAAATCAGTTACGAAGCCTGGATATACTCCCGTTTTAATATTAACTGCTTTTAAATTTTTCGTTTTATTTACCGTTATAGAATTCTTACCTACTTTGAGTTTTACACCGGCATCTTCAAGTTTAGATATTAGTGCATATAGGTGTTCTTCGATAATATCATCTACTTTAAAATTTCTGCCTAATAAAGAGCCAATAATGAGATATGTACCAGCTTCTATTCGATCAGGTATTACTTTTACATAACCATCGTGTAATTCTTCTACTCCCGTTATTTCTATGGTTGATGTTCCCGCACCAAATACTTTTGCTCCCATAGAATTCAAGAATGAAGCAACATTTGTAATTTCTGGTTCTGTTGCTGCATTAATTATTTTTGTCTTACCCTTAGCTAATACAGCAGACAACATTACATTGATTGTCGCTCCGACAGATGGAAAATTGAAGAAGATATTTTTTCCTTCTAGTTTTTTAGTATTCATGACATAATGACCATCATCTTCTTTTATTTTAACTCCCATTTTTGAGAAGGCCTCTAGATGAATATCTATTGGTCTAGTTCCAATTACACATCCTCCAGGACAAGAAATATCTACTGTATTAAATCTGCTTAAGAAAGAACCCATAAAGTAATATGATGCTCTTATCTTGCTTGCAAATTCTTCGGATATAGCTTTTGGTTCTACATTACTGTTATCTATTGTCAATACTTCATCTTTGAATGTTACCTTAGAGCCTAAGTATTTAAGAGTATCAATTAGGATTCTAACATCAGATATGTCAGGAACATTTTCAATAACGCATTTTCCCTTTGTTAATATACTTGCTGGTATTAGAGCAACTACACTGTTCTTTGCTCCTCCAATATGTACAGTACCACTTAATAAGTGATTACCCTCAATAACTATTTTTTTCATAATCCACCTCATTAGAGATATTCAACTTTACTATATTATTAATATATTTTAAAGTCAATGAATCATGAATATAATTTACTATTTTTTTACATTATCTATGAGTTCTCTTGCTAATGTCGTATATTCTACATCACTTGTATCTTCATCAATTAGGCATAGAGGTGGATATATAATGCACCACCAATTTAGTCCTTCATGATTTCCAAGTTCAATTGTTACTGAATCATAATAACCTGCATCATACTTTATTCCTTTATATTGTTTACTGGGAAAATAATTCCTTCCAATATTTAAGCGATAATCATAACTCACATTATTACTTTTCAACTCTTCCTCAATTGAATCTTTAAGATATTCATAATTAGTATCTAATACCTTCTTTGTTTCTATGTATGAACTTGAATTTTTTGTTAATTCATAGATCTTCTCCTGTATATTTTTACTGACTTTATTCTTTATTGTTTGATCCTCAATTGTATTAGATGATGAAATAACGCGAAATCTAATTGCATTACTAGGAATAATTACCTCATCTTTCTTATTTATACATAGTATACTAATGATGACTGCTATTATTATTAATATTTTCTTCATAAAAAAATTACCCTTTCTAATTATTTAATGGGGTAATTTAATGTATTTTATTCATTTATTATAAAAAAATAACGATCTCGATTACTTAAATCTTTTTCTATATATGCAATTGAATTAGGTAAACGATTCTTTGTATATTCTAATAATGACTTTCCTTGAAGACAACCAATCTCAAAAGCCATGATAAATTTTTCTTTCATAAAATCTTTATGGTTATCTATCATATATTTATAGTATTCCATTCCCGAATCTTTAGCATATAGAGCATTATCTGGTTCATATTTAGTTTTGGGATCAATTTCTTCAGAATAATCTATATATGGGGGATTAGAAATTAAAACATCATACTTTTCCTCACTAGAATATTCAAATATACTAATATTTTGAAAATTAATCTGAACATCATTTTCTCTTGCATTAACTTCGGCAACATATATTGCATCATTACTTATATCTATCGATGTTATATCGAGAGTTGGTATTTCTCTTTTTAATGCAATGGATATACAACCTGATCCTGTACCTACTTCCAATACTCTAGTATTTTCTAGTTTTTTCTTCCTAATTAGATTAATTGTCTTTTCAACTAAATATTCCGTTTCAAAACGGGGTATCAATACCCTTTCATCGACATTAATTTTATATCCATAGAAGGAAACATTTCCAATTAGATATTGTACGGGATAATTGTTATTTAATTTTTCGATAATAGGATCTAAGTCATCATATTTTTCCTTTAGTAGGCGATAATCATTATCTGTTATTCCTGGAATATTATTCATTTTCTAACTTTCTCTTTTGATCTTCAGTTATTAGAGCTTCAATTATAGAATCTAATTCTCCGTCCATAACGCGATCTAGGTTCATTACACTGAAACCTATTCTATGATCTGTTACTCTATTTTGTGGATAATTATAAGTTCTTATCTTTTCTGCACGATCTCCAGTACCTATCTTACTTCTTCGCATTTCTCCTTCAGCTTCTTCTTTTTCGCGCATTTTTAAGTCGTATAATCTTGCTTTCATTATCTTTATAGCTATTTCTTTATTCTTGATCTGACTTCTCTCTTGCTGGCTATAGACGATTATTCCTGTAGGTAAATGTGTAAGTCTTACAGCTGAGTCAGTTGTATTTACTCCTTGTCCTCCGCATCCACTAGCACGAGTTATATCAATACGACATTCATTCATATCTAATTCAAAGTCTAAATCTTCAGCTTCTGGCATTACTGCAACTGTTGCTGTTGAAGTTTGAATTCTACCTTGCGATTCAGTTACAGGTACTCTTTGAACGCGGTGAGATCCACTTTCATATTTCAATTTAGAATATACATTTTCTCCTTTAACTGCATATTCAATTTGTGAATAACCTCCACTCGTTCCCTCTTGAGCATTTAGAATTTCAATTTTCCATCCTTGTTTTTCTGCATATCTTGTATACATGCGATAAAGGTCGCCCGCAAATATATTTGCTTCGTCTCCTCCTGCTGCTCCACGGATCTCCATAATTATATTTTTACCATCATTCTCATCTTTAGGTATTAATAATACTTTTAATTCGTTTTCAATATCTACTAACTTTCTTTGGTTACTCTCTAGTTCAAGAGATGCCATTTCGCCCATCTCAGGGTCGTTTACAAGACTTTTTAATTCTTGAATATCTTGATTACACTTAGTATATTCATGATATTTATTAACGATTTCCTCTAAATTACTCTTTTCTTGAGATAATTTTCTCATCTTGCTATAATCCCCCAAAACTTCCGGATCAGCAAGTTGTGATTCTATCTCATGATATTTACTCTCAATGAATTCCAATCTTTCTATCATATAATCGCTTCCTTTACTGGATTACATCATTTCTTCGTTTTCTCCATCATCCATGATAACTAAATCCTTTAAGTCATCATCGTCTTCATCATCATCTACAGTATCATCATCATAGTTAACATCATCAATCTCTTCATCATCAACTATATCATCTATTTCTGTAGTTTCGATTTCTTCTTCCTCTTCATCATCATCAATTATAACTTTTTTAGAATGATTTTCTGCTAAATCCCAAAATCCCTTTTCTAACATAGTAAATCTCTTATCAGTTGATAAAAGTCCAAAGAAGTCTCCAATCTTACTCTCAAAATAACTATCAGGTAATTGCATTAATTTGATTACTTGTTGAAACAAATCTTGTATTTTCATCTTTTTTCCGTTTTCTTTTAATACAAGATTTGCAACGTCAGTATAAGACATTTGTTCAATTTGTTCACTTGTCAATTTAATTGTTTTCATAATAATTCCTCCTAATATTCAAATAAACATTATATGATATGTTATAAATTGAATAATTGATACTTAAAACAATAATAATTTTATCATAATAATTATGTATGTCAACAAAAACTATTAATATTCTATAAATATGTTATTTTGGGTTTCTTCTTCTCCTAAATATTTATATTTTATACTTATTTTATTATTCTCAATATGTATAGTATATTCTAATATTTCCATATTAAACATTAAATTATTATTTAGAATTTCAATAATGATATTATAGTTTTCAAAATCTATTGTTATCTTGGATTCTTTATTTGTCTTTATTAATATATTGTTTTCTAAATTATAATTGTATAATTCATTATTTATCTTAAAATTTATTACATTATCTTTTATATAATACGTAGATTCTTCATCAATTAATACTTCTTTATTACTAATTAGCTTAAATTTTAATGCTTTCATAAAAATATCACCAACTCTTTTGAGTATTTTATCATATTTTATTGTATTTTTACCAATATAATAAAGGGATGCTTATGAAACTTTGGAAAAAAACAATTAAAACTTTTGCTATATTATCAATAATTGGTATTACTATTCTAGTTGGTCTATACATTTATGCTTATTTTTTACCACCTATTTCACTTAATACGGCCAATTCTTATTATTTATACGACAATAAAGATAATATGATATATCAAGGTAGTAATAATTCTGAATGGGTTAGTTTAGATGATATAGATGAAGATTATTTAAAATATATTATTAATGTTGAAGATAAGTATTTTTATTATCATGCTGGATTTGATATTTTGAGAATTGTTAAAACGATGTTTAATAATATTAAAGCTGGTAAGATTACGGCGGGAGCTTCGAGTATTAGTCAGCAATATGTTAAGAATCTTTTTTTAGATTTTGATCAGACTTGGGAGAGAAAATTCAATGAGGCAATTCTCACAATGCGCTTAGAGACACATTATACAAAAGATGAAATCTTAGAAGGTTATTTAAATACAATTTATTTTGGAAATGGAATATATGGAATTAAAGATGCCTGTCAGTATTATTTTAATAAAGATATAAGCGATATAAATACAGAAGAAGCAATTATACTAGCTGGTATTCCTAGAAGTCCAAACAATTATAATCCCATATCAAATAAAGATTCTTCAAAGAAGAGGTTTAATATAGTATCTAATTATTTACATGATGAGAAAATTATCGATGATGAAGTATTCAATAATCTAGATTTTGATGGATTAGAATTATATGGAAAACACCAAAATAATAATTTAAATACTTTAATGTATTATCAAAATGCCGTCTTAGATGAAGTAAAGAGTTTAAGTGTTATTCCTGATTCTCTAATTTCTACGGGATCTCTTAGAATATTTACTAATTTAGATATCGATACTCAAGAAAAAATGGAAGAATCTATAAACAAAAATATCAATAGTGAAGAATCTCAATTTGCAGGTATTGTCGTAGAACCTAGTACGGGATCTGTACTTGCACTTGCTGGAGGAACTGATTATTCTAAGAGTCAATATAATCGCGTAACTCAATCTAAAAGACAAGTGGGGTCAACGATTAAGCCTTTTTTGTATTATGGTGCTCTAAGTAATGGAATGACACCATCATCGACATTTAAATCGGAGAAGACAACTTTTGTATTTGCAAATGATAAAAAGTATGCACCTACTAACTATAATGATCACTATGCAAATAAAGAGATTTCCATGGCTGCTGCTCTAGCCTACAGTGATAATATCTATGCTGTTAAGACGCATCTATTTTTAGGAGAATCAACTCTTGTAAATACTTTAAAAACTTGTGGATTAAAAGAAGATTTACCGAGTAATCCTAGTCTTGCTTTAGGGGCAACAGAAATTTCCATGTTTGATTATGCAAATGCCTATAATACGCTTGCGAATGGTGGTAAAAGAAATGATTTATTCTTTGTTAGAAGAATTGAAGATAAAAATGGAAATCTATTATATGAGCATAAACAAGAAGAAACTCAAGTATTAGATGAAGCCATTACTTACATTTTAAATGAGACGATGACAAATACTTATAATTATGCATTTCAAGATGAACTCAGTCCAACAGTTATATATCTAAATGGTAAGTTGTCGAGAAAATATGCAATAAAAAGTGGTACAACAAACAATGATTATTGGTTAAGTGGATATAATAAAGATGTCTTAATGATTGTTTGGGCGGGAGATGACTATAATAAGGATGTAAGTAAAGAATACTCAAAAAAAATAAAAAATATATGGTTAGATACCGTTGAATTCTATGAAAAAGATAAGCAAGATACGTGGTATGCAATGCCGGAAGGAGTAAGTGCTGTTCCCATGAATCCCGTTACTGGAAAGTACGATAAAAAATCAAAAACATTATTCTATTTTCTAAACGGAACAGAAATTCCATATTTGAATTAATTTTTTTACACATATCTTTTCCTTTTTGATATAATAGTTCTAAGAAAGGATGTGTGTATGATGGGTTACGATGAAGCTGCATTAACAGGCTTATTAGCAGGATTAGGATTCTTACTAGTAATTATAGTACTACTTTTAATTGCTTGGGCTGTATTCGCTATTATTGGTCAATGGAAATTATTTGTTAAAGCTGGTCAACCAGGATGGAAATCTATTATTCCATTCTATAATACTTATACTTTATGTGAAATGGTTGGACTTAATTGGTATTGGTTCTTACTTGCTATTGCTCCAACTATTATCTCAGTATTAAAAATTGAATCTTTAACTTATATTGGTTCAATTGCTTTAGTTTTTGCAAATGTAATGATTTGTTACAATATGTCAAAGAAATTACATAAGGATACTGGTTGGATAGTATTAGCTGTATTATTCAATGGTTTTGTTCTTCCTATTGCAGGATATAGCAAAACTACAACTTGGGATAAAGATGCAGTTGTTACTCCTAACGCTTTCTTCGATAAGAAAGAACAGTAACAATCATAAGCAATCAAAAAAAGCATTAAAATTAATGCTTTTTTATTTGTCTTCTTTTTTATCAACTCTAATTATCATTTGATATATATCATCAAAGTTAAATTCTTCAGAAGTAACTTGAATATCTTTTTGAACAGCAGCAGTAATAATTGATTTTATATTTGTAATTACATCTTCCGGTACTTCAATTACTATTTTTGTATTCTGTTTTTCTTCAACATCTTCTTCTCCAATTTTTAATTCTTCTTTATCTTCCTCTAAGTTAAGAATATCAAAATCACTATCATCTTCGGTAGGATTTTTTCTCTCAAATGGATTGAATCCTAGATTAGATGTTGTATTCATGTTAACGGATTCATTTTCTAAATTATTGAAGAATAGTGAATCTCTTTTCTTTTTCATTTGTTCTTTAGGATTAATATATTGATAAACTGGTTCATTTGTCGTTATATCAACTGCATTACTCATAATATTGTTAATATCGATGTCGTTTCGATTAGTTGTAATATTGCCAATTGCCGATTGATTTTTTGTATAATTTCCAAGTACTTTATCTATCTCTTCTTCCAATACTCGAACTGGCATTTTCTCTTGAATTATGCGATTTAATAACTCAACTTGTTTCATTTTATCTGTTACGCGCAAAAGACTTCTTGCATGTCTTTCACTTATTTTATCTTTAAGTAGTGCATCTTGAACGGCATTATCTAAATTTAAAAGTCTAACCTTATTTGCAATGTTTGCTTGACTTGTACCCAATCTCTTTGCTAATTGGTCTTGAGTTATATAATTTCTATCAAGTAATTTTTTATAAGAGCGTGCTTCTTCAATTGGTGACATGCTTTTTCTCTGAGTATTTTCAACGATTGCAACTTCAGCTGATTCATTATCATCCAAGTCAGTAATTATTGCAGGAACTGCTGTAAGACCTATCATTACAGCTGCTTTATATCTTCTTTCACCGGCAATAATCTCATATTTTTCGCCCAACCTTCTAAGTACTAAAGGTTGAATTATTCCATGTTCACGAATAGAATCAGCAAGTTCATTTAAACCTGTTTCATCAAATGTTAATCGTGGTTGAAAACGATTAGGAATAATACTATCAACGTTAATTAAACGAATTGTTGACTCCATTTTCATATAATTTGCCCCTTTATTCTATATTCTATCTATTATTAATATTACTTTATTTTGCTCATTTTTTCAACATCCTTTTTAATAGATGCATAATTTCTCGGATAACCTTTAGGTGTTGTACCAATTTTTCGGATTTTAATTATTGTTCTTTTCGATTCTTCTATTGGAAGATTGAATTCATCTATTGATTCAATGGTTCCATTTAATTTTTTTATAATATTAGAAGATAGTTTAATTTCTTCAGTAGCCGTACCTTTTAGAGAAATAAAATATCCATCTATTTTAACTAATGGGAGACATAGTTCTACAAGAGCTGGAAGTGTCGTTACTGCTCTTGATGTAACTAAATCATAACTATCTAAATTCTTGCGTGCAAAATCTTCTGATCTTTCATTTACAATGTTTACTCCATCTAGATTCAATGAATTAGAAAGTTCTATTAAAAATTTAGTCTTCTTATTATTAGAATCTAATAATGTTACATTTATATGAGGAAATACAATTTTTAGAACCATACCAGGAAAACCTGCTCCCGTTCCTATATCTATTAGATTATTTACTTTATTTAAATCGATATTTCTTACTATTGTAAGAGAATCATAGAAATGTTTTAAATATATATCATTTAAATCTGTTATTGCAGTTAGATTAGTATGTTTATTGTATTCAATTAGAAAGTTAGCATATTTATCTAATTGCTCTAGCTTTACTTCATCAATTTTAATATTTAGTTTTTCTAATTCTTTTATAAAAGTTTCTCTATTCATGGTTAGTATCCTTACTATAGTTTTTCTTTAAATACACAGAAAGAATAGATATATCTGCCGGATTAACTCCACTTATACGCGTTGCTTGAGCTATTGTCTCTGGTCGTACTAACTTTAGTTTTTGTCTTGCTTCACTAGCTATGTTCATTACTTTATCATAATCTATATCTTTTGGTATCTTCTTATCTTCTAGTTTTAATAGTTTTTCAACTTCCCTATTAGTTTTAGCAATATATCCCTCATATTTAATTGCTATTTCAACAATATCTAGTACTTCTTTAGTATATTTATTATTTAAATATTCTACTAAATATTCTATTTTTACTTCCGGTCTTTTTAATAAATTATATAGGGTGTATCCATTATTTAATGTGTCTTCAAATATTTCTTTTAAAGATTCATTTAAATTATTCTTAGATACTTTAATATTCTTCAATTCTTCTGTTAAAGTTTCTATATCACTTTTCTTTTTATTTAATCTTTTTATTTGTTCTTCACTTATTAAACCAACTTCATAACCATATTGTCTCAATCTTAAATCAGCATTATCATGTCTTAGGATAAGTCGATATTCAGCACGAGATGTAAGTAAGCGATAAGGCTCTTTTGTTCCCTTAGTTACTAAATCATCTATTAGAACACCTATATAAGATTCATTTCTCTTTAATATAAGTGGATCTTTTCCCTTTAAGTTTAAACCTGCATTAATTCCTGCAATGAGACCTTGACCTGCTGCCTCTTCATATCCACTAGTTCCGTTTATTTGTCCTGCTGTATATAAGTTTTTAATAATTTTTGATTCCAATGATGGTTTCATTTGTAATGGATCTATTGCATCATATTCAATTGCATAAGCATATTTTAATATTTTTACATTTTCTAATCCCTTTAAACTGTGAACCATTTTCTCTTGAACATCTATTGGCATCGATGTTGAAAATCCTTGTAAATATAGATCTGGATAAAAATTGCTTTCTGGTTCAAGAAATAACTGATGTCTCTCTTTATCTGAAAACCTTACAACTTTATCTTCGATAGATGGACAATAACGTGGCCCAATTCCTTCTGCATATCCACCATACATTGCCGATTTAGTTAAATTTTCACGAATTATTCTATGTGTTTCTTCGTTAGTATAAACAAGATAACACTTTCTTTGTTTTTCAATATCGTATGATGGCGGATTATCAAAAGAGAATGTCCATGGAACATCGTCACCTAATTCTTCTGTTAAAACTGAATAATCAACAGTATTAGGATCTAATCTTTGAGGAGTTCCTGTCTTTAATCTTAAAATATTAAATCCTAATTTTTTCAATTCATCAGATAAATGTTTACTTGATTCTTCTCCGTGAGGCCCTTCAGCTTTAGATGTAGATCCAACTAATATTTTGCTTTTTAGATATGTTCCCGTTGTTAAAATTAGAGCATCACATAGATATTTATCTCCATTAGCAGTAATGATTCCTTTAATAGTTTCATCTTCTACTATTAAATTTTCTACCATAGCTTCAATAATATCTAAAGTTTCAATTTCTCTTAGGGCATTAACCATATTCTTAGGATAAGTTACCTTGTCTCCTTGAGCTCTTAGACTTTTAACAGCAGGTCCTTTACCTGAATTGAGCATTTTAATCTGTAAATGAGAAATATCAGCAATTCTTCCCATTAAACCGCCTAATGCGTCAATCTCCCTTACAACTATACCTTTTGCCGTTCCTCCAATACTTGGATTGCATGGCATATCTGCAATATTATTTATATTAGATGTAATAAGTGCCGTTTTAAATCCCTGTTTAGCACTTGCATTTGCTGCTTCACATCCAGCATGTCCTCCACCTACAACAATTATGTCATATTTCATACTTATCACTTCCTTAAGTGTCTACATTTTTTTTCATAATATCTATATTTTCCTGGATAATCAATAAACTCTTCATCTAGATACGGATTATTATAAATATTTTATTTAGATTTTCAAGTTTTCCAAGTCTTATCATATTTACCTACTTACCCAAACAGAATTTTGAGAATAGTTCATCTAATAGTTCATCTTTATATGTCGAACCTATTATTTCTCCTAAAGTACTATATGCATCACTTATATCTTGAGCAATCATCTCTAGTGGTACTTCATTCTCTACACTTGTCATAGCATTTTCAATCGACTCTAAGGCATTTTTAACTAATGCTATTTGTCTTGCATTAGAAAGGTAATTATAATCTCCAGTATTTATCTTATTTAGATTAAACATTTCTTTAATTTTATTTTTTAATTCATCCAATCCGTAAGTATCTATGGTATTTCCACGAACTATTATATTACCTTCAAGTTTGGATTCATCAATTTTTTTATCTAAATCACATTTGTTAATAAAAACTATTTTATTAACATTTGAATTAATATTTAATAATTCTAAGTCCTCTTGTGAAATTTCTTCATTATTATTTAAAACAAGTATTATTAAATCGGCATTTAGAGCTTCTTCTTTACTCTTGTCTACACCGATTTTTTCAACTATATCGTCAGTTTCTCTAATTCCTGCCGTATCTATTAAATTTAATTTTATTCCATCAATTGTAATAGATCCTTCGACAATATCTCTTGTAGTTCCTGCAATATCAGTTACAATAGCCTTTTTTTCATCAAGTAAATGATTTAATATACTACTCTTTCCAACGTTTGGTCGTCCAATAATAGCAACATTGATTCCATCCTTAATAATTTTTCCATCTTTAGCACTTGATAATAGTTCTTTTAGGGATTTTTCTATTTTTTTAAGTTCCTCTATAACGATGGAATGAGTCATATCTTCGGCATCTGTCTCTTCAGGATAATCAAAGTTTACTTCTAGTCTTGCTTGCAAACCAACTAATATATTTCTATTATCTTCAATTTTCTTCGATAGATTTCCCATAACGCGAGATACAGCAAATTTGCGGTTGGCATCAGTATCCGATAATATTAAATCATTTATTCCCTCAGCTTCAATTAGATCTATTCTTCCGTTTAAATAAGCTTTTCTCGTAAATTCCCCTCTTTCAGCTAATCTACATCCATTACTTATTAATAGTTCTAATATTTTATTTGTTGTTGCAATTCCTCCATGACAATTAATTTCAACAACATCTTCCATAGTAAAAGTCTTTGGGGCACGCATAACCATAACTAATACTTCATCTATTATTTCTCCATTATCATGAATAAATCCATAGTTTACAGTATGAGTATTTACTCTTGTTAGATCATTACCCTTAAATATCTTATTTACAATACTTACTACATCGGGCCCACTAGTTCTTACAATCGAGATAGCTCCTACACCTAAAGATGTAGATATTGCACATATATTTTCATTCATAGGATTACCCCTTTCTCCGTGTGTATTATAGCACATTTTTTAATATAACAATTAAAAAAAGAGGTTTAATCCTCTTTTGGTTTAACAACAACATGTCTATTTGGTTCTTCGCCAACACTTTCTGTATATACATATTTGTTATCGCTTAATATATTATGAATAACTCTTCTTTCATAGGAATTCATATTTTCAAGTTCAACAGGATTCTTTGTATGAGCTACTTCACGAGCAATATTTTTAGCTAATCTTTCTAAGTGTTTTACTTGTTTTTCCTTATAGTTTTCAACATCTAGTATTAAGTATGGATACTCATTTATTTCATTATAAACAACTTGCTTTACTACAGTTGTAAGTGCTTTTAATGTCTGACCATTACGACCAATTAAGATACTATTATTATTAGAATACATCTTAATAGTAATTTGATTATCTCTTATCTTTGATTCAAATGATACATCAAGTCCCATATCTTTAGTTAAACTAGCAAGATATTCTTTAACAAAAGATACTACTCCATCTAAAGTTGTTACTGATAAAGTAATTGTATCTTTTTTTAGTAAACCACCTTTAGTTACTGCCTTTTTTACAATCAAATTTTCAATTGGAGTATTTAATTCTTCACTTGCTTTATTTAATAATTCATTTTCATCTTTTCCACTATATTCTTTATAATTCATCATCTTTTACCTACTTTCTTTAATACTAACATCTGAACAACATTAAATGCATTTGTAACTACCCAGTATAGAGCAATTGCTGATGGCAATTGAATAGATGCAATACCTATGAAAACTGTCATAAATATTAACATATATTTACTTTGTTTCATTTGTTCTGTCGATCCACTCATCGAAGACATGCTATTCTTAAATGATAATGCTGTAAATAATACTATTAAAACTATTAGGATGATGTAATAATAGTTGCCATCTCTTATACCTATTAAAGGGGTTGTTCCCAATTGGAATTTCCAGAAGGAATTTTCAAATATTGCTGGAACTCGATTAATAGCTTCGAGGAAAGCAAAGAATAATGGTAATTGAATAAGAGATACTAAACAACTACTCATCGGATTAATTTGATATTTTTGATACAAAGCCAATGTCTCTTGACTTTTTTTCATCATAGAATCTTGATCAGTACGATTTGCATACTTTCTTTCAATTCTTTCCATTTCTGGTTGTATCTTCTTCATTGCTTCTGATTGCTTAGCTGTTTTAGCTGTAAATGGCATTATTATAAGTCTTATTATTAAACCTATAATCATTACTGAAATACCATAGTTTCCAACAAACTTACCAAGTCTAATAATACACCAAGCAAGAGGTCTTACGAATAATCCTACCCAAAGTCCATTATAAGACTTATTTTCATATATCTTCATATCTGAACATTTAGGTAAATCTTCTAACTTAATATCCATATATTTTTCGTTTTCCTTATATATATCTAATAATTTTTCATCTTCCGGTAAACATAGAATATTAGATGTTAAATTTTGACCTGTAGTTTCATTAACTACTCTCTTCTTATCTCCATCTACTAAGGTCTTAGTACAACCAGTCATTGTCAATAATATAATACATATTACTATAATTATTTTCTTTTTCATATCTTCACCTATTCATTAAGTCTATTATTGATTTCTCAAAAGTATGATAATCTATCAATAATGCACTTCTTTTCACTATTATAATATAATCTGTATTTTTTTTAAATATCTTTTTATTAGTTGTAATAATCATTCTAGTTTGTCTTTTTAATCTATTACGAATAACAGCATTCCCCACTTTTTTTCCAACTGCTACTCCAAAGCGAGGATATTCATAATTACTATCCTTATAATATATAGTGCAATATTTATTATATAATTTCTTATCATTATTAATAATAGAATCAAATTCTTTATGTTCTTTTACTATTTCATATTTTTTCATGAATACCCCTCTTTCTACTAATAAATTATCTAAAAAGAAAAAAATGTCACAAATGTGACCTTATTACTTACTTAAAACTTTACGTCCTTTAGCTCTTCTTGATTTTAAAATTTTAGTATTTTTACGTGCAAAGAATCCATGTTTCTTAGCTTTTTTACGATTATTTGGTTGATAAGTTCTCTTCATTTTTACACCTCCACATCAAACGCAAGGTTATTATATACTATATTGTTAATAAAAGTCAACAAAATATGGCTAAACTTAAGCAATTTTAATACTTTTCAACTTTTTAACAATCTTTGTTAATATCTTTTATGTTGAAAAAGTTATTAAATTTTATAAATTTGTTGAAATCGTTGAAAACTATAGAAAAGTGTTATATTATAGTAGATAAATTGTTTATAACTATGTTGAAAAGTATGTTGATAATATTATTCAAAATTTTTTATTTTGATTTTTTAACAATTATGATTTACAATTTACTTAGTTAAGACTAAGGCAGGTGGGTTTAATGGATAATGAGAAATTTTTTAATGATTTTCTACAATGTATAAGCACCAAAATTACCCCTATTTCATATAACACCTGGTTTGCTAATGTGAAATTATTGAGTAATGAAAATAATAATTTAGTATTTGAAGTAGAAAATAAATATAAGAAAGATTATATAAAACAGTATTATGATGATTTAATAGATGAAGTGTTAGATCAACTTACTTCTTCCAATTATACCTATGATGTAAAATCAAGTGATGAAGTTGAAGAAGTTAAATGTGTAGTTGAAACTGAATTGCCAAAGTTTAAAAGGAATAATTCAGGATTACAGCCAAACTATACTTTTAATAATTATATAGTTGGTGAATCTAATAGACTTGCTCAGATGACAGCCATGGCTGTAGCTGAAAATCCTGGAATGGTTTATAATCCTTTCTTTATATATGGTAAAAGTGGTGTCGGGAAAACTCACCTAATGCATGCTATTGGTAATTATATTCAGGAAAATTCAAACAAAACAGTATTATATGTATCTATTGATACTTTTATAAATGACTTTATTAATATTAATATAGCGAGAAAAAATGAAGATAATTCTGAGTTAGTTGAACAATTTAAGAATAAATATCGAAATGTAGATGTATTAATAATCGATGATATTCAGCTATTATCTAACGCAACTAAGACTCAAGGAGAATTTTTTAATACTTTTGAATATCTTCATCAATCAAATAAACAGATTATTGTTAGTAGTGATCGTAGTCCTGATGACTTAAAACTATTAGAAGATCGCTTACGAACAAGATTTGCTTGGGGATTGACCGTATGTATTAGTCCTCCAGACTATGACCTAAGAATAAAGATATTAAGAAATAAACTTATAGGTTTAGAGATTGGAACTATGATGACAGATGAAGTATTAGAGTATATTGCAAACAACTTCGATAGTGATGTTAGACACTTAGAAGGAGCATTAAATACCATATATGCCAATGTCTCACTGATGAAACCTAAAGAAATCAATTTGGAATTTGCCGTAGAAGTGCTTAGAAATAGTATAGGTTCTAATATATATATAACTAATAATGTAGCTAAAATTCAGAAAGCTGTTGCCGATTACTTCGATTTAACAGTAGAAAACTTAAAGAGTAAGAAAAGAACGGCAAATATAAACTTAGCAAGGCAAATTGCAATGTATTTATGCAAGATGACAACATCAGAAACACTAGATAGAATTGGACTAGAATTCAATCGAGATCATGCAACTGTTATACATGCATCTGATAAAATTGAACAAGAGTTGAAAACTAGTGAAGAAAGACAAAAGCAAATTAAAGAAATAAAAGTTAGAATTGCTAATTAAAGTTAATAACTTAATTGTTTTTAACAACAAATTCTAATAAATTTATTAAAAATATACTAAATTAAGGCAAAAATAGAAGTTATTAACATTATTAACCTCTATAATAAAAAAAATAATAAAAAAAGAAAGAAGGAAATCAAATGAAATTTTCAATTAAAAAGAATATTATTTTAGAACAATTAACAAATGTAAGTAAGGCAATATCTACAAGAAATATTATACCTATATTAAATGGTATTAAATTTGAACTTACAAGTGAAGGATTATATTTATTAGCTAGTGATTCAGATTTAACTATAAAATCTTTTATTAGTAATAAAGACATTGAATCTATTGATGAAGTAGGATCTATTATTATTCAAAGTAAATATATATTAGATATAATTAAGAAAATGCCTAGTGATATTATTAATTTTGAAGTAGTAGATGGACTTAAGATAATGATTTATACAGAGACAAGTCAATATAACTTAAATTGTCTAAATAGCTTAGATTATCCAAAAATCGACTTAAGTTTAAATGAAAAATATGTTTCTTTAACTAGCAGTGAGTTAAAGAAGATGATTAAACAAACTATATTTGCTATATCTACTCAAGAATCAAGACCATTATTAACAGGTTTAAATATTAAGGTAAATGGCAATATATTAGAAGTAGTTGCAACTGATTCCTATCGTTTAGCTAAAAAAACTATTAATCTAAATAGCACATATGATAATGTAGTAGATATAGTTATTCCAGGTAAAGTAATGAGTGAACTAGATAAGATATTAGATGACAGTGAAGAAAATGTTGAAATCCATATATTTAATAACAAAGTTTTATTTAAATATAAAAATATTTTATTCCAATCTAACTTATTAAATGGAAGTTATCCAAATACTGATAACTTTATACCTACTGAGTTCTTACATGTAATAACAGCTAATTTAAATGATTATTTCTCATCAATAGATCGTGCAGCATTATTGACACAAAGTAAAGAAAAGAATATTGTTAAGATGGATATTGTTGAAGATGAGATAAGAATTAGTTCTTATGCTTCAGAAATTGGTAAAGTTGAAGATCGCATTAAAATTAAGAGAAATAGTAATGAAGATTGTTCTATTTCTTTCAGTGCTAAGTTTATGATGGATGCTTTAAGAACTTTAGAAAGTGATGAAATTATTATTTTCATGAATACTGATTCTAAACCTATTGTAATAAAATCAGCTACTGATGAATCACTAATTCAACTTATTTTACCTATTAAAACATATTAAAGAGATTATTTATCTCTTTTTTTATTTGATTTGTTTTTTCGACAATTTATTCAACATAATTATGTTAATGTATGCCTCCAAAAGGAGGTGATTGGATGAATAATTATAGAATAAGTGAGTTCACTCTTGCTATTGTTCCGCATGGAAATAATGAATCAATATGTTATGAAATAGATGATAAAATAATAGTTAAGAAGAAAACAAACTTTATAATAAGTAAAAATTGCATTAATTTTGGTAGTTCAATGTCTGGGAGAAAGGATTTTACGGAACATCTTACTGGATATATATATAAAGCCCCTATTCTCGTGCATGAAGAGAAAAAATTAATATTTTTCCCTACTTCATCTACAAGAAATAAAGATTGTAGTTGGATTAATTTAGACAATATAGATTACACTTTTTATGATGAAGAAAAAAGAACTACAAAAATAGTATTTATTAATGGATTAGTACTAGATTTTAATATATCTTTAAATATCATTAATAATCAGATTTATCGTGCTACGAGATTGGAACACAATTTAAAGAAAATATATCGCTAAAAATGTGATTTTTCTTCTTTATGCCCTATTTTTGTGATATAATTATATTGTGGTATAGGTGTACTTAAAAATACATAAATGCTCTTAAATTAGAAATTAGGGGGTAAAAATGCAAATATTAGATTTAAAACTATTGAATTTCCGCAACTATGAAAAATTAGAATTGCAATTTAACCCTTATAAGAATATTATCATTGGTAAAAATGGTATGGGTAAAACTAATATTGTTGAAGCAATTTATGTACTAGCATTAACTAAATCATTTAGAGGTTCTAAAGAGAACGTAATTATTAAATATAATACAGATTTAGCTAGAATAGAAGGAACTATTAAAGATAAATATAAAGATACCTATAAAGTTATTATTAAAAATAATGAAAAAAAAGTTAAAATTAATAATACCAATATAGATAGAATATCTGATTATATATCGAGAATCAATATAGTTTTATTCACTTCTGAAGATTTAAAATTAATTAAAGATACTCCTAACACTAGAAGAAAGTTAATAAATATTGAATTATCACAGTTTAGTAATGATTATTTAAAAATATTAACTATGTATAATAAAGTTTTAAAGCAGAGAAATTCTTATTTAAAACTCTTATATGTCAATGGAAATGCTTCTAAAGATTATTTTGATATACTTACTAATCAATTAATTGAAATTGGAATGAAGGTTAATAAATATCGCGCTGATTTTATTGATAATATAAGTAAGTATATTGAAGTTAATTATGAGAAAATAACAAAGAAAAGTGGACTTAAACTTGTTTATAAGTCGGACTTTTTAAACAAATCAAAAGAAGAATTGATAAAAATCTATAAGAGAGAATTAAATAGAGATATTACTCTAGGTAAAACAAATATTGGAGTGCATCGAGATGACTATGAGTTTTATTTAAATGATAAAAATTTAAAAGATTATGGTTCTGAAGGTGAACAAAAGAATGCTGTAATATCTTTAAAACTTGCTGAAATTAATATATTTAAAGAAGAAAAAAATGTTAATCCAATACTAATATTAGATGATTTATTTAGTGAATTAGATCAACAAAAAATCAATAATATACTAAAGTTTATAAGTGAAGATATTCAAACATTTGTTACTACTACCGATTTAAAGAAAGTATCAAAAAAATTGATGGAGAATAGCAAAGTATTTAAAGTTGATAATGGAAATGTAATGGAGGGATAATATGAAGAATGATTATAATGATAGTGATATTCAAGTTCTTGAAGGACTAGAAGCTGTTAGAAAAAGACCTGGTATGTATATTGGTACAACTAGTGAAAGAGGACTTCATCATCTTGTATGGGAAATAGTAGATAATGCAGTTGATGAAGCTTTAGCTGGTTATTGTACAGAAATTGAAGTTACAATTGAAAAGAATAATGTTATAAAGGTTAGAGATAATGGTCGTGGAATGCCAACAGGTATTAATGAAAAAACAGGATTATCGACAATTGAAACTATTTTTACTGTATTACATGCTGGTGGTAAATTCGGCGGTGGCGGATATAAAGTAAGTGGTGGTTTACATGGTGTTGGTGCATCTGTTGTAAATGCCCTATCTGACTGGTTAGAAGTAAAAGTATATAGAGAAGGAAAAGTACATTTTCAAAGATTTGAAAATGGAGGTCATCCTGCAGGAGGCCTTCAAATAATTGGTGAATGTGATGAAAATAATACGGGAACTGAAGTTAGATTCAAGGCTGATCCTGAAATATTTAGAGAGACAACTATATACAACTATGATATTTTAGAACAAAGATTAAGAGAATTAGCATTCTTAAATAAAGGAATTAGAATTTATTTAAAAGATGATCGCGAAGATGAAAAAGATGCTGTTTATCATTATTTAGGTGGCATTAAAGAATATGTAGAGATGCTTAATGCCAATAAAACTCCATTACATAAAGAAGTTATTTATGTAGAGGGAGAAAAAGATGGAATAATTGTTGAAGTTGCAATGCAATACAATGATGGTTATAATTCTAATGTATATAGTTTTACTAATAATATTCATACTGTTGAAGGTGGAACTCATGAAGATGGTGTTAAACAAGCTTTAACGAGAACTATCAATAGTTATGGTAAAAATGCTAAGTTATTAAAGGATAATGATGATACTTTAATTGGTGATGATGTACGTGAAGGATTAACTATGATTGTATCTTGTAAACACCCAGATCCTCAATTTGAAGGTCAAACAAAAACAAAACTTGGCAATTCAGAAGTAAGAAAAATAGCATCAGATATATTCAGTGAAGGATTAGAAAGATTCTTAATGGAAAATCCTGATGAAGCTAAATTGATTGTTGAAAAATGTACTACGGCATCTAGAGCAAGATTAGCTGCTAAGAAAGCACGTGAAGCTACTCGTCGTAAAGGCGGACTTGATAACATTAATTTCATGGGAAAACTTACAGATTGTAAGAGTAAAGATCCTAGTGAATGTGAAATATTTATAGTCGAGGGTGATTCAGCTGGTGGATCTGCTAAAGATGGTAGAAATTATATGACACAAGCAATATTACCATTAAGAGGAAAAATATTAAATGTTGAAAAAGCAAGACTTGATCGCGCTTTAGCTAATGAAGAAATTAGAAGTATGATTACAGCATTTGGTACAGGAATTGGTGAAGAATTCGATATTAACAAACTAAGATATCATAAAATTATTATCATGACTGATGCCGATGTAGATGGAGCACATATTAGAACATTACTACTTACCCTATTCTATCGTTTCTTTAAACCTATAGTTGAAGGTGGATATGTTTATGCTGCAACTCCTCCACTATATAAGGTAACTTATGGAAAGAATCAGAAACTTGCAATGACTGATGCTGAACTTGCTAAAATATTGGAAGAAATTCCAGAAAATACGAAGAAAGAAATAAGCCGATTCAAAGGTTTAGGTGAAATGGACGCTATAGAGCTAAGAGAAACTACTATGAGTCCAGAAAATAGAATATTAAGACAAATTACAGTAGAAGATGCAATGGCTGCAGATGCTGCATTTGAACTTCTTATGAGTGATAATGTAGAAACAAGACGTGATTTTATCGTTGAAAATGCTCATTATACTGTTAATATTGATGTTTAGGAGGTTTTAAGATGGATACAGAAACAAATGTTAATAAAGATGTTGTAAAGACAAATATAGTTGAAGAAATTAAGAAGTCCTTCCTAGAATATTCTATGAGTGTTATTGTAGCACGTGCTCTACCCGATTTGAGAGATGGTTTAAAACCAGTTCACAGAAGAATACTATATTCTATGTATGAAGGAGGATATACTCCTGATAAGCCATTTAGAAAGTCAGCAAAGACAGTTGGTGAAGTAATGGGTAATTACCATCCACATGGGGATTCATCAATATATGATGCAATGGTTAGAATGGCACAAACATTCTCTTATCGATATGTACTTATTGATGGACATGGTAACTTTGGTTCAATGGATGGCGATGGAGCAGCAGCAATGCGTTATACTGAAGCTAGACTATCTAAATTATCTTTGGAATTATTGAGAGATATTAAGAAAGATACGATTGATTTTGTTGATAACTTTGATGCTACTACGAGAGAACCTTCTGTTTTACCTTCTAGATTTCCTAATATTTTAGTAAATGGAACTATGGGAATTGCTGTTGGTATGGCAACGAATATTCCACCTCATAATTTAAGTGAAGTAATTGATGGATGCGTTGCTTATATTGATAATCACGACATTACGTTAGATGAATTAATGCAATATGTAAAAGGACCAGACTTCCCTACTGGAGCTGTTATCTTAGGAAATTCAGGAATAAGAAGAGCTTATGAAACTGGAAAAGGTTCTATTACTCTAAGAGGAAAAGTTGCTATTGAAGAAAATAATGGTCATTCTTTAATTGTTATTACAGAACTTCCATATATGGTTAATAAAAAGATGTTCCAACAGAGAATTGCTGAATTGGTAAGAGATAAATTAATCGATGGAATTGCCGATTTACATGAGGAAACAAACTTAGAAAACGGAATAAGAATTGTAATTACTCTTAAGAAGGAAGCCAATGCAAATGTTGTATTGAACAATTTATATAAACAAACTTCACTTCAAACAAATTTTGGTATTAATTTCCTTATGCTAGATCAAATGAAACCTCGTTGTTTAGGTCTAAAAGAGATTATTGCTAAGTATATCGAATATCAAAAAGAAATTATTATAAGAAGAACTAAATTTGATTTAGGAAAAGCTGAAGAGAGAGTTCATATATTAAATGGTTTTAAAATTGCTCTTGAAAATATCGATGAGGTAGTTAGAATCATTCGTGGAAGTCAAAGTGATGATATTGCTAAACAACAGTTATCTGAAAAATTTGGTTTAACAGAAATTCAATGTGAAGCAATTCTTGATATGAGACTTCGTAGATTAACTGGTCTAGAGAAAGATAAAATTCTTGCTGAATTAGAAGAATTGTTAGCTAAGATTGAAGAATATAAAGCAATTCTTGCAAATGATGAATTAGTACTTAAAACTGTTAAAGAAGAACTTTTAGATATTAAAGCTAGATATGGTGACGAAAGACGTACTTATATAGATATGACAGCTGTTGATTTCATTGAAGATGAGTCTTTAATTCCAGAAGAAAATGTAATAATATCATTAACTGATAAAGGATATATCAAGAGATGTGTTTCTAATACATTTAAATCTCAACATCGTGGTGGTGTTGGAGTAAAAGGAATGACTACTAATGAAGAAGATTATGTTAAACACTTAGTTAACTGCTCTACTCATGATTATGTATTATTCTTTACTAATAAAGGAAAAGTTTATAGAATCAAAGGTTATGAAATCCCTGAATATAGTAGACAAGCTAAAGGACTACCTATTATTAACTTACTTCAAATTGAAAAAGATGAAAAAGTTAGTTCAATAATACCAGTAAGTCGCGAATGTGAAGATAAATATTTAGTATTTGCAACTCAGAAAGGTATAGTTAAGAGAACTCTATTAGAAGAATATGAAAATATTCGTCAAAGTGGAAAAATTGCTATTTCTCTTCGCGATGATGACGAACTAATTGATGTTAGGTTATCTGATGGTCAAAAACTAGTTATTTTAGGATCAACAAGCGGTAGAATGGTAATTTTTGATGAAAAAGAAATTAGACCAATGGGAAGAACTGCATCAGGTGTTAAAGGTATTGAGTTAGATGGAGAAAAATGTATTGGAATGGATATTGGTACTCCTGACGACAATATTTTGATAGTTACATCTAATGGATATGGTAAAAAGACATTTGTTAAAGAATATCGAATGACGAAACGTGGAAGCAAAGGTGTAAAAGCGTTAAATGCTACTGAAAAGAATGGTTCTATGGTTGCTCACAAGATTGTAACAGATGATAAAGATCTAATGATTATTACTGAATCTGGTATGTTAATTAGATTACCTATCGAATCAATTTCTCAATTAGGACGTGTTACTCAGGGAGTTAAGTTAATTAACTTAAAGGAAGAACAAAAAGTATCGACAATAAGTGTTGTTGATAAAGTTGAAGAAATTGAAGAAGAAATAGCTAATTCCCCTACTGATCAAATTGAAGAATAAAATTGTGATATTATCAAAATATTAATAACAATAATAGTAGAACGATAATATTAAATTGTTAATAACAAATTATTTAAAACATAAATATGTATACCAATGTTTCACGTGAAACATTGGCTTTTAATTATAACAAAAAGATTTACAATATTGTTAATATTAAATATTTAGTTGATTCAATATTGAAACAATATTAATTAAATTAATTTATATAGTTTCACGTGAAACATCAAAGAATATTGTATATATAATTAATTATTAAATATGTAATATATACTATTTTTTTTAAAATAATTCATATATATTATAAATTCAATGTTTCACGTGAAACATTGAATAAACATTTAAGTACAGCTAGCGTTTATAAAAAATATATAAAACATTTAATGTTTCAGAAACATTAATAAAATACATATTTGATATGTTTCACGTGAAACATCAAATGTACAAAATCGTATAGATTCATAAAATTAATGATACATTTATATTTAAAATTTAAATAATTAGTATATATATATCAAAATATTAATGTTTCACGTGAAACATAGGATAAAATATCTAAATATAAGTGGTGTTGGTAAAAAAACTATATAAATTATTTAATGTATTTAAATATATAGATCAAATTCATGATTGGTATGTTTCACGTGAAACATCAAATGTATAAATTTATATGGATATAGAAAATAATAGTTAATGTATATTCAAAATCCTAATAATTTTTTATATATATCTGAAATATTATAATGTTTCACGTGAAACATATGCAGTGAATCGACTATTAAATATTAATTATTATTATAAATTATGAGCTTTATATATAAAGCTAATTAACAATTTACTAAATATATATCTGTCTTCAATGTTCCACGTGAAACATTGAAATAATAAAATTTATTTTACTACTTAAATATATCTAATGTTATATATCGTAATGTTTCACGTGAAACATATAGAAATAGTAAGTATTATTAATTGCATTTTATTATATAAGATTAAATTTTTATAGTAATTTGTTGAATTACTGATTAATTGCTGATTAATTACTGATTAATTACTGATTATAAACTGATAAATTATTGATTAATTACGGATTTATATAGATTTTTTTTGAAAATATGCTATAATTAACTTGCGCAATAGTTATGTTATGAACTGGTCAGGATCGGAAGATAGCAGCCAAGATAGCCTCTAATTATGTGCGCTTTTTTTATGAGGTGTAATTATGAACAATTATTTTATTGAATGTATAAATGAAGCACAAATTGCAGAATCAAACGGAGATGTACCAATTGGTTCAGTAATAGTTTTCAACAATCAAATTATTGGTCGAGGTCATAATAATCGTTTATTATCTAAAGATGTTACAGCTCATGCTGAAGTGCTGGCGATTCATGAAGCTGCGAGTAAAATAGGGGACTGGCGTTTAGATGGATGCGATTTGTATGTTACTTTAGAACCATGCGCTATGTGTAAGGAAATAATTAAAGAATCTCGTATAAATAATGTTTATTATCTAGTAAGTAAAGATAATTATAAACACTCTTCTGATAAAACTAATTTTAAAATTTATGATGAAGATAGTTTTCAACAAGAAATTTTAAAATATAAAGACAATTTGTCTAATTTTTTTAAGGCAAATTGTAACAGATAGAGTAGTTATTATGATATAATTAGGTCAGGTGAATAATATGGATTATAAAGTTTTGTATCGTAAATATCGTCCTGTAAATTTTGATGAATTGGTTGGACAAAATCATGTTAAAAATATACTTAAAAATTCAATTATTAATGATAAGATAGCTCATGCATATATATTCACTGGCCCTCGTGGTACTGGTAAAACAAGTACTGCTAAGATATTTGCTCGTACGCTTAATTGTTTAGATGCTAAAGATGGTATTTGTTGTGGCAAATGCCAAAACTGTATTGATTTTAATTCTAGTCCAGATATTATTGAAATGGATGCTGCAAGTAACAATAGTGTTGATGATATTAGAAATATAGTTGAAAATGTTGGTATAGCACCATCAAATAGCAAGTATAAAATTTATATAATTGATGAGGTGCATATGCTTACTCAATCAGCTTGGAATGCTTTTTTGAAAACTTTAGAGGAACCTCCGCATAATGTAATATTTATATTGGCAACTACTGATATTCAGAAGGTTCCAATTACAGTTTTGTCGAGATGCCAAAGATTTGATTTTCAAAGAATTGATAAGGGATTAATATTTGATAATTTAAAATCTATTTGTGATAAAGAAAGTATCAAATATGAAGAAGATGCATTGAATGAAATTGCTTACTTATCAGATGGTTGTATGCGTGATGCACTTAGTATTCTTGATCAATTATCTAAGGTGTCTGATATAATTAATCTCGATATTATTAAAAATAATTATGGTACAGTTACTAAAGATGAGATAGATAATATTTATACGGCAATATTAAAAAATGATATTGATTCCTTAGTGTCTAAAATTAATGAAATTAAAAATACTGGTATAGATATTAAAATTCTAATAGATAAGATACTTGATAATTTTATTAACAAAGCAATTGAGATGAAAAAGAAAAATATTAGTACAAATGCATTTAATCAATTAAAGAAAATTATAGATTCATTAAATTCGTTACTAAGTAAGCTTAATGCAAATTCCAACGGATATTTAATGTTAGAATTAGAATTAATTAGTTTTATTAATGATGATACTAACCAAATAACAACTAGAGAAATAAATCAAATTATTTCCCGGGAAATAATCACACTTGACACTAAAATTGACGTAAACGAATTGATTAATGATTCAAAAAATACTAATATTTATAAGATGTGTCAGGAATTTATAAATATTAGAATAAATAATTCGTTTGTTAATTGTAATAAGAATGAGAAAATTAAATTTTCAACTTTGTGGAATAATTATATTAAACATATAGTTGATGATAATATTAAAGAGTTCTTACTGTTGACGAAGGGAGTAGTTCCCCAAGTAGTATCTGATAACTATGTCTTATTCGTTACAAATTCAGAAAGTGTTAAGACAGTTATTAATTCAAAATTGTTTGATATCGAAGTTTCATTTAATAGTTTTAATTCTAATAATTATAAGATGATCTTTATTTCTAAAAAGGAATGGGATAGTTATATGAGTACTTATGATAAGAACAAAAAGTATGAATTATTAGATGAAAGTGAATATATTAGTAATGATAGTAATTCATTAAGATTAGCTGAAGAAACATTCGGCAATGATTTAATAAATATAAAATAAAGGAGAGATGATATATGAATATGAATGCTTTAATGCAACAAGCACAAAAAATGAAGAAAGATATGGAAAAGAAACAACAAGAAATTGAAAGTTCTACTTATGAGGGACACAGTGAGTTTGTAGATGTTGTTGTTTATGGAACTAAGAAAATTAAATCTATTAAGATAAATCAAAAATCTCTAGATGAAGAAGATATAGAAATATTAGAAGACATGATTAAAATTGCAATGAATGATGCTTTATCAAAAGTTGATAAAGATACTGAAGATAAAATGGGAATTTATGCTAAACAATTTGGCGGTTTAATGTAATATGATATATCCTGAAGTATTAAGAAATGCAATTGACTCATTTAGAAAACTACCAGGTATTGGAGAGAAAAGTGCAGAGAGATACGCACTTTCAATGTTGGATTTATCAGAAGAAGATATTGATAATTTTGTAAGTTCAATTAAAGAATGCAAAAGCAAGATTAGAAAATGTAAAATATGTGGACATTTAACTGATAAAGAGATTTGTTCAATATGTGATGATTCTAATAGGAATCCGAATGTTATCTGTGTAGTTGAAGATTATAAAAGCGTCTTCATGTTTGAAAAAAGCGGATCATTTAATGGCATGTATCATGTGTTGGATGGATTAATTTCGCCAATCGATGGGATTTATCCCGATGATATAAATATTGCATCATTGGAATCGCGAATAAAAGAGAATCAAGAAGATGCAGAAATTATCTTAGCTCTAAAACCTTCTATTGAAGGAGAGACTACTACTCTATATATAAAGAAAATATTTGAAAAGAAAAATATTAAAGTATCTCGTTTATCTTATGGAATTCCTATGGGAGTTGAAATAGATTATTTAGATTCAATTACATTGGATAGAGCATTGCTTGATAGAAAAGAAATTTCATAGATTATACATAAGTTAATATAATTTATTGGTGATGATATGAAATCTATTAAACGATTGTTAAAAAACGTAGTGTTATCAACAATAACTTTATATTCTATTAATCTAATTTTAAATAAAATAGGCATAATAGTACCTATGAATATATTTAGTATTAGTGTATGTTCCATTTTAGGTTTTCCTGGATTAATAATGTATATAATTTTAGTTTTAAAATATTATAGGTGATAATATGGATGCATCGGAAGTAAAAAATGTAATTCTTAAATCTTTTCATGAGAAAACTAACTCTCATGCTTTTTTGCTTGTTACGAATAATGTTGAGAAGACTTATAAAGATGTTATAGACATTATTAAAATTGTCAATTGTGATAATGATGGAAATGATAATTGTAATATTTGTAATACTATAGATAAGAATACAAATCCGGATGTTATTATTGTTGGTCCGGATGGTAAAGAGATTAAAGTTGATGCTATATCTGGTATTATTGATTCGTTCTCTACAAAGCCGTTAATTAATAAATATTCTATATATGTGGTAAATGAAGCAGATAAGTTAAATGTTTCTTCAGCAAATAAACTACTTAAATTTTTAGAGGAACCAGAACCTAATATAATTGGATTTTTTATAACAGATAAACTTCAAGGAGTTATTCCAACTATTAGAAGTAGATGTGAAATATATAACTATCGTTTTGGAAGTGAATCCTTATTAGATTTACTTGAGATTAGTGAAAGTGAATACGCTGAAGTATTTGATATTACATTTGATCTTTTAAAAAAGTTAAATGATTATCCTAAATATTTACTTATGCTTGATGCAAAACAGTATAGTGATTTAGAGAGAAATCAAATTGATTTAATCTTGAATTTACTAAAAAAAATGTATACTATAAAGTATGAATCAATTTTAAGTGATAAATACTTGAATCTTGATTATGTTAAAAATATTTTAGATTCAATAGATTCGAGAGATTTAAAAGTGATTGTAAATAGAATTAGATTATTAGATAATATAATAGAAGATTCTAAATTTAATTTAAATAAAGAATTGATGTTTAATAGATTATTTATCATGTGGGAGTAGGTGAATTATGAGTATTTGTAGTGTAAAATTTAAGGACACTGGTAAATCTTATTATTTTAAGTATGAAAACTTTGATTTAAAAAAAGATTTAACTGTTGTTGTTGATACTGAGAAAGGCGAACAATTTGCTAAAGTAGTTGAACCGATTGTTAAAAAAATAAAAAATGTTGATGAAACAAAAATGAAAAATGTTATTAGAATTTCTACTAAGAAGGATTATAATAATTTTCTATCAAACTTGAAGACTGCTAAAGAAGCGGTAATTTATGCAAGAGAACAAGCTAATTCTTTAGGATTAGATATGAGAATTATGGATGCAAGTTTTACTTTAGATAGAAAACAGATGATATTTAATTTTATTGCCGATGAAAGAATAGATTTTAGAGACTTAGTCAAAGAATTAGCGTATAAATATAAGACGAGAATAGAATTACATCAAATGGGCATTAGAGATAAATCCAAAGAAATTGGTGGATTAGGCCCTTGTGGTAGACCTCTTTGTTGTAGTGCATTCTTGAAAGGTATTGATACTATTTCTATTAATATGGCAAAGAATCAAAATATTGCACTAAATCCTTCAAAGATTAATGGTTCGTGTGGTAGACTTTTATGCTGTTTAACTTATGAAGATGAAGTATATGAAGAGCATCGCAAACTTTTGCCAAAAATTGGCGAAAAAATAAAATGTGCTGATGGTGAAGGAAAAGTTGTAAGTTTAGATGTATTAAATAAAAAATATACAGTTTTAATTGGAGAAGAAAAGTATGAATACGAACTTGATCGAGTTGAATGATTTATATGACTATGATTATAAGATATATCAGAATTCTGATTATTTTAAATTCTCTTTAGATTCTGTATTATTAGCTGAATTTGTTGATTTAAAAAGTGGTCAAAATGAAATACTAGATCTTTGCAGTGGAAATGCACCAATTCCAATGATTTTATCAAAAAAGTTTGGAGATAAGATTCATATTACTGGAGTTGAGATTCAAGACAGTATTTATGATTTGGGTATAAAATCAATTGAGTATAATAAAATACATAATATAGAATTTATTAGGGAAGATGTTAATAATCTTCCAATAGTACTTAAGAATAAGAGATATAATATTATTACTTGTAATCCTCCATACTTCAAAGTTAATGAAACTAACTATATTAATGATAATGAAATAAAGGCAATTGCAAGACATGAAATTAAAGTTACTATAGATGACATTGCAAAAGTATCTTCTAAACTACTTGAAAATCAGGGTTATTTGTATTTAGTTCATAGATCTCTGAGATTAGTTGATGTTATTAAATCATTAGGCAATTATAATTTTGGTATTAAGAGAATTGTTCCTATATATAGTAAGAAGAATGCAAATGCCAATTTATTTTTAATTGAAGCTATCTATAATGGCAAAGATTATGTTACAATAGATTCTCCAGTTTATTTGGATGAATTAACTACTTATAAAGATTTGTTTAGGAAGTGATTATATGAAATTAGTATTTGGACTTGGAAATCCTGGTAGTGAATATGCTAATACTAGACATAATATAGGTTTTATCATGCTTGATGATTATATTGGCGAGTATAAGTGGTCTAAAAAATTTAATGGCTTATATATTGAAAAGAATATTAATGGTGAAAAATATGTTTTTGTTAAACCGCTTTCTTTTATGAATTTATCGGGTGGTGTTGTCAGTTCTTTTGTTAATTATTATAAAGTTAGTTATAAAGATATAATTGTTATTCATGATGATTTAGATTTACCGTTTGGGAAAATTAGAATTAAAGTAAATTCTTCAGCTGGTGGTCACAATGGGGTTAAAGATATTATTAAATCTTTAAATACACAAGAGTTTATGAGAATTAAAGTCGGAATATCAAATAATAAAAATATTGATACTAAAGATTATGTTCTAGGTAATTTTTCTAAATCTGATTTAAAAATTATAAAAGATATTGAAAAAGAAGTGTTTGAAATTATAGAAAATTTTGATTATGACAATATTGATAGTTTAATGAATAAATATAATTAGGGGATAATATGGATTATTTAAATGATTTATTTAAATTTGAGAATGAAAGTATTGTATGTGGGTTATCTAGTGAATTAACAATTTTATATTATCTTAAATATTTTGAAAGTCATGATGATAATGTATTAATTGTCACTAATTCTCTTTATGATGCCAATAAAATATTTCGTGCATTAAAAACATACACAGACGATGTATGTCTTTTTCCGATGGATGATTTTTTAGCATCTGTAGCTATTGCTATATCCCCAGATCTAAAAGTTACTAGATTAGAGACTCTTGAACATATTAAGAAAAACAAAAAAACAATTGTTGTAACTAATTTAATGGGATATTTGAGATATCTACCTAATATGAATCAGGAAAACATATTTAATGTAGAGATTATAAAGAATAAGGAGATAGATAGGGAAAAGTTAATTAATACTCTAGATCTATTTGGTTATAATCGTGATTCTTTAGTTACTTCAACAGGTGAATATGCAATACGTGGCTATATTATTGATATTTTTCCAATTGAAGAAAGTCATCCAATTAGACTCGAATTTTTTGGTGATGAAATAGACTCAATAAGATATTTTGATGAGGAGACTCAATTGTCAATTGATGAGATGTCTAGTTATAAAATTTTACCATTTGATGAAATAGATACTAAAGTGCATAGTTCTTTGGTAGATTACTTGGAAAATCCATTTGTTTTCTTTGTCGATGAACATCAGATATTAAATGGTTATGAAAAGATATGTAATGATATTATTGAATATAAAAATTCTAAAGATATTGAATCGGATATTTCTTATATGTTTCAAATAGAAGAAATAAATGTTAAAAAGTTTATTAAAATAGAGACAATAAACAATTTAGATGGAACAATTATATATAATTCTAAACCAGCTTTAAAGTTTAAGGGTAATTATGATTATTTTAAAGATTATTGTAATGAGAACAAGAATAAATATTTAGTTATATACTTATCTAAACAAAATCAAATAGAGCATATTTCTGAATTATTTGATAAAGAAATACTAAATATAAATTCTATTAAAAAGGGATATATTAACATTATAAATAAAAAAATTAATGAAGGTTTTATTATAAATGATTACATTGTTATTTCAGAATATGATATCGATGATGTTCAAGTAATTAATACATTTAAGAATAATTTTAAAATAGGTAGAAAAGTCAAGAGTTTTGATGATTTAAAGATAGGTGATTATGTAGTTCATACTGCTCATGGTATTGGTGTTTATGGAGGAATTGTTCCTATTACTAAATCTGGTATGATAAGAGATTATATAATGATTAATTATATGGGAAATGATAAAGTATATATTCCTGTTGAGAAAATAAATACTATTTATAAATATGGAGATAAAGATGGTGTCCAACCAAAAATAAATAGTCTTAATTCTACTTCTTGGGCTAAAACTAAGATGAAAGTTAGAAATAAGATAAAAGATATCAGTGATGAACTAATAAAATTATATGCATCTCGTGCTAGCATAAAAGGGGCTTCTTATGTGGATTTTCCCGAAGAGGAGATGTTTAAATCTTATTTTGAATATAATGAAACAAGTGATCAATTAAAATGTATTAATGAAATTGATAAAGATTTATCTAGTGCGATTCCGATGGATAGATTACTATGTGGAGATGTTGGATTTGGTAAAACTGAAGTTGCTTTTAGAGGAATGTTTAAAACTATTTTAAATGGTTATCAAGTTGTTTATCTTTGTCCGACAACTTTATTATCTAGACAGCAATATTATAATGCGTTAGATAGATTTAGAGAGTTTCCTGTATCGATTGCTCTTCTAAATAGATTTACTACTCCAAAAGAGGTAAAGCGAATTTATGAAGGTTTAAAGAATGGAACAATTGATATTGTATTTGGTACTCATAAAGTATTGAATAAAGATATTGTTTTTAAAAATTTGGGTTTGCTCGTTGTTGATGAGGAACAGAGATTTGGTGTAACACATAAGGAAAGAATAAAAGAATTAAGAAAAGATGTAAATGTCTTAACTCTATCAGCAACACCAATTCCTAGAACTTTGAAGATGGCTATGAGTGGTATAAGAGATTTATCAATAATTGATACTGCACCAATCAATAGATATCCTGTACAGACTTATGTAGTTGAAGAAAATGATTTTTTAGTTAAAGATGCTATAGTTAAGGAACTTACGAGAAATGGTCAAGTATTTATTCTATATAATAAAGTTGCTTCTATCGAAGATATTAGGTCAAGATATCAAGCTTTAGTTCCGGAAGCACGAATGGTAATTGCTCATGGACAAATGGATAAAACAGATTTAGAAAATATTGTAAGTGACTTTGTCGATTATAAATACGATGTATTAATTTGTACTACAATTATCGAAACGGGAATTGATATTCCTAATGTTAATACTTTAATTGTTATTGATGCTGATAACTTTGGACTTTCACAGTTATATCAATTAAGAGGCCGTGTTGGTAGAAGTGATAAAATTGCTTATGCTTATCTAATGTATAAACCACAGAAGATATTAACAGAGACAGCTATTAAAAGATTAGAGTCCATTAAAGATTTCACTGAACTTGGAAGTGGCTATAAGATTGCTATGAGAGATTTATCTATAAGAGGTGCTGGAGATTTATTAGGATCTGAACAGGCGGGATTTATCGATACAATTGGAATAGAACTATATACTCAAATGGTAAACGATGAGATTAAAAAGATTAAAGGTGAATTTATAGAAGAAAAAGAAGATCTTGATAGTCCTCTAATAGAAGTAAGCAATCACATTGATGATGAAATAGCTAGTGAAGAATCTATAAAAATTGAAATTCACAAATTAATAAATGGTATAACTGATCAGGAATCACTTGATAATGTTAAAAAAGAGATAAAGGATAGATTTGGTGTCATTACAGATCAAATGGATATATATATGCATCAAGAGTGGTTTGAGTATCTTGCTAATAAGCTTGGAATAAAGAGAGTAAGACAGACAGAATCTTTAATTGAATTGGAGATCCCTGAAGATATCTCTAATAGGTTAGAAGGAGATAAATTATTCCTAGTTGTTTATAATATTAATCCTCGATTTAAACTAAGTTATCGTATGAAAAAAATCTATATTTCACTTCCAATAGTAAATCTTGAGAAACATTTTATATATTATGAAGTAAGATTATTGAATGAAATAATAAATATGTTAAATATATAGTAGATTTTTATTGTTGAAAAGAAATAAGAATTATGTTATATTAACATTGTTAAACAGCGAAGGAAAGAAGCTAAATAGAACTATTACAAGAGAGTTTGATTAGGTGAAAGCAAACATAGTGAAGTTTAGTCGAATGGGTCTGGAGTTTAAATCGTGATATCGCGTTAAGATGATGAGTGCATGATAAGTCATGAAGTAGGGTGGTACCGCCTAATTGGTCCCTATATTCGTGGCTTTTTTTTATTTAGGAGGTGGATAATATGCCGGGAGTTGGACTTGGAGTTATTATTTTAAATGATGAAAATAAAGTCCTATTGATACTTAGAAATGATGATCCAGCTTTAGCAGATAGTGATATGCGACTTGAGGGAACATGGACATTACCTGCAGGTAAGATAAAGACAAATGAGACGATATTTGAAGCTGCTATTAGAAAAGTATTACAAGAAGTAAATCTAGAAATATCGGATTTAGAAATAGTTTCTATTGCCGATGATATTAATGAATATGCACATTTTGTAACTATTGGAATATTAGCTCATAATTATGATGGTAATATTACACTAGGCGATACAAAAGAACATGTTGCATATGATTATTATGATTTAGATAATTTACCCGACAATTTGTGTTTGCCATCTAAGAAAATATTAGATAATTATTTAAAAAAAAGATTATATAAGGAGGAAAAATATGACAGATAAAAAGTTTTATATAACAACACCTATTTATTATCCTAGTGCTAATTTTCATATAGGTCATTGTTATACAACAATAATTGCTGATGCAATTGCAAGATATAAAAGACAAAATGGATATGATACATTCTTCTTAACTGGTTCTGATGAACACGGTTTAAAAATTGAGAAGAAGGCACAAGAGGCTGGAGTTACTCCTAAAGAGTATGTCGATAAAATAATTGAAAATGCTAAAGATTTATGGGCAAGTTTAGGAATATCTTATGATAAGTTTATTAGAACGACAGATGAAGAACATGTAGTAACTGTTCAAAAAATATTTAAACGTCTATATGATCAAGGAGACATATATAAAGGAGAGTATTCAGGCCTTTATTGTACGCCTTGTGAATCCTTTTGGACTGAATCTCAGTTAGTTGATGGCAAGTGTCCTGATTGTGGTAGAGATGTAGAGGAAGCTCATGAAGAGGCGTATTTCTTCAAATTGAGCAAATATGCTGATAGATTAGTTGAATATATTGAATCACATCCAGAATTCATTCAACCAGTTACTAGAAAAAATGAAATGATTAATAATTTCATTAAACCGGGACTTGAAGATTTATGTGTTTCACGTACAAGTTTTACTTGGGGAGTTCCTGTATCATTCGATGAAAAACATGTAGTATATGTTTGGATTGATGCTCTAAGCAATTATATTAGTGCTTTAGGATATTTAAGTGATAATGATGAATTATTCAAGAAATTTTGGCCTGCAGACTTACATATAGTTGGAAAAGAAATAGTTAGATTTCATACCATTATATGGCCAATCATGTTAATGGCACTAGATTTACCATTGCCAAAACAAGTATTTGGTCATGGATGGTTAGTAATTGATGGAGGTAAAATATCTAAGAGTTCAGGTAACTATAAAGACCCAAGAGAATATATTGAGGCTTATGGAAAAGATGCTGTTAGATATTTTGTCTTAAGAGAAGTTCCTTTTGGAAATGACGGAAATTTCTCAGAAAGTGCACTTATAAATCGTACAAATACAGATTTAGCTAATGTATTGGGTAATTTAGTTAATAGAACTATTGCAATGAACAAGAAATATTTTGATAATGTTGTTGTTAAAAGTGATGATAAAACAGAATTTGATGATGACTTAATTAATGTGGCATTAACTGCTAAAGAAAATGTCGATAAATACATGAGTGAATTAAAAGTACCTGAAGCAATAGATTCAGTAATGGAGATTTTTAAAAGATGTAATAAGTATATCGATGAAACTACTCCATGGATATTAGCTAAAGATGAAAGTCGTCAAGATGAACTTAAGACAGTTATATATAACTTGCTTGAGTCAATAAGAATTGGTGCAGTTC
Source organism: Bacilli bacterium (assembly GCA_017626405.1). Taxonomy (GTDB): domain Bacteria; phylum Bacillota_I; class Bacilli_A; order RF39; family UBA660; genus CAG-582. The sequence goes on from JAGAIS010000001.1 coordinate 103,960, forward strand.
TATTAAATCCATTCTTACCTGATACTAGTAACGAGATATTTAGACAACTTAATACTAATGTAGTTGATATTGATACTATATCTCAATTTGGTGGATTAGTTGTTGGTGAATCTTTAAATGATCCAGTGCCATTGTTTAAAAGAATTGAAATAACGGAAGAATAAGTTAATTATTCTTCTTTTATCTTTTCATTTGGAGGTGAAATATGTTAACAGATACTCATTGTCATTTATTTAAGGAGTATTTTAGCGATTTAGATAAAGTAATAAAAGATGCTAATGATGTAGGAGTTATGCGCTTTATTTCAGCATCTGATAATTTAAAATCCATTGATGAAATGATTGATCTTTCGTATAAATATGATAATGTCTATATTGCTATTGGAATACATCCAGAAAATTGTGAAGAAGATTTAAGAGAACTTGAAAAAGTATTAGAAAGTAATAAATCAAATAAAAAAATTGTTGCTATTGGAGAAATCGGTTTGGACTATTACTATGGAAAAGAAACTAGGGATCGCCAATTGGAGGTATTTGATTATCAATTAAGTTTAGCAGAAAAATATAATTTACCTGTTGTAATTCATAGTAGAGAGGCAACATTAGATACTATTAATTGCCTTAAAAATCACAATGTTCGTGGAGTTATTCATTGCTTTAGCGGAAGTAAGGAAACAGCTTTTGAGTATATTAAAATGGGATTTTATATTGGTGTTGGTGGAGTTATGACTTTTAAGAATTCAAAATTAGATGAAACAATTAAAGAATTACCATTAGATAGAATAGTATTAGAAACTGATTCCCCATATTTAACTCCTGAACCTTTTAGAAAATATTCCAATGAACCTAAATATATTAGAACTATTGCCGAATATTTGTCTCGTATTAAGAATATAGATATTAGTGAAGTAGAAAAAGTAACGGAAAATAGCGTATCGGAAATATTTTTTATATAAAGTTTATGTAAAATATTTACTTTACTCTTGCATTTTGCTATAATTCAAATATAAGGTGATAGTAAATGAACAATGTGAAAACAAAAATATTAAAAGCATCAAAGTTGATATTATTAATAGCTATCGTATTTACTGTACAAAAAGTAAATGTTGTATCTTCTGTTGATAAATTAAGTAATCAAAATTTAAATAAGACGATTGACTTATCAGCGATGGCAATAAAGGTAAACGAAATAGCTATGAATGACAGATACTATCCATTAGATACATTTACTGGTGATTTAACTGGTTATGTAGCTAATTGTCCATTATGTAGCGGTTATTTAGCTTGTAATGGTGATTATATGGTAAATAAAGATTCAGTATATAATGATTTAGAATATGGCAACGTTAAGATTGTTGCATCTAGCAAAAACTTGCCTTGTGGTTCTATTGTAACTTTTGATTCAATAGATAATAGCGGTTCTAAATCTGTAGCTATTGTTCTTGATCGTGGAGTTTTAGGTAATGATTTGGATTTACTTGTAAATACTTATGATGAAGCAATTAAAAATGTCGGTAGAAGAAAGATAAGTTATGACGTTTTAAGATTTGGTTGGGAAAGACAATAAGAATTACTTTTGGTAATTCTTTTTTATTTCTATAATTTACTTTTTTATGTATAATTAAGATAGGTGATGGTAATGAAAAAAATTCTATCAATTATATCTAAAGTTATACTTTATCTATTTATAACTATTATTGTAGGAACTATTTTATTATTGTCTATATTTTTAGCAACTAATTTATTAACTAAATCAAATAATAAACCATTAATTTCTATTTATACTATCATTAGTCCTAGTATGGAACCTGTAATTAAGATATATGATTGTATTATTGTTACTAGAGTTAATGATGATCTTGAATTAAAAGAAAATGATATTATTACATTTTATTCGGATTATGTGGATTCTGATGGGTACACTATAACACATAGAGTAATAAAAAAATATGAGGAAGATGGAAAGACCCACTACATAACTAAGGGCGATAATAACTTGAATCAAGATGAAGGGTCTATTACCATAGATAATATAGTAGGTAAAACAGTTATGATTATTCCTCAAATAGGAAGATTTGAGTTCTTTTTTACTTCAATCTATGGTTGGTTAATAATTGTATGTATACCTTTAGTTGGTTTTATCATCTACCATCTATTTAGACTTATTAGATTATTAAGAAAATAATATAATTTTTAAAAAATTGACTAAAATACCCTTTTAATATATAATATTTCCCACGAAAAGGGGATTTTGGGATGGAAAGAAGTATGTTCAATTCCATTATATCGATCACTACAGCATTGATTATTTTAGTATCTTCATTTTTCTTATGGCAACAATTTAATAATGAAGAAGGTATGTTAATTGCTGAATCTTATGGAGAATTGCCACTTTCTATAAAAGACAATAATTATGATAATTTTCTCTATGGAGAATCTATTCAGGAAGAAGAAATTATTATAAATTATAAGAATATGAATAATATAAATAGAAAAGAGAAATTTTATTTAATAGTCGATCCGACAAGTTCAATTAATGAGTTGGATTTATCTTTTACTATAAATGGTACTAAATATAATATAAATGAACTTAAAAGTGAGATAAATAATGGATATAGATGTTATTTTATCGAAACGTTAAACTTTAATGCATATGAAGAAAAAAAATTAAATATTAACTTTGAAAGAAAAAATGATATAAGTAATAATTCATATATACTTTATAGTTTTCAAATAATATAAAAAAGGCTTAATAAGCCTTTTTATTTTGTCTATTATCATATAGTTCTACTATTTTATCGAATTCTTTCTTTAGATCATCGTCATCTATTTTTAATAGTTGATTATATATATCTTCTTTAATTGCTTTTATACTTTTTGTTCCATAGTAATTTTTTAATTTATCGAATGGAATGCTCGTCTTAGTAGAAACAATTTTTAAGTAATCATCTAGACTATTCATAAATTCTCTTTCTATCATATAATCTTCATACATCTCGTTTATTATATCTACTTCATCGTCACTCAATCTTTTATTCATAATTCCCTTTATATTGTTGTCTAGTCTTTTTAATAGTTCTTTTACAAATTCAACATTCCTTCGATAATTAGATGAAGTAAACTCTCTTCCTTCTAATTCCTCTGTCAAGTATTGAACAAAACCTTCATTTAAATAACTATAGTATTGATCGTATTCTTGAGTTTCATTTAGAGTATCTAAAGTAATGATGTGATGAAATAATTCATGAGTAATTATGCCTTCATTCATATACTTTTCAATTACTGTTTCAGTATCCTCTATATCAAAGATAAAAGGGTATATATGAACAAGACCATCTTTCCAAGATCTAGGACCGGAAGCTGGAGGAATAGAATCCCCTTCAAAGTGTTTCATTACTTCTTCATTTTTTATATGAACTGAGATAACCTTATTGTTTGCTATTAAAACATTAAATGTTTCCAAGTATTCATTTTTTAGTTGATATCCAAGCTTTTCAATAATCTCATATAATTTATCAACAGCATAATCATTTAATTTTTCATATATTTTTGAAGTGTTTAATTCCATAATACCACCTTATTTTATTATAACATATTTAATAATGTTTTTTTTGTTTAATTATTTATGATAAACTTATGTTGGAGTGATTTTTTATGAATTTTACTTTTAAGAAAAAATATGGTCAAAACTTTTTAAAACACGAAAGTGTTTCTTCGAGGATAGTTTCTCTTATTGAAGCAGATAAAGACACCTTAGTTTTAGAGATAGGTCCGGGAAGTGGTGCTTTAACTAAATATTTAAGAGAGTTAGAATGCAATACTTTATGTTATGAAATAGATAGAGAATTAGAAAGTGCTTTGAATAAATATAAAAGCGATAAACTAGATATTATTTTTGATGATTTTATGAAGAGAGATATCTTAAATGATATAGGAAAATATAATTATAAAAAACTAATTATTATTGGCAATCTTCCATATTATATTACGACACCAATAATATTAAAGATTATAGAGACTGTTATCCCTGATGAAATGGTATTTATGGTTCAAAAAGAAGTAGCTGCTCGTTTTTCTGCTAAGAATAATACAAAGGAATATGGATCAATTACTATCTTGCTTAATTATTATTTTAATGTATCTATGGAATTCATTGTCAAAAGAGATGAATTTATTCCAGCGCCTAATGTCGACAGTGCGGTTATTAAGTTTAAGAAGAAAGAGCACATTGAAGATATAGATATGTCTAAATTTAATAAGTTATTGAAAGATGCATTTATGTTTAAAAGAAAAAACTTGAGGAATAACCTAAAGAATTATAATCGAGAAGAAATTGAGAAATTATTATCTAAATATAACTATGATTTAAATAATCGAGCTGAGGATTTACCATTAGAAGTATTTATTGAATTATCTAAGATAATTTAATATCACTTCTCTTTTTTTTTCATAAAATATTATGGGTGATTGAATGAAAATAGGGGATTTAGTAACTAGAAACAGTTACAATAATGATATAGTATTCATAATTACTGAAATTCAAGATGATGTAGCATATTTAAAGGGTAGTAATATAAGATTAGTCGCTGATGCTCCATTAAGTGATTTAGTTTTAAGTGATGCGCGAGATGATTTTGAGCCTGATGTTGATGAATTGAAAGTTGATCGTGATGAATATTTTTATTTGCCGGGCAAGATACTACATTTAGATGGTGATGATGATTATTTAAAGAAATCATTAGAATTTTATAAAAGAGCTGGAGTTTTCGCGATTGGAAAGAAAGTTACAGAAAGTGAAATGCCATTAGTAATCTCTAAATTGTTAAATGAAATAAAACCAGATATCTTAGTTATAACTGGACATGATGCCTATTATGAAAAGTTAGGTGACAAAACAAATATTAATAATTATAAAAATTCAAAGTATTTTATTGAATCGGTTAGAAAAGCTCGTGAGTATGAGTCAAGTCACGAAAAGTTAGTTATTATCGCAGGTGCCTGTCAGAGTGATTATGAAGACCTTATAAAAAGTGGTTCTAATTATGCATCGAGTCCTAAAAGAGTTAATATTCATGCCTTAGATCCAGCAATAATAGCTACAAATATATCTTTAACTGATAAGAATAAAACTATCGATATTAAAGAATTATTAAATAAAACTAAATATGGCAAAAGTGGTTTAGGAGGAATCTTGGGAAAAGGTATGATGTATGTTGGATATCCACGATAAAATTTTATTGCATTTCAATAAAAATTGCATTATAATTAATTTATAATAGAGAGGTGAAAGTAGGATGGAGATTACAAATGTACGTGTACGTGTAGTTGAAAAAGAAAATTCTAAAATGAGAGGATTCGCATCTGTGACAATTGATAATCAATTTGTTGTACATGATATTAGAATTCTTGAGGGAGATAACGGGCTTTTCTTAGCAATGCCAAGTAAGCAAACAGCTCCTGGAGAATATAGAGATATAGCTCATCCAATTAACCAAGAAGCACGTAAAATATTTACTGATGCCATTTTAGCTGAATACGAAGAAGAAGTAAAAAGAGCAGAATCATCAGAAGAATAAAATTCACTTTATGTGAATTTTTTTTATGGAACTAAATATAATTAAGTAGGAGGCAATATGGAGACGAATAGCACAAATCATATTATTAAGTTAGTAGATCGTAAAAGTATCATTATCAACGGAATTAAGAGAATTGTTAATTTTGATGATAAAGCATTTCAATTAGAATCAGTAATGGGAGATATAGTAATAAAGGGAAGTGATTTAGAAATGATTAAACTAGATACTATTGATGGAAATGTATCAATTAAAGGTAATATTGATTCACTTACATACTTAGAAAACGGAAAAGCAGGAGAGTCTTTAATAAATAAATTGTTTAAATGAGTCAGTTAGTATATTTAATTATAATATTTATTGTATCTTTTATATTATCTTCGTTTTATTTTCTCGTAATTAATTTTAACAAAGTAATAAAGTTAATAATTGTACTGTTATCAACATTTGTTTTTACTTTTATATGTTACAAATACAATTACTTTATTTTTAATGAATATGTTGTCCTAGATATTCTGTATGCTATTTACATTTCTTATGTTGTAAAAACTTATGTAAACAAAAAAACAAAGATGTAAATAATATGACATGGATTTGTTAAATTTGATATAGTGTATATAGGAGGCATATGGATGGTAAAGTATAGAAGAAGATTGTTAGTTTATGTTGCTATGATTCTATTAATTGGCAGTTTTTTAGCTTTCTCTTGTTTTAATACTTGGAAACAGATATATGCCAATAAGAAAACAAAACAGGAATTATCAAAAAAATATAATGATTTATTAGAATCAGAAGAGAATCTAGAGGGACAGGTTGTAAAGTTACAGGACACTGAATATGTTCTTAAATATGCGAGAGAGAAATACTACTTTGTTAAACCTGGAGAATATATAATTGATTTAGCTGAAGATGAAGAAAAGGAAGATAATTAAGGTCTTCCTTTATTGTTGATAAAAATTCCTATTTATGGTAATATTGGTACATCCGGGGCCGTTTTTTGGTTTCGACAGATTATAGTCTTGTTTTAGTTGCAAGTGGTAGCCAATCCTAAGTGGCACAATTAAAAATAAATAACAATAATTTTAATTTTGCTCCAGTAGCTGCATAATAAATGCCAGGAGTGCTAATAAGTTAATCTTCCATAGTTAATTTATTGGTTCATATATGTGGAATATATTTATATTAGATCTCTAATGATATAAATGAATTTCTTATGAGATAGCAAGTATTAGGCTGATAGATACATTTTTACTTGCGAAAACATATTTCTATCTAAACTTGTAGATGCTACTATGAAGAGTAATTTGGACAGCGGTTCGAGTCCGCTCGGCTCCACCAATTAATTATCCAATTTGAATTCATAATTTATATTATGAATTTTTTTATTTTAATAGTCGTCGAAACCTATTGTAAGTTTTATTATTATGAATATGCAAATATATAAATAGAAAATTATGCTATAATATAAATGGTGATTGCTATGTATGATTGTATTATTATTGGAGGAGGAATATCCGGATTAACTGCCTCTTTATATCTTGCTCGTGCAGGTATCAAAACTCTCGTACTTGAAGAAAGCGTCTGTGGAGGCCAAATATTAAATGCACAAAATATTGAAAACTATCCGGGAGTTAATAGTATAAATGGCTTTGAATTAATTAATAATTTAACTCTACAAGTTAAAAGTTACGATTGTGTAGATTTAAAATATGAGAAAGTAATTAGTATAGATAATAATTCAGTTACATCAAGTAGTAATGTTTATGAAACAAAAACAATTATTATAGCTTGTGGTTTGAAAAAGAAAACTTTAGGTTTAGAGCATGAGGAAGAGTTAATTGGTTCTGGAATATCTTATTGTGCATCTTGTGATGGGGCATTCTTTAAGGGACGTGATGTTGCTGTTGTAGGTGGTGGAAATACTGCTCTTGATGATGTACTATATTTATCAAAAATTGTTAATAAAGTATATTTGATTATTAGAAGAGAAGAATTTAGAGGAGATAAAGTATTAGTTGATCGAATAAATTCATTAGATAATGTTGAGATAATTAAATCTTCTAAAGTAACTAGTTTAATTGGAAAACCATTGAATCGAATTGAATTAAATAATAATAGATTATTGGATGTAAGTGGACTATTTATTGCTATTGGATCTTCTCCTAATACAGAGTTTATTCAAGGATTGATTAATTTAGATGATGAAGGCTATATAATTAGTGAAGATACTAAAACAAATGCCCCTAATATATTTGCATCGGGAGACATTAGAACAAAGGGATTAAGACAATTAGTAACGGCCGCTAGTGATGGTGCAATTGCAGCTAATAACGTCATTCAATATCTTCATAATTAATTGATATTTGATGATGTTTATTATAAAATATAAGTAGTAGGTGAAAACATGAAAAAATCAAGTTATGTAATTGGTGCTTTTATAGTTGTGTTGCTTATTTGTTTATTATTCTTTGCAACAGCTGAAAGCAATAAAATTAAATTAGTAGAATTTGATGATATTGCATCTCTAGTTCAAGAATATAACGGAGAAAAGAGTAAAGACTTCTTATTCTTATATAATGGCGAGATTGATAAAAGTATTAAGGATTATAGTAAACATATTAAGAAAAACAATCGTATTATGACTTATCAAGTTAAACTGACTGAAGAAGAACTAGAAAAGTTATCAACTGATGATATAAAAATAGAAAATAACGGCTATATTGTCTATGTCGAAGGAGAATTAATGGGTTTTATTAGTAATGAACTTGATGAAACTAAGAAAGATGAACTTGTTAAGAAATATTTATATGGTTACATACCTGAAGAAGAAAGATATTATCAGGTATTATCTACTGCTGATGAATATATCAAAAAGTTTAATAGTAATGAATATACTGTAGCTGTATTCGGTGCTAGTAGTTGTACTTTCTGTACTAAATATTTACCTATAGTAAATGATGTTGCTAAGAAATATAATTTGAATATATACTATTTTGATAAAGATACTTACGATTCTAATGAATATGAAAAAGTTATGGATTTAGATTATACTATACCGGGAACTTGTACTCAGAGTGGTGAAGAGACAACACTAGGATCTAAATTTGATAAGCCATTAACAGTTATTACTAAGAAAGGTAATTTAGTTGGTTGTATTAAAGGTTATGTTAATGAGGATTCTTTAGTAGAAAAGCTTATTGAGACAAAAGTAATAAAAGGAGTGAAGAACTAATGAAAGATAGTGCATATTCAGAATTAAAAAATTTTAAAAATAAATATCCAATGTGTGTAACTTGGTTTAGATTAAAGAAACATGCTGCAATCATTGATAAACATTTAAATCCCAATGAACAAATTCTATATATCTTTGCTGGTCAATTAGACAATAATCATTTTAGTTTTTTTAATACTGGAGTTGTTGCAATTACTAATGAAAGAATAATGATTGCTCAAAACAGATTAATTGTTGGATATAAGTTTTCTTCTGTAACGTTTGATTTATATAATGATTTATTCGTTGATGCTGGGTTGATTTGGGGCATCGTTTGTATTGATACAATTAAAGAAAAAATATATGTTTCTAATCTTGATAAGAGATGTCTACCTGAAATTGAAACTAGTGTTTCTACAATTGTTAGAGAAACTAGAGATACATTTAATAAAAGAAAAGATGAATCCTAGTTGATTCATCTTTTTAAAAAGGAGAATATATGAAGAAAGTAATAATATTTTTAATTGTAGTATTTTTAATTATATTTAGTTATATATTTATGTTTAATAGAAAAATAGATTATAAGTTAGAATATGAAGTAAACGGATTTAAAGTATCAGAAGAGTATAATAAGGAAACAAAACTTTATACATTTATTCTTAATAATAAGGATAATGAGTATAAGTTTATGACGGACAATGATTATTCTACAAAGAGAGAACTCATTAAAGAAGCAAATATTAAAGAAGTTGATAAGTATAAATGCGCTACTATAAAAGTATTTGGAGATTTTCTTCCTTCTATATGCTATGATGGTGAATCCTATGTTGATTCTTATATTTTACAAGAGAAGAAGAATCCAGATACAAATAAGATAAATACAATAAATGATATTGATATCTACAATAAAGACTATAATTATTTTATTTGGAATGGATATGGTTTAACAAATATTTTAACTAGTAAGAAATATAATTTTCTAAAGAATGAGCATTATGAAAATGATATATCTATTAGATTTAACGATTATATAATATTTGCCGATTATGATCAATCAAGAGAATATAGTAAACTATATATTTTTAACTATAAAAAACTTAAAGTAGATGAATTTGAATTTGAATATAAAATAAGTACTGATTCATACTTTAATGGATTTATAGATAATGATATTTACTTGTTTGATAGAAAGAATAAATGCCAATATAAAATAGATATTTTTAAGAAGAAAATTAGTATTTCTAGTACGAATGATTATGCTATTTCTTATGATACAAAATTAGATGAAGAAAGATTATCTGATTTTATATATTCTAATGTCTTATTCAAAAAAGAAGATTTAGTTAACTATTATATAAAAGATAAAAACTTATATTATAAATATTATAAAACTGATAAAGATATTTTAATTAATAAAGGAGATATAAAAGATATCATTTACGTTAGTGATAATAAAGTGTTTTATCTAATTGAAGATTCATTGTATTGTTACGATTTATATAGAGGAAATAGTAAATTACTTACTTATTTCGAATGGAATTTCTCTTATAAAAATAAAATATATATCTTTTAATTAACATATTCTCAATAATCACATATTCTATATTAGGAAGTGATTATATGTATTTTAGAGATGTTAAGAGTGATACTTATTTTGAATATTATACAATTACTAGTGGAGATAATTTATATAAAATTAGTAAAAAATATAATATTAATCCTAATTTACTTGCCAGTTTAAATGGTTTGGATATAGATGATTATATCTATCCAGGTCAAGTATTATTGATTCCCAATAAAAATTATTCGTATTATATAACTAAAAATTCTGATACTTTAGAGGGAGTAGCTAAAACATTTGGTGTAAGTGAGAGTAAGTTAGTTAATGACAATAAAACGATTTATTTACTTGAAGGGCAAATGATTGTTAATAAAAAGAATTAATATATTACATATGTAATATATTTTTTTATTATTTATGTTTATTTTAAAACATGATATAATTATTTATAGTAAGGAGGTGGCAATGTGGTATTAAGAAAACCCTATGCATTTATAATTAAGCATTTTAAGTTATTACATTTAGCGTTACTTGCTTGTTTAATATTCATTCTAATTACAATGAATGATATTAATAATCTATTTGAAAATTTTCAAAGAGCTAATACATTAATGTATGCGGGTGCTGATGTCTATGTTAATAATGTAGTTTATTTGTTTTTACTAGTTATTATAGGTTTAGCTGGTGTTATATTTTGGATTTTAAGATTTAAGAAGAAACCTACTACCCTATATTTACTTTTAATTATTTATGGAGTTGCTTTAGTTCCTGTATATGCATACTTATTTTCTTTATTAACTTCAATGATTGATAATTTAACAAATTTAGATACCATTATTTTAGCTAAAGATATCTCTATGATTGCTACATGGCCATCTTATGTCTTTATCGCGATTTGTTTTATTAGAGGTATAGGTTTTAATTTAAAACAGTTCAATTTTAGTAAAGATTTAAAAGAGTTGCAGATAGATGAAAAAGATAATGAAGAAGTAGAAGTTACTTTTGGTCAAAATAATTATAAATATCTTAGATTTATTAGAAGAACTATAAGAGAATGTAAGTATTATATATTGGAAAATAAGTTTGCTATATCTTGTGTAGGTGGTTTACTTGCAATTGTCTTAGTTATTGTTGGCATTAACTATTATAATGAATATATGAAAGTTTTAGCTGCCAGTGAAGCAACAAGTGTCAATGGTATAGCATACACAGTTAGAAAGAGTTATGTTACAACAAGAGATTATAATGGGGATACAATAAAACCAGGATATAAATATGTCGTTGTTGATATGTCTTTTCACAATTTAACTAGTACTAATCGAGCTATTGATATTGATTTAATTACTTTAGCCAATGGAAAACTATCTTATAATCCAATTATGACAAAGAATGAAAAGTTCTATGATTTAGGTGTTTATTACAATCGTGGAGAAGTTTTAGAAGCTGATGAGACAATGGATGCAATAATAGCTTTTGAACTTCCTGGTGGGGCAAGAACTAATGATTTAAAATTAAGAATTAGATATGCTATTGAAAATAAAGTATCTGATGTAATATCTCGTTATCGATTATTTGATATTCATCCAAGAAATATAGATTCTAAGGCAGAAAAAAACAACTATAATATTAATCAATTAATGAGAATTAATCCCGTAGGTATTAATAGATTTGATTTAAAGATTACTGGATATAAAGTATTAGATATATATGATAATAAATATGTATTATGTTCTTCTCTTGATAAATGTATGCCTCTTTCTAATGTTATTACACCTAATCAAAAAGAATTATATACAATGTTAGAAATAGATTATGATTCTGTATTATATGAAGATAATAAGTTTAGTAAGACTCTTAATACATATAATAAAATATTTGAACATTACTTAGTAATTAATTATGAAATCTTGGGAAGAAAGTATTCTATTAATGCTAAGCCAATTGCAAAAAGTGATGTCGATAATAAATTATTTGTACTAGTAGATCGAAAAATTGCAAATGCAACTGATATAGATTTAGAATTTAATTTTAGAAACAATGTCTATTGTGTTAGTTTGTTAGGCGAATAGAGAATTAGTATATCTAATTCTTTTTTTCATAAATATTTCTATTACTCATAAAATATTAAAAAAGATACACATACAATTGACAAAGTGGTCTTATTTATTGTAGAATTAACTTGTGTCATAAAAGACATTGTCTTGGGGCTTTAGCCAAGTGGTAAGGCATGGGACTGCAACTCCCCGAGCACCAGTTCAAATCTGGTAGGCCCCTCCATTAGAATTATACCCGCGTTAACGGGTTTTTTATTTGTTTAAAATAATTATAAATATTTTAAATTATATTGAATATAAATTAACAATGTATTATATTTAATATGAAAGTAGATGAAGTAATGAAAAAAGTTATTAAGTTTTTATTTGTAATTGTTCTAGTATGTGGCTTGGGGTATGTTGGTTATAAATATTATGAGAAGAATAAACCTATTGATTATACTGATAAGTGGCATATTGAGATAAAAAAAGATTACATTAATATAAGAGAGTTCCCTGAGCAATATAGTAGAAGCATGGGGAAAGCTCTAAAAGGGGAAAAATACTTAGTTGAAGAAGTCAACCTTGAAGATGACACTTATGTTTGGTATAAAACTAGTAAAGGTTGGATTGCTAATTCAAGAAGTAATCATGATTGGATTGTTGATAATAACAATGATAAAGATATATACAAACCTGTATTAAAATTTAAAGAAGATACTTATTACGTTAAGAATATTCAATCGATTAATTATGATAGTTTAGAATTATGGGATGATTCTAGATATGAAGTAAAACATGAGGTATTTATCGATCATAATGATATGGATAGAGGAACTCAATATTGGATTAAATATACGATTACTGATTCAGTAGGAAATTCTACTAGTAAATTGCAAAGGATTGTATTTGAGGAAAATCCAACTATTCCTCTAAGTGATATTTCTAATGCTCGTAAATAAAAGAACTAATTTTTATTAGTTCTTATTTTTTTAATTCTCTTAAGATAGATGCGTTTTTAATATATAGATTATCTCGTCCATAACCAAGTTCAATGTCAGGTTTTACGTGTTCTCCATGATAGTCGGAACCTCCGGAATATAATAATTTGTATTTAGTTACCATATCCATATAGAATAGTCGATCTTCTTCACTGACATTTGGATGGTACACTTCTAAACCTCTAAGTCCATATTTAATCATATCGATAAGTAATTCTTCAAATTCGCATCTATTTAATTCAAGTGATGAAGGGTGAGCAAGAATAGGGATGCCATTAGCATAAGTTATTGCCTTTATTGCACCTTCTATAGTATTTCCAGTATTATTCTTTCGCGTCATATTAAATGCTTCTATCAGATATTTATCAAATGCCTCTTGTACACTTGATACGTAGTTATATTTGATTAGTAATTTAGCTACAACAGGTCTTCCTACGTTTGTGTGTTTATTTAATATATTATCTATATCCGATTCGTTAAAATGTATTCCATTACTCTTTAGATAATCGATTATTCTTTTTAGGTTTTCAATATTATGTCTTTTAGTATTTTTTAAGTATTCAATTAATTTTTCATTGTGATAATCTATGTTTAGTCCAAGTATATGCATTCTCCCTTTAGATACTTTAACTGTCAATTCAACTCCCGGAATTACTTTAATTCCTAAATCTTCTTCAAATAGATCATCAGTTAATCCCTGAACAGTATCGTGATCTGTTATAGCAAGTATTCCAATATTATTATTCTTTGCTTTTTCAATTACTTCTCTTGCTCTATATTCTCCATCAGAAGCAGTTGTATGAGTATGTAGATCAATATATTTATTTTCTTCCAAATATATTTTTAAAACGCTTAATAGTTCTTTTGAGTATGCTCTTTCTTTTGGGGTATTCATCTTCTTACTTAGTATTTCGATTAATTCATATATATCCATTCTTATTAGTTCAAAATTTGCATCTATTTCTTTTTCGCTTAGGTGTTGATTACTTACTTCAATATATTTATCTATTTGATAGTAATATGTTTCATTATTCTTATGTATTGGTTCAGTACAATCGCGACTTTGGTAATTACTCTCGAATACATCTGTTTTTATAAGAGGTTTAATATCTTTATCATCTAGAATGAATCCCGTTTCTTCGTATATCTCTCTTTTTAATGCTTCAGTAGGAGTTTCGTATTCATCGATTTTTCCTCCCGGAAGCATATATAGATTTGCATACTTAGCTACTAATATTTTATTTTTTATGATGTTTACTATTCTTGCTTTGCAAGAATGCTTTTGAACTAATTCTTCTCCATCATTGATTACTATTTTCTTCATTAATATCACTTCCTAATTAAATATTAATACTAAATTATATATAATTAAAATATATATTAGTTATTATTAACATAACTATGTGTTATAATAATTTTGAGGTGATATTATGAATATTGATTTTGAACTATATCGTATATTTAATCAAGTAGCTAATGCTCAAAATATCACGCTTGCTGCAAATGAACTTCACATTTCCCAACCGGCTGTTTCTAAAGCTATAAAGACTCTCGAAGATCAATTGGGTGGAAAGTTATTCGTAAGAACGAAGAAAGGTGTTATTAAGACACCGGAAGGTGAAGAATTACATAAGTATATTAAATCGGGTATTGATTTTATTAGAAATGGAGAAAATCAGTTTACTAATATGGTCAATCTCGAATATGGTGTAATTAAGATAGGTATATCTCGAACTTTAGTTGAAAATTATTTGCTTCCCCATTTGAAAAAATTTCATGAAGAACATCCAAATATTAAAATCGAGATTAATACAAGTGTTTCTAGTCAGGCTATTATTAAATTAAGAGATGGCTTACTAGACTTTATTGTTACTAATTTACCTATAACAAGTCATTCAGATATTGAAAGCATTAATTTACTTTCTATTCAAGATGTCTTTGTTGCTAGTCCTAGTTTAGATGTTCCTGATTGTATTAAATTATCTGATTTAAATAAGTATCCATTAATTCTTCAACCTAAAGGAAATACAACGAGAGATTATTTAGATAGCGTATTAGCTCAATATAATATTTTTGTTGAGCCAGAAATGACTTTGGCAAGTTATGGTCTAGTTAATAGTTTAACTAAAGTTGGATATGGAATCGGCTATCAGGTTGCAAGTTTTATCGAAGATGATATTAAGGAAAATAAACTTAAAATTATAAAGACAGATCCCGAGATTCCAAAGCGCCATATTGGATTGTTAATTAAGAAAAATACAGAGCCTTCATTTGCTGCTCGTGAGTTTATAAAATATTTAAAAGCCGAGAACTAATATTCTCGGTTTTTAAGTCTTAAATACTGGATTTCATAATCGACACACGAAGTTCTTTTTTGATTTATTTGTTCTGCCATTTCATCGATTAGTTCAGTAACTATTTTAATATCTTCTTTAGTATAGTCTCGATTTAGATAAAATTTTCTAATACAAATTCCACATATAATGTCAGCTAATCTACGAAGTGGACTTGTAACATGTGAATAATAATCTATTCCTAAACCAAAGTGACCAATATTCTTACTTGAATAATAGGCTCTTTGCATAAGTTCTTTAAATTTAATTATTTCTTTAGACATATCTTTGTCTTTAGACATTAAATTTTCTTCTAAAGTATTTAATAAATCCATGTTCTTTGGCGACATACTGTGACATCGATACATGAATGGTAAGCATCTTTCATCAAAATACTTGGCTGTATTGTAATTTGTATAAATCATTGCACTTTCAACTATTTTTGTTGATTCATATTGATGATTATGGTCATTAATCTCTGTGAATAGTGGATTTTCCATATATACTTTCTTTAGAATACTGGATACGTTTGTTAATAACATCAAAGTATTGAACAGTTCTAAATCATTAGTTCCCTTATTTAAGAATTCATCAAATTGATGATAAGTATAGTTTCCTGCTACTTCACATATTTCATTTTTTATATCAAATTTGATAAGACTACCGCTTAAAGCATCAATATCGAAGTAATAACTCATGCAATAAGTTTGCTTATTTACATTTAGACTTATCGTATCTCCGGATAGTATAAATGGAAGCATTGGAATACATTTATCATCGACATAGATGGATGTTGTTCTTCTTTTAGCTTCGTCCATTAGTATATTATCAAAACCTATGTATGATAGAGGATCTGCTATATGTACACCTAAATGATATATACCATCTTCATAGGTAATTGATAATCCATCATCTAATTCAAATGCTCCCTCTCCATCAAATGTATATATCTTTCTTTTAGTTGTTGGAGTTAGAATTTTTTTATTTGCTAAGTATATTCTTTTAGCTTCTAAGTTATGTGCTTCTTTAAATTTACTATGTATCTCATATTTATAATTTAAATAGTCGATAGTTTCTTCTTCACATGAATTAGTTAATATATTTATACAATCATTGATAAAGAATGTTAGTTTTTCCTTATGCCTATTTTGTGTATAATGTTTAGATTGATAGAAATCTTTAATTTTATCTATCATTTTTTTTATTGAATAATTATCTATTTTTACTTTATCGCTCGTAACAATAATTTTTAATACTTTACCATAATATATTAAATTATCTATATGACCTAAATTTTCTTCAGATAGGTATTCGTCTAAACTCTCAAGATAGGCATCTAATACCTTTTCAATTAGTGATACATTATTTTTATCGATAGAATTTACTATATGAGGAAATTTATGAACTGCTTCTTTAACGATATTCTCATATTTTAAGGTAAAAATAATATATTCGATAAAAGCTTCTTTATCATAGTTGTATTCAACAGGATTGTCTAAATATATTTGAAGCATAGTGTTTTCCATTTCTTCAATAATTCTTTGAAGAAGTTTATAATTTGATACTTCTAAATGACTCATTTCTTGTGGTCTTGACTTTATTAAATTATTTATAAAATTATGAATGTAGGTAAATCTATCGTATAATCCCTTTAATAAGACTTCATCACCGTCAATAAGTTTGCCAATAAGTCCAAATATCTTTTGCAAATAGTTTAAATCTTCTTTGCTATCATATCGGAATTTATTTAAGTCTTCTTCTAAAATGTCGACTAAAGTTTCTGCAGATTTATACTTGTTTGTAAGTAATATTTCGCTAGGGTTTTCTATTAAAAGTTTTTTTATTCGATTCTTATAAGTTGGTTGTTTTATTTCCATGTTGTCCATCATCCCCTATAGTCATTATAACAAATAATACTTTATATTAGTAGTACAAAAGTCTAATAAGTGGTATAATTCTAGTGAAAGGACTGACTCTATGAAGACATGTGTTGTAATATATAATCCCAATAGTGGTCATACATTAAAAAGATCGTTGATGAGTAAATATAGATCATTAATTGAGAGTTATGGTTATAATGTTACAATCATCGGAACTGAATATAGGGGACACGCTAAAGAGATAGTTAGTCATATTGGTTATGTCGATTTATTAATGTCTATGGGTGGAGATGGAACTTTTAATGAAGTAGTTACGGGAAATCTTCAACGAAAGACAAGATTAGTACTTGCTCATATACCGGTTGGAACAACCAATGATGTTGGAGTTATGTTTGGCTATGGAAAGAATATCGAAGAAAATATCAAGATGTGTTTAAATGGTGTAGTAAAAGAAATTGATATACCTTTAATTAATGGAAGACCTTTTGTCTATGTAGCTGGTTTTGGTAAATTTTTAAATATACCTTATGATACACCAAGAAACTTAAAGAAAAAATATGGTCATTTAGCGTATATTATTAGTGGTATTAAAGATTTCCTTCAAGTTACTAAGAATTATGAAGTCACATATGAAGTAGATGGTAAGCAAGTACATGGTCTATATTCATTCATGTTAATTAGCTCAGCTAATCGAATTGCCGGTTTTAATAATTTTTACAAAGATGTCAAATTAGATGATGACACTTTTGAGGTTCTAATGTGTACCTATACTAGAAGAATAGATATTATTAGAGCAATGGCTTTGTTAATTGCAACTGACGCAGAACATGTCGATGGCTTTGAGAGTTATCGTGCATCAAAGATAAAAATTAATTTTAATAGTTATCCTAAAAAGGCTTGGTGCGTCGATGGTGAAAAGTTAGAGATTAGAACAAAGAGTTATACGATTGAAAATGAAAGAGGCGTAAAAATACTAATGCCTAAAAAGAATATAAAAAAATTATTTATTAATCAAGATTAAAAAAGAAACTAATTTTTTAGTTTCTTTTTCTTTGTTAATAATTCTTTAATTTGTCTTCCATGATATTTATTTATAATTAAGAATACTATTCCAATAGATGAAATTGTGAGACCTAAAGCTAGATGAGGAATATTATATCTAAGTGTAATTTTATGAGTCCCCTCATCGGCATCAAATGCTAGTAGGGAATCTCCAACTTTATATGTATCAACAACTTTATCATCGATAAATACTGTCCATCCTTCATCATAAGGAATAGATGTATATATAGTCATGTCTTTATCTAGTGTAATGTTTCCCGATATCATACTCTCATGGAATTCTGTCATATCTAATTTATGACTGTTTAGTTTATTATAAGCGTTTTCAAATAAATCATGATCGATATTATAGATTTTAATAGAATCAGGATAGAAAGTATTATATGCGACATATATATCTATCGTCTCTTCCCCCGATGCTATATTGATAATCTTCTTTTCATCATAACTTTCTAGATAAGAATAAGTTAATTCATTGCTATAGGAAGTTGTAGTTTCATATGAATCATTATTGTAGTAAAGGGCATCTCCAATTATGAAATAATCTATTCCATAATCTTCAGTATAGAAATATAAATTATCTCCAGGATTTTCAAAAGAATACTTTAAAATGATTGTATTATTATCATTATATAACTCTTCAGTATTTAAAAGAGTTGTCTCTTTTAACACATTTTGAATTCCTGTTGTTTTACTTATAAAATCATTTTGAATTGTAAATGGATCTCCATTTTGATAATCCCAATTCTTAATATCTTTATTTACTCCAAAGATTAAACCAACATTGTATTGAAATTGGTTTACGGTCTCTTCAATTGTCTTTAATGGAACATATCTGTTTAAATCATTTGAATCTCCAATAAAATACTTAATATCAAACATTAAATCATATATTGGTGTTGTCTGAACATAGTAGTAACTATTTATTTCGTTTCCTGGTATTCCTAAATTATGTTGTAGTATTGCCATTGATTCATAAGCCATACTAGAGAAAGTTGTAAGTCCATAGTAATCATACCAAGATCCATCATTTAGTGTCATCATTGTTGTGTTTTCAATGCGATAGAACAATTCATCGTCATAGTCTTCTGTATAGTCTAATAATTCTTCTGTAGCTTCATAATCAGAATAGAAAGTACTTAATACTTGTGTTATATCCCAATTATGATTAATTGATACTACAACATCTATTGCAGCAACTAGTATAAATGCTGTATAGAATAGAGCATTCATCGATTTTATATAGGAATATGCTGAATAAAAGACGAAGTATAAAGTTAATATTATCATATTGATATAAATCATATTTGTACTTGCGCCAGCCCATTCATCTTGTGAGATATAGGCAAGTATCACCATGATAAGAGCATATGATACGAATACTAAAGGATATTTAAGCTTATTTATATTTAATAATCCGTAAGTAGATATTACTACTAAGACAAATGAATATAGAAATGAATATCGATAAGGCAAATCATTTGGTACATGAAATGCATGTAGAATATAATCTAGTCCTGGATTAAAGAATGCAAATATAAAGAAACCGAGAATACATAAATAGCAAAGTTTATTCTTAATTGGTATATCTAAATTGATTAAATAGACGAATAATAGTGCAACTGATAATATTCCACACGATATATTTGGACTTGTTATCTCATCTGATGCAAATACTGTGGTCGATACTCCAGTCAAATGCGATTTTAAATAGTCTATTAATTCGAAGTCATAGTATTGACTAGTTGGGAAAGTACCTCCCGTTGCTGAAATAGATTGCATAGAAGATGCCATTGGAAGTAGTAAAAATGCACCAAGCATTCCAGCAAGTAGTGATGAAGTTCCAAACATAAAACATTTGATTAGTGTATCTTTTGTAACAAATTTCCAATTTTTAATACTAAATTTAGTTTTATATAGGTTATAGAAAATAAAATATAGAACTGAATAAATACATATCATATAACCTATAAAGTAATTTGCTAGTAACATTATTGCAAGAGAGAAAGTATATAACTTCCATTTTTTCTTATTTACGATATTTTCTATACCTAGAGTAATAAGAGGAAGAAATACCATTCCATCCAACCACATTATATTCCAATAATAAGCTGAGAAGTAAGCTTGAAATGCATATATTATACCCATTGGAATTAATATAGAACTCTTAGTATTAAATTTTTTACTTAAGTAATAGACCATGGTAACTGAAGAAGCGACAGCTTTTAAACCTATTATATATGAATAACTTGTAATAAGTAGATTTCGCGGAAATAAAAACATAATTACATTAAATGGACTAGAAAGATAATTAAGTAAGTTTCTAAAAATTGGAAGCCCCGATGCCATATTAAAAGAATATACTAATCCTTCACAAGATTTAATTCGGTCATAAAATTCTGCTAACATTGGTCCATATTGATGATAAAAATCGACACATAATAACGAATTAGTTCCGAAAGGAGTAACATTATTAAGTTTATATAGAATTCCAATAATTGCACAACTTATAATGAATGTTAATACGTATAATTTGTTTGATAATATTTTCTTTAAATACTTCATTTATTTCACCTAAATATATTATACATTAATTAAATAAATATAAGAAGATGTAATTTTATATTGTATATATGATATTTAAATCTATCTTTGGATAATTATAATTGACAAATGATACTAAAAAAGTTGCAAAAAAGCCCTAAATGTAGTAATATTTAGTAGTTATTAAAAAGGAGTGGAGTTTATGGATAAAATTATAAACATAGCTGTAGTAGCTCACGTTGATGCTGGTAAGAGTACATTAGTTGATGCCCTTTTACAACAAAATGGAGTATTCGACAGTCATGCAGAAGTTGTAGAACAAGTAATGGATTCCAATGATATTGAAAGAGAGAGAGGAATAACTATTTATTCTAAGAACTGTGCAATTAGATATAAAGATTATAAGATCAATATAGTAGATACGCCAGGACATGCTGATTTCTCATCAGAAGTAGAAAGAGTTATTAGAACTGTTGATACTGTTATATTGTTAGTAGATTCAGCTGAAGGTGTAATGCCACAAACTAGATTTGTACTAAAGAAGGCTTTAGAACAAAATTTAAGACCAATATTATTTATCAATAAAATAGATAAGAAGGATGCTCGTATTCAAGAAGTTGTAGATATGACATTTGATCTATTTGTCGATTTAAATGCAACTGATGAACAATTAGATTTTCCAATTGTTTATGGTATAGCAAAACAAGGTATTGCTACTTTAGATCCTAATGATATTAGCAATGGAAATATTACACCTTTACTTGAAACTATCTTAAAACAAGTTGAACCTTATAAGGGTAATGAAAATGATGATTTACAATTACAAATATCTTCTTTAGGATACGATGGATATATTGGAAGACTTGGTATTGGACGTGTTAATACTGGTAAGATTAAAGCTGGGGAATTAGTAACTTTAGTTAAGAATAATGGTGAAGAAACTAGCTTTAAAATTACTAAATTATTTGTAAATGAAGGTTTAGATAAACGCCAAAAGGATGTAGCATATTATGGAGATATTGTTACTATTGCTGGATGTGATCATATTTCTATTGGTGATACTATATGTGAACATGGAAAACCTAATCCACTTCCTCCAATCGAGATTGAAAGACCAACATTGTCGATGAACTTCTTAGTAAATAATTCGCCATTTGCTGGTAAGAGTGGTAAGTTCTTAACTAGTCGTCATATTAAGGCAAGATTAGATAAAGAACTTGAAACTAATGTAGGATTAGAAGTTGAAGAACTTCCTGGATCAGATGGATTTAAAGTATCTGGTAGAGGAGAACTTCATCTATCAATTTTACTTGAGAATATGAGAAGAGAGGGATATGAACTATCTGTATCTAAACCTCAAGTATTATATGAAACTATAGATGGAGTAAAATGTGAACCATTTGAAACAGTTATTATTAATACTCCTAGTGATTTTGCATCAACTATTATTAATGATTTACAAGAGAGAAAAGGTTTACTTCTAAGTATGACTACTAGTGAAGATAATTATACTCACTTAGAATTCAGTGCTCCAACTCGTGGTTTAATTGGTTATCGTTCTTCATTTATTACTAATACTAAGGGCGAAGGAATAATGGTTAGATCCTTTGATTCTTATAAACCTTATGCAGGAGATTTGAGTACTCGTAAGAATGGCGTATTAGTATCTATGGAAACTGGTAAAACTTTAGGATATTCTCTATTTAACTTACAAGATAGAGGTCAATTAATCGTTGGACCTGCAACTGATGTTTATGTTGGTATGGTAGTTGGTATTCACAATCGTGATAACGATTTAAATGTTAACCCATGCAAGAATAAAGAAATGAGCAACACTCGTAGTAAAAGTGCAGATGATGCAATTGCATTAGTAAAACCTAAGACATTTACATTAGAAGAAGCTTTAGAATTCATTGAAGATGATGAATATGTTGAAGTAACGCCTGATGATATTCGCATTAGAAAAAGTATTTTGGATCCTAACGAAAGATTTAGAGTTAATAGAAAGTAGCCGTTGCTATTTTCTTTTTTTATTTGTAATAAAAAAGTTGGATATTTATTAAAAGAATGAAAATTTGTGGTATAGTTTAAATAAGAGGAGAGATTTTATGAGGAAGTTGTATATTAGAGAATCTTTCTTAAAAGATGTATTATTTAATGAAATAACACAGTTTAGAATAAAATTAATAAATAAAATTGTTATAATTAGTGGAATAAGTTTAAATGTTCTGGCTTTTATATTATATTCATTTACGGGAATTCTTATATTTGATAACTTGAATTCTTTTCTAAAAATTGCAAATATGCTTTCTATTATATCTTTTCTTACTATTAATCATAGAGTTAGTGTTAATAATTTTAATATTTCTAGAGATATCTCTCAATTAGAAAATGATGAATTATTATCATCTAGTATTAGTGATGTTGAGTTAATCCCCAAGAATTTTAAACTTTATGAAAATATACCATTAAAAGCTTTAAAGGGAATATATAGGGATGGAGCTTATGTGTTAATTACTACTTCATTAAATGAATTTGTCATTTATGCTGTTGGAGATGAAATCTATTTATTAGAAAGCGATGAAGAGTTAGAAGATGTGAAGTCTTTAAAGTTAAAACAGGATACTATTTAGTATTTTTTTCTATTTTCTCTAGTCTCTTTATAATATTATTTAACATTTCTTTTATATCATCTATTTCTGTTTCACTTGGTGCTGGAAAATCTTCTAATGGCGGATTATTCATATAGGGACTTCCTCCATTTTTGTACTTTTTTGAATTAATGTTAAAAGTATTTCCTTTAGTTGCTTCTTCAATGGTTTGTTGTATTGCTGAATTACATTCGAGAATTTGACCGATTGTCATAAACCAGTTACCGATGGCATTTTGCTGATTTGCCGTATAGTCGCCAATTAGGGCATAGCCAATAATTAAAGCACTTAGTGTATACGCTTTAGGATTTAAGTAAATCGGCCTATTTTTCATACTAAATTATATAAAAAAAGAATAGTATTTATGATTAATACTATTCTTTAGTAAACTCATCTTCGATAAAACTCGTCTTAATTAGTTTTTTAAATACGGAATCATTACATATTAAATCGAATTCGCCAATATATTCATATACACTAGGTTTAAAGTTAAGCTTAAATTCATTTAATCCATGATATGCACTAGTTTCATCAAATACTCCAGTTATTCCATTTAAATCGCAATAGCGGAAGTATGGTTTATATCTTTCAAAAATTGAATGATATAGGAAATGATTAGGATTTAATGGTCTATATTCATTTCCAAATCCACTCATTACAATATATGTACGAGAAAAATGTTTAATAACTAAAGCTCCGGCAACAATGACAGTCGGATGTTTCTTTAACCCATTAGTTGCTTCAACTACTTTATCTTTATAAGCTTGAAGTTTTTTGTCAGAATCCATTTTTCTATTTAAGTATTTTTGTTTAGGATCTCTTTGAATTAAATTATTCCATTCATCATTTCTCGTCTGTTCATTTTCATATTGTTGCTTAACAAAATTTAAATATTTATTATAATCAAGTTGAATAAAAACTAAATCAATTGAATTATCTCGATTAAATATGTTATAAAGATTGCGATAATATGTTATAGGTCTTTGTGTTTTTGTCTTAATAAAATCGTATAGGATATCGATATCTTTAGGAGAACCTACGATTAGAGACATACCCATATTATATCCTTTTCTAATCTTTTTTCGATAGTTTCTATTTAGTTTATTTACATCATATTCTTTTAGATTAATGTAGGCATTAAATTTAGGAGCCATTAAATCAAATTCTTTTAATTCGACTCTTCTCTTAACATTTTGGGTTTTTAAATCATCGATAATTCTTACATTTCCATTATATGTCATAACATAATTTTTACTTTTATCAGTTTCACCAATTATTATTTCCGGATTAAATTTAACAAAGATATAACCTTTATCTTTATAATATTTTCTAATTAATTCTAAGAATTCATGGAGTATTCTCTGATCATAGTAATTTACCAAGAAGCCTTTTGGAGCATAACCGTATTTAGTTATACTCTTAATTTTCTTTGTTAGTACTAAAGTTGCGGCAACTATTTTGTTGTTTTCATCGACCATTCCGAGATAGTCGTAGTTATAATCAAATGAACTCATTACTATTGCATACTTAGATGTCTGACAATAACTGCTAAGTGGATGATATTTAGCAAATTCATCAAATTGTTGATAAGATAATTCTACAATCCTCATAGCCAACACTCCTATGTTATGATTATACCATAAAATTATAATATTATGAAGATAAATAATTACTTGAAATAAATTAACATCTAATTTATACTATATATAGTTTTTTAATTTAAGTTTTGTTGATATTTTCTTGATATCTGACATAACTTATGTTAAATTAATAGGGAAATTAGGTGATAATTATGGAAACAGCTTTAATAGTTATATCAGTTTTAATTATTGCGCTTGTTCTATTACAAAGTAATAAAGCTCAATCGGGTGGTCAAATAATTAGTGGTGGTAATGCCGAGTTATTTCAACATCAAAAAGAAAGAGGAGCAGAATTACTAGTAAGTAGACTAACGTTAATATTAGGAATTGCATTCTTTATTTTAGCATTAGTACTATATTTGAAGTAAAAGTCAAGGCAGTATTTACAATAAATACTGCTTTTTTTGTGAAGTAATATGAGAGTTAATAGACTAATAAGAAAATTGTTGATAAAATTATTATGGTGAATAATATGAGGGATAAAATACTAAAATTATTAGAAAATAGTTTTGATGCTATGGACTTAATGACAATTGCAGATAAGCTTAATATTACTTCAGTAGAAGATATTGAAAATTTAAAATTTGAGTTAGAAGTATTAGTTAATGATTTAACTGTTTATTTGACTAAGAAAGATAAATATATTTTATATACTAAATGTCCTAATTTTAGAAAGGGACGAATTCAATTAAATAAAGCTGGAAATGGGTTTGTTTTATTAGATCCTGAAGATGATTTATTTGTACCTCGCGAGTCTTTAAATTATGCATTAGATGGAGATTTTGTATTGGTAGAGATATTGACTAGTGAAACTGGTAAAAAAGAGGGAAGAGTAATAAAAATTCTCGAAAGAGATCTAAAGAATATTGTTGGTATAATTAAGACTAAAAATAGTGAACTTTACTTTGAACCAATAAAGAAAGATTTAAATATTAATTTAACTGTTGATGCTCTCAGTTTAAAGTCTTGTGTAGATGGTGAAATAGTTGTTGCAACACTTACTGATGATTTAGGAAAAAACAGATATATTGCAGAAATAAGTCAACATATTTGCCATAAAGATGATGCTAAAGAAGATATATTGACGATTGCTGCCAAATATGAAATATATGATAAGTTTCCCGAAGAAGCTTTAAAACAAGCAGAATCTTTACCAAATGAAGTAACGGATGAATCATTAGAAAGTGAACTAAAGAAACGTGTTGATTTAAGAGAAAAAACAATATTTACGATAGATGGTGCAGATACTAAAGATATCGATGATGCAATCTCTTTGGAAATTGTTGATGGCATATATAATTTAATAGTTTCAATTGCCGATGTTTCCTATTATGTTACGGAAGGATCTCCTCTCGATCAGGAAGCTCTAAGAAGAGGTACGTCTTCTTACTTAGCTGATGCAGTTATACCAATGCTACCTCATAAATTATCTAATGGTATATGTTCTTTAAATCCGGGAGTAATTAGATATGCTCTATCATGCGATATGAAGATAGATAGTAGAGGTCATGTAATAGATTCAAATATTTATCCTTCAGTTATTAAATCGCGAAAAAAGATGACATATAAGGATGTAAATAGTATCTTAAATGATGATATAATTCCCGATGGATATGAACCTTTTGCTGAAAATTTAAAGAAAATGCAAGAACTTGCTCATATTATTAGAAATGAGAGAAATGAACGAGGAGGTTCCAACTTTGAAACTGTCGAAGCAAAAATTGTATGTGATGAAAATGGAAAAGCAATAGATATTTTAAGAAGAATACAAGATGAAGGAGAAAAAATGATTGAAGACTTCATGGTTATTGCAAATGAAACTGTTTCAAGTACCCTTGAGCGTATGGAACTTCCTTGTGTATATCGTGTTCATGATATTCCAAAACCTGAGAGAATTCAGAGTTTCCTAACGTTCTTAAGTAGTGCAGGATATCATATTGTAGGTAAATTCAATAATATTACTAGACCTAAGATGTTCCAAAGATTACTTGATCAAATATCAGAACAGGGAGATGAGGCAGGTATTATTAATGCATTTGCTGTAAGAGCTATGAATAAAGCATTCTACAGTCCAGAAAATATTGGACACTTTGGACTTGCAAGTCGTGCTTATTCCCATTTTACGAGCCCTATTAGACGATATCCAGATCTTATGTTACATAGATTAATTAGAACATTCTTAATAGATGGACATATGGACAATACAACAATTGACTATTATAATAGTAACTTACCAGCTATATGTGAACAATCATCAGAGAGAGAAGTAGCTGCTGTTGAATGTGAAAGAGAAGTAGTAAAAGTTAAATCTGCTGAATATATGGAATCGCATATAGGTGAAGAGTATGATGCTTTTGTATCTGGAGTATTAAAAAGAGGATTCTTTGTTCAAACATCCAATTTAGTAGAAGGATTAGTAAGTGTCGATTCTTTAAAAGGAGATTATTTTGTTTTCGATGAAGAAAGACAGGCCTTAATTGGAGAAAATTCAAAAAAATCATTTACAATTGGTACTAAAGTTAAAGTAAAATGTATTGGTGCTAACAAAGCATTGGGAGAAATTGATTTTGAATTATTGAATGTTGAATTTAAGAGCAAAAATAAAGAAGATAAGAAAAAATTTAAAAAACATAAAAAATAGTGGGTGTATTGGTATGATAGAGATTAAGAATAAAAAAGCTTACTTTGATTACTTTGTATTAGAGGAAATTGAAGCTGGTATAGTTCTTACGGGAACCGAGATTAAATCGATAAGAAAGGGAAGTGCTGCCCTAAAAGATACTTATGCAAGAATTAAGAATAATGAAGTATATGTAATAAACATGTATATTGCACCTTATGAAGAAGGGAATAGATTTAATCATGAAGAGAGAAGAGAGAGAAAACTATTACTACATAAAAAAAAGATAAAAAAACTAAATGTAGAAATAAAAGAAAATGGATATTCTCTAGTTCCCTTGAAATTATATTTTAAAGGAGATAAAGCAAAAATTACTCTAGGATTGTGTAAGGGGAAAAAATTATATGACAAGAGAGAAACTATAAAAAAGCGCGATTTAGAGCGCGAGAATAAAAGTACTTATTAAAAAAGTACTTTTTTTATATTTCATACTATAATTCGACAAAAAGTGCATATTTTATTTGTTAAGATAGTCTCGTAAGTTTTAAGAAAAGAGGTGTAGATATGACTGGAAAAGTTAAATGGTTCAATAATGAAAAGGGTTATGGATTCATTGAATGCTCTAATTTGGATGATATCTTTGTTCATTATTCAGCAATTAAATGTGAAGGTTATAAGACATTATCTGCAGGTGATGTTGTATCTTTCAAGTTAGTTGAAACTGTTAAGGGACTTCAAGCAATTGATGTAACAACTTGTGGAATCGTTTATTCTTCATAAATAATTCTTTAAAAGTTCATAATTCCTTGCTATAATATAATTAGGAAGGTGATACCATGAATATTAATATTCGAGGAGATAGAATTGAGATTACTGACTCCATTAAAACTTATGTTAAAGATAAGTTAGAAAGATTGGAAAAATACTTTGATGAGCCAAATTCAATAGATGCTCATGTGTTAGTTAAAGTAAGTAATGGAATGCAAATAATCGAGATTACTATTCCAACAAATAAGTATACTTTAAGAGCTGAAGAGAAGAATGTTGATTTATATGCTGCAATTGATTTAGTTATTGATGTATTAGAAAGACAAATAAGAAAAAATAAGACTAAATTAAATAGACATAGATCAATCGAACCAAGTGGTTTTGTATTTATGGAAGAAAATGATGAAGAGTATACAAGTGATGCTACAATAGTAAAGAGAAAAAATATTGAAACAAAACCAATGGATGAAGAAGAAGCAATATTACAAATGGAATTATTAGGACATGATTTCTTTGTATTTAAAAATATTGATGAGGAATGTATTTCTGTATTATATAAGAGAAAAGATGGAAACTACGGAATCATCAATAGTAAATAATTATTTTTGTTAAATTTCTAAGCACATTTTTGATGTGCTTTTTTAATTTTTATTATATAATAGATATTATCGTGCTTAAATAATCATTTATTTTGCTAATTTTTAGTGAAAAAATGGGGATTTATGGTATAATAATTTTAGTGCTAAAATTTTTAGGGAGGCGTTATTATGGGACTATTGAGAAGTTTAATAGATACTGAATATAAAGAATTAAAAAGATTTAAAAAAATAGCAGATAAGATTGTCGATTTAGAATCTAAATTTGAAAGTATGAGTGATGAGGAATTAAAAAACATGACTCAAAATTTAAAGGATAGATTAGAAAAAGGTGCAACGATTGATGATGAAGATATCATTGTAGATGCTTTTGCGACAGTAAGAGAAGCTGCATATCGTACAATTGGTGAAAAACCATACTATGTACAATTACTTGGTGGATTAGCATTGCATTATGGTAATATTGCAGAGTTAAAAACTGGTGAAGGTAAAACTTTAACTACTACTTTACCAGCATACTTAAATGCATTAACTGGTAAGGGCGTTCATGTTGTTACAGTTAATGAATACTTAACACAAAGAAATGCTGATTGGATGGGACCTATTTATGAATTTTTAGGTTTAACAGTAGGTGTTAACTTACATGATATGGAACCTCAAGATAAAAGAGCAGTTTATAACTGTGATATAACTTACTCTACTAACAATGAAATTGGTTTCGATTATTTGAGAGATAATATGGTTGTTAGAGCTGAAGATAGAGTAATGAGAAAAATGAACTATGTAATTCTAGATGAAGTTGACTCTATTTTGATAGATGAAGCTAGAACTCCATTAATCATTAGTGGTGGTAAAGTAAATTCGGCTAATCTTTATCGTGAAGCTGATAAGGCAGTAAAGGGATTAACTGAGGAAGAGGACTATACTGTTGATGCTAAGACTAAATCAGTTATGTTAACTGAAAGTGGTTCAAAGAAAATTGAAAAATTCTTCAAGATAACTAATTTATATGATACAAATAATACAGCATTAGTTCATCATATTAATCAAGCGTTAAAAGCTAACTATGGTATGAGTATAGATGTTGACTATGTTGTCGATGGAGAACAAAATGTCGTTATAGTAGATCAATTTACTGGACGTCTAATGCAAGGTCGTCAGTTCAGTGATGGCTTACATCAAGCAATTGAAGCTAAAGAGGGAGTTAAGATTAACGAAGAAACTCGTACAATGGCTACTATAACATTCCAAAATTTATTTAGAATGTATGCTAAGATTTCTGGTATGACAGGAACAGCTAAAACAGAAGAAGAAGAGTTTAGAGACATCTATAACATGTATGTTATTGAAATTCCTACGAATAAACCTTGTATCAGACGTGATATGGATGATGTAATGTATGCAACAATTGATGGCAAATATAATGCTATAGTAAAATACATTGAAAAAGTTCATGCAACAGGTCAACCAATTCTAGTTGGTACAATATCTGTTGAATCAAATGAAAAATTATCTAGAATGTTAGATAAAGTACATATTAAGCATGAAGTATTAAATGCTAAAAATCATGCAAGAGAAGCTGAGATTATTGCCAAGGCTGGTGAAAAGGGAGCAGTTACCATTGCAACTAACATGGCTGGTCGTGGTACTGACATTAAGCTTGGCGAAGGTGTTGCTGATTTAGGTGGTCTATGTGTAATTGGTACTGAAAGACATGAATCTCGTCGTATCGATAAC
The DNA here is from genome assembly GCA_017626405.1 of Bacilli bacterium. Lineage (GTDB taxonomy): Bacteria > Bacillota_I > Bacilli_A > RF39 > UBA660 > CAG-582. The sequence goes on from JAGAIS010000001.1 coordinate 135,169, forward strand.
CAATTACGTGGACGTGCTGGTCGTCAAGGTGATCCAGGATATTCTCAATTCTTTATCTCATTTGAAGATGAATTGATGCATCGTTTTGGTGCTGATAGAATTAAAGGAATGGTACAAAGACTAGGACTTGATTCTATGGAACAAGTCAGAAGTAAAACTTTCACAAAATCAGTTGAAACTGCTCAAAAGAAAGTTGAAGGAAACAATTATGATATGCGTAAAAATCTACTAGATTATGATAATATTGTATCTGAACAGAGAAACATTATTTATGCACGTCGTAATGAAATATTAGATACTGAAGATATTCATCATATTATTATCGATATTATAAACGATTATGTAGATGAAATAATTGATGCTCATATAGCACCTGAAGGATATTTAACAGACGCTGATATGGATGCAATCTGCGATGTTGTAAATCATAACTTAATTAAGAGAGATAAAATCAAAGAAGATACTTTATATGGTAAAAAAGAAGATGAAGTATTTGAAATAATTTCAAAAAGAGTTATTGAAGATTATGAAGAAAAAATCTCAGTAGTTCCTGAAGAAATTGTTAAAGATTTTGAAAAACATATTTCACTTCGTGTTATTGACGAAGCTTGGGTTAAACATATTTCTGATATGGATAACTTAAGAGAAGGTATAGGACTTCGTGGATATGGTCAAAATAATCCTTTACAAGCTTATGCTTTAGAGGGATACCAAATGTTTGAGTCAATGCAAGATAATATTGATGCTAGCATTGCAACATTCCTACTTAAAATGGAGATTAAACAAAACTTCCAAGCTAAACCTGTAGAAGGTAAAGCTGAAGATGGTAAACAAAAAGCTGCACCAAAACAAGCAAAGAGTAAAAAAGTTGGAAGAAATGATCAATGTCCATGTGGCAGTGGACGCAAGTATAAACAGTGTTGCGGAAAATAAGCTCGCAAAGCCTTATAAATAAAGGGCTTGCGAGCTTTTTGCTACTTACAATTTTTAGGTAATTTTTCATAAAAAAAGGCTTCTAGATAAGTTTTAGATAAGTTTTTTTATCAATTTGGAACATTTTTTTTGGGATTGTAAAATAAATATATTACAATCTCATAATGTGTTTACTTTTAAGAATAATAAGTGTATAATTAAGTATGAAAAGTATAACTTGTTATACTTGAAGGAGGCATATATGAAAGATAAGTTTGTAGGTATTGCTAAAGTTGGAGAAAAAGGGCAAATAGTAATTCCTAAAGAAGCAAGAGATATGTTTGATATTAAACCTGGAGATACTGTTGTAGTTTTATGTGATAAAAAGAAAGGAATGGCTATTGTTAAATCTGAAGTATTAGAAGATACTATGGATAAAATAATGCCAGATAATAAATAATATGTATTCTATTGAAACAAAGAAATTAACTAAAAAGTTTAAAGATAAAATTGCAGTAAATGAAATAGATTTAAATATTAAACAAGGAGAATTATTTGCACTTTTAGGAGTAAATGGAGCTGGAAAAACAACTACAATTAAGATGTTATCTGGTTTAATACTTCCAACTTCTGGTGAGATAATAATAGAAAATATGAATATGAAAAAAGACATATTTAAAATAAAAGAAATCTTAAATGTATCACCACAAGAAACCGCCATTGCTCCAAATTTAACAGTAAAAGAAAATTTGGAATTTATGGCTGGGGTATATCAAATAAAAGATAAAGAAAAAAAGATTGATGAACTTATTAAACAATTTAAACTTGATGAGGTTTTAAACAAAAAAGCAAAAACTCTATCTGGTGGATGGCAAAGAAAAGTATCTATTGCAATAAGTTTGATAAATGATCCAAAGATATTATTTTTAGATGAACCAACATTAGGATTAGATGTTATTGCAAGAAAAGAGTTATGGAAAGTTATTAATTCATTAAAGGGTAAAATAACAATTATTTTAACAACTCATTATATGGAAGAAGCAGAAAGTTTATCAGATAGAATCGGCATAATGGCAAATGGCAAGTTAATAGATATTGGAACTTCACAGGAGTTAATAAAAAAGACTAAAGCTAAAAACTTTGAAGATGCTTTTGTATCTATTGCAACTGGAGGTGAATTATAATGAGAATGATTAATTTTGCTAAAAGAAACTTTAAAGAATTAATTAGAGATCCTTTAAGTTTAGTATTTGAAATTGTTTTACCATTATTCTTATTATTTATATTTCAACAATTTGATATTCCTGCAGAAAATTATAGATTAGAAAACTTCACACCGTCTATAATTCTATTTGGATTTTCATTTATTACATTGTTTACTGCTACATTAATTGCAAAGGATAGAACTTCTTCGTTATTAATTAGACTTGGAACTTCTCCAATGAAATCAAGTGATTATATTTTAGGATATATATTATCATTACTACCTATAGTACTAATTCAAAATGTTTTATTCTTTATAACTGCAATTGCTATGGGGTTAGAATTTACAATTAGTATAATACCAACTATATTAATATCAATGATTATTTCTATTTTCTTTATATCATTAGGTATATTAATAGGTAGTTTAGTTAGTGAAAAAGGAACAGGTGGATTAGGAAGTATAATTGTTCAATTAGTATGCTTTACAAGTGGTATGTATTTTCCTAAAGAAGTAATGGGTGGAGTATTTGAAATTATATGTAAATCATTACCATTTGAAGCGTGTTTAACTATAATTCAAGGAACGTTACATAATGATTTTAGTAATTTAACACTTCTTCATATAATAGTATTTTTAATTTATTTCATAACAGTTATTTTCTTGTCAATTATTACATTTAAAAAGAAAATGATTAGTGATAATAAATAGTTCGCAATATTTTGATTTATTTAATTGGATTTTTTTAGATAAGTTATTAGATAAGTTCTACGAAAAAACTTACAATAATCGAATAAAAAATTATAAATTTAAAATAAAAAATACCAATTTAAAAGGAAAAAATTACCTGGTTGTTTTAATATTTTACCATGTGGCTCAGGGAAAAAATACAAACAATGCTGTGGTAAGTAGTAGGAAATATAAGGGTTTGCGAGGATTTTGTCCACGTAAAAATTGACCGAAAATTGCCATTTGTCCACATTTTGTCCACGTAAATTTAAAATTGTGGACAATAGGGCAAAAAATGTTGTGAAATTTAGTACACGTTTTGTGGACAATTTATAAAGATAAATGTCATCATTCGATGGCATTTTTTGTTTACCAATTTTAGAAAAGGAGAGTATAAAAATGGTAAGCGTAAGAAAACGTGGAAAGGTATATGAATACCGATTTGAAACTGCTTCGGTTGATGGCACAAGAAAATGGATATCTAAATCAGGATTTCCAACAAGACAGGATGCATTAAATCAAGGTGCATTAGATTATACAGAATATTATAAGATAGGCAGAGTAAGAAAAAATAAGGATATGTCATATTCAGATTATTTAGATTACTGGATTGATACTTATTGCAACTTTAATCTTAAATATTCAACTATTGTCACATACTTAAATATTATTAAACTTTATTTAAAACCTATGTTAGGAAGATATGCTCTATGGCAAATTGATTCTCAAATGTTACAAGAGTTTATTAATAAGATATTTGTAGAAAAGAATTTATCTAAATGGTATTTAAAAAACATTATGAAAGTAGTAAAAGGTTCGTTGAGATATGCATGTTATTCAGTTAATTTTATAAATGAAAATCCTGCTGAAAAAGTACATATTCCAAGATATGAAGTAGTATGTGGAGATCCAGCACATATATTTACTCAGGAAGAAATAGAAAAGATATTAGATAGATTTAAAGATGTTCCTTATATTTATTATTCATTTCTAACAGCATATTACACAGGAATGAGAGTATCAGAAGTATATGGATTAACTTGGGATAATATTAATTTTGAAAAAAAGACTATAACTGTTAATAAAAATATTATTAAAAAGAATAAGTATGGACTACCTAAAAGATATTGTATAAGTAAAGGACACTCTGTTGAAGTATGGAGTTATGGTACTTGTAAAAATCCTCAAAGTCAAAGAACAATATCTATAGGAGATACATTAGTCAAAGCATTAAAAGAATATAAGAAACTTCAAGAAGAAAATAAAGAATACTATGGAGAATCTTATCTAAAACATTATGAAAAAAGAATAATGAATGAATACACAAATAGACCTGAAATAAAAATAGTTGATGCTAAGGTTGAAATAAAAGTAGATCTACCTGAAGCTAAATTAGTATTTGTAAGTGCTAATGGAGATTTTAGAGGAACTGAATCACCAAGACATGCATTTAAAGTTATTAATTATGAACTTGGAATACCTTGTAGATTTCATGATTTTAGAGATACTCATGCAACTAGATTAATAGAACAAGGCGCTGATATAAAAGCAGTATCTAAAAGATTAGGACATTCAACTATAATGACTACATATAATATATATGTTAGAGTAACAAATAAAATGGAAACTGAAACAGTTAATAAATTTGAAGATTATGCTAATACTTTAGATATTCCACCTGTACAAGATATAGAATATCAAGATTAGTCATTCCCTAAATAAGGAATTGACAAATTTTTAAAAAGTGATAATATATATAACCAATGAAAGAGGTATTCTCTAGAAATGGAGGTACAGCTATGAAAAAACAATCGAAATTAATAAATCTTTATAATGAATTATTTAGAGGTGTCGGTAGTATTTAAACACTTTAATACTATTGACACCTTTTTTCGTAGTATTTAGAAGTAAGGGTGGTAAAATGATTAAAGTAAAGGATGGTAAATTACAAGCTGAATTACTAGATAATAAAGGAACATTATCTAACAAAATAATTGAACAATATGATTATATTGAACTAAAAAATGATTTTGCTGAAATAGTAGATATATTATCTACAAATATGTTAGTTCATGCTATGTATCAAGAGGCATTGAAATATGAAATAACTGAAGACTTGGAATTTAAAATTTTTATTGATGAAAATGTTAAAGATTATACAATGACCTATGATTTTGCTACTAATTATACGTATTTTTCTAAAACTAATACTAGTCTAATCACATTAGATAGAAAAAACTATGATAGATCTATAGAAATGTGTATGATTCTTTTAAAAAAAGTAAAAGCATCATATGATAAATTAAATGAAGTAGAAAAATTTATAATTAAATCTTTAGAGTTTGATAATCCACCTGAAACTGATGAAGAGTTAATGGATAGATTAATGACATATAAAAATGGCTATTATTTATCAAAGAAAAGTGCATATATTAAAATGGCATTACAATTAAATATTAAAAATGTTATAAAAAGAGAGAGAACAGATATAATAAAACAAGCTATGGCAGATGCTTGTATTGTTACAATTTCTGATAATAAATAATAATCGGAAATTAGTAATATTACGAACAAAAGAAATTAGAAAATGTGTGGTATAATTGTTATAGGTTGGTGATGTTATGAACTTTGGTGAAAATCTAAAAAACTTCAGAAAAAATAGTAAAATGTCACAGGAAGTGTTAGCGGAAAAAGTTGGAGTTTCAAGACAAGCAGTTAGTAGATGGGAAGTTGGGGAAGCATACCCGGAAATGAGTAATATTGTTGCTTTATGTTCTATATTTCATTGCAATATAAATGATCTTATTAATGACAATATAGTAGATATAGAATCATTTGATAAAGAAACTCAAGATAGCATAGTTAAATTTAAAAAAGAACAACAAAAGAGGATGAAAGGTTTAAGTAAAGCTATATATATAATTACAAATATTGTTAAAACAATAATTGCAATTCCAACAGTATGTATGATTCTTTTATGTTTAATATTTCCATTTGTTTCGAATACATTTGAAATAAATAATAACAAAATTAAAATAATAAATAAAGAAATAGATTATCGTATAAATGGAAATATAATAAATATTGATGGAACTGATCATTATGTTGAAACAAGAACTAATATAGATGAATTTATAAAGAGTCATGATAATACATTTTTTAGAATAAGTATTGAATATATATTAATATGTATGACGATTCTTTCAATATTGACAGTCTTATCATTACATTGTTTATATAAATTATATAAAAATATTTATAATGGTAATACACCATTTACAATAGAAAATGAAAAAATAGTTCATAAAGCTTGTTTGTTTGTGTTAGTAGAAATGGTTCTACAAAAAATAACAGCACTCATTTATTCTATAATAGCTCATTTAGATTTAGCAATTGATATAAATATAAAAGATATAATTGTTATTTTAATAGGTGTAAGTATTATTTATATATTTAAATATGGTAGAATGATTCAAGCAGATACTAAAGCCAAGATATATGATTAATAAAATGCAATCTTTTGATTGCTTTTTATTATGCAATTAAAAAGTGGCAGACAATAATTATAGTTTTTAGTATGATTAATGTGTCGAAAGGAGAGATTATCGTGAGAATAATCATAACACATATTTTAAGAAATATTAAAGAAAAGAAAGGACGTAGTTTATTAATTATATTATCGTTGATGATTGCTTCAGTTGTATTTATTTTAAATTTAACTATACCTAATCAAATAGTTGAAACTAAAGCAAAACAATCAAGAGATGCAATTGGTAAATCAGATGTTTTAGTGGCATCATATGTTCCATTTAATATTAATGATATTAAATTATCTAATGAAGAATCAAAAATAGTAGGAGTAAATGATTTATATACAATTCATAAAGATAAGACACTAGTAATATATGGTACTGATATTAAAGAAGCATTTAATATTGATTTAATTAATAATATAGATTTGTTAGATAATGAAATTATTATTAGTAAAACAACTGCTGATAAATATAAATATAAATTAAATGATATTATAACTATTGATTTAATGGATAGTAAATATGAATTAAAGATAAAAGATATAGTAGAAGCTAAAGGTTTATTATCATTTAAATCATTATCAGGAATAATTAATAATGATACATATAATAAAATTACTTCTAATGAAAACAATAAATATAGAACATATTATATAGATGTATTAAATAATGAAAAAGTAGGTGATGTTAAAAAGTACATTCAAGATAATAATGATAAAAAAGAATATATGGTAGAAAAATTAGTAGATGAGGAAAAAATAAGAGAAGATAATTATTATACTCAATTTATATTATTAGTTATAATGATCATGGCTACTATAATGATATTTTTTGTAGTAAATACATTAAATAAAATGATAGTAATGGAAAGAATGCCTGTTATAGGAACATTTAGATCAGTTGGTGCATCTAAATTTAAGATGAATATGTTATTAGTATTAGAGAATAGTATATATGGATTATTAGGTGGATCAGTTGGTGCATTAGTATCAATTTTAATAAATAATTTTGCTGCAAGTATGTTAACAGGAACAACAATAAAATCAACTGTACCAGTTAATAATTTAATATCAGGAATAATATTTACTATATGCTTAGAAGTATTTATGTCTTTAGCATCAATTATTAAATCCAATAAATATTCAATTAAAGAAATAATGTTTGAAGGTAAAAATAGTAAAGCAGGTTTTAATATTAAAGAATCAATTATTAGTTTTATATTAATTCTTATTTCATTAATAACATATTTTGCTATAAGTGATACTAATTCTTTATTAAGTGCATTAAGTTTAATAATGTTCTGGGTAGGCATAGCGTATTTTATACCAACTATGATGTTATTCTTATCAAAGATAATATGTGGTATAGCTAAAATGATTAACAGTGGATCACTTTTGATGGCAGGTAAAAATTTAGGCTTTAATAAATTACTTATCTCTTCAACTAGATTAGTAGTTATATCAACTTCAATTATGTTAGTTATTGTTAATATATCAATGTCATTTAATAGTATGATTGACTCATATAAAATTCAATTTTCTGGATATGATGGGACAATTAGAGATATATCTAAAAAATATAATGAATATGCTTCAATAAATAATGTTGATAATGTTAAGAATATAGAATATACATTTATGTATTCTAATGATGATATTACATATAATGATGGGAAAACATTAGATGCTGGGCCTATGTTTTTAGGAATGGATAAATCAAATCCATCTATTAAAGAATTAGATTATAAAATAAATGATTTAAAAGATGATGAATGTTTATTTGATGAAATACTATTAAAGAATAACAATCTTAAAGTAGGAGATACAATTGATTTTTACCTAAAAACTCAAGATAGTCATATTAAAGTTAAAATAGTTGGAACAGTTAATTCATATTATATGAGTACTCAAAGAGAGATTGTTGTATTAACTGATGATGTATTCAAACAAAAAATAACGGAAGTTCCATTCTCAATTGAATTTTCAGTTAATGATAATAATAAAGTAAGAGATACAATTGAATTAATGGAAAGAGAATTAAAAGATCCAGATATAACTATATGGACTATAGATGATTTCTGTAATATTCAAAGAAAGAATATAAATTCATTCATGAGTTTATTCTATATAATTATTGCATTATCATTAATACTATCATTTGTAGGTATAATTAATAATCAATTAATAAGTTTTATGGAAAGAACAAAAGAAATTGCAGTACTAAATTCAATATGTATGAGTAAATCTCAATTAAGAAGAATGTTAGTTATTGAAAATATTACATCTAATATTGTTGCATGTGCATTTGGATTTGGAGTATCAATTATGTCATTAAGATATATGAATAAATTAATGTATGGAATTAAAATGTATACAGATGTTCAATATCAGTATAATGTAGGATTAATGATCATGGGTATTGTATTAGTAGTATTATTATCTACTGTGATTGTACCAATTAATAAGATGAAAAAAATAAATGTAGTAGAAGCTATAAAATATGAATAGGAGGATTAATATGGGAAATATTAAAACAGTTAATTTAATTAAAGAATTTGGAGAAAAAGATAATAAAGTTAGAGTATTAGATGATATAGATATTGAAATTAAAGATGGAGAATTTGTATCATTAATGGGACCATCTGGATCTGGTAAATCAACACTTTTATATTTAGTAGGAGGATTAGACAAACCAACTAAAGGCAAAGTATTAATCAATGGTAAAGATATATCTAAATTATCTGATAATGAAATGTCTAAGTTAAGAAGAAGAGATATAGGATTTGTATTCCAATTCTATAACCTAGTACAAAACTTAACAGTAGAAGAAAATATCATGTTACCAGTTGTTATGAATGGTGAGAAAGAATCTAATTATAAAGAGAGATTAGATTATATTTTAAAGACAATCGGACTTGAAGATAAAAGAAAAAGTTTACCTAAAGAATTATCAGGTGGACAACAACAAAGAGTTTCAATAGCAAGAGCAGTTATTTTAAACCCATCAATTATATTTGCTGATGAACCTATAGGTAACTTAGATTCAAAATCAGGTAAAGAAGTTATGGAATTATTTAAAAAGATAAATGAAGAAGAACATATAACTATTCTTCAAGTAACACATTCAGAAGAATCAGCAAAATATGGTAATAGAATAATAAGATTAAAAGATGGAAAAATAGTATAAGAAGAAAAGTAAAGGTGTTCGGAATATTAAGATATTCCGAGATAAGCAAAGTTGGTGATATCCAACTTTTTATTTTGAATAAAATATCACAACCACTTTTAAGGCGACGGAAAAAAGCCTGTCCACATTGATTAAGCAATCAATATATGTTATAATTTCCTTGGAAACAAAAGATAAAATGTATGATGACTTTGTCCACATTTTGTCCACATTGAACAAATTATTAGTAATATTTATAATACAAATAATACTGATAATAATATGTACTAAATGCCTATAAAATAAGGCTAAAAGCCATAATACTATATGTACCAAATATAGTGAAAATATGCTCAAAAAGGGAGCATGTGGCTCAGGGAAGAAATATAAACAATGTTGTGGTAAATAGCGATAAATAAAGGGCTTGCGAAGATTTTCAAAAGTTGAAAATAGGTAAAAAAGTACCATTAGATACGTTTTAGATACGTTTTTACAAGTCTATAACGTATCTTTTTTTTCTATAAATATTATATAATTAGGATAGTAGCGGATAATATGAAGTTAATATTAAATGGTGGTAGCGATGTTAATTTAGTAACTTCTGCAAGACAAAAATTAAATAAAGTAGAAAAATTTATAATAAAATCTTTAGAATTTGATAATCCACTCGAAACTGATGAAGAATTAATAGATGGATTAATGACATGTAAAAATGTTTATTATTTATCAAAGAAAAGTGCATATGTTAAAATGGCTATACAATTAAACATTAAAAATGTTAAAAAAATGGAATCAGATGACTTTTTTAAAAATATGTTAGCTGATACATGTATTGTAGCAATAGGTAATAATAAATAAATCGGACTTTAGTAATATTCTGTTAAGATTAGAATAAAGATTTTGGCCTTTTTCATTGCTTTGAATTTTAAGATATTAGGATTTAAATATTTCTAAATCTATATCCAAAAGAATAAAAAATTAGCACTCTGTATTGACAATTGCTAATTTTTGAGTATAATTATAATTGTAGTGAGAAAAAGATACTCACTATGGTATTAAAATTATATATTTGATATGTGCTTACCTCAAATGGCTCAACACATTTAGGAAAGGAAGTTGATGGATATGATGTTAGTACCAAGAAGAAATTTTGATTTGTTTGATGATATCTTTGATGATTCATTCTTTATGCCAACAAACGACAACAAGATGATGAGAACAGATATTGAGGAAAAGGATAATAACTATGAACTTGCCATTGATTTGCCAGGAATGAAGAAAGACAATGTTAAAATAAGTTTAGAAGATGGGTATTTAACAGTTCATGCTAAACAAGAAAGTAAAAATGATGAAAAGGATAAACATGGTAAGTATATTAGACGCGAAAGATATTATGGTGAAGCATCTCGTAGTTTCTATGTTGGAGATGAAGTTACAGAAGAAGATATAAAAGCTAAATTTGAAGATGGAACATTAAAGATTGAAGTTCCTAAAAAAGAAAACAAACAAATCAAAAATAAAAAGTATATCGAAATTAAATAATGAATTGCAAAAGGATTAAACCAATCCTTTTGCTTTTTATATTTATGATAAGTAAAATTCTCTAAAAAAAAAATATATCTAAAGATTAAGATATTATGGTGAAAAAAGAAAATCTAAAATACGATTTTCTTTTATTTTAAATAACTATTTTCTATCATATCCATTACTTATGCAAGAAAGAAGGATATTGTTGGATAACAAATAAAAAACTTTCTGAAATGTATAATATAACAATAGAAACAGCTTTAAGATACATTAAAAAATTAGAAATGATAGGATTAATTAAATAATCAAGATAGTTTTTAAATTCTATTTACTAATACCCCTACGGGTGTTGTAATATGGTGTATGGAGATGATTATGATGAAAAATAAATGTGAACATTGTGATGGTTGTGAAAAAATCACTCATAGAGATGAAGTTATTAAAAAGAAACTTAATAAAAGACTAAAAACAATTGAAGAGCAAATAAGAGGTATTCAAAATATGATAGATAGTGATGCATATTGTAATGATGTATTAATACAATTACTAGCCATTTCAAAGTCAATAAAAAGTGTCAGTAATGAAATATTCAGAGATACGTATGAAATAAAAGATGGAAAAGCAATTAAATTAATTCAAGGAATATCCGAAAAACAAGATGGATAAAATGGTGAACTGACTGATGAAGTATTAAATCAAGAAAAAGAAGCGTTTGATGAATTTTATATTAAAACTACATCATGAGATAAAAATATATAAAATAAATGCAAATAGTGTTTAAAGTTACCTGTTCTTAAACCCTTGCAAATAAAGAAAATGCTGTGGTAAATAATTAAAAGCCTTTATACAAAGGCTTTTTTATGTAAAACCTTTCATCTATCGTCAAAGTGGTAATCGTAAAAGTGTGGTATAATAATTATAGGAGTTGAATGATATGTCTGAATATAAAAAGATGAGAGAGTATTCTCATGAAGAATTTGTTAATTTAGTTATGAGTTTAAATGAAGAAGAATTGTTAGAATTAAGTTCGAAGTATGGGGGATATCCAGTTTTATTTAGAATGGCTTTAGATGAGAAAATTAATCATATTCCATTTATTCAAACCGGGTCTGCAATTATTATTAGAAATGAAAAGGGAGAAATACTATTACAGGAAAGAACAGATAGAAATAAATGGGGACTACCGGGTGGATGTCAAGATCTTGGAGAGGATTTAAGAGTAACTGCTGTTAGAGAAGCTTATGAAGAAACAGGTATTAAATTAGATCCAAATAAAATCGAACTAATAGATACACTTTCTGGAGAATCGAGAAAGAATAGTTATCCAAATGGAGATATAGTATATAATAATACTTCATTATATCTTGCAGATATAACTGATGTTGATGTAAGTAGTCTAAAAGGAGATTCTGAAACGAAAAGATTAAAATTCTTTAATCCTAATGAAGTGCCAGAAAATCTAATGGATGAAGATTTAATTAAATCATATAAAAGTTATATATTAAGAAAAGAGTAAGATATGTGGTATTTTACTTATATTAATAAGTGTTGCTTTATTGTTATTAAGTATAATTAGATTTAAGAAGATATATTTTATGTAAAGATATGTATTAATTTGTTGATATATTATATGTCAAATAGAGTATTTTATTTAAAATACTTTATTTTTTTGATATAATTTAAGAGAATAGAATATTTGCAATTAAAAGGAGAATATGATATTATATTCCCTAATTAAAGGGGTTAGCAGGTGAGTAGAGTGGATAAAAATATGAAAGAAGAATCTATTTTAGGTGTAAATATTGCTGTTACTAATATGCAAAAAACTGTGAATTTTATAATAAATAATATTGATGAATTATCTGGAAAATATATCTGTGTCTCAAATGTACATACTACTGTTATGAGTTACGAGAACGAAGAATATAAAAATGTTCAAAATTCGGCTATTTTAAGATTGCCCGATGGGAAACCTCTTAGTATAGTACAAAAGAAAAGGGGATTTAAAGAGGCAGAAAGAGTAACTGGTCCTGATTTAATGCAAGTTTTATTTGAAAAATCATCTGATATGGAACTTCATCACTATTTTTATGGTAGCACTGATAATACATTAGAATTATTGAGAAACAACCTAAAGAACAAGTATCACGATATTAAAATTGCAGGAATGTATTCTCCACCTTTTAGAAATTTATCTAAAGATGAAGATGAAAAGATTATTGAAATGATAAATTCGAGTGGAGCAGATATTGTATGGGTAGGTTTAGGCGCTCCTAAACAAGAGAAGTGGATGTATGATCATAAAGATAAAATTAGAGCTTTGATGATTGGGGTAGGAGCAGGGTTTGATTACCATGCTGGAAATATTAAAAGGGCGCCAAAATGGATGCAAAAATGCTCTCTTGAATGGTTATATAGATTATTACAAGATCCTAAGAGATTGTTTAAAAGGTATTTTAAAACTAATTTGAAATTTATTAGGTTAGTGAGTAAGGAAAATAAAAATGGAAAATTATAATGTCTTGTTAGTTCACAATTTTTATAAAGTTTCTGGCGGTGAAGATACAGTTTTTAATAGCGAAAAGCAAATGCTCATTGAAACAGGAAATAATGTTTATGAATACACAAAATCTAATAATGAAATTGACAAAATGAACATAATATGTAAAATGTTTGTTCCTTTTTCAAATATATTTTCTTTTAGAACTTATAATGATGTAAAGAAAATTATAAAAACTCACAATATTGATATTGTTCATATTCATAATTATAATAATTTGATAAGCCCTTCGATTTTGTATGTGTGTAAGAAATTCGATATTCCCGTTGTTCAGACTATACATAATTTTAGACTGTTATGTCCTAATGGATTATTTTTTCGAAATAATAGAATATGTGAAGACTGTCCCAATAAAGGGCTAAAATTTGCAGTAAGATATAAATGTTTTCATAATAGTAGAATACAAACATTCTTTGTTTCTCTTTCATTAAAAATTCATAGATTGACAGGTATATTAAAATATGTAAATTTCATTTTCTTGACTGATTTTAATAGAAATAAATTTATTGAGTATAATCAAAAGATTAAATCTTTTGATGAGAATAAATTCTTTGTTAAACCTAATTTTGTTGATGAAAGCGACTTGCCGGATTTATCTAGAATTCAGAAGAAAAATCAATTTATATATGCTGGAAGATTATCTGATGAAAAGGGAATATTAGATTTAGTAAATATATGGGATAAAGTTAATAATGAAAAACTAGTTATATGTGGTTCGGGTCCTCTTGAAAATAAATTAAAAGAGATAATAAAAGTGAAAAATCTTAATATTCAAATGATTGGTTATTTGAATCACAGAGATTTATTAACAGAAATTGCATCATCTAAGGCGTTGATTTTCCCATCAAAGGTATATGAAACATTTGGCTTATCAATTTTGGAAAGTTATTTTGTAAATACTCCTGTCATATCTAATAATATTGGAAATTCAGCATTACTTAATAATCAAGGTTACTTATACAATAATAATGATGAACTTATAAATTGTATAAAAAACTTTAATTTTAATAAAAACATTAGTGTTTTTTCTCAATATAAGAAGAGTTCAAATTATGATATTTTGCTTGGTATATATAAATCAATTATCAATAAAAGGAAGGTGGATAAAAAATGATATATTTAATTGTGTTTTTTTCATCAGCTTTTTTTATATATTTGTATGAAAAGAATAATACTAGAAAGTCCTTGTTAATAATTGGGTTACTATTACCATGCATATTAGCAGGGTTAAGAGATGTTAGTATAGGTACAGATGTTAGCTGGTATGTAAGCAAAATTTTTGATGCTTCTAGAAACTCCAGTAATTTTAACGAATATTATAATACAATAATTCTAAGCAATGCAGCTGAAGGTTTATTGTATAGAGTTTCTTCTCATGAGTTTGGCTTTGTTTTATTAGAATATTTTACACAACGTATATTTGATAATTTTCAAGTATTGCTTTTTGCTTTAGAATGCTTGATTATTTTACCTGTTTATTTTGCTATAAAAAAGTTTAGTAGTATAAGTTCAAATAAGAAAATATGGCTAAGTATGTTATTGTACTACTTGTTACTATATAATGCTGGTTTGAATGCAATTAGACAATTTATTTCGATTTCTTTTTTGCTTTATGGATTTAGTTGTTTTATTAATAATGATTCAAAAAAGTTTATAAAAGTTATAATTTCATTTGTAATTGCTTTATTGTTTCATAAATCGTCGTGGCTCGGACTGATTTACTACTTTGGTTACTTATTATTTACTAAGCAATTTAAAATAATTCTTAATGAGAACCGCTCAATTAGTAGTTCACTAATATTATTAATTTTAATAATTGTTGGTGGTTTAATGTTTTTATATGTTCCAGGACTTAATGTAGTTATTTTAAATATTTTAAATATTGATAGAAGGTACTATTCTTATCTAGATGGAAATTTTGGTGTAAGTGGTGGCTTTGTTTTTTGTATACCAATTATTTTTGTTTATATTCTAAATAGAAAGAAATTTAAAAAGGAAGCAAAAAGTAATTATTTTTATTACATTTATTGTTATGTGTTATATATGTTATGTATTCAATTATCTACTGGTGCTACCTTGAATGCTTCTAGATTGTCTTGGAATTTTCAAATTTTTAATATAATAAGTCTTCCTTGTTTATTTAAAAATTTTATTAAATATAAATCAGAAACAAGAGATTATGGCACTATTATATTGATTTGTATGTGTTTATTCTATTGGTTTTATAAAATAGTATATAGAGGATATTATGATACTTTTCCGTATCAGTTCTTCTTTTGAGAATAAGGAGTGTATATGAAAAAGAATAGTTTTAGTATTATTATTCCTGTGTTTAATTCGGAAAAATTCTTGGAATTATGCATTAAATCCATTATTAATCAAGAGTATGATAATTTTGAAGCTGTATTTATAGATGACGGTTCAATAGATAATTCGCTTGCTATTTTAAAAAGATATAGTGAGATTGATAAAAGAATCAAATTTGAACATAAAATAAATGAGGGTGCAAGTGCTGCTAGAAATAGGGGATTAGATATTGCTAAAAATAAATATGTTTTATTTGTTGATTCGGATGATGTTTTGGAAGCAAATGCACTAAACTATTTTAATGAAATAATTAATAGAAATAGCGATATAGATTTTTTTCAAGCATCATTATTACACTTTAAAAATGAAATACCTAATGATTATAATGAATCTTTTGGTGAAAAGATATTATCAGAAACTGAAAGAATAGCTGCAATAAATAAATTATTGATTGGAGATACAAGACTAACTGAATTTAATGTTTTTCCTGGCCCAGTTTGTAAAATTTACAAAAAAGAAATTATTGATAGTTATCATATAAGATTTAACAAAGAGTTCTTTATGTATGAAGATGGCATTTTTAATTTAGAGTATTTATTAAAGTGTAAATCTATGTGTATTTCAAATCGTATTACCTATTTTTATAGAGAAAATATAGATTCAATAACACATGGTTATAATCCGAATTATTTTTCTCAAAGAATAAGTATGATTGATTATATAAGAAGAATAATTGACAATAATAATCTCGATATTAAATTTTATTATATGTTTATATATCAAAGTACAATAGATATATTGAGTTTTAATGTCTTTTCAAAAAATGTTAAATTGAGTAGTGCAGAAAGAAAAAATCTATTCATTACTCTACGTAATAATGAAAAAATTAGAAATTCGCTTGATTTTAAATATATAAAAAAAATGGAATTAAAGAAAAAAGTACTAATTATTCTGTTTAAACATAGACAATTTTTATTATTGGAGCTTATATATTTATTATTTAAGTAGATATTGTATATTTTTGAATTGGAGGGAAATTATGAATAAAAAAGTGGCTATTGTAACTTTATATGCAAACAATAATTTTGGTAATAAACTTCAAAATTATGCTGTTCAGGAAATCGTAAAAAGAGTATCTGGATACGAAACACAAACTGTAGTTAACTATTATGAAAGATTTAAATTATTAAAGACTATTAAAGATATAATAAAAAGAGTTACTCATTATAAGAATTTTGAACCTTTAGATATCAAAAGAGAAAAAAAATTTAAAGAGTTTGATAAATATATAATAAAGAGTAAAGTTACTAGTAGTTATAGGTTTTCAAATAAAAAATTAGAACGTCTATTTGATTATTTTGTTGTAGGGTCGGATCAAGTATGGAATCAAACAACTGGTCATATTAGCGAGTTATTTTTATTAAATTTTGTTAAAGATTCTTCAAAAAAAATCTCTTTTGCAGCTAGTTTAGGGACAGATAATCTTTTAGATGAAAGTAAAAATCAAATTAAGCTTTTCATAAAAGATTTTAATAGTATTTCTGTTCGTGAAAATTCAGCTAAAGAAATAATCGAGAAAATAACAAACAGAAAAGATGTAGAAGTATTGTTAGATCCAACTATGATTCTTACAACCGATGATTGGGATAATGTATCGAAAAAACCAAAACAAATGGTTATTGGTAATGAAAAATATATTTTGCTTTATTTTTTAGGCAATTTGTCTGAAGATCGTAAAAAGAACATATTTGATTTTGCAAATAAAAATAATTGTAGGATTATTAATATTTTAGATAAAAATGATGAATTTTATAATTGTGGCCCTTCTGAATTTATTTGGTTAGAAAAGCATGCCTATATGGTTTGTACGGATTCCTTCCATTCTTCTGTATTTGCTATATTATATAAAAGGCCATTTATTGTGTTTAATAGAGATGATGGACAAAACGGAGTAAATGAAATGAATTCAAGAATCGATACTTTACTTTCAAAATTTGGTTTGGAAGAAAACTATTATGCCGGAATAATAGACATTGGCATTTTAAATAAAAATTATGATTATATTGATAATATCCTTTATAGTGAAAGAAATAAAGCAATTGAGTTTTTAGAACAATCTTTTGATATTCAAGAAAAAGAAATTAATTCATAATTAATCTATATAAATACATAGTATGGTTTATATTTTATTTTAGATAAATAACTTATTATGGAAAAATAAAGAAAGGAGTTTTTTATTGTGAATAATAATAGACAAAGAAAGTTAGGTGCTTTGTTATCATATATTTCAATATTTGCTAGTACTTTAGTACAGCTTTTATATACACCTTTTTTAATAAGGATGTTAGGTCAAAGTGAGTATGGTTTATACTCTTTGATAGCATCTATAATAGGTTATTTAACTGTGTTAGATTTAGGTTTTGGAAATGCTATAATAGTGTATACTGCTAAATATAGAGCACAAGGAAAAATTGATGAAGAGAAAAAACTTCATGGAATGTTTAAAATAGTATTTTATGTAATTGGAATAATTGCTTTTTTACTTGGTATTGTTTTATATTTCAATGTTAATAGTTTATTTGGGAATACAATGACTTCTGTAGAGTTAGAAAAAGCTAAAATAATGATGTTAATACTATCATTTAATTTATTTGTTACATTTACATTTAGTATATATCAGTCAATTATTACTGCAAGTGAAAAATTTGTGTTTCAAAAAATAATGTCTATTTTAAATACAATTTTGAAACCTTTAATGATGATACCTTTATTATTTTTAGGATACAAATCTATTACAATGACGATAGTTATTACAATTGTTAATTGCATGATTTTATTATCTAATTATATATATTGTAGAAAAAAACTAAATACTAAAGTTAAATATTCAGGATTTGATAGGGCGTTATTTAAAGTAATTCTAGGTTATTCTATTTGGTTGTTTTTAGGTGCTGTTGTTGATAAAGTTAATTGGAGTGTTGATCAAGCTATATTAGGAATGGTTTCAGGAACAGTTGCGGTATCTTTGTATTCAGTTGCAGCAACATTAAATCAATTATTTATTAATTTATCTACAGCAATTAGTGGAGTAATGTTGCCTAAGGTTACAAAGATGGTTGCTAATAATGCATCATCAAAAGAATTAACTAATGAAATGATCAAAGTAGGAAGAATTCAGTTTTATGTTATATTTTTAATGGTTACTGGATTAATATTGTTTGGTAAAGAGTTTATAATTTGGTGGGTTGGTAAAGATTTTGAAGGTGCTTATTATGTGGCATTATGGTTAATAATACCTATTAGTTTTCCTTTAATTCAAAATATTGGATTAAGTATAATGCAAGCAATGAATAAATATAAATTTAAAGCAATTAGTACTGCTATAATGGCTATAATTAATATTTTTATATCCTACTTTTTAGCTAAACAATTTGGTCCATTAGGTTGTGCTATGGGAACTGGATTAGCATTAATAGTTTGTAATATATTTATAATTAATATATATTATTACAAAGAAATTAAATTAGATGTTATTAGTTTTTGGAAAGATATTATTAGTATGATGATTAAGTATATTCCTGCAATTATAATAGTATTATTAATAATGTATTTTACAAATATAAGTGGATTATTAAGTGTTATAGTATATGGTGGAATTTATGTTATATTCTTTATAACTACATCTTATTTAATTGTTATGAATGATTATGAGAAAGAACTGATAAATAAAATATTAAGAAAGTTTAAATTATGTAGGTGATAAGATGAAAACTAAAATAAAAAATGTTATAAAAAAGATTCCTGGTGTATTCTATATTAGAGATAAAATAAAGTTTCTTGATTTTAATTCAGATAAGGTTTTCTTTTTGAAAAATTATATGTATTCTAATGTAATTACGAAAGAAAAAATTGAATATGAAATGATATTAGAAATACACAAGTTAGAAAAAGGTTTTGCTGTAGTTAATCCAAGACCTTTTGGAATTGATAAAGTAAAAAAAATTATTAATTGTATAAGAAAATATGAAAATAATAATTTTAAATCAGGTTTTGCTTATAATTTAGCTTATAGTTCTTTGGAAGAGTATAAGAAGTTTTATGAAGAAAAAGAATGGACTGAAACTGAACAATATAAATTAGTTTCAGATTTTATGAATAATGCTAAAGAATATATTTATATTCCTGTTGGAGCATATGATTTAAATAAATCAGATTTTATAGAAGATTCAAAAATAGATTTTGATAAATTTTTAAGTAGTAGGAAATCAATTAGAAATTTTGCTGATAAAAAATTAGAAGCTGAGGATATAACAAAAGCTGTTAATACAGCAATTAAATCACCATCTGCATGTAATAGACAAATGTGTAAAGTTTATTATATAGATAATGTTGATAATAAAAAAGTTGTTGAGAAGTATGCTCAAGGTTTAGGTTTATTTGATTTAACAAATGCTAATTATTTTGTTATTACTTTTGATGTAGCTGCTAATTATTTTGTTGGTGAAAGAAATCAAGGCTGGTTTAATGCCGGATTATTTAGTATGAATTTTGTTAATGCATTGCATTCTTTAGGTATTGGATCTTGTTTCATTCAATTTGGTAATTCATTTAAGGAAGAAGAAGAATTTAAGAAATTATTAAATATACCTTCTAGTGAAAGAGTAGCTGTTATAATTACTGCTGGATATTATGATGAAGTATCTAGAATACCTTATAGTACTAGAAAAGATATTAGTGAAATTTATAGAGTAAGATAGAAATATGTTTTCTATCTTTTTTATATTCTATAACAAAACTATATTATAGAGGTGAAGTTATGAAAATATTAGTTAGTGGTGGTACTGGTTATATTGGTAATCATACTGTTGTTGAATTACTTAATAACAATTATGATGTAGTTATTATTGATAATCTATGTAATTATAAGAGTGATGTTATTGATAAGATAAAAAAGAAAGAAATTAATGTTTGTATATATGAATCAACTATTATAGAAAATACCTTTAATGGAATAGAAGTTATACATGATTTAGAATTATTTAAAGATATTAGTAACGTTATTATTGCTAATAGAACTAGTTCTGATTTCGATGATTGTAAGGATAGAGTTTATACTCGTGATATCTTTGATAGAGATTAGTAAAAAAGTATTGTAATTAGTTGTTACAATACTTTTTTAATGCTATTATTTATTGAAAAATATAATAATTATTTCGTTTTATTTAATTCTTAAAAGATAATTAATATGAGGTGATAAGATATTTAATAAAGAACATTATAGAATTGATAGATTAATTAGTGAAAATGTAGATTATTTTATTTATGATGACAATTATTGTATTAATGCGGTGGATAATAGTATTTGTGCATTGTTCTTTAGGTATAGTTCTTTAATTATAAAATAAGTGTCCTAACATAAAAAAAGAAGTTTGAGGGTGCTCTCCAACTCTTTTTATTGCCATTTGAGTCTAGCTTAGTCGATATTTAAGGTAATGAGATAATTAAAAATAGTATCAATGATACCAAAAAGTGTTGACTTATTATATTAATATGCATATAATATCGGTAGAAAGGGAAAGTTTATGGAATTCAACGAGAAAAGATTAACAGCAACTGAAGTAATATCTAAAATAGCAACATATGGTGATAAGGATTTTGTTTTAAGTATGGATAGAGATAAAAATGAAGATACTATAAATAAATATAAACTTACATCTGAAGATATTATTTATTATATAAGACATTTAACTGTTAATAATAAACCTCATTGTATTGAGAATAAAGATAAAAGATATAAGACAAAGTATTTATATGAGTTTAAGAAGAATCCTATAATAACAATTGAAGATGAATATGGTGATTTAGTTTCTGTAAGTATGTTTTTTAAAGTTGGATTTCATAGTAATAAAAGTATTATTTATGGCGTATCTTTTCATGAAGATGATTTTATAAAGTAATAGGTGATGAAAATGAAAAAAAATTTATATTGTTTATCATGTGATGAAATTAGAGAATGTAATTTGAAAGAAAACAAGATTACAAAAACAATTGATGGTATAACTATTACGTATTTAGAGAAAAAATATATTTGTAGTGTTTGTGGTGAGGTTGTTTATGATGCAGAAACTTTTGATTATAATATTCATACTGCAAATGATGAACTTAGAAAGCATACTGGATTAATAAGAACATCTGAGATACAAGAAATAATAGATAAATATTCTATTAGTCAAAAGAATTTATCTAAAGTATTAGGATTTGGAGAAATACAAATATCAAGATATTTGAAATCTGGTAATCCTAGTAGAGCACATTCTGATATTTTAAAATCTATAAAAGATAATCCATTTGTATTTGAAGGTTACTTACTAAATGCAAAAGATATACTTGATGAAAAAACATTTAGAAAACAATTGGGAAAGGTTAGACAATTAGAACTTTTGAGTAATCATTCTAAAATATATGATATAAGCGTGTATTTAATGGAACACAATCCTGATACAACTAATATGTCTCTACAAAAAATATTGTATTTCTTAAATGGTTTTTCTAAAAAGTTTTTAAAATACAATTTATTTAATGATTTAGCTCAAGCTTGGATTTATGGACCTGTTTATCCTGAAATATACGATGCTTTATCTTATTATTTTTATAATAAGATTGATGTTGATGAAATACTAAAGGATAAGGAAATTGATTTAAGCGAGGAAGAAATAAACTATATAAATAATGTAAGTAAATTTTTTTCGTGTTATAGTGGTAAGAAGCTTCGCGATATGTCACATTTAACCGATCCTTGGTTAAATGCAAGAAAAGGTTTATCTGAAAAAGAACCATCAAATAGAATAATAGATAATAAAGATATGGATAATTATTTTAGTAAAGTAATAAAAGATTATAATATTGAGACTGTTGATGATGTTAACAAATATGCTCAAGATCTTTTTAATAAAGTTTTAGATAATTAATTAGAAATGTTTAAAACACAAAATAAATAGTATATTATATAATTAGGAGAAGTGGAAAATCTTGCGCCAAGCACCCTAGCGGTTATAAAGAGATGAATGGACAGCGAGTCCTTCCTCCTATCTATTTTTTGTAATTTTATAAGTAGTAAATTGGGAATGATTATATCATTCCTTTTCTAGTGTATATGCGATATTCTTAATAATAAAGTGATAAAACAATCAATTTAGAAAAATCATACTTATAATAGGTGGTATTTATCATTGAAAAAATATGTAAACAATATTCGTCTTTATCATATTTTTTTCTTTTAATTATATTATTTAATGTATTATAATATATTTTGTTGAAGGTGAATAGTATGAGCTATAAGAAAAGAAGGGCAATAGTTAATTCTATCTTTGATAAATATAATATTAATATTGAAGATAGAGAAGAAATAATTAAGATTATTAGACCTATTGTTAGACATCCTGAGTTTATTAAAAGATTAACTCATGAATTTTTACATCATGATAAAGTAACTTTAGGATATCATATATTAGAAGATACTGTAGTTACATTTAATTTATGTAAGAAAAATATGTTAACTAAAGAACAAACAGAAATAGCTATGAAGATTGCTATGTTACATGATTTATATGTTGAACCATGGCAAAATAATGAAAAAGCTAAGAATAATAAATTACTCAATAAGCATGGTTTTCGTCATCCTATAGAAGCTGTTGTCAATGCTATTACTTGGTTCCCAGAATTTTTTAAGGATGATAATGAAGCTATGATTATTATAGATGGAATAATTCATCATATGTTTCCATTACCTGTAATGAGTGTCGATAGTACTAACTTTATGGATTTACAACTTAATAATTTAGATTCTTTTCTTAAACTCGATGATAGATATAAGAGACTTATATATAAATCTTGTAGTAGAAAGAAGTTTAAAAGATTATCTTTTGCAGGATCTTCTTATATTGAGGGAAGATTAATGAGAAAAGCTGATAAATTATCTTCTCTTGATAATTTTAGTAGCATAAGGGGAGTAGTTGCTTTAGTTACTGGTAAAAATAAACACATAAAAAAATAAAGGTTAGCAATTATTTGCTAACCTTATTTAATAACCAATTAGTAATTTTATTTCCATCTTTATCAGTGAAAGACCCACAGATAATCATGATTAAATCTACTAATGTTCCAATAACAAAGCATCCTGCAGTTAATAACCAAATAATACCAGTTCCTACTTTACCAGCATAGAAACGATGTATTCCTAATCCACCTAGTAATAAACATAAAAGTAATGCTGCTGCTCTTGATTTACTACTCATACTAATTATCGCATATATATTAAATTTTGAATATTTAATTTTTATTTAAAAAATTCATTACTAAATCTATTAATATTTCTTTTTCTTTTGGATTAGACTGTGCAATGAGTATAGTGATTGCAACTAATGTATTATTATCAATAACTTGTCTGTTATCTTTATAAAGAATATTATAGAAATCTAAAAAATATATAAATAGAGTAGCAGCTATTCTTTTGTTCCCATCTATAAATGTGTGATTTTTAGTTATTAGATATAAAAGGTTGGCTGCTTTTTCTTGGATAGTTGGATATAAGTCTTCTCCATTGAATGTTTGATATATAGCACCAATTATAGCTTCTAATCCTTTTTCTCTTTCTAGAGCAAATAATTTGCTATTATTATTAAACCTTAATTTGTTAATAATGTTTATACAGTCATCGTAAGTTATTTTATCTTTGTTGATATTGCCTTTAGGTTTCACTATTCTTTTATGATCATAATCATCGAGTAAGTTTAACGCATTAGAATATATGTTTATAACTTTAATTATATCTAGTGCTTCATTTCCATCTAAGTCTGTATCAATTCTTCCAGCAATATCTATAAGTTTAACAGTCTTTTCAAGATATTCTAATCTTTTCTCATTAACTGCATAGCCTTTAATCATATAATTCTTTAATATTCTATTGGCCCATTTGCGAAAAATAACACCATTTTGTGATTTAACTCTATAACCAACACTTATTATAACATCTAGATTATAATAATCTAATTCCCTAGTTTGCGTTTTGTCTTTTATGTTCCCATGTTTGGTGGTATGTGCAAATTTTGCACATACCTCATTTTTATGTAATTCGTCATCTTTAAAAATGTTGTTGATATGTCTTAAGATAACCGTTCTGTCTCTATTATATAGCTTTGACATTTGGTCTAATGATAACCAGACAGTATCGTCATTAACATTTACTTCTAATTTTACTTCTTGATTTTCAAATATTATTATTTCATTTTTCAAAATAAACACATCCTTTACTTATTTATTAACGATAATTTTTTGATTTACTTCGATTTTTTAGTGTAATTTTGATTATTTTGGATTTTAGTGTATAATAAGCACATATGGGGTGATATTATGGATGGAAAACTATTAATTTTATGTGATGAAGATCCAAGAAGTGAAGATAAATTAACTATAAGAGATAAACATTTTTTAGATAGTGAAATGTGGGATCCTGAAGATAATTCAGATATGCTATTCGTATGTTTTGATTCTCTTATACCTGAAGATAGAACTTTTATAGAAGAGTGTAAGTTATATGGGACATTTAGAGCAAAACCAGAACCTGATTTTATGTTAAGACAAAAGGGAAAAACAGATTCTAAATATGGAACAATTCATGGAAGCGTTCAAGAGAATAGTTATTTAGAGACATATCTCAATAATATTGAAATATTAAAATATGTTCAAAGTAAGGAAGAAGATGTGGAAGCAGAAATGCTCGAGATGGCTTGCCAATTTCAATTTTCTGCTACGGCTAATTTCTTAAGAGATATATCAAAGATTATATCTAAACATGGTATTGTTAGAATCCTTCCAGCATTTAAGAAAGATGCTGATCCAATTTTTACTAAGTATCGTTTAGAAATGCTTGAGGCTTGGGAAAGCCAAAATAATCTTCCGGGTGAAGATAAAGTATCTGCTAGTTTACTTAAACCAATGGAGTATTCAGATTTTGGTGAAGTTTATTCTAGAGCAGTAGATGAAATGATGAAAATTATGTCATTGCCAATATTTGGCGATGAAGAAAAAACACCAAAATTCTAAGATATGTTTATCATATCTTTTTTATTTGTTATAATTTAATTGGGTGATTATATGAAATATCCAAAAATCGATTTTAAACAATTGTCATTGAAAGATAATATCGAGATTGTTAAATGGGCTTATAATCAGGATGATTCATTAAAAACTAAAGATAAAGTTATTGATTATTTCCCTTTAATAAAGAGTGATAATATCGAAGAGCTAGTTACTAGTATGTACTATGAATTATCTAATATTTTTACTGAATCGATAAATAATTATCAAACATTATGGAATTCAATATCCGAATATTACTTTAATGAAATATTTGATTATCTATCAGTTGATGATTATCAAGAAACTTTGACTATATATATTGGACTTTTACCCATAGCTCCAAGAGATATTAATAATAGAGAAATATATATAAATATTAGTATGAAAAAAGAGAGATTTTTAAATATTATTACACATGAGGTATTACATTTTATTTGGTTTGATAAGTTTAAGAAATTATATCCGAATATTCAAGATAGCGAATTTATTGCTCCTCATATTTCATGGATTTATAGTGAACTTATTACACCTATTATATTAAATAGAGATTCTATAGTTAAACTTACTCTTTCAAAGGAAGAATGTCTATATGACTTTATGAATCAAGAAGTAATGGATAATTTGAGGAGTATATTTAATAAAAATATATCAATTGATGAACGCATTAGAGAGGGTTATCAATACGTGAAAACTTACTTTGAAAATAATTGATATTAGAAGGTGATAAAATATGTTAGATAATATAGAAGTATTTACTCAAAGTAGTATTAAGTTTGATAGAGAACTAAAGATTTATTTTGATCCATATAAAATAAAGAATAGTTATAATGATGCCGATATTATATTTATAACTCATAGTCATTATGATCACTTATCAATAGAAGATATAAATAAAGTAAAAAAGAGTTCAACTATAGTTGTTGCACCTAGTTCAAGTTCAAGTCTCCTTGAAGATATAGGTTTAGAACTATTATTTGTTGAACCGAATAAATCTTATCAAGTTGGATGTATTTCATTTGAAACTGTAAGAGCTTATAACAATAATAAAGAATTTCATCCAATTACAAATAACTGGGTAGGTTATGTAATAAACCTTAATAATACTAGATATTATATAGCTGGAGACACAGATATGACTCAAGATAATATTAGAGTTAAATGCGATGTTGCCTTTATTCCAATAGGTGGAAAATTTACCATGGATGCTTATGAGGCAGCAGAACTCACAAATAAAATTAAACCTAAAGTAGTCGTACCTATTCACTATGGATCGATTATTGGTTCTAAAGATGATGAACTAAAATTTGTTGAACAAATAAATAAAGATATAGAATGTCGTATTTTACTTAAAATATAATTATTAAATATTAAAATGAGTGTTTAAACACTTATTTTATTTTGTTATAATTGATATAGGTGATACTTATGGCTATCAAAGAAAACTTCGATATTAGTAAGATAGAAGAAGAATTAACTAATAAATTAGAAAGTGCTGGATTTGAAATAACTTTTGATGATGAAGTAACTCAAGATAGTTCTTTGAATATCTATTTAACTTCATATGGCTTGGATTGTAGATATGGATTTTTAAATAGTTATGATTCAATTATTAATTTATTAAAAGATCATAAGGTTGCTATAATTAATAATGCTAAATTGGAAAGTGAAGATCGTACTACTGCTCAAGTTGCGAAGTATGAAATGAAAAAGAATAAAATAGAAGCTAAAGTAATTGATCTAAATCATAGTAGATTCAATTTGAGTGATTTTGATGCTATATATTTTAGTGGTGGAGAGCCAAAGTATTTGATGGATGCAATCATTAGTAATAATCTATTTGAAGATTTTGATGATTTTTTTAGGAGTGGTGGACTTGTAATTGGTCAATCGGCTGGTGCAATGATATTTAATCATGAATACCTTGATACTTCTGAACAAGTTTTAAGAATTCAAAATAATGGTTTTGATTATAGTGATAAAATAATTGTTCCCCATTATGATCATCTTTCTAATGATATTATTAATAATTTGCCAAAAAGTATATTGGCAATTAGGGATATTGATGATTTAATTAAATTATAAAAATTTTTTATTATATAAGGAGAGTAAATATGAATAAAATAATTCCAGAAAAGTTAAAAATAAATGATGAGGTACGAGTAATAGCTCCATCTAGAAGTATGGGTATCTTGAGTGATGAGACAATTGATATTGCAGTTAAAGCACTTGAAAGTCTTGGACTCAAAGTTACATTTGGCAAATATGTCAATGAATCTATTGATGATGATTATAATACTTCATCAATTGAAAATAGAGTTAAGGATTTAATGGATGCTTTTATTGATCCTAATGTTAAAGCCATACTTACTGTAATAGGCGGATTTAATGTCAATCAGATATTAGACTATATTGATTATGAGGTAATAAAGAATAATCCTAAAATACTTTGTGGATATTCTGATATAACTGCTCTTTTAGAAGCTATTACTGCTAAGACTGGACTTGTTACTTATTATGGCCCTCACTTTTCGACTTTTGGTATTAAGTTAAAAAACGAATATACAATAGATTATTTTAATGAGATGTTATTTAAAAATGAAACTGTTAATGTAAGTCCGTCTGATGAATGGAGTAATGATTTATGGTTTATCAATCAAGATAATCGCGAAATGAAAAAGAATGACGGTTTTGATATTATAAGTGAAGGATTGGGAGAGGGAGTTATTCTTGGTGGTAATCTATGTACATTAAATCTTTTGCAGGGAACTGATTATTTTCCTAAAATAGATGAAGATATAATTCTATTTATTGAAGATGATGGTTTTGCGAGTTCAAATTTCCTTGTCGAATTCGATAGAAACTTTCAATCATTAATTCATGCGCTAGATAAAGAAAAGATAAAAGGTATAGTTGTTGGAAGAGCTGAATTAAATTGTGAAATGACAATTGATAAATGGAAGAAGATATTGTTATCAAAAGGTTTAGGTGATATTCCAATAATAATCAATGCCGATTTTGGACATACTAATCCAATGATTACAATTCCTTTAACAGGACATGCACTAATTGATACAAATACTAAAAAACTAGAGATAAGTGATTAGTAGAATTCAGGGTGGTATAAGTGATAAACTTTAATGATTATAAATATGAAAGACCAAATTATGAAGATATAAAAGCTAAAGTAAATGATCTAATTGATAAGTTCATAAAGTCTGCTAGTGAAAGTGAATGCCTTGAATATTTTAAAAGTATAATTGAAATTCAAAACGAGATTGAAGAACTATCTGACTATGCTGATATACGAAATATGCGAGATGGAAATGATGATTTTTTTCTTAAAGAGATGGAATATTGGAATGAAGAAAAGAGTAAATTTGATCTATTATTCAAGCCATTTTATGAAGCTGTATTAAATCATCAATATTTGGAGTCTTTAAAGAAAATAGCCCCAGAAAACTTCTTTAATACAATAGAATATCAACTTAGAATAACAAGTGAAGATATTACAGAATATCAAAGATTAGAAAATGAATTAAAAAGTGCATATCGCAGTATAATTCGCTCAAAGATAAAATACAATGGAGAAGAAATAAATCTTGCTTCATTTGCGAAATATTTTAATAGTGAAGATGCTAAAGTGAGAGAAGATGCTCATAATGCCTATAATGATTTCTTCTATAATCATTTAACTGAACTTGATAATATTATAAGTGAACTAGTAAGTGTTAGAAATAAGATAGCCACTTCTTGTGGCTTTAATGATTACTCGGAATACAGTATTTATAAACTTAGAAGATTTGGATATGACTATCACGATATAAAGAGATTTAGAGAAGGAATAATTGAATATTTCATACCAATAAATGAAAAATTAAGAGAGGTTCAAAAGAAAAATTTGGGTGTAGATGAACTTCACTATTATGATACTATATTCTTTAAAGATTCAATAAATCTTAGATATCATGGCGAAGAACTAGTGAAAAAGTTTATTGAGATTTTTTACAAAATTGATACTGAACTTGGAAGTTTCTTTGAAAGTGCAGTTAATAATAATTATATTGATCTTTTAGCAAGAGATAACAAAGTTGGTTTTGCTATTACCAACTATTTATCAAAGATTGGTCTTCCTGCAGTTACTACTAATTATCGTGATACATATTATGATGTCAATGTTACTTTGCATGAAACAGGACATGCTTATCAAAAAATTAATTCTTCTAAATTAGATCAATCTTATGTCGTATCTTCTTTGCTTAAATATCCTACATTTGATATTTGTGAGATGTTTTCTTATGGTATGCAATTAATTGGACTTGATTATGTAGATTCATTATTCGATGGTGAAAATTACGATAAATATAAGTTTTCATTCTATAAAGATATAATTACTTCTTTTCCCTATATGGCTTTAGTTGATGAATTTCAAGAGAGTATTTATAAAGATAACTTAAGTGGAGAAGATATTCGTAAGAAGTGGTTAGAACTTGCTCATAAATACGATTTAGATATTAGTAATTCGGGACATGTCAATCTAGATAGTGGCGCTTACTTTTATCGCCAAAGTCATATTTTCATCGATCCTTTTTACTATATTGATTATGCCATTTCTTATTTTGGTGCCGTAGCTATTTATTCAAAGTGTCTAAATGCTTTAACAGTGTTTAATCAAGCTGCTAGTGTAGCATCGTACTATCCATTAAAGAAAATATTAGGATATTATGAAATACCTAATCCTTTTGAATTAAAATCTATACAAGAGATGAGCGAATTATTAATTAAAAAATTAAATCTAAAATAAAAACTCAATTAGTGAGTTTTTTTGTGCTATAATAATCAGTCAAAGAGGGAGTTTTATGAAAAAATGTTTAGTTTATCTTTATCCAATAAAAGAATACTATCAAATGTTTGAACTTATTGATAGAGATATTTTTAGAGAATTAAATGATACAATTTATAAAAGATATAAGAGTAAGGGATATGATGTATTTGTTACCTTATTCAATGATACTTCTCTTTATGGAATAATGCCAATAAATGTCAATGGGATTATCGATATGAATATGAATTTTTCAGATTTTACAAATATAAAAGATAAAGTAAGTGAAGAAGAAATAGAATTTCCGAATCCGGATTTAATATTAGATAGAATAATAGATTATAGTGAAGTGGTAGTTACTGGTTTTCATTATAACTCTTGTGTAAGAAAAGTATTAGAGCATCTTTTAAGTAAGAATATAAATGCTAGTATCGATTTAGATTTGACCGAAAACTTTTCCTATGTTCATAACTCGATATTTTTCAACAAAGAAGAGTATATTCCAGAAAATTTTAAAAATTCAATGATTGAATATTATAATGGCTTTGATTGTCTTAATAGTAATGAAGAATTTGATATTACATTTAATAGTCCGTTATTTGGTTTTTATTCGGAATATATTCCGAATGATCCAAAATCTATAGAAATATACTTAAAACATTCAGAAGAAAGTGTAATTAAAGATTTTATTGTTAAGAGATTTAGATATTTAAAAATAGATGACTATAATATGGATGTGATTTTAAAACTATTGATATTAATAAGCAAGAGAATAAGATTTCAAGGAGTAGATTTATTAGTATTAATTAGTGGAATACTTAGAGAATTAGATATTGCAGATAAACCTAAAATTGTCGATGATATATTTAAGCTTTTGGGTTATGTTTCGAATATTGTATTGTGTGAAATTAATGGAAGAATGGAAGTGTTTAATATCTACTATCCTATATATGGTTCCAACCATCATTTAGTTCTTTATAATGTAGATAGAAGTATTTTATTTATTGATTATAATGGTTCAGTTATAAAGTGTCCTTTCTTTATTTCTCTTTCAGAAGGAAATGGGTTATTATTTATGCTTGGAAAAACTATAAATTGCAATATTGATAATTCGATAAATATGTTAAAAGATAGTATTGATATTTCAGATGATTATGAAGCAGATCAACACAAACTTAAGCTCTCGTGTATAGGTGAGATTAATATAGAAAAAGATTCTTCTATTTGATATACTTATAATAGGATGTGATGATATGGGAAAAGTGTTAGATAATCAATGCCCTTGTTGTGGAGCAGTATTGCACTATAATGCATCTTTACTTAAGTTTAAGTGTGAGTATTGTGGAAATGAATTCAATATTAAAGATTTAAAAAAAATTCAAGATACAACATTGAAAGAAGATTATAAAGAAGATGAAAAAGATATCAACTATGTTGAGTATCATTGCTCAAATTGTGGAGCAGAAATTATAGCTGATGAGCAAACAGCAGCTACATTCTGTCTTTATTGTGGAAATACGGCAATACTAAAGAATAAGCTTTCAGGAGAATTCAAACCTAGTAAGATTATTCCGTTTGCCAAGGATAAAGAAGAAGCAGTTAAAGCTTTCATTGGATTATCTAAAGGGCGTCCTTTTATGCCTAAGTCTTTTAATTCAAAAGAGAATATTGAGAAAATTACAGGTCTATATGTTCCTTTTTGGTTATTTGATGTTAATACAGGCGGACAAGTAAGTGCTGTCGGTACGAAGGTAACACACTGGTCAGTAGGAGACACGCGTTATACAAAGACGAGCTATTATGATTTAGTTAGAAAGGGAACTATGCAATTTAAACAGATACCTGTTGATGGTTCAACGAGATTTAATGATGACTTAATGAATTCATTAGAGCCTTTTTTCTTTAATCGACTTGTAGAATACAATCATGCATATCTATCGGGTTTTTTAGCTGAAAAATATGATGTGTTAGAACAAGATGCGTATGAATCAGCAGAAAAAAGAGCAATTATATCATCGGAGAGCGTTATGCTTAATAGTATGGTAAATTATAATACTAAACAAGTTACTAGCAAGACTATCTCGTCAAATAAAGCTTCCAGTGAATATGTATTACTTCCTATTTGGATGGTTAATGTAAAATATAAAGATGCATATTATACTTTTGCAATGAATGGTCAAACGGGAGAAATTGTTGGAGATATTCCACTTAATAAAACAAAAGTAGTGTTGTGGTCAATTGGAATATTTTTGATTGTATTTAGCTTATTCATATTGGCATCATTCATTATTTATTTGTTGGGAGGTGCTGTATGAAAAAGTACTTATTAATTCTTATTGCTCTACTTACTATTACTAGTGGCAGTGTATCGGCTGAAGTTAAGACGTATGATAGACAGCAATATGATAATTATGGTGTAAAAAAAGATATTCATATTAATGATAACAATATCAATAATATATATGAAACGGCACTTGTTGATGCTTCGGAAAAAATCTACGATTTTGCTGATATACTAACTGAAGAAGAGGAATTACTTTTAAGGGAAACTGCCAACAATTTTATTCAAAAAAGTAAAATGGATGTCGTAATATTAACAATAAATAAACAGTATTACAATGATTATGAAAATGAAAATATAGCTGCTGATTTTTACGATTATAATGACTTTGGATTGGACTTTGAAAACTATAGTGGTATTCTACTACTTAGAAATGCCTATTCATTAGATCCTTATTATGATATGTATACATTTGGTGATGCACAAATTTATTATGATTATTCGCGAATGAATAGTATACTAGATTATATAGGTGATGATATTGGAGATAGAAATTACTATAATGCGTTTAAAAGTTTTATATATGAATTGGATTTCTATTATGAAACTGGAATATCTCCTGTATATAGGGATTACTACATAGATTCTAATGGGGATTTACATAAGAGATTTAATCCGCCAATTATTCCTGCACTTTTTGTATCTTCAATAGTTACTCTTATTATTATAGTTATTTTAGTTAAGAGAAATAAGCTTGTAAGTAAACCTACAAAAGCCGATGAATACTTAGATGTAAATTCTATTAACTATACGGAAAAAACAGATACTTTCAAGAATGCTGTTACAAGTTCATATACAGTATCATCATCGAGTGGAGGTTCTAGTGGAGGACATTCAAGTGGTGGCTCACGTTCAAGCGGAGGCTCACATTCTCACGGCTCGAGTGGAAGAGGTCACTCAAGTGGTGGAGGAAGACATAGATAGGGTGATTTTATGCACGAATATTTAAAGGTATTAAATGAAACATTAGAAAATATTAATTCTATTGGGAGGTCACTTTGACCTTGATTCTAAAATTTCAAAAATTAAAGAATTAGAGGAGTTGCTAAATGATTCTAATATTTGGGATAATGCAGAAAGAGCAACTTCTATTACAAGTGAACTTGCCAATTTAAAAAAAGAAATAGCAGAATATAATGAGATAAAAAAATTGATTACTGATGAAATAGAATTAATTGAACTCATGAGTGAAGTTGAGTTTAATGATTATATCGATAATCTAGATAAGGTTATTCTTGATATTAAAGAAAAGGTATCGAGTTTTGAAATAAAAGCATTGTTAAGTGGTGAATATGACGATGATAATTGCTTCTTGGAAATTCATCCGGGAGCTGGTGGAACGGAAGCTCAAGATTGGGCTGAAATGTTACTTCGCATGTATTCGATGTTTGCATCAAAAAATAACTATTCATTTGATGTTCTCGATAAGCAAAATGGAGATGAAGCTGGAATTAAAAGTGTAATTGTTCATATCAAGGGAGATCATGCGTATGGATATTTCAAAAGTGAGATAGGAGTTCATAGGTTAGTAAGAATTTCACCATTTGACTCAAGTGCTAGAAGACATACTTCATTTGCTGCTGTCAATGTAACTCCGGAAATAGCAGAAACTAGCGATATCGAAATTCAGGACGATGATGTTAGAATCGATGTTTATAGATCGAGTGGATGTGGTGGACAGGGAGTAAATACAACGGACTCGGCTGTAAGAATTACTCACATTCCAACAGGTATTGTCGTTGCTGTCCAAAATGAGAGAAGTCAGCTTAAGAATAAAGAAATTGCATTTAATATATTAAGAAGTAAATTAAAGAAATTGAGTGATGAAGCTCGTAAGAATAAGATTAATAGTTTAAAGGGAAATGAGAATATTAATTTTGGTAGTCAAATTAGAAATTATGTATTGGAACCATATAGCTTAGTTAAAGATTTACGTACTGATTGTGAATCCAATAATCCAACTAAAGTACTTGATGGAGATATCCTTCCTTTTATCGAAGCATATCTTAGAATAAAGAGGTAAATATGAAAAGTTTAATGAGATATTTAATTATTGTTATTTCTTGTTTGATTATAGCTCTAGACATTAACTTTATTATTATTCCCAATAATTTAGTTATGTTTGGATTTAATGGAATTTCCATTTTAGTATATTATTTAAATCAGACCAATCCAGCAATTAATATATTGTTACTCAATATATTATCTATGTTAATCGGGTATTTAGTTTTAAATAAAAAGGTTGTAAAGTATTATTTGCTTCCTGGCTTACTAATTCCATTAATGGTACTTATTACACAGCCCCTTACTAATATTATTAGTTTTGAACTCCCTGAGATGTTGCTTGTAGTAATTGTTGGAGGAGTACTAGCAGGTTATGGATATAGTATGATTTATAAAGAAGGATACTCAGCAGGAAGTATATTCTTGCTTGAAGAAGTATTGGGAAAATTAACACATTTTCACAGTAAGATATATACTTGGATTATTGATATTGGAATTGTACTTTTATCTATGGTATTATTAAATCCAACTGTTGCTCTTTATTCTCTTGTAATAATAATTATATCTAAGTACATGATAACGAAAGCAAGATTTGGCATAAATGATTCGAAAATGTTCTATATTATTACAACTAAAGAAAAGGAAGTAAAAAACTTCATTATGCATGATTTAAAATATGAACTTACTGTACTTGATGCAAAGGGCGGATTTACTAAAAAAGATAATAAGATATTATTTACTGTTATTTCTTCTAATGATTATTATAAATTAAAAGAGGGAATTAAGGTAATTGATGCTAATGCTTTTATAGCTATTACTGATACTTATGATGTTGTATCGAGAAGTGTTTAGAGGTGGAAATATGAAAAAGATTAAAATATTATTGCTAATTGTTTCTATTTTATTAGTAAGTGGATGTGGAACGACAAAAGAACCTGTTACTCCGGAAGAGTTCGTATTAATTGCTGAAAATCAAGGTTTAACAACTTATGATGATTCTGCTAGCTTTGATTATGTAGAATCAGCCTATGTAGCAGCAATTAAAGATTTAAAAGTTATCTATATTAAGGGTAAGAAGAAAACTGATGTTGAAGGTACTTTTATTGATCAATGCAATAACATTTATAAGCGCGCATTAGAAGGATATAAAGATTCAAAAAAGAGTGGAAGCAATTGGTCGACATTAAAGATTACTGACAGTGATAATTATTATTTTATATCTTTAATTGATGATACATATATTTATATTGAAGGTTCTATTGAAAAGAAAGATAAAATAGAACGCATAATTGATGAATTAAAATATTAGAGATATATTTTTGTAAATGGTAATGTAAATAAATTGTTTTATGTACACTAGTTATACTAAAAGTTGATATAATACTTTTGTATAGGAGTGGTGTTTATGCCAGACAATAATAATGTTATTGATTTAGGTAAATTTAGATCTTTCCATGAACAATTAGCTAATATTCAATTGGTCGTTGATAAATTGCTTACTAAGCAAAATGCTAGTGTATATAATAAAATAGGCACTAAGATTGAAGTTCTATTTAATAGTATAAATGCTATAGATGTAAAAAATGCACCAATAGAAGAAATTAGAAATTTAATTGATTTATTAAAAAAACTTAGAGAAACATGTATTACTTTAAGTAGTTATAAAAAATACTTATTGTCTGTTCTACCTGGAGTTGTTAATAATCTTGAAGAGTCTATATCTCAAAATGAGGTACAGAGTGTTGCTCCTCAAGTCCAAGAAAACACTCAATCTGCTAAGATGTTAGAACTTGTAAATAATGAAGGAAATGCTGCATAACATTTCCTTTTTCATTTCATTTTCATAAACAAGTTATATATTTTTATTGTGAGATGTGATAAAATCAATAATAGGTGAGAGTTATGGCAACGAAAATATTCAAAACTCTTGACGAACAGATTGAAATTTTAAAGAATAAAGGGTTAGTTGTAGATGATGTAGACTATGCCAAGAATATAATCTTGAGAGAAAACTATTTCTTCTTAATGGGCTATCGTCATTTATTTATGCGTGATGACAACAAAAAGAGATTTATAGAGGGAACAACATTTAGAGAACTTTATTCATTGTTTTATTTTGATCGTCAACTACGAAATATTATGTTTAAAAATATTTTGATAATTGAAAATAATACTAAGAGTATATTCTCGTATATCTTGTCTCAAAAATATGGTTATCGTGAAGCTGAGTATTTGCGTCCACAGAATTATAATCAATCTCCAGAAAAAGTAAGACAAGTTAATGATTTACTTAAAAAGATGAAGAGACAGATTAGAGTCAATGGTGGTCAACACGAGGCTACTAAGCACTATATAAATAATTATGGATATATTCCATTGTGGGTTGTAGTAAAAGTGTTATCTTTTGGTATTACTTCTGAATTATATACAATAATGAAAATTAATGATCAAAAAGAGATAGCAAAAGAATTCAATGTTGATTCTGAATACTTACTTACATTTTTACCAATACTTTCTAATTATCGTAATCTATGTGCTCACGAAGATATTCTTTTTGAACATCGAACACAAAAATTGATACCGGACACTGAGTATCATAAATATTTGAATATTCCATATATTAATGATGAATATATATATGGTAAAGGTGATTTATTTTCAGTAATAATCATATTTAAGTATTTACTTAGTAAGGATGACTTTAGATTACTTATGAATGAATTATCTTATGAGATTGATGCTTTAAGTGGTAGATTGAATTCTATTTCAATAAACAAGGTATTAGATAGGATGGGATTTCCATCAAATTATAAATCTTTATTAGAAATTGATTAGAGGTGGATTTATGGAAAGTAAAAAAAATAATAAGGGATTGATGATTGCACTAATTGTTGCGATTGTAGTACTAGTAGGATGTGTAGGATTCGATATTTATTTAAATATAATGCCAGAATTATCTCCACATAAGACAGTTGAGACAGTTACAAAGGAACAGGTTACAATAACTGATGAAGGTATAGCTAAGTCAGTTGATAAAGTATATGATGCAACAGTAATTGTCAAAGATTATAATAGTTCTTCAATTACTGGTTGGGGAAGCGGATTTGTATATAAGACTGATGATAAGTATGGATATATATTAACAAATCATCATGTTATTGATGGTGCTAAAAAGGTAATAATTGAATATAGTGATGAAACAACTGCAGAAGCAACAATAGTCGGAAGCGATGAATATGCTGATGTTGCACTATTAAAAGTGCCTGTTGATACTGTAAAGAAAGTTGCAAGTATAGGTTCTAGTGAAAATTTAAATGTTGGAGATACAATTTTTGCTATTGGTACGCCAATTAACTTAGCTTATTCATTTACTGTTACAAGAGGAATTGTCTCAGGTAAAGATCGCTTAGTTGCTATGAGTAAAGAATCTAATTATACGAGTTATTTTGATCGTTATAAAAATGCTGAAACTTGGTATATGAGTTTAATTCAAATAGATGCATCAATTAATTCAGGTAATAGTGGTGGTCCACTTTCAAATGCTAATGGAGAAATTGTTGGAATTACAAATAGTAAATTAACAAGTTCTTATACTTCAAGTAGTATTGAAAATATGGGATTTGCTATTCCAATTGAATATGCATTATCTATAGCAGAAAAAATCGAAAAGGGAGAATCATTAGAAAGACCAACTATGGGTGTTTCGATGACTACTATTGATGCTGCAAGTAATTCGGGAATCAAGTTAGGTGACGATATAACTTATGGAGCAGTAATTACTGAGGTTGTTAAAGGGTCTAATGCTGATCGTGCAGGGTTAGAATCTGGTGATGTTATAATTGCTATGGATGATAAGAAGATTACTGATTACAAATATTTAAAATACTATTTATATAATTATAGTATAGGAGATACAGCAACTATTAAATATATTAGAAATAATAAGGAACATACAACGAAGATAACTTTTAAAGGATAATATATCCTTTTTTTTAATTGAATAATAATACTTTATGCTTTATAATACAATAAGAAAAGAGGAATACTATGGGATTAAAAGCTGGTATAGTTGGACTTCCTAATGTTGGAAAGAGTACTTTATTTAATGCTATTACAAAACAAAAAATATTAGCTGCAAATTATCCGTTTGCAACTATTGATCCAAATGTTGGAGTTGTTACTGTTCCCGATACGAGACTCGATTATTTAGTATCTCTTTATAATCCGAAGTCAATAGTTCCAACAGCTTATGAGTTTATCGATATTGCTGGACTTGTTAAGGGAGCATCAAATGGCGAGGGACTTGGGAATAAGTTTTTGAGTCATATTAGAGAAGTAGATGCTATTGTTGAAGTAGTTAGATGCTTTGAATCAAAGGATATAACTCATGTTGAGGGTACAGTAGATCCAATTCGCGATATTGAAATAATTAATGTCGAATTAATATTGGCAGATTTAGAAGTTATTCAAAATAGAATAAATAAACTTGGTAAGAAAGTTTCAATGACTAAAGATAAGAGTGAACTATTAGAGATTAATAC
Organism: Bacilli bacterium; assembly: GCA_017626405.1. Classification (GTDB taxonomy): domain Bacteria; phylum Bacillota_I; class Bacilli_A; order RF39; family UBA660; genus CAG-582. Next base: position 174,948 of record JAGAIS010000001.1, read on the forward strand.
ATTGAATAAATGTATAGAAAATCTTGAAAAGAATATTCCTTTGCGATTAGTAGAATTTGATGAATTTGAATTGGGAGTACTAAAGAACTTTTCCCTAATAACTTTAAAGCCAATAATATATGCTGCTAATGTATCTGAAGATACGATTGAGATAGGAAAAAATGAATATACAGAGATGGTATCAGAGTATGCATCGCGTGAAAAAGCTGGAGTAATTGTTATGTGTGCAAAGATTGAAGAAGAACTAGCTGATATGAGTGATGAAGATCGTGCTATATTTATGGAAGAATTGGGAATACAAAATAGTGGGTTAGACAAGCTTATATTTGCAACTTATAATCTACTAGGACTTGCAACATTCTTTACAGCAGGAACTGATGAATGCCGTGCATGGACTTTTAAAAAGGGAATGAAAGCTCCTGAATGTGCTGGTATTATTCACACTGATTTTGAGCGTGGTTTTATTAAAGCTGAAGTAATGAGTTTTGATGATTTAAAAACTTATGGATCAGAGCTAAAGGTAAAGGAAGCAGGAAGAGTAAGACTCGAAGGTAAAGAATATCTTATGAAGGATGGAGATATTGCATATTTTAGATTTAATGTAAGCAAATAAAGACATATTAATGTCTTTTTTTTATGTTATAATATTTTTTAAGAGGGTGATTTAAATGGTTGTTGCAACATATCATGGAGGCAATACGGATAACGAGGAAATCAATTATACAAATTGGAATGAGTGGATTGCTGCTATTAGGGAAGATTTTAGAAAATTTATCGAATACAGATTAAATGATATCGATAATAGTAAAAACCTGATAAAACATTTGAGAAGTGTTTCAGAAAATTTATCCAATACTTGCCCTTTAGGAATAGATTATTTGGGAGTTTTCAAAATAGATATAGGAGAATTTTATACTATAATTGAATATCCAGTATATGATGGAAAATTTAATAGATATAACTGTGCGCATGCAATTATTAGTCGCGATTATCGAGATTTTATATTTGTCGATAATATTAATTCTTCTCCTACTATTACACATTATGAGGTATCAGAAAAAGTATTAGAAGAAAAATTTGTTCCTGGAATTGATTTGATTTGGAGCGAAGAAAATTTAGAAGATAATCTCGAATACTTGCGTGGAGATGCGGATAGTGTGTTGGAGCTAGGTGGATTTGCCGATGAACCTGAAGATGTAGATGGAGATTATCAATCATTTAATTATTGTCTAGCAATCGATTATGCTTCATCTATGTATGATGAAGACTTTGAATCTTTAGGATATATGGGTTCTAATCTATTTAATAAGGTATCATATTGGTTAAATTATAATGGTGAATCAGAAGGTGATGATTTAAAATTTATTCAAGGGATACCAAAAGGTGAATTTATGACTGCTTTTAATCGTACATTTTCTGAAGCGGTCTTTGAAAGAAGAATAGGAGATATTGCTGAGAGTCTAATATATAATGGGAATATTAGACCTAGTTTATATTTTACTGCTATAGCTTTTTCAGAACCGATAGAAGATATCTTAAATCAAATACTTGGATACATTAACGATCCTAAAGAGTATGATGCTTTTGTAAATGAATTAATGATTTTAATAAACGAAGAATACATGAGATTAGACGGAGAAGAGAGAACCCAATTTATTCAAAGAATAAAAAAATATTTAAACTATATGCCAATTTCTCATAATAAAGATTTTTTAGAAAATAATTATGGTTTTGAATGGTTTGATGATGTTTTTGTCATAAAGGGAAGAGAAAGAAAATTGAGTGGAGAGATTTCAAATAAATAATTTAAATTTATAGTATACAAGGTTTATAAAACCTTTTTTCTTTGTTATAATTTATTTATCAGGGTGATTTATATGAATAAAGCTATATATGAATTAATTATTAGTATTGAAGTTTATTCTTTTTTTAATTACACTCAAGATTATGTTTTTATGCGTGACAGTTTAGATAAGATAGATGATACTACAATGCGTTCTCTTGATGCTTCTTCTTTTTTTAAAGCTCATGAGAAATTTATATATAGTAGGATTTGTTCGTCATTCGAACAAAAACATGGGTTTTCTCCGACTGGTATTGCTTTAGGCAAAGATGGAATTCGCATTAATAAACCTAATGGAGAGCAAATTAGAGCTTTATTTAAAAAAATAGATTTAAATAATTGTAAAATAGATTTAGATGATATCATTATGAATAGAATGATGCATGGCAATTTAAAAACTTTATATGAATGTGATAAAAAGAGAAAAGATATGGAAGATTACGATTCCTTCTTTGCTGGACTTGACGATAGCTTACTTGAAAGAATAGAAATAGATGCTTATGATGCAAACGATGTCGTGCTTGTTTGGAATTTTATTAAATCATCTAAGCGCAAATACCCACTAATGAGATTTTTACTAGCTAGTCCAAAAGATAATGATTTTTCTGAAAAGTGGGATTTATTTAATGAAACTATTCCCTCAAAGGAAGTTATTTATCAGGAAAGGCCAGTTCTATCAAGAGAAACTGAACATGTATATAGACATCCTTATAACGATAATTAGAGTCTTTTTTTCATTCGTAAACATATTATTTGTTATAGAGTTTTATTGTTTACAAAAAGATGATTGTTTGCTATAATACTTGCGAGCGATGAGCTCCTTGCCTAAATTGTTAGGCCGAAATAGACCATAAGGAGGTGTAGAGATGAACAAATATGAGATCATGTTCATAGTAAAAACTACTATTGAAGAGTCAGCAGTAAAAACAATTGCTGAGAGTCTTGAAACAGTTATTACTTCTATGGGAGGTAATATTCTTGAAAGTAAAGATTTAGGAAACAAAAAACTTGCTTATCCAATCAATAAGGAATTAACAGGTTATTATTTTGTTATCGATTTTGAAGCAAATAATGAAATTGTTTCTGAATTAGATCGTAAAGCAAAGATCAATGAAAATGTAATTCGTTATATGATCATTAGAACAGATGAGGAATAATTATGAATAATGTTTGTTTAGTTGGAAGATTAACAAGAGATCCAGAATTGAGAACAACACAATCAGGAATCTCAACTTGTAGATTTAGTATAGCAGTAGATGGAAGACCTGGTGCTAATGGTGAACCTCATACAGATTTTATTAATATTGTCGTATGGAGAAATCAAGCTGAAAACGTAGCTAAGTATTGCAAGAAGGGTACACAAGTTGGAATTGTTGGTAGAATAACTACAGGAAGTTATCAAACTCAAGATGGACAAACGAGATATACTACTGATGTCGTTGCAGATAATGTAAGATTTTTAAGTAGTAAAAATAGTGGTGGCTCTGATATTGATTCAGAACCAGATTATAGTATGGGAGATCAAACTTCACAACCTACTGATTTAGATAGCGATCCTTTTAAAGATTTTGGCTCAGAAGTAGTATTAAGTGATGATGATTTACCATTTTAGAAAGGAATAATAAAATGGCTGAATTTTTTAGAAAAAAGAAAAAAGTATGTCAAATGTGCGCTGGTAAAAGTGTAGATTATAAAGATGTAGCTATTGTTTCTAAATATATAAATGAAAAAGGTAAGATTATGCCTAGACGTATGACTGGAGCATGTGCTAAACATCAAAGACATATAGCTCAACAAATTAAGAGAGCAAGATTTATGGCTTTATTACCATTTGTTAAATAATTAGATAGAGTATTCTATCTTTTTTTATTTTGATAACTATTTATCTATGAAATGGATGTGAATTACATTAATATATTATATTGATGATTTAATTTCTAGAAGATAAAACAATATCTAATTTTGATGCACTGTATAATAAATTTTGATATAATAGTGTGTAAGGAAGCGAGGATGCGTATATGAAAGTAATATTACTTACAGATGTAAAAAAACAGGGTAAGAAAGATGACATAATTAATGTATCTGATGGATATGCTGAAAATTTTTTGTTTAAGAATAAATTGGCTGTTCCATATAATACTCAAAACAAGAATAAACTTGAAAGAGATTTAAAGAGTCGTGAAGAAGAGGAGCAGGAAAACATTAAAGCAGCAAATGAATTAAAGAACAAACTTGCAAATGTAACTGTTAAATTTAAAGCAAAATGTGGAAAAGATGGAAAAATGTTTGGAAGTATATCTAATAAACAAATAGAAGAAGAATTAAAGAAGTTAGGATATAATATCGATAAGAAACAAATTGAGTGCGATCACAATATAGATTCTTTAGGAATTCATATTGTCGATATTAACTTACATAAAAAAGTAAAAGCAAAGATTAATGTAAGTGTTGAATAGGAAGTGAAAAATATGGCTGAAGTAATTAATACTGAACCTAAGAATTTAGAAGCTGAGATGTCTGTATTAGGTTGTGCATTTTTATCTAGTGTAGCTTTGGAAAAAGTTTCAGAAGAATTAACTGCAGACATGTTTTTTGATGAAAAGAATCGTATAATTTTTAATGCAATGGTTGAAATTCATAAAAGGAAAGATGCCATAGATGCTACTATTTTAAAAAATGAAATCGAGAAAATTAACCCAATTAACAAGATTGGTGGAGTTGAATATTTAAGCGAAGTAATAGATTCCGTGGTTTCAGCTTCCAATGTTGATTCATATATTAATATAATAAGACAAAAGTTTTTAAGAAGAAAACTAATTAATGTATGTATGAATATTGAAAAGAATGCTAGAGACGAAGCAGTGGATACGGGTTATGTTGTTGAAAGTGCCGAAAAGGAGATATTCACAGTCACAAAGACAAGAAGGGCTGGAGAATTCAAAACTAGTGCGGAAGTAATAAAAAATGCTAAACAACAACTTGAAGATTTAAGTAAGCGTAAAAATGAAATAACTGGTATTGCTACAGGTTTTGCCGATTTTGATAAATTAACTAGTGGACTTCATCCTAATGAATTAATAATCGTGGCTGCTCGTCCTGCAATGGGTAAAACAGCATTTGCACTTAATATGGCAGTTCATGCAGCACTTACTAGTGGAAAAGCAGTAGCTATATTTAATTTGGAGATGAGCGCTGAACAGTTGATGTTTCGTATGATATCTGCTGCTGGTGCTGTAGATGGAAATAAATTGAAAACAGGTAATCTACTAAATGATGATTGGAAAAAGGTCAATGAAGCAATGAGTGAGTTATCGGATGCTCCTCTATATATTGAAGATACTCCGGGAATTACAATTTCTGAAATTCGTGCTAAGTGTCGTCGACTTGATAGTCAAACTGGTGGTCTTGGATTAATCGTAATAGATTACTTACAGTTAATTTCTGGTGGTCCAGGTTATGGAAATAATCGTCAACAAGAGGTATCTGATATATCTCGTAGTTTAAAGACAATGGCAATGGAACTTGGAGTTCCGGTAGTAGCACTTGCTCAACTTTCGCGTAATGTTGAAGGAAGAGAAAATAAAAGACCAATAATGTCAGACTTAAGAGAGTCTGGTTCTATTGAACAAGATGCCGATATCGTTGCATTCCTTTATCGTGATGACTACTATAATAAACAACCAGGACAAATTGAAGAAAATAATATTTCAGTATCTGAACTTATTGTCGGTAAACATCGTAGTGGTGCTAATGGTACTATCGAATTGTTATTTGAGAAAAATATAAGTAATTTTAGAAACTATATAAAAAATGTTCAAGAAAATTAGGTGAGTAAGATGAAAGATAAAATAATTGGGGGTTTAATAACTATTGTTTTTAGTTCTCTTTTGGTGTTTTGCAGTATGGAGAGTAAAAGTGCATCACTTCCCGATGAGGCTTATCAAGTTTACTTAAATGGTGTTAAAATTGGTATGATTGAATCAAAAGATGAATTATACGATATGATAGATGAGGAACAAGCTGAAATTAAAGAAAAATATAAAGTTGATAAGGTTTATCCTCCTCACGGATTAGAAATTAAAAAAGTATATACTTATAATGAAAAAATTGTCGATACTAATATTATTTATAACCAAATAAAGGATAAAGATCCATTTACTATCGAAGCATATAATGTATTAATAAAATACAACAGTGATAAGTTAGCCGATGAGGATGTAGAGCAAGAGGAAATCGAAAGAAAAGATATTAATATTTATTTAATGAATAAAGAGTTAATATATGATGGACTTTATAATACAGCAGCCGCATTCATTGGCACTGATAACTTAAAAGACTTTGAAAACAATACTCAAACGAAAATAGATGATACTGGTGAAATTATTACTTCTGTTTACTTTGATGAGACAATTTCGGTTAAAAAAGATTTAGTTTCTGTTGAAGAATACATCTTTGATGATATTGATGAGTTATCGAGATATTTATTATTTGGTACTTTAGAAGAACAAAATAGTTATACTATTCAAGAAGGAGAAGATTTAGCTACTATTGCCAATAATCATCAATTGAATGTCGAAGAGTTACTTATAGCTAATCCTAAGTATCCATCAGCAAATGTTTTATTAGCTGCTGGTGATACATTAAACGTAGGTCTTATCGACCCATTAGTTACTGTTAAATATAATAAGACAGTTGTTGAAGATATTAGTATTGCTTTTTCTGAAGAGACAGTAAAAGACAATACTAAGAGCACATCTTATCGTGTCGTTCAAACGGAAGGTAAGGATGGTTTGTCTAGAGTTACTCAAAACATTTCCTATGTCAATGGAGTTATTAGATCATTGGATATTGTTAAACAAGAAGAACTTGTACCTGTTCAAAACAAAGTCATAGTAGTTGGTACTAGAGGAGCTACTGGTGGTATTAATTATGATCCGACAACATCTTCTAAATGGGCTTGGCCAACGACTATTCCATTTAGAATTGTTTCAAAATTCCAATGGCGTTGGGGTAGAATGCATCAAGGTATAGATATTTGTACTAATGGAACTGGCTCACCAATATTTGCTGTTGGCGATGGAGTTGTTTATAAGATAAATCGTGTTTCTAGTAAAGCTGAAGGTATATCGATTAGAATTGATCATGGAGAAGGACATTCGACTATCTACATGCATTTATCTAAGGTGTTAGTTAAAGAAGGACAGACTGTTAAAAAAGGCGATAAAATTGCATTAATGGGATGTACCGGTAGATGTTATGGCTCACACTTACATTTAGGTGTGTATTTAGGAAGACCTTATGAAGGCGGGGTTCCTGTTGACCCTTGTAAGACTTTGTTCTCATGTTAGTATCTGTTCTTGCTAGTGGTTCTGAAGGGAACTGTACATTTATTCAAACTAAAAATAAAAAGATTCTAATTGATCTTGGAATGAACAACAAATACATAACATCTAAATTAGCGGAGATAGATGTATTACCTTCAGAAATCGACTATGTATTTATAACACACACGCATGCTGATCATACAGGTGCTATGAAAACATTTTTTAAGAATAATACTCCTTTTGTCTTCTTAGATGAAAAAATGTTACCTGAACTCGAATTCTTAAATGATTATCCAAATTTATGTTTTGATAATTCGACATTGAATTTTGACGGTCTAACTGTCGAGATATTAAAAACTAGTCACGATGCTCCAGGCTCGAGAGCATATATATTTAGAGAAGATGATTCTTCGGTAGTATATATTACTGATACGGGATATATTAATCAAAAGTATTTTGATAAGTTAACTAATTTATCACTTTATATATTTGAATCTAATCATGATGTGGAGATGCTTATGCATGGTAAATATCCTTCTTGGTTGAAGGCTCGAATTAGAAATGATGAAGGTCATTTATCCAATAATCAATGTGCTTTCTATTTGAGTAAGTTTATTGGACCTAATACAAAAGAAGTAGTACTTGCCCATATATCAAAGGAAAATAATACTCCTGAAATAGCACTAGATACTTTAAAGAGTTCTTTAAGTGAGAATAATATCAAATTTAATAATATCATAGTTGCTAAGCAAAGGGAGAGAACGGATTGTGTTGAAATATGATAAATATTATATGTGTTGGTAAGATTAAAGAGAATTATCTCAATGAATTAATAGAAGATTATCGAAAAAGAGTAAATAAATATCATAAAGTAATAATAACTGAACTTAAAGATAGTGATATTAAAACAGAAGGAGATTTAATACTAAAGAGTATTAAACCTAATGACTTTGTAGTTACTATGGAAATAGAGGGAAACTTAATTGATTCTGTTACACTTTCTTCTAATATTGATAATTGGTTAATGAAAAATTCCAATATCGATTTTATTATTGGAGGATCTAATGGAATTGATGAAAGGGTAAAGAGTATTTCCAATTATAAATTATCTTTTGGAAGTATTACATATCCTCATGGATTATTTAGAGGAATACTTATTGAACAGATATATCGATCATTCAAAATACTAAATAATGAAACATATCATAAATGATATGTTTTTATGTTATAATTAATTTCGAAGGGGAGTTTATCATAAATCTAGAGCATATGATGGGTTATAAGGAGATAATATGATTGGAAATGATTGGGATAGAGAATTGAGTGTTATTTGGAATAGCGAAGGTTTCCATAAATTTATGGAACTTATTGATCATGAGTATGAAATAAATACTATTTATCCAGCTAAGGAGAATATCTTTGCTGCATTGAAATTGACACCATATAAAGATGTTAAGGTAGTTATTATGGGACAAGATCCATATCATGGAGAAGGAGAGGCTCATGGTTTATCATTCTCAGTCATGGATGGAATAAAACTACCTCCAAGTTTAAAGAATATCTACAAGGAATTATATGATGATTTAGGTATAATCCCAGCAAATACGGGAAATTTAACGAAATGGGCAAAAGAAGGTGTGTTGCTTTTAAATAGTACACTTACTGTTGTAAAGGATGCTCCGAATAGTCATTCCAAATTGGGATGGAATCTATTTACTGATTATATAATAAAAAAATTAAATGAGAGAGAAGAACCTATTGTCTTTATTCTTTGGGGGAACTTTGCAAGAAGTAAAAAAGAGTTTATTACTAATAAAAGACATTTAGTGATTGAAAGTGCTCATCCATCTCCATTTAGTGCAAGAAATGGTTTTTTTGGTAGTAGACCATTTTCTAAAACTAATGAATTTTTAGAAAAAAATAATATTGAGCCAATAGATTGGGATATAAAAAAATAGTTTCTTTTCGAAACTATATTTTTATGCCATCATCTAGTTCATTAAATATTTCTTTTGCATCATAAAATGGTTGGATATTTATCTTATGAATTAAAGCTACAATGTTTGAAGGGAACTTTCTTATCATAAGTATAAGTACTGAATTATTCTTATTATAGAAGTCTTTTGCTGCATTGATCTTTGTATCTGATTCTTCTAATTTTCTTATTATTTCCGTAAATTCTTTTTTTTCATCTAGTTTTGGATAATCATTTAAGATAGTATGTATGGTTGCTATTGATTCAGTTATTTTTTTATCAAAATCATAACTAGATACATTGCTTCTCTTTGATTTTTCAAGCTCACTGAATATACTTAAATCCATTTTAGTATTCTTTTCTATTGTTGGTTTGGCTTTCATTATTAAGTCAAATCGATTTTGCAATTCTTCTAATATTACTTTTTCTGCTTCTTCAATTCTTATTTTGGCAAATTGTAATTTGTTATATAATATAATATATATAGCAGAAATTGCAGAAAGAATAATTATGATAGTTAATAAGACGATTACTATTGTTTTCATATCTTCACCTAGTTTAATTATAACATAAAATATTTATAAGGAGGAAAAATTATGAATGTTAAGCGTGTTGTTGTCGGTCCATTACAGACAAATTGTTATATTTTAGAGTTAGATAATTCTGTATTAATTATTGATCCGGGAGAAGAATTTTCTTTAATTAGAGATTCTATTGGCAATGATAAAACTATTGAGGGAGTTATTATCACTCATTCGCATTTTGATCATATTGGTGCTCTTAAGGATACATTAAATTATTATCATACTAAAAAATATGATAAGAGTAATCTTATGGAAGGTATTAATAATATTGGTCCATTTGAGTTTGAAGTTATATATACTGAAGGTCACTATTTCGATTCCATTTCTCTTTATTTTAAGGAAATGAATTTGATGTTTGTTGGCGATTTTATCTTTAAAAATTCTATTGGTCGCGTCGATTTAGAAGGGGCATCAACTACTGATATGATTAAGAGTCTTAAAAAAGTATTAACTATGGATAATGTAAGATTAATGCCTGGTCATGGTCCAACTACAACTCTAGATGATGAAAGAGTAAATTTAAATTATTTTATTAAAGATTTGGAGAATAATTTATAGGTTCTTCAAATTCTACCCAATTGACATATATTAGGGGTATTAGGTACCAATCACCCAAAGAAGGACTAGACATGATTACATGGTCTTTTCCTGCTTGTTCAATTATTCCATCATATATTCGATCTCTCCATTCGTTAGAATCAGGATAAGATGCGAATAATTTTGCTTTTTTATTTTTATTCAATCTTAAAATGTTTTCAATATAACTCTGCTCTTGTGATTGAATAGCGGGAAAGTTATCGCTTTCTTGATTATAATTATTCATATTGTTTGGAAACGTTGGATTCGGATAGTATGCTCCGTTCATTTTATCACCTCATTAATCTATATGTATAAATTCTTGATTTATTAATAATTTGTGGTATTATATTCGAAAAAAAGAGGAATAATATGAAAATACAAGAATTGATGGAATCAGATTACGATAGCATTAGGCAATATTTAAATGTTATGACAACTGATAATTACAGGGATCTTTATATGATTGATTTTGATGATAAGAGATATGTTGTTACATCGCAAGATGGTGTAGTTTTTATTGTTGAAAATGATAATGGGTTATTAAATCCAATAGAGATTAATCTTGATGAAAAGGGTGATTTTATATCTTATTCAACGGAAGAATCTGAGTATGTTTTTTATAATGAACCTAGAATATCATTTGTTCAAAAAACCAATTGTTTGAGTCACGATGTAAGTCATCTTCATTTTGTTAGGGAACAAGACAAACCTGCTTTATTAGAATATCGCCAGTTTATTGCTTCTAATTTTGCTTCTATGACTGCTATATATGAACTTAATAATCATGGATTTAATCCAAATAGTGCTATTGCCTATACTAATTATCATTTGCCTACAACTTTAGAAATACATGAATCTATTTCTACTAAGTTTTCATATAAAGAGAAAATCTATTTTTATGTTCTAGTAGATGAAGAAAATTATAGGAGACCATACATAGTTAGAGGAGATAAGTATTATCTATTATCTATCCATAAATATCCGGGATTAAAATTAATTGATGTCTATTGTGAGGGATTAGGATTTATTAATTCGATTGATAGAGATTTAGTAAACTGTATGTTGGGAACCAATGAAGAAATCAATAATAAAAAATCTTTAGTCTTGGCATTAATGGATTACAAAAAGGGACAAATATAGCTATAATTTGTCTTTTTATTTATCAAAAAAATGCTTTACATTTGTTTAAATATGATATAATTGTCTTAGGAGGTTAGAAAGAAATATGAAAAAATTATTTGAAAAGCATGATTTATTCAAATTAGCTGGATTATTTGTTCTTATTGCTATTTTATTATCATGGTTTATTCCTTATGCATTTTATGACAATGGAGTAGCTTATGGTATAAATAATGAAGCATTCAAATGGAGTGCTAGTTTGGATTATAAGCATGTTGTTGGTCTATTTGATTGGTCAAGTTATAGTTTATTGGGATTCTGGTATTTTACAGCTCTATTTATGTTTGTCATTGTAGTTGCTGGATTATACAAATTCTTAAATTCAACTGCTGCTTATCAATCATTAACTGATAAAGTTGCTAACATATTTAAAGGAAAGGAAAAAGTTTTAGTTATTGTTTCAACACTTCTATTTGCAATGTTTGCTGGTGTTGCAACTGATCCATTTATTACTTTAATTCTTATTCCATTTGTAATTACTATATTTAGTAAACTTAAAGTTGATAAATTATCAGCATTATCTAGTACATTTGGTGGAGTTTTAGTTGGTATGTTTGGAGCTACTTATTCAACTAATATAGTTGGAAGTTTAGTAGATTCAAATTACGGATTGGGAAGTGCAAATGTTCAATTTGGTTTTGAAAGAGCTGCAGTATTAGTTTTATTTGTAGTTGCATATCTTCTAATTACTTATTTTGCAATTTCAAGATTGAGTAAGAAAGATACACCTGTTGTTGACTTATTTGCTGAAGAAGAAGTTAAGACAACTAAAAAGACTAAAAAGGCAAAAATTTCTATTGCTCCAATGGCAATATTCTTAGGATTACTATTCCTAGTTGCTATATTAGCTTATATTCCATGGAGTGGTTCTTTTGGAGTTTCCTTCTTCAATGATTTATACAATGATATCATTGAATATGATGGATTCTTTAAAACAACAATATTTGCTAGTATCTTAGGAGATTCATTTAAGGCATTTGGTGAATTAGATTTACTTGGAATTTGTGGTTATATCTTTGTATTTATCTTAATCATTAAGATTATATATCATATTCCATTTGATAAGATTATCGATTCGTTTGGCGAAGGTATAAAGAGATTTGGTAAATCATTAGTACTATTAATTGTTATATATGCTGTATTAGAATTTAGTATATTATTCCCAACAATTCCTGCTGTTGTAAGTGCAATTTTAGGATTAGGTAATAATTTAATTACTTTATTCGTATCAGGATTATATACAAACCTATTCACAGTAGATTTCCAATATACTGTAACTATGGTTGGTAGCGCATTTGCTCAATTTAAAGATGCTAATGTAGCTGCATTAATCTTACAAGCAACTAATGGTATTATTAAATTCTTTGCTCCAACAAGTGCAATTCTTATGGTTGGACTTTCTATGTTAGATATCAAGTATAAAGATTATTTCAAATATATTTGGAAATTCTTACTAGCTATTACAGTAGTTACATTAATTGTTTTAGCTATACTTATATACGCATAATTAAGAAACTCATTTGAGTTTCTTTTTTTTATATGTTATATTATTAAGTCAATTAACGAAAAAAGTTTAGAAGGGGAAATATTATGATAATGCAAGACTATCTAAATAGAAAAAATATTGATAAAAGGATATATATCCCATTTGGATTAGAAATCGAAATGGAGGGTATTGAGTATGAAAAAGGCTTTAGGGCATTAAGTCATAAGATAACTGATGATTGGAAAGTTACAACTGATAGATCATTAATAGCAGGAGGGATAGAGTTAGTATCACCAGTTTTAGATAATACCAAAGAAAGTATTACTAGATTAAAAAAAATATCTAGTACTTTAGATTTTTTTGGAGCAACTTTTGAACGAGCTAGTTTTCAACTCAATTTTGATGCTTATAATCTTTCTAATAATGATATTATTTACCTGCTTAAAATATTTTCTATTTATGAGAATGTTATATATAGATTTTCTACTGGCATAAATGAATCTATGAGATCAAGTATTAGTTATGCTTTACCAATTAGTAGTGTGTTTTCTTCTTCTTATAAGGATTATTCAGATACTAAAGAAAGTTATGATTCACTAATAAATAATAAAAGTTTTGCATTATCATTAAAGACTCTATCAAGAAATAATAATGATCCTATTAAAGTTATTGAATTTAGAACACCTAATGGAACAAGTAATTTTTATTTGTGGATGAACTATATTGTTTTCTTTTCTTCTCTATTAACAACTATTATAAATAAAAAATATGATGCTGAATATATAGATTATATATTCTTGGGAATGAACTTTTTTCAATCAATGGAAGAAATGTTAAAAGTAGATGAAAAAAGGGCAAAAGAATTGGCTGATTTAATATTTAACTGTGAAGAAGAAAAAGATATATTCTATAGTCAGTATTTTGATAAGATAGTAAGAACTAGAAAGTAAGAAAAGAATTGACAACAAGAATAATAAGTAATAAAATAAACTCAGTAATGCAGAGATTATGCATCTAGTAATTATATAAAGTATTTTTAGAGAATGGATATCATCGGGTGGAAGTATCCTAAATTAATTTATATAATGAATTTCAAGCATAGGAGTATTAAGCGTGAGAGTCGCGTTAAGACTAAAGAGAAGCATGTACTCATGAACTAAGGTGGTACCGCGGGAATTCCCGTCCTTAGATTTCATGAGTTTTTTTATTAGAAAGAGGGAATTTTTATATGAAAGAACAAGCTGAATCTATTAAAAGTGAAGTAGTTTCAAGTATTAAAAATGTTAATACTTTAAGTGATTTAGCAAATTTAAAAGCTAAGTATTTAGGTAAAACTGGTTCTATTACTGAACTTACTAAGAATATGAAAGATCTATCTATCGAAGAGAGAAAGAATGTTGGTCAAATTACTAATATTCTAAAAAATGAAGTGACAGAAATCTTTGAGACTCGCGAAAGGGAGATTAATGATGCTATTCTTAATGAAAAACTAAGTAAGGAAGTAATTGATGTTACTTTACCTAGTAAGAAGATTAAGAGAGGTTCTCTACATCCAATGACGAGAATTACTGAAGAGTTTGAGGATTTCTTTGTATCTATGGGCTATACAGTTTATGATGGACCTGAAATTGAAAGTGATGAGAATTGCTTCCAAAAATTAAATATACCTGTAGGTCATCCAGCAAGAGATGCTCAAGATACTTTCTATTTGAGTAACGAAGTTGAAAAATTCTTGCTTAGAAGTCAAACGTCAACTGCTCAAGTCCGTGCTATGGAAGAAAATGTTGATAAAGGACCAATTAGAATAGTTTGTCCAGGTAAGGTTTATAGAAGGGATGAAGATGCAACTCACTCTCATCAATTTATGCAAATAGAAGGTTTAGTAATTGATAAAAATATTTCAATGGCAGATTTAAAGGGTACTTTAGAAATGATGATGAAACGAGTTTTAGGAGAGAAGACAAAGGTAAGATTTAGACCTAGTTATTTCCCATTTACTGAACCTTCAGTTGAAGTAGATGTAACATGTTTTAAATGTGGTGGTAAGGGATGTAACCTATGTAAACAAACTGGTTGGATTGAAGTATTAGGAGCTGGTATGGTTCATCCTGATGTACTTACTATGAGTGGTTATGATCCTAAAGTTTATCAAGGATTTGCATTTGGAACTGGCTTGGATAGAATGGCAATGTTTAAATATGGTATTCCTGATATTCGTACAATTTATGGAAATGATATAAGATTTATTGAACAATTTGATAGAAAGGATGAAGACTAATGAAATTAAGTAGAAAATTCGTATCAGACTATATCGATTTAGATGAAAACCTAAGTATAACAGATATAGCTGATGCTATGACTTCTGTAGGTAATGAGTATGATTCAGCGGGCAAGATGGTTGAATGTACAAAATTAGTTACTGGTGAAGTTATCGAGTGTATAGATCATCCTGATTCAGATCACTTACATTGTTGTAAGGTAGATATTGGAAGTGAAGTTTTAGATATTGTATGTGGAGCTCCTAATGTCAGAAAAGGGTTAAAAGTAGTTGTTGCATTAGATGGTGCAAAACTTCCTGGAGGCGAGATAAAGAAAGGATCTATTAGAGGATGTGTATCTAATGGTATGCTATGTTCTAAAGCAGAGCTTGGATTAGATAATAAATTTTTAGTTGAAAAAGATAAGAATGGTATTCATGAATTGCCTGAAGATACTGAAATAGGATTAGATGCTCTAAGTGTTATGGGTCTTGATGATGAAGTTATAGATTTTGAATTAACAAGTAATCGTGGAGATTTGTTAAGTATAATAGGCATGGCCTATGAATTAGGTGCTATTTATGATAAGAAAGTAAAAGATATTGATTTGAATTATAATTCTAATAGCGAAGATATCAATGATTCATTTAAAGTCCAAATTGATACTCCTGATTGTAAATTATTCTTAGCAAAGAAAGCTAAAAATGTCGTTATTAAAGAAAGTCCTGATTTTATCAAAAATAGACTTATTGCTTCAGGAATTAGACCAATTAATAATGTTGTCGATATTTCTAACTATGTTATGTTAGAAACTGGTCAACCACTTCACTATTATGATGCAGATAGATTGGGAAATACTTTAATTGTAAGAAATGCTGTTGATGGTGAAAAACTAACTACTCTAGATGGACAAGAAAGAGTATTGAGTGAATCAGACATTGTAATAGCTGATAATAATAAGGCTGTTGGACTTGCTGGTGTTATGGGTGGACTTTCAACTGAAGTTGAAGAGGATACTAAGAATATTATCATTGAATCAGCAATATTCGATCCTATTAAAATTAGAAAAACTAGTAAGAAAATACTTCGTAGTGAAGCATCAAATAGATTTGAAAAAGGACTAGATCCAAGAAGAACTTACATGGCAATTGAAAGAAGTTGTGCATTACTTGAAAAATATGCCGATGCTGAAATTGTTGGTTCTTTAGTAGAGTGCAAGGATTTAGAAATTGATGATAAAGTTATCGATATAACTCTAGAAAAAATTGAACGAGTTCTTGGAATAAGAATCGAACATGAAGAAGTAATATCAATTTTCAATCGTTTAGGATTCATGGTCGAAGATAATGATTCTCTATTGAGAGTAACAGTTCCAACGAGAAGATTGGATATAAGTATAGAGGAAGATCTAATAGAAGAAGTAGGACGTATTCATGGAATGGATAATATTGAAGGTAAATCTCCTGTATTAGATGTTGTGCGTGGTACTTATGATTCAACAAGAAGAGCAATTAAACATAAGTTAGCTGATATGGGATTAAATGAAACGATGAGTTATACTTTAATTCCAAACGGAGAAGTTCATAAGTTTACTAATGATGAGTTTGAACCAGTCACTTTAAATGATCCAATGAGTGAAGATAGAAATACTCTAAGATATAGTTTGCTTTATTCATTAAAGGAAATTTATAACTATAACAAAGCAAGAAATAATTCTAATATTTCAATATTTGAAATTGGCAAAGGTTTCTATAAAAAAGATGGAATATACCAAGAAGACTTAAAATTGGGCATATTGATGTCGGGAGATTATGAACTAGGTATTGGTAATACTAAAGTAGATTTCTATTACATTAAAGGTGTTTTGGAAGAGTTATTATACTTCTTGGGTTATGAAGGAAGATACAGTTTAATAGTAGACAATATTCCTGAAGAATTTCATCCTGGCGTTTCTGCTACTATCAATGTAAGCGGAACAATTGTCGGTACAATTGGAAAAATACATCCTAGTGTATTAAAAGATGATGTCTATGCTATGGAAATTAATCTAACTAAATTACTTGCTATTAGAACGGGATCTATGAAATACAAAGACATTTCTAAATATCCTGGTATCATCAAGGATGTAGCATTCATCGTAGATAATAAGTTATCTAATGAAGAGATTGTTACAGCAATAAAGAAGTCAGGCGGAAAACTACTTACTAATATTCAAATATTTGATATCTATCCAAATATTGAAGAAGGTAAAAAATCAATGGCTTATAAATTGACTTTTGAAGATGCAACTAAGACATTATCTGATGAAGAAGTAATGGATGTATTCAATAAAGTAATTAAAGATATCGAAAGTAAATTCAATGCCAAGTTAAGAGGATAATTAAGATTATTCTCTTTTTCTTTGTTATAATTTATATAGGTGATAATATGGGTTCTATTGACTGGAATAGTGATAGTGTTTATATAGGAGATATCTTAAAAAGTTTACTTGATGGAGTTACTGATGAATACTATGCATATAATGAAAATATTGAAGAAAATAGATTGGAATCTGCATTGTATCAAATAATTAATTGTATTTCAGTTAGTAAGCCAAATTTAGTTAGCATAATGAATTTAGATAGAATGGGAATTATCGGGGATAAATTGGTAAAACTATGGAAATTATGTGATGAAGATCAAGAATATTTTGAAAAAACTATTACATATATTACGGGAACAACTCTCTCTAAGTGTTATTCAGTAGAAGAAATTCAGTACAATATGAATTTAGATAATCCAATTCCGTTTATTCCCAAAGATGATATCGTTCCTTTTTTTTCTGATTTATTAAGAACAGATATTGATCTTGGAAGTAAGATAGTTTTTTCGTTAAGAACAGATTTAGTAAAGAAGTATAATAGTAGAATTAAGGGAAGCGATTTGCCAAGACTTTCACTTCCAGAAAAACTTCCAAATGAGAGTATATTAAGTGAAGATGTGATAGTAAATCCTGCTAAACTTTATTTTGGCAAAGTTACTAGAGATTTGACTGGTGGAGTTTTAGGATTAAAATTTGAATCTTTTGGTATGTTTGAAGGGTTACCAAATATTATGAAAGTCGGCGATAAGATTTATTATCCTCTCAAAGATCTAGAAGATGGAACTTTTGTCATGGTTGATGATGATGGTGTAAAAGTTGATTGGAATCAACCAATTGAAGTAGAAGGAAATAGTTTATTACCTACAAAAGAGGTTATGATGCTCTCTGTAGGTCCATTAAAAGAGATTATAAAGGATGCAAAAGATCATTGTATTGAAAGTGAGATAATTCAAAAATATGAGAACATGTTAAAATATGGTGCTAATTTAAAACAGTGTAATGAAGTTTTAAAAGGACTTACTAGTATCTACAGTGCGCTATATGGTGGTATAGATAAAAAAAGAGACTTTTAAAAAATTATAGTTAATTTGTTGTATGAACAAATGTATGTATGATAAAATATATGAAGTAAAGGAAGATAGATATGAATTACAAAACAAGTTTAAATAAACAACAACTAGAGGCAGTTAATCATATTGAAGGACCTTGTTTAGTTATGGCTGGAGCTGGATCTGGAAAGACTAAAGTCTTGACGACGAGAATTGTAAACTTAATTGAGAGTGGAATTAAAGATTATAATATTCTAGCAATTACATTTACTAATAAAGCTGCTAAAGAAATGAGAGATCGTGTTAATAATATGTATGGCGAAGTCTCATCATTCATTGGTACTTTTCACTCGTTTGGTTTAAAAGTAATTCGCGAAAATTATGAAGCGTGTGGACTAGATAAAAATTTTACTATAATTGATGGCGATGATTCGTTGTCTATTATTAAAAAAATATTGAAAAACGATAATATAGATCCTAAGAAGATGAGCCCTTATGCCATTCGCAATAAAGTATCTTTTATCAAAAATGAAATGTTAAGTGATGTTGAAATGGATAGAACTTTCAACACTGAATTTGATTCATTGTGTGTTAAAGTATATCGCAAATATCAAAGTATATTACATGATAGTAATGTAATCGATTTTGATGATTTACTTATGATGCCAGTTAAACTATTTATGGATCATGATGATATATTAGAAAGATATCAAGACCATTATCCATATATATTAATTGATGAGTATCAAGATACTAATCCAGTGCAATATAAACTTTGCAAATTGTTAGCAAGCAAGATGAGAAATATATTTGTCGTTGGTGATATGAATCAAAGTATCTATGCATTTAGACAAGCAGATTATAAAAATATTATTAATTTTGAACATGACTATCCAGAATGTGTAACCATTAAGTTAGAAGAGAACTATCGTAGTACAAATAACATCTTAAATGCTGCTAACTGCGTAATTAAAAATAATAAGGAGAGAAAAGATCTCAATCTTTGGAGTGAAAGAGGAGATGGTCTTAAAGTAAATTATATTCGTAGTTATGATGAAAGGCATGAGGTAACTGTTGTCATGAATGAGATAGAAAAACTTATTCATGATGGGTATAAATATCAAGATATTGCAATTCTCTATCGTACTAACGGACAAAGTCGTGTCTTTGAAGAAGGACTGTTAGGTAAGGGAATTCCATGCAAAGTAGTGGGTGGCTATTACTTCTATAATAGAAAAGAAATCAAAGACTTAATTGCTTATTTAAGATTGATCTATAATACAAGTGATTCAGTTTCTCTTACTCGAATTATTAATGTCCCTAAACGAGGAATTGGAGAAGCAGCAGTAAAGGCTTTAGAGACAGAATCTTTAATAAATGGAAGTTCGATGTATGATAACTTAAATTCAAAAAAAGAATTAGAGTTTAAATCTCTAATAGAAGATTTGAAGGAATATTCTCTCGAACACAATTTGACAGATTTAATAGATTACATTTTGGAAAAAACAGAAATGAAGTCCGAACTTGAAAATGATAAGACATTAGAAAATGAATTAAGACTTGAAAATTTAATGGAATTCAAGTCGATTACAGCTTCATTCGAGGAAAACTATGGTGTAAGTGATTTAGGAGATTTCCTTGAAAGCATTAGTTTGGTTGCTGATATGAGTCAACATAGAGAAGATGGAAATGAAGTTACATTAATGACTCTTCATTCGGCAAAAGGTCTTGAGTTTACTGTCGTATTCTTAGTAGGTATGGAAGAAGGAATATTCCCACATTCCAATTCGCTTTTAGAAGAAAATGGATTAGAAGAGGAAAGAAGACTATGCTATGTTGGAATTACAAGAGCAAAAGAGATATTATATCTAACAAATGCAAAGCGAAGAATGTTATATGGTCGTGAGTCAAATAATTTGCCTTCAAGATTTATAGATGAGATTGATCCAAAATATCTTGAAAGATTAGATACAATGAAAGATGAAAGTTCAATTAATATTGATAAGATGTATGTTGAAGGAAATAATGAAGATTTAAAAAGTGGGGATACTATAGAACACGAAACTTTAGGAATAGGAGTAATTATAAAAGTCGATGGCGATATGATAGATGTAGCATTCAAGACTGGAGTAAAAAAACTTATGAAAAGTCATAAGAGTATAAAGAAGGTGTAATTATGAAAATAGATCCGAGCGTACCACTACATTTAACTAGAGAAGAAGCGAGGAATATAATATTAAAGAATTCTTCTTATGGAACTGATGGAAAAGTGTTTAGATTAAATAGTAATTATTTAATTAAGTTATATCATAGTAAAATTGAAAAATTATTATCCAAAGAAGAGGAAAAAATTCCTTTAATAGAAGATGATAGTGATATAAAAATATATCAACCAAATACAATAGAATTTAAAAATAAACCAATTGATGAAATGATTTATTATTATGTTGATGAAGAGGGAACTGATGCTCCTCTTCGAATTAGAAGTGCAGAAGCAATAAAGATGGCATCGGAAAGACAAAGTCGAGTTCTAAAAACTCATTTGCCAAAAAATGCAGTATATATAAATGGTCAATTTGCAGGTTGCATACTTCTTGCTGAACATGGTTTGCAAATTCATAATTTGACGGGACTTCCTTTGAGTTATAAAAAGAAAATTATGAAGAAAGTACTAGAAAATATATCGGAATTATTTGATAACTGCATTTATCATATTGAAATGTTTAATAAACCTCATTCGAAAAATTCGATACTTGTTCATAAAGATGGTTTTATGGAAGAAGTTGGACATTCTCATGTATTAGTAAATCCTATAACATTAACTCCAAAGATAATAGATTTGGATGGTAAATCAACGAGATATACTACAAAACCCAATAAAGATTTAGAAAAAATGTCTATGGAAGGAATTTGTATGTTAATGATAGAATTCTTACTTGCTGTTGATTTAGATGAGTATAATGAAGTATCTGACTTGGCATACCTTCTCGAAGAAATAGGTGTAAAGGCTGAATATATTGATAGTTTGAGTGATTTTGATATGACTTTAGAAGAAGCAAAAGATTTTGTTGATTCTTTGGAAAATATAAAGACATTATAGAAAGGTAGATAAAAATGGAAGAAAAAACATTAGTTGTACTTGCTGCCGGTATGGGCAGTAGATTTGGAGGAATGAAGCAAATTGAACCTGTTGGTCCAAATGGAGAATTTTTGATTGATTATTCAATTTATTCTGCTGTTCGTTATGGATTTAACAAAGTTGTATTTGTTATTAAAGAAGAAAATTATGATGTATTTAAAAATACGATAGGAAGTAGAATTGAAGGTAAGGTAAAAATAGAATATGCTTTTCAAAAGTTAGAGGATATACCTCTAGGATTTGATATACCTGATGGAAGAGTAAAACCTTGGGGGACTGCTCATGCAGTCTATGCTGCACGCGATTATATAAATGGAAACTTTGGTGTCATTACTGCTGATGATTTCTATGGTGATGATGCATTTAAAGTATTGTCTGAACATTTGAGTAATTCAAATAACTATTGTGTTGTAGGATATAATATAGGAGATACTTTATCTAAGAATGGTGCTGTTAAACGCGGTGTAATTATTCATGAAAATGGAGTAGTTAAATCGATTGTTGAATCTTCTTGTATGCTAGAAGGAGAAAAGGTAAAATGTACTCCGCTTGATGAAACAAAAGACTCGTTTTATGTTGAAAAAGATCATCCTGTATCAATGCTATTAAATGGATTTACAACAGAAATACTTACAACAATTGGAAATGATATGGAAAGTGCATTTAAGAATAATCAAGATAAATTATTAGATTATGAAATGCTTTTACCAGACATTATGGACCAAGATATTGAAAATGGTAAAACTATTGATGTCGTATCGACAACTGCAAAATGGATGGGAATGACTTATCGCGAAGATACGGAAAATGTTAAAAATTTCATTGCACAAGAAATTGAAGATGGAGTATATCCAAAAAATTTGTGGAATTAAAATAATCATGACAAAAAGTAGACAATAGGAAAAATATGCAATGGTCTACTTTTTCTATGCTATAATGATATAGAGGAGTTGAGTTTATGAATAATCAAAATAATCAAGTTAATATACCTAGTGAATATAAACCTATTTCAATGTGGGGATATTTTGGATATCAAATACTATTTGCTATTCCAATTATTGGTTTTATTCTATTACTTGTATTTGCTTTAGGTGGAACTAAAAATATCAACTTGAAGAATTTTGCTAGATCTTATTTTTGTTTATTTATAATTGTGATAGTAATATTAATTTTACTTACTATATTTGGTGCAGCTAGTTATTTTACTATTTCTTAAAAGGTCAAATTGACCTTTTTTATTTTTGAATTAGCATATATTTTTAGTGAGTATATAATGCTTTTTTGGTATAATAATATTAGGTGATAATTGTGGATAGATACAACGAATTAGTAGATTTAATTAATAAAGCTAATTATGAATATCATGTACTTGATAATCCAACTACTTTAACTGATCAAGAGTATGATAACTACATAAGGGAATTATATGATATTGAAGATAAACATCCGGAGTTTATTAGGGAAGATTCACCAACTAAGAAAATAGGTGGTGTTATTTTAGATAAATTTGATAAAGTAACTCATAAAATTCCAATGATGAGCTTAGCCGATGTTTTTAATGAAGATGAAATTCGCGAATTTGATGAGAGAATTAGAAAAGAGGGAATAAATCCTGAATATGTCTGTGAACTAAAGATAGATGGTTTGAGCGTCTCATTAAAGTATGAGAATGGATTGCTTGTATCAGCTGCAACTAGAGGGGATGGATACATTGGTGAAGATATTACTCACAATGTTAAGACAATTAAGCAAGTGCCTTTAAAACTTAAAGAACCAATCGACATTGAGGTTCGTGGAGAAATCTATATGAGTAAGAGAACTTTAGATATATTAAATGCCGAGAGATTAAAAAATAATGAACCTTTATTAAAGAATTGTCGAAATGCTGCTGCCGGTTCTATTCGACAACTTGATTCAAGTATTGCAGCAAAGAGACACTTAGAAGTATGGATTTATCATTTGCCAGATCCTGAAGATTATGGTATTAAGACACATCATGAAGCTTTAGAATTTATGGCTAATCTTGGATTTAGAACAAACCCTAATAATCGATTAGTTAAATCAATCGATGAAGTACTCGATTTTATTCATGAAAAAGGGGAGGAAAGAGATAATCTTCCATACGATATTGATGGAGTCGTAATTAAACTCGATAACTTGCATGATCATGAAATAATGGGAAATACTATTCGCTATCCAAAATGGGCTTGTGCCTATAAGTTCCCAGCTCAAATAGTTCAAACAAGATTGAATGATATTATATTTACTGTTGGTCGTACTGGACAAGTAACACCCAATGCTGTTTTAGAACCAGTTATGGTAATGGGTTCTTTAATATCAAAAGCAACTTTACATAATGAAGATTATGTCAAAGATAAAGATATACGTGTTGGTGATACTGTTAGAATTATCAAAGCTGGAGATGTAATACCTAGAGTTGATTCAGTTGTTATAGAAAATCGTCACAGGGATGCTATACCTTTTAAGATGACGGATGTTTGTCCTATATGTGGTTCAAAATTAATTAAGAAAGATGCTGCATATTACTGTGTTAATGATAATTGTAGCAAGAAGGATATCGAAGGATTAATTCATTATGTTTCTCGAGATACGATGAATATTGATGGTTTAGGAGATGCTATAATTGAAGATTTATATAATTTAAATTATGTTAAATCAATTCCTGATATATATAAACTTGGAAGATATAAAGAAGAGCTAAAATTGCTTGAGGGATATGGAGAAAAATCCGTTCAAAAGCTACTAGATGCTATTCAGGAATCAAAGAATAATTCTCTTGAAAAATTCCTGTTTGCTATCGGTATAAGATATGTTGGTAAAAAAACGGCTAAGATTCTTGCAAGTAATTATAAGACAATTGATGCTTTATCTAATGCAAGTTATGATGAATTAAAAGTTATTCGTGATATCGGTGATGTTATTGCAGATTCGGTATTTAAATATTTTCATAATGAGGATAATTTACGCATGTTAGATGAATTAAAAAACTTAGGTATAAATATGGAATACTTAAAAGAAGAATCACTTAGTGATACAATATTTAGTGGTAAGACTTTTGTATTGACTGGTACTCTTGATTCCATTACACGAGATGATGCAAAAGAGAAAATTGAAGCATTGGGTGGAAATTGTGCAGGCTCTGTTTCAAAAAAGACGAGTGTTGTTATAGCTGGACACGATGCTGGTTCTAAGCTTACAAAAGCAAATGAACTAGGAATTGAGATTTGGAATGAAGAGAAATTTTTGGAAGTCTTGAGTGAATATTCAACAGATAAATAATATAGAATAGGGGAGATGCTTTGCATTTCTCTTTGATTATGTTATTATAGAACATATTTTGGGAGACAGTAAGATGGAATTAACTAATGGAGTAAAAGAATACTTAGATGAAATAGTAAAAAAGGACACAAATTTTTTGGTTCTAATTTATGGTAGTAGTGCTACTGGACATTCTAATAATTCAAGCGATTTGGATATTTTCGTGCTTGGAACATTTGAATCTAGTTTTCGAAGGTCCATAGTAGTAGATGGAAGAGAATTAGAAATTAATTATACTGATATATTGTCAATTGAAAGTCTCATTGATAAAAGTATAAAAGATAATAATTCTTATTATGAATCTTTATTCAATAATAACATTGTACTTAAAGATACAGAAATGTTTGTAGATAGATATAGAGATTACATTAGAACTGCTAAGAGTATTTTGAAGAGTGAACCTCGAAAAATGCCTATGCGCAATAAATATTTACTATATAGCTTATATAGAGACTTTAGAAAGTATGAAGATTTATATAGTTATTTCAATTTCCTTGATGAAATTCGTATGACTTATTCGTATATGAATAATTATTCTACTTTAAATGTCTCTAAAGTCTATGATATGTATAATGATTATGTACGTGCAACTCAAGACTATTGTCTTTCTCTTCCTAGTGAAGAATTTATTAGTCACTTTGATTCATCTATTAGAAATCCCTTAGATAAATATGAATTGGAATACTTAATGAAGAGTGTTGGATATGATCCTCTAACAATTGTAAGAGAATATGACTTTTTTAACTATATAGATAATCAGAGAAAAAAGTCTATATTAATTCATATGAATAAGATGATAACTAGGGCAATTAGAATGTTAGTTGAAAACAATACCTACATGGACTATGTCTATCATGTTTTATTAAATCATCTATATCGCTTTTTTGAAGAAATATATGGAAGTGTTACGGAAGAGTTTCTATGTGTGTTCGATTCAGCAAAACAAGAAATGAATAATTATTCAAAGATTGAATTTTTGAAACAATTATTTTCTTTACTAGAAGGCAAATATGCGTTTGATTATAAAAACTATACTTTATATTTTAGATAATACTGAATTGATTAAGTTAATATAATGTAGTATAATTATTTTACTATTTAAGGGTGATTTTTATGTTTAAGAAATTTAAAAAGTTTTATAAGTACAATAGAATTTACTGTATTCTTATGATGATATCTCTATTCTGTTTTTTACTTATGGGAACTGGAGTTATCGTCTATTTTGTGAGTCAAATCAATACTAGCAAATATGGTAGTAGACTTAATGGTATAGATGATTTTAATCAAGAGGAGATAATTAAAAAATTAGAAAATAGTTATACTGATGCTAAGATATTGGAAAAAAATATTAGATTTCAAGGAAAAATAATATATATAGAGTTATCAATGGAACCAACAACAACTAATGAAGAAATTCAAACTATTTGTACAGCAAGTTTAAGTGCTATTAGTGATGAAGAAAAAGCTTTCTTCGATCTTCAGTTTATTGCTAAAAGAGAGGGATTAACTCCATATATGGGAAGTAAAAATCATAGTAAGGGCAATATTACTTGGGGCAACTATAGTTTTGATGCTACGACTTCAACAACTACGACCAAGAAAAAGAAATAGTGAGAATAAATAGAGGTTTTTATGAAAAAGAAGAAGAGAATATTATTAATAGTAGTAATTGCTACTGTTCTTGTCTTTGGAATAGGTATTGCTTTATATCATGCTCTAATTGATGAGAATAGTTTATCAATTAATGAAAAGAAATGGCTTGATAATAATTCTAACAATGTAATTCAGATAAGTATCCCAAATGATATTCCTGTTTTTGGAAGTACTGGTGAGGGAGTATTCTTTGATTATATTGAATATTTAAATAAACAAACTAACTTAAATATCAGTAAGAATATGGTGTCTTATCATTCGACTCCTTCGGGTTATCACTTTGAAATCAATGATAAATATGATGGCAATGAATTATTATTATTTAAGGATCATTTTGTTCTAGTAAGTAAAAATAATGGCGTTTTTAGTGATGATAATATATTATCTTTAAAACCTGGAATTGTTAATAGTACTAAAGATATGGTTACGAAGTATTACAATACCAATAGTGAGTCATTTACGATGTATGAATCATATGCAAAGATTACAGAAGATTTGGGTAATGGCAATCTTCAATATGCATTAGTTCCATTAAATGAATATAAAGATGAAATAATAGCAGATAATATCAATATATTATTTCATGTATCTGATTTAAATAAATACTATTATTATAAATTGGGCGATGATCCAATGCTTAATAGTATAATGAAGAAGACTTTTAATAGTTTTAGGGATTCTTTATTTGAAGAATCTTATAATGAAAATAACTATAAATTATTTATTAATAACTTAAAAATAACAGAAGCTGAAGAAGATTCTCTAACTAACAAAGTATATCATTATGGATTTGTAGAAAATCGTCCTTATGAAATACTTACTGGAGGAAATTATGGGGGAATCACAGCTGACTATCTAAGACTTTTTGAAGATTTTTCAAAAGTAGAATTCACATATAAAAAGTATAAAACTACTGAGGAGTTAGCTGAAGCAGCAATTAATAATAAAATAGATTTATACTATAATTACTATAATTTAATAACTAATTTTGTCGATTGTGGAAGCTTAAAAGAGATTAGTTATTATGTTGTTGCCCACAATAAAATAGATTTAAGTCTTTCTAATATTAATGGACTATCTTATCGCGATGTCTATGTTCAGAAGAATTCTTATTTGTTTGATTTGCTTAATGATTTAGACAATGTCAATATAATAACTTATTCAAATTCTAACGAATTGAAAAAGATATTAAATAAAGAGAGTATAATTATTGTCGATAGTAATACGTATAATTATTATATAAATAAATTATCAAATGATTATACTGTTAGATTAAGAGGATATGTCGATGATGAAACTTATTCATTTAGATATAAAAGTGATACTGATACTTTCTATAAATTATTTAATGCATATACTAAAACACTTGATTCTAATGATGTTATAAGAACGGGAATGATTTCTTATAATAAGGTAGATCGCGATGGCAAGTTTGTCGGTACGTTGGCTAAATATATTTTAATAATTGTATTTGGATCATTTATAGCTATTCTATTTATTAAGAAGAAGAGCAAGAATATAAAACTTAATACTAAGGTTAAAAAAGAAGATAGGTTAAAATATATAGATTTATTAACATCGCTAAAGAATAGAAACTACTATAATGAGAAGATACATACATGGAATAAAAATACGATTTATCCACAAACTGTAATTGTAATGGATATAAATCGCGTTAAAGAATTAAATGATTCTTATGGACACGAAGAGGGAGATAAACAGATTCAAGCTGTTGCTAATATACTAATAAAGACTCAAATAGATAATTCGGAGATTATTAGAACTGATGGCAATGAATTTTTCGTATATCTAATTGGTTATTCAGAAAAACAAATTTTAACATATATGAAAAAGTTAGTTAAAGAATTTAAAAAACTTCCGTATGATTCAGGTGTTGCTATGGGATTTAGCATGATTCTTGATGATACTAAGTTAATAGAAGATGCATTTAACGAGGCTAGTATTCAAATGCGTGATAATAAAGAATCAGAAGAGGAAAAAAATGACAAAAAAATTTAATTATTTAACTAAACAAACGAGAGATAATCTAATTCAATATTTAAAAAAATTGGTTACTATTATAAAGAAACCTGAAATGGGAGTTCTTCCTGGTCAAATTGCGTTCTCGGTGATTCTTTCAATCGTTCCGATTATAACTCTTTTAGGGTTTGTTGCATCTTTGGTAGGAATTAATATGGATACTATCATATCCAGTTTAAATAGCATAATTCCTGGAGGTGCAGAAGGGTTTAGACCTTTGCTTGATGGTTCTAATATCGATGTTCGATTAACTTTGATATTTATATGGATGTTTTACTTGGCAAGCAATGGTTGTAATTCAATAATACTTGCGAGCAATACAATATATGGTATTAACAAATCGGGATGGTTGAGTCGAAGAATTAAAGCTATATTTATGACGATAGCAATAATCATTATATTTCTTTTTATGCTAATAGTTCCAGCATTTGGATCAAGATTTGTAGAACTGTTCAGCAATACATCTTTCTATAGTCAAATAAGTATGGCATACAATGTATTAAAAGGACCTCTTACTTGGTTGATAATGTTTATATTTATTCGAACTTTCTATGAATTTGCACCAGACCGTGTAAGAAAGAATTCTCATATCAATACTGGTGCGATATTTACGACAATTGGTTGGATAATAATCACGTTTATCTATAGTCAATTGTCACTAAATATGACTAATTATAACTTGTTCTATGGAGCATTATCAAACATTGCTTTCCTTATGATTTGGCTATATTTTATGGCATTTATCTTTGTAATTGGACTAGTGCTAAATTATGGTGCTGAACAGGATCAAGTGACAATGGAAGAAACTGGAGCGGTTAAAATAATTAAAGATAGATAATTCTATCTTTTTTTTATTTTTAAGTGTTATAATTATTATAAGGTGATGATATGCAAAAATTAATTTATAAGACAGAAATACAAGATTATTCAGATGAAATTGATCAATCAATTATTGATTATATAAATAGTGAGTCAATAGTAACTATTGAGAGCTTTGATAATTATAATTTAATTGCTTTTAATTGGCATGATTTAAATGATAACTATCGCAAGTCTTTTAAAGTGATTATCTATATTGATTCTGATGATCTATTCTTTATTGTCGATAATGACAATGCTAAAAGTACAATTGAAGAATTTATTCTTTTTAGTGATGATAACGAAAATACTTTATTTTTGTTCTTCCGCAATATACTAAGAGGTAATAATAAAATTTTAGAAGATTTAGATATGAAAATAAGCGAGTTAGATGAGGAAGCTATTAAGAATACTAGTGATCTAATGAGTTTAAAAATCGTAAAATATAAAAATCGAATCTTATCTTTAAAGAGATACTATGAACAATTCGAATTCTTATTTGACGAAATTTGTGATAATGATAATAATTTGTTTACTAAGAGATGTCTAAATAATTTTGATATCTTACATAATCGTGTTTTGCGATTTATCTCACAGACAGTTAATCTAAGAGATTATTTATCGCAAATTAGAGAAGCTAATCAATCCGCGATTAGCAATGAACAGAGTAAATTAATGAAGTTATTCACATTAATTACTTCGATTTTTATGCCTCTTACTTTAATAGTTGGTTGGTATGGTATGAATTTAAAGATGCCTGAATTTACTTGGGATTATGGATATGCATTTGTAATTATATTGAGTGTAGTCGTTAGCATTATTTGGCTTATTATTTTTAAAAATAAAAAATGGTTTAAATAATTATATATTAATGGTAATAATCATGTTATAATAAAAACTATTATGGGAGTTGTTGGTATGAAGTTATTGGAAGTAAAGTCATTAGATGTCAGTATCGAATTGAATGGAACAACTACGAGTATAATTGGTCCAGCGTCTTCGGGAAAGACCAAGTTGCTTAAGAAACTTGTTAATCGTCTTCCCAATGATGATATACTAATTGATAATGTATGTATAAAAGATTACGATATAACATTCTTAAAAAATAATATTTTCGTCGTTTTTGATGATGATACTTTTAAATGTGAATATGTAGCTGAAGAGTTATTTTTCTATTTAAATGCTCTTGGCTATACGATTGATGAAATATCCAAGAAAATTAATTACTTTATTAAATACTTTAAACTTGAAGGATATGAAAATAAGAGAATTGATTCTTTGAGTGTAGAAATGCGTGCATATATAAAAATACTATCGATGCTAATTGTTGAGCCAAGTATAATTGGTATTGATAATATGTTCCCATATTTATCTAAGCTTCATATTGATTTGATTTTAAAATTTATTAAGAAAAAGAAAATTTCTTTAATCAATGTAATAAATAATGGAGAATATTTAAAATATACTGATTTTGCAGTTGTTTTAAATGAAGGAAAATGCGCAATTAAAACAAGTGTTAAAGAGTTACTTAGTGGAAATTCAATTCTTCCCTATATTGGTGTTAAGCTACCATTTGCTGTTGAATTATCAAATAATTTAATGCTCTATGGATTGATAGATAGAATCGAATATGACAATGATTCTTTAGAGGTGAAATTATGGAAGTAGTGTATACAGAAAAATTGCCGAAAAAGTTTAAATCTGCCAATAATAAGATTATTGGCATATATGGAGATGTTTTAGATTTAATAAGCATTGGTTTTGATATTGATGGCGTAAGTTATGATGATGAATGGACTGTAAAGAGATTATTAAATGGATTTGGTTTAAGAAAAAAGAAGAATTATATCAAAACAATTGAATATTTAGAAATAGATAAAGGTATCCTAAATACGAAAATAAGCAATTTATCTAAAACTCAGTTAAAATTTGTATTATTGGCATATTTATTAATTAACAATAAAAATATTATTATCTTCGATTATTTTGATGTTAGTCTTGCCTATCAAGATAAGAGACGTCTATCTAAGTTACTTAGAGTTATGAAAAAAGATGGATATACTACATTTATAGTTAGTAATGATTTAGTATATTTAAGTACTATTGTTGATAAATTGATGATTATTAAAAGTGGTTCAATTATCTATGATGGACTTGTCAATGATTATTTGAGTATATGTGAAGATGATCCAGTAATTTTGGATTTTATAAAGAAGTCTAATGAGATGGGTGCAGGACTTGAACTTACACTAGATGCAAGAGAGTTATTAAAGGATATTTATAGGAGAAAGAGCTAATGAGATATTTAATTAAAATTAGTTATGATGGTTCAAAATTCTTTGGTTTTCAACGATTGAAGGGAAAAAAGACTGTTCAAGGTGAACTTGAGAAAGTTTTAACTAAAATAAATAAGACGATAGTTGTCGTCAAAGGAGCAGGTAGAACTGATAGAGGAGTTCATGCTTACGATCAGGGAGTATCATTTGATTTAAATATCAATATTACAACTGAAGGACTTAAGTCTGCTATGAACAGTTTATTGGACTCATCAATTCATGTTAATGATTGTATGGTTGTAGATGATGAATTTCATGCACGATTTGATGTTAAATTGAAAACTTATGAATATATTATTAATATAGGCGATTATGATCCTATTATAAATGACTATGTATATAACTATAATCGAGATTTAGACATTAAAGCTATGAAGAAGGCAAGCAAATATTTGGTTGGAATACACAATTTTGAAGCATTTACTTCGGGAGAAAGAGAATCATATAATTCAATAATATATAAAATTACTATTACAAAGAAAAAAGATCTAATATATATAAAATTTGTAGGAAAGAGTTTTTACCGTTATATGGTTAGAAATTTGGTAGGTGCTCTTATGTCAGTTGGTATGAAAAAGAATAATCCCGATTGTATAAAAGAACTTTTAGCTAACAGAAATAAAACGATTAATTATACTACTGTACTGGCAAATGGACTATATTTAACAAAAGTAGAATACTAAATTGTATAATTATTAAAAAACATTTGACTTTTAAGTGCGAATAACATATAATTTTAACTGGTACATTTTTTAATTTCTTGAACTTTTATTGATGTGGGAAGTTAATAAGGGGAATAGATATTATGAAAGGGATAAAATATATGAAGAATACATTCATGGAAAAGAAAGAAGACGTTAAACGTAATTGGTATGTAATCGATGCTACTGATTTAACTCTTGGTAGACTTGCTACTAAGGTTGCAACTATTTTAAGAGGAAAACATAAAGTAACATATACACCTCATATCGATTGTGGAGACTATGTTATTATAACTAATGCTAGTAAAGTTAAATTAACTGGTAATAAGTTAGATGACAAAATGTATTATAATCATTCTGGATTCCCAGGAGGATTAAGAGAACGTAATGCTAGAGAAATGGTTGAAAAATATCCTGTTGAAATGGTAGAAAGAGCTGTTAAAGGAATGTTACCTCATGGACCTTTAGGAAGACAAATGTATAAGAAATTATTCGTTTTTGCTGGTCCTGAACATGACAAACAAGCTCAAAAACCTGAGACTATTACTTTATAGGAGGTTATTATGAATAAGAAAGTTATATCTGCAAGTGGAAGAAGAAAAACAAGTTCTGCAAATGTAAAATTAGTTCCTGGTAGTGGAAAAATCACTGTTAATGGAATTGATGTAAATGAATATTTCCCATTTGAAGTATTAGTTATGGATTTAAAACAACCATTAGTAGCTACTAACAACGAATCAACTTTTGATATCGATGTTGTAGTTAGAGGTGGTGGATATTCAGGTCAAACTGGAGCTATCCGTTTAGCTATTACTAAAGCATTACTTATTTATGATGAAGGTACTGATGCTTCTTCAGAGACTTCTTATAGAAGAATCTTAAAAGCTGAAGGATTCATTACTCGTGACCCTCGTGTTAAAGAACGTAAGAAATATGGTCTTAAGAAAGCACGTAGAGCACCACAATTCTCAAAACGTTAAAATGTCTTTGTTACCTTGCTTATGCAAGGCTTTTTTCTTGCTATTTTTCTTTTGTTATGCTATTATATATAAGCAAAAGAGGGGGATAATGTGAAAAATTTATTGGAGTATTTAAATTTGTGTCTAGAATTTATTAATGAAAAATCAAATGAAGTGATAGTTGATCGCTTTGTAAATAATATTCAAGATACAGTTAGAACTATGTCGATTGAACAGATTGAGGGATTTGAAATGGCTTTTGAGTCATTATTTTTATTCTATCAAAAACAAGTTAGTTCAATAGATGAGTTTCGCGATTCTTTAATGAATAATTATATAGGTGAGGATATTAAATCATCTTTTGATGATAAACTAAATGAATTAGAAAAATATGCTCAAAAATTAGAATGTATAGTTCACTTTATGAATCGTGTTAGTGATACTTTAGAACTTAGAAAAAGAGAAATACTTGGTCTAGAAGATGACACAATAAAATTGAATTAAAGAAAAAAGACATTTTAAATGTCTTTTTTAATTGTAAATATAGCAATTTCTACCTTTCTTTTTAGCTTGATAAAGCGAATTATCACTTTTCTTTAGTATATCTTCGAAATTATTTTCTTTTAAGGTATCTTGTGATATACCAATGCTTGCAGATAGTTCTTTGAATTCAAATGTTTTACTATACTCTTGATTTAAAGTATTCAATATATTTTGAGCATCGCTATTGATTTTTTTTCTATTATAGTTTCCAATTATAACGATAAGAAATTCATCTCCTCCCATTCTTACTAATAAATCATTTTTGAATTTTTCTTTCAACAATCTTGCTGTAAGTATTATTGCTTCATCTCCAGCTTTATGTCCATAAGTATCATTTATGGATTTGAAATTATCTAAATCGATGGAGAATAGAGTAATTATAATTCCTTTATTTAAATTTTGAATAAAGGTATCTAAATATCTTCTATTATATAACTTTGTCATGTAATCTACATTAGAATTTTCTAATAGTTGTAATTCTAATTGCTTTTGAATAGTTATATCTCGGTATACATATATATGGCCAATTGTATTTCCGAAGATATCAGAAATATTATTGTTTCTCAATTCTATTCTTTTTATAGTTCCATTTATATTAAAACTATTTTCAATGAATCCTTCTTTGTTTAATACTGAATTTTTTGAGAAGGTATTATCTTCCCAATCATTATATAAAGTACCGATTATTTTTTCTTTAGAGATGCCAAAATAGGTTTCAAAGTATGAGTTTACTGTTTGAATTCTATTATTATTATCACTGATTAATATAGCGTATGGTATGCTGTTTAAAAGTATGTCTTTTTCAACATCTATTTTTTTATAATCAGTAACATCATGATTAATTCCTATGTTACTGATAACTTTAATATAATTTTCTTTTCTCTTTATATCTTCTTCACATTTTATTGCCTCTAATATTTTTTTTAGAAAATATTTGATGTATTTATAATCAAATGGCTTAAAGAATATACCATCTATATTTTCTTGTGATTCATTATAGTTTTCACAACAAGCAATTACTTTTGCTTTTTTATTTATTCTCTTTATATCTAGTTCTTCTTTTAAATCATAAATAACTATATTACTTGATAGTATAGCTTTATTATTAATTTTTTCGTATCTTTTAATCTGATGGGAAAAATTATCTAGAGGTTTGATGTCTAGAATAACTTTTTCTAAGTTTATATCTTTACTAAAAATTGAAATTGTTAAGTTATATTGATCCATAGTGTCCTCCATATAATAATATATTCAATTTAATAACTATACTGTCTTTTTTTTATATAAAAACACAATTGATATTTAATTTATCTTTTTTGATAGACTTTTTCTTGTTGTTTTCATATATTTATACTATACTATTTAGTGATTTGAGGGATAGTATGGATTGTGTAGATAGATTTATTGATTCTATTTCTATTGATAGTGATGATTACATTGTAGTTGCCTGTTCTGGTGGCCCTGATAGTATGTTTTTATTACATCTATTGTGGGAAAAAAACTATAAGATAGTTTGTGCTCATGTAAATCATAAGGTGAGAAAGATATCTGATGATGAATATGAATTTGTTAAGAAGTATTGTGAAGATCACAATATAATATTTGAGGGAACAGAAATAAATGAATACAGTGATGATAACTTTCATGATTATGCGAGAAATTTCCGATATAATTACTTTGAAAGTATCTTGAAAAAATATAATTCCAACTTATTATTTACTGCTCATCATGGAGATGACTTAATAGAAACTATTCTTATGCGTTTAGTTCGAGGATCTTCTCTAAAGGGATATGCTGGATTTAGGAGTATTGTAAAAAAAGATAATTATAGAATAATAAGACCATTGATTTTCTTAACTAAGAATGAGATTGAAGAAAAAGCAAAAGAATTAAATATTCCGTATGTTATTGATGAATCTAATTTAGAGGATCATTATACGAGAAATAGATATCGACATGTTGTACTACCTTTCTTAAAGAGTGAGGAACCAAATGTTCATACTAAGTTTTTAAATTTTAGCAATACTATTTATGAAGTAAGTGATTATCTAAATAAAGAAGTTAATAAATATAAAGAAGAGATGTATCATAATAATGTTTTAAATTTAAAAGAATTTATTAAATTGGATAGATTGATTGAAAGATTATTGCTTGAAAGTATTATAAGTGATTGGTATCCTGATGATTTATTTTTAATTAATAATAATCATATAGATGCTATATTTAAAATGATAAATAATGATAAAAAGAATGCAACTTTAGCATTGCCAAGTAATGTCTATGTTATTCGCGAATATGATAAATTGATTATTACTAGAGACAATAAAGCATTTGAAGATATCGATGTTATTTTTAATGATATATATGAATCGGAAATTGGTACAATAAAAATTGTTGATGATAGTACTGATAATAGCAATTATACGATTAGACTAAACAGTAAAGATATAAAACTTCCACTACATATTATTAATCGTACTGATGGTTTAAAAATGAATGTTAAAAATATGGTTGGAAGCAAAAAAATCAATGATATTTTTATCGATATGAAGATTTCAAAAAGTAAAAGGGATATATGGCCGATATTAGTTGATGATGAAGACAAAGTTATATGGATTCCTGGCTTAAAAAAAAGCAATTTAGATGTTGTCAATTGCAAGGATTATGATATAATAATTACATGTGTAAAAAAGGAGGAAAATATATGAAAAGAATAGATGCAAAACAAAGTGTTCCATACCTTATATTGGTATTAGTAATTCTATCTGTTTTTGGAATGATGTTTTTAGGTGATAAGAAGACAAATACTTTGACTTACAGTGAACTATTAAATGAACTTAGTGAAGGCAAAGTAACTGAAATTGTCACTAGTGAGAGAAAAGCAGATGGTTATTATGCTATAAGTGGTAAATTGGAAGGCTATAAAAAGAATGAAACTTTTAGAGTTCAAGCTCCATTATCAGAAAATGTTCTTGATGTATTATCTTCATATCAAGTAACTAATGAGTTTAAATGGAAAGTTGAAAAGAATCCAGAAAATAATAGTTTATTAGTTGTTCTAATTAATGTGGTTCCGCTAGCTTTAATTATTGGTTCAGGAATATTCCTATTTACTAAGTTGAGTGGCTCTAATAAATCTAGTATGGATTTTGGTAGAAGTAGAGCTAAGTTATCAGAAGATGGTGGAAAAGTTAGATTTAAAGATGTTGCTGGACTTGAGGAAGAGAAAGAGGAAGTTGCAGAACTTATTGATTTCTTAAAAAATCCTAAGAAATTCCAAAAGTTAGGTGCTAGAATACCTAAAGGAGTTTTATTAGTAGGTCCTCCAGGAACAGGTAAGACATTACTTGCGAAAGCTGTAGCAGGTGAAGCAAATGTTCCATTCTACTATATAAGTGGATCTGACTTTGTTGAATTATTTGTAGGTGTTGGTGCAAGTCGTGTAAGAGATATGTTCAAACAAGCAAAACATTCTGCGCCATGTTTAATATTCATTGATGAGATTGATGCTGTTGGTCGTCAAAGAGGTACTGGTTTAGGTGGAGGTCATGATGAAAGAGAACAAACTTTAAACCAATTACTTACTGAGATGGATGGATTTGGAGCAAATGAAGGTATTATAATCATTGCTGCAACTAATCGTCCTGATGTATTGGATCCAGCATTATTGAGACCAGGAAGATTCGATAGACAAGTAACTGTTAGTTTACCTGATCAAAAGGAAAGACTAGCAATATTAAACGTTCATGCTAAGAACAAGACATTTGCTCCTTCTGTAAATTTAGAGAATTTATCTCGTCGTACTCCAGGATTTAGTGGAGCAGATTTGGAAAACTTACTTAATGAATCAGCATTACTTGCTGTAAGAAAAAATAAATCAGCTATTGGTATGGCAGAAATAGATGAGGCAACAGATCGTGTACTTATGGGACCTGCTAAGACTTCTAGAAAGATAACTGATAAAGAAAAACGTTTAGTTTCTATTCATGAAGCTGGACATGCAGTTGTTGGATTAAAGCTTGAAGATGCTAATGATGTTCACAAGATTACTATAATACCTCGTGGTATGGCTGGTGGATATACAATGATGCTACCAAAAGAAGAGAAGATGGCAGTAACTACTAAAAACGAATTACTTGCTCAAATTACGGGATTACTTGGTGGACGTGTTGCTGAAGAGTTATATATTGGTGAAATAACAACAGGCGCTAGTGATGACTTTAAGAAAGCAACTAAAATTGCTCGTGCAATGGTTACTGAATATGGTATGTCAGATTTAGGACCTGTACAACTTGAAGAGAGAAGTGAAGGAGTATTCCTTGGAAGAGATTACAATAAATCAAAGAACTTCTCAGATGCCGTTGCTTTAGAAATTGATAAAGAAGTTCGCAAAATAATAAATGAATGTTATAAAGAGACAACAAGAATTCTAAAGGAAAACAAAAAGTTAGTTATGTCTATAAGTGATGCTCTAATTGAAAGAGAGACGATTACTAAAGAGGAAATCGAAGAACTAGTAACAACAGGACATATTACAGAGAAAGATCCTGAAGAAAACTTAAAAAAGCTAAAAGAAAAAGCAAAAGAAATTGGCATTAAGGGTTATACAAAAATGACTAAAGAAGAACTTGAAGATGCTATTAAAAATTCTACTGAAAAGTAGAATTTTTTATGTTATAATTTATAATAGGTGAAGAGTAATGAATAATAAGGGTATTAAACAATGGAAAGTATATATCGTGCTTGTTATAATTTTTATAGCCGCATTAATTTTAGTGTTCTATTTATTAGAAAGTATGAAACAAAATAGATCAGCGAGACCTCTATCAACAAGTTCAACAACAACTAAAGAACTTATTAAATCATCTACGACTCTTATTACAGGTACTACTGAAAA
The DNA here is from genome assembly GCA_017626405.1 of Bacilli bacterium. Lineage (GTDB taxonomy): Bacteria > Bacillota_I > Bacilli_A > RF39 > UBA660 > CAG-582. The sequence goes on from JAGAIS010000001.1 coordinate 214,055, forward strand.
TAATGACAATGATGAACCTGTGAAACTAGTTGCAACGCCTTTTTCAGCTTCTTTAAGTGATATTATTTATGGGCGAGTATTCGATGGTAAGTTTAGTGAAAAAATCATCTATAATAATGCTACTTTTACAATTAACTGTAATAACTATGATGATGCTAGTTCTACATGTGTTGAGGGTAGTGGACTAATGGATTATAATGGTGCTCTAATTCCAATATTTACTTTCGCTGATGCTAATAACAATTACCTAAATTTTGCTCGAGATCTCTATATTATTATTAAAGATAACTGTGTATTCGTTACAATGAATCATGTTGGTGTATCAGCAGGAAAAACTAATGTGTTTAAAACTGATGGTACAATGATTGGTGAAATATCCAATACAACGACCGGTTATGTAATGAATGGTACAAAGATAGGAGAATTATATCCGAACTTTAGTGAAAATAGATTTAATTTCTATTATTATGAAAATGGCAAAATTAAAATTGGCTATGCCGATATAACTGATATAAAGAGAAAAGTCGAATTGGAAACTGTAACTAGCGCAACAATAAGTTAGATATATTAACAAAAGGCCAATTATATGTGTTATAATTAAAAATGTAGAAAAGATTAAATGAAAGCAGTGATTTTTTATGGCAAGAGTAATATCTTTAGTTAATCAAAAGGGTGGAGTAGGTAAAACTACAACTAGTATTAACCTATCAGCATCTTTAGGCAAATTAGGTAAAAAAACTTTATTAATTGACTTGGACCCACAAGGAAATACTTCTACAGGTCTAGGTGTTAACAAGGGAGATATTACGGGAAGTGTCTATGAATGTTTAAATGGTACTTCTACTTTTAAAAAATCTGTTATTAAGACGAGATTTTCTAATCTTTATCTACTTCCAGCAACGATAAATCTAGCTGGTATTGATATTGAATTAATCGAGATGAGTCATGAAGATCCTAAATTTAGAATTAATGATCAATTGAAAAATGCAATTGAACCAATTAAGGAAAAATTTGATTATATTATAATTGATTGTCCACCTAGTTTAGGCATACTTACTACAAATGCCTTAGTAGCATCTGATTCGGTAATTATTCCAGTTCAGTGTGAATTCTTTGCTCTAGAGGGAATTACTCAATTGCTTAATACTATAATCATGACACAGACAAGATTAAATCCAACACTTAGAATCGAAGGAGTTCTATTAACTCTACTTGATTCGAGAACTAATTTGGGATTTGAAGTTGTTGAAGAAGTAAGAAAGTTCTTTGGAGAAAAGGTATTTAATACTATTATTCCAAGATTAATTCGATTAGTTGAAGCTCCATCGCATGGAGAACCTATAAATGAATATGAACCTGAAGGAAGAGCTGCTGAAGCATTCAATAACTTAGCTAAGGAGGTCATTTTAAGAGATGAGTCAAACTAATACAAGAAAAGCACTAGGAAAAGGGTTGGAACAACTATTTGAAAGTGAACAAATGGATTTTAAGACATTTGAGCAAGAAATAGTTTCGACAACACCAGAATCGGATATTCTACAAATACCAATTGAAGAAATTAGAAGTAATCCTTATCAACCTAGAATACATTTTGATAAAGATGCTTTGGAAGAATTAGCGGAGTCTATACGTCTTCATGGAGTATTCGAACCTATTATTGTAAAGAAGAGTATTAAGGGATATGAGTTAGTCGCTGGTGAAAGAAGAACTAAGGCGGCAAAAATAGCTGGTTTAGAGAGAATTCCTGCTATTGTCAAAGATTTTAGTGATCAAGATATGATGGAAATAGCATTACTTGAAAATATTCAAAGGGAAAACTTGAGTCCAATTGAAGAAGCAAAAGCTTATAAGAATTTCATGACTAAGATGAACATGACACAGGAGGAACTTGGGACTCGATTCGGAAAAAGTAGAAGTTATATAACTAATATTTTGGGTCTTTTGAATTTACCAAAAGAAGTTCAACAAGATGTCATGGAAAATAAAATTTCTATGTCACATGCAAGAGTTTTATCAAAAATTGAAGATGAAGATAAGATTATTGAATTAAATAATCTAATTAAGAATAAAGGTATAAGTGTAAGGGAGTTAGAGAGTATTTCTTCCGGAAGTGATATTCAAAAGAGAAAGACTATTGTTAGAAATACACAAAGCGATTCCATTAAAAGCAAGATTTATGAGAAAGAGTTGAGAGATTTAATAGGTTCTAAAGTCATGATTAGTAAGAATAAGATTACTATTCCTTATGCTACTTTAGCTGATTTAGATCGCATTATGGAAATATTAAATATTGAAATAGGTGAATAATATGGATATAAACATATGGGATAAATTATATGAATTAATTTCTTCTCAAGAATTCTATATTCCAGTAATTACTATTTGTTTAACATTCTTAATTATTAGAGGATTAAAGCGATTAATTACTAAACTAATTACTAAAAATGCTAAAACAATAGAATTAAAGAGAAAGAATACAATAGTTTCTTTAGCTCAAAATATTATTAAATATGTATTGATAATTTTTGCTCTATTAATAATATTATCAACTTGGGGTGTAAATGTTACTGGTTTAATAACTGGATTAGGAGTTGCCGGAGTTGTAGCAGGTTTAGCATTACAAGATGCCTTAAAAGATATAATTATGGGATGCAATATTATTATGGATAACTATTTTGTTGTAGGCGATCTAGTTACATTTAATGGATTCACTGGCGAGGTAATAGAATTTGGTCTTAAGAATACTAAAATTAAAAGTGTTGATGGTTCTGTATTTGTAGTTGCGAATCGCGAAATTAATCAAATCTTAAACTTGAGTCAAAAGTCAAGTACAGTTGTCTTATCAATATCTGTTGCTTATGAAGAAAAGGAAGATAATGTTAAAAAAGTATTGGATGGAGCCTTAAAAGAAATAGATAAACTAGAGATAAGTACAAAAAAATCAGAATACTTGGGAATTGATTCCTTAAAAGACAGCTCAGTAGAATATATGATTAAGGCTTATTGTCGTGCTGGTGATCAATACGAATTAAAGAGAAAGTCATTAAGTATTATTAAAAAACACTTCGACAATAACAATATAAAGATTCCTTATCCACAAATTGAGGTGCACAATGGAAAAAGAGTTTAAGTTAAATGATAAAGTTGTTATGAAGAAACCTCATGCTTGCGGTTCTAATTTATGGCTAATCATCAGAAATGGTGTAGATATTAAGTTAAGATGTCTTAATTGTAATCGCGAGGTAATGATTGACAGGTTAGAATTTAAAAAGAAATTAAAAGGAGTTATCGATGAAAAAGTTTAAAAGAATAAGAGATAAAATTACTTTGCATCCAATGATGGCTTTTATATTCTTATCGGCTTTTGTTATATTGTTAAGTGGTATTTTAGATGTCTTTGATGCATCAGTTACTTACAATAAAGTAAATATAAAGACTGGCAATTATCAACCTACATTGGTTACTGTTGAATCTCTTTTAAATTTGAGTGGGATTAAATATATATTTTCTAATACTGTATCTAATTTTGTAAGCTTTGCTCCACTTAGTATGTTGCTTATTACACTAATAGGTATAGGTATTATGGATAAAAGTGGATTCCTTGATACATTGTTTTTTGTATTAACTAAGAAGATGCCTAAAACGGCAGTTACTTATGTGTTTTCCCTTATTTGCGTGCTTGCAACTATAGCAGGTGATTTAAGTTTTATAATACTTATTCCCCTAGCTGCTCTTTTATTTAAATACGGAAAGAGAAATCCGGAAGTAGGAATAATCCTCGCTTTTGCTAGTATCAGTTTAGGTAATGGCATTAATCTATTTATTAGTAGCACGGATTCTTCTTTAATTACAATCACGGAAAGTGCAGCTCGAATTATAACTACAGGTTATAAAGTAAATACTTTTTGCTATCTATTTATAATGGTAGCAGCAACACTTATAGGTTGTGCAATTATTACTTATATTACAGAGAAAATAATTGCTCCTAAAATGGGTAAATATGAAGAAACAGAGGAAATAGTTACTGATAAAGAAAAGCTTACTAAGAGAGAATGGCGTGGATTATTATTTGCTTTAACTGGAGCTGTTATTTATCTAGTTGTGTTTATCTATAATATTATTCCATTTGTTCCTTTAGGTGGAAATTTAATTGATTATAGTCAAGCGAGATATATCGATAAACTATTTGGATATGATTCATTTTTCAATCATGGTTTTGTCTTTGTTGTGACATTCCTATTCTTCCTAGTTGGTCTTTTATATGCTTTTGGTATTAAATCAATTAATAATCATCGTGATATTTGTAATTATTTATCACATTCATTAGATGAAATTGGTAAAGTAATAATTTTGATATTCTTTGCCAGTATGTTTATTTCATTGTTAAAATATACGAATATCGGTTCTCTAATTACGGCATCGATAAGTAATATAATTCCTTCAATTAAGTTTGGTGGAATACCTCTTATAATTCTAATAATGATATTAACAATGATTACAACTATTTTCCAACCTGGATATGTAGCTAGATGGTCAATTATGTCATCTACTGTTGTACCTCAAATGATGACGGCTGGATTTACTCCTGAATTTGCTCAGTTGGTATTCTCAGCATCGAGTAGTATAATTTATGGTTTAACACCAGTTATGGCATATTTTGTCATTTATATTTCCTATATGGAGAAATATGATAAAGATGGTGTAAGTGTCATTAAGTGTATTAGACATCAAATTCCTTATGCTATATCTATCTTAGGTATGTGGATCTTATTATTGATAGTTTGGTATATAGTTGGTATTCCATTAGGAATCAGTACATTACCTACTATTTAAACAAAGTATTTTTACTTTGTTTTTTTTATTAAATAATATATAATAGTAATTGGAGGATGGATATGAAAAAGATATTAAATATATTAATAATTGTTGCTTTATCTTTTAGTTTAGCAATTAATGTTACGGCTAAAGAAAGTGATAAAGTAAAAATACATGTGTTCTATGCAGAATGGTGTGGAAACTGTCAAAATCTTCATAAGTATTTAAATGAACTTTCCGAAGATAAAGAATATAACAAAATGTTTGAGATAGTTTATTATCGCATTGACAATGATTCTAAATATGGAGTAAATAAGGAATTTGATGCCAATAAAGAAATATATTTGAAAGTTAGGAACTATTTTGGCAATAAAATTGATGATGGTATTCCTTTATATTTTATTGGTAATACATATAAGATAGGTTTTCCGGAAAGTGCTAAAAAAGATATTAAGGATTTAATAAAAGAGAACTATTATAGTAAAGAAAAAGACGATATTATTCAGGATATTATTGATAGTAAGATCGATATTAAAAAGTCTGAACTTAGCAAAACAAAAGTAATTGGAATTGTAGTTATAGTTATTACAGTAATAGTTGCTGGTGTAATATTAGTTATTTATTTAAAAAACAGATAATAAATTAATATTTATGGTTGATTAGTATTAATTTATGATATAATTATGTTAGTATTAGAAGGAGGTATATGGTTATGAAAAAATTTCTTAGTATTGTTTTAATGATTCTTTTAGTTATGTCTCCAGTAATGATGGTTGAAGCAAAGACAACTACAACTTCAAAGACTACAACTACAACAAAGAAGACGACAACGAAGAAGTCAACAAAGACAACTACAACAAAGAAGACAACTACTGAAGAAGCAAGCGAAAATAAAAATCCAATAAATATTTATGTGTTCTATAGTAGCACTTGTCCTCATTGTACAGAGTTGCATGAATTCTTAAGTGAACTAAAAGAAGATAAAACTTATGGCAAGATGTTTAAGGTTAATGATTATGAGGTTTCTGATTCTCAAAATAGTGATCTTATGTATGAAGTTGTAAGTCATTTTAAACAAACTTATAGTGGAGTTCCAATTTATGTTATTGGAAATCAATATATGAGTGGCTTTGCAAAAGATGTACATGGTGATCAAGTTAAAGAAGCTATTAAAAAAGCTTATGATGAACAACCTGAAGATGAAGTTGCCAAGTTGATTCAAGAATTAGGTAACAAGAAAGATAGTAATGTAGTTGGCTATGTAGTGTTAGCTATTGCTGTTGTTATTATCATTGGTGTTATCTATTCAAGTTCTAAGAATAAATACTATGACGATGAAGTTGATAGTGCAGAAGAACTTGATACAAAGAGTTCTGAAGTAAAAAATGAAAAGAAGACTTTAGAAACTAAAGAAGTAGAGTCTAAAAAGACTGACTCAAAGAAAACAAGCTCAACAACAAAGAAAAATTCGACAAAGAAAAAATCAACAAAGAAAAAAGCTTAGTTAGAGGTTTGGGAAACTAAACCTTTTTTTTTTACTTTAATTATTGTATAATTAGAAAGGTTTAACTGAAAGGAGTGGTTTAATTTATGGATTCGTATCTCGGGTGTATTAGAATAAATCATTATCTTGGAGGTTATTATGGAAGAAAGAATATTATCCTTAATTGAGGAAAAAGATTATAAAACATTAAAAAGTATATTAAAAGAAAGTGATGAAGCAGATATTGCTGAAGCATTGAGTGATTTAAGTAAAAGTGAACTTGCTAAAGTATTTAGACTTATTAGTAAAGATAAAGCAGTAGATGTATTTGCTCTTTTGGATGTCAGTGTAGCAACTGAATTATTGGAATATTTAACTGATCGTGAAACAGTTTCATTAATTGATGATATGCCTGCTGATGATGCTACGGATATTCTGGAGGAAATGCCAGCTAATATAGTCGATAAAATACTTAAACAGTGTAGTAAAGAGACGAGAAAAGATATTAATAAATTACTTAAATACGAAGAAGATTCTGCAGGTTCAATCATGACTGTTGAATACCCGGAAATAAAGAGTAATTTATTAATATCACAAGCTATAAAAATAATTAAAGAGAAAAAAGATGAGTATGAAACAGTTACAACTTGCTTTGTCATCGATGAAAAGAGAAGATTAGTTGGAAGTATTCAATTGACAAATCTTCTATTTAACGATAAAAATAAATCGATAAGTGATATAGTAGATTCAAATATTAAATATGTCTATACAAATACGGATCAAGAGGAAGTAGCTAGTGACTTCCAAAAATACGATATTACAGTAATGCCAGTAGTTGATTCTGAAAAGAGATTAGTTGGTATTATTACTATTGATGATATCATGGATGTACTTGAAGAAGAAGCTACTGAAGATATGAAGAAAATGGCTGCTATTATACCTGTTGATAAACCTTATGACAAGACTGGGGTATTTGAGACATTTAAAGCCCGTATTCCATGGTTATTATTATTAATGGTTTCAGCAACTTTTACTGGAAAAATCATTCAAAGTTTCGAAGATAAATTAGCAACAGTTACGATACTTACAGCTTTTATTCCGATGCTTATGGATACGGGAGGAAATGCTGGAGGACAGACGAGTGTTAGTATTATTCGTGCGCTTTCTTTAAATGATATAGAATTTAAAGATATATTTAAAGTAGTATTTAAGGAGTTTAGAGTAGCTATATTATGTTCAGTAGTTTTAGGTATAGCAAACTTTATCAAAATGATTCTAATTGATAATGTTGGCTATTTAGTAGCTTTATCTGTATGTGTTACTCTATGTCTAACAATTATTATAGCTAAAGTAATTGGTTGTATCTTACCGATGGTAGCAAAGAAGCTAAGATTTGATCCGGCAGTAATGGCAAGTCCTTTTATAACGACAATTGTCGATGCGTGTAGCTTACTTGTTTATTTTCAAATAGCAACTTTAATTTTGGGATTGTAAAAAGTGGATATTATCTATCCACTTTTAAATTGTTTGTATTTATAAATAAAATAATATCATTTATTGCAATTATTCTCTCCGGTTCATCTAGGAGATTATGACGCATTCCATTATAAACTTTTAATTTTACATTATTAAATTTAGCTTTTTTGTATAATTTATCTATTTTTAGTACTCCCGTTTTAAAATTTCCTACCGGATCATCATTACCAGACATGATTAATATTGGAAGGTCTTTATTTGTGTTTTTATAAGTCTTCTTTTTATTACTTTGCTTAATTAATCTAAACATATTTAAATATCCATTACATGTGAAATCAATGTTGCATAATGGATCATTTTCCATTTTTGTCATTACTTCTTCATTTTTAGTTAGCCAACTATATTTTCTCTTGTCTTCAAAATATTTTTGATATTTGCCTATTGTTAACTTGTGTAATAGTTTTGAGTGATAGAACCATCCGTGATGATAAAACTGTTCAATTGCAGCAAGCATAATTGCTAGGTTCATCTTTAATGAACTTTGATATGATGAGCCCATCATAATAATACCGTTAATATCATCACTTTTTGCTATATAATTTCTTGCAATAAAGGATCCAAATGAATGACCTAATAAATAATAAGGTACATTAGGATATTGTTTTTTCATTATTTCCGTTAGAGTTATAGCATCATCAACTAATATTCTATCTCCTCTTTTAGCTGCTATATATCCATAGTGAAGAGAATCAATTACCGATTCTCCATGACCTAAATGATCTTCACCACATACTAATATACCTTTTTCATTTAGTATTTCTGCTAATCCTTCATATCTTTTAATATATTCACTCATGCCATGTTCAATTTGTATGATAGCATTAACCTTAGTTGTAGGAATCCACATTACAGCATGAATTTCGGTAATGTTATCTTTTGATTGATATTTTATTTCATTTAACATAATAAACACCTATTATTATTATAAGATATATTTTTATAATTTAAATGTTAAATAGTTTTTGTTAGTAAATAAGATGTAAAAGAGATAATAATTATGGTATACTTATATTAGAATTGAAGTGATGATATGATTAGTTCGAGAAATAAGTTTAATGATGAAGATTACAAATATGTAAGCATAATTGATTTTAGAAAATTGAGAGATATATTTGAAATTGTAACTGATGAGTATAATCCAAATTATTCGATTGTTGTATTATTTAGGGGAAAGACTTATGTCTTCAGTGTATTTACTTTAGAGGATAAATCTCTTTCTTATTCAATAGTAAACTATCATGATGAAAAAAGTAAAAATCGCGTATTTAATTCTAGAGAAGAATTTTATAAAGCAATAGAAGAATTATTCTTAGATAGTGAATTTGTCGTTTTAAATGACATTTTGTATAAAGATAATGAGATATTATACTATCCTGTTACTACTAATAAGTATTTACTAAATAATGTATGTACAAGAGACAGTGAATACTACAAATCTAATTTACCTGATTGTTATACATTTAAGACTCTAAATAAGGTATTTATAATGTTGTTACTATTTATGATTGCAAATATATTTGTTGGAGTTTTATCAATCATGTATCATGTAAATACTAGTGATATTATCTTGGGAGTAGTAACTTTTGTAGCTGCTATTTTATCTCTAGTAATAATATTAAGATGCTATTGCTTTAAAACTAGTATAGTAAATGGACTTATTAATTCGTCTAAGATAATGGCTTTAAATAAGACATATAGATTTGAAGATATAGATTATATTGAAAATGTCATATATTTTAATTTATTTAGTACGAGAAAAACTTATAAGATTCATATGAAGGATAAAAGAATAGTTAAGATCAAATATTTTAATTCATCTTCTAACATGTCTGATGATGAACTAAAAGAAATGATTATATATTTAAGAGAAATGTTTATAAGTAACAAAATAAAAATAAAAGATGTAGAATATAATAATAAACTAATTATTATAATTGCTATATTATTATATGTGATAGGAATAATCATATAAAAAAGCGATTAATTAGATTTAATCGCTTTATTCTTTTTCTTTATATACATATCTACTCTCTGAGGCAATTCTTTTGCTTTTTGAGCTGTATTTATTTCAAATAGTAATTCTGGTTTTATATTAAATGTCTTTGCAATATTATCGATATTTTTACATGTAAGATTAGCATTTCCAGTTTCGATTGTTGAAATATATGCCATTTTAAAATTGGTCTTTTCGGCAAATACTTCTTGTGTCCAATTATTTTGATATCTATACCATTTGGTATTTAATCCAACTAACTGCATTGAATTCATATATCAATACTCCTTCTTTTAAAATATATTATTAAGATATATCTTATATAATTAAATTATAATAATATATTCGAGTTTATTTAATACCATTAAAACTTATTAAGATATAAGTTAATAAAATGTTGAATATAATATTTTTGTATGATATATTATTATTGTCAGTAATTTAAATATTATACTGACTTTAACCATTTTGTTTGTATTTATATAAACATAGGCTTGGAGATCACATTATATGTGGTCTTTTAAAATGCTACAATATGTTATAATATGTCTTGTAGGTGATAATATGTTTATTATTAGTAATAATGGTAATAAGAAATTAAGTAAAATTGATATACATGATATATTTGTCGTAGCTGACTTTGATAGAACAATAACTACAGGTTCTAGTGAAGCTACGTTTTCTCTTTTTAGTTTAAGTGGATTATATGGAAGTGAATATGAGTTCGAGAGATCTCTTGTACATGATTATTATCGACCAATTGAACTAGATGCTAGATTGCCTTATCAAGAAAAATTCGAATTGATGAGAGACTGGGCTTTAGAAAGTTATGGATTAATGCTAAAGTATAAGGTAAGAGAAAGTGATATAGAGAATATTGTTAGAGAAAAGAAACTTTTAGAATTAAGAAGTGGTGTAGTAGAATTTATTAATAATCTAAATAAACTTGGTATACCACTTATAATCAATTCGGCAGGTATTGGAAATTTTATTGAGTGTATTTTGAGATTAAATAATTGTTATTCAGACAATATATTTATATCAGCTAACTTTTTAGAATTTAAAGATGATGTTATTGTTGATAGTATTAAAGATATTATTCATAGTATGAATAAGTATGATATTAAATTATCAGATGTGGTTAAAACTGCCATTAAAGATAGGAAAATGGCAATTATTATAGGAGATCAACTTAGTGATTTAAATATGGATCATAAATTACCTAATAATAGTAATATAACTTTTGGATTTTTAGAGGCAAATATTCGAAAAAATGAAGAATTATTTAGGGAACGCTTTGATGTTGTATTAAAGGATAATGAAGGATTTGAGAGTATTGAGAAACTATTAAGATTAAAATAATGTTAACTTTATAAAAGATAAATCATATTATATATTAGGTGATAATATGAAAAGAGGAATAGATGTTTCTTCTTATCAGGGTATGATTGATTGGACAAAAGTTAAACCATTCATCGATTTTGCTATTATTAGATGTGGTTTTGGAAATAATGTAAAAAGTCAGGATGATGTCTATTATGAGAGAAATGCTTTAATGTGTAAGAAACTCAATATTCCATTTGGAGTTTATTTATTTAGTTATGCAACAAATTTAGATGAAGCGAGAAGTGAAGTTGAACATACGTTAAGACTTATTAAAGATAAAAAGTTAGAGTATCCAATATTTTTAGATGTAGAAGCAAGAAGACAAATGGCTTTACCAAAAGAAGATTTAATTGAAATAGTAAAATACTACTGTGAAGAGATGGAAAAGAATGGATATTATGTATCTGTCTATGCTAGTTTAGATAGGTTTAAAAGTAATTTAGATTCTAGTGAATTAGATCCTTTTGATAAATGGGTTGCTGAATGGAATGATAGACTAACATATTCGGGAAGTGCTGGAATGTGGCAGAATACTTCATATGATGAAATTCCAGGAATAAAAGGAAGAGTAGATGGAGATCAAGCCCTTTATGATTATCCAAAGATAATTAGAGATGCTAAACTAAATCATTTAGATGATTATGATTATAAATATAAAGTAGGAGAAAAAGTATTTATATCGGGTAGTATTTATGAAGATAGTGGAGCAACTAAAGTATTGAGGAATGTATGTGATGAAGAAGCAGTAATTGAAAGAATATTGAAAGATGAAAGTGCACCTTATAAGATAAGTGATGGATATGTTAAAGAAACATCAATATTTGTAAAAAAAGAAGTATAGTAGAAGGGTGATTATATGTTTAATATAAATGATGCATATTATGCTGCTTTAGTGCTTGGTGTATCGTTTGATAAATATACAATAGAAGAATTCTTATCGGGAATTAATATAGAATTAGAACATGGTACTATTAATCCAAAAACAAATGTTACTAATGATAATTTGATTACTACGGCAAAAATAGCTTTAGCACATTTAAATGAATTTCCAAATTATTATAATAAAGAATATGGATTATTATCATTTGAAGAATTTTTAAAGAGCAAATTGTGAATTTGATAATGTATTTATTTGAAGAGCAAATATGCTCTTTTTTTCATATACTATTTTAGGTGATAATAATGAATTTTAGTGTTGTGATTGATCCTGGACATGGGGGAGTAGATTCTGGAGCTATTGGTAATGATATTGTTGAAAAAGATATGACACTTGCTATAAGTAAAATAATGTATGATGAATTTAAGAGAATGGGAATACCTGTATATATGACTAGAGAAGAAGATATAACTTTATCTCCAAAAGATAGAGTAACTAAGGCTATGAATTTTTTTGGTAAAGATAAGAATGTTATATTGATATCTAATCACATAAATGCAGGAGGTGGAGAAGGTGCTGAAGTAATTTATTCCTTACGAAATGATTCTAAGTTGTCTAATGAAATTCTAGATAATCTCTCTTCATCTGGTGCAAAGATAAGAAAGAGTTATCAAAAGTCCCTTTCTACTAATCCTAATAAAGATTATTATTTTATCTTGAGGGATACTAATCCTTTAGAATCTATTATAGTTGAGTATGGTTTCTTAGATAATACTAATGATGCTATACGCTTAAAGAATAATTATCAAGATTATGCCTTAGATGTTGTCGAAGCAGTATTAGATTATAAAGGTATTCAAGTTGGTGATGAATATGTAGTTAAATCTGGAGATACTCTATATGGTATAGCTAAGAAGTATAATACTAATGTCAAGACGCTAATGGACATTAATGGTTTAACTAGTACTAATCTTAAAGTTAATCAAGTATTGAAAATAAGTGGGGACTTTTATACTGTAAAACCTGGAGACACACTTTATGGAATAGCTAAAAAGTTCAATACAAGTGTTAATAAGATAAAAGATATGAACAATTTATCTAGTGATCTATTAACTGTAGGACAAAAACTAAAGATACCTAATCAAGTAATACATAAAGTTAAAGTTGGTGATACATTATATAGTATTGCTAAAACATACAATGTTTCAGTAGATGATATTAAAAAGACTAATAAACTTACGAGCAATTTAATAAGCGTTAATCAAGAATTATTAATTCCATTCAAATAAAAAACCACTTTTGTGGTTTTTTATTCTATATTAGTACTTTCAGTAGTTATCTCTTTTGTAGTTGATTCTGTAGTTGTATTTGTTGTATCTTCTCCTTCACTTGGTGCATTTGGTCTTGTTGTAGTAGTTGTTTCTTTTATAGTTTGCTTTATTACATTAATAGTGATGCTATTAGTATTTTTGACTAGTTTACCTTTTTGTACACTTTGACCAATTACTGTTCCACTTGCTAGCTCACTGTTGAAACCTGCCATACCTTCTGTTATGAAGTTTTCATAAACAGTAATATTTCTGCTTTCACACCAGCTTTTAACATAAGAACTAGTTTTACCAGTAAATGATGGTATTACCTCATTTCTTTGAACTGTATAATACTTTTTACCAATAATAGGAACTTTATAAGGCTCATTAACAGAGAAGTTAAATGTCTTAATTACTGTAGGTTCTTTTTTCTCTAGTGTTATCTTTAATGCATCTTTTATCTCTTCAAGAGATTGTTCATAATATTGGAACGTATATACATTACTTCTTAAATTATTAACATACATTGTTAAATCGTATCCTGTAAGATAAGTCTTTTGAATATTTATCATTGAACCATTGTTTCCACCAAATACAACTTGTTTTCCAACATTGTATAGGTTCATCATTTCACTTGTAGTCATATTTGTATCAATATTTTTAGATATAGCATCTAAAATGGAATAAAAGTCATTAATATTCTTTAAGTTTTTAGCAGAATTTGCAATTGCTTCAACTACTAATTGTTGGTGTTGAACTCTTTGGAAATCTCCTGCTGGCAGTGTTTTTCTATGTCTTGCGAATGCTAGAGCTTTTTCTCCATCCATATGTTGATATCCACTCTTAATACATTGAAGATCTTGTGCTTTGTGACTCCTATCTGAGTTTTGTTCACAGAAATTTATTCCATCAGGTACGGTTACATCAATACCTCCCAATGCATTAACTAAATCAACAACACCTTTAAAATTTATTTTTACATAGTAATCTATTTTTATGTCTGTTAAATTTTGCACAGTATCTATAACACATTTAGTTCCATAAGCTGCACTAGAATTTATTTTTGATGAATCATTGTTCTTAAGACAAGCTATTGGTACATAAGTGTCTCTTGGAATAGAAAATACTGTTGCCGATAGAGTATGAGGATTAAATGATATTAACATGAGAGTATCTCCATTGAAAGAAGCATTGGCATTTAAACCATCTTTCTTTGAATCAACACCCATTATTAGTACAGTAAATGGATCTTTAACTGAGGCTGAGTTTTGAATAGTATCTTGATTTTCCATTTCTTTTGAATACTCATATACTACTTTGACTTCATTTCCTATATTTTGATAAGCTTCATATCCCTCATACATTACTTCGTAGTTATTAGTAATAAATATTCCATTAAGGCTTCCATTATAAAGTCTCTCTAACATTTCAAAGTAAGTATCATATTTTTCTACTGTAACTTTTAAATCTTCTTTTTTTATTAATTCATAGGCAAGAACATTACCTTCAACATCAGTTTCATTATTGATAATACCTACTTTATATGAGGCATTGTTTAAAAACTCTGTGTTATTAAGTGATATTAAATTAGTTGTATATAGGATTTTTTCTTTATTTAGAGAACTTAGTAGTACATAGGCTTTATTTATTGCAAGTGAACCAATGATGGAAATAGCAGATACCAATACAACTATAAAAGATGTAACAACAACAGTTTTATTCTTCTTAGTTAGAAGTAATAATAAATCAATAAAAGCGTAAACTATTAATAAGATTAACAATACACATAGAACGATTATTCTAAGTTTTGTTTCAATATTATTTAGTAATATTAATGATTTAAATAAATATATATAACTAAATAAAAATGCGATAAGGGTGAAAAAATATATCAATCTTACACTTAGTTTTGTCTTTTTAATTTTTTTAAGTAATATCTTCATATCAACACCCTTTCTATTATAGAATTATACTACAAAGAATAATAATTATCAATTTTTTACTGTTTATTTTTATATTCTTATTTGTTATAATGTTAATGACTGGAGGAAGATTATGAGTCGACGTAGTAGAGCAACAATATGTGTAGTTGTGTTATTTATGCTTATTGGAGCATTAATTGTATATATTTTTAGTGAATTGTTCAATGAGAGCGAAATACCTGAAGTTAAAGAAAAGAATGAAAGTGCTTTAAAATTTAAGAAAGAGTACGAATCGATAAATGGTGAAGAAGTAGGAGATAATAAGGTTAGAGAATTATCTATTCCCGATGATAATCCGTTTATTTATAAAACAGCTGAAGAAATAGTTGATATGATCAATGATAAGGAATCTTTTATTGTTTATTTTGGATTTAGTAAATGTCCATGGTGTAGAAGTGTTTTGCCAACTATGATTGAACAAGCTAAGGAAAAAAATATCGATAAGATTTATTATGTTGATGTATTAGATATTAGAGATAAATATGAATTAGATGACAATCATAAGGCTGTCAAGACAAAAGATGGTAGTGAAGGGTATAATCAACTATTAGAATTACTATCTTCAGTTTTAAGTAATTATTCACCTTTAACTTATACTAAGGGTAAAAAAACAATCGAAGTTAAAATAAATGAAAAGAGAATCTACGCACCTAATGTTATTATTATTAAAAATGGAGAAGCTATTGCTTTAGAGAGTGGAATTAGTGATAAACAAGAAGGTGCTTATCAAGAATTAACTGATGATATTATCTGTGATATGAAGGAAAAATTCAGTTGTTTTTTTGAAAAATTTATTTCAGATAATGGAACTTGTTCACTAAATGAACCAATTTGTTAAAAACTACTAGTAATATAGTAGTTTTTTCTTTTGTAAAGATAAAAATATGTTATAATAACTCTTAAAGGAAAACTGTGTTATGAAAGTATATGAAGTAGATAAGAAAGAATTTTTTAAGGGGTATACTTTAAAATATCTATTATTTTTTCGAAAACAATTAGATTTAATAGTAAATGAACTAAATGCTGGTAATTTAGAGCAAGCGTTGATCTTAACTATGGATAGACCTTATATAGATTATCCAGAATTCAATTTTTATAGAATAAACATATTAATTAGACTTGGACAATTAGATTTAGCATTAAGTATCGCTGAAGAAAAAAAATTTGAAAATTTTGAACCGATTCAAAAGCAAAAAATGGGATTACTTGAAGCAATTAAAATAATAAATGAACAAGAAGAGAAGAAAAAATTAGAAAATCAAGTTAAGATTGGTCAGGATGATTCTGTTTCGCAGGAATCGCAAAAATTAAAGAAGATGTTGATAACTAGATTGTATGTTGGAGTTTTGACACTTGAAGAGATAGATAATGCCGATTTATCGAATTTTGATAAAATTTTATTGAAGATATGCTATTATGATAAATATAATCATGCTAATGGTTTAAGATATATTAAATCAATAAAGAGTTCAATTACTGATGACAAAATGCGAAAAACAATTAATAATTTTAGAACTAGACTTGAAAGTAAGCGCAATTATTTTTTTGATATAGATATTTATAAAAAGTATATTTCCGGTATTGATTTTAATTATGCTCAAAATCTTCAAAGAGAAATTCAAGAGAAGACACAATTAGAACTTGAAAGAAAAAGAATTTTAGAAGAAAAGAATAGTGAAAGAACTACTAGAAGTGATTCACCTGTAACAGTTACTAAGAAGGAAAATATACAGTCTGAAAAAGTTTTAGTTTCTAATACTCGAGAAGTAGAAAAGGTTAAAGAAGCAGAAGAAGAAAAAGAGATTCCAACTCCACCTATTATAAATACGAAACAGTCCAATGAGGAAAAAGTATCTAAAGTTAAGAAGAAAAAGAAAGATATAGAAGAAAGTATGGTTATTAAAATTAAAGATGCATTTGCTAATGAGGTAGAAATAATGGCTAAATACCTATATGTTGAAGTAAATAATTTGGGAACGCCTGCTGCTATGAAAGCATTTGATATTTTCGATAGTATTATAAATCAGGATGTAAATAATATAAGTGCTTTAGAAAAATTTGAAAGACTAGTACTTAAATTCAGCCAAGATAAGACTATTGGTCTTTCCTATAATGCAGAAAGATTTAACAGATATCTAAAAAAGGAGCAAAAATAATATGAAATTTAATACATCTACAAATACAATATATGAAGTATTCGGCGAAGAAAATAAAAAGTATGTTGACTTAGCTATTGAGGCCCTAAAAAATGAAGCTAGAACAATGTATATTTTACAAAAGAGATATGGGACTAAATACGATGGAGTCGGAGGAGTAAAATTCTTAAATTATTCAGAAAGTGAACATCTCAATAGTGCACTAAGAAGAATTGATTCCTATATTAAGGGGATTAGAGTTTTAGTTGAAGTATACAAAGAGTCAGATCAACAAATATTAAACCGCTTTCATAAACAAAATGATATGCAAATATTAAATATGTTGCGCAATCTTTCGATGGATAATAAAGCTAAAGAAGTTGTATTATTTTCAACAAAAAATTCAATTTTATCTCATTTTAAGATATCAGAGAGTATGCTATCATCTGCTCTAGATAATGTTAAGAATACGGATCATAAACGAATATATTTATATTACTATGGTATTACTAGAACTAAGATGAAGATGGATGTAATTTTAAAGTTGTTTCCTGATTACAATGAATCGCAAATAAAACATATTTTATTAGATATTCAAAATGAACTTCCAGAATATATTAAGATTGAACAAGAAAATAATAAGAATATTAATAAAGAGTTAAAAGATGGTGCTATAAAGAAAAGAAACTATAAAAAACCTTCAATATCTAAAACTACTTCTTATGGTTCTGGATTTAGATATACTTCACTATTTGATTATTTCTTTGAAAAAGATGATACTGTTGCTCAAAAACAGGAGAAGAGACAAATCGTTCTTGATTATCTTGAACTATTAGATGAAAGTAAGCTGCAAGCAATTAAGAAGATATTTGGTGACGACTATAATCAGCTAGTTCCAAATGTCACATTATCTAAAAGCGAAAAAAATGCATTTAATGATACAAGAGTAAGAGTTAGAAAATACATTCAAAGAATTCTTGATATTAGACATAATAATACAGGAAGAGCATTTGAAGATGATCGTGTAATACTTGCTCATAGTAATGGATTTAAAGAAAATTTAAATGTGTATTTTGAAAAGAAAGCTTATCCTTTAGCAATGGAAATATTTAATCATTATTTGAATGAACATGAAGAAGTAAAGAAATATATAAGTATTTTTTATGATTTAGATTCATTAGAATTAAATTCGAATGTATATTCTTCAAAGAATGATGCAAAGAAGATTAAAAAGATTGTTAAAGAAATAAATGATTATATTAAGGCTTGTTCTTTTATATCAAAGTCTTATAAAGAAAGATTAGTTAATCACTTTAAGAAGCCTTATATGAGTGATGCAAGAGTAGAATTATTATATGAGTTTGTACTAAAAGCGATAGACACAATAAGTGATGAAGAAAAAGAATTATTAAAATTATTATTTGGTGAAGATTATAATAAGCTTAATATTTATGCTAATATTACTTCTGAAGAAGTGGATATAATTAATTCCTCAATAGAAAAAATTAGTAAATATGTAAGTCATTCACTTGAAATGACAAATACATATAAAGAGAATATATTCATATATTTCCATAAACCGGGAATGTCTATCTCTTATAAAGAAAAACTAGATGCTGAAATTAGTAGATTTATCGATAATTCAAAATCAAAGGGGAAATACGTTGTAGTTATGCTTTATGGGACTTCTTATTCCAAATTTAATCCTTCAGTTGAATTATCTTTAGAACAAATAAAACTGTTTAATTCCCTATTAGATGAAGTTAGAGAACATATTAAGTTAGTAGAAAGTAGTTTGAAGAAGATTAGAAAAAAATCTAAATCTAAGAATTCGATATGCTTTTTAGATTATTTTATAGATCAAGATGGCAATGAAGAGGATAATAAAAAAATTAAAGAAGAAGTAATGCAGGCAATTGAAAGTTCAAACAATAAAGATTTCTTATTTAAATTCTATGATAATAACTATAATTTAAAGAGCAATGTAGAAATGACAAAAGAAGATAAAGTAAATATTCGCTATTTCCGCAAACAAATATTTATAAAAGTATTTGGAAAAAACTTACCAACTTCTATTTATGAGATGGCAATTAATGGAAGAACTAATGAAGAAAGAAAGAATAGAATAATTATTGAAGTTGATAAATATCTTGAATCATTAGATAGTTCTATAAAGAATATTTTGAAAAAGGTATATGGAGAAGATTTACATACATTCAATAGTGAAGCCAAACTAACTAATTATGAACTTTATATTATTAACAGATTTAATCTCGATTTAAATTCCTATATTAGACAAATTGTATCTTTCGTAAAAGAGGCAAAACAATCTCCATCGGAAAGAGTAAAACTTCCTAAACAGTTATTCTCGTTCTTGGAATCAATAGAATCAGACATGTCATTAGAAGAATTAACTGTAGATGCTAAGAAATTTGTCAACAAGAGTAAATCTAAAAATATTCTATCTGTTAAAAAACTTTATGGAGAAGAGTTAGGCGAGCTAAATGAATCAATTATACCAACAGAAGAAGAGATAAAAAGTGTTCGTTTGTTAATTAGAGATATCAAAATAAGATATAAAAGAAAAAAAGATAATTTAACAGGTAAAAGAAAATCTAATAAAGAAACTTCTGTAACACTTTCATTACCAAGTAATATATTAGATAATTTTAATATTAATTATAATGAAACTAATAAAAATATGATAATTAATAGAATTAATTTTAATACATCTAAGAAAGATTCGGTATTCTCTCACATTCTACGTGAAGTATATGGAGACAATCTAATGGAGTATAAATGTAGCGGTCTACTGATTGAAACTAAGGATATTCCTTTATTTAAAACTTCAGTAAAAGTTGTAAATAATCAATTTACTAAAGATATGAAAGATTGTAATTTAAAGAGTGATTTTTTAGATTATTTTGGTAAATTCAAAGAGAATCGCGAACAATTAATTGAAGAGATATCTAAAAAATTAGAACAGTTAGATAGTCCTCAAGCAAATCGCTTCAAGAGGTTAATTAGTTTTATGTATGATGATAATTTTATATTAGTTAGACCTATGCAATTAAAAGCGAAAGAACTTGTGATAATTGACAAAATGATTAAATCATTGAGTAGAGTTAAAGAAGAGAAAAAAATTGAGAATAAACGCAAATACAATATGATTAAAGATCAACTTAATTTCTTTGACTATTTTCTATTTGATGGAGAAAATGAAGTTCCTGAAAGCAGAAAGAATACAATTGTAAAAATTGTACGTGGAAGTAAATCTTTAGCAGCAAAACTAGTATTAGATTTATTTGGTCCTAATCTTGATCAAGAATGTAATAATATAGAACTATTAAATAAAAATAAAGCTATAATTGGGGTATTAATAAGGACAATTAATAAGAGATTAACTAATACTTATAGTAGAGGTCTATTCATGTTAGCAGATAATTTCATAGAACAATTTTATTTGGAAACTGATACTAATGAATTAAAAGAAATTCTTAAGAATTATATAGTAAATTATTTAAATGCTAGTCACTCAAAATGTATGGAGTTCGTTAGAGAAGCTTATGATAGTAATTATAATCTAAAAAACTCTTATATATTTAATGGAGATAAGAAATCTTATAATTCATTTATAAATGCTATTAGAAAATCTGTAAATAAGTATCGCAGTAAAATACTAGGCGGAAATATTCCAAAAACAGAAAAACCAAAAGAAGAGATAATAAAAGTTAAAAAATCTAAATCAATTAAGATAGATATGATGGATTTAGGTGAAAAAGGATATTTAGCTTTAACTAATGATTTATTTGATATTAGAATTATTGGAAATGAAGAAATAGAAATAATTGATGAGGAATCAACTGACGATGTTATATTAAAAGCTTATAACGAACTAATGGATTCAAAGACAATAATTGATTTACTTATGATAAGTGAAGATACATTAGTTAATTTCTATTTAAAATATTTAGATGATTTGGATGATCCTCAAGAAGCATTCAATTATCTAATTAACTTAGGAAGTAAAGACATCATTAAACGATTAATGATAAGCCCATTATTCTTAAGAGTAATTAATTATCTAAGTGATATAGAAAGAGAAATTATATATCTAAAATTAGTTCAAGTAAGTAATAGTTCTCTAAGTGATGAAATAATATCTAAGATAACTGGATTAGATATCGATAGTATTAGAGAATATCAAATAATGACTAAAGATGATAAAGTTAATTCATTAAATGAATTCATTATAAAACGTAAGTAATTACTACTTACGTTTTTTTAATCTATTTTTAATATTTTTTCTCTCTTGTTTTGCTTTTTCTTTATCTTTTAAAATTTTCTCTTTTAGAATAGATAATTTGTTCATTACTTTCATGTCTGGGAATGAAGAAAGAAGTCTACGATGTAAGAAAGTTTTTGATTTTAATATTTCTTTAACTTTCTTGGTAATAGCTTCAGTAGAATCACATCTAATAGATTTAGATATGTTCTTTAAGTTAATAATTATTTTAAATGATATTATTAGGTCTATTAATAGTAATACTAGAAGAACTATTAATACTATTTTCCAAACATTGATACTTACTCTATTAAATATTATTTGAAGTAATGGATTTACTATATACATTAGAAAGCATGCTCCAAATCCAAAAGGTATTGCACACTCTAAGCATATTCTTCCGTTAATATTATATTTCATATCTGAATAATCCCACCAACGGTTTTTGAATATTTTCTCCATAATGTATGAAGTAAAGTATTCAAGTACGGAACATATAATAACAGACATTAAAAATAGAATAATTGGATCTTTCATATATTTATTCAGTAGAATATATATTGCAACTCCACCAAAACCATATATTGGACATATAGGTCCGATAAAGAATCCTCTATTGATAAATTTGTGATTTTTAAATAGAGAAAGTAAAACTTCCATTAGCCATCCTAAGAAAGAATATACAAAAAACAACATAATAATATAAATTAATTTTTCCATTGTATTCACCAAATATATTATAACATACTATATTATTTTTTGTTTATATTAAAAAAATTATGCTATAATATTAGTCATTAAAGGAGAATTATAATGGGTAAGACAATAATAATAACTGATTCTGGTTGTGATATTCCTGAAAATATAGCAAATGCTCTTAGTGATAGTATTAAAATTATTCCTTATACGATATGTTTAACTAATGATGAATCATATAAAGATAATCAAATAAATAAGAAGTGTTTTTCTCAAAATATTGATTTGGGAATTAGACCTATTGGTATTAGATTATATAAGAACGATATATTAGATGTATTAAATGGATTAGATGAAAAGTGTGATGAAATAATATTTATTACTTCTTCCGGTATGCTTTATCCTGATAACGAAGTTAATATTAAAGAAGCAGTTTTAGAATATTTTGCAAATCATATAAAGTCGAGAATAGCAATAATAGATTCTAATACTACATCGATGGCTTTAGGATTTTTAGTATTAGATGCTGCTAGAATGATCGATATGAAATGTGGTTTTGATGAAATAGTAAGATATGTTAAAACTAATAAATCGAGATATCGTATGGATGTTATATCTAATGATTCTACAATTTTAAGAGAGAAGAGAATAATTAGTTCTAGACAATCAAAACTAATGAAAAATAGAAAGAAGAATTATTTAATATCGATGTCATGTTTTGGAATGCTGATGCCTATAATGGGAAGAACCGATATAAAAGATATTAGGGATATTATGATAGAGAGATTAGCTGATTATTCTTCTTATAATTATGCTATCGTTTCTTCATCTCTTAATTATGATATGGATTATTTTATTGAATGTATTGGAGAAATATTGGATGTAGATCCCATTTGTAGTAAGTTTAGTTGTTCCAATACAACTTTTGTAGGAACTGACTCAATAAGTTTATGTTATAAGAAAAAGAAATAGAAAAATAATATATAGTATGATATAATAGTCTTAGAAAAGGTATGTGAATATTATGAACTTTTTTAAACGCAAGAGAAATATTTATTTTAGTATTATAATTATGTTAACAGTAGTTATGGGTCTTTTTTCTATTTCGTTTTCTTATTATGTAGATGAATCAAGTAAAACCGGTCTATTTAAAATAAATGAAATAGATAATAGATTGCAAAGTGATTCACTAACGAATGGAACTATTACTGTTAATGCTCAAGAGACAGTTGAATTTTCTATATATGTTATAAGTAATAATAATTTTGAAACTAAATATGAACTATATTATCAAACAAATAATGAATCCAACTTAGAAGTATATACTGTCAATGATATTAAGGAAACGATTCCTAGTCATAGTGTATATGAATATAAAATAGTAATTGAGAATTACAATGAGACTAGTGTAGATGTTACTTTAGGTATTGCAAGTAGTGATATGCAAGGAGAAGTTAAATCTCCGGGTGTAGTAATAGAAAAAAGAGAAATCTAATTTCTCTTTTTATTTTGACTCAATACGATTTTTTTGCTTTCATTTAACGCAGATATGACGAGGTCATTGACATCTGAATAACTTTTATCTTCCTTTCTCATACTTTTAAATTCTAGGAATCTCTCATCTATAAAGCTAGGATCTAAGGAAGTCGATAGGAATGTAACCATTGCCATAGCCATTGCAACTGCCCGTATTTCATTTTCTTCATTATTTAGTGCTTTATTAGTAAATCCATTATAAAGTGTATCGATAATACTTTTAAATTCATCTTTGATTTCTTTTTTGGCATATTTAATTAATTCGCTAGTGGAATCATAACTTGTTAGTATTGGATAATGGGTAATTGGTTTAAAGTCAGCTACTTGTAAGTTTGGGAAATAGTATTTGTCGTATGTTGGAGAAATAAATATCTTTCCATATTTCAAGAAACTATAAAGGTTTACTACTTCCGGATTTTTCGTGTGTTCATTTAATACATAAACAAAGTTAGAGTCGATTACTCGTGAAAAAGAATCTGTAATTAATTCTTCTTTACTACAAGTTCGATTATATTTGCTCTCTTCTAAATATTTATGAAATAATTTATTATATACGCGAAGTCTTTCCAATTCATTATCTTCATAGGCAAAGTCTTCATATGAAGTGAATTCATGATATCTTAGTAGATATCCTTCAATAGCATCAAAGTCTTCTTTACATACTTGCATTTTACTTATTTTTTTATCTTCTATTTTAAGAGCTTCATCCATTATATATAGTATATCTTTTATCTCTTTCTTATCTTCATCATTCATATTATCCGGATAAGCTTCAGCTTGGGCAATACTAGTAAACATTTTCTTTAGACAAAGAGTATAATCTATTAAGTCATCAATTTGTTTCTTCAGTAATCTTTCCATATCTCAGTTCCCTTTCTCTATGGCAATTTTTAATTATTTTTCGTGCTCCATTAAACATAGAAATTATTTCATTTCTTATTCTAATGTTGTCGTTTCGAGTTTTCTTTTCAATTATAACTTTAATTTTTTCTTCGACTTTATCAACTATACTTACATCTAATAAACTTATCAATTTTCCCATAATGTTCGTTAAGTTTTTTACGTACTCAAAATAATTATTTTTATCTAATAAATCAACATCTCTTTTATTTAATTCTGTTTCTATTTCATCTACTGTAAATTCTACTAGGTTATACATGATATCATCCATTAATTGTTTGTGAGAATAATCTTCACTTATTAAACTAGAAAGATAAATTGATATATTAATTGGCATTGAGATATCCATTGTTCTCTTAAAAAATTCTTCATATGTTGGATTAATATAGATAGATGAGAATAATAACTTAATTAAAAAATCTCTTGTTTCATTATCTTTAATATAATTGATAGCTTTGTTAATTACATAGATAATATTGAAACCAACATAACTTTGAAAAGCATGATTAAATTTCGTATCAATTTCGTCCTGTTTTAATACTAATGAAAATAGATTTTCTAAAAAATTTCCGTCAGGGTAATCATACTCTCTTTTGTTATAATCAATGTCTTCACCTATATTATGCATTCTAATATATATTAAAGAGTCATCTTCTGTTAATAGTCTATTTATATTTATTGGATTATCTATACTAATATGTTCAAGAATTAATTCATATAGTTTTAATAATGTTTCATCATTAAAGTTTATTTTTTCAATTTTTGCAAATTCATACCTTATTGCATTTTCAAGTAGACTAAGTATTAAGTAATATTCTTCAGTATTATCTTTTCCTTCGATTTTTAATTCAGCTAATTTTCTATATAGATTTAAAAGAGATTTAGCTGATTCATACCAATTTGCAAACATAAAACCACTTCTTTGACTATATATTCTAACACATTTAGTCTAGTATTTATACAAAAAAATAGTACAATTCTAATTAGTATGATATAATTAGT
Organism: Bacilli bacterium; assembly: GCA_017626405.1. Classification (GTDB taxonomy): domain Bacteria; phylum Bacillota_I; class Bacilli_A; order RF39; family UBA660; genus CAG-582. The sequence goes on from JAGAIS010000001.1 coordinate 239,991, forward strand.
TTAACAACATAGATTAGTAGGTGTGAATATGAAGTATATTTCGTTTGTTGTTCCATGTTATAATTCTCAGGATTATATGGAAAAATGTATTGATTCTTTACTTATAGGTAAAGAAGATGTTGAAATTATTATTGTAGATGATGGTTCAACAGATAAGACAGGAAAGATAGCTGATAGATATCAGAAGAAGTATCCGACTATTGTAAAAGCTATTCATCAGCCTAATGGAGGTCATGGAGAAGGTATTAATACTGGTTTAAAACATGCGACTGGTAAATACTTTAAGGTTGTCGACAGTGATGATTGGGTAGATAAGAAAGCTTATAAAGAAATACTTAAGAAAGTTAAAAAGATTGATGCAGATTTAATTGTTATGAACTATGTGTATACTTATACGGATGGAAGAGAAAATCAAACAATAAATTTCAGCAATGTATTTAAGAATAATGAAGTAATTACTTGGGATCAAATTGGCAAATTCAAATTGACTCAGTATCTTTCTCTTCATTCAATGATGTATAAGAAAAGCGTCTTAGATGAAGCAAAAATAGATTTACCTAAACATGTATTCTATGAAGATAATCTATTTATCTATTTACCTCTTCCTTATACTAAATCAATTTATTATTTAGATGTTGATTTCTATCAATATTTTATTGGAAGAGCAGATCAATCAGTTCAAGAACCTCAACTTATTAAGAGAAGTTCTCATCAAGTGTTAGTTACAAAAGAAATATGTAATAAATATGATTTAGATACGATTGAAAATAAGAAACTTAGAAAAATGATGTATCGTGAATGTGTATTCGTAATGACGATTGGTGTTATTTTTAGTCGTCTTGCCTACAATGAAGAAGGCGAAAAACAATATTTAGAATTATGGGAAAGTATTAAGAAGAGTAATCCAAAGTTATATAAGAAAATGAAACATTTTACGATGGCTAGTATGGTTAGCTTTAAGGGTAAATTTGGAAGATTCCTATCAATTAAGGGATACCGTTTAGCTCATAAGTTAGTTAAGTTTAATTAAAACAAAGATTTATCTTTGTTTTTTTGTTATAATACTTATGAGGTGATACCAATGAAAGAATTATTAGTTCCCGTTGGTTCAATGGAATCTTTAAAAGTAGCAATTTTTAGTGGTGCGGATGCTGTTTACTTAGGTGGTAAAAGATTTGGTGCTCGTGCATTTGCAACTAATTTTGATGATACAGAAATGATTAATGCAATTAATTTGTGTCATTTATATGGAGTAAAAATATATGTTACAGTTAATACACTAATACATGAATCAGAGATGGATGAAGTAATTGAATATGTTAAATTTTTAGCTATAAATGGAGTAGATGCAGTTATAGTTCAGGATATTGGTCTTATCAGTCTAATACATGAAGTATTACCTGAATTAGATATCCACGTATCAACTCAAGCACATACAACTAATGAAAGTACCCTTAAATTTTTTGAAAGTATGGGTGTATCGAGAGTTGTTATGGCTCGTGAAACTACAATTGATGAAATTGATAATATGAGTACTTCTTTAGAAATTGAAGCATTTATTCATGGTGCTTTGTGTATTTCTTATTCTGGTGAGTGTTTATTTTCTTCTATTTTAATGAATAGAAGTGGAAATCGTGGAGAATGTGCTCAAATATGTCGCCTACCATTTAAATTAAAGTGTGACAATAGTTTTATTAAAACTGATGGAGATTATCTACTAAGTACCAAAGAATTAAATACTAGTTCTAATTTTAAGAGAATAATGGATTCCAACATATATAGTTTAAAGATTGAGGGAAGAATGAAGTCTCCTGAATATGTAGGATGTGTAACTAAGCTATATCGCGATTTAATGGACAAGTATTATAATCATGAAGAATTAGTCGTCAATCAGGAATATTTGAGAGATTTAAATGTTATATTTAATCGTGAATATACTAGAGGTTTCTTATTTTCTGCAAATAATAAAGATTTAATGAATATTAAAACTAGCAATCATATTGGTGTTAATATTGGGCGAGTAGTTGATATCGATAAAAAATATATAACAATAGATCTTGATTCTAGTATTCATCAAGGAGATGGAATCCGCTTTATGACTTCTAAAGAAGGAATGATATTAAATTATCTTTTTGATGAAAAAGAATTACTAATTAATGAGCATGGTAGAGGAATAGTAAAAGTTTTAAATAAATGTAATGTTAAAAAAGGAGAACTTGTCAACAAAACTCTAGATGTGAATGTTTTAGATAAATATAGAAAAGTTGATCCTAAAAAAATTGAAATCAAGGGTAAGTTTATCGGACATGTTGGCGATGCAATGATGTTGGTTTTAACTGATGGAATTAATGAAGTTAGAATGAGTGGGTGCGAAGTTGATAAGTCGATAAATGCACCTCTTACTAAAGATACGATTATTTCGAAAATCAATAAATTAAATGATACAGCCTATTGCCTTAAAGAGTTAGAAGTAGATATTGATAATGATATTTTCGTAAGAGTATCGGAAATAAATGAGCTTAGAAGAAAATGTATTGCTGCTCTAAATAATATGCGTATAAAACAAAAAAATATAGAAGTTAAAGAATCTAATACTAGAGATTTTAATAAATATGATAAGGGAGTTCATTTTAATATTTTAGTAAGAAATGAAGAACAGTTGAAATATTTACTAAATAGGAATGTCTCATTAATTGTTCCTGATCAAAAATTATATTCTAAATATAAGAATTATTCTAATGTTTACTATCGTACTGATCGGGTTAAAGAATCATTTATGTCAGAGAGGACTTCTGTATCGGAACTTGGTGCTTTATTTAATAATCGAGATTCGTTTTCTGAATATTATTTAAATATTGCTAACCACTATACAATTAATGCTTTAAGTGATTATTTAAAAGTTCCGGAGTTATCTGTAGAATTAAGTGATGAAGAAATATACAGAATAGCTAATTATTATGATAAAAGTGTTAATTTAGAAGTATTTATATATGGGCGTATTGAACTTATGTTACTCAAATATTGTCCACTTAATTTACTCGTTAATAAAGATTCGATATGTCATGTCTGTTCTAATGGACGCAGATATTATTTAGTTGATAGAAATAACTATGAATATCCACTAGTTCATGATAAATTAGAACATGTAACTCATCTCTTAGATAATAAAATAACTAATAAATTAAATAATTTAAATGATTATATTGATCACGGAATAAATTATTTTCGAATTGAATTATTAGATGAAACAGAAGATGAAATTAAAGATTTATTAGAAAGAATTGGTTTGTATGAATAAAAAGATTATAATTGGAATTTCCTTTCTAATAATTCTAATAGTAAGTGTATCGTTTCTTATTTATCAAAAGGGTAACAATATACCAACATATGATGCTGATATTATTTGTTCCTATTCTACTAAAGAATCTTTAGATGATGATGAATATGATTCAAAAAGTGTTGTATATATATTTAAAGATAATAATATTGTAAATAAAACTATTAATCAATCTATTATGAGTGCCAATTCAGATACGAGATTATTGGAATCTATCATAAGTTTATATGATAATATCGATGGTATTGATGCATATGTTTCCAAAATAGATGATTCTGTTGTCTTTGAAGTTATATATGATTACGATAAGATAGATTTAAATCTAATAAAAGAAAATCTAAGTAGTGTTTTAGATGAAACTTCGATTCTAATGAATATTTCAGAGTTACCGATAAATGTCGATGAATACTTAGATTTATTAAGTGATAATTATAAATGTGAGGTGAAATAATGGATATTATATATGTTACTGGAAATAAGGGTAAGATAGAACTTGCCAAGATGATTTATCAAGATTTGGACGTCAATATTATTCAAGAAAATATGGAAACTCCAGAAATTCAAAGTATGGATTGTGTTGATGTTGCAAAGTTTAGTGCTGAATATGCTGCAAATTTACTAGGTAAACCGGTAATGAAAAATGATTCGGGTTTAGTAATTGAAGCATTAAATGGTTTTCCGGGGGCTCTTGCAAAGTATGCGGAGGATACAATTACAGCTGAAGGATTCATTAGACTTATGCAAGGAGTAGAAAATAGAAAGTGCTATTGGGTAGAAGCGTTAGCCTACTGTGAACCAAATCATGAACCAGTTTGCTTTGTATCTTTATCTTATGGAACAATAAGCAAAAGTGTTAGGGGAAATCGTGGATATGATTATGATAAAATATTCATTCCCGATGGTGACTCTAGAACTTTTGCCGAGATGACAGAAGAAGAGCAATTAAAATGTTTTGATACGAAAGCATATAAAGATTTATATAAATACTTATTAACACATTAAAAAAAGAACTATTTATAGTTCTTTTTTTCTCTTCATTTTGTATTTTTAAGTTTACGATTTTAAAACAAGTTATTTTAGGGGGAAAGAAATGTTTTAGGATAAAAAAATATTTTTTTATAATTACATAAACTTAAAAACTACCATCTCATGCGAATGAGATTCATCAATAACTAATTTTGATATTAAAATCAATAAAAAATAAAAATTAAAAATAAAAATTAGGTTCACATTTTTCAAATACCTGCGAGAGTATAAGAACTAGCACTTACATTCGAAAATATAAGTATGTGACACTAGTATAATATATTAGGCATCCTGCACTAAAATATTATCTTCCAAAATTTACTAATTTTAGGTAATCAGTACTAAATGTACTCACAAGTGGCTGATGATTATCTCGTTGCATTTCACAAAAGCCATAATACCAAACAAACATTATATGAGAACTTCCAAACACTCAATCAATATTCAGCATCAGCTTGATTATCAAGCATATTAAGACGAATCGTGAATATTGTATATAATATTTTTATGTACTTTTACCACCTAGATTTATGTTACTACTTTACTATTTTATTGTCATTATTTATTATCGATATTTTTGTAAATATACATAAAATTTACAAAATAAAAAGTAAAGATTAATAGTCTTTACTTTTAAAGAACTTTACCGATAGAAAATATGATAAAATCAAGCATACAATTACCAAAACTAACATGACTGGCAAAGCATTGTTATTGATAAGTTCGAAGATGCCGACTAAGTCAATCTGCTCGACATTTATAACATTTATATATACGGATGCTATAGCCATTATTCCAAGCAATAACATAATTATGCTCATTAGTACAAATCTGCTTTTCTCACAACCAAATTTATATATTATTGGAAAGAATATGGAATCTACTATTAAAGCAGCACTTTCTAATATAAGTAACATTTTTATCATATCTGTATTAACTCCGTTGAATCCTGGAGATATTATAAAATAAATAAGTAAGTAGATTACTAAACCAATATAAGTAGATACTAATGTCATTAGAAGTGTAAATACATATTTTGATAAAACAATTTTTTCTCTCGATAGAGGTAGTGATAATGTAAATGCTTCTGTATTAAAGAATTCATCCGTTTGAAATGTCGAAATACTCGATACTAACAGTACTAATGGAACTGTTGATATTGCTATCAAATAATTACCAATAGCAATACTGAGTAGAAGTGAACCAATAAACATTACTAGTGTCGTCTTATAATTGTTTTTGATAAATAATAAATCTTTAATGATTAATCCTCGCATGCTACACCTCTAATTACAATAAGCATAATATCATCTAATGTTGTGATATTTTTAGCATATTTTTGATAATTTTTTTTCATCTTTTTTCTTTCTATTAATATTTCATAATCCAATCTATTTTCTTTATATTTCATGATATCTTTTTTATTTATCTTCTTAAAGTCATCTTTTTTTACTTCAAGCACGATATAGTTTTCTTTTACTTCTCTTAATGGTTTATCAAAAATAATATTCCCGTTTGAGATAAATATAACATCGTCTGCTATATGTTCTAAGTCGCTTGTTATATGAGTAGATAGAAGAATTGAATTTTCCTGTGATTTTACAAAGTCAGTAAATATATCTAATACTTCCGAACGAATTATTGGATCTAATCCACTAGTTGGCTCATCTAAGATAAGTATCTTAGGATGATGTGATAGTGCACAGGCAATTTCAACTTTCTTTTTCATACCTGTCGATAAGAGTTTAAATTTCTTATCTTTAGGTATTTTAAATTCTTTCATATAGTTATAGAAGAGTTCTTCATCCCATTTCTTGTAGATGTTTTTACATATTAGATTGATATCTTTAATCCGAAATGTTTCAATAAAGAATGAATCGTCAAATATAATGCCTATAGAATCTTTATCTTTAGAAGTAAATGAATGTCCATCAATATTGATTATTCCTGAATCTTTATGAATTGTATCCATAATACATTTGATTAGAGTTGTTTTGCCAGCCCCATTTTCTCCGATAAGACCGACAATTTTTCCTTTTGGAATATTAATATTTATATTATTCAAATTAAAATCTGAGAAACTTTTATTTAAATTTTTTACTTCGATATTCATGATAATCACCCTAAAGGTATTATATCAAAAAAATTATACTATGATTATTAAAATTTATGTGTTATAATTTAATTGCAGTGCCTACTGCATTTTTTTTTTGCTTTATATTGAAGAAAACTATAATATATTCTATAATTATATTGGAGCGATATTATGATAAGAGATTTTGCAAAAAGATGCGAAAAGAGTATGTTAGCATCAACGGTTATAACGCTTGTATTGGGAATTGTTTTACTTATTGAACCTAGTGGTTCCATTCAAGTTTTAACTGCTATTGTTGCTATACTAGCTATGTTAATTGGCGGTTTTCAAATAATAGATTATATTAGACAAAAAAGAGAAGAAAAGATGTTAAGTTTATCTTTAGTTTTGGGAACTATTCTTTTAACTGTTGGTATATACTTAATGTGTAATTTAAAGAGTTTAGTAATATTTTTTACTAATATTATAGGTATTGCCATTTGTATTAAGGCTTTATTTAAAATTCAATATGCTATTAATATTAGAGATTTATCAGATAAATGGTTATATAACTTAGTTGTTGGTGGATTTTCTATGGCTTTAGGAATTGTTCTTATACTTAATCCATTTAAAAGTGCAGAATTATTTTTAAGAATAATTGGTGGCATTTTAGTTGTTGCATCAATTGCAGAATTGATTGAAACAGCAATAATTATTAAATCATTGGATGATAGTAAAGAGATACCTTTTAAGGAAAAAGAAAATAAAGATTCAGAAATTGTAGAATAAGGTGATTAAATGAGAGCAATTTATCTTGATAATTATTACGGACATTTGCATCCATGCGAGGTAGACTCTCTTAGATATAATCCTTTAACTAAAAAGTATATATTATATTACTATGATCGTACATTGGGAGAATATATGTATGCTTATTTAAAAAAGATTGATGATACTTTTTATATAACGAAAAGTGACTATCGTAGTTTTGAAAATATGGCTTCTGCTTTTACCTCACTGGTATTGGAAAAAATAGATATAACGGAATTGCCTCCTTATATTACATTGATTGATAGTCCATCATTAAAAGGTAAATATATTACACGTTCAAAAAATTCTGCGGGATATATCTTTAAAGAGAAACTAGATTTTCTTGAAATAGAGAGTTATGAAGATGCTTTAAATGGAGTAAAATATTATTATTTTATTGTAGATGAAATGATACCTAAAGTAGATGGATTTAAGTATTATGCCAACTATTCATGTGTATCCGATAAACCGCTCAAGAAAAATATTATTGCAAGGCATAAATTAGATATACCAATCGAAGATGTTCCTCGTGAATATGGAATGTATTTATTTGAATTTGGACTAGAAGACAATCTTAATATCAATATGCGAGTTGAATCTCTTCTTGTAAAAAAAATTATGGAATTAAATGAAGGAAAGCGCGATGATATGGATCCAATATTACTTACGAAGATTGTTAGAATGATTCTTCGAAGTAAAGATCGTGAGAAGGCAGCTTTAGAGTATCAAACTTTACTATCTAATTATTATGATAAATGGGTTGAAGAAAAGGAAAAGAAACATTTATAGATGTTTCTTTTTTTTAATTATTATTATATAATTATAGTAGGTGATAATAGTGAATAGTAAATTAAAAAATATGGAAATTATTTTAAATATAGGAAGTATTATTTTATTTTTTGCTGGACTAGGCATTCTAATTACTCCCGATTTAGATTCCAATATTATAAAATTCGTGATATCTTTATCTATTGGTGGACTTTCACTATTATTCTCTTTTATATGTTCTAAGGTATTAAATGTCAAAAGTTCTTCGAAGTTACTTTATTATTTGAGTATGATAATAATTTGTATAACTTATGCTTTCGGTGGTTTTAATGGACTTTATGGGGGATATTTCGGTTATGATTTAGAGGGAAGTGAACTATTCTTATCAAGTATCTATTTATTAATTGCAATACTTTCTATAATAACTAAATGCCTTTTTAAGAATTATTCAATACTTCATTTGGCATTTATAGCTATTTATGTATCTATTTATCATTTATTTATCCATTTTAGTTTCAATTATCAGGTAGCATTTATTGTTATTGGTGCTTTATTATTTATAGGAACTTTTTTAAATAATGGAATTATTAAGAATTTTTCTATTACAGCATCGTATACTTATGTGTTGTTATCTATTCTTATTGGATATTCAGATTCTCTAATATTATCTAGTCTATTATTCTCAATCAATATGCTAGTAATCTATAATGCTTTATACAAAGATAATAATGTTATATGTGAACTTGTTACTTTAGGTTTTATTGTTGCTAGTATTATTATTTTTGGCAATACAATTTCCAATAACTTTGATGTGTCAGTTTCCTATATAATAACTGCATTTGTCATTGGCATATTAGAATTATTAATTCACCATTACAATGTAATTGATAGTAATGTTAATAAAATTTTTTATAAAACTGTATTTGTAGTTATGTATTTAGTTCTTTCCATATTATCTATTGATACGGGAGTTACTACATTTTTACCTGTTACGATATTTATGACGCTTTCATCAATTGCTTATACACATATATTAAAATCAGGAGAGGATTCATTACAGGGTATTAAAGTATTAGTATTTATGCTAGCATTACTACTCAATGTCGATGAATTCATCTTTGACTTCAGTGATATCGTGTATGTATACATTCTTGGATTATCTTCGGTTATGATGTTTTTATTTAGCAAGCGAGATAGTCTTAAAATTACAAGTGAACTTGCTTCATTTATCTTGCTTGTCCCATTAATCGTTATGACAAAAGAGACAAACTTGGTATTTTATATAACTAGTACTTTATTAATTGCTCTTTATGTATTTGTCTTTTTATCCGATATGTCATCAATCGATAAAAACTTTAATAGTTGTCTAAGTAGTTTATATTGTTATGCATTGTTTGCATTAACGATTGATTCAATAGAACCAATTAGATTCTTACTTTCATCTATTGTATTACTTGCAATAATGGTTCTTGTTAGAAAAGATAATACGAAGTTTGTAATCGCACTTTTCTTTATGTTTTTTACAATAAAGGGATTTATCAATCATTTAGTTCCAATACTTGATATAGATGGAAATTTTCATGTAATTATCAATAGCATTATTTTGATATTAACAATAATTACATTTGCATATAAGATATTTGATAATAAAAAAACGAGAAATATTTTCTTGACATTGTTTAGTGTATTACAATTATATTTCTTATTGATGTATGATGAATTGCCAATAGTTCTTTATATCTTGATTTTATCTTTACTATTATTAGTACTAGGTGGAATAAATAGAGAACTTAAGAGCTTATTTATTGTGGGAATAATATTTACGATAATAAGTATTTTAAACATAATGAACTATATTGATGGACTACCAGTATCTGTTTACTTCATTATTATTGGTATTACATTAATAGTATCAATTAGTATATTAATCTATAGATATCAAAGAAAACCCGAAGAGGAGAAAGTAAATAATACTCCATTGGAAATAAAAACAAGATATTGTTCAAATTGTGGAACAAAGAATAAGGATAATGATAAATATTGTGAAAACTGTGGTTCTAATTTATTTGGATTAAATAACTACTGCGGTAATTGTGGAACAAAGATTCATAGTGATGATAAATATTGTCCAAATTGTGGATCAAAAATATAAAAAAAAGGGTTGATAGTTGTGAAAAAGAAATTGGGAAGTATATATTATTCAGTTGTTTATGAATTCGTTATTATTCCAATACTTGGTTTAATAACATATTTACTATATGAAAAGTTTGCTTATAGTGGAATTATCCTTGATAATTTCTTTTTATACTTTATTCTAATATTACTATTAGTATTATTTAATATATTTGGTATATATGCGATAGCTTATATATATAATAAGGTCTATAAGATAGATAATAACTATTATACTTTAGTTGGTGGACTTACAATAGGTATAGTCATTTGGTTTAAAGTATTTTGGTATGTCATGGAAGGTGTTAATTGTAATACTATTAATGATGTTAATTGTGTTCCAGCTATTCAATATAATAAGTTATCGACAGTTATTTTAGTAATATCAATTTCTTATTTTTTAATATATCAAATATTATATAAGATGATAAGTAAGAAAATGAAATTGAATAATGGTAAGAAATAAAAATATAAATGATATATAGTAATCAAATATATTTATTAATTAGAAGAGATATCTTCTAATTTTTTTTAGATTATTATATAATATCTTCAGGTGAGTTGTATGAGAAAATTTATGAGATTATTTATGATTGTGATGACATTTATTATTGCGCTTTTTTGTACTTTTTTTGCACTTTTTTATATGTTCTATAAACCTGAATTACTTTTAGATGGAAGTGAATATGTATCTATAGGTATTAATCAGGAGTATGAAGAAAAGGGTGCTCATGCATATATTTTTAATCGAGAAGTTGATGGAGTAATAATTAGAGGTAAATTTGATAATACAAAAGTTGGAATTTATGAAATTCAATATATATATAATCCTAAGTTTTTAAGAAATATGGTAGTAAAAGAGAGAACAATATGTGTAACTGACAGTGATGCACCAACTATAATTTTAGATGGTGATGAAGTTGTTAGTATTTATGTAGGTTCTAAATTCAAGGAACCGGGATTTAAAGCGAATGACTCTTATGATGGAGATTTAACTGATAAGGTTATAGTAAATGGTACAGTTGATGTAACTAAAGTCGGTACTTATGAGATTGTTTATGAGGTAACTGATTCTTCGGGAAATCTATATTCAACTAAAAGAACAGTTAAGGTTATTGCAAGACCAACTACTACTAGCAAAGATAAAAATGGAGATAATACATTAAGTCAGGGTAGTGGGTCAGGCGTTGGACGCGGAATTCCGATTCTCATGTATCATTTTTTCTATGATGAGACTTTAGGAGAAGTTGGACTTGACAATAACTATATGGAAATTCATGCCTTTGAAGAACAAATGAAGTATTTGGATGAAGAAGATTACTATTTTCCAACTTGGCAAGAAGTTGCAGATTTTGTGGACGGTAAGATTACTATCCCCGAAAAAAGTGTTGTGGTAACAATTGATGATGGTCATAAATCATTTTTTAGACTTGCCGTTCCAGTTATTCAGAAATATGATATAAAGGTAACTTCTTTTTTAGTAACAAGTCGTTTAGGAGATAAAACCTATGAAAATTTCAAAGAAAAAATCAATTTTGAATCACATTCTCATGATATGCATAGAAAAGGATGTACTGGTGGTCAAAATGGAATATTTAGATGCATTAATTATGATTTGGGTTTAGAGGATTTGAATAAGTCGATAGAAATTCTTGGATCAAATGATGTTATTGCATATCCTTATGGCGATGTAACAAACAATGTCTTAGCTATTACGAAAGCAGCTAATTTTAAAGTTGGTGTAACTACTAGATATGGAAAAGCAAAAAAAGGAATGGATAGATATCAACTTCCTAGAGTAAGAATGTATAAGGGAATGAGTTTTGAGAAGTTTAAGCAGTCCTTATAAATAATTACTAATTGAAAAAAAATATTGTATAATGGTATTAGAGGTGGTTTATATGATTAAACTTAAAAATGTTTCAAAGATATATTATAACAAAGGTGTTATTGGAACTGGTTTTTCAAAAGTATCTCTAGAATTTAATATTGGAGAATTTATCGCGATAATTGGTGAATCGGGAAGTGGTAAATCTACTCTATTAAATGTTATAAGTGGACTAGATACTTATGAAGAAGGCGAAATGTATATCAATGGAGAAGAGACAAGCCATTATAATGAAGAGGATTTTGAAGAGTATCGAAGAAAGTATGTAGCAAATATTTTTCAAGGATTCAATTTAGTAAACTCTTATACAGTTAGGCAAAATGTCGAATTAGTTCTCTTGATTCATGGAATTAAGAGTAAGGATGCTAAAGAAAAAGTTGACCAAATAATAAAAGATGTTGGTCTTTGGGAATACCGCAATAAAAGAGTATCAAAACTTTCTGGGGGTCAAAAACAAAGAGTTGCTATTGCTCGTGCTCTAGCTAAGGAAACTCCAATAATTGTTGCTGATGAACCAACAGGTAATCTCGATCAGGAATCATCAAAACAAATTATTGAACTATTACATAAAATATCTAAAAATAAACTTGTTATTGTTGTCACTCATAATTATGAAGACATCGAAAAGTATGTGACTAGAGTAATTCGTATGCATGATGGAAAAGTCGTAGAAGACAAAAATGTTAAAGAATATAAAGCAGGTACTTTAGAAAGTACTGAGCATTTTAAAATGAGTTTTGCATCAAAAGTTAAATTAGCTTTTAGAAATTCATTTAATATTGTTGGGAAACTATTACTAATACTTGGTGTATTTATAATGTGCGTCTCGGGAATTTTAACTAATATTGGTGGTCAAATAAAAGGTAAATACGATACTTTAAATCAAGGAATATCTTTTATCTTCTCAAATCAAAATCCTAAGCGAATCATCATTAGACATAAGGATGCAACACAGATTACAAAAGATGAGTACGAAAATATTCTAAAACTATCAACTGTCGAAGAAATTGTTCATAATGATATAAAACTAGATTCTGTTATTTCACTTTATCGTGAAGAAGATGATACATATATTGATGCGACTGTTAATAATATAGAATATTTAGATGCAAAGATATATAAAGGAAGAATGCCTAAGGAAGAAAATGAAGTTGTATTGATGGCCAATGAAGACGACTTCTTTATTAAACTTTTTGCAAATGATTTTTTAGATAAGGATATATATCCAATAGATGATAGATATAATGAATACAATATTCCAATTAAAATAGTTGGAATAGCAAAGACAAAAGAAGTTAGTATGAACTATAAAATTTATGGAAGTGATAATTTAAATGAAAAATTATCCGATATTAATTCCATAAAATATGGAAGTGCAATAATTACTATAAATGGACATGTTCATAACAATTCTGATGAAGATATTTTAATCTTAAGTGAAAAAGTTCCAAAAGGTTCTATTTACTTAAGAGAAGAATATGAAAGCGAATGCGATAAGAATAGTTGTTTAAATACGAATGTTAAAGTAAATGTTAAAAATATCTATACTGATCGTACTGAAGACTTTAAAGTAACTAATATTATAAATAAGAAAAATCTAAAAAGTTTACTTGATATGAGTGATTATGATGATTTATATGGTTATGTATTTATGAATATAGATGATTATAATCGCTTAAATAATACTGATGATTATCAAAGTTCAGTAATAGTAAAAAATGTTGATCAAGTAGATAAAACTGTTGGGGATTTAGAGAAAATGGGATTCCAAGTATTAGCAATAAAGAATAGTGTAGATTTTAATAGTAGTGATTTATCTAAAATAATTAATTTATTTAATATTATTGGATCTTTAATCTCATTTGTTGTTTTATATTTTATTTCTTACTTTGTTATATTCTTAGTTTTAAAATCACGCAATACATATTTTGCTGTAATAAGAATATTGGGTGGAACTGTTAAAGTTTGTCGAGAACTTATTAATTTAGAATTATTTATTCAATCGACAATTAGTTTTGCTATTGTTTTAGTATTGGGATATCTATTTAAATTTAATATTATTAGATTTGATATAATGTCAGGATTTATGGAATACTTAAAATGGTATCATTTTGTAATTGGTTATATTATGACCATTATAATGAGTCAATTAATTGCTCGAAGATTTAGTAAGAAAATATTTAAAGATAGTATGATTACTACTTATAATATGGAGGTGTAGATATGATTTCATTGAATAATTTGCAAAAATATTTTTATCGTCACAAAAAGAATGAAATTCATGTAATTAATGATACATCTTTGGAATTTAAAGATTCGGGGTTAGTTGCTTTACTTGGTCCTTCAGGTTGTGGAAAGACAACTTTGCTAAATTGTATAGGAGGTCTCGACAAGGTCAATAGTGGTACGCTTTATATCAATGGAGAGAAGATTACTAAAAAGAATTTTTATAAGATGGATAAAATAAGAAACTTGAATATTGGATATATATTCCAAGATTACAAGTTAATTGATGAGTGGTCTGTATTTGATAATGTTGCAGTTGCATTAAAGATGTGCGGGATTAAGAATAAAGCAGAAATTAAAAAACGCGTAGATGATGTACTAAAAATAATTGAATTATATCGTTATCGCAAAAGACCTGCTTCAATGCTTTCGGGTGGTGAAAGACAAAGAGTAGGTATTGCTCGTGCTTTAGTTAAAAATCCAAGTATTATAATCTGCGATGAACCAACGGGAAATTTGGATAGTCGCAATTCAATAGAAATTATGAATATCCTAAAGAGTATCTCCCGTGAAAGATTAGTTATCTTGGTAACTCATGAAGTTGAATTAGCTCGACTTTATGCCGATCGTATTGTAACTTTACAAGATGGAAAAGTTATTAGCGATGAAGAAAACCAAGATGCTCATGAAATAGATTATGGTTTAGAAGGGAAAATATATTTAAAAGATTTACCAATAAGTGAAGAAATAAAGAATGATAATGTTGAAGTAAAATATTATTCTGATAGTGATAAATTAGTAAAGATCAATATTGTATATAAGAATGGAACTATTTATATTGAATCAAATAATAAAATAGAGACGGTTAATGAAGATAGTGCATTTGAAATAATAGATGCTCACTATAAGAAAATTAATAAGTCTGTATATGAGAAATATAACTTTAATAGTGAGGAAATACCAAATAAAAAATATGCTTCTTTGTATAATATATTTACTATGATTAAAGTCGGTTTTAATCGTATAAAGAATTATTCATTAATTCGAAAGCTTAGTTTAGCATCTTTCTTTATTGCTGGAATTATGCTTATGTTTAGTTTATCATCAATTATTGGAGTTTCAAAAGTTCACTTAGAAGATTTTAACTTTGATGATGAAACTTATCTATCTATTAATAGTAATGATGGGTATGCTTTAGAAAAAAAGATTAGTTCTCTAGATAATATTAATTTCATGATGCCAGGAAGTATGCGTTATGAATTTTCTATACCTGTTGATGATATTTTCCAAACATCGGATACTAGTCAATACTTTGAAGCATCTCTTGGAAGTAGTGAAAAACTAAAGGAAGAGGATTTAATTTATGGACGCTTACCAAATGAGGGAGAAGTTGTAATTGATAAACGAGTATTTGATAAAGTATCAGAAGAAGGATTGATTGGTAACAATCTATTACTTATAGGTATCGATTCAGTTGATAAACTAATTGGTCGAAAATTGAATATCGGTATGCATACAGAGTTGACAATTGTTGGTATTACAGAAAAAGTCATTTCTGAAGTATTTGTTAATCCATCAGATTTATTTAGAGTAGTAATGGATTCTTCCGACTATGAAGCATTAGAAACTGACTCCTTTGGCGATATCTATTATTACCAAGACAAATTTGAACTTAAATCCGGAAGATTACCTAATGAAGGTGAAGTAATTGTTAATGAAACTCAAGCAGATATGTATCCTTTGAATAAGAAGAGTGATATTAAACTTGGAAATCAAGAATTAACAGTAGTTGGATACTATAATTCTAAGGATATTAATCTAAATTTAGTTAGTGAAAGTACAATTAAAAATTATGCTTTTGATGTCAGTAACATATATACTATTTCAAGTAGTAAAAAAGATGAGACTATTGAATCTTTGAGAGATGCGGGAATTTTAGCTAATGATTTATATGACAAAAATTTTAAAGAATATGATAATAATCGAAAGGAATCTATTAATTCATCTCTTATTTCTGCTTCGGTAATTATTGTAATTACTCTTTTTGAAATATTCTTTGTAATTCGTTCTTCATTCCAATCACGCATTAAAGAAGTAGGTATCTTAAGAGCTATTGGTGTTAAGAGAAGCGATGTTTATCGCATGTTTGCAGGAGAGATAATTGTTGCAACTACAATTGCTGGATTGAGTGGTATAATCTTATGTTATGCATTTATCTATGCCTTAAGTGATATTCAAATGATATCTCGTGTTATGTCATCTAATCCGTTATTAATTTTTGTTTCTGCAGGTATTCTTTATATATTTAATATAATAATCGGACTATTACCAGTTTGGTTAACTGTTAGATCAACACCGGCAGCAATATTATCGAGAAAAGATATTTAGACATATTAAAAGACTTCTATTTTTTAGAAGTCTTTTTTCTTATTTCTTTTTTGATTTCATTTAGTTCAATTATTTTTTTCTCTTCTGTCTTATAGCCAATTATTTTTATAATTATAATTGGTATAAATAGAGCTAATGTTATAAGCGTATCCATTAAACTTCCATTTATATTTATTGATGGAATAATCATTAATACGATACATCCAATACTTAAAAACTCATACTCTAACTTTTTATAAACTAATGAAGTTAGAGTTAATAAACTGGCGAACGATAAACTAAATAATATTAGAGCCCACCAACTTTGTGAATATACTGAAGATATCAATTTTTGAGCATCTTCAAATAGTGAGGTATTACCAAATATGTTTGAATCTTGGTAAACGAGTGCTAGAGTAGCAATAATGCTTATTACTATTTGAGCAATACAAATAAATATCATATATTTACTATGAGAATCAAAAAACTTTTTTATAATATCACTTCCTTAGAATAATTATAGCATATATATGTTATAATATAAATGTGATTATTATGAAGAAAAAAGTATTATTGATTGTTATGATTATGTTAATTGCAATAACTGGGTGTGGAAAGAAGTTAGACGAAAAAATATTAGAGAAACAAAGTATTGTAGTAAAAAATATTGGTGTATCAAATGATAATTATTTAGTTTATAACAAGGATAATTTATACTATGTTTATTATGTCAGTGATACTAATTATACGGGATATTTATATACCTTACATAAGTCAGTTGAAGAATATAATGAGTATAAAGAAAAATATAAAGGAGATATAAATGCTAATATTAGTTTTAACGATGAATCTTATTTGACAGTTATTAGAGTTGATACAGGTTTAGTAAGTGATAATTTTAGAAGTAATTTAGATAAAAAGTTAAAGGGATATAAATTAGTAAAATAAAAAGAGTTTAAAAACTCTTTTTTAATTGTACCAAATAGTATCTATTTTTAAACTTGTCGATACAGGTAGTGGACTAGGTAATGGCAAACTTACTAGTAAAGGAACTTTAAATGCTGTACCAAATACTAATCCCATACCTGGATGTAATGTTTTTATCTTTTCTATTGTCTCATCAGTAACATTGGATGAAATACCTTTAACTATTTCTAGATCTTCAGGATAGAATAATCTGAAGATGATAAAATTAGAACATTGCGATAGTGCTGTTTTTGATAGTTCATTAGGTCTTTGAGTTATGAATCCTAAAATAGTTCCGTATTTACGACCTTCTTTAGTGATTCTATCGAATATATTATAACCAATTACATGAATATCGGAATCGTTTTGAACATATCTATGTGCTTCTTCTAGTAATATGTGGATGGAGTATGATCCACGATTTTGTAACGATGTAGTATATTCAAAGAAGATTCTTGAGAATATTTTTGTGACTGCTTTGGCAAATTTGTCATCTAAGAATGATAAGTTAACATCTACTAATTGAGCAGTTACTAATTCTCCATTATAAGGAGTTTTGAAGAAGTTTTCAACAAAGTTAGGCATTGAAACATATTCTGAAAAAGTAAAGAATTTTCCCTGTTCTGAATTTATGATGTTTTGTAATCTGCTCTTTAATATATTATTTCGATCGTGAGCTATTTCACTAGTTAGTGAACCTTCGTCGATTAAAGCAAACTCAAGTGCATAATATAAATCTTGAAGCGTATAACATATTACTCCTTGCAATTCTATTTGTTCAATATCAACTTTAATGAATTGTTGCATAAAATTAATTACTTGATTAATAGCATTAATTTTACCTTGAGCATCTATATTGAGACATTGTCTAAGTGTTCTTTCATATCCTGGTTCGCGAATAACAGAATCGAGATTAAATGATTCTGTGTTATATGTTGTCAAAAGAGATATTACTTGGTCTCTCATTTGATTAGCTGTCTTACCACTCGATAATATATCTAGTGCACTATTGGCGATAATATTATTTTTATAATCTTCAGCATGAGGATCTTCTGATGTAAATATTCTTGCTAGACTAATTGCCTTTGATAATACTGGCAATTGAGAAGGTTCAGTTGCTCCAAGCAATATAGCTAAGTCATCAATTGATAGCAAATAGGCTGGTATAGTTAGGAACTCTCCATCTCCAAACTGACCTTCAGTAGTGAACTTTTTAAAATGTAAGCCATCGATATTGTTCATCTCATTAAATGTATTGCAATATTCACCGTATACATCAAATAAACACATGTGAGCATTTTTAGGTACACTTTCTTTTGCACTTAGGAATACATTTTGTAAAATTCTAGCAACTCCACAACTCTTGCCCGATCCAGAATTACCTAAAATAGCAAAGTGATTAGCAAAGAAATTATTGATATCACTAGTAACGAAGTATTCTTTGTATATTGGAGAAGAACCAAATAATAAAGTATTATTATTCATGAAATTTTGGTTACCTAAAATAGTCTCTAATTCAGATTTAAATATAATTCTAGGTACTGTATTTACACTAGGTTTTTTTATTACACCGTTTGAGAATACTTCTCCATTAATTTCACCGATAAGTAATATAATTATCTTTTGCGTATCAATACCTATTATCTCTCCAACAATTTTGTGATCAGTTTCCGAGAATACAACATGATATCCAATATAATTAGTATCTGCTATATGTTTTAAATTTTCAATTATCATTTTGCTTCCTTCGAAGCCAAGAATTCTACCAAACATTTGCCTCACCCTTATTCTATATATTAATAGAATACCATAAATACCATCTTTTTTCTATATTAAATTATCTTTATTATATAGTATTTGTTTGATATAATTAATATGTAGTTAAGAGTAAAGTGGGGATTTATATGAATGAGTCATTAGAGACTGAATTAAAATCACTTTCCATAAGTGAATTGAGTGATTTATATGATTATTTAAAGAGTAAGAAAAATAGTATTTTTCGAACAATGAAGTATGATAAAACTCTTTTTATTGAAAGTAATATTGAATCTATATCCAATTTAAAAAGATGGATTAACAGTCTAACTCGCAAGAGTAAAGAAAAATTAAAAGATGATATAAATGAATTTATGTTAATTCTTAACTATGTTGAAGCACTAAAGAGTAAAAGAATAGATGAGTTTGTTATAAGCGAAGATACTGATTTATTAAATGAACTCAATAATAAATATGAAACATATTATAACATTATTAAATTGATGGGAAGTAAGGAAGATTATATAGATAGAATTGATCTATCGGAATATCTATATAATATAAAGATTAATAAAAATATTAATGAAAACTTAAATATTATTATTAATAGTTTAAAAAAGAAAAACATAAAAATTGAACTTAAAGACTTTGATTTTATTGTTTATGTCTATAATTATATGCAAGAATTCTTTAAGAATAGTAATGAAGATAATAAAAAGAAAATGGATAGTATTCTTAAAGATTACTTTGAGATGATTTCAAATTTTAATATTTATCTATATGTAGCTTTATTATATATTTTGGATAAAAAGAAAAATGAAATATTAAAATATTTGGATAATAATATAAAAAATAAATTAGATAATGTACAAAGCAACACAATAGATATCTTTAATAAATGTATAAAGGTAAGAAAAGAATATATAAATATTTTAGGCAATGATAATAAGACCTTAATAGATTATTTTAAAAATAATAAAAAAGTATTACCTTTATATGAAGTTGATAACAAGAAAATTAAGTCTATGATATCTAGTATATCTAGTTATAATGTATTTAAAAATTATTCACTCGAAGAGCGCATATTCTATACTAATAATCTTATAGAATTCTTTTGGGATTTAGATGAATATAAATTTGTCAATGATTATAAGTATTTGTTTAATTATGCTGAGAAAATTAGAATTCAAAAATTTAGTATGAGAGAATATAATCGCATTATTAAAACTATTAATCTATATTATAAGAGAATAGTAAAAGCAAATAAGAAATTAAAGAGTCTATATAAAAAATTGAGTAAAGTATTAGTTATGGAATCTGATAGATTTTATGCGATTCAAAATAGTATAAAGGTATCATCAGAATATCTAGATGATTTGGTAATTAATTTAAATGAAGCTATTGATAAGTATGATAGTTTAAAGTTCTCTAAGAATATACATGAAGATATCGATGATAAATCGACTATTCACGATGTATTAAAAGTTTTAAATAACAATTATAATGTTTTAATAAGACTAGCTAATGATGATACAGATAATGTATTGAAAATGGAATATTTTCATCATTTATCTCTATTGGACAACATTTATTATAATCACATAGATTCGATAAAGTATCTAATAGAACAAAAATATAATCTATATAATATATTTATTAATTTTCCTGATTTAGATAGCAAAGAATATTTGGATTTAAAGAATACATTATCTATAATAATCAGATATTTAACTTTACTTAATAAGAATATATCTATTGATGACATTAAGATAATACTTAATAGTAAAAAAGATTAGTAATAATCTTTTTTTTATGCTATTATATTAAGTCAATAAAGGTGATATTATGGAAACTAAGGATTTGATTGCTAGGGATATTGATAGTTTATATCGAAAATTATATATATCAAGCAATAGTAAAAAAGAATTATATTCTCGTGATTTTTCATCGATTTCTATCTTAAATCAAATGATAAATGGAATTCAATTAGATAATCCTTTTCCCATTAATAGAAGTCGTCTTTTAAGTGAAGAGATACTAAATGGTTTTGAAAAACTATATAGTATTTCATTGGGCGCTATTAAGGGATATCAGAAGATGGATTTTAAATTATTTGAAGGAATGGATACTAATCTATCTATGAGTGCTAAAAAGGATCTATTAAGGGAATTTTTAGAGTATCTAGGTAGTCCATTTCTTGAATTATATAGAGAACTTGTAAATAGTAATAGAGTTCTATTTGTCGATGATGAGTCAATTGAGGGAGAAGCAATATGTCTTCCAACGCTTAATTCATACTATTTATGTATTAGTAATTATTATAATCAAGACTTAGTTGATATTGAAACAATAGTTCATGAATTATCGCATATTTATTCATTAAAGTTCTTATCTAATTACCGCAATCCAAAATACAATCTAATATATAATTTTTATGGTGAGACAATTCCTCTATTAGTGGAATTGCTATATTATTACTATTTACTTGAACATCATAGTTTTGAAGAGATAATTAGAAGACATAGAAATCAGCAAGATGCCAATATGTTATATCATTACAAAACAATTTATTATCTATATCATGTGTTAGGTATGGATAATATTAGTTTTAGTTGTGATAATGTAAATTATGTAATTGATGGGAATATTCATCTCGATCACTTTGAAGGAGAATATTATCAATTTGGCGAAGAATATAAGAGAGGAGATTTAACTTCATTTAATTATGCTGTTAGTAACATTAAAGCACATGAATTATGTTCTCAAATATTAAATGGTAAAGAACCTATTAAAGCGATTAATGAACATTTAATATCTACTCAATATGATGGAATATTTTCTAAAGAAAAAATAACTCCTTCCAATATGTTGGAAGGAGTACATAAAAGAAATAGAGAATTAAGAAGATTATATAAATTTTAATTCTTTTTTTCTAATGATCGAACAATATTTTCTAAGTGACTATCTCTTTCATTTTTTGGTATTTTACTATAATTGATTGGTTCACCAAAATTAATTGTTATTTCAGATAGTGGTTTATAAGAAGCTCTTATTCCGAATGGAACAATTTCTTTCTTTGACATAACAGCAATTGCTGGAACTCCACTTTTGAATGGTTGATAGTCAGCTTGTCGATGAGTTTTACCTTCAGGGAATATACATACATTTTCACTTTCCTTCAATAGATTTATTGCTGTTTTTACTGCTTTTAAATCGATTTCATTTGGATTAATTGGAAATGTTCCTAGAGTTCTAAAAAATAATTCCCATAGATAATATCGATATAGTTTTTGATCTACCATGAATCTAATTGGTTCATCAAACAAACTAACTAGAACCCAAGAATCTAATATATTTAAGTGATTTCCTGCTAATAGATAGTTTGTATCTCGAATATTGTCTAAGCCATTTACATTAATTCTATACATTGTGTTCATGAATCTTTCAACAAACTTTTTAAATTTTTTATAAAACTCAATATCATATTTAGCTTCCATAAATTTACCCCCAAAAAACTAATTTTTCGCATATTATAACACAAAGATACATAATTATCTAATTTTTTTCCTTTAAAATTTCACAAATATAATCTATAATACTTATTAGGAGGATACATATGAAACGATTTGAAAAGACAATCGAGAATAAAAAAGGGAATATTATTACTAATAATATAAAGTTTATTGTTGGTTTTTTTGTTGGTGCATTACTAGTTGGTATCATTATGATAATTCTATGGCCAGAGCGCATAGCTAAGTTATCTAATGGTGAAGAGGTAATTGTAAGTATTGGCAAGTCTAATATTACGGCAAATGATTTATATGATGAATTAAAAAAAGGTGGTTCTTTAGATGCTACTATTAATTTAGTTGATCAATTTATTTTAACGGATAAATATAACTTAGAAGATGAGGCAAAAAAGTATGCTAAAGAACAATCTGTTGAAATCTATAAACAATTTGAACAGTATTACGGTTTTTCAAAAGTAGAATTCTTAGAGAATAATGGTTTCGAAGATGAAGATGCATTCTTAGAATATCTATATTATGATTATTACTACCAAAGATATTATAATGATTATACGAAAGATTTAATAACTGATGATGATATTAATGATTTCTATAAAGATGATGTATTTGGAGATAAGAAAGTAGTTTTATTCTCTAGTACTGATGATGAAAAGATGTTAGAAAATATTAGAAGTGCATTAAAGAAAGGTAGTTCAATAGCATCAATTAAGAAGAAGTATTCTAATGCTACTGTTAATGAACTAACTTTAACTTATAAAGATTATGCTGATTATTCAGAGAGTTTATGGACTAAAGTAAAAACTCTAGATGAGAAAAAGTACAGTGAAGTAGTCGATGATGATATCTTAGGAAAAGTTGTAGTTTATATCTCTTCAACTAGTGATAAACCAAATTTAAAAGATATAAAAGATGATGTAGTTGATGTTATTGTTTCTAAGAAACAAAGTGAAGATAAAAATTTATACTATAAAGCGTTCATTGAATTAAGAACGAGTTATAATGTTGAATTCAAAGAGACAAACTTGAAAAAAGAATATGAAGAATTTGTAAAATCGCATAAATAGAAGTACTTAAGTACTTCTATTTTTGTTATAATTAAATTAAGAATGGAGAGTATTATGAAAATTAAAGATTTAATTGCTAGAGAAATATTAGATTCGAGAGGTAATCCAACAGTTGAAGTTGATTGTATTTTAGAAGATGGAATTATGGGACGTGCAAGTGTTCCGAGTGGAGCTTCTACAGGAAGTCGCGAGGCTTTAGAACTTCGAGATAATGATTCTAGATATAATGGAAAAGGAGTATTAAAAGCAGTAAGTAATGTCAATAATATAATTAAACCTGCACTTATTGGCCGTGATGTATCTAAACAAGAAGAAATTGATGAATTAATGATTGAACTTGATGGCACTAAAACAAAATCCAATTTAGGTGCAAATGCAATCTTAGGTGTTAGTATGGCTGTTTTAAAAGCAGCGGCAAACGAAGCAAAACTTCCTCTATATAAATATATTGGCAATGGAACTAACCAACCAAGACCAATGATGAATATTTTAAATGGTGGAGCTCATGCAGATAATAAATTAGATTTTCAAGAGTATATGATTATTCCAGAAAGAGATACAATTAAAGAGAGAATCAGAGTAGGTGCAGAAGTATTTCATAGTTTAAAGAAAGTATTAAATGAAAAAGGATTATCGACAGGAGTTGGCGATGAAGGAGGATTTGCTCCTGATTTACAAAGCAATGAAGAAGGATTTGATTTAATAGTCGAAGCAATAAAAAGAGCAGGGTATATTCCTGGTGAAGATGTATTTTTGGGTATTGATGTGGCTGCTAGTGAATTCTATGATGAGGATTCAAAAAAATATAAATTTCGTTGGTCAACAGGACAAGAATTTACTACTGATGAATTAATAGATTTTTATAAAGAATTAATCGATAAATATCCAATTATTTCTATCGAAGATCCTGTTGATGAAAATGATTGGGATGGATTTGTTAAAGTTACTGAAGAGTTAGGAGATAGAATTCAAATAGTTGGCGATGATTTATTTGTAACTAATATAGAATACTTACAAAAAGGAATTGATTTACATGCTGGTAATGCAATTCTATTAAAAGTAAATCAAATTGGTACTATTACGGAAACTATTAGGACAATTAATCTTGCTAAAGAATACGGATATAAAACAATTATCTCACATCGTTCAGGAGAAACAGAAGATACGACAATTGCCGATTTAGCTGTTGGTCTTGATTTAGGTCAAATAAAAACAGGATCTTTATCAAGGACAGATCGCATATGCAAATATAATCAATTAATGCGTATTGAAAATGAAATAGAAAGTAATTAGACACTTTAAGTGTCTTTTTTCATATATTAATATAGGTGATAAAATGATAGTAGCTATTAATTCGAGTGGTGGAGGAGAAGATACAGGATTATCAGGTAATGGGATAATAGAGAAAAACTATACTTTAGAACTGTCAAGAAAGATAAATGATAGACTTAAAAATATGGGAATTAAAACATATATGTTAAGAGATAGTGATTCGACAATTTCATATGAAAAGAGGATTGCTAACTTAAAAAATTATGTTAAAGATGAAGATGTTTTATTACTTTCAAATACTTTAAATAATAGCAATGGAATAGATATAATTTATTCTTTGAGAGATACATCTAAATTAGCAGAAAAACTAAGTAATTCTCTAGATTATTTTAATACTACAAAGTATTATCAATTGAGGTATCCAAGCAATACTAAATTAGATTATTATTATATTACTAGAGAAACTCCCAATTATGAAACTATTATTATTAGATATGGTAATCCCAAGAATAGTAAGGATGCTAGTATTTTAAAAGATACTGATGCAATAGCTGATGCTGTTGCAACGGTAATAGCAAACTATGTAGGGGTAAGTAAGCCTAGTAATAAAGAAAATATTTATGTAGTAAAATCTGGCGATACTTTATATAGTATTGCTAAGAAATTCGGAATAAGTGTTGATAACTTAAAGAGTATTAACAATTTAAATAGTAATTTAATTAAAATTAATCAAGAACTCTTAATTCCAAATAAAACTATTAAGATAAAAAAGGGCGATACCCTATATTCGATAGCTAAAAATAATAATACGACTGTTGATAAGTTAATGGAAATTAACAATCTAAAAAATTCTAATTTAGCTATTGGCGATATATTATATTTACCTTA
Source organism: Bacilli bacterium (assembly GCA_017626405.1). Taxonomy (GTDB): domain Bacteria; phylum Bacillota_I; class Bacilli_A; order RF39; family UBA660; genus CAG-582. Next base: position 266,134 of record JAGAIS010000001.1, read on the forward strand.
AAAGTGATATAATACAATTAACTGATGTAATATGGAGGAATAATCAGAGTTATAATAACAGTTAAGGAGTAATTATGGAGAAGACAAGAGAAGAAATAATTGAAGAAAAGAGAAGTACAACTATCGATACAAAAGAAGAGTATGTTTGGGTTGGACAACCTAGTGGTTTTTTAGGAACGATACTAACAACTCTACATTTAAATTTTACTTGGTATAAAATAAGTAAAGACGAACTTATTATTACAAAAGGTTTTTTTAGCCGCCATACAGATACTATTGAATTATATTTACTTAAAGATCCAGATTTAAAAGAAACTCTATGGCAAAGATTATTCCATGTAGGTTCTGTTGGGGTTCATATTGATGACTCATCAAGAAATGCTAAAGCGGGTATGTTTATCGAGCTTAAAAATATAAAGAAACCTGCAGAAGTTAGGAAACTTCTTAGAGATTATATCGAAGCTGATGTAGTTGAGAGAGGAATTAATTATTTTGATAAAGTTTAAACACCTAAATTGGTGTTTTTTTTAATAGCTTGTGTTATAATGGATTTGTGATGTATATGTTTCGTGATAAAAAAGTAATAATGATTGCTACTATTGTTGTTCTTATTATAGGTTTAGTTAGTATTGGTACATTTTCTTTAATGATGGTAAATAAAGCTAATAATAAAACAACAACTACTAAGAAAGCTGAAAGCATTTTAATGGTAAAAAACATATCTAATGTTGCTAATGCTTTTACACTTGAATTAAGCGAGGTTGAAGATGCAACTAAGTATAATTATCTAGTAACTGATGAAGATGGAAATACTCTAATTAATGGAGAGTTTGAAAGTAATAAGGGAGAATTTAGTATTCCTTTAGAATCTCTTTCAAATAATAAAAAATTATATTTGAAGTGTGATGCAATCAAAGACGATAAAGTAATTAAGTCTCTTAAGGAAGATTATGAATTCATATGGGAAGAGATAAGTATAAATGCTCTTAATAATCCGAATATTAATAATGTTTCAAGTTATGTAATTAATATTGATGGAACAGTATCTTTAGATAATCGCATAGTTATTAAATCTGGAGAACAGGAATTATTAAATGAAGTTTTAACAGGTAATACATTTGAAGTTCCAGCAAATTTATATAAGAATAAGACTATAACTCTTAACATTAGTCTATTATCTAAAGATAATGTTGTTAGTAATTTTGTGTCCAATAATGTTTATACTCAAAAAGTAACAACTACTACTAAACCTAAAAATCCAATAAGTGATGTAGTTATAACTAATCCAAGTAATTATCTTGCTTTAGCTAATATAGTAGATGTCAATTTAACTTTTACTGGAGGAGATGGAGCTACTCAGACAAATATTTATATTTATGAAAATAATAATTTAATTAAAAGTGAAGTTTTAACAGGTAAGAGTTATGTAATTCCTTCTAGTATGATAAAACAAGAAACTGGATATCGTGTTGTTGTAGAGGCAATAAATGGCAGTTTTAAGAAAAGTGATTCAATATATATTAGTACTATAACTAATGGAAGAAAAAAAATGGTTGAACTTGCCTTAACTCAAGTAGGAAATACGGGAGAAAAATATTGGCGTTTTTGGGGCTATAATGGCTTTGCTGAATGGTGTGCAATGTTTGTTACTTGGGTAGGAAAGCAAAATGGATTTGTCGATGCTGGTATTATTCCAAGTTTTCAAGGATGTGGAACGGGAGTAAAATGGTTCAAAGAGAGAAATCAGTTTAAAATGAAAAATACAGGATATGTTCCTCAACCTGGTGATATTATCTTCTTTGACTATCATCCTGAGAATTCACTTATTGATCACGTTGGCATAGTTGAATATTCTGATGGAGTAAATGTCTATACAGTTGAAGGTAATACAGGGAAGAAACCAAATCGTGTATGTGCGAGAAAAACATATCCAATAAATTCATCAAAGATATATGGATATGGAGTTCCTAATTATTAAAATTAAATACTGATATTATTCAGTATTTTTTAATTCATTATTTTTTTATTTGTTCATATTTTTTATAAATTATATTTAATATGGAATATTTGTATTATTAGTAAATTTTTTTATATCGATAAATAATGATGCAAGCATTCAATAATTTTGATATAATGAAATTAGATAATGTGTGGAGGATAAATGTTATGTATGATTATAAGTTGGAAAAAAATGAAGAAGTGGAAATAATTAGTGATGCAAGTTTATTAAAAAAAGGAGATAATGTTTCTGAAGTTTCTGTAGTGATAACGAATAAAAGATTCATTATCTTAGAATTGCCTACTGATTTAGAAGGATTTAGAATGGGAAGAGCAATTAACTATCCTATCAAAAAAGAAGTTATTTTTGAAACATCTATTGAATCTATTATAAGCGTTGAAAATCAAGGTGACTTTGCTAAATACTTACTTAATAGTACAAATTATTTCTATTTAAAAGATGAAAAAATTTATGCATATATTGTTGAATATCTTAAATCTAGTATAAATAATTAAATAAATCTGCTAAATATATATAATATTATATTTTTATGCTGCTTATAGCTACAATATCCGTTTTATTGTTAGTGCAGATATTGGAATGTTGAGGTGAAAGTTATGTTTAAAGTTACATAAAAAAGTTTATGATAATACAATTAAAGAAGGGAAAAAAGATGAAAAAAATTATTGTGTTATTTTTACTCGTAATGTGTTTTACGATAAATACTGTTTTTGCAATGGAAAATGAAAATTATTATGTTAATGATAATGGTATTAGATTTTCAAAAGAAGTTTATGAAAATTTCTTGAAAATAGGTTTTAATACTTCTGAAATAAAGACAATGAATCATAATTTATTTGATTCTTATAAACTTATGGGGGATATTCAATTTGAAGAAAACGTGACAAAATATTTTGTGGAAACATCTGTTTCTAATTATAATTTGACTAAAACTTTTGTTGAAGAAATAACTAAAGAAGAATATGAAAATGAGAGGGCTTTTGTCAATATGCTGGCATTACCTGGAGATGATTCTGTATCTCATGAAACAACATACAAAAAATTGGAATTGACATCTCATAAAATGAGTGGAATATCTGGTCGTAAAAGCGTTAATGTAGTATTGACATGGAAGAAAGTTCCTAAAGTTATTAGCTACGATATTATTGCTGCTAGAGTAACAGGCGGTGAAATTGTTAAGGATACTTATACAGGAAGCTTTAGATCCATAGAAACTAAATTTGGCCCACATTGTGAAGTTGCAGGTGAGCAAACTTATACTAAATCGTATAATCCTAACTACAATGGTTGGAACATTCAAAATGGTTTATTAGGTGAAAAAGGAGTGGGTCTAACAGCAAAATTATCTAGTGGTGGTTCTGCTACTTGTCAAAATGATTTAGGTTTATTAGTTTCTATTCCTGTGGGATATGTTTCGGATATCCATTTCCAAGTTCCTGATGGAACAACTATTTATGCTTCATATCAACATGCTAAAAAATCAGTAAATTTTGATAGTGTTCGAAGAACATATTCTTTTAGCAATAATGGATTAGGTAATGTAATTTATTTTTCAAATAGTAATTTAACTAGTTCTTATGATGGAATGGCTGGAGTATCTTTAAATGTATAATAATATATAATTATATTTCTAATAGAAAACCTGTTATAGGTTTTCTTTTTTTATTCATTACTTTTAATATTAACTCATATACTTTTTTAGAGGTGAAACATGTCTGGGTTAACTGATGAAGAAGTAATTATTTCTCGTAGTAAATATGGTAGTAATGATTTAAACATTAAGTCAGAAAACAAGTTTTTTAAATTATTATTGGAATCTTTGGGAGATCCAATAATAAAAATTATGTTGATTGCTTTAGCTATTAGAGTTGTTCTAATGTTTAATGATGCTGATTGGTATGAGACAATTGGTATGTTAATATCTATTACTTTATCTTCGCTTATTTCTTCATTAAGTGAATATGGGTCTAATAAGGCTTTTAAAAGGTTGCAAAGTGAATATGAAGATATGAGTGTTAGAGTTAGGAGAAACAATGAACTTACTAGTGTTTCTTCTAAGGAGATTGTTGTTGGCGATTTAGTATATCTTGCGAGTGGGGAAATAGTTCCTGCCGATGGAGAAATTATTGAAGGGGACGTTGGAGTTGATGAATCAAGCATCAATGGAGAATCAAAAGAAGCTAAGAAGGGATTAAAAGATATTTTATTAAAGGGTAGTGTAATACTATCAAGTAAATGTATTATGCGAGTTAAGAATGTTGGTGTTAATACAGTATATGGAGACATTGCAAAAGAGTTGAGTGAAAAGAATCCATCATCTCCAATGAAGATAAGACTTAGAAATCTTGCTAAGGTTATTTCTCGTATTGGTTATATAGGAGCGATACTTGCAAGTATATCATTTATATTTAATGTCTTATTCTTAGAAAATAACTTTGATATGGATATTATATTAAGTTTAGTTAAGAATCCTAGATATGTAATAAATCTATTTATCCATGCTTTAACTTTATCATTAACAATTATATTGGTATGTGTTCCGGAAGGACTTCCAATGATGATATCTTTAGTATTGTCATCTAATATGAAGAGAATGTTAAAAGATAATGTATTAGTTAGAAAATTAGTTGGTATTGAGACAAGTGGTTCTTTAAATGTCTTATTACTCGATAAAACAGGAACTCTAACTAAGGGCAAATTATCAGTTATTGGTGTTGTTTTAGCTGATGGATCTAAAATATCAAATTTAAATGAAATGAAGTTTGGTTATAAAGGACACTTTATTGATTCAGTTATTTACAACACTGAATCTTATTATGAAAATAATAGAATAAATGGAGGAAATGCTACCGATAAAGCAATGTTATCTTTTGTTGGTCATCAATCAAAAATGCATAAGATTATCGATTCTAAATCATTTAATTCGAATGATAAATATTCTTATGCTATGATAGATACTAAGGATAAATACTTTAAAGGTTCAAAAGATGTATTATTAAGTAAATGTGTATTTTATTATAATTCTGAGGGGAAAAAACAAGTTATTAGTAAAAAAGAGGATATTGATGCATTATATACTAGTTATACAAAAAGAGGAATAAGAGTAATTACTTTAGTTGAAAATAATTGCCTTGTTGGATTTGTTCTTTTAAGAGATGATATTAGAGAAGAGGCTCCTACTGTTTTAAAAAAATTAGCTTCTTCAGGTATCTCAACTATTATGATTACTGGTGATGATTTAAATACAGCAACATCTATTGCAATGGAACTTGGCATGATTGATGAGCATTCAATTTGTCTAACTCATGATGAACTTGTAAATCTAAGTGATGAAGCAATATTAAAAAATTATAAAAATATTAAAGTAATAGCACGAGCCCTACCCAAAGATAAGAGCCGTGTTGCATCAGTATTGGAACACAATAACTTAGTTGTTGGAATGACGGGAGATGGAGTAAATGATGCTCCAGCATTAAAAAAAGCCAATGTTGGTATATCTTTAGGAAGTGGTACGGAAGTTGCCAAAGAAGCTAGTGATATTGTTATTCTAGATGATAATATCAAATCAATTTTGAATGCTATTCTCTATGGAAGGACAATATTTAAATCAATTAGAAAGTTCTTAATCTTCCAACTTACCATGAATGTGTGTGCATTATTTTTATCGATAGTAGGTCCATTTATTGGTATAACTTCGCCTGTTACTATCATGCAAATGTTATGGATTAATATGATCATGGATACGCTTGCTGGACTTGCTTTCTCATACGAAGCACCACTACTTAGATATATGGAAGAATTGCCGATAAAAAAAGATGAGCCAATTATCAATAAATATATGATTATATCTATATTGGTAGTTGCAATCTACTCATGTATTCTTCTCGTTTTATTTATAAAAGTACCTGTTATCAATCAATTTATTAGACAGGATTCTAAATATATTATGACGGCTTTCTTCTCGATATTTATTTTCTTAAGTATCTTTAATGCTTTCAATGCTAGAACGACAAGAATTAATTTATTTAATGGAATTCAAAAAAATAAAGTATTTATAGCAATCATGTTATTTATTTTCTTTGCCCAAATATATTTAATCTATTTTGGAGGGTCTCTATTTAGAACTTATGGATTGGAAAAGTTAGAATTATTATTTGTACTAATTATATCGTTTTCCGTAATTCCAATTGATTTAATTAAGAAGAAATTAATTAGAAATAGGTAGATATTTGTTTTTATTTATAAATTAATATATAATATTGGCAATTTAAGGGGAGAAAGTATAATGGAAATAGAAATTGGAGATTTTGTTTTAGAACCATATGATATAGATAATATTAATCATCGTTATGTATCAGTTGTCTTGGATAATGATGCTGATTTTCGCGATTATGTTGGAGAGACTCAACACTTAGTTGATAATGCAAGAATAAAACAAGATCGTGGTTTTAATGATCAAACCTTTATTATTAGAAAAAATATGGATTATCTCGGAATACTATCATTAATCATTTTAGATGATAAACCTTATCTAACAATTGGTATTATTCCTGAAAAACAAGGTTTGCATTATGGGAAGAATGTTTTAAGAGAATATATTGAATATATCTTCCATGAATATCCAGATTATTATCAAATCTTCGTATCTATCAATCCTCATAATGAAAAAAGTATTAATAATTGTTTAAAACTGGGTTTTGTTCAAGAAACAAAGACAAAGTATGTTAAAACAAGAGATTAATTTTATAGTATGTGATATAATTTATTAGAGATGGTTTTATGGACAATGGAAAAATTGGCTTGTTTATAAAAAAATTAAGGTTGAAGAATAATATGAGTCAAAATGATTTGGCTGAAAAAATTCCTACAGATAGATCTGCTATAAGTAAATGGGAGTGTGGTAAGGCGCTGCCAAATTCGACAACCATTTTAAGATTATGTGAAATTTTTGAAGTATCCATTGATGAACTTTTATGTGGAGAATTTAAAACCGAAGAGAATTCAAAAGAATTTAAAAGTATATATTTGCGAATATATGACGAAAAAAATAAATATAATTATAATTTAAAAAAAGTTTCTAAAGCTTTGTTGATTTCTTTAATTATTTTGGCTATTTTCATTATATTATTTTTTTGTCAATATTTTTTTAAAACATATGATTCAGTTAAAGTTTATAATGTCGAAAGTGATTCGAAGAATGTGTATTTGACTGATGGTATTTTTGTATTAACAAGAGGTAATATATATTTTAGATTAGGAAATATAAATGGAATAGATAATGAAGACATAATTAAACAGGTCTTATATTATAAAAAAAATAATAATAAAGATATAATATATGAAATAACTTCATCAAAAGATAGACTAATTATTGACAGCATTAAATATAAAAAATACTTTAAAATTATAAATAATAAGCCAAATTTTGACAATCTTTATTTAGATATATATACTAGTGCTTCAGTCATAACACTTAACCTTTCTCTAAGTGAAGACTATTCTAATATGGAATTATTTCATCAAGAATGGAAATAAAACAAATAAAAAAACAAATTTCATTAGTTATTTATACGTAAAAAAAGAATGTGCTTAACAATCACGTTCTTTTTTATTGATTACTTGTTATAATCAGTTTGTAAAAGAAATAAGTTGATATATGGAAAATAATAAAGCAACAAACTAATAAGCAAATTAGTTTATTTTAAAATGTATTTTTTAAAAAAGGAGAGAAATAAAATGAAAAAAAATATTATAAGTAAAAAAATAGTTATTAGTATAGTAGTATTAGTTATAACTTGTCTTATAATTGGAATACTTATATCTGTGAATTACAATATAAATACTAGTAAGTATAAAGGGCAAGGTACTAACATTAAGGAAACGCATGGTGATACAGTATTAATTGTTGAAAAAAATTTAGATTGCATTCCAGTCGTTTTATATCTATATGATGATAATACATATGAATTGTTTACAGAATATAGAAGATGCAAACATAATAAATGGTGTACTTTAGATATTAAATATAATAAATCAATTAAGGGAAAATATGAGTATAATCTTAATAAAATAATAGATAAGTTGACTTATTACGAGGACAATATTAATTCAAAAGATATCGATTATGAAATCACCATCGGTAAATTAGTAGCAAAAGACAAAAATCATTATGTCGTATTAAAAGGGCAAAATAATGAATTACTTGAAGAATTTTTGAAAATGCTAGATATTGATTTAAATATTTGTGCTACTTTTAATTATACTGAATAAAACTTTAATAGTTAACTACTAAGTTTTCGTAAATTAATGTATTATAATGTGAAGGTTTATTTATTTTATATGCCTAATCAAATATGTGTAATTAAAATATTCTATATTAATTTTATCAATATTTTATTTTAAATAAGTAATAATATTTTCATTACTGGTAATAGGTAAAAACTTTTATAATATTAGACACAAAATAATTGCATTTGTGCTATAATTGTCTTGAGGTATAAATATGAAGAATAATGATGATAGAAATTTAATTATAAAAGGGCATGAAAAAAATCCCTTTGTTAAATTTTGGAATTGGGGATGGGGAATATATTATAAGAATCCCGAAGTTTGGAATTATCTAATAGTTGGACTTTTAACGACAATAGTTAGTTTAGTAATATATTTTATAGCGACGAGAACTTTCCTAGATCCAAAAGTTGATTTAGAATTACAGATAGCTAATATAATTTCTTGGATATTTGCAGTTATATTTGCCTATGTAACTAATCGTATATTTGTATTTAAAAGCAAGAATAAGAATATTATTAGTGAATTTATTAAATTTATTATGTCTAGAATTCTTAGTCTACTTATGGATATGGGCACAATGTTTATCATTGTATCCATTCTTAGTTTCAGCGATGTAATAGGCAAAGTTATCAGTCAGATAATAGTTATTATCGCTAATTATGTGCTTTCTAAACTTATTGTTTTTAAGAAATAGGTCAATTGCTATTTCTTTTTTTATGTGTTAATATAGTCAACTAATGGAGGGTATTATGGCAAATAAGCAATTTAGCAATAAAGTTAAAAGAGAAATTGAATATACAATAACTACTTATTTAGAAAGAAGACTTAGAATTAGTTGTGATTTATTAAAGAATAATTTAAAAGACAAAGCAGTATCGTTAGATGAGTTTGTAAGTGAGTTACAAGAGATAAATAGAATATTAGATAATCTAAGAAGAGATGATACTCGTTCAAGAGAAAAGTTTCTCTATGAAGAGAGTATCAATTTACGACGTATTAATTTATTAAATCAAGTATCTCATCAGGTAATTCCATCAGAAGATAATATTAATGAAATGTTGACTCTTGTTAAGTATTATCTTAATAATTATTCTTTGCCTAATGATGAATCTTTTAATGAGTCTTTATTCTTGCGCTATGCGATGATGAAATTGAGTCATGACAAAAACGATAATATAAAAGAAAAAGCTCTTAAGTATTTTGATTATTTAAGTTGTAATAAAGATATTTGTTTTAGTGAGTGTATAAGTGGAAGAATTATTTTTGGGTATCAAAGTATAATGCTTATATCTAATCAAGATGGTAAAGTTGTATTTATGCTTGATAATGATAAAAAAGTGAGTATTTCTTATTCTCTATTTGATGATTTTATTCTCTTCCGTGATAGTTTATATCTTGCTCAATTTTGTGATACTTTAATTCCTTTGAGAGAAGTAGATGAATACTATCATGATTTTTTAGATACAGGTAAAATATATCAAACTAGTACTCCTTCGAGAGATGACTATGTTGAAATAACTAAAAGTTTAAATGAATACCTTGAAGAGTCTGATATATTGAGTTTTAGTTCTCAAATATTTTCTATTAAGGAAATGGAAATACTAACTAATTTGATTAATAATACGGATAATTATCGAGATAGAGAATCTTATAAAAAAAGAACAATTACGAAAAAAAACAATGGGAATTAAAGACCCATTGTTTTATATTTGTCATACAATTCTTTGAATCGGTTAAAATGAACGATTTCTCTTTGTCTTAAGAATAGAAGTGGTTGAATTACTTCTTCGTCATCAGCTAGATCTATTAAATGTTCATAAGTTGCTCTTGCTTTTTCTTCTGCTGCCATGTCTTCAGAAAGATCAGCAAAAACATCTCCGCTTGATGCAACATAACTGATCGTGAATGGTACGCCCGATGCATTTACAGGATATAGAGAAATTCCGTGTTCTGTATAGTAATCTCCAAGACCATTTTCTTTAATCTCTTCAATTGTAGCACCATCAGTTAGACACTTAACCATTGTAGCAATCATTTCTACATGGCCAAGTTCTTCGTTTGCAATATCGTTAAGTAATGCTTCTCCTGAATCATCAGGCATTGTAAATTTTTGACTAAAGTATCTAAGTGATGCTGCAAGCTCTGAGTTAGCACCACCAAACTGACTTAACATATATTTTGCCATCTTTAGATTTTTCTTTTTTATACTTATTGGATATGGCAATTTTTTTTCATATTTATACATACTTATCCTCCCATGGGAATCCTTTATACCAAGTATATTTTCCATAGATATCATGGAATAATTCCAATACTTGATATTTACTTTCATATTCAGTTAAACACTGTTGATATAATACACAGTATTTTTTAAATAATTCATATGTCTTTTCGTCATCGGGATGAATATCTAAATATAAGTTTAAATCATTAATTGCAAAACTCAATTTTAATATATTTAGAAATAGCATTTCTCTTTCATTTTTTGCCTTTATTTCTCTAGGTTCATATTTTTTATAACTGCTATATAGACATTCATACATATTGCCCAATTCAAAACCTGTATTTATATCAAATAAATCAGATTTCTTATCAGGAACTTTAATTTCACTAAATTCAAATAACATTATTTTACCTCCAAGATATAATATGCAAGAATAATATTATTTGCTATAATACATTTTGGTGAGAAGAATGAAAATAAGTTTAATAGTTAATACTCATAATAAATGCATTTCTTTAATCTTATTATTAATCTCTATACTTAGACAAACTTTAAAAGATATTGAAGTAATTATTATTAATGATAGTAATAAGTTTAATAAGTTATTAACATACTTTATAAATAAAGCAAAGTTTCAGGTGATAGTTATTAATGATTCGCTTCCAATTAGCAATTTAAAGAATAAAGCTTTAAATATGGCTAGTGGAGAATATATCATGTTTTTGAATGCAAATGATTATTTAAAATCAAATGCTTTAGAATTAATGTATAATAGTTCGAATAATGAAGACGTTATAGTTACTCATGGATATAAGAAATTTTTATGCTTTAGATTAAAAGAAAACTTTTATGTTACTAAATCCGATAATACCTTATATCATAATATCTATGCTAATAATAAATTGATAAGAAGAAGTGTTCTTTTAGAAAATCCTTTTATGAATAATGTCGATGATTATAATCTATCAAATATACCAATAATATTATCTAATTATAAAATAAAAGTTATTAGTAATCGATTAATTACTTCAAAGATAAATAAATCATTATTTAATCGTAGAGATAATATTTTAGATGTACTTAAGATACTTGATTATATTAAACCTAAAATACCATTGAGAGATTATAAAAACATAGCTATCTTAGAAATCCTTTATAGATTGGAAAATTATTTCTATAGTAAAAATGAAAATGAAAGTATTCAGTCTAGATTAAAAGATGAATTATACAAGATAGATAATTATTGGTTTGACTATGAAATTATTAAAATAATAATGGATAGAGATTTATTATTTAAGTATTTTATTAAGCATGCTAACTTATAAATAATTAATAATCACCCATAATAAAAATGGGTGATTTATTTGTTTTTATTAATGGTTAAAATATTCTTTGCAAGAATAATCGATGTAAGTTTAAATACAGTTAGAACAATGTTTATTGTTAAGGGAAATAAAATATGGGCAACAGTAATTGCTTTTTTTGAAATACTTGTATGGTATTATGCTGTAAGGGCAAGTATTAATACTGATGCAAATATGCATTTGATTGCAATATCTTATGCGTTTGGTTATGCTACAGGTACATTTCTTGGGACAATTATAAATGATTTTTTTGTAGATGGTATATATACAGTTAATATATTATCAGATAAGATTAAACGTAAAGATATAAGATATTTAAGAAGAGAAGGTTATAATATATCAGTTATTAATTGTAGTGATGATAAATATATTATTAATGTTACGATAAATAAAAAGAGATATAAAAAGTTTTTACAAACACTTAAAAAGCTGGATAATAAGTGTTTGATTATTTTAAATGATGCAAAAATTGCGTATAATGGTTATAAATAGTATGATATAATAATAATGGTGAAGAAAATGTATGATTATTTAATAGTTGGATCAGGTTTATTTGGTGCAACAATAGCTGAAAGAGCAAAAAGACTAGGTAAAAGTGTATTAGTTATTGAAAAAAGAGATCATATTGGTGGAAATATCTATACGGAAAATATTGAAGGTATTAATACTCATAAGTATGGAGCTCATATTTTTCATACTGATTATAAAGATGTTTGGGATTATGTTAATTCATTTGTTGAATTTAATAGATATACTAATAGTCCGATAGCTAGAATCGATGATGAAATATATAATATGCCTTTTAATATGAATACTTTTGCTAGTATTTGGGATGATGTATTTACGCCTGCGGATGCAATGAGACATATTGAAGAAGAGAGAAAAGAAATGGAAGGTAGGGAACCTAAAAACTTAGAAGAGCAGGCTATATCTTTAGTTGGAAGAACAATCTATGAGAAGTTAGTTAAAGGCTATACGGAAAAGCAATGGAATAGATCATGTACTGAATTACCTCCATTTATTATTAAAAGACTTCCCGTAAGATTTACCTATGATAACAATTATTTTAATGATAGATATCAAGGAATACCAATTGGTGGTTATACTAAATTAATCGAGAATATGTTAAATGGTATAGAAGTAAGATTAAATACTGATTTCTTCAGTGATAGAGAAAAATTTATGAGTATAGCAAAAAAAATTGTCTATACGGGTCCAATGGATGAATATTTTGATTATTCTCTAGGAGAATTGGAGTGGAGATCACTTAGATTTGATACTAAAATTCTAGATGAAGTAAATTATCAAGGGAATGCAGTAGTTAATTATACAGGACATGAAGTAGATTATACGAGAGTAATTGAGCATAAGCATTTTGAATTTGATACTACGAGCCCTAAGACGGTTGTAACATATGAATATCCTGCTGACTATGTTAGTGGTATGGAAAAATATTATACGGTTAATGATGATAAGAATAATGAATTAGCTCTTAAGTATAAAGAGTTACAACAAAAAGAGGAAAATGTTATATTTGGTGGAAGACTTGCTGAATATAAATATTATGATATGGATGATGTCATAAAAGCTGCATTAGATGTTGAAATATAATCAACATCTTTTTATTTTTTTAATAAATATTCTTTAGAATAATAATCATCTATGCTATAATTATTCAAGAGTAAGGTGATACTTTTGAAAAGATTAATAATGGTATTTTTAATACTAATTTCATCATTTCTATGTATTGATGTAAGTGCTTTAGAAGATATTAATCTTCATTCGCCAAATTATATTGTATACGATATGAGTGATGATAGGGTAGTTCTACAAAACAATGTAGATGTAGTAACTCCAATGGCGTCTTTAACAAAGATTATGACTACTATTGTTGCTATTGAAAATTGTCCAGATTTAAATAAAAAAGTCGTATATTCTAAGAGTATGAGAAGTGATATTGATTTTGATGCATCTTTATCGGGATTAATTGAAAATCAAGAATATACAGTGAGAGATTTATTATATGCTACTATGCTTCCTAGTGGAGCTGATGCAACTAATGCTTTAGCATTTGCTGTAAGTGGTTCCATACAAGACTTCGTTGATTTAATGAATGAAAAAGCGGTCTTTCTAGGTATGACTAATACTCATTATGTTAATACGCATGGGCTTGATAGAGATAATCATTATAGTTCTGTTAATGATTTATTTACTCTATTAAAATATGCTTTAAATAACCCTATATTTAGGGAAGTATATACGACTAAGAGTTATAATTTAAGTAATACTTTAGATAAATATAATAAAGAGGAAGATCCTCATCTTGTTCAATCAACTGTTGCTAAGACAGCAAGTAAGATGGGAATAGATGCATCAAGAATTTTAGGATCAAAGACTGGTTATACAGATAATGCAGGTAAATGCATATCTATTCTTTTTAATAGTAATGGACATGAATATTTAGCTATTACAACTAAAGCACCTTATCCATATAAGACAAATTATCATATTGAAGATGCTATTAATATTATCAATTATATTGATAATAACTATAATAATCAAATACTTGTTAAAGCTGGAACTTTAATTGAATCTATTAATGTTAATTTATCTGAAATAGATAAATTTGATATAGTAACTAAAAATGATGTTACTAAATATTTGAGCAATGACTATGAAAAAAGTAAGGTTAGTATTGAATATACAGGTTTAAAAGATATCAATTATAATTATAATAAAAGTAAACCATTAGGAGTAATTAAATATTATTATGATGGAGAATTATTAAAAGAAGAAGAGGTATTATTAGATATAGATTTAAAACTTTCTATAGAAAAGTTAGTTAATAAACATAAATACTTACTTTTACTTATGGGTAGTTTATTAATTCTATTAATAATAGTTATTATTATAATGATCAAACGCAAGAGAAGAAAATAATTTCTTCTTTTATTTTTTTTATTTAATGATATAATATTAAATTAAGTTTGGAGGTTTCTTATGAAATACATCGATAGTTGGTCTTCAGAATACCGAAAGAAAAAATTTTATCAGAAAAGAGCCGAAAAGGCTTTTAAAGAGAATATGGCAAATGTTCGCTTAAGCAATAATGATTCTTCGAAATCAATAGCTATTATGCTAGATTTAGAACATACTAGTAATGATATTGATATAGGAAGTGCGAGTATCTTTGTAAGAGAAGTAGAAGTGATTAGGAGAAAATTCAATGCTAAGTGTTGTTATATTTGTATTTCTACTCATAGTGGTTCTTGTGAAGAAGTTAAAAGAGTATTAGATTTTTTTGCACCTTATACTAGTAATACTTTGAAGATAGGTAAGTCATATCTATATGGTGCATCCTATGATTATCAGAGTGATACATTGACTAATGAAGGGGCATTTTTCAATTCAAATAAATTGGATACTTTTAAGAGATATTATTTAAATGATCAATATTTCGATAATGTTTGGTTTTGTGTAGCAGATGATTCTCTTGATTTAGATGTATATAATAAATTTAAAGATATTCATCCATGTCTATTTATTAAACCGGGTAGCAGTGAAAAATCAAATTTTATGTGTATTCCTACGGAGACTAAGGGATTTGATGGGGTAATAGAAGCACTAGATATATATATTAAAAGCATAAGTAAGTTAAATATAAATACCATATTGAGAAATCAAATGGAATCTATTAGTCATTTATCTAGTTTTGAATTAATTAATCGAGTAAGAAATCATGATTATGAATTTTTAATTAGATATTTTGAGGGGAATTATGCGGATGAACACGATTATTATGATGTTCTAAATTGGCTTGGATTACAAAAGAGAGAATTAATTGAAGAAGAGTTCGATTTGGTTCGTAGATTATTAGAACTTTTGCGAGCTGGATTTAAGAAAGAAGAAATGAATTCAAAGATATTAGAACTAGAAAGTATAATAAATTAAATTATCTGTTTTGAAATTTGACAAATAATACCTGTTTTGTTAAAATAGAACCCAGTTTTAAAAAGAAAGAAGTGGGGTTATGTTTCCTTTTGATGCTGATTGTTCATATTGCAGATATCTTCGTCCTAGCGATGAAAAGAAAGGTAAGTTTTATTGCGAGAAGAAACGCGAATATGTATCTGCTAGAGCAAGTATATGTAGTATGGCTGCTGAAGTAATGGGTAGACCAAATTGTGATAAAGAGGCTTTGAGAAGAATTTCTAGAAGTCATGGATATTATGTTGTTACTGCTATTACTGAGATTTTAGATTTAGACAGCGATAATATTTATATGAGTAGTTTTAGATATTTGAGAGATGTTATATTACCAAATATGATTGATTATCAAGATTTCATTGCTGAATATGATTATATTGGACCAGCAATTGCAGAAAGACTAAAAAGTGATCCAGAAAGTCAAACATATGCTGAATATTTAAGAGTTTGTTTTTTGGACCAATTTGTAGCTCAATTTGAATCAAATAGTATTGATACTTCGATTGCAACTTATTCTCAAATGTTTGAACAATTAAAAGACAGATATGGAATATCTAAACAAAATATTGAACAAAAGAAATTAATATGCAAAGATGTATAAACAAATTTGCATATTTTTTTTACAAATGATATGATTAATTTGATGTCAGGGAAGGTATATAAAATGGAAATAGTTAAAAAAGCTAGTCCTCAAACTAAAGAGGAATTAAAAATAGCAAAAGAAAGTTTAGCGAAAGAATTATTAGAAAAAGGTCTTTCTGGAATTCCATCACAAGATAAAACTTGGATTAAAAATTATACTCAGGAACAATTGTCTTTAAAGACGCCTAAAATGAGTTTGTTTGAGTATTTATATAATAGAAATGTTAATAATATGTCAGTTAATGCTATGGATTATATGGGTAAAAAGATAACATATGAAGAAATGTTTTATCATATAGAAGATACTGCTAAGAGATTTAAAAAATTTGGTGTTATGGAAAAAGATTATGTAAATTTAGCTCTACCAGTTTCACCAGAAACAGTTTATATGATTTATGGTTTAGATTATTTAGGAGCTGCTGCTTGTCTAATTGATCCTCGAGTTAATGCTGAAAGAATGCAATACTATTTAGATTTAGTTTCTTCTAAATTAGTTGGTATAACAGGTATTTATGCAAGTACTATGCGTAGTATATTAAATAGTCAAAATGGTGTTCAAATGATTAATATTAATCCATTACAATCTTTTGATAATGGTGAAAAGGGAATGCTTAAGACCTTATATAATATGAAGATGCTTTTAGAACATGCTAAAGAACTGTCTTATAATATTTTTAATAATAATGGAAATAAAATTATTAGTTCTAAGAAATTCTATAATGCAGATGTAACTGATATAGTATTGGGAAGTCCTGTTTACTATGATGGAAAAATATCTTTAGGTGAATATACTAGTGGTACAACGGGAGTGCCTAAAGGATTAGAGCTAAGTTCTTCATCACTTAATCTATTAATAGATCAATTACAGTATTTGATTGATACAAAACCTGGAGATACAATATTAGCTATTATGCCACCATTTATATCATATGGTGCTGCTTGTGGAACACATAATGCCTTTAGTTGTGGTTTAGAAAGTATTATGATACCAAAGTTTTCTCCAGAAATATTCCCAGAATTAATAGTAAAACATAAACCAAATAACATTGTATGTGTTCCAATGTTCCTACAATTACTTATGGAATCTCCTTTAGTCAGTGAAGATTTTGATTTATCTTTTATAAACAATATAATCGTTGGAGGAAATAAGACTGATGCTGACTTTGAAATTAGATTTAATTCTTGGTTAAGAGAACATAATTGTTCTGCATACATTACTAAAGGTGGAGGTATGGCAGAATTTAGTTCTTGCTTATTCTATACACCAACACCAGAAACTTGTACGCCAGGAATATATGGAATTCCTCTACCTAAAGTCGATGTCAAAATTGTTGGAGAAAATGGTGAAGAATTAGGATACTATGAAATTGGAGAGATTCATGTTTCAAGTGATCAAGCAATGAATGGATATATTAATAATAAAAGTGCTACTGATGAATTTTTCTATTATGATGAAAACGGAAAAAAATGGGGACGCACTGGAGATCTTGGATATATCGATACTGATGGACAAGTTACATTGTTAAATAGAAAAAAACAAATGGTTGTTAGACCTGATGGGCACAATGTTTTTCCATCAGAAATTGCTGAAGTAATAAAAACACATTATTCGGTAAAAAATTGCATTGTTGTAGGTGTTAAAGATCCAAATATTTTAAGTGGCGAGTGGCCTACAGCTTATATAGAATTAAAAGATGAATATTTAGATAAAGCCGATAAAATGATTTATGAAATAATGGAATTATGCTCAATTAAATTACCATTAAGGGATAGGCCTAGAGATAGAGATTATTATCAAGTAAAAAAGATAATCAATACTGTTGAAGGTAAAACTAATGAAGAAGAAACGATGAAGGACAATAACATTATAAAAAGAGTATTAAAATAATCCAAAAACAAATATCTAATGATATTTGTTTTTTTAATAATTTACATTATATTATATTTTTGATAGAATTATCATAGGGTGAAGATGACATGAATGTTAACGGGTTTACAATATGCAGTTTGTTTTTTAGCATATTACTTGCGTTTGTTTTCTTTTTTAAAGAAAGAGTTAATAATCGTGAAACAAAACTATATTCAATGCTTTTAATAACTAATGTATCTATGGGTATTATTGCTACTATAACTCATTTATTCATTCGCCATTATCAGGACTTAATAATTACTGATGTTATAAGCAAATTATTATTAATTTCTTATATTACTTGGATGTTTATATTTACACTTTATTTGTTTTCTATTTCTCAAAAGTTTCAACAAAGGAATGATAAAATAAAAAGTATATTATACTTTTTTGCAATTTTATTTTATTTTATAATGGGATTATTTATAGTTATATTGCCAATATATTATATAAATGATGATTTGATTGTTTATTCCTATGGACCTAGTACAAATATGCTATATATAGCAACAATTGGATGTGTTATTGTATGGATTTTTAGTATAGCTATAAATTTTAAAAATTTGACTAATAAAAAATATTTACCTTTATATTTGATACTACTTATTGGTTCTATAGTCGCAATTATTCAAAGGATGCATCCAGAGTTACTTCTTATAACAGCGATGCTTTCATATGTAACTTTTATAATGTATTTCACAATCGAAAATCCTGATGTTAAAATGATAAAAGTGTTAGATGAAGCAAAATTATCTGCTGAAAAGGCAAATCGTGCTAAATCAGAATTCTTAAGCAATATGAGTCACGAAATTAGAACTCCTCTAAATGCCATAGTTGGTTTCTCTGATTGTATACTTGATGAAGATTCGTTAGAGGATGCTAAGAATGACGCTAAAGATATAAAACTAGCTTCAGAAAACTTACTAGAAATAGTTAATGGTATTTTGGATATTTCTAAAATTGAAGCTGACAAAATGGAAATTGTTGAAACAAATTATAATCCTTCAGAGATACTACAAAATGTTGCCAAACTTATTAAACCGAGAATTGGAGAAAAACCTATCGAAATGGTTACCATATTTGCTCCGGACTTACCTTATATGTTATATGGTGATTCTGGAAAACTAAGACAAATTGTAACTAATATTTTGACGAATGCTGTTAAGTATACTGAAAAAGGTAGAATCGCTTTCTATGTTAACTGTGTTAATGAAGAAGAGTATTCTAAATTAGTTATTTCAATCGAAGATACTGGTCGCGGTATAAAGCCTGAACAAATTGATAAATTATTTACAAAATTTCAAAGACTTGATGAAGATAAAAATACAACTTTAGAGGGTACAGGCCTTGGACTTGCTATAACGAAAAAATTTGTCGAAATGATGGGTGGAAAAATAATTGTTCAAAGTAAATACGGAGAGGGTTCAAAATTTACTGTTTATTTAAAACAAAAAATAGTTCTTCGTGAACAAACTGAAGATTCCGTTGTTAAAGAAATGATTAATAAGTCAAACGAGCCTGAAAAAGCTGATTATAAATCAAAGAAAGTATTAATTGTCGATGATAACAAAATTAATTTGCGAGTTGCTTATAAATTATTATCTAATTTTGGAATAACTGCCGACACTGTAGAAAGTGGTTTTGAGTGTATCGATAAAATAAATGCAGGCATTAAATACGATTTAATCTTACTTGATGATATGATGCCAAAGATGAGTGGTGTTGAAACTCTTCATAAGTTGAAAGAGATACAAGGATTTAATTCTCCTGTAGTTGCTTTAACTGCAAATGCTATTTCCGGTATGAGAGAACAATATTTAGAATCTGGATTTAATGATTATTTAGCTAAGCCAATCGAAAGAGAAGAACTATCGAGAGTTTTAAAAGAATATTTAGGCAAATAAAAACTAGTTATGTAAATTAACTGGTTTTTATATTATTATTTAAGAATTCATCAATTGCATTTTCATCAATATTATCGTATTCTGTAACTTCTTCTTGTACTTGTTCAATTTCTCTAGTTTCTTCGATATTATTTTCTTTTATATCAATAGCCATTTCTTTTTCTCCAAGTACTTGAACACGGTAGTTTCCTTTGCCTGAAACTATTATATGAATCGTTTTAGTTTTAACTAAATCGCTTAACTGTTTAATAGTATCAATAATAAATGTCAAATCTGATTTGTTAGCATTATAGATTTCTTCATTATAATCTTCTAATTCAACTGTTTGTTTGATAAGCATTATTTGTTCAATCATGTCATCTATCATTGTTTTAGCATTTATATAAAAACCGCGATCATTTACAAATATTTCTTTTTCAAATTCAGTAACACTAGTTTCTGCTTCTGTTATTAAAGTTTTTACTTCTTCCCTCATTATTCTTTCCTCCTATTATATATAAATTATAGCATATTTTATTATCTTGTAAATAAATATTTTACAATTTTTGTTATTTTAGTATCTATATATAATGTAAAGTGATTTATAAAAAAATTTAAATTTTTTCTATTTATGTTAGAATTATAATAGGAGTGATTGTATGAATGATGTTTTAGATACATTAGAATTACTTGAAGAAATAGATGATATTTTATTATCTTTAGATGAAAATGATGAAGATTTATTAGAAGATGAGGATGGTAACGATGGACAGTGATTCAAGATTAGCCGCATATAGAAAATTAATACAACAAATAAAAACAGTAGTTAAAGAGAAGAATTTAGGTAATAGTGATAATGTCTTAATAAGAAAACTATTAACAGTTCTACAATTTGATTGTGAATTTAAACTATTGAGTGAATGTTATTCTAATAGTAAAGAATTCAATGAAGTTATTCCTAATATGAAGACTATATATGAGAATTATATGAGAGAACTAGAACAGTTGGATAAAAAGAAAGAAAATAATGAGTTTTCTTATATGGATAATTTCCGTTATCAGAGATTATCTAAAGCTACTAAAAGATTAGATAGTATTATACAAATGGTAAATAATAGAGAGTTTAATCATTATATTGAAGCTATTGTTGCCTCCTTAAAGGAAAGCGATGAAATAATTGAAGTATGTGGAACAATACTAAAAGATGGAATAGAAGATTTCAGTAGGTTATTTAATCGTGAGATTGTTAGTTCTGATAAAGAAGGACATAAGATAATAGATGATGATTATATTGATACTATTTATACTTTATTAAGTCATTCAGAGACAATAAAATTGGCTGAGAATTATTTGCGTACATATAGATCGCATCGCTTAGATGAATTAAATAAGAAAAAAGATACAAATGTTAAATATGTTAATTATTTAAAAATAATTCAAGAAAACATAAGTGTATTTAGAGAATATATGGGACTTATTCACTATACTGGCAAGAATAGTCAACAAGAGTTAGATGCTTGGAAAGCTAAGATAGCTAGTTTAGAATTAGAAACACAAGGTACTTTTAATTTATTGAGAAGAAATAGTATTTCAGAAGAGATAAGTAGTTTAAATGAGAAAATTTCTGAATCTACAAGAAAAAGAACGAGAGCAATAGAAATAGAAGAAGAAATTAGAAAACTAGGTTGTGGAGATTTAATAGATGCCCTTGATACAACTTTAAGAGATTCTGAGAATACTCCTGAAGCAAAAATTGCTTCAATGTTGAGAACTTTAGCAAAGAATTCATTTAATATGAGTACTTTAATAAAAGATGTAAACAATTCAATAGAAGAGGTAGATGAAAAAATAAAGGCACGCCAAAAAGCTCTAGAAAGTAGATTAGATGGTATCCATAATCCTGTATTGAAAAATGCTCTAAGAAATAATCCGGAAGATGTTCAAGTATTATTGAAAATGAGGAACCCTGATTATGGAGCAACTGAAGACCAAAAGAATATTGGAGTATCGCCTTATCTTGCAGCATTATGTTTAAAAACTATTAAAGATGCTAAGCATTTAACTGGCGAAGAAATTGAACAAGCAAGTGAAGCTTATGACAAAGCTGGTGTATTTGCAAAAATTGAAGCAGATAATGCACTAGTTGCAAATTGTCTTTCTTCAATCAATGATTTGGTATATGAGGTAGTTAATCGAGTTCCTTACGATCCAAATGATTATGGAAAGATATCATTATCATAAAAAGATATTTTAATATCTTTTTTTCTTACTTAATTTGTTAAAAAATGTTATAATATAGATGTATTTGTAATATTTTACATATGAGTGGAGAGGGTGTAATAATGGCGAAAAAAAATGTACATGCAGAAAAAGATATTAGTGTTTTAGAGTTAGACCCTAAACTTAATAAAATATTAAAGGAAAACAACATTAATACGGTTGGAGATTTATGGGTTTTAAACAAAAAGAAACTAAAGGAAATAGGAATTGTCGATTTAGATATTAAACTTATTTCAATAAAACTTCAATTATTAGGGTTAGACTTAAACAAAAAAATATATAATTAAAGACAAGTAAGTGTCTTTTTTTATTGTTTTTCTTTTTATCTTGATTTATTATGCTATAATTATATTAGTATATAGGAGGTATGCGTATGCGTATTAATGAAATGAGAAAGAGTTTAGTATTATCTTCATCTAAAGATTTTATTGAAGAGATATGTGAATATTTTTTTAATGGTAGTTTTTCTAATAAAGGTATAAGAGAAATTAGAGATTTATTTGCTTATTCTCACAATAATATGAGTAAGAGAAATGAAGAGGACTTTAAATATTTTTATGATAAAGTAGCATATGTTGATTATTGTAAGTTCAATAATTTACCTTTTAATGCATTAGCAGCTAAAAAATATTTAGCAGCAGCTTTTAATCCTAATACGCGTGAATTTTCTTATAGTTCAGATAAGTTTTATAAAAAGAATAGTAAAGATTTAAATATTATTCTTGTATTAAATGTTAAAGGTAAAGATATATATAAGGTATTAACAGCTATTTATAATTGTCTTAAAGAGAATGAAATTGATAATTGTATTACAATACCTTCATATAATCGTTTTGAAGAGGGATTAACTGATAGTATACGCATTAATATTAATATTGAAGATATGGAAAGAGTTGTTAATTTAATAGGTGATTTACCTCTTCCAATTATTAATTTAATTGATAAACCAAATATGTTATATCCAAGAGTTAATGATTATATTGGATATGATGCTTTGGTAGAATTTGGAAATCAAGAAATTGAAAGAGTTTCAGCTATTGTATGTCAAGCAATTTCTTATGCCCTTTACTATACAATTTTGGATTTTCTTGAAAATAGCCCAAAAGAAACGATTGAAAATGGGGTAGATGCTGAATCAATTTTACGATATAGAGAGAGATGTTTAAATGAAGATCAATCTTTAATAGAATGCGATTTGAGAATTCTTCAACGCATGATTGCTATAGATCCAGCGAACAAAAATATATTTGTTAAAAATTTGACTGATGCTCTTTTGAAAGTGACAAATACGAAATCGGCATATATTGATAAAGATACAAATGATTTATTTGATGAGTTTTATGGAAAACTAGATGATGAAACTATTCTATTCAATGGAGAATTAGAGATTTCAGTTTCTTCTCCAACTATTGAAATTGAAGATGATTTAGCTGCAACTCAAGAGCAGTCTTCAACTCAAAACAGTGAGCTATCAGTTCAAGAAGAATCACAAACATCTCTAATGGTTAAAGAGGATTCACAAACTGATTTAATGGTTAAAGAAGATGAAGTTAAAGACTTGATGGTTAAGGAAGAACAATCAAAAGATTTGATGGTTATAGATGATGAACCAAAAGATTTACTTGTGTCTGAAGAAAAAGTGGAAGAAACTTTAAGTCAAGAGAATCATCAAAATATACAGGATTCATTTGCTAATAGAGAAGCTTCAGGTGAAGCATATTTAGATTCTCTACTTGCAAGTGCTATGGGAAAAAATGAACAAGAGACTACTGAAGAAACAGCTGAAAGCACTAGAATAGAAGTTGAACAACTAGCTCAAGAAGACGTTCATTTCTATGAAAATGCTTCTAATGTAGGTAGTAACTTTGTTGTATCATCAACTCCTGCAGAAACAGAACCCGTAAAAGAAGTAGTTGGAACAAGTGATGCAAGTTCTGAAAACCGTGAATTAGTTAGACCTGAAGATATTACAGAAGAAGATAAAAAGTTAATAACTGATACTTTTTCTGAGTTACCTGAAGACGATTCACAATTTTCAGATTATTTAGAACAAGTATTGAGTAAATTCCCTAATGAGAGTGAAACAAATGATAACTCTTCTTCCCAATCAGAAGAGGAATTGAATCCTCAAGAGATTCAAAGTTTATCATCAAATCCATTAGATCAACAAATGACTTATGAAAGAGCATTAAAATATAAAGATTTAGTAAGTTCAATTTCTATACTAAATACTAATGTTAAAGGAACAGATTTTACTTTACTAGATTATTTTGATCAACAACAATTATTAGACAGAATTAAGCCTAATGCCAAATATATGACTTTTAATGATGAAGTATATTCAGGTTTAGAATTAGTGGAAAACTGTGTAATTAAATATGTTGCTAAT
This sequence comes from Bacilli bacterium, assembly GCA_017626405.1. Taxonomy (GTDB): domain Bacteria; phylum Bacillota_I; class Bacilli_A; order RF39; family UBA660; genus CAG-582. The sequence continues at coordinate 291,123 of JAGAIS010000001.1, forward strand.
TATGGTAATGTACCATTAGATAAGATTATGGAAGAGTATGGTATTCAGGAATTAGCGCAAGAAGAAAAAAAAGAGAGACCAAAAGGTTTAAGAGGATTATTTAGAAGAAAAAGATCGTAAGATCTTTTTTTATTATTGAATTATAATTATTTTTTTGATATATTAATTCACTAAGAGGTGTTTTATGACAAATTTTAATACGAGAGATGTATATCATATTATGAATGTAGCTTTGTTAGAGAAGAATTATCATATGTTAAGTATTGAGGAGAAGAGAAAGGCAGTAACAGAGTGTTTTAATAATTATTTTGCTTATAAAATATCTTGTTTGCGTGGTAACTTACTTAAAAGTGAAGAATGCATTACACCAATTGATTATCTCAAATTACTTGAATCATCTATAGAAGAAGATCATTTAGATACTCTTTCTCATCCTGTTCACTTTTTAATGGGACTTATTTCTGAATTACAATCTTTTGAGATTGTATGGGAAATAGATGATAGTTTAGATAAACCAGTAATTACTTGTGATACGATATTGAGAGATTTTGCAACAAGTAGAGATGTAAGTATAGTTAGTGCTTTCGGAGTTCTATACGAATACTTTATGACTAGTCCTAACTTAGTTCCTTCTAGTGACATTCGTTTATTAAAACAATAAAAAAATATTAAGAGTAAATCTTAATATTTTTATTTGACATGATATCCATTCTCGTTTAAACCGAGATTTTTTAGTGCCCTTAATTTGTTTTCAACTGAATATGTCGTTATTTCAGGTATTATTTGTTTGATTTTTTCACTGTTGGCAAAATTAATTATCATTTCGACAACGAAGTCTGATGCTTGAAGAAAGTCTTCATCTTTTTCATTAACCGTTTTAAGTTTTGTAAGAAAACCATTTATAAGATTTGACCAATAGTAAGTATCTCCATCTACATATACGATTCCATATACATCTTGATTATTCAAAAGAAAATAAATTGAATTATTTACATCGTAATCATCATCTTTTTTAGCTAATATATCAATATTTTCTTCGATAAATTTTAATGCACTGTATTCATCTATTCCCGATTTTATTAAGTTTTCTAATAATCTTTTAAATTGTCTATATTTATTTTCTTCTTGCATTTTCATCTTGAGTCCTCCTGTATGTTTCAATAATGCTATTTAATATTTCTAAATGATTATCAAATAATGTCAATATATAATTGCATGTATCACTATCCATTTTCATATAGTTATCTTCCTCAGCTTGTCTAATTAATTTTTCTATTAAATCCGATGATACTGAAGATACCATTTGAATGGCAAATTCGCAGTCTTCTTTACTTGAGATATTTAGAAAATGTTCAAATACATCAGGTATTTTTTTCTTTATTTTTTTCATTGGGTCGATTGAATCATCAGTATTGACTACTAAAGTGGGCTCACTTGGATAGATTATTTCTCTTCGATTATCTTCAGGATCAATTCCTCTAATTAAGGCATCTTTATAATATGATAATATATTTCTTTTAAATTCCATTATATGTTCTTCTATAATTAGATAGTTTAGACCAAAAGATGTAGAATTATCGAAAAGGGGAGAAAATCTAGCTTTCTTATCTACTATGATTCCCCAATTATTTGGATGTCTATCATATTGCATTGTTATTATATCAAATAGAAATGTTTTTACTAGACCATTTATTATTTCTTGTTTATCTTGTCTATCTATGTCTTCAAAGTTATAAATTATCGATTGAATGCAATCTAGATTATTTAAATAATTAAATAGATATCTTTTTCTATCGTAGGCATTTAATTTTAGGAATTCCTCAGGTATATCATAGAGATAGCGAAATAATTTATTTTGAATTAGTATTTCATTCTTTTCCTTATATGGATATCTATTCATAAATTCTTGAAATATTTCACTTCCAAGAATTAGTTTTTCTTTTCCTTTAATAATAGATTTAGTAACAACTCCAAGTTGTCCATTAAAGGATGCAATTCGATATTCAGCATGAGGAATATTTAAGTATTCTGCCAAATAAGAAGAAAGAATTTCTCCCCATACATTTATTTTTGCTTCTCTTAAAGGTTTAAACAAATATCTTTCGCCTTCATAAGTAAACCACATTAAGGCATCAACTCCATTACCTTCAAGATCGATAAAATCTTCTTTAAGTAATTCTTTCATATTCCCATTGAAATCATAATTGTATGCATCTTTTAATATGGTTTCAATACTCAGTAATTCTCTATATTTTTTAAACATATCAACACCCTAATAAAATTATAATATAAATTGCCAATAAAAAAAAGATACATTAGTATCTTAAATTGCTCGTTTTAATTCTTTATTCTTACCTATATATTTTTCATATAGTTGTTTATATTCAAATGGGCTAAAAATAGAAGAATTTTGTATAATGATAAATGATTTTATTTCTCTTTCTGTATAAGGGACTTCTTCTACTTCGATGTTATCTCTATCAATTACAGTTTCATTATGACATTTATAACTTTGAGCATTAATTGATCTAAAGGCATTTAATCTATTAATGCAATAAGTAAAGTAAGCAACTTGGCTTTCATCCAAATCAGTTTCGAGAAAGTTTAGTATATACTGTTTTCTTGATTTTGTATTATTTTGTGTACTATGACTTATGTCTATAACACTTCGTGGAATTAATGTCATATATATTCCCTCTTTCATTCGCGATAGGTCAAATTATAACACACATTATAAATATATTCAAGAGAATGATTTATATACTATTGATGATTAATATGGTAAAATGATTTTGGTGGTTTTATGAAGAATGAGATTAAAAATTTCAAGAGAGAAGAATTATTCAATCAATATAATAGTAAAACTAATGCATTTTCTTTTGTTACGGTAAATGTCGACATTACAAATCTATATAAATTAGGTAAATTAAAGGGTACTCAATATGGAGTTATAACTTACTATATAAGTAAGGTAGTAAATACGATTGATACTTTTAAGATGCGATACGAAGATGGGAAATACATTCACTATGACATTATACATCCAAACTATACAGAAAAATTAGATGATGATTTAATTGGTTTTTTTGATCATGATTATAGTGAAGATTTAGATATGTTTTTAGATAATTATAAAAAGAGACTAAAAGCTTTTAAGATGAAGAGGGAGAGTTTTTGCAATCATGAGCAAGATGCTTTTTGGGTTTCGTGTCAGCCTTGGTATTCATTCACATCCTTAATTCCTCCATTCGACAATAGTGTAACGATACCTCAGTTTATATGGGATAAGTTTAGGTTTAATGATAATCGCGTGTCTATGAATCTAATGATTATGGCTCATCATGGATTTGTTGATGGTTATCAAATAGGTCTATTTATAAATAGATTTCAAGAAGAGATAAATAGAATAAATGTTAATGAAGAATAATATATTTGTTCTTCATTTTTTATGATATAATAATTACTATAGGAGAATCAGTTGTATGATAAGGGAGTATTATAAATTTATTAAGGAATATTTAAATCTAGCAGAAATCAAGAAATTATATTTAATAATAAATATAGTTACGGCTTTCTTTTATAAATTATTTGAACTTTTATTGCCATTATTTGCATCGCTTATTATTAAGTATTTAACAGAAAATGACGTGCAAATGACGTATTTGTTCTTGATTTTATTTACCGTAGATTATCTATTATATTATATATCTTTATATGCTAATTATAAGATTTATGGCTACAATATAAGCTATTGTTATGATAAGCTAACTAGCAAGGTATTTAATAAGTTGGTTTCTGTTGATGGCAATTTTACACATATGTTTTCAAAGGGAAGAATAATGAATACAATCAATAGTGATATCATCACGATAGGTGATATGAATGATGAAATATGTGAATTTTTGCTTGGAATTTTTCAAGTAATAATGGTTTTGGTAATTGTCGCTTTTAATAATATATTCGTTGCCCTTATTTTAGTTGTATTTACATTCTTCTATATAGCATTTAGAAATAAAGCTGATAGATTGATTGATATTTATTATAGTAAAAGTGTAAGCGATGATGATAAATATAGTACGCTTTTAACTCAAATAGTATCAGGTTTACAAGAGATTAAGACATTTAATATGTTAGATAAACTAAAAGTTAAATTAAACACTATTCAAAAGAATTTTACTAAACATTACGGAATAAAGAGACACTATTATACTTTGAGAGATAACGATTCAAAATTTATAACTTATGGATTTAGATTTCTATTATATTTATTATTAGTAAGTTTACTTGCTTTAGGATATATTGATATTGCATTCTTGGTTCTTGTTATTTCTTATCATGAAAATCTAGTTAATTATATTAGCTATTTTATTGATTCAACAACTGCTATTAGAGAGGGTAATATATCAGTTAGAAGAATAAATGATTTATTAAATTATAAATCAGAAAGAATAGTATTTGGCAATTATGATACTAGCGATATATTTGGCTCTATTGAATTCAAGGATGTAACTTTAAAGATTAAGAAAGATACGATATTAGATAATATAAGTTTTAAGATTAATCATAATGAAGTTGTTGCTATTGTTGGAGAACCGGGTGCTGGTAAGAGCATGTTATTTAATGTCTTACTTCGTCAATTTAAACCTACTAGTGGGCTTGTAACTCTAGATAATATTGATATCTTTGAATACGATAATGCCACTTATACTTCGAATATAGGTGTTGTCAATCAAAAACCATTTATCTTTAATATGAGTATAAAAAAGAATTTGGATTTTGTATCTAAAGATAGAAACAAACAGATTGAGGCTTGCAAGACGGCAGGTATTCATGACTTTATTGTAAGTTTACCTAAAGGATATAACACAATATTAAGAGAGAATGGAAGTAACATATCGGGTGGACAAAAGCAAATGATAAGTATTGCTAGAACGCTTCTTACTGATGCTGAAGTATTATTACTTGATGATATTACAACTTCACTAGATCCCGATACAGCTAAACTAGTTCCTAATTTGATCAATAAAATAAGAGATGATCGCACGATTATTATGATAACAAAGAAACCTGACTTGATGAAGGAAGCAGACCGTATTATCGTTCTCGATAAAGGTCGTGTTGTAGATGTTGGTACTCATAAAGAGTTGATAGAGAGAAATGCTATTTACCAAAATCTACAAACTCGCAAATCTCCTAGTAGAATGGGGGTATTTAACAATGATTAAAGAATATTTTGAAATTGTAAAAAAGTTTTTTTCTTTAAAGGCGTGTAGTCCAAAGTTAATATTCCATTTATTCTTCTCGGCTCTTTTGCGAAGCTTGTCTCTTTTACTTATTCCTTTAGCTGCATCTAAAATCATCGATGTTGCATCTACGGGAAACTTTGAACTTACATTAAAAATGGTTGTTGTTTATATTTTATCTGCAATTTTCTATGTTATGTTGCATCATTACAATTATTCTGCATATGCTAAGAATTCTATATATACGCACAATAAGTTACAAGAACTTATTTTAAATAAAGTAACGACATATGATGAAAACTTTACTAAGGAGATATCGGTACCTTTCATTGTAAATACTTCCTATAATGATGTTGGCTCAGCTATGCAAGTTCCCGATAACTTCTTTGATGCGGTAACCACGTTCATCAATATTGTAATAGCTATGGTTATTTTACTTAATGTAGATGTTATTGTTGGAATATTTACTTTAATTGCATTAATTATTTCTCTTGTTTCGCTTGATTATAATATGAAGAGAAGAAATAATGAACTTGCTAAACAACGAGTAAGTCAAGATGAAGTTTCCGGAATTATCGGTCAAGTTATTGATGGCACAAAAGAGATTAAAGCCTTCAATATGGAAAGCAATATTGAATCTTTATTAGAGAACAATAAAGGTAAATGGAAAGAACATTATTTTAAGAAACGAGTGTATCAAGATCGCGTTCTATGTATCATTCCTGAATTATTTGGATTTGGTAAGAGTTTTGTCTATCTCGTACTTATAATTCTTATCTTTAATCAAAAATACAGTATTGCGACATTAGTATTAGTAATAGGTTACTACGGTAATATTCAAACTGAGTTAGTAAAATTAGTTGAAACTTTAGAAGCTCTAAGTGCTAAGTCAATAAGAGTAGATCGCATTCATAAGTTACTTAATTATCAGAATAAAAATATGATTGAATATGGAGATAATAATACGGATGATATTAAAGGTCATATTGAATTTAAAGATGTATCATTTAATTATGAAAAGCAAGCATCTTTAAAAAATATTAATTTTACTATTGAACCTAATACTTTTACAGCTATTGTTGGTAAGAGTGGTTCTGGTAAATCTACTATTTTCCGTTTACTTCTTCGACTTTATCGTGTAAATAAAGGATGTATTCTATTAGATGATATAAATATTTATGACTATAGCAAAGAAGTGTATTCTTCTAATGTGTCGATTGTTACACAAAAACCATTCATCTTCGATATGAGTATAAGAGAAAACTTTAATTTAGTAGATTCAAATCATCAACATCAGATAGAGGCTTGTAAAATATGTGGTATACATGACTTTATAATGAGTTTAAAAGATGGATATAATACAAAGTTGATAAAGGATGCAGAAAACATCTCTACAGGTCAAAAACAATTAATTGCTCTTGCAAGAACTCTTTTATCAAAATCAGAAGTATTACTATTTGACGAGGTTACATCGGCATTAGATGTTGAAACAAGTGAACAAGTCGTAAAGATTTTTAAGAATTTGCGAAAGAATCATACTGTTCTAATGATAACGCATAAACCTGAACTTATGAAAATAGCTGATGATATCATTGTTATTGATAAGGGGAAAATGGTAGGTAGAGGAAAACATGAAGATTTAATTAAAAGTTGTCCGGAATATAAAATATTACATAAAAAGTGAGATATCTAATTTAGATATCTTTTTTTGCTATTATGTTAAAAAATACTTTTCTTTACATTTTAATTGCTTAACCTTATAAAAACTATTATAATGATTATAAGATAGTAAGTGAGTGGTAAATAAATGAAAAAAGTAATATGTTTAATAATAGGAGTAATGTTAATAACTATAGGGATATCTGATGTCTCAGCATTAGAAAAATATAAAGTAGTAATTAATGGAACACCAGTAGTAACTAATGCAGAAGATAATTCTGTAGTAAGTGATTATTCAAAAATATTAACTTATGAGAATAATGTATTAACAATAAAAGAAAATGCCTATATAACTACAATGAATATATATGATACGATAACTATTACTTCAAACGATAAACAAGTATATATTAATCAAATTAATAATTTTAATAATACTAACCCTATGACAATAAAAAAATTAAATAGTAAATCTTTTGATAACTTGCCATTTTATATGACAATTAAGGGAAATGTCAGTATACTTAATTCAACTATTAAAGCATCATCCGAGTCTAATGCTCATGCGGAGATTTATGTTTCATCAAGCGAACTTAATATAATTAATTCAACGATCGATTTAAAGGGTAACTCAGCTAAAGTAAATAGTTCCAAAAACTTAAATATTAATAATTCTATAATTAATGTTACTGGAGGGCCTAATCTTAGTTCAAATCGTATTGATTCGTTTTCTGGAAACGTTACTATACGAGAATCAAAAATTAATACTGACCACGGAGATATTGAAGCAAGGAACATTATAATTACTGATTCTGATGTAAAAACTAGATATATTCAAAGTTTAGATAGCGATATATATATAGAAAAATCTGATATTTTTGCCGATTATGTAATTCAGGCTCCTTGTAATATAAGTATTATTGATTCTAAAGTAGTCGCATTAGAGAGTAGTATATTTTCTGGAAAAATAGTAACAACGAAAAATGGTACATTGTTAATTCAAGATTCTGAAATAACAATTGATGAATACATAGATGGTGGAGGGAATGTAATTATTAAGGGGTCGACTATTAAAAGATCATTAAATCCATCACCAAATTCGTTTTCTGTTAGTAATAGTGCTTTAACAAATAATAATTATGGTAGCGGTGAGCGAAATATGAGAATTGAGGACTCTGATATATACATATTATCTCATTTAAGTGTTGCTGGTAATCTAGATATATTAAATTCAAAAGTTAGAGTTACTTCTGAAGGATTTGTTGGAGCATCTTATGGCTCTAATATTAGTGTTAATGGTAATCTAAATATGACTAATTCAACAGTAATAACTGACTCATATATATCTGCAAGTAATGATTTAAATGTTAAAGGTTCTGATATTACTATTAATGGAATAAATTCTACCTATGCTCAATTAATAGCATCCAAAGATGCGACAATTGATAATTCAGAAATTACAATGTATGATGCCGGTCAATATACTTATGTAAGTGCTAGTGCCAATATGAGTATTAATAAATCGACAATTAATATAAAAGCTTCCGAAGATAAAACAAAAAATGGAAGTGGTTATATTAGAAGTTCTGGAGAATTTAAAATAGAAGATTCTATATATAATAGTGAAATAAAAGGTGGTTCACATAATTCATCTATTTTAATAATTAAGGATTCTCAAATTAAAACTAATGGGTATTTCTCAACTAGAAAAGCCGAAATCGAAAATTCAATATTGAGATTAAATAGAAAAGATGAAGAGGATTGCTATTTTGAAATAAGTGCTGATAATCCTTCTACATTAACAAATTCTATTCTAAGTGTTGTAGGTGTATTTAGAACAAAGGGTGAACTTAGTTTGAAAGATTCATACCTTTATACTAAGAATAGTGGCAAGTCAAATTGGTATGGTAGTGAAACATTCTCTCCGCTAGTTGTAAATGGTGATTTAAACATTGATAATAGTAGGGTAATAGCAGAATCAATTAATAATCTTCCTGCAGTATTAGTTAAGGGGAAAATAGTATTAAGTGAAGGTTCATTTAAAGATAATAAGAAGCATGTCTTAGAAGTAGAAAAGAAAACTGTTACGACAGACAATTTCTTATATAATCCAGATTCAATAAGCAATTTTGGAAATTCTACATTTGTCAGCGAAAATGATGAAGTATTAACAGCAGTTTTAAATGGAAATATTAGTACATATGCTGAAACTGAAGGATATTATATAGTTACATTTAAAGTAGTAAATGGAACTTGGAGTGATAAAACTACTGAAGATAAATTAGTAAAAGTATTAATTAATGAAGAGATAACAGATAGTACTTATCCAACAGGTATGATAGAGTCAGAAGGATTTAGTGAAGGTTCATGGGAAAAAACTGGAGATAATGAATATACATATACATTTATTAAATCTGAAACCAATGAATCAGAAGAAGATAAAAAGACCGATGAAGAAAAAATAGAAAATCCAAAAACTGGAATAGATGATTATACTATAGTGTCTTCTATATTCATAGTAGTTCTAGCTTGTGTATATTTGTATATAAGAAAAAAAGGATATTTTAGAAAGATATAATTTATAAAAATAGGAGTTTTATTACTCCTGTTTTTTAATCTTATTTTATCAATTTGCAAAAATTATAATTTTGCAGTATAATAAATGCCATTAAAAAGGGGTGTTTTTATGAAGTATGATTGGTCAAAGGTACCTAGTGTACCTGCTGTTTTAAGAATATTAAAAAAAAGAATCGAATTTCAAGATAATAGAATATCAGAAGTGTTTTTTGATACATTAGAGGATTTTCTATATTATGGAACTTTACTTGGTTATATAAAAAACACTAATTTTAAACGTATATTATCGAGATTATTAAATATTAAGAAAGTCGGATATATAATGTTTGCAATGAAAGATAAAAAATCTTTATCATTGAGTGATAGAACTGGTATATTCTTAAGTTCTGATTTGTCTTCATCTGAATTTGAATATGTTATGTTAAAAGAAATTATTACGACAGTTTCTTCTATATCTGATAAGACCAATAGAAATATTGCTACTGATTATCTATTAAGAAAAGGTGTTTATGGTGAAGAGAGAGCATTAGAAGATTTATATTTAGAAAAAGGTTTTTCGTTACTTGAAGATGGTATTGTCTATGATATATTAGAGAATATTTACTATGCTTCAAATCATGAAAAAAGACCAATTAAGACGAGTAGAAAAGAGAAGATGGTATTTGGTAATAAAACAGAATTTCTATCTAATTATAAATATCATCCTTCTTTTCAAGAGTTAACTATAATGATTGGTCGTAGAATTCTTTCTAATAGTGAAAAACTTTCAGATGATGAAGTGTTAAAAGTATTAGGTTGTGAAGCTTTAGAGGATAATTTTTCTAGCAAGTTGTTTTCTCGTTTAAATGGAATTTATGGTAATAAAGCCTATGATATTATTGGTAAATTGGGAATAATCTATAAAAAAGAGACTGATGTCTATAATCAAAATATTATTAAAGATAAGAGTTTAAGAATTATTGATGTTAAAAGAGCATACAGAAAATTATTGTGTTATCAAGAAGAAAGAATATCAAGTAAGGCGTGTTAAATATGACTGATGAAAAATTACGAAAAATAATGGGTAGTATTCCAACAGAAAAATATTATCCAATTAAAAGAATTCTAGGATTAGGAACTATAGCATCTCTTTCTCTTTCAATTGTCAATACTATTCCATTAGTAGATTATTCTCTTATATTGTTATATTTATTAAATTATTTAGGTTATGCTACTATGAATAATAATAGGGGAATTGACTTTACAAAGAGTTATTTGGAACTAGAACAAGACTATAATACATTTTTAAATAATTATCGTGACTTAATGAATACTTTAGATATGGAATCCCTTGCTAGTTTATGTGCATCATTTTATTATTTAATGAAAAACGGATATTTGTCATTGGGAGGTAGTTTTTCTTCGCTTAGGGATGATTATTTTGAGGGAAGAAAATATCAATTAACCAATATCTTTAATGGATGTGGAATATGTAGACATAAAGCAAATGCTTTAAAAGATATTTTAAATACTTGTGGATATCCAACATCCTCTATTCCTGTCTATACGAGAAAGTATGAAGATTTTACACGTGAAGATATTGAAAATATTAAGAAAAATTTGGAAAATGTATTTAGAGAACTAGAAGAAGATGAAAATTTGAGAAAGTATGCTGTTGAAGCATTTTTAAATATCGAAGTTATAACTCATCAATTTGAGATTAATAATGAAACAAATCCTAAAATGCAAAGGAAATTTGAAAAGAAATTCGGAAATCATTTAATTGTATTAACTAGTGATGGAAATAAAAGAATTGCTTATGATCCAACGGATAATTTCTTCTATCAATTTATAGATCAAAATTCCATCGATATTATTAATGAATATGGGAACAGAATGGAATTACGATTTAGAAGGTTATTTATTGCTAACACTCCATCACAAGAAAAAATGTTTTGGAAGAATTTAAAATTGGAATCGAGAAATCTTGAGGGACTTCGAGAGGACCAAGATGACGCTGAAAAAAGAATTCAAGAAAACTTAGATATAGTTGAAAAATTTAGAGAAGAAAACATACCTTTAATGAGAGATTTAAGAGATAAAGCTTATAGATTAATTGTGTAGTATGTTAATAAAATGAGAATTATAAACTTCTCTTTAGTTCTAATAGTTTTTGTATTTCATAAGTTGGTTGATTATTTTCAACTGACTTTTTTTTGGGATTATACCAAATTGTATCGAATTCATTTTGGCATCCACTAGCAATGTCTGTCGTAAGTGAATCTCCAATAAGTATTATATCACTTCGCTTTTCCTTTAAATCTTCAAATACAGCATTCCAGAATTTATAATCGGGTTTTGAATATCCCAGTACTTCTGAACAATAAATGCTTTCAAAATATTCATTGAATCCAGCTTTATTTATTTTATCTATTGCAGCATTATAAGGACCATTAGTTGCAATAACTAAGCGATATTTATCATGCAAATATTCAAGAATTTCTTTTGATCCTTCAATACTATCAATATCTACACCTAAATTATTACAATAGATAAAATTAATCCTCACGGCAAAATCGAAATCTTTTATGTTAAAAAATTCAGAAAATCTTTTAGCTCTCAAGTAAGTTCTTAATTCTTCAATGTTTTCTTGTAAATAAAGATATTCTGGAATATTCATTTTTCTATGTTCCCAACTATACCAATATGCTGCATCAAATTCTAAAAATTTATAGAATAAGTCTTCTTTATATGAGATATCTAAAACTTCTAAAATGCATTTAAAGGCATATTTAGAAGCTTTTGTATTATCTATTAAAGTATCATCTAAATCAAATATAACTGTACTATACTGTTTCATGATATTTCTCCTTGAATTGATATTATATCATATTTACACTGAAGTATTATAAAATGATTATTTAATTAAATAGTTTGATATAATAGTGATAGGTGAATAAAATGATTCAGGAATTATTAGATAGTTTAAAGAATAAATATCATTATGATGACAATTTATTAAAGGCAATTGAAATAACTGTTAATTTGATGATTAAAAGATATGGCAGTGATTCAATAGATGATATTTTTGAACTATTTAATAATATTCCTATTTTTACTGCGGTTGGTTTAAATCAAAAAATGGTAAATGATAAGATGAGTGAGATGTTTGGTGTCAATAATCCTCACATTTTAGTTGATGAAGAGGAAAATATTTATGGAACAAATTCCGTTGGTTCTGTATGTTGTTATGATCCTATATTCAATGAAGATATGGAAGTAGTAAGTGAATCCAAATTTATAATAGTTGAAGATAGAAAGGGAACTATTAAGGAAAAAGATTATATTGATACATTTGGTACGACAATAAATATCCCATATTTTTTACATGAAGTTAATCATGCTTATGGAATGCAGAAAAGCAAGCATGTAAAGAGAGGAAATCAAATATTATCTAAGCATGGCCTATATACATCTATTACGGATATTACTAAGAGTGAAGACAAGTATCATATTCAGACTACTAGCGGTAAAGATATCGTATTCGAAGAAATTATCAATCAGATGATTACTCAAGATATGTTATGTGATTTCTTTAAGGTATCTTCTTATGATGAAGTAAAACCAATATTGAATAGTATTAACTATGTTCCTATGGAATATGATTCTCTTTTGGTATTTATTGGAAGAGAACTTGAATTTGCAATGGGAATAGATGCTATCATGGATTTACGCAGGGAAAACAATGAAGCTATTATAGATGAAATAAATAATATTGCAAGTTCTAGTGATATTGCTATTGAATTTTTAAATGGAGAAAAGCCATTTGATTTCTTTATTAATAAAACATATGAATTATTTCAACTAATTGTTAACAAGTATAAATACAAGATTGAAAAATATGCTGAGTTATCTGCTGAATTAATGTTGGACTCTCTTGCTCCCGTATATGCTTATGCTGATAAGAAGAATAATACGGTAGATTTAGAAAAATATAAACAAAAGAGAGAAAAAGTAATGAGTCCTTATAATAATCCAGAAAGAAAGATTGATTAGTTAAGAGTGAAATGAAGATCTTTTATAGTGTTTGCTTTTTTATATCTCCATAGAAACTATCACTACAATTCTTTAATCGATATTCATTTGCCCTATAAATTTTAGTAAATTCATAGCCGTCATTTTTATCTTGAAAAGCATTAAAGTGTAGATATCCTATTAGAAATATATTCATCTCTTTTATATTGTTATTATAGAAACTTTTCTTTAAGAATTCTTCTTCAGTAGGAACATACATATAACTTGTTAAGTCGATAAAATAGAAATGGTTATTATGAATTATGTAGTTGTAGTATAAGTCTTGAATTTTAAATCCATTATCACTTAAGGTAATAATATCTTCTTTTATTCCTTCATAGTCTATTTCATTAGGATTTAATTCACTTTCAATTAGTTTATTTTCTGAATAGCCTATGACAATACCATCTCTAATAATTAAATCTTGGGGTTTGTTAAAGTATTTTAATGGTAGTTCACTAAGTTTTTCTATTCCGTTTATACTTATTAGTTTATAGGGAGAAGTTCTATTATTTGAAAATATCTTTATTACTGAATCACCATAATCATATACTGTTACTTCTTTACCTTTGCCTAAAATATTATCATCTCTAATATATTGTTCTATTTTCTCATAATTTATTCTATTCATAAAAACCTCGATCTGTATCTATTATAACAAATATATTTGTTAAATAGAAAGAGTTATAGTAGAATATATTATTGTAATTTAATGAAGTTAGGATGATTTTTATGATGCGAAATGTAATTTCAGTTATTGATGGGGCAGCCGGTTCTTGTGGCAAAGCTAAAGTAATAGGTGAGATAGCGACGTTAGAGAATATTAATTTAGGGGCAAGTGTAACAAATTGTATGCCCAATGCAGGTCATACATTTGTAGATAATTCTGGGAAAAAGTATGTATTTCGTAATATTCCAGTTTCTTCAGTAAATCCTAATACTGAACTTTTTATTGGTCCAGGATCAGCTATTGATATGGAAGTTTTTAAAGACGAAATAAATCGAGTTAATGAGATTGTTGGAGAACGAAAGATTTATATTCATGAATTAACTCCTCTAATTGAGGAAAGACATAAGAAGTACGAGAGAGAGCATATAAAGAGCGGTTCTACTTTTAAGGGATGTGGAGCAGTTTCAAAGGAGAAGATAATGCGCGATGAAAAACTAAATTTCTATAGGACTTTTAAGAATGCGATTGTTTGCTCAAATGAAGAATGGTTGGATCGCCTATATACTCATTTAGACAATCCTAAAGAATATGTTATGGTCGAAGGTTCTCAAGGTTGTGATCTCGATTTAAATCATAGTGGAAATTATCCTTATGTTACGAGTAGAAATGTATCTACTACACAGTTACTTGCCGATTCGGGAATCTCAGCAGAGAGATTGTTACAAACTATATTAGTAATTAGACCTTTTCCAATTAGAATTAGCAATATAACTAATTCTGGTAAGTATATATATACGGGGGCTTATGGAAGTGGAGAAGAACTAGCATGGACTCAAGTTAATTTAGCTAGCATGTATGGAAGTTATCCTTTTAAAGGAGATGTCGATTTATACTCATCTAATATGGCGCGCGATATTGTTTCTAGACTTATTTCTGAGTGTCCACAAGTATATCTAAAACAGATATTTAAAGATGATTGGGATTCTATAAAGGTAAATGATATTACTCTTTTGAATGCATTGGAAATAGAGAGATTAGTTCATAAATCACGAGGGGAAAGGGAGTATCAAACCGAATTAATTGATTTACCAATGCTTGATGCAGATTTACCTTTAAATACAATTATCGATCAATCTGAACAGACAACAGTTACTAAGATGGAGAGAAGAATATTTGATTTAGATATAAGCAAGTTAAAGAATAATTGTCGTATAAATACTCCTTCTAGTTTATATCTTAATTTTTTTGAACATTTAGGTTATGAATATAAAGGGGCAAGTGGATTGTTTGAAGAGTTTTATTTTAATAGATATATTCGAGAGTATTTAGATTGGTTGGAAACTGTTACTGGAGTCTATGTATCTGCGTTAGGTACAGGAGAAGTAAATGGTTGTAGAATAGTAAAGGAAAGAATATTGAAAGATATAATTAGGTAATTGTATTTATTTAATGTTATAATTATTTTAGATTAAGTGTTTGAAAAAGGGGATGAGTAAATGAAAAATGATTACGATAAATTTGCATCAAAGAGACAGATCGATTTAATAAATGGTCTAAAACCTTCACATCGATTTGTCGAAAAACCAATGATGAAGAGCATGATGCCCGAATTAAAGAATAAAAAAATACTAATGCTCGGATGTGGAACGGGAGAGGAATCGATAATTCTTAAAGACTTTGGAGCTGATGATAAGAATATTATTGGCATTGATTTATCCAAAAATTCAATTCTTCTAGCCAAGAATACTTATCCCGATATTGATTTTGTTGTTGGCGATATGAACAATTTACCATTTGATGATAATACTTTTGACTTTGTCTATAGCAGTTTAGCTGTGCACTATAGTTCTACTCCAAATAGAGTATATAATGAAGTTTATCGCGTTTTAAAAAAAGATGGTTTGTTTTTGTTCTCAATTGCTCATCCTCTTAGATGGTCATCACAGGAAAAAGAGATAGATGGCAGCGTTATTAGAATTATTGGTTGTTCAAAAAATGATAATGAAAATATAGTATATGGAAAATATCATACTTTTGAAAAACATACTTTTTCTTCTTTTGCATGGCAAGATGATGGAGAAGTATTAGAATTCTATGTTGGTTCTCCTTCTATGCATTTTAAATTGTTAAAGAATGCCAAGTTTGATATAATTGATTTTACAGAATCAAAATGTATTGAAGAAGCTAAAGATGTCGATTTAAATTATTATACTAAAAACTCTGAGATACCTCAGTTTATGGCGTTTTTAGCAAAGAAGTAAGGAGTTTTATGAACAAATTAGAAATATTAAAAAAAGTAGATATTTTATATGCTATGTGGAAAAAGGGAAGTCTTGGAGGCGAATTTATGCCCGAAGATGAAAACCCTAATCTAGAGCCATCATCAGTAGAAAATTATTTATATTTTACTTTGCCAATGGCATTAAACTATCAGAGAAATTCGTATACTTTATGGGAGAATGCCAATAGAACATATAATGATGATGAAACCAGATTTGTTTTTGATCCAAAAGAATGTTTAAAGAGAAGTTTTGATGAAGTTCAAAGTGCTCTAACTAAGTATAAGGTTGCTTTGCAGAAGCAAAAACAAACGGAAATATGGTTGACTCTTTGCAATACTTTTGTCGAACTATTTAATGGTGATATTAGAAAACTTTTTGATATTTGCGGTAATGATGTTGATAAGATCAGAGATTTTATTCAAAATAAAAATAAGAAAAAATTCCCATATCTATCAGGAACTAAATTATGTAATTATTGGCTATATGTAATATGGCAATATACGGAAGTGGAATATATTAATATTGAAAATTTGACGGTAGCTCCTGATACACATGTTATTAAATCTACACATAGATTGGGACTTATAAGCGATGAAGAACTTGATAGTTCTAATGTTCAAAACATCGTAATAGAAAGATGGAATGAATTATTTAGGGGAACTAAGTATAAACCAATAGATATTCATACGGCGTTATGGTTATGGAGTAGAAATGGGTTCATCGAATTAGATGAAAGTATTTTAGATTAGTAAAAAAGGGGTTGAAGTAATTGTGAAGAAAAATAAAGAAAAATCGAATTTTTGGAAAAATGTAAAGAAGACTTGGCAATATATAAAAGATGCTAGGATTAATTTAATTGGTTATGCTTTTGTAAGTATTATCGAAGCTGTAATAGGTGCTATATTACCTTTAGTATCTGCAAAAATTATATTAAGTATTACTGATGGAGTAATGAATCAGTTAATACTAACGGCACTATCTGTATTTGCTATAGAATTTATTTTATATATCATGTATTACTTTAAAGGTTTCTTTTATCAAAGAGTGTATCAAAAAACACTTATTAATCTACAGACAGCTGTTGCTAGAGAAACTTTAAATCTCGAGATAAAAGAAATTGATAAAGCATCTTCGGGAATGTTTATTGATCGATTAAATAAAGATACTGGAGATATTTCTGGGATGTTTATGGAATATACTTATTGGTTATCTTATGTTATATCAAATGTCGGTGTATTAGTAGCAGTATTTATATTGAATAGATATTTATTTATCTATGCTATTTTTACTTCTATATGCATATTCTTAATAAATAAGAAAAGATTGAGTAAACAATATGAAGTACAAAAAAATCTAAAGAAAATTCAAGAGAAGAAAACTGGTCTTACGGGAGAATTAGTTAGAGGAATAAGAGATATTAAAGTGTTAAATGCTAGTAGTAGTATTTTAAAGCAGACAACTGATAAGATAATTGAATCTTCTAATGAAGAAGTTAAGATGTTAAATATCAGAAGAATATATCAATATTTTGAGAATAATCTAAGATCTTTAAGTGATTTAGTATTTATAATAATCGGATGTTTTCTATATGAAAAATCATTATTAACTATTCCTACATTTGTAATTGTTTATAATTATCAGTCTAAGATAAGAAACTTGTTAATGGGCGTTGTTCAGATTTCTGAATTCAATAAAAAGTTTATTGTTGCATCAGACCGAATTTATGAAGTAATTGAAGATGAGAAGTTTGCTAAAGAAAGATTTGGAGATTTAGAAATAAAAAAACTAAATGGACATATTGAATTTTGTAATGTTAAATTTGGTTATAATGCTAATAACAAAGAGATTATTAATAATATGAGTTTTGAAATTGAACCAAATCAAAAAGTTGCATTTGTTGGAAAGAGTGGAGCTGGTAAAACTACTATATTTAGTTTAATAACTAAACTATATTCAATTGATGAAGGTGAGATTTTATTAGATGGCTATAATATCAATGAATTAACATGTAATTCTTTGAGAGATAATATGTCTATTATTACTCAAAATCCGTATATATTTAATTTCTCTATTAAAGAAAATTTACTATTAGCTAAAGAAGATGCCAGTATGAAAGAGATTAGAAATGCTTGTAAAATGGCATGTATCGATGATTTTATTATGTCTTTGCCAGAAAAGTATGAAACGATGGTTGGGGAAAATGGAGTAATATTATCGGGTGGACAAAAACAGAGACTTGCAATTGCTCGTGCATTACTTATGAAAACTGAGATAATATTATTTGATGAAGCAACAAGTGCTTTGGATAATGAAACGCAAAGTGAAATTCAAAATGCCATAGATAATTTAAAGGGTGAATATACAATATTAGTTGTTGCTCACAGATTATCTACAGTAATTGATTGTGATAAAATTTTTGTAGTCGATGAAGGAAAAATAATTGATAGTGGATCACATAAAGAATTACTTAAGAAAAGTGAATTCTATAGGAATCTATACGAAAAAGATTTAAATGTTTAAAAAAGGACAATTAATAAAAATTGTCTTTTTCTATTAAAACTAGTTAAATCGTTGCTTATAGAAATATTATATAAAATAAAAACACAGATTAAATATTAAATCTGTGTTATTTTTAAATGGAGCAAGTGAGGGTAGTCGAAACCCCGTCTCAACCTTGGCAAGGTTGCATTCTAGCCGTTGAACCACACCTGCATTGCATAAATACTATAACAAATATATTTAATTAAATCAAGTGTAAAATTAGAGTTTTTTTATTGTTTTGATTTCCCATAAGTGATTTAATAAATTACTATAAATATTATTTTTTATGTGATATAATGTTTAATAGTAGAGAGGTAATAATATGAAAGGAAAAATTAGTGAATTATTAAAAAAACTAAAGCATGTTAATTATAAAACAGTATTAAGATACATATATATAAATACAATTAACTTTTTAAAATATAATCGACAATTTATATACTTTGTTATATTTACAGTTTTAAGCTGTACACTTCTTAGATATTATACAATTGGAAATTTGCGTACTATGGAAGGCACATATTTTGATATTGCTGTTATTTTATTACTAGGTAGCATTGCTTATCTATTTAAGCCAAAAAAACAATTTGTATACTTTTTAACTATTATGCTCATATTTACTTTAATGAATATTGTTAATACAGTTTACTATGCTTTCTTTACTTCTTTTGCTTCATTTAGCTTACTTAGTACTGTAAGTCAAACTGCAACAGTTGGTGGTGCAGTATTTGAAAAACTTAAGATCTATCATTTTATATATTTACTAATGCCAATATGTTTTACAATAATTCATATTTATCTAAAGAAACATGATTATATAAAGGCCGTTGAATTAGTTGAAGATGGTAAAAAGTTATTCTTTGGAGTTGCTATTTTAGGCGGTATTTGTCTATTCCTTAATATTTCTACTTTAGAGGGAAAAGATATCAGTAGATTTTCAAAACAATGGAATAGGGAATATGTAGTTGAGAGATTTGGCATAATTGTTTATCAGGGAAATGATTTGTTTCAAACTGTTAGAAGTAAATTAAATTCGATATTTGGGTATGAAGAAGCAGCAAACGAATTTGTTGATTACTATGTCGAAAATACAATTCCAAAAAGTGATAATAAATATACTAATAAGTTTAAAGGATATAATGTAGTTGTAATACATTTAGAGAGTATAATGTCTTTCCTTGTCGATTTAAAGATAAATGGAGAAGAAGTAACTCCTAATTTAAATAAGTTGGTTCACGAGGGAATGTATTTTGATAATTTCTATCCTCAAGTAAGTACTGGTACTTCTTCCGATAGTGAGTTTACATTTAATACGAGTTTAATGCCTGCTCAAACGGGAACAGTAAATGTTAATTTCTTTGATCGTGATTATGTTACTCTTGAAAAACTATTGAGAGAAAAAAATTATTATACATTTAGTATGCATGGCAATAAAGCTAGTATGTGGAATAGAAATAAAATGCATGAATCTTTGGGATATTTAGATTTTTATTCTAAAGATTACTACGATATCGATGAAGTAATTGGTCTTGGATTATCAGATCATTCATTCTTCCTTCAATCAGAAAAGATAATTAGTGATATTAATAAAAATGTTAAGAGCAAAGACAATGATTATAAAAACTATATGGGTACGATAATTACTTTATCTAATCATACACCTTTTGATATTGATAAT
Organism: Bacilli bacterium; assembly: GCA_017626405.1. Lineage (GTDB taxonomy): Bacteria > Bacillota_I > Bacilli_A > RF39 > UBA660 > CAG-582. The sequence goes on from JAGAIS010000001.1 coordinate 311,826, forward strand.
TATGTTGATCCTACAACTTTGTTTGATGTAACATATCATACAGGACTAAAAGATGAAAATGGTGAAGAGATAATATATGATTATCTTGAAGGAAAAGACTTTACAACTTTTGGTAATTATATTCAAAGCGTTCATTATGCAGATGAGTGTTTGGGAGAATTCTTTGACTATGTAAGAAGTAGTTCCGATTATGATAAAACATTATTTGTAATGTATGGAGATCATGCTGCTCAATTATCTAAAAAACAATTTGGTTTATTTGTAAATTATGATTTCACAACAGGAGAACAAAAGGCTAAAGAAGATCCAACATATATAGATTATGATTATTATGAAAATGAAATATATAAGAATACACCATTTATTCTATGGACTAAAGATAAGAAAATTAAAGGTAGAGTAAGTTATCCGATGGGAATGATTGATGCTTTACCAACAATTTCCAATATGCTAGGTATTTATAATCCATATGCTTTAGGACATGATATATTTGAGATTAAAGATGATAATGTTGTCGTTTTCCCTAATGGAAATTTCTTAACAAACAAGTTATATTATAATAACTCTAAGAATGAGAGTAGAATATTTGGTATGGAAACTATTGATGATGACTATATCGAAGAGAATAGAAAATATGCAGAAAAAATATTGCAAATATCTGATGACATAATTGTCTATGATTTAATAAAAAAAGATGGATATAGAATTGAGGAAAAGAAACTTGAACAATAAAGATAATAGTATAGTAAAAAGTATAATATTTGTAATGGTTGTAGTTATTGTCGTTTCATTGATTGGAATTGGTTCTTACTTTATTTTATTAAGCAATGACAATAATGAAATAAAGGATAATAAAAAGAGCATTGATGAAATAAAGATTTATAATTTAAGATTAAACGAAAGTGATTCGGAAGAATTTAAAAGTGAATTTAATAATTTAAAGACTATTTTATCAAAATCAGAAATTGATTCGGAGGAGTATGCTTTAAGTGTTGCTAAATTGTTTGTCATTGATTTATATACGATGGATTCTAAAATCAACAAATATGATGTTGGAGGATCGGAATTAGTTCTACCTTCATTTAAAGACAACTATATGTTAAATGTTACTAATACTCTATATAATTATATGAATGATAATACTGATGGCAAGAGAAAGCAAAATTTGCCTCATGTAAGTAAAGTTGATGTAATAAAAAGTAATACCAAAGAGTATACTATTAATGGAGATAATACTCCTTATAATGCCTATGTATATAATATGAAAATTACATATAAATACGATTTAGGTTATGATTCTGAAGTAGAAGTTATTGTTGTAAATAAGGATAATTTTATGTATGTAGTAGAAAAGAATTAGCAATAATTCTTTTTTTGTTATATAATAGAGACTAAAAAAAGAGATGATGACGATGGTTTGTATAAGTGAAGTATTATCTAGATATGGAATAACTGATTATTACAGTTATGGTAAGTATATGGCCAAAATTGAGGCTAGTGATTCTTTTGGATCTGCTAAGGTAGTTTTGGTAACTTCTACTAATCCTACTAAATATGGTGAAGGCAAGACTACTGTTGCAATTGGCCTAAGCGATGCTATAAATTCTTTAAATCATTCTTCTATTGTAAATTTGAGAGAGCCTTCGATGGGACCTGTATTTGGGATTAAAGGAGGAGCAACGGGTGGAGGTAAAGCCGTAATTATTCCGGAAAGTGAGATTAATCTACATTTTACTGGTGATCTACATGCAATAACGACTGCAAATAATTTGATCTGTGCGATGATAGACAATGAAATATACTACAATAATAAATTAGATATTCAAACTGTCACATTTAATAGATGCATGGATATGAATGATCGTGCTCTTAGGAATATAAATATTGGTACTCGTGATGAACACTTCGATATTACAGCAGCGAGTGAAATTATGGCTGTTCTATGTCTTGCTACTGACTTTGATGACTTAAAAAGGAGAATTGATAATATTATAATTGGATATAATTCTCATTTAGTTCCTATTCATGTTTCGAGCCTCAATATAACCGATGCAATTATGGCGGTACTATATAATGCCGTTAAACCTAATGCAGTATCGACTGGAGAAGGTAATCTAGCTATTGTTCATGGTGGACCTTTTGCCAATATTTCTCATGGTTGTTCTTCCATTATGAGTTTAAAAACTTCAACTTGCAATAGCGAATATGTTATTACTGAAGCGGGTTTTGGTGCTGATGCTGGAGCATTCAAATTTATGGATATCTTAATGCGCAAAAATAAAATAAACTTAACAGCTATCGTTCTTGTAACAACGATAAGAGCACTAAAATTGAATGGTGGTGGAGAGTTATCGCATGGAATAGAAAACTTACATGCCCATATAGATAATCTTCGCCTAATGAATGAAAATATTGTTGTCACTTTAAATCGATTTGATGATGATACAAAGGAAGATATTAATTTTGTAAAAAACTATGTTACAGATTTGAATTGTCCTTTTAGTGTTAATACCATCTATCAAAATGGCAGTGCTGGTGCTATTGATCTTGCAAATATAGTTATGAGTTTTAAAGAAAAATCTAAGGTAAAACAATTATATGATTTAGATGATAATCTATATTATAAGATTGATTCTTATGTAAAAAACATATGTCATGCCGATGGTTTTACCTGCTCGATAGATGTCATGAATAAAATAAATAAGTTAGATAGTTATAAATATCCAATTTGTATAGCTAAAACTCAATATAGTTTGAGTGATAATGCTAAAGTTTTAGGTAATCCTAGTGGATATAAAATGACCTTAAATGATATTAAAGTACTTAATGGTGCTGAATTGATTGTATTGTTTTTTGGCAATATAATAACTATGCCTGGATTAAATGAATATCCATCAGCTAAAGAAATAAGAATTGAAGATGAAAATATTGTATTTCCAAGATAATAGCCAAAATAAAATGACGAATAATCGTCATTTTTTTAATCTTCGTCTAGGTGAGTAAATAAAATACCTATATTGATTAATCCAGTTAAGCCTACTAGTGAATAGATGATTCTAGCAATCATCGATTCTGTACCAAATATAGCTTCTACTAGATTTATATCTAATAAGCCAATAAATCCCCAGTTAATTGCTCCTATAATAGTAATAACTAAGCAGATTTTTTGTAATGTATTCATAAATCTCCCTCATTTCTATTATTATTGTGGTTATTATTTGATTTTTTATACATTAAATATATTTTTTTACATAATCTTAATTAGGAGATGATTGTTTTGAAAAGAATTATACTTATGTTATTAGGTATAATATTGCTTACTGGATGCAGTACTAAAACTGATAATTTAAAGAATTTTAAAGATGCAAATAGTAAACATGAAACATATGAACTAAAGGGAAATATGAAGATTATTAGCAATGAAGATGAATTTACATATAAGATAACTGTTGGAGTAAAAGATAATGAATATTATAAAGTATCTTTAATTAATACTATTAATGATCATGAACAGATAATACTTAGAAATGATGAAGGAGTCTATGTTGTAACACCATCTTTAAATAAGAGTTTTAAGTTTATGAGCGAATGGCCAAATAATTCTAGTCAGGCTTATTTAATTAGCAATTTAGTAAGTGATGTTAGCAAAAATAGCAAAGCGAGTATTGAAAGTATTAGTAATGGATATCAAATAAAAACGACAGTTAATTATCCAAATAATCCTAAACTAGTTAGTGAAGTAATTAAAACTGATAAAGACTTCAATTTAAAAAGTGTCGATATTATGGATGAAGAGAACAATATTCTTATGAATGTTGAATTTAAAGATATTAATTATAAACCTAATTTCTCGCGTGATTACTTTGACTTAAAAGTTACTGATAAGAGTGAAGAGTCAGAAAATGAAGATAAAAAGCTCGAAGATTGTAGGAACGCTTGCAAGGAAGATGAAGAGTGTAAAAATAGTTGTACGACAAAGAGTACATCCAATATTTTGGAAGATATTGTATATCCATTATATGTTCCTGTAGATACTTACTTATCTAGTAAAGATACTGTTGAAACAAAAGATGGCAATCGCGTAATCTTAACTTTTGCTGGTGTAGATCCATTTATTCTAGTTGAAGAAGTAGCTAACTTTTCAAGTGATATGGAGGTTATTCCCGTAAGTGGAGAACCATTGCAAATTGGTGCATCTATTGGTGCCTTATCCGATAATTCCTTATACTTTACTAGTAATGGTATAGATTATTATATAACTAGTAATACACTAAAGGGCAGCGAAATGAAATTAATTGCAGAAAGTATAACAAATGGAACAAATTTAGTTGCAGGAGTTAAATAGTTGTATTATAATAATAACTCGTGAAGAGGTGTAGTTATGGATAAACAAATTGATAGCATCAATGCTTTAGTTACAGCTTTTGAATCTCGCAACGAACAACTTCACGAAGAGATAAAAAAGAATGAACAACTTATTGAAGAAATGAAAACGGAGTTAGTTAGTATTCAGGAGAGTATACCTGATGAAAGTGATAAAGTAAAAGTAGCTTAGTTGGCTACTTTTACTTTTGTATGGAAATAAAATCGTATATTTCATATTAGATATGAATATCAGATCTAAAAGCAATTCGATTATTGAGAATATTTAAATATAGGTCTATTATATGTTATAATAAATCTTCAAAAAATAAAGTATTAGATTATTTTGTTAATAGTTTAAGAAAATAAATAATTATGATATAATAACAAATAGGTGGGAAATATGAAAAAGAAAAAAAACAACAATCAAGATTTTAATATTTATACGAAAGAGATAAAGAAGAAAAATTATGTAAATGATGACTATAGAATGGCGGTATCTTTTGTTGTCGTATTAGTAATAGTTCTTGTATTTATAGGTGCTCTATTCTTCCTAAATGGAAAATTTGTATCTAAAGATATATTACAAGACGATAAGATGACAAGTACTACAACTGCACCATCATATGACGATACAGTTATTTTAGTTAATAGAGTATTGGATGTTAGTTCATCAAAGTATTATGTTATGGTATACGATTTTGAAGATGAAATTCATGATGCACTTTATTCAAGTACAGTAAGCTCTTATAAGGGAGAAGATATAAAATTATATTCAGTTAATATCGGTATAGCTCTTAATAAGAAATATTACAATAAGGATGCTGAAGAGAAGTTAATTGTTACTAATTATAAGGATTTTAATTTTACAAGACCCGTATTACTTGAGATAAATAAAAATAAGGTTAGTAAGGCAATTACTGATGCAAAAGAAATCAAATCATTATTAAAAGAGACTAAATAAGTCTCTTTATTTATGCTATAATGTAGGTGGTGAAATATATGAAGGACATCCAAGAAAGATTCAACATAAAGAAGAATAGTAATATCATCAATATTATTTTAATAGTAATCGTATTTTCTTTATTATCTAGTGCGATTACGGGAATAACTATATATTTTCTAAATAATAAAAATGTTTTATTAAGTGAAAATGAAAAAGAACTATTGGATACTTTTAAAAGTATTAATGATAAGTATTATAAAGATATTGATATTAATAAAGTTAAAGATGCTGCTATTGATGGAATGATGGATTACTTAAATGAAGATTATTCAGAATTATTGAATGATTATGAATCGAATAGTTTACTTGATAAGTTAAATGGTCAATATAAGGGCATTGGAGTAAGTATTGGAGTAATAGATGATAAAGTTACAATAATTGAAGTTAGAGATGATACACCAGCTAAAAGAGCAGATATTAGAACTGGAGATATTATACTCGGTATTAATAATATAAAGATAGGTACAGATAATTTTAGCAATATTACTTCCATAGTAGAAAATAGTGAGTCTATTACTTTAGAATTAAAAAGAGATAAAGAAGTGTTAAAAAAGAATGTCGATGTTGCAACAATTATAAAGCCTTCTATTTCTTCTAGTATTATAGATGAATTAGATAAGAAAATTGGATATATCTATATCGAAACTTTTTCTAATACTACTGACTCCCAATTTAAAAGTAATCTTGAGTTACTAGAAAGTAAGGGAATAGATTCTCTAATTATCGATGTTCGTGATAATACTGGAGGATATTTAGAGATATCAGAGAGAATAGCATCGCTTTTCATAATAAAAGATAAACCGATATATCAATATAAATCAAAGGATTCATTTGAAATAGTTTATGATAGGACGGAGGAATCGCGAAATTATGATATTGTCGTTTTAATAAATGAAAGGACGGCGTCCGCAAGTGAGATATTAGCTCTTGCACTCAAGGAAAGTTATGGAGCAATTCTTATTGGTGAGACTTCTTATGGAAAGGGTTCTGTTCAACAACTAGGAGTTTTAAACAATAAAGAAAATATTAAAATTACTGTTGCTAAGTGGTATTCACCTAATGGTAATTCAATCGATGAAATTGGCATACTTCCGGGGATATATGTCAAGAATGATTCGATGAATATCGACAAACAATTAAAAAAAGCATTAGAAGTATTAACTAATTAGATATAATATGTAAGAATATCGATAGACATCTGAAATTATTCAGATGTTTTATTATGAATTAATGTATAAAACGTGACAAAAAAAGCAAAATTATCATCAAAAAAGTGTCAAATTATAATTTTATTTACACAATTCGACAAATATTGACAGTTTTTGCTATTTCCTAAATTATGACAATATAATATAATACTGATTAGCAGTTCAAAGATTATTAGAAAAAGGAGATACATTATGGCTAAACGTTTATTGGTTGTTGATTCAAACATCCAAAATGGAGAAGCAGTATGGAAGTATTTTAAAAATTCTAGTAGTATTGAAGTAGTTAATGTTGTAAGCAGCAAAGAAGAGGCAGTTAGATATTTGAGAGAAGTAGATGTCATTGTAGTCGATCTATTACTTAATGGACTTGATAGTATGATGATATTTTCAAGTATTAAAGAACAATGTCTAAATAAAAAAGTAATTGCAACAAGTGAATTTGTTACAAACGATATGATTAATAGTTTGAATGAATATAATATCAATTACTTTATAAAAAAGCCTTATACCCCAGAATCATTGGAGAGAGTAATTAATAGTTTATACATTGCAAATGATACAGTTAAGAAAATGGAAATTGTTAATTCGGAGGAAAGTGATGAAGCTGTCATAAAAGTTACAAATATGTTGCATTCACTTGGTATACCTTCGCATATAAAAGGGTACAACTATATAAGAGATGGCATTTTAAAGATTTTGAATAACTCTCATCTCGTTGGTTCTATTACGAAGGAATTATATCCGGAGATTGCTGGGTCTTACAATACAACAGCATCGCGAGTTGAAAGAGCAATTAGACATGCCATTGAGGTTTCTTGGGTAAGGGGAGACTATCATAAGATGGAAGAATTATTTGGGAATTCTGTCGATGTTGATCGAAGTAAACCGACAAATGCTGAATTTATTGTAACATTAGCAGATAGATTGAAAATTGATTCAAAATATGTATAAAAAATTTTAAAAATCCTCATATAATTATTAGGAGGATTTTTATATGTTAGAATATAGTAAGATTAAAAGTGAATTATTGAAGTCGGCAGAAAAAGAAATGATGGAATTACATCATCCCTATGTAGGAACTGAACATCTTCTACTTAGCTTACTTAAGAGAGAAGAAATAAGTGATATAGCAAATAGTTATCATTTAGATTATGAAACTTTTAGAGAAACATTATTAGAGATTGTAGGTATGGCTCAAAATGAATCCGAAGTAATTCTCTATACTCCACTTATGAGGAATGTAATCAATAAAGCTAAAGATGATATATATAATATATTTTATACTCTTTTATCTAGTGATGATGGTATAGCTTTAAGAATCCTTGAAATTATGGGAATAGACATTGAGGGGTTAGCATCAGAAGTAAATGATAATAATACTTTAATTGAAGGAGAAGAAATTATTTCAAAAGATATTCTAGTTGGAAGAGAAAAAGAGATAAATAGTATTATCGAAATATTGCTTAGAAGAAATAAGAATAATCCATTACTTATTGGCGAAGCAGGAGTTGGCAAAAGTGCAATCGTCTATGAACTTTCGAGAAGAATCGATGAGGGAACAGTTCCCGATCGTTTAAAGGGCTATAAGATAATAGGATTAGATATGTCAAATATGCTATCTAATACTAAGTATCGTGGAGAATTTGAAACAAAGATCAATAATCTTATTAAAAAGGTAAGAAATAAAAAGATAATACTATTTATTGATGAAATACATACGATCGTTAAATCGGGTGGAGGAGAATCTTCTATTGATGCAGCTAATATACTAAAACCTTATTTGACTAATCGAAGTGTAACTATAATTGGAGCAACAACAACTAATGAATATGAAGAATTTATTGCAAAAGATAAGGCTTTAGCTCGAAGATTTGCCGTAGTAAATATTTTAGAACCTGATGAAGATAGTACAAAGAATATATTAAAGAAAATAAAGAGAGTATATGAAGATTATCATGGATATCATATTAGTGACAGTGTTATTAATAGAATAGTCGAATATAGTAATTTATATATGAAGAATAGATGTAATCCAGATAAATCGATTGAAATTATGGATGTTTTATTATCGAGAGCAGCTATAAATAGTAAAGAGAGCATGTATTTAGAAAATCATGACTTTGTAAGTGCTCTAAAGACAAAGAATGTATCTATTAGCGATCTAGATGGTGTAATCGAGTCTTTAACGGGAATTCATATTCTAAAAAGTAAAGATTATTCTCTATTAAAGAGAAAACTAAATAATTATATTGAAAATAATGATATGAATAAAGTAATTAAAAACAAATCTTTTATACTATCCGGCAAAAGCAGTTTAGCTGACAAAGTTATTAATATAATAACTGATACTTTAAAATATAAGCTTATTACTCTAGATATGAAAGAGTTTGTTTCACCTACAAGTATTAATAGATTAATTGGAAGTGATCCTGGATATTCCAATTTTAGTGAATTCAATATCTTAGATAAAATAAAGTATCAACCATTTACTTTACTTTATTTAAAGAACTATGAATATGCTCATCCGAGTGTTAAAAACTTGTTTAAATCAATTAATGAGAAACACTATTACAGTGATAAAAAGAATAATATAATTAGTTTTAATAATACTTTGATAGTGATGGGGGAAAGTTGTTCTAATAATAGTATTGGATTTAATAATAATACTTGTAAAGATAACACTGAATTAATCGTAAATTTAAAAGATAATACTACTATTATGGTATAATAAGTTCAAGAATAGAAGGTGTATTATGAACTCAAATGAAATGGATAAGAATAAGATTAATCGTGTTGCAACGCCAATAAAAATAGATAGCACGGGAAATCCAATCGTAAACAGAGAGAATAAAGAAATTGTAATTGTAAAGAAGGAAAAAAAGACAGGTTCAATGACTTCAGTATTAGTAGTCATTCTCTTACTTATTCTTGCTTTAATTGCCTTTCTTCTATTTTATATAATTATTCCTGAATATCTTGAAGAATCAGAAAGAAGTTATGAAGTAAATCCAACTACAACGATGCCAAATACAAAAGAAAATTATCCCATTACTTCCGGTTTGATATCCGATAATTCTTTAGTAAATACGCCGGGAGATTATATTATTAATGAAGAATTTAAGTTAAGTCTCGTCAATACAGGTACAGGTATCAGTGTTATTGTTAATGGGTCTTTTATCGATAGTTCATCTTATATATCTAATAGATTTGCTTTACTTGATGACCTTATAATGATCAATCTAATCGGTAATAATAATCGTACGAGCAAATTATATGCTGTTGATTTAAAGGGCAATATCGTATATACTCTTTATAATCTAACTGAAGATGGCATGTTACTAAATGGAGATGCAGATGTTCAATATAGTACGGCTTCCTTCATTGTTAGTTCTTCTCGAGTATCGGGTAACAATATAATATTGAATAATGAATTTGGCAATATAAATGGTTTAAATATATGTAATTATGAACTATTGGGAGAACATAATATCAATGAGTCATTCTCAGCTATAAGTTATTATTCTCTAGAGTATTTAGGAAATCATAAATTTAGTAAACCAACATTAATTAGCAGTATATCGCTAGGGGAATATAGAAGTACTTCTAATCTATGTAATGAATAAATAATTGAACTCTTCATATTAAGGAAGGGTTTTTTATTGAATAAAATAGTTTAGAATTGTATAATTTATTTTAGGAGGCATAAACATGAAATTATATAATACACTCACAAAAAAGATTGAAAATTTTATCCCAAATGAAGAAGGAAAAGTTAAAATGTATACTTGTGGACCAACAGTTTATCACTATGCTCATATTGGCAATATGAGAAACTATATTGGTCATGATATTTTAGAGAGAACTTTAGAGTATCTAGGTTATGATGTTACGAGAGCTATGAACATTACTGATGTAGGTCATTTGACTAGTGATTCAGATTCTGGCGAAGATAAAATGGAAGTAGCAAAGAAACGTGAAAATAAAACTGCTATGGAAATTGCTAAGTTCTATACGGAAGCATTCTTTAAGGATTTTCAATCTCTAAATTGTAAAATGCCCGACATAATTTCTCCGGCAACCGAGAATATCGATATGTATATAAAAATGATAGAAAGATTACTTGAAAAGGATTATGCATATATAAGTGGAGGCAATATTTACTTCGATATTTCTAAACTTGATGACTATTATGTTTTGACTAATCATCAAGAAGATAAGATGGTAGTAGGTGTTCGTGAGGGAGTAGAAGTAGATGATTCGAAGAGAAATCAATCTGACTTTGTCTTATGGTTTACAACATCTAAATTTGAAAATCATGAATTACTTTGGGATTCTCCTTGGGGTAAGGGATATCCGGGATGGCATATTGAATGTTCTGGTATTTCAATAAAATATTTAGGGGATCATTTAGATATTCATGGTGGTGGAGTAGATAATATTTTCCCACATCATACAAACGAGATTGCCCAAAGTGAAGCATATCTTGGACATAAATGGTGTAATTATTGGTTTCACAATGAACACTTATTAGATGAATCTGGTAAAATGAGTAAGAGTAATGGGGAATTTTTAACAGTAACTCTTTTAAAAGAAAAGGGATATGATCCTCTAAGTTTCCGTTTTATGTGTCTAAATTCACATTATAGAAAACAATTAGTATTCTCATATTCAGCATTGAATCAAGCAGAATCGACATATAAGAAATTACTTAATAGAATTGAAGCTATTGAAGATATTGGTGAATTAGATGAAGGTGAATTTTCAAGTTATAATGAAGATTTTATAGATAATATTAGAAATGATTTAAATACAGCTAATGCTTTATCTGTCCTTTATGAATTATTAAAAGATGATCAAGTAAATGGACATACGAAGTTAGAATTAATTAAGAAATTTGATAAAGTATTTGCTCTTAATTTAATAAGAGAAAAAAGTGTAGCTTCCAATGATGAAGAGATAAGATCGTTAATTGAAAAAAGAGATGAAGCTAAAAAGAATAAAGATTTTGAATTAGCAGATTCAATAAGAAATGAATTAAAGATAAGAGGTATTGAATTAATAGATACTAGAGAAGGAACAAAATATAAAATTATAGGTGAATAGTATGATTATAATAATATATATATTACTGTTAGCAATTCCTTTAATTTCTTATTTTAAACTTAAAAGTGAAGCAGATAAATTAGTTGATACTACTAATAAACCTGATTTAAGTGGGTTTGAAATAGCAAATAAAATAGTTGATGAAAATGTCTATATAATAGAAGTGAGAGACACAATGTTAAATACCTATTATAAGTCAAGAGAGACCATTAAACTTAGTACTAGGGTATTTCATTCATCGGATATATTATCTTCATTGATAGCAGCTAGATTAGCATTCCAAACAAAGAAGAAGAGCTTTTTGACAGGATCTCTATTAAATGTATTAGATATACTGAATATAGTTTCCTTTATCTGTTTCTTAGTTGGAATTCTTTATGATATTGAATTTTGTATTTTAGGTGTAGCTATTATTGCTTGTAGTCTCGGTATAACTATGACTGATATGATAAGTAATAAGGAAGTAAATGATCAGGCATTTGATTATTTAATTAAGAAGAAAATAGTAGATAAGAAGTATGAATATTTAAAGGATATAGTAAAATATGAATATGTTGCTAGAATATTTTCGATAATACCCGACAGTATAGCGAAACTAATTAGAACTGTGTTTAAGAGATAAACACAGTTTTTTATTGAAAAAAATTATAAAAATGGTAGAATATATCAAAGGAAGTGATACTTAATGGAAGAAAACGCATTAAATTATGAAGAATTAGTAAAATTAGGCGAAGAAGCTTTTGATGCAGGCAACAGGGAAGAAGCCGCAAAGTATTATGAAGAAGCATATGAGATTAAAAATAATCCTAAATTAGCTTTTAAAATATTTGTATGGTATATAAGTCAATCTAATTATGAAGTTGCTCGTGATTGGCTATTGAGATTTAGGGATTCTAGAATGTATAAAAACGATTTTTATACATATGCATTATTAATGAGCAATGTAGTTGAATTGCCTGAAGATTTGATAAAAGAATTAGATAATTTGGAAATTTTTGATTTGAGAATTAATGGCAAAGATTTTCGTTTTGATGATCGCGATTTGAACAATAGAATAAGAGACTATATTTTTAGACACAACTATTTTGCCGCTTATGGATTAGTTAATAGAATTATTATAAAAGGTAATAGTGAGCCTCAAGAATATGTTATCTATCGTCTTTTAAAAGAATTAGCAGTAAAAGAACCAATAAAAGAAAAAAGAATGATTACTGAAGAAAGATACAATGATTTGTATGATTATTTAAACAATAAAAAGAATAAGTCTTCTCATGAAGAAATGGCGATGTATCTACTTAGGGATATTTATGATTTATTAGATGGAATTGTTATTGAAGGTAGCAAGAAACATTCAGGAAAGTTCTATGATGCAATTTATAAAGCAGATTATCAAAAAGCATTAGAGTTATGTTCTAATGATATGGTACTTACAGCTCTATTAAAGAAAGCAATTAAATTAAACCAAATGAATCGAGAAAATCATATTAAGGGAGATTTAGGTTACTATTTCTATGAAACTTGTGATAATATTTATTACTATTTAAATAATCAAAACTATGATGCTGTTAAAGATATAATAAAAGAATACCTTAGAATTATAGGCGGAGTTAGATATAATAATTATTTAATGTGTATGGTAGATGTATACGAACTTATGCCAGAATATCAAGGAGATATATTAAATTTATTGAGCGATGTAACGACAGGATATAAAGTAATTGATTCTACTTATTTAAAGAAACTATTTGGAATAGCTTTAAATAATCACAATTATCTTGCTGCTGAATCTTTAATACACACTTTTTTGTATATGGGTGAAGTAGATGATATCAATATTGAATATATGAAGTTTGTATATAATCGTGAACTATATATAAACAATAAAGTTCCTTATGAAACACAGGAAAGTGATGATTTATTAGTAGATAGAATAAATAGATTAATTGAAGAACAAAAAATAGATTCACAAATTAAAACAATAGTTGCTAATGATAGACAAGAAGAATTTGTTATTAAATACACATTGAAAAATAGTAATTCTTCTTTCTATTCTATAGGCTCAACAGAGTATCCAATCGTATTCTATATTAAGAGACAAAAATATACAAATAATTTTGATAGAGATCTTGCTATTTCCAAGATTAGTACTTGCATAAAAAATGGTAATTATGAAGAAGCTTTGGAAACTGTTAAGAATAGTATTACATATTCAAAAGAATTTGATTATATATTATTATCATTTGCTGCTTATCTATATGATTTAATTGGAGATACAGATCGTCTAGAATATATTTGTGCTATATTATTAAATGTATTTGATATAGAAGATTATATGGATGTTATCGACAGTGATGAAGTAGCTATTTTAGATGATAGCCAGGATATGGTTGAATTTGTTAATAGATTAATTAAAAAACCAATAGAATAGATTTCTATTGGTTTATTTTTATACTTTTTATATTATAATAAAGATAGGTGATAATATGAAACAAAAAATATTTTTAATTAGTTTTGTAGTACTTATTATAGGAATAATTGTTGGCACTTTTATATATTTTAAAAGTGATTATAAATTAGAGAGGGATAGAGAAAGTAATATATTAAAGGTGGGTAAAGAATATTATGAAGAATATTATTATCCTAGTGTAGGTAAAGAATACGTTAAGGGATATAGAAATAATAGTATTAAGATACCTTTATCGACAATTGAGAATAGTAATAATTTAAAAGATAAGATTAATAAAAAAATATTTGATAAATGTGATTTTAATAATACATATATTGAAATAATACCTCTTAGTCCTTATGAATCTAAAGATTATAAGACAAAAGTTAATTTAGATTGTTAGATTGTTTATTGTACAAAAAATAAAAAAACGTATTTTTCAATACGTTTTTATTTGTCTTGATTTAATTGATAGTTCATATATTTATTATATGCTCTTTCAAGATCTTTATCATTTATTTTGATATTATTTTTCTTTCTTAAATCATTTAATGCTTGAGCTTGCATTGTTGAGTCATTTTCAATTTTTTCTTCAGCTAATGTTGTTTTAATTTCATCTTTCATGTCATCTAGTTTTTCTTTTTCGTATTCTTTAGTCTTTAGAATAACGTGATATCCATAACTTGTCTTTATAGGAGAAGTCGTATATTGATTTGTTTTAAGAGCAAATGCTGCATCATCGAATTCAGTAACATTGTCACCCTTAGTAAATCTTTTTAGTTCTTCAAATTTAACATCATCATCGTCTTTGTATTTATTGAATGCATCAATAGCACTTGTACCAGATTTAATATCTTTCTTTATTGCATTTATTATTTCTGTTGCTTTTTCTTTTGCTTTTGTATCGCTTTCTTTGTCAGTTCCGCTAGGTGTAACTAGAATATGTACGGCTTCGATATCTCCAACGATTTCCTCTTTATAATACTTTTCAATTTCTTTATCAGTTACTTGAGATTTTGCAAATTCATTTGTCAAAAGAGTTCTAAGTCTATTTGCTCTAACCATATCTAAATAGTCTTCTAAAGAAGAGTAACCATAATATTGAAGTGCATTTAGAAATTGTTCTTCTGTCTCATAGTTTGCTCTCATATTAGTTTCCATAGCTTTAACATATTCATCGATATCGCTTTTTGAATCTTTAAATTCTTCTTCAAGTAACTTTGTATCGATTTTCTTTAAGATAATGTCAATTGCATAATCCTCTTTAAATTCTTTCCATATCTCATCTACTGAGTATTTTGTTCCATCACTCAACTCAACTAACACTTCTTCGCCATTCTTAAGTTTAGGAGTTTGTCCACAACCTGTAAGCAATAGAGTAAGTGTTGCTAGTAATAATATCTTTTTTTTCATAAATTCCCTCCATAGTTAGTATTATAGCACTAAAAAAGTTAAAATACTAGAAATCATGCACAAAAGAGGAGTTTTTACCATACAATAAAGTGAGTAATGAAAAGGAGGGAGATTAATGAATAAGTGTGGTAACAATGTTTCCGGTGCAGCATTTATCTTAGTATTATTTATCTTACTTATAATTATCGTAGGGGCTTTTATTTAGAGTGGAGGTGAAAATATGAACTGTTGTGCTTCTCAATCCTCAAAGTGTAATACTAATTCTTATGGCAATACATTTTTTATAATATTAGTATTATTTATTCTGCTTGCTATTATTGTTAGTTCAATATATGCATATTAAGGGGCTTTGCCTCTTTTTTTTGTTAAATAGTTTTGAAATAAATGTCATATTGTGAAAAAAATATATTATTAATTGATTAATTAATGTTATAATTATTTTGCTAAGCGATGGAATTTAAGCTTATTGCTTAAAAATTTGCAATTTGTATTTATTTGTGTTATTATATTACGCAACTAAAAAAGGGAGATCAAGTTAGTGTGAAAGGAAAAGACGATATGAGAGAGAATTACGCGACAATTGAGTATACATTGTCAAAATCTATGTACTTAGCAATCAAAAGAACTTTTGATATAATTATAAGTTTAATATCATTAATTTTGTTATCACCAATACTTTTAATAATTGCAATAGCTATCAGATTAGAAGATGGGGGAAATGCCATTTTAGTTCAAGAGAGAATAGGACTAAATGGCAAGCTATTTAAATTTTATAAATTTAGATCGATGATTAAAGATGCTGATAAAGTATTATTTGAATTATTGGAAAATGATGAAGCACTTGCTTTGGAATATAAGATTAATAAGAAGTTGGTAAATGATCCAAGAATTACTAAAATTGGTAAATTTATTAGAAAAACTTCTCTAGATGAGTTACCTCAATTAATTAATATATTAAAAGGTGATATGTCATTTGTTGGAAATAGACCTTATCTACCTAGAGAGATTAATGATATGCAACCATATTATGAGAGTATTATTAAATCCAAACCAGGCCTTACTGGATTGTGGCAAGTAAGTGGAAGAAGCAACTTAACATTTAAGAATAGATGTAAAATTGAAGCTGATTACAGTGAAAAAATGAGTTTATCTTTAGATATTAAGATATTCTTTAAGACATTTGCAGTAGTATTAAAGGGATTGTAATATAATCCTTTTTTTTGTTGAAAAAGAAGTTTGTTTGTAATATACTTACGAATAGAGGAAAGGGATTTTATATGAGATTAAAGAAAATTTATAAATACATTATATCTATTATATTTTTTATACCTTTAGTTATATTGAGTTATAACATATATAAATTAAATTTTTTACCAATGAATTATTACATAATATTAAATGTAATACTATTATCAATTTCTACACTAGCAAATATTTGTCTATTTGTTAGAAAGAAATGGACTAAAGTTATTACTATAATAGTTTATATTTTTTTAACTGTTATTAGTATTATAGGTATTAAATATGTAGGTGATACAAACAGTTTTTTAAATAAAAACTTTGAAAATGCTAAGAATACATATGATTTGTCTTATTATATTATAAGTAAGAATTCTTATAGTATAGAAGATTTGATAGATAAAGAAATATATTATTATGAGAAAACTAATAAAATCGAAGATGTCATTAAGAAAGTTAATAATGATGTAAAAGCTAGTTTTATTGCTATAGATTCAGTAGAAAGATTAATTAAAAGTGATATTTTCCTAATTGATAGCGCGTCTTTTGAGATTCAATGTGAACTTGGAACAATGAAGAAAAATGATTATAAAGTAATATATGAAGTTACTATGACATTTGAAGAAGAAATAGATTCTGAAGAAGATATCGAAGGAGAAAAAGGAAACAAAGGAAATAGTGAAAATAAGAAAGAAAAAGATCCCGATGTATTGAATATCTATATTGGAGGATATGATTTTTCTGGCGTAAGAATGGATTTTAACGCTTTAGTTACATTAAATATGAGAACACATAAGATGGTCGTTACTAGTATTCCAAGAGATTTTTATTTAACTATTCCTGGTAAGGGTGTTAAAGATACGTTATCTACTATGAGTCCTTATGGTGTCAATAATAATGTAAGAGCAGTAGAGGGATTGCTTGGCGTCAAAGTGGATTATTATTTAGTCGTTGAAACTACTAGTTTAGTTAAGTTAGTTGATACTATTGGTGGTATTACATATTGTTCTGATAAAGCTTATACTACGGATCATGCTTTAGTTATTGGAACTTATGATGATTCAAAGGGAGAACACTTAGATATTATTAAAGGATGTCAACATTTAAATGGTATTGAAACTCTTACAGTTGCAAGAGAGAGAATGGCTTATGAAACTCAAGATATTGCAAGAATTAAAAATGATGCCAAAATCATGAATGCTATTTTAGATAAGATGAAATCACCATCTATTGCAACTAAATATACAAGTGTATTAAATGCTGTTGGTGGAATGTATACTACGACAATGCCTAAAACTGTAGTTCAAGATGGAGTAAAGAGTATACTTACTTCAAGTTGGAGTATTAAAAATGTATATTTATCTGGTAAAACTACTTGGGGAACAGTTGAACTATCAGGCGGTTATAAATATGTAATGCATCCAAGTCAATCATCAGTTAATAGTGCAAAACAAGCGATAAGAGAAATATAGTAGATAAAAATCCAGTTTAACTGGATTTTTATATTCTTTTCTTATAGAGAGGAAATATATGGTATAATATAAAAATATTTGTTGAAGAAGTGATATTATGAATAGAAAAAAGAAAATAATTATAATTATATTATTTTTATTTGTTATTATTTGGTGCATTGGTATTTACTTTCTCAGTGATATGAATACAACTAGTTCTAATGGCAAGAGTTTAAGTTTTATTTCTTTATTTATCGAAGATACATTAAAGATAACTAATGAATTTGATATTACATCGAGCAATCCGAGTGCTGAACAATTAATGCGCGCAAGTATTCTTTTAAATAAGCCATTGAGAAAGGTAGCTCATGCTTCAGTTTACTTTGTCTTAGGTTTTATGATAATACTTATTATTAATCTAATTCTTAATAATAAAAAGTATTTTCTGTCTTTTATCCTAACTATTTGTATTACAATTACTCTAGCAATATTGGATGAATATCATCAAACGATGGTTGCTGGTAGAACGGGTGCCTTCCTAGATGTAATAATTGATAATATAGGTGCTATAGTAGGATGTATTTTCTATTCAACTTATTATATCGCTTATCTACTAGGGAAAAAGGATAAGAATAATTTAACTAATAGAGAAGATTGTACAAATGTATAATCTTCTTTATCTTTACTTTTTTTTTAAAAATGTTATAATAGGGCTCAAAAAAGAGGGATGAATGAATGTTGAGAATTAAAAATAAAATTGCGATGATATCAATTCTTGGAATGTTGGGGTTAGGGTTAACAGGTTGTGGAAATAAAGACGATAAAATAGTTGATGATAACATTTACTATTATCATGATGATAAGAATGAAATTCCTAATGACGATATAAATATTGAAAATAGCAATATTCCTGTTAGAACTATCGAAATAGCTACAGCGATTGGCGATGTAAATATTCGTACAGCACCAATTGATGGTACTATTCTAGATGTTCTATATAAAGGCGAATCATTGCCTTTAGTAGAAGAACTAGATAATGGTTGGTGCGCTGTTATGTATAATGGTTCTGTTGCTTATATAAGTGGTAAATATTTGAGTATTAGTACGGAATATGATATTGATGCAAAAATTAAGGATGTTTACTATACGAGTGAAAGTATTGAATTGAAAATTCCAAAAGAATTTAGCAGTTCAGATAAAGAAGAAGTAATAACAATAGATAAAAATGTATGTGTCCTAGTATATGCTATTGAAAACGATAGTTATTTGGTTTCCGTTAACGGACATATAGGTTATATTGGACGAAATAATTTAATTAAACTATCTGATGAATTTGCTGTAGTTGATATAAGTGATAAGACTCTTACACTATATAAAGATAATGAGATAGAATCAGTATTGCCAGTTTCCATTAATGGTTCTTTAGAAAAAGGTCTATTTTATATATATGATGTTAAAAATGATAGATTATTAATTGGAAAAGATTACAATGTATATGTAGATTATATTTCTTATTATGATGGAAATTCTTCTTATATAACTTCGGGTTCTAGAGGTGGAATAAATGTCGATGAATCGAATGTTGAAGAAGTAGCAAAGCGATTACATTTAAATTCTCAAATATTAATTCAAGAATAAAGAGATTAATTCTCTTTTTTTGTGTATTAATTGATAAAATGGATTTATTTTGCTAATATTATATTGAAAGTAGGTAAGATAATGAAAATAGCAATTGCGGGAACGGGATATGTCGGTTTATCATTAGCTGTACTATTGAGTCAAAAATGTGAAGTAGTAGCATATGATGTAAATAAAGAAAAAGTCGATTCTATAAATAATGGAATTAGTCCAATTCGTGACGTTTATATTGAAGATTATTTAAAAAACAAAGAACTCAACTTGCGTGCAACAATGGATTATAAAGATGCATTTTTGAATGCTGATTACGTAATTATAAGTACGCCAACTAACTATGATGATGAAACTAATTATTTCGATACTTCTCTAGTTGAAGATGTAATTAAAAAAGTAATAGAAGTTGGTTGTGAAAAGACAACGATGATAATTAAATCGACGATACCGGTTGGTTTTACTGATGATATCAAGGTTAAATATAAAATAGATAATATTCTATTCTCTCCTGAGTTTTTAAGAGAGGGAAGAGCTTTGTATGATAACTTATATCCATCGAGAATTATCGTTGGTGGTAAATCTAAGAGTGCTCACGTATTTGGAGATTTGTTAAAGTCCGTAGCATTAAAAGAGGATGTTGAAGTCCTATATATGAATAGTACGGAAGCTGAGGCTGTTAAATTGTTTGCTAATACATTCTTAGCTTTGAGAGTATCTTATTTCAATGAACTTGATACTTATGCCGAAATAAAGGGACTAAATACTAAAGATATTATTGAAGGAGTATGTTTAGATCCAAGAATAGGAAATTATTATAATAATCCATCTTTTGGTTATGGAGGATATTGTCTTCCAAAAGATACTAAACAATTATTGGCTAATTATAGTGATGTTCCAGAAAATATAATTGGTGCTATTATTAAATCTAATGAAACGCGAAAAGATCATATTACAGAGATGATAAAAAGGAAAAATCCTAAAGTTGTTGGTGTATATCGCCTAATAATGAAAAGTGGATCTGATAATTTCCGTTCTAGTGCAATATTCGGAATTATCGATAGACTTAAGAAAGATGGCATTAATGTTTCAATATATGAACCAACTATAAAAGAAAATACTTATCATGGCATTGAAATACTGCATGACCTTGATTTATTTAAGTCGATAAGTGATGTAATAATAACTAATAGATATGATAATGAATTAGATGATGTTAAAGAAATTATCTATACGAGAGATGTCTTTACTAGAGATTGAAATTTGAGAAATTCCTAACTTTATGGTATAATATCATGCAATTAAAGGGGGGAATATATATGACTGGTGAAACAGAATTATTATTGAGTAAAATTAAAGGGATAGACAAAATTGCCTATCATTTAATGTTATGTATAAGCAATGCAAAATGTTTTGGATTAAAAGAGTTTAATATGAGATCTAAACTAGATAATAGATTATATAAAATATTTTTAAAATTCATTGATAAAGAAAGTGCTAAAAGGCTAAAAGCAATTGATGCTTTAATTGATGAGGAAATTCGAAATATTACTGATGGTAATAATTGGAGTGTAAACCAATATGGTGCTGAAATGATAGATAATTATCAAAATTGGGAAGATTATGAATTTAGAACTTGTGATATCCATAGAATTTTAAGAGATGAAAGTGGTTTCTATGTAGAGGAAGCTACTATTCCTTATGAAGAGTATTTAAATACGGTTTCCACTGCATTTTTAAATAGTCATAATAAGCAATTTGAAAATTTACATAGATTATATTTTGAAAAAGAAAGTATTATGCGTGGAAATTATTCTCTAAGGGGAGATTCATCTGATTATGATATGCCTAGATTAATTTCGAGCTATTTAGGATATTATAGGGAAAAAGCATTAAGAAGAAAGCTCGTTGGATAAAAACTTAGGTAAAACTAAGTTTTTTTATGTTATAATTCTTGATGGAGAGTGGTAGTATGGCATCAGCAATTATTCATATGGCGGTTGCAAAAAAAGTTAATGAAGTATTAAAAATTAAACCTGAAAACCATCTTCTCTTAGGTTCTATTGCGCCTGATATAGCTAAGATGGTTGGATCACAAAGGTATATAAGTCACTTTATAAACGAAAGTGATAAAGATTTTACCAATGTACCTAATATTGATAATTTTTTAAAAAAATATAAAGAGTATTTAATTAATCCTTATGAATTGGGGTATTATATTCATCTTCTTACTGATGTATTATGGTTTCAGGAATATTTACCCAATATAGCTGATGACAGGGAATTAGTTATTATAAATAAAGATGGAATAGCTATTAAATATGATGAAGAAGAGTATTTAAAAATTCTATACAATGATTATACAAGTATGAACATTGATATTGTTGACTATTATGGTCTAGATTTTTCTTTATTCTATGAGAAATTTGACTATCCTATTAATCATATTGAAGAAGTTGATGAAAAATATTTTGATGATGTAATAGAGAAATTTGGAATATTATCTAGTAGTGAATCTAATGTTTCTTATACTATGGATATTAAAAGAATAGTTCATTTTATCGAATATGCAACTGTATATTGTTTAGATGAAATTCGAAAGTTGAGTATTTAAAACTTTTAAATATGTTATTTTTGGTTTATAATATATTCAGTGATTTTTATGGAAAAATTAAGTGAAGATTTAATAAAAAAGATATCTAAATCTAAAGGAGAACCAGAATGGATGCTCGAATTTAGATTAAATAGTTATAGAAAGTTTAAAGAATTAGATAATCCTAATTTTGGACCTAAATTAGATATTGATTATGATGAGATTAATTATTATAAAAAGGTTGCCAATAATGAAACTGATTGGGATAGAGTTTCTTGTGATATTAGAAATAAGTTTAAAGCTTTAGGTGTTATTGATGCTGAAGAAAAACATTTGAGTGGAGTTACTAATCAGTTGGAATCTGAAGTAATATACCATAAGGGAAAAGATGAACTTGAGAGTAAGGGTGTTATATTTTTATCTAGTGATGATGCTCTAAAGAATTATCCTGAATTATTTAAGGAGTATTTTAATAACTTAGTAAAATATGATGAAAATAAATTTACAGCTTTAAATGGTGCATTGTGGAGTGGAGGATCGTTCATTTATATTCCACCAAATACGAAACTAGATCGACCTCTTCAAAGTTATTTTCGAATTGATTCAATTAGTTTAGGTCAATTTGAAAGAACTATAATTATTGTCGATGAAGGTTCAGAATTATCCTATATCGAAGGATGTACAGCAGAGTCTTATTCAGCAAATTCACTTCATGCTGGAGTTGTTGAAATATACGTTAAGAAAAATGCTAAATGCAAATATTCAACTATTCAGAACTGGAGTACCGATGTATATAACTTGGTTACAAAAAGAGCTCTTGTTTTAGAGTCTGGATTAATGGAGTGGGTCGATGGCAACATTGGCTCTAAAGTTACAATGAAATATCCTGCCTGTATTTTGCTTGGAGACAATGCTATGGGCAATTCAATTTCCATTGCATATGCTAAAGAAAATCAAATATTAGATGCTGGTGCTAAGATGATTCATATTGGGCGCAATACAAAGAGCAATATAGTATCTAAGAGTATTGCTTCATTTAGTGGACAAGCTAATTATCGAGGAAAAGTTAAAATATGCGAATCTGCTACTAATTCTTATGCACAAATAAAATGCGATACAATTATGCTTGATAATGAATCAATAAGTGATACAATTCCCGAAAATGTCGTATTAAATGATTCTAGTATATTGGAACATGAAGCTACTGTATCGAAGATAAGTGAGGAGAAGTTATTCTATTTAATGAGTAAAGGACTAAGCGAAAATAAAGCTAAAGAATTATTGGTAATGGGATTTATCAATGATTTTAAAAATGAACTTCCGATGGAATATGCTGTTGAATTAAATAGATTGTTAAAAGAAATTTAAAAAAATATAAAATATGCAAAATATCATTATTTGCATATTTTTTTTGTCTATTTTTAATATTGGTATAGTTTTCTATACAGATTACTAAAATTAGTTAAAAAATTTATAATTTCTGTTATT
This sequence comes from Bacilli bacterium, assembly GCA_017626405.1. Lineage (GTDB taxonomy): Bacteria > Bacillota_I > Bacilli_A > RF39 > UBA660 > CAG-582. Next base: position 335,764 of record JAGAIS010000001.1, read on the forward strand.
TGATTAATGTATTTAAGGTATGATAAGTTTTAAGTGGAAAGGAGGAAGATATGCATAACTTAGTCTATTTAATTGGTAGATTAACTGAGGATCCTCAAGTTAAAACATTTGAAGATGGAAAATCTAGTCTAGCAATTAATTTAGCGGTACAGAGAAGTTACAAGAATGAAGAAGGTATTTATGAAGTAGACTATATCAGATGTGTCTTGTGGAATGGAATAGCTAGTCACACTAGTGAGTATTGCAAGAAGGGCGATCTCGTTGGCGTTAAGGGAAGACTTCAAACAAGAAGTTATGAAGTGGATAAAGAGACAAAATATATAACAGAAGTTATCGTTGATAAAGTTTCATTCCTTGCGAGCAAGAAAAAAGATATAGAAGAAATAGAAGAAAACGAAGAATAAAAAAATTACCCCAAGAGAGAATTCTTACCAAAGATAAATATAAGTGTTATCACTTATATTTTCTTTTGCATAAAATTGGTAATTACTTGGGTTTTAAATTTAATAATTTATGATATAATTAAATAGGTGATGATATGGAAATCTTAAAGGCGGTTTTATTTGGTATAGTAGAGGGAATTACAGAGTGGTTGCCAATATCTTCAACGGGTCATATGATTTTACTCGATGAGTTTGTTAAACTCAATGTTTCTAGTGAATTCTATAAATTGTTTGAAGTGGTAATTCAATTGGGCGCAATTCTTGCCGTTGTAATAATGTATTTTAAAACTATTTTTCCTTTTGGTTTTGGCAAAACTAAAGAGGAAACAAAGAATACATTCAATTTATGGGGAAAAATACTTGTTGCCTGTTTGCCAGCAGCAGTTATAGGAATCCTCTTTGATGATTGGCTAGATGAACATCTATATAATTCGATTGTTGTTTCAATTATGTTAATTGTATATGGTGTTTTATTTATTATTATTGAAAGTAAAAATTTTGGTAAAGGTAAAACTGATTCAATAGATAAAATAACTTATAAACAAGCTGTTGGTATTGGTGTATTCCAACTTTTAGCACTAATTCCAGGAACAAGTAGAAGTGGCGCAACAATTATTGGCGGTTTAATCTTGGGATTAAAGAGAAGCATTGCTGCTGAATTTACTTTTTTCCTTGCAATTCCTGTTATGGCTGGAGCTTCACTTTTAAAATTACTCAAATATATTTTAGATGTCGGTTTTATTTTTCAAACTCAGGAATTGATTGTTTTAGGTGTTGGATGTTTAGTTGCATTTATTATTAGTATTTTAATTATTAAGTTCTTAATGAACTATATTCGCAAACATGACTTTAAGATTTTTGGTTGGTATCGCATTATCTTAGGCTTGATTGTCCTTCTATATTTTTTAATTAAGTAGGTGTTGTATGGGAGATTCATTTTTTAATATTATTGTTTTTGGACCTTTTTTTGTTTTTTTAACTGCATTTCAATATATCTTGTCAAAGACAGCTAATAATAGTAATTCAAAAAAAGTTTTTTTCATAGCTTTTATAATTAGAACTTTTATATATTTGAATATGATTTTTCGAGATAATAATTCGGAATTCTTTTTGTTTTTTGATTTTATATTTACATTCGTTTTTTCATTTATTTTTCGTTTCATTGGCGTGTCTAATTCGACAAATCAAACGGTTAGTTTAAATACATTAAATATAAGAAATTGTCCAAAGTGCAATGCAATCATTAATAACGGAGATAAGTTTTGTAGTGAATGTGGCAATAGTTTAACTCAAATTGGAGAACCGGCTACTATTGAAGCATTATATCAAAAGTCTGAAAAAGAAATAATAGAAGAATTAATTAAAGAATGCGCAAATAAAAATAACTATAATATTAACGCTACCATACCGGAAATGAAAAAGAGAAAGATTATTTTAACGGCAATATGTGGATTAATTTCATTTATTCTTACTTCTTTAATATTCTTTCATATTAGTTTTTTAATTATTTTACTTGATATAATTAATATAATTGTATATTTTATAGTGATTAAAAATTTCAATACTATGAAATATTTAATTAAAGAGATTAAATCAAGACCTGATGAAGATATTGAATATGTAGTATCTAATGTTTTATCTAATGCTAGTACATTTAAATACTCAAGTATTATCTATACATCTATTATGCTAATTAGTATAATAGTTCCATTAATAATATTTAGTAAACCTCATTATTTTTATGAATATACTAAAGACGGATATTATTTAAGATTCTATACGACAAGTCTTAAAGCAGAAGAACATATTACAATTCCAGAAAACTATAAAGGCAAGAAAGTAATAGGTATTCGTGGAAATGTATTTAAGAATTTAAAGAGTCTAAAAAAAGTTACTTTACCTGATACAATGGAAGTTATTCGAGGACATGCATTTGATGGAGACTATTCTCTTGTAAGTATTAATCTACCTGCTAATCTGACATATCTAGGAGGTGGAGCTTTTAAGAATTGTTATAAATTAAAAGATATTACTCTCCCTGAAAGTTTAACTGAGATACACGGTAATACTTTTGAGGATACAGCTATTGAGTATATTGAAATACCGGATACTGTTATTGATATTGGTGGCTCTGCTTTTAAAAACTGTAGTTATTTAAAAACTGTTAAATTGCCAAATAATATTACTGAAATACATGGTAATACTTTTGAAAATTGCGTAAGACTTGAATCTATTGATATTCCAGATTCAGTAACGAGAATTGGTGGACATGCCTTCTATAATAATAGTAATTTGTCTAATGTTACTTTTACGGAAAATAGCAAACTTGAGGAAATTGGTTCTAGTGCATTTAGATTATGTGAAAATCTAAGATATATTTCTTTACCTAAGTCAGCTGTAATGATAAATGAAAGGGCATTTAAAGAAAGTCCAACGAAAGTATATTACTTTGGTGAAATTATGTATGGTACATTGATCGATGAAAGTAATTATGCGAATGAGTCATTTGGCTATTTACATATTGGTGAAGAACATATTATTGGAGAATACATAAAAAGTGCAATTTGTCATAATGACAAATTGATACTAACAAATATTAATGTTAATCTAAATAAAGTAGTTTTTACAATAGATTACATTAGTGATAATGAAACAAAGACATTTACTATTGATTCAGAAGTTCCGTATGCTTATATTAATGAAAATTTAGCAATTGAGATAGATTCTAAATATGCGGCAACAAATTCAAATTCACTTTCATTCAATGTGTATTATAATTAGGAGTATTTATGGATCAAGATTTGAGATTTATTCATCTTTTATATGTACCTACAATGGCTTGTAATATGGCGTGTAAGTATTGTTATTTAGAAGATGAAACAAAAGATATAAAGTGTAATTATAAAGCATTAGATACTTTGAAATATGCGATAGACAAATTTAAAAGTTCCAATGTTATACCTTTTAATATTTCTCTTCATGGAGGAGAAGTAACTGTACTAAGTAAGGAAGAATTTCATGATATTATAGAATTTATTAGTAATTACTATAATTCTAATAAAGAATTATTTATCAGAAATGGTTTTAAAGTGTTGAAACCTCATATAAAAACTAATATTTTAGAATTAGATAAACATATTGATACAATACGTGAATTTGAAGTGACTGTAAGTGGAAGTCTAGATTTACCTTTAAGATTGCATAATATTTATCGTGTAACTAAGGGTGGAGCTAAAACATTAGATAGAATACTGGATAATATTAAATTAATAGATAATACACATATTAAAGTGTCATCTACAATATTTAAAGAACATTTTAAATATATTGATGAAATAGTAGATGATATAAAATATTTAGATGAGAATACTAAATTAGACATGAACGACTTTAATTTTATGATTGGTTTTGACTATAATTCTAATGGTATTTTACATGCTTTAGATGAAGATGAAATGGTTGAATTCTTTGACTATATGCATAAGAAGTTTGATGGTACTAATCTTGATAAGGGTGTAAATGGAGCATGGTTTAATGAGTTTGGACCGGATTATTGTACTAATTGTGATAATTGTGGAGATAAGTTTTTCTTACTTGAGAAGAATGGAGATATCTATTCTTGTGTAAGGGGACAGAAGAATAAAGATTATTATTATGGCAATATATATAAAGATGAAGTTTCTGATATTTTGAGAAATGCACATAATAAAATAATGATCAATCACAATAAAATTCCAATGTCCGACGAGTGTTTAAATTGTAAATACTTATATGTATGTAAGACGGGATGCCCTTTTGTTAAAAATACTTATATGACTAATAAGAGTTATACTTGTAAATTGCAACAAAAGTTATATGAGTCTCGTCATATAGAAGAGGATCCAGAGCCCGAAATTTTTAGATATCACTATCTAAATGTAATGCATCCGGATTTACTCGACAAATATGGTATTAAGAATAAAGAATTAATTGATTTAATTAATAAGGATGCAAATTTAAAATATATTTATGATGATAATACATTTAAAGTAATATGTGATGGCGAAGAATATCCTTTAGAATCACAAATACTAAAAAATAAAAGGGATATTCTATATCTTACGGAGGAAAGTGAATTTGTAGTAAAAGTTAGAAAGTCTCTATTAGATGAGTTGAGTGAATATCCGGAAAATAATAGTTTGACGATCATATTATTGAGTGGGGACTCAATAGTTTATGGTGATGAGGGAAGATTGAAACAAAGACATATTATGACTCACCAAATATATAAGGGCTCTCTTTCTACTTTAGATGATGAATATTACTCAGTAGATTTAATGCCTTTAATTAAATTATACAAGAAGGAGTATAGTAAGGAATTTCCAAACAATATATTGTTTACGACAAATGATTTAAGAAATTATCATTATTTCAAGCAAAAAAATAATGCATATTATCATATTAATGCTATTAATTTACCATTTCAAAATATAGAATTTTATTTATTGGAGGATGTAGAAAATGATCAATAAAGCAGCTAAAACTTATAACGAAATCATAATAAAGAAAAAATGTTATGATTTACTTAAATATATTTATTTAACTGATGATGAATTGAATAAAATATATGATTTTTTACTAAAGGATAAGAATAATAATAAAATTATTGTTACTCAAAATAGTCTATTTTATAACGATGGTAAGAACAACATTCTGTCTTTACCAATAGTTCCAAAGAATGGATCATTTGATAAACTAGAAGTATCATGTCTAATATTTACTATTGTTCCACATTATGAACCACATTCTGGAGGTGGTTTCTCAAGTGGTGGAGGATCTAGCAATAATAATAACAATAATAATAACAATAACAATTAGAGGCCTATATGAGAGTATTTGATAAAAGTAAATATTTAATTGATAAAGGAATTAATATCCGAGATACCTTTAAAGATGGAAATGAAATAAAATACCGCAATAGTGATAATTCGCGAGTAGATTCAATAAATCATGGTATAAAGTTAAAGAGTGAATATTATAAAGGCAATAAGTTAATTGGTTCAATTGGAAACTTTGATTCGCGTATTACATATTCTTTTATAAAGAATGAAATAGAAGATAAGGAGATTACATGTAAGAATTGTAGTTATCATGGACACTCAAAAGAGTTTTTTGATGGATGCCCATATTGTGGAACTAATTATAATATCGATTATGATGAAAAGAATCTTGGAAATAAGAATACATATGATTATAAATATAAATCAAGAAAGTATATTATTATTACTTTAATAGTTGATTTAATAATATGCATGATATTATCCCTTATATATATATTAATTACGGGTAGAACCTTTAATTCTTATGATATTGGAAAAGTTATTGTTGGTGGTATTTTATCTTGTTTGATTTTATTTTACCCCTTATACATTTTAGATGGTTACATCGTGCTTGCACCAATAAAAAGATTAAAGAAATTGCAAAATGAAAAACAGAGATTGTTTTGGGATTCTAATCCCGATGTTGATAAAGTAACATTTATGAACAATTTTAATTATGAAATTACTAAATTAATATATTCGATGGAAAATGTAATTGATTACAATATTGAAGATTACAATGATTTTGAAGCTCTTAATGTAGATAGTGTAAAAACAATAAAAGTAAATGCTACTATTAGATTGATTAAGTATATAGATGAAAGAGTAGAAACGGAAACTATTAATCAAGATTATCTATTTAAGAGGGTTAAGAAAACTGGAGAGTTAAGTGGTGGAGCAAATGTCATCATGTGTCCTAATTGTAGTTCTTCAATTGATGTTACAATGAAAAATTGTAAATATTGTGGAATGGATATTAATTATTTACAGGAATGGTATTTAATAAATTAAATACCTTTTTAATTGCAAAAGAAATTAGTTTTTTATATAATAGACCTGAAATGAGGAATAGATATGATCGCTTTAGTTACTGGGGGATGTCATGGATTAGGAAAAGTCTTTACTGAGTACTTACTTGAACTTGGATATAAAGTGTACGCTCTTTATAATACTTCAGTTGATGAAGCACTTGAACTAGAGAATAATTATGATAATTTAAGATGTGTTAAGTGCGATATTAAAAATGAAGGTATGGTTGAAAATACATTGTTTAATATCGATAATATCGATATTTTAATTAACAATGCAGGCATTGCTTGTGATAATAATTTTGTCGATAAATCTTTAAAAGAATTTATGAGTGTTGTGGAAACTAATCTTGGTGGAACATTTTTGATGACTAAATATTCATTAGGCAAGTTAAATAATAATGGTCTTATTATTAATATTAGTAGTAATAATGCAATTGATAATTATAATCCAATTAGCATGGACTATGATGCTTCTAAAGCGGGAATTAATATTTTGACTAAAGATTTTAGTTTGGTTTTGGATAGTTTAAACAAAAATCAGAAGGTTATTTCTATTTGTCCTGGATGGATAGCAACTGATTCTGTAAAATCCGCTGATCCTAAATATATCGAAATAGAGATGAAAAGAGTTAATCAAGATAAATTACTTGAGCCAAGAGATTTAGTTAAATATATTATTGATAATAAAGATAGTTTTTATAATGGCGAAGTAAGAGAAATAATTAATCTAAACGATTAGAAGGAAGTGAATAAGGTGAGCAAGACATATTTAAAAATTTATTCCTATAAGCAAATTAAAATAGGATCAGAGATGATAGACGTTCTTCACCTTGAGGATTTAGCTTTAGCTGAAGGGGAAAAGCAATATAAAATTCTTAGTGGGAAATACGATGGCAAATTTGTCGATAGATTTGGCAATGATTTTGAAGAACATGATTTTTGTGGGTTACCTATTACTCTAATAGAAAAGAATGTTCTTACAGACTTTAATTTAGAAGATACATACAAAATTAATCTTGAAAGTTATAAGAGTAAGTACGAGTATGAATATTGTATTATTGATAAAATTGGAAATGAAGTTCGTTTAAGAGAAACAGATGATAAAAAGATAATTGAGGCATATGGTCGAAGTGTTTATCCTTCAGTAGCTAAAGAACTAATGTCTAAGATTGAAGGAAATCCAAATAGTTTTTCATTGCCTGCTGATTTAGTAAGTAAGATGTTAGGACATGAAGATTCTTTGACATTACAAGATAGTAATAAATTTATATCTATTAAAGATTATAATATTTCAGAAAAATACAGTGCTTTAAGAGCAAAAATAATTGGTTTAGATAACGAGTTAAGAGTATTGTTAGCGAATATAAGTAAGAATATTTCTCTATCTTATACTGAATTGGAAGCGAGCAAAGTAAAAGAACTTAAAAGTAATATTTTAATTCTTGGCCCTCGAGGTACTGGTAAAACATTTATGATTGAAAGTGTTGCCGAATTATTTGGTGTTCCTTTTACAATTGAGGATTCTACGCGCTATACTCCGGCTGCATATGCAGGATCTAGTGTTGAAGATATATTAATTAATCTATATAATAATTCAGGAGAAAATAAAGAATTATTTGAACATGGAATAATATTTTTAGATGAGATAGATAAAATATGTAAAAAATGTGATTCTAAAGAATATGCTATTAAAGAAGCCACTCAAAATGGTTTATTAACGATTATGCGTGGTACGAAGTTAAATATAAAAATAAGAAAGGGATTTACTGAAGTCCCACTTACTGTAGACACATCAAAACTTACTTTTGTTTTATCGGGAGCTTTTGAAGAAATAATTGATAAGGATAATATTACAAGTGATGACTTAATCCAGTATGGAATGATTCCTCAACTTGCTGATCGTATTACTCTATCGATAAGAACGAAAAATCCTACTCGTGAAAATTTAAAAGAAGCTCTAGTTAATGGAAGTTTTAGTTATATTAAGCTACTTGAAGAATATTTAAGTATTTATAATATTCCTTTAGAAGTAAATGAAGAATTCATTGATAATATTGTCGATATTGCCTATAGTTCTAATTCGGGATATCGTGGATTAAGTAGAATGATAACTGAATATCTAAATGATATATTATTTGATTTATATGATGGAAAGATGGAAAGTATTAGTTTAGTAAGAGAATTAAAGGGTGATAATAATGAATAGTAGAGAAATAATTGAGTTAGTAGAAAGTGCAGAGAGTGAATTAAAAGAAATATTTTCAAGTATTGATAAGACTGCTTACTTTTATAGCGAGAAAGTCTTGAATGCTATGCAGCACAACAATTTAAGTGAAGGTTGTTTTAATGAAACAACAGGATATGGTTATAATGATTTAGGAAGAGATACTATTGAAAATATATATAAGGAAGTTTTTTCTTCAGAAGATGCAATTGTGAGAAATCAATTTGTATCTGGTTCTCATGCTCTAAGTGTCACTTTATTTGCTCTTCTAAGACCTGGAGATTTACTTTTATCTATAAGTGGACTTCCATACGATACATTACATGAAGTAATTGGCATTAAGGATAATAATAGTTCTTTAGCATCTTTTGGTGTAAGATATGATCAAATTGATCTTGTAGATGATGATTTTGATTATGAAAAAATTGAATCTTATTTAAAGAATAATAAAGTTAAGGTAATTGAGATTCAAAGAAGTAAAGGTTATTCGACGAGGAAGAGTATTACTATCGATAAGATTGATAGAGTTATCAAATTAATTAAGTCAATAGATAAAGATGTTATCATTATGATTGATAATTGTTACTGTGAAATGGTTGAACGAATTAATCCAATTGAAGTTGGTGCTGATGTTGTAGTAGGCTCCCTAATTAAGAATTTGGGTGGAGGTTTAGCACCTAATGGAGCTTATGTAGTTGGTAGTAAGAATCTAATTGAGCTTGTAGGAGAAAGATTGACTCTTCCTGGCGAAGGAAGGGAAGTTGGTCCTACTTTGGGCGTTAATAAACAAATATTACAGGGATTGTTCTTTGCTCCATCGGTAGTAGCAAGTTCATTAAAGACATCTATTCTTGCATCTCGAGTTATGGAAAAATTAAATTATAAAGTCAGTCCTAAATATGATGAGTCAAGAGCAGATATTGTTCAAAATATTGAATTTAATGATCCTGATCTTTTAATTAAATTTGTTCAGGGTATTCAGTCAGGATCGCCAGTCGATAGCAATGCTATTCCAATTGCTTGGGATATGCCTGGATATAGTGATCAAGTAATAATGGCAGCGGGATCTTTTACTCAAGGTTCTTCAATAGAACTTTCATGCGATGGACCAATTAGAGCTCCATATATTGCCTATTTACAAGGTGGTTTAACATATGACTATGGTAAGCTTGGTTTGATTAAAGCGATTGAATACATGGAAAAAAATTAGATGTTTTGACATAATCTGTCGAATCTATTTCAATAATCATAATAATTATTTATATTATTATTGGTGATATTTATGGATTATATTAATTCCGTTATGAATGAAATGTTAAGTGGAGTTGATAAAGCAGTAAATATTCTTGATAAGAAAGATAGTGATAAAAAAGTATAACTATCTTTTTTATTGATTTTTTTTATATTCTATTATAGAATATTTATCACTAACAAAGAAGGGGAATTAAATGAAAAAAAGAATTAGATTATTAAGTATAATATTATCTCTTTCTTTAAGTTTAAGCGGATGTTGTAATAATATAAAAGAAGATAAATTAAGTCATAGTAGTGTTGTAGATGCTACTGATATTACTGAATCAGAAGAGAAATTAGTTGATAACAATAATGAAATCTTAGATGAGAATAGTGATGTAGTTAATCCTCAAGCTGTTAATTCGTATTTAGAATATTTTGATGATATAACATATACTTATAACGGAGAAGAGTTTTATTTTAGCGAATCAGAACTTGATAGAATAATCGCTATTGGAAATACGACATTAGAAGTAGATCATCCTAATATTTCAACTGATGCTTACTTGACTTTTGATGCGATAAGAAGTAATAGTGAAAAGCTAGCTAATAGAATAGAATATTTAAATTCTTGTTTTATAGATGATTCTTATAGTAGATATTCAGAGTTTAAGACTTTTTTTGAAGGAGTGTTATTTCATATTCTTTCTGGATATGAGAATAATTCAACAAATGATATTAAAGAGGACTTTTGTCAATTTCAAAATCTATCTATTTGCTATGGGAATTTAGATACGATATTAGACAATCAAGATGAAGAAGTTGGTTTGTTAGGTTACTATGATGAAGAGAATGAAGCGATAGTTTTAAATATTGAGGGAATCTATGAGTTATATGATAGCCTTTATTCGTGGTATGAATATGGAGAGCAAAATTATGCTAATATATACGACATTATTATGGAGACTTTAACTCATGAGATGAATCATATTAGGCAACATGCTTGTGATTGTCGAGTTTCTGCTGGACAGGAATATAGAACCATTGGAGATTATAGTGAATTTGTTCCAACACTTATTGAATCATCAGCAGAATCTAGTATCTATAATACGCAAGATTATTTGTCAAAATATATTGAAAATAGTTCTTCTTATAGTTTCGCATATCCCGACGATAGAGAATATGAGTGCTTTATTATTTTACTCGGGGTTCTTTCTAATGATATGGATGATTATTACAATGCAATATATGATTCTAATCTACTTGAGTTATATGAATTTGCAGGATGTGAAGATGAAGAAGATATAGATAGGTTTTATCATATTTTATTTAATATTGATGGTTTAATGGTAAGAAATGATTTAGTCTTCAATATCGGTGGAGAGAAAATATATACTTCCGATGTCGAAAGGATTGTAGGAAATGAGTTTTCCTATGAAGTATTAAATCGATTTACAGAACAATTAATTGAATATATTGGTTCTCATGATGATATGAGTGATCTCGATGCAGTTTGCCTATTTACTATGGCAGAGAATCTATCTTTAAGTCATGCATCTTATTCCGTTCGCGATGAAAATGATTATGTTAAAACTGAATATGACCAAGATTTAATTAATAATATAAATAATACGAGAATTCATTTCGAAAAGTTTATTATGGATTATTATGGTTTAACGGAGAATGATTTGTATCTTACTACTTTGAGAGCGAATTTAGTATTAAGCTCCAATGAAGAGTTCAGTTATGAATTGGACAATGAAAAATATAAAGATAAATTAGAATCACTAATGATAAGGTTCCCTTTAATGAGTGCGATATATGAAGGAAATACAAATAGTCCTATGACATATCAATATATCTATTCTTTAAATAATATTGATTATAAGTCGCATTAATTTGTAATATTGACCTTTACCCTTAAAAATGGTAGAATTATGGTTATAAGAAGGGTGAAGTTATTATGTATAATGAAAGACTATTTTTAACACCTCAAGAAATACTTGATAAAGAATTTAAAGTTGATGCTAAGGGTTATAGACCTCAAGAGGTTGATAAATTCTTAGATATGGTTATAAGAGATTATACAGAATTCATGAGTATTATTAAGAAACTTCAAAGTGATAATAAGGTGCTTGCTGAGGATAATGCGAGAATTAAAGCCGAATATAGAAAATTAAAAGCAGTTATTGATTCAGCTGAAGATGCAACGAATAATAATGGTGGGAAAATGAATTTTAATAATTTAGATCTTCTTAAAAGAATTAGTAATCTAGAAAAAATAGTATACGGTAAAGAAGAATAATATCTTAGGTAAACGCGGCATACTTGATATGTTGAGGAAAGTCCATGCTCGCACAATCTGTGATGGTTGTAGTGTTCGTGCTAGAGGAGAAAGTAACTCTAGGTAAGTATTACTTAACGGCTCCGAGGTAACCTCAAATGGTTATAGTAGGTATAAAAGTGCCAAAGAGACGAGCTGTCTTGGAAACTTGACAGGTGGAACGTGGTAAACCCCGCGAGCGAGAAATCCAAATTTGGTAGGAGAGTCTTTGGAAACGAATAAGAAGGGACCAAAGGACACGTAAGTGTAGATAAATGTTTACCATTCCTTTTAGGAATACAAAACATGGCTTATTAGATATTATTTTTTTTAATTTAATAAAAAGGGAGTGGTACTTTTGATTGAAGCAGGTAAAATGCTAAAAAGTACAAGAGAATCTTCTTCATTGTCTCTAGAGGAAGTAAGTGAAGACTTAAATATACCGGTCATTGAATTAGAACAAATTGAGGCTGGATCTATCGGATCATTTACTGACATATATGAATTAAAGGGAATGTTACTCGAATATGCTAAATATTTAGGAGTTTCTACCGATTATGTTGTAAACAAATTTAATGAGTATATGTTTGATTATACTTCGAAAATTCCAATGGCGGAAATAGAGAAAAAAGTAAGAGAAAAAGAGCGAGTGCAAGAAGATGAAGATCGTATTGCGAGTCCATATACGAGAGCGACAAAAAAAGAGAAAAGTTTACCATATATCATAGTAGGTGTAATAATTGGATTTTTAGTTATACTTGCTGTGTTGTGGAGCATTAAACAAATTACAATAGATAATAATGTAACTAGTTTTAATACATACATTAATTAAGGAGAGTTTTATGAATTTACCAAATAGAATAACGATATCGAGAATTATTTTATCAATAGCACTTCTAGTGTTATTAGTATTTCCTTTTGATTTATGTGAAATAGAAATACCATCGTATTTAGTTTTTGGAAAAATCAATATTAGTTTATTATATATTATAGGAGGAGTTATCTTTCTAATTGCGTCAATAACTGATTTTATAGACGGCAATATTGCTAGAAAAAAAGGATTAGTGACTGATTTTGGAAAGGTTATGGATGCTATAGCTGATAAAGTATTAGTCAATGGAACATTAGTTGTTCTTGCTTGTAATGGCTTAATCGATACAATAATTCCTGTAATTATAATTACGCGAGATATATTTGTCGATTCTATTAAGATGGTTGCCGGAAGTAAGGGAGGCGCTGTTGGTGCAAGTATTTTAGGAAAACTTAAAACGATTTGTATGATGACAGGTCTAACACTTACATTCTTCTCAAATATTCCTTTTGAACTTATAGGAATCGATGTTGCAACAGGACTTCTATATATTGCAGCAGTATTATCGATAGTAAGTGGTATTCAATATTACATAGTTAATAAAGAGCACTTTAAAGAAAGATAGAGTAAAAAATCTTCAATATGAAGATTTTTTTTGTTTTTTTATAGTAAAATGAACTTTTTTTGTTAATATATAAATTAGAAGAGAAAATTGTTATTAAGTACATTTGTTCGAAAAAAGTATTGACAAATTATTTTCGGCTTTGATAAAATAATAATGTAAACAAAATAATAGTACATAAAGGAGACAATTATGAAGAAGATAGAGACGACTACTGATGATAAAGATAAAGCATTAGAACAAGTTATGGCTGACATTGAAAAACAATTTGGTAAGGGAGCCATAATGAAACTTGGAAGTGAATCGCATATGGAAATTGAAGTTACACCATCAGGTTCCATTGCGCTTGATGTTGCTTTGGGAGTTGGAGGATTTCCAAAAGGTAGAATAATCGAGGTATTTGGTCCTGAATCATCAGGTAAGACAACGATAGCTCTACAAGCTGTAGCTGAAGTTCAAAAGCGCGGAGGAAGAGCCGCATATATTGATGCCGAACATGCTTTAGACCCTGTCTATGCAAAAAATTTAGGAGTAAATATAGATGAGTTACTTTTATCTCAACCAGATACTGGGGAACAAGCTTTAGAGATATGTGAAGCATTAGTCAGAAGTAATGCAGTTGCTATAGTAGTTATAGATTCTGTTGCTGCTTTAGTTCCACAAGCAGAAATTGAAGGTGAGATGGGAGATTCGCATGTTGGCTTACAAGCAAGACTTATGAGTCAAGCTTTGCGTAAACTTTCCGGTATTATTAATAAGACTAATACGACAGCAATATTTATTAATCAACTTCGCGAGAAGGTTGGAGTTATGTTTGGGAATCCAGAAACTACACCGGGTGGTAGAGCATTGAAATTCTACGCTTCTATTAGACTTGATGTTAGAAGGGGAGAACAGATAAAAGTTGGAGATTCAGTAATTGGTAATAGAACAAATATCAAGGTCGTTAAGAATAAGGTTGCGCCTCCTTTTAAGTCGGCAAGTGTTGATATGATGTATGGCGAGGGAATTTCAAGAGAGGGAGAGTTGTGTGATATTGCTGCAGACTTAGGTATAGTCGAAAAGTCTGGTGCATGGTATTCATACAATGGCGAAAAAATTGGTCAAGGTAAGGAAAACACAAAAATATTCTTGAAGAATAATCCGGAAATTGCTGAAGAAATTGAAGGGCTTATTCGCGAACATTATGAATTTAAAGATTGAGAATTACTTGGTAATTCTTTTCTTTTTTTCTTGTAAAAGATAAAATTATAATCTATAATAAATTTATAGATATATATTCTCTATTTAGCTAGAGATTTTCTATAAATAAGATTTGGAGGGTACATATGGAATTTAACACAATGTCCATTATTACTCTTCTCATTGGTCTTGTAGTTGGGGCTCTAATTATATTTATTATTAATAAAGTGAGTGGAGTAGGAGCTGAAAAGAAAGCTGAAAAGCTAATTAATGATGCAAAAAAAGAAGCAGAAAAGCACAAACGTGATAGTTTATTAGAATTAAAAGAAGAGAGTTTTAAATTAAAACAGGAAACTGATAAAGAAATTAAAGAGAAAAAACTTGAAATTCAAGCGAGTGAAGAACGACTTTTACAAAGAGAGAAATCTTTAGATAAACGAGAAGAGATGTTACAAAATCGCGATAATCTTCTTGAACAAAAAGATAATAATTTAACTGCTTTACAAAAACAAGTCCAAGAGAAGGATATAAAAATGGATGAACTTCTTAAGGAAGAAATGGACAAATTAGAGTCTATTGCTAAGTTTTCTAAGGAAAAAGCTCATGACTTAATCATGAAAAGAGTAGAGAGTGACATGGAAATTGAAATTGCTGAATTTATTAAAGAGAAGGAAGCAGAAGCTAGATTAGAAGTTGATGAAAAAGCAAAAAATTTACTTGTTAACTCTATGGAAAAGTATTCAAATGATGTTACTAATATTCAAACTGTATCGACAATTAATTTGCCTAATGATGAAATGAAAGGTAGACTAATAGGTAGAGAGGGAAGAAATATTCGTACAATTGAGGCAGTAACTGGAGTTGATTTAATAATTGATGATACTCCTGAAGCTATTGTTATCTCATCTTTTGATCCTTTCAGAAGAGAAATAGCAAAACAAACGATTGAAACATTAATTAAAGATGGAAGAATTCACCCAACTAGAATTGAAGAAATCTATGATAAAGTTTCAAAGGATATGAATACTCGAGTTACAGAGATTGGTAAGAATGCCGTATATGAACTAGGATTATCGAAGATTGATCCAGAATTAGTTAACTATATTGGAAAACTTAACTTCCGTACTAGTTATGGTCAAAACGCATTACAACATTCTATAGAGGTTGCTAACCTATGTGGAATTATGGCATCAGAACTAGGAGAGAATGTAATGCTTGCTAAACGTGCTGGTTTACTTCATGATATTGGTAAGTCGATTGATTTTGAAGTAGAGGGAAGTCATGTTGATATTGGAGTAGATATTGCTAAGAAGTATGGAGAAGATGAAGTAGTAATTAATTCAATAGCTAGTCATCATGGAGATGCCGAGCAAACTAGTATTATCTCTTGTTTAGTACAAATTGCTGATACTTTAAGTGCAGCAAGACCTGGAGCAAGAAATGATTCGATGGAAAATTATATTAAGAGATTAGAAACATTGGAAAGTTTAGGAAATTCATTCGAAGGCGTAGATAAGAGTTATGCTATGCAAGCAGGACGTGAAATACGTGTTATTGTTAAACCGGATGAAGTTGATGATCTAAAGAGCTTTAAAATTGCTCGCGAGTTAAAATCAAAAATTGAATCTGAAATGCAATATCCAGGAACAATTAAGATTACAGTAATTAGAGAGACGAGAGCTCAAGAAGAAGCTAAATAAAAACACCAAATTTTTGGTGTTTTTTTAATAATTATATTGTATAATCTTATTATAGGAGGAAGATAGTATGGGAAAAGTTAAAGTTAATTCTGGACTAGCATCAGTTATCGTGCTTGCATCTCTATTTGCTGGATGGCAAACATTATTAATTGTTGTTGCATTGCTTTTGTTATTCTGTGATATGGATGAAAAAGTAAAGGGTATTATTGTTAAGGTTGTATCTTTTTATGCAGCTCTAGCTTTAGTTTCGCTAGGATGGGGATTAATTACTGATTTAGTTGATTTAATAATTGAATCACTAGATAAACTAATAGCTGTAGTTAACGGATATTTAGATTATGCAAATCGTATCGATATTACTAAATTAACAGCTTATGTACTTAATCCAGTTAGTTCATTGGTCGATATTGCTGATGGCATTATTTCTTACTTACTTGTATTTGCAAAATTTGCATTTATTATTGCAGTTTTAGGAAATAAACAAGTAAAAGAAAATCCAATCATTAAGAAGATTAATGAATTTGTTGAAAAAGTTGTAGCTTTCATTAATAATATCGAAGTTGGAAATGTTGCTCAAGAAACTCCAACTTCAGTTGCAACAAACCCAGCACCAGTTGCTCAAGCACAGGTAGCAGAAACGGAAACGACAACAAATATTAATGCATAAAAAAACATCTCTATGATGTTTTTTTTGTTTTCTCAAATTCACTTATGAAGAATTCATCAGTCATTCCTGAAATATAGTCGATTACTATCCTTTCATTTGAATTGTTGGCTTTGTAATCATCATTCATTTCATCCATGTATTGTTTAAATAGGGAATCTTTAATAGTCTTAGATTTTAAACATTTCAAATAGTATTTAAAAAGGTCGTTAAACATCTTTCTGATTAAGTCTAATTCATTTTTGGAATTTGCTAAACTGTAAATGTGCTTGTAATTAAAACTTTTAAGATCGCGAATAGCTTTATATACATTGGGAGACATCTCTAAGTGATTTTTGCCAATTGAGTTTTCTATTATATCTTCCGTTATCGTCGATACAATATCGCGATTATTGTTTCCAAGTATCTCTTGAATGCTCTTTGGAATTTCTGATATATCAAATACTCCAAGTCTAACAGCATCTTCAATATCCCTTCCAAGATAACCGATGATGTCGCTTATTCTTACAACACATCCCTCAAGAGTCATTGGAACTAGTTTTTTAACATAACTTGAGTCTTTATAACATTTATTATAGTCATTTAAAAAATCTTCTACTGTCTTTTTTTGTGGGTAATAGTCCTTTTGAACAAATTCACCATTGTGACAAAGAATTCCATCTAAAGTTTGAACACATAGATTTTTTCCTTCTCCGTTATTTTCTAAAATCATTAATTCCCTTACGGATTGTACATTGTGAAAAAAGTTGCCTTCGCCATTCTTATTAGAAATATCATTTAATATTGCTTCACCTACATGGCCGAATGGAACATGACCAATATCATGTCCCAAAGCAATAGCTTCAGTTAGATCTTCATTTAAAGAAAGCGCACGAGATATTGTCCTCGCTATTTTACTTACCAATTGAACATGAATAATACGCTTAGATATATGATCATTTAGAGAATTTGAGAATACTTGTGTCTTATCGATATATCTCGTATAAGATAAACTATGAATTATGCGATCTGTATCTCTGAAGTAATTTGGTCGTAAGTCCTTTTGAATATCTCCATTTAATCTTATAGCATCCTTATCATAAGTTGCATATTTAGATAGGTATTTTTCATGTTTTAACATATTAACTTTTTTCATAATAATCACCTTAGAGATATTATACATTAATAAAAAAAACTATTCAATTGAATAGTTCTTTTCGAGTTTATTTATTATTAAATTAAATATTATAGATAATAATGATAATAGTAGAATACCACACATAACTAAAGATAAGTTAAATACTTGAGTACCATATAGTATTAAATATCCAATTCCTTCTTTACAGCATAGAAATTCTCCCATAATAACGCCAATTAGATTCATTGAAATATTTATCTTTAGTGAAGATAGTATATATATTCTAGATGAAGGCAATATAAGTTGAAATAAGGTATCCTTTTTACTAGCACCTAATATTTTAAATAGTTTTATCTGTTCTGTATCACATGATAGAAAACCATTAAGGATAGTAATAGTAGTTACAATTACACTTATCAGTAGAGCATTGAATATTATTGAATTAGTATTTGTTCCCAAGATAATTATTATTAAGGGACCTAATGCAACTTTAGGCAAACTATTGATAACCATAATAAATGGATCTAATATTTTTTTTAATGTCTTAAATATATAGAGAGTTAAAGATAGAATAAAAGATATAATTCCACAAAGGATAAAAGATACTATTACTTCGTATGTTGTTCGCATGATATGGTTAAATAAATTATTGTTTTGATATAATTCAACTAGAGTTTTAAATACTTTAGTTGGGGAAGAGAACAGAAATGAATTAATAATATTTAATCGGGATAATACTTCCCATAAAGTAAGAAAGATGATGAGTAATGAAATTTGGGAAATAATAATAATTAATCTATTTCTTTTTAATTTTTTTAAATATATTTTATGTTCATGTGTCACTTATTTATCAGCTCCCAAATAGAGTTTGTTATTTCTTCATAATTATTTGTTCTTTCTTTTTCGCTTGGCAAAGTATCATTATATTCTAAAGTTATTATGTCTTTAATAATAGCAGGTCTTTTTGATAGAACAATAATTCTATCCGATAGCATTAATGCCTCTTTTATATCGTGAGTTATAAGAATAGCAGATATATTGAGTTCTCTTATAATTTTGAATACATCATCACTTATACTTAATCTTGTAGTATAATCTAATTTTGAAAAAGGTTCATCGAGAAATAAAATATCCGGTTTTATAGCAAGAGTACGAATTAGTGCAAGTCTTTGACGCATTCCTCCCGATAGATTTCTTGGATATTCATTTGCGAATTCTTTTAATCCATATTTTTCTAATAGAGAATTAACATAATCTATATTTTCTTTATTTTTAATAGATTTAAGTTTTAATCCTAAAGTAGCATTTTCAAATACCGTTAGCCAAGGAAGTAAGCAATCATTTTGCATCATATATCCAATCTTTAGGTTATCTTTTTTTTCGATACTCCCCGATGATGGTTTATCTATATTCGTAAGGATATTTAGAATAGTTGACTTGCCACATCCACTCGGACCAATTATACTGACGATTTCATTATCATTTATATCAAAAGATATGTTATCTATAGCTTCTATTTCTTTAGTTTTAGTATGATAATTCTTTGTCAAATTACTTATACTAATTAATTTCATAGATTAAATCTTTATATTTTACTTTTTCTTTTATTTCATTATTATCTAATAAAATATTTTGTAAATTATTAAAACTTTCTTCTGTTATTTTAGGATCTTTAAACCATGAATCGGCCTCTTTATAGTTGCTAATCATCATAGTTAATTCCTCAATTGATGTATCTGGGAACTGATTCTTTATTATTTCAGCAATTTCTTTTGGTTCATGTGTATCAACATATTTAAGACCTTTTTCAATTCCTCTATAGAATTTATTAATTATATCTTTATTATCTTTTATATAGCTATCTAGAGCATTGAATGCTGTATATGGAACAACTCCTGAATAGGTTCCAATAGAATCTGCTATAAATCCATATCCCTCATTAACTAATTTACTTGCATTAGGTTCTATTATTTCAACTAAAATGAATAACTTGAAAGTTTGCTCATAAATATTAATAGGTGATTATATGGAATTAACTGATAGTTTTTTTGATTCTTACATAGTTATGGTAGCATCTCATTTGTTTTCAGTTCAAAAAATAGATTATTTGTGTTACCGTTTTATATTAGATAAATAT
Source organism: Bacilli bacterium (assembly GCA_017626405.1). GTDB lineage: Bacteria > Bacillota_I > Bacilli_A > RF39 > UBA660 > CAG-582. Next base: position 356,110 of record JAGAIS010000001.1, read on the forward strand.
AGAGGATGTTCAGATGAATCTAATTGAGATTAGAAAATTATTGAGTCAGGGAGTAAGTATATATAATATCCATTTGAAAGTTGTAAGTTATGCAAGAGTTTCGACGAGTTCTTCAGAACAATTAAATTCTCTTAGCAATCAAAATCATTATTTTAAAAATCTAATTGATAGTAATAAAGAATGGGAATATATTGGTTCCTATATAGATGAAGGAATTAGTGGAATTAGAGATATAAAGAGAAATGCATTTATGAAGATGATTAATGATGCTAAATTAGGTAAATTTGATCTGATAGTTACAAAAGAGATCTCAAGATTTAGTCGTAATACACTCGATAGTATTAAATATACAAGATTGCTTCTAGATTTTGGAGTAGCAGTATTGTTTATAAATGATAATATTAATACAGCAGATATTGATTCAGAACTCAGACTTACAATTATGTCTAGTTTAGCTCAAGATGAGATAAGAAGATTATCAGAGAGGGTAAAGTTTGGTATTAATGAAGCAATTAAGAGAGGAAGTATTCTTGGAAATAATATGTTATATGGATATAAGAAGAATAAAACTACGGGCAATCTTGAAGTTGATGAATTTGAAAGTAAAGTTGTTTTTAGACTTTATTCCCTATATGCTATTGATAAGCTATCTTTGAATAATATAGCTAAGATATTTAATAAAGAGAAAATAAAAACTGTTAATCATAAATTATGGTGTGTTTCAACATTATCGAGAATGATTAAGAATCCAAAATATAAAGGATATTATTGTGCAAAGAAAAGTGAAGTAGTTAATTATATGAGCAAAACAGTTAAAAAAATAGATAAGTCCGATTGGGTGATTTATAAAGACAATGTAAAAATTCCTCCTATAGTTACTGAAGAGTTATGGAATCTTGCCAATAGAAGATTAGAAGAAAAGAATAGTTTTAATTGTTCTAATAGATATCCTCTAAGTGGAAAAATAATATGTTCATGTAATAGTAAGTATACGCGCAAGAAAAATTTAAGAACTAGCGATGATATAACTTGGATGTGTTCAAATTATTTAAATAATGGAAAAAGCACTTGTGCATCAGCAAATATTAGGGAAAGCGAATTATATGATATTTTTAAAAACTTGATGTCATATATATCCGAATATTTAGAACAACAAAATAAGAGTATAATGTATACAATTAATGAATATAGCAATACTATGAATAATCAGGAATACATTATGAGAGAAATAAAGAAAATAAAAAATAAGAAAGATAAATTAATTGAACTTCGAATGGAAGATTTAATAAGTATAGATGAATATCGAAATAATAGTAAATTATTGGATTGTGACTTAAAAAAATTAGAAGAGAACCTAAATAAAAAAGATGAATACTTTATTGAATTCAGTATTCATCATATAGATATTATAAACATATTAATTGATTTACTAATAGATAAAATAATAGTAAAGAGAATTAATGAATTTAATACTAATCTAAATATTGTAATTAATTCTAAATATATTTTATTTAAAGATAAATATAGATTTAATTATACTTATAGAAGAGGGGAAAATACTAGATATACCAGTAAATATGATATGAACTATTCAGTAAGTATTAGCAATTAGTATTCTTATTTAACGATAGGATGATTTCGCTTTTCAATAATTCTACTTTTTCTTCTAAGTCACATGTTAGAAGAGATAATAGATCTTCATATTCTTGTAAAGTTCCATAGAAGTCATTTATTAAATCCATATCTTCTTTACAAATACTAAGTAGAGCACTGTCGAGCTCTTTTCTTTTGGAATGATATTGTTCTCTAATCTGACACAATTGCTCATATTTTAGATTTTGATTAAAACAATTCATTTCATCAATAAATTTATCTCTATCTTTTTCTCTTATCCTAGTTATTATTCTACTTATTCTGATAATATTTAGTATGTTAATGCCTATACATACAATTATTAAAATTGGAGTAGGCAATATGATAAGTAAGAAGAATAATAGTAGCGGATTTATCATCTTGAATTTACTAAAAAGGGTATCATCTTTATTTTTTTCTTTAGATTCTCTTTTTTGCTTTTCTGTTAAAAATTGATTATATTCGTCATTTAGTTCTACTAACTTTTTATGACTATTTTCTCTTTCTTCATATAGTTTTACCATTGTCTTTAATTTTTGATATAGTTATTCATTATTTGTATTTTTTAAATACTTAATTAGATCCATATATAATTCATCCTCTTTTTTCGGGTTATATATTATCATATTAAGGGTGTTACATCAAATAAAAAAAGAATATAAATATTCTTTTAATTATTTGATTTATAATAGTTATATAAATAATTATATATACAAGTAGTATATGCCTTTCTTCCTGTAGCTGTTAGATGGATGCCATCTTTATAAAAATATTCTGAATGTCCATTAGAATAGGTGTTCCAGTCGATTACATGGAAGTTTTGATATTCAGTTTCAGCAGCAAATAATTTAGCATTTATTGATTGTGCTTTTGAATAGTTAACAGTAACCCAAAATATTTCTTTTCCTTCAAGTTGTTTTAATATTTTCTCTTTATATGAATTAAAAGCATCGCTGTTGGTTCCCAGTGCAATTATAATAGGGTCACCAAGTTTATTATTCTTCTTTAAATCATCTATTATATCTGGAGCATGCCATATTTGCCTTGATACTTTACCGTCGAAGGATCCGTTAACAAATAATGTTTTTAGATTAGATTCGGCTCCTAACATTACAGAATCTCCGATAGCTGAGATATTTAGTCTCGATATTCTATTGAAGTCTGGATCAGATACATTAATATTTAGTTCTTGAGCGAATTCTTCGGGTGTTTTAGGTGTTTTAGAACCCGATGTTTTTTTTGTGGTTGTAGTACTTGTAGTTGTAGTAGTTGTAGTTATTGTCGTACTAGTAGTCGTTGTAGTAGTAGTTTTTTTTGAATTATCGCCTTTCTTTAATACGCCAAAATGTATTATTAGAAATACGGATGTAATAACGATTACAACTATTGAAATAAAAAGTACTATTTTTACAGAAGTTTTTAATTGTTTTCTTTTCATTTATTTTGCCTCTCTTACGAAAAAAATTATATAGTAAATTTATCTACTATATTATATCATATACAACTAGAAATAATGATGTTAATAGATTAATTTGTCTAATATTTACGGATAGATGTAAATCATTGGTGTTGCACTAATATCAAATAGATTAACTCCATCACCTTTACCTCCAATAAATGCACTTGTTAAATTGGCAAAATCGATTGATGAATCAATATTAACTTTTTTGATATTTTCGTTTTTTATTGCATTTTTAAAACTCAATAATGGCATTCCACCACTTCTTCCTGCTAGGATATTTAAGTTTTCAAGGCTTTTAAATCCATCATATTTTATTCCTTTTCTAAGAACGAGAAATTGACCATCTCTTTTTGTTAATCCTGCAAAAGACTTGATATAATCACCTTTATTATCTTGATATACGTAAATTGTAGCTTCAGGTCCACAAAAACCAATATCTACACTTTTTGATAAAACCGATGCTGCTACATTATTAGCACCGCTTGTTAATATTACTTCGATATCTAAATCTTCAAAATAATTATTTTCTAGTGCTACATACCATGGCGCATAAAAAACTGAGTGAGTAACTTCTGCAACTTTAATTTTTTTGTTTTCCTCTTTCTTATCATTACTTCCAAACATAAATGCGAGTAGAGTGAGTATTATAAGAATCACTCCAATTATAATTAAGACTATTGTCCTTTTCAAAAAATAACCTCCTTTATTTTCCACTTTATTATATGGAATTATTTTAAAAAAGGTTCTTATTTTATAAATTGATATTATTGTGCTATAATTATAATAGGAAGTGATTGATATATGGGAATTAATATAACTCAAAAAGAAGTAGAGGAATTATTAAAAGAAATTGAACTTGCAATGAGATTGCCTTCAATAATAGATATTACGCCCGATGAAATTTTGTGTATTGAAGATAATGCTACGAGAGAGACGATGCAAAGAAAATTTTATTTAATAAATGAATTGTTTGTTGTCCCATTACAAAAACTTTTGAATAAATCAATTAATGCAGTTAATAAAGAAAGATATAGTTTTGATTACTCTTCCTATTCAATAAAACAAAGAATTCGTATAATAGCTAAAGATTTATTAATTTTTGGTTATAAACCAGCAGACTTATGTACACTTTTACCACATACGGTAGAAGAAGTTGATAGAAGAGTAAAGGAGATTGAAGCCCGCCGCGCTTTACGAGTAATTAATTCTAAAAAAACAAATACTAATCAAAGAAGAATTTCATAGAAAAACATCATATTGTTTTATGATGTTTTTTTATGCGTTTAATAAAAAAGAATAAAAGTACGATTCCGATAATAATTGGCTTGTAGTAATTTTTAAAAATTGAGATAACTAATTCCCAGTTTTCTCCTAACATATTGCCAAGAAGTATGAATATAGTATTCCATAGAAGAGAGCCTATAGAAGTAAGAAGTAAAAATATGCTAAAGTTATATCTAGATATTCCTGCCGGAATTGAAATTAGACTTCGCAGTATTGGAATGAATCGGCAAATGAAAATTGATTTTCCTCCTTCTTCGTTAAATACATCGATGGAGTTTAATATTTTGTCTTCTTTTAATTTTAGTAAGTGACCGACTTTGGAACGAGCAATTGTAATAATCTTTTTTTTATTTAAGAAAAAACCTAAAAAATAGAGAATTATGGCTCCAAAGATCGAACCTAGAGTAGAAAATATTATTACTGATAAAATGCTTAAGTCAGAATAACGGCATACAAATCCGGAAAAAGTAAGTATTACTTCGGAGGGAATAGGTGGGAAAACATTTTCTATTGCAATTAGGAGAAATATACCTAAGTAGCCGTATTTAACGATTATTGTTTGCATGTAATCACCTAATAATAATATGTGCCTTTTCTCTAATTAATACTTTAAATAAATGTTTACACATAGATTTAATTTTGCTATAATGATATAGAGAATAGAGAGGTATTTTTGTTATGAAGAAAATGATTGGAGTTATAAACGATAATTTACGTTCAGTAGTTAATGGAATTAAAGAACATAGAGAGTCTACAGAAAATAATTTATCAGTTGTTAAGAATGAGATAGATGAAAAAGTTGCTACAGCTTCTAAATATAAAGAGGAAGTTGAAACTGCAAGAAAAACAATAATCAATCTAGAAACAGAAATATCCGAACTAGAGAATGACTTGAAAGAACTAAATGAAAAATTTGGTTCGAAGAACTTTAAAGAGATATTGGCTGCCGGAGATAAAGAAATCAATACAAAGATAATTGAAAAGAGAGCATCTATTAGTGAGCAAAATAGTATTATTGGAGAAATTACTAAGAAAGCTCATCAATTAAAGAAAGAATTAACGAAACTTAAAGATAAAAAAGTAGTTATTGAAGAAGACTTAAATAAGACAATTATTTTAGAGGGATATTATAAAAAGAGAATTAATGCTATTATTGATTTTTCAGTTGAACATCCTGATGAACTTGCTACATATAAAGAGATTGAAGAAGTGGGATCTTTAAGTACGGAAGAAATAGAAGATATTGATATCAACAATATTATTGATGGACAAGTATTCAATGAAATAGATTCAATATCTAGTGGTCAAGAAGTTGATTTAGATACAATAGATGAAGTTCTAAAGAATGCTGATGATTCGCTAGATGATGAAGAGATTAACGAGAGTGATACTGATTCAGAAGGCTATTTTTCTAATTTAGATGAAATAATAAATACGGCAAATGGAATAATTGAAAGCAATGAAGAGAAAGAATCAGAAGAACTTCATGAAGAGAATAAATCTATCGAATCAGAAAATATAATAGATATTAAAGTAGATGAACAAATTGATGCAAAAGAAAATGAAAAACATATTCAACTTCATCAAATGAGTGAACCTATTACTGTAAATCTAGATAATTTAGATGTAGATATGACAAATGGAATTAATCCAGAAATTGTATTTAGTAATGATAAGGGATTTAGTGATAGCAATTTAGTTAAGTGTGGATTGATAAAAGAAAACTTCGATCCAAAAGATTTAGAACTATTGAAACCTCTATTTGATAGGGAGAACACTTTAGAATTTATTAAAGTATTAAAGAAGCATGGATTCAATGAAAGTAACATATATAATTCAGTAGGAGTATTATTATATGTTACTCCACAAAACCTTGATAAGATGTTGACGATGCTTGAGAGTGTTGCTTCTAAGGAAGATATCGACTATATATTCAGATATTTAGATAAAGTAAATATTAGTAAATTAGAGCAAAATATTCAAACTTCAAATGATAGTAGTTTAACTGAATTATTAATTACAGCTTTAAATGAAGAAAAGGAAGCGGATTTAGTTAATTTGTTATCGATAACGGAAAAAGATGTTAATTACATTAAGAAAAATTCATCTGAAGATTATAAATTAATGGTTAATTTCCCTGAAGTTATATTATCTAACTATAATACATTAAAGGAATATAAGATAGATAATATTACTGACTGTATTGTTAAACATCCTCATAGATTTACATTTAATCCAAGTAAATTTGCATCTATTCTCGATAAATATGATGTTGAAGATTTAGTTAGATGTATTAATAAGAATTCAGCTGTTATTGATAAATTATAAGAATAGGTATCAGTTTTTACTGATATCTTTTTTTGTCTATGAAATGTAAAAGTATGGGTTAAAACAAATAATTTAACATATTTTTTTGTTATAATAAAAGTGATTACTATGGAGGTGTGAAATGAAAAAGAATATTCTTGTTGTTATAATTTTGATTTTTTCTTTTATTATTACAGTTCCTAGTGTGAGTGCAAATGAAAGAGGCAAAGTTTTTGGCGATTTTGTGTCTGTAAGAATGAAGGCTAGTTCTAGTTCTACAAAGATCTATGATTTAATATATGGAAGTAATGTTACTATTATTGGAGAAGAGGGTTCTTTTTATAAAGTAATATATGATGGCATAAATACTGGCTATATGAGTAAGACTTATGTATACAAAGACAACCAATATAAACTTGATAATCCTGAATATTGTAACTATTTAGTATCTATAGGATTCCCAGCCTCTTATTGTCCATATTTATCATATGTTCATTCGAAACATCCAACTTGGACTTTTACTCCCATTAAAACGGGATTAGATTTCTATAATGATGTAGTGGATGGAGAAGAAGGTAAGAATTGTCTTACAACTACTAATGATGTATATAGATCAGGAACAACTGTCTGTGATGCTGGAGGATATTACTTTGTCAATCAAACAGTAAATGCATACTTTTTGGATCCAAGAAATTTTCTTAATGAAAAAACTATCTTTATGTTTGAAAATTTGAATTATACTCCTATGTCTCAAAATAGAGAAGGAGTTAAAAGTATATTAGGTTCAACTTCTTTTTTAGTTACAAAAACTGATACTGATGGTTCATCTTATATTGATTATTATTTAGATGCTGGTTTTAAAACTAATGTTGCACCAATGCATTTAGCATCACGTACTAAACAAGAAGGGGCGAGTGATGAATCTTATGGCCCCGTAACTGGTACTGTTACGTCGACGCTTCGAGAATTTGGAAATAGAACCTTATATGGATTTTATAATTTTTATAATATAGGTGCTAGTAATGGTAGTAGTCCTCAATTAAAAGGTCTTGCCTATGCAGCAGGTTATAAGGGGCTCTCTGATACTATAACAACGTATGGTCGTCCATGGAACACACGAAAAAAGGCGATTTATGGTGGGGCGGAGTTTATTGGTTCATCTTATATTAATGAAGGACAAAATACCTTATATCTTCAAAAGTTCAACGTTAATCCAAAGAATACAGGTACGCGTTATTCTCATCAATATATGTCTAATATATTGTCTCCTTATTCAGAAGGAAAGAGTATGAAATCAGCATATGATAAGATGTCTTTAACGGAAACAGATTTTAATTTTGCTATTCCTGTTTATGAGAATATGCCTACCGAAACTTATCAGCCTTCTCTATTAAATGGTAATAATTTGCTTGCAAGCATTAATATTGATGGAAAACCACTCGAAAATTTCGATTCCGATATCTTGGAATATACTCAATATATACTAGCTAGTAAGACGGAAGTTAGCATTTCGGCAGTTTCCAATTCTTCAGACTCAAAAGTTGAGGGAACGGGAACTATCAAATTGCCATTAGAGAAAAATGAAATCATAATTAAAGTAACTGCTCAAAATGGAGAAATTAGAAATTATAAAATAAATATTATTAGAGTTCAAGATACAACTACTGTTGAAGAGGTAGTTTTGAAACTTGGTGTAAAGGCAAATGGAAACTATATGTATGGAATGAGTGTTGGTACCGATACATCAACTATTATTGCATCAATTTTAAAAATTAGTCCAACAGCATCTGTTGTTGTTAGTGATTCAGCGGGTAATATAAAAACTGGACCATTAGCTACGGGAGATAAAGTTAGATTAAAAACATTAACTAGTGAAGAAAAAACTTTTGAAATTGCAATAAATGGCGATGTAAATGGAGATGGATTAGTAGATATAAAAGATTTATTGCGCGTTCAAAAGTATTTGTTATCGACAGTTAATTTAGAAGGATCTTCTTCTATTTCAGCCGATAATAATTATGATGGCAAGATAAATGTTCAAGATTTACTTAGAATACAAAAATATATATTAGGTAGTATTACTATATTATAGGAGGAATTATGAAGAAAATTTATTTATTATTAATGGGAGTATTTGCATTTTTGTTGTTTAGTCCTAATGTCTATGCTGCAAGCGCTAGTGTAAAAGTTAAAGCTAGTAATAACACATTGGTTGTTGGCTCAACTACCAAAGTAACAGTTACTGTTTCTTCTAGTGATTTAGGTGCATGGGAGTATTGTATTTCTTACGATTCTAGTGTACTAAAGTTAACAAGTTCTACAGCTGATGCTAATACTTGTGTTAAAGCTGGTTATGTCGAGAAAAAGGGTCAAACTAGTTCATCTGAGACATTTACTTTTAAAGCTATTAAATCAGGGTCATCAAAGGTTACTGTAAAATCATATGCTATATATTCTTATAGTACTGAGACAGTAATGAATACTAGTGCTTCTAGTGTTACTATTAAGACTATGACTCAAGCAGAATTAGAGGCTACTTATTCGACAAATGCGAATCTTAAAAGTTTGACTGTAGATGGTTATGAATTAACTCCAGCATTTGATAAGAATACTTTAGAGTATAGAGTGGAAGTTCCAAATGAAGTATCAAGTGTTAATATATCTCTAACTAAAGAAGACTTTACAGCTCAAATAAGTGGCGATGGTCTAAAAGAATTAACTGAGGGGGATAACAAGTTTGAAATAATAGTCACTGCTCAAAAGGGAAATTCTAAAACATATGTAGTTAATGTCTATAGAAAAGAACTAGATCCAATTTCTGTAAAAATAGATAATAAAGAATATTTTATTGTAAGAAAGTCTGATGCTATTCCTCAATATCCTACATTTGTAGCAACAACTATAATGTATGGAGAAGATGAAATACCAGCACTTTATAGTGAAATTACTGATTATACTCTAATTGCTGTAAAAGATGAAGATGGAAATATTTTAACTTTCATTTATAGAGATGGTGAATTTACAAGATATAATGAAGTAAAGAGCGATGCTCTAACAATATTTCCTAAAGAATTACCGGATGATGATAGATTTAGCAATTTAATAAAAGTTAGTTTTGATTACAATGGGTATAAGTTAGAGGGATATCAAGTAAGTGAAAATTCAAATTATGCTATTATTTATGCTCAAAACATTGAAACTGGCGATATAAAATTCTATTCACTTGATAAGAAAAACAGTACAATTCAAGAATACAACGAAGAGTTAAGCGAGAGTTATACTGAACGTATGAATATTATGAAATATATTATTTTAGGTTTTATTGCTCTAACTATTATATTATTGTTAATTATAATATTTAGAAAACCAAAGAGAGTAGTTCAGACTGTTCCAATAAGAGAAGAGTGTTTAGATATTGAACAGGTTAATAAGAAACATAAAAAAGATAAAAAGATAAAAATACAAGAAATAATTCCTGAAGAAGATAAAGAAAATACAAATGTTATTAAACTAATTGAAGTTGAATCTAAAGAAGAATCTGAAGATGAAGATGATATCAATGATGAGGAAGCAGAAGGAGAAAGAACTCTAAGTAAAAGAGAAATGAAAAAGTTAAAAAAGCAAGAGAGAAAAAAAGAAAAGGCTAGACTAAAGGAATTCTAGTCTTTTTTTTTGCATATAATTTTTTAGGTGATAAATTTGAAATATATAAAATATTTTATATTAATTCTTTTATGCGTAGCTTCTTTTTATTTGTCAGATCAAGTTATTCTATATGTTGAGAATTTGAGCCCGATTATGCAAACAATTAAAGAAGTTGAAGATAATTATAATACGGAACCAATTGATGCAAAAATTGAAGGTAATACAATTATACCTGGTAAAAAGGGTACTGTTGTAAATGAAAGGGAATCATATTTAAAGATGAATGAATTTGGAGTATTCAATGAGAACTTCTTTGTATTTGATTATATAAAACCTGATATATCTCTGTCGGATTTCAAAGATAAAATAATTATTGGAAGTAGTAAACGCGAATATGTTTCTATTATTATTGACGATTGGAAATATTCTGATTATTTGAGTGATTTTGATTATTCATATTTGGTTAAAGATTCTAATAATTTAAAAATAATATCCAATGTAACATATATAAATGGAAGTATTGAGAATTATAAGAGTATTAATAATTATTTAAAATCAAAGAAAAAACTGAGCAATATAGTTCTTGCAGAAAATGCCAATATTCATGAAAATAAAGATAAATATATTATTTCTCCTAGTTTGGATTTATATCATTCTAACTATTATTCTAGTGTATCAAAGATTGAGGGAGGAATGATTATATATGTTCATGATAGTGTTACTTTATCGGAATTTAAAATATTAATGGATACAATTAAATATAAAAAGCTAAAGTTAATGGAGTTAACTGAGTTTATTACCGAATAATTATGTTATAATAAGTATAGGTGATAATCATGAAAAAAATTGTCTTAATTGATGGAAATAATTTAATGTATAGGGCATATTATGCTACAGCATATACAGGGAATCTAATGAAAAACTCTAAGGGTATTGTAACTAATGCTCTATATGGTTTTGTAAATATGATAAATAAAATAATAGATGAGGAGAAACCAAAGTATTTAGCTGTCGCTTTTGATGTTGGAAAGAGTTTTAGACATCGTGAATATGCAGATTATAAAGCTGGAAGAAATGAGACTCCAACGGAATTATTAAATCAACTTGTAATGGTAAGAGAATTACTTGATAAAATGGGAATATACAATATTAATGTCTTGGATTATGAAGCTGATGATATCATAGGTACGCTTGCTAAACGAGCTAATTTGGATCCAATGTGGGATGCAACTATTATTACAAGTGATCATGATTATTTACAATTAATTACAGATATTGTCGATGTTAAACTATTGAGTCAAAAGGGATTTAAGAAATATAATCCAAGTACTTTTTATGAGGATTATGGAATAGAACCTATTCATGTAATTGATTTGAAAGCTCTTATGGGAGATTCATCAGATAATATTCCGGGAGTTCCTGGTATTGGTGAAAAGACGGCATTAAAACTATTATCCGAATATAAAACTCTAGATAATTTATATGATAATATTGATAGTGTTAAGGGAAAACTACATGATAAATTAGTGGAAAATAAAGACTCAGCATATTTTTCTTATAAACTTGCAACAATCTATTGTGATGTTCCCGATATACCAGATTTTGAATGTATGGAATATAATGGACCTACTGAATGTTTGGATGATTATTATAGAGAATTAGAATTCTATTCTTTGATTAAGACTCATGAACAAGTAAAAAAGGAAACAGCAAAAATTGAATTTAAAGAACTTAAAGATCTAAATGATATTAATACGGAAAGACAGATAAGCTACTATATTGAATGTGATAAAGAGAATTATCATGATGGTAAAATTCTTGGTATGGGATTATATGATACAGTTAATCTTTACTATATAGAACCTGATAGAGTTGTCGATGTAATGAATCATATTAGAAATCGCGTTAAATATACATTTGATTTAAAAAAGAATATGGTATTACTTAAGGATGTTGAAATAAACACTATTTATGATATGAGTATAGCTGCTTATCTTTTAAATAAGAATTTTAAGGATGATTTGGCAATACTAATGAACAATGATTCTATTAATGCGACTACATATCATGATTTAGTTAAGAGTATGAATATTGAAGATATTAAAAATACTGTTACTTCTAAAGCAAAATATATATATGATTTGCATGATAAATATATCGATGATTTAAAAAGTGAAGAAATGTATGAACTATTTGATACTATTGAAATGCCTTTAGTAAGAGTTCTTGCTAAGATGGAACTTGCGGGTATTCGATGTGACGCTAAAGTATTGAGTAAAATGAAAGAAGAAATGGATGTCAAGATTGAGAATATAAAAAGTCAAATATATTCTCTATGTGGTCATGAATTCAATATTTCATCCCCAAAACAACTTGGAGAAGTTTTATTCGAAGAACTAGGATTACCTCATAGTAAAAAGGGCAGTACGGGATATAAAACGGGAGCTGAAGTATTAGAAAAACTAATTGGTGTTCATCCTGTTATCGAACTTATCTTAGATTATAGAAATTATACTAAGTTATCTAGTACTTATCTTGAAGGCTTAAAAAAATATATTCGTGATGATGGAAAGATTCATACAATATATAAGCAGACATTAACGCGTACAGGTAGGCTTTCGTCAGTTGATCCAAACTTGCAAAATATACCAGCTCGCGATGAACTTGGAAGACTTATCAGAAAAGCATTTTTGCCGGTTAATCAAGTTTTCTTATCTGCAGATTATTCACAAATAGAATTAAGGATATTAGCTCATATTTCTAAATCGAAGGAATTAATAGATGCCTTTGTTAGGGGAGATGATATTCATACTAAAGTTGCAGCCGATATATTTAATAAGAGTATGGATGATGTTACTAAGACAGAGAGAAGAACTGCAAAGGCTGTAATATTTGGAATTGTCTATGGAATAAGTGGATTTGGATTGGGCGAAAATATTGGCCTATCTACTAAGGAAGCAAAGCAGTTTATAGATAAATACTATGAACTATATCCGGGAGTTAAAAACTATATGGATATGATTGTAGCATCATCTAAAGAGACAGGATATGTTAGAACGCTTTTTAACCGCAAAAGAAATATCGATGAATTATTCAGTTCTAATTTTATGATTAGACAAAGTGGAGAAAGAATAGCTTTAAATACGCCTATTCAAGGTACTAGTGCTGATATTATTAAAATGGCAATGGTTGAGGTTGATAGAGCATTTGAAGCAAATAATATAAAATCTCAAATGTTACTTCAAATACACGATGAATTAGTATTTGACTGTTTAGAGGAAGAAAAGGAAAAAGTAAAGGATATTGTTAAAACTATTATGGAAGGTATCGTCGATTTTAGTGTTCCATTAAAAGTAAGTACAGATTTTGGAACGGATTTATATGAGACAAAATAATTGACTTTATTTATTATTTTAAATATAATACTACTCGTTAGATGAGGGGTTAATTATGGGATTAAATAAAGAAGCTATAGATAATTCAATTGTTTTATTGAGAGATTATGATGATATTATTGTTAACAAAAGGTTTATAAGAGAATTTCTTTCGATAATTGGAGATTCTCGAGAAGAAACAATAGGGTATCACTTTATCAATAGTAAGAGTAATCCGGCCAGTTTAGATTCAAAAGATATGTGTATATATATCGATCCAGTATATATGCCTTATTCTGTTGAGAGCAATATAAGATTATTTCAAAAGTTGTATCCGGAAATAGATGAAACATTTTTGCGAAACTTCTTTGCTGTAGGAACTATTTTACATGAGATATATCATTTAGATCAGGTTAAAATGGCTTATGCCAATGCTTCTTCTTATGAAGAAATAGGAAGATTATATAGAATTTTTTATGATACTATGGATAGAAGTTTTTTAAATCGTTTAAAGTACAATGTTAATCCTGGTAGCTTTTTTCACGAGAGAAATGCTTGGATTATGTCATCTATTGATTTAGCAAATATATATAGATATACCGCATTAGAACCTATTGCTACTAATATATATTTAGCTTCAATAATGGAGGGATATGAAAAATCCACTTGTCCAGTAAAGAAAACTCTTAATAAAATAGGTCTTCCTTATGGATTTGACTTGCGAGGAATTCCTTTTATTGAATTACTCTATAATGGTTTTATGGTTGATATCGATAAATATAATCAAGTTATTGATTTTATTGGGAATACTCCTGTTGAAAAACTACATGTTGAAGAGATAGATAAAAAAATAAGAAGTTTAAGGTAGTGATGTTATGCCAGAAATAGCTGAGGTTAGAACAGTTGCTAAAGTATTAAATAAAAGTATAGTTGGTAAGAGAATAATTGGAATTGATATTATTTATGATGGAATTATTGATGGTGATATTGATAGTTTTAAAAATTCTATTAAAGATCATATAATTACTAATGTATCGAATTATGGAAAGTGGTTATTTTTAGTGCTTGGTGATTTAACTATCATGTCTCATCTTAGAATGGAGGGAAAATATTACTATAAAGATTCTAAAGAACAAGTTGAAAAGCATGAACATATTATATTTCACCTAGATGACAATCATGATTTAAGATATCATGATACACGAAAATTTGGGGTAATGAAACTTGTTAAGACTGAAGAAATCTATAAGACAAAAGAGATTAGTAAGCTGGGAATTGAACCTGATAATGCCAGTCTTACAGGAGAGTATTTATATAATTCTATTCACAGTTTAAAAGGACCAATTAAAAGCGCTTTGCTCGATCAGACAATTATCAATGGTTTAGGTAATATATATGTAGATGAAGTTTTATTTTCAGCGAGATTAAATCCAAACAAAGAATGTATGAAAGTCAGTTTAAAATCATGTAACTCAATTGTCGAATCTGCTAGTAGAATTATTCAAATGGCAACTAAGTGTGGAGGAACGACAATAAGAAGTTATACTTCATCACTCGGAGTTAAGGGATCGTATCAAGATTATCTAGTTGTTCATACTAAAGAAGGACTACCTTGTCCTGTATGTGGCACAGTAATTAAAAAGATAAGAGTTGGCGGAAGAGGGACTTATTATTGTCCAAAATGTCAAAAATAATGATATAATTACTTTAGAGGTGTAGTATGAATAAAGAAGAAGAGTTTATAGAAGAAAAAGAATCAGAAAAAACAGAAGAAATTAAGCAAGAAAATAAAATTTGGCATATTGTTAAATTAATATTTATTATTATAACTGCTCCAATTTGGTTTCCATGGAAAGTTTTATTTGTCAGAAGAAAAAATCGCAAATTTAAAGATATGAGTACTCCAATTAAAGTATTTAGAGTATTGAGGAGTCCGATTACTTTACCATTAAAGTTTTGTATATTTATGCTTATTATTGGAATTGAAATCTTTATTGGCTATAAGATAAGATTTTCGCCAGTTACATATCCATTAACAAGAGCATCTGTCTATAGTCATTATTTACAAAAATCGAATAACAAGTTAGATGGAGCAATGGGCGTATCAGCTTGTGAATTAAATACTCATTATGAAGAATTTAAGACAGCATTTTCCTATATAGATAAATGGGATATAGATTCTAAGAATAAAATGTATGTAGTGCTTGATGCAGATATTACTAAGTTTGTATTTGAGTATATAGATGATGCTTCCGTATCATATATATTAAATCGTTTTAATACGGAACCTGAACTTCGCGATGATGTTCAAATGATTTCTAAAGATGTCAATAAGATATTAAATCGTGGAATTAAAGAATTCCCTGAAATGGTTCCTTATGATGACTTTGATATATTTCTTGAGCCAGCATCATCTATAGGTGGTATGGTAGATTATCGACAAGCTCTAGATATTATATGGGCTGGTGTTAGTACGATGATAAATACTAATATGGTAGAAATAGATAATTCTTATACAGCTACTGAGATAGATTTTGAATCATATGATTTATGTATCGATTCTCTAGTTTATTATAGTAAAGGTCACACAATAGTTGAAACATATAACTATATTAATGAAAAGTATAAAGATACGGATTTTGATTATTCAGAAGAAAATACTAATGTTATTATATCTGATTATGAAGAATAGAGTATAAACACAGTAATATGAGTGTATATTTAAGCATTGATTAATAGATCAGTGCTTTTTTTGCCTTTATTCGATAAATACTTTACTATTATTTGTTAACAAATTGTTAATCATATAATATTTGGCTATTTTTTATGTTATAATTAAAGCATACTAAGGAGGTATCTTTATGAGTGATCAATTACTTGGAATGATAACTATTTTTTATTTAGTTATAACGATCATTTTTGTTGCTGTTGCAGTTTATTTGACAATTAAAAACATTAAAAAACTTTATAAAGATACTTTAACTCAACTTGAAAGAAATAAAAATTTAATTATCAGTGGTTCTATATTGTCAGAACTTAATAAAGTAGAATCTCTAATAAACAATAAAGATTTGCAGGAAAAATATAATTATTGGAAATCTCAATTTAAAACAATTAAAGATGAAGAAGTTCCAAAAATTACTGATGAATTAATCGAAGTAGAAGATTTAATCGATCATAAGATGAATGGAGAAATAAGAGAAAAATTAATTAAAATAGAATTTGAAATATATCTTGTTAAGAGTAAATCTCAAAAGTTATTGGATGATATTAAGGAAATTACTTTATCAGAGCAAAAGAATAGGGAAATTGTCACTAAATTGAAGAGCGATTATCGCACGATATTTTTAGCATATAATAACAATAATAAAGAGGATTATTCCCTAATTCAAATTCCATTAGAATTACAATTTGAAAATGTCGATAAATTATTTTCCGCTTTCGAGATGGCAATGGAAAATAATGTCTATACGGAAGTTGGCAAGATTGTCAAAGCTCTTGATGATACGATAGGAAACCTAAAAATTGTAATAGAAGAAGCTCCTAGTATTATTCTAATGGGTAAAAATATGATTCCTAATCGCATTGATGAAGTTAAGAAAATATATGATAAGATGACTAATGAAGGGTATAATCTAGATTATTTAAAAATAGATTATAATATAAGTGAGTCGGAGAAAAAGATTGCTGATATTTTTGATCGCTTAAATGTTCTTAACTTGGAAGATTCGGTTTTTGAACTACGTACTATACTAGATTATTTTGATCATCTCTATAATGATTTCGATAAGGAAAAAGTATCGAGAAAACTATTTGATGGCTATATTAGAAGTGTCATTATGAAATGTAAAAAGTTAAAGAAAATTGTTGGCAATCTATCTAATAATATTGATAATATTAAAATTAGCTATGATTTAACTGACGATGATGTTAAGATAATATCTGAATTACAGGAGAATATTTTCGAGTGCGAAACTAAGTATGATGAAGTTATTGCTCTATATCGAGAGAAGAATACTGCGTATTCAAAACTAAATAAGGAAATGGAAATTATTAATCAAAAATTATTAAAGTGTGAAGATCGTCTTCATTATACTTTGAATAGTTTAGGAAGTTTAAAGGAAGATGAAATAAGGGCAAGAGAACAATTGGATGAAATTAGGAGTATTATTAAGCAAGCAAAGAGTCATATGTCATCTTTTAAACTTCCGATTGTACCAAAGAATTATTATGTCGAATTAGAAGAGGCCAATGAAGCTATTAGAAATATGGTTATTGAACTTGAGAAACAGCCAATATCAATTAAAACATTAAACTTGAGAGTTGATACAGCAAGAGATCTTGTTTTGAAAGTTTTTAATACGTCACTTGAAATAGTTAAAACGGCATCGATGGCAGAAAATGCAATCGTGTTCGGCAACCGTTATAGGAGAGTTAATCCAAGTATTAATGCTGGACTTACAAAAGCGGAAAGAGAATTCTTTAAGGGAAATTTTAAGAGTAGTTTAGAATATGCCATTAATTCAATTAATATTGTAGAACCTGGTATTCATAAAAAATTACTTGATGCTTATAAATTAGAACAAGAAAGGGCTAGTTAATTATGGTTTATTTAGATTATTCGGCAACAACACCCGTTTTACCTGAAGTGTTAGATAGTTATAATAAAGTTACTGAGGAGTTCTTTGGGAATCCTAATAGTTTGCATAATTTAGGTGTTAAATCCAATGAATTACTTATGAGTGCAACTAAGCAAATTGCTGATCTTTTGGGAATAAGCGAGAGAGAATTTGTATATACAAGTGGGGCAACTATGTCCAATAATATGGCACTTTTAGGAGTAGCAAATGCCTATCGTAGATATGGAAATAGAATCGTGGTATCTAGACTCGAACATCCTAGTATATATGGGATATGTAAGTATTTAGAGAAACAGGGATTTGTTATAGATTATGTCGATGTTACAGAAGAGGGAGTAATTGACTTTGATGATTTAAAGAGAAAAGTTACTAAGGATACAATTCTAGTTAGTATATGTGCTGTCAATTCAGAAACGGGAGCTAGACAGCCTCTAAAGACAATTAGACAAGTTATGAGAAAGAACAATGAGAATTGTATATTTCACTCTGATATGACTCAGGCAATTGGAAAAGTAAATGTATCTGTTACCGATGTTGATTTAGCTACTATAAGTGGCCATAAGATATATGGACCTAAAGGAATCGGAATGCTTTATAAAAATAAGAATTTAGTTTTAGCACCAATTCTATTTGGCAGTAATGAACTTGATTTATCTCCAGGAACTCCTCCTTTACCTTTAATTGTTTCTTTTGCTAAGGCTTTGAGACTTGCCTTAAAAGATATTTCGAAAAAAGAGGAAATCGTTAGAGGTTATAATGAGAAAATAATTGCTCATTTAAGAGAATTTCCAAATGTTAAAATCAATACTTCTAAGTATTGTATTCCTCATATTTTAAATATAAGTCTAATGGATATTAAACCAGAAACTTTTATTCATGCACTTGAGATGGATGAAGTATATGTTTCATCTAATACAGCTTGTTCTAAGGGTAAGAAAAGCGAAGCAGTGTATGCAATGTATAAAGACGATATGAGAAGTGAGACAACTATACGCATAAGTCTTTCTTATATGACAATGCCTTCGGAAATAACAGAATTCTTAAATTCTTTCGACAAGCACTATAATGAATTAATTGGTTTAAAGAAGTAATTTGACAAATATTACTAATTTTGATAGTATTTAGATATATTTTAAATCAGTGATTTGGATTAGTAAATATAGGAGAAGTTTTAAAGAGAATAACGAGTTTGGTGGAATCGTTTAAATGGACTTATATTGAATGGACCAATGAGAGATTTTCTGAATATAGTAGGGAAATCCGGAATTTTCTATTCCGTTAAAATTAGAACATATATGATAGTATATGATTTCATTAGGTGGCATAAGAAACTTTTTCCTTTTGGGATTTAGTTTCTTTTTTTATTTAGGAGTGGTAATATGAAGTATTTTAAGCGATGGTGCATTAGTATTTAAATTTAAAATATAATTATTAGAAAGAGGAATTTTTATGAAAAATATATTAACAGGCGATAGACCAACAGGAAGACTACATATTGGTCACTATGTAGGTTCTTTAAGAAGAAGAGTCGAATTGCAAAACGAAGGTGACTATGATAATTTTTATATTGAAATAGCTGATGCTCAGGCGTTGACAGATAATTATGATAATCCTGGCAAGGTGCGTGAAAATGTTTTGGAAGTTGCACTAGATTATCTCGCTTGCGGTATAGATCCGAGCAAAGTTACAATTTTTATTCAATCTCAAGTTCCAAGTTTATGTGAACTTACTTTCTATTATATGAATCTTGTAACATTATCGCGTTTAGAGAGAAATCCAACAATTAAAGAAGAGTTAAAGATGAGAAAGTTTGGTTCTTCGATACCTGCAGGATTCTTAACTTATCCAATTAGTCAAGCAGCTGATATTACGGGATTTGATGCAACTATTATTCCGGTTGGTGAAGATCAACTACCGATGATTGAACAGACGAGAGAAATCGTAAGATCATTTAATAACATTTATGGTAGTATTTTACATGAACCAAATGCAATATTACCAGAAAGTGAATCTGCCAATAGACTTCCGGGTATTGATGGACGTGCTAAGATGAGTAAATCACTTAACAATTGTATTTATTTATCTGATGAACCCGAAGTTATAAAGGAAAAGGTTATGAGTATGTATACTGATCCTGAACATATAAGAGTAGAAGATCCTGGTAAGATTGAAGGTAATACAGTTTTTACTTACTTAGATGTATTTGCTAAACCTGAACATTTTGAAAAATACTTAAGTGATTATAAAAATCTAGATGAATTAAAGAACCACTACCAAAGAGGTGGAGTAGGAGATGTTAAAATCAAATTATTCTTAAATAACATCTTACAAGAAGAATTAGAACCAATTAGACAACGTCGCAAGATGTTAGCAAGCGATATTGAAAGTGTATATCGCATTCTTGAAGAGGGAACTAAAAAAGCTAATTTAGTATGTGATGAAGTATGTAATAATGTAAAAAAACTTATGGGACTAAATTATTTTAGTGACGAAAGTTTTTTAAATAGTCAAAGAGAAAAATATAATAATTAATAGTTTTTAATAATGATTATCTTATGATAAAATAATAATAGGTGACATTATGGAAACAGGTTTAAAATTTATCTTATCTTCCTTTTTATTGTGCGTTATAACAACTTTGTTAATTGCTATTAATTTTATATATAAGGATTTTTTTAAAGTAGAATACAACAAAAATCCAGAAATAAAAAATGTAGAAGTATTCGAAGAAGAATTTGAATATAATGGAATTATAGAAAAAATAAAAGTAGCTAATTATAAATCACATTTGGGATTTCAAATGAACTATGAATTGGATAAATTCAAACCTTCTTTGAAAAGTGATTCTAGTGTATATTTCTATTATAAGGATAATGTTGATATATATTTAAAGGTTGAAAAATTAAATAGAAGAGATTACTATGATTCTTATAATAAAGATAATTCCCAAAAAGATAATAATGATTCAATATATCAATATGATTATTTGAGAAGCGATAAGTCTTATTTTAAAATCACTTTTAAGAATTTAGATAATCAGGATTATTCTTATTTGAACTCTAGATTTGAATATATGATTAATAGTTTCTATATTTTAGATTAGATATTTTTTGATTGTTATTTTTTATACAATTGATTATAATTATATTTATTGGAGGTATTTATATGACTGATAAAGAACTAGCTAATGTAATATTTCCGAATATTACAAAGACGATAGAAGATTATGAAAAAATGTATCCAGAAAGAGAATTACCTGAAGGAGCAAAAGTTACTAGATTTGCTCCAAGTCCAACGGGATTCGTTCATATTGGTAATATTTTACAAGCTGTATTAGATTATTATCTAGCTAAGAATAGTGGAGGTATATTCTATTTAAGAAATGAAGATACTGATACTAAAAGAGAAGTATCGAGTGCTGTTGAGAAGATAATGGATGCATTAAAATATATGGAAATGCTACCTGACGAATATGAATTTGATGGAAGTGTAGTTGGTAACTATGGACCTTATGTTCAAAGTGAAAGAAAAGAAATTTATCATACATTTATTAAACATTTAATTGAAATTGGAAGAGCTTATCCATGCTTCTGTACTTCTGAAGAATTAGAAATCATGAGAAAAAAACAAGAAGCTAAAAAAGGACGTATTGGTTATCATGGTGGATGGGCTAAATGCCGTGATTTATCTAATGAAGAGAGAATAGAAAGAATTAAGAATGGTGAAAAATTCGTTATTCGTTTTAAATCAATGGGTAACTATGATAGAAAGATTAACTATGAAGATTTAGTTACAGGAGTAATTGAATTTCCACAAAATGATGAAGACTTTGTCATTATGAAATCAGAAGATTTACTTCCTACATATCATTTTGCTCATTTAGTAGATGATCATTTGATGCATACGACTCATGTAGTTAGAGGACAGGAATGGTTACCAAGTGTACCTAAACATGTCGAATTGTTTGAAACTTTTGGTTTTAAACAACCTAAATATATTCATAGCTCGCTTCTATTAAAACAAGATGGAAATGTTAGAAGAAAGATAAGTAAGCGAAAAGATCCTGAAGCTTTAATGGAATATTATATGGAACATGGTTATCCAAGAGAAGCTGTTATTGAGTCACTCATGACTATATTAAACAGCAACTATGAAGAGTGGAGAGATAGTAATCCGGAAGCTAATTATTTAGACTTTGAATTTGACCCTAAAAAAGTAGGAACAAGTGGAGCACTTTATGATTTAGAGAAATTAGATAACATATCAAAAAATTTAATATCGAGAATGAGTGCTGATCAAGTATATGATAATTTAGTTCATTATACGGAAATATATGATCCTGAATTTAATAAAATAGTTACTAATGATCCTGATTATACAAAAAGTATTCTAAATATTGAAAGAGTTCAGGATAAACCAAGAAAAGACTTTGCTAACTTCTCAGATATTAAGAAGGGTATTTGGTATATGTATGATGAGTTATTTGATAGTCCTGAATATGAATGGATGAAGATAACTGATATTGGAGAAATAAAAAATATTTTAAATACATATATAGATGAATTCTATAGTGAGTCTGATACATCGGAAGAATGGTTCAATAAAGTTAAATTAATGTGTGATAAACTAGGCTATGCATCTAATATGAAAGAGTATAAACAAAATCCTGATGCTTATAAGGGAAATGTTGCCGATATCTCAACTGTATTGAGAGTTGCACTAACTAGTAAATCTCAAACACCTGATCTTTATCAAATAATGAACATTTTAGGAAAGAATAGAATTGTTAATAGATTTAAAGATATTTCTTAGAAATATCTTTTTTCTTTTATATGTTTGATTTTTGTGGTATAATAATTTTATAGTAGGGGTGCTAGAAGAAATAGTTAAGTAATTTATTTATTTTGAGGATGTGATATTATGAAATGTAAAAAATGTGGATGTGATTTAGAGGTTAATGATAAGTTTTGCTATAATTGTGGTGAAATTGTTGAAAATAATATAGAGCAAACAGAAATTAAGGAACCTATTTTTCCTGATGCTAAAGAAGCTCCATTGCCAGGTACTAGTAGTTCTAATGTAAAAAGTGATGATACTTCAACTTCTATCGAAGAATCTAAAGTAGAATCAGCTCAAGAAAAAATAGTTGTTGAAGATAAAAAACAAACTGATGAAAAAGATAAAAAGAAAAAATCTAATCCATTAGTACTTGTTATAATTGTCGTATTAGCTATTACAGCAGCTATTCTATTATTTATTTTGCTATATGGAACTGAAGGTTTAAAAATGGCTAGTAAAACAACAACTACTACATCAACTACAACAACTACGACGACAACGACAAAAAAAGCATTACTTACTAACGAACATGTTATTGATTCAATAAAAATAACAGTTCCAAGTGACTGGACATATCTTGATAATACGAGCGACTCAGGAACTATAGTTAGTCAAACTGTAGGATTACAAATTAATATTTCACCAATGAATTCGATGAACTTTGAAAATGTTAAAAATGATCAAACTATAATAGATAATAATTTAGTAGAAAAGGGAATTCAAATATTAAACAAGAATATTATTTCTTTTGAGGGAAAAGAATATTTATATTATGAAGTAGTAAGTAATAATACAAATCAAGTTTTTCTATTTACAAGTATCAGTAATGGCAATACTATTAGATTTGAAATACCTACACCAAATGCAGATTATAATATAGCAATGCCTTTTGTTAACTCAATTGCAACTAGTGCAGAAATATATAACCAATAAAATAAAAAGTGTCTTATGACACTTTTTTTAGTATATCTAAAGTATGATAACCACTACCTAGTAATTCAGGTCTTTCACAAATAGAAAGATTGTATTTAATAAATTCTGTGTATTCTTCATCGGATAGAGAATTGACCATGTCTCTTAAGTGATTAGCAATTCCGTCCGGATTAATAATCTTAATTCTCTCTAGTTTTAGTGAGTTATTAAATTCATTAATATCTTCTAATCGTACAAAGCGATATAGATCAGTTTCTCTTGGAGTTATATTGTAATTTTCATCTACTAATCCATTCTTAATAGATTCTATGATGGCATGTTCTTTAAATCCATGATTAATGATAGCAAAGTCATTCATGCAGTAGGCGACAAAGATGATACCATTTTCTTTAGTTATCCTCTTTGCTTCTCTTAGGGCGCTTATTAATTCTTCATTTTTAATTAAATGATACATTGGTCCAAGTAGAAGTGTTACA
Organism: Bacilli bacterium; assembly: GCA_017626405.1. GTDB lineage: Bacteria > Bacillota_I > Bacilli_A > RF39 > UBA660 > CAG-582. The sequence goes on from JAGAIS010000001.1 coordinate 380,702, forward strand.
TCAAAAGTATTATCATCTAACATATTTAAGTTTGTAGCATTTGCATGAATAGTTTTAATACCTTTTTCTTCGATCTTTCTCACATTATGTTTAATTAATTCAACTGCTGTCACTTCATGACCCAAATCACTTAATTCTTTTGAATAAACACCGGAACCAGCCCCGATATCACATATTTTATCTCCAGCATTTAAAAACTTTTTTATATATGTCATAGTAATGTAAAATTCTAAATATCCATGTCTTGTCTTTAATCTTTTATCTTCATTGAATTTATTATAATAATTAATTAAATTGTTTTCATTCATATATTTCACCTGTATTTATAATAATCAAAATATATATATTTAACAAGTTATAAATATAATAAGTGAATAAAACAACTTTTTTTCAACCATTATAAAGTTGAAAGGAGTTACTTATATGGGTAATTATAAAGTAAGCATAAATGGTATTAATACGAATAATCTAACTGTATTGACTAAAAAAGAGACTGATGAATTGTTTACTAGATATCATAATGGAGACTTAACTGCTAAAGAGGAGTTGATAAATGGCAATTTAAAATTAGTTCTATCAATTATTAAAAAATATAATAATGGCAAAAACGATATGAATGATCTGTTTCAAGTAGGATGTATTGGCTTGATCAAAGCAATTGATAACTTTGATTCATCATTAAATTTAATGCTTTCAACTTACGCTGTTCCATTAATTATCGGGGAAGTTAAAAGACACTTGAGAGATTCAACTAATCTAAGAATTACGAGAAGTATAAGAGATTTAGCTTATAACATTATGAAGTTTAAAGACAAATATTTTGAAGAGAATGGTGTAGAGCCCACTAATGATGAGATAGTTTCAGCTTTAAATATAACTGAATATGAATTGAGAGAGGCGTATGACTCTTGTGTTGAACCAGCTAGTATATATGATCCCATATATAATGATGGAGGAGATACGATATATCTTCTCGATCAGATAGCAGATAAGAATGTCGATAGTAATCGCGATGATATAATAGCTTTAAGAAAAGCTCTAAAACAGATAAAGAGTAGAGAGAGGGATATTTTAGTGAAACGCTATATAGTTGGGAAGACACAAATGGAACTTGCATCAGAGCTTGGAGTTAGTCAAGCACAAATATCGAGGATAGAAAAGTCTGCAATTAAAAACGTTAAAAAACTGATTAAATAGGTACGTTGTAAGGAAAGTGACAACAATACTCGAAAATTGTAATAAATAATCTATTATTTATGATATAATTTTATTAGGTATTATAGAAGGAAGTGAAAATATGGGATTAATTAGTGCTGCAACAGGATCAATATCTAATGTTGTAGGAGATCAATTTAAAGAGTATGTCACTTGTCCAACGAGTGATAAAAGTGTTTTAGTTGCTAGAGGTACAGTAAATCATGGAGATGCTAACTCTAATCCAACTGAAGGAGTTATAACAAATGGAAGTAAGATTGTCGTTCCATCCGGATATGCTATGATGATTGTTGATAATGGAGCAATCAAAGAATTTACTGCTGAGCCTGGAGAATTTATTTGGGATACATCTAGTGAACCAAGTATATTCGAAGGAGGATTCTTCAAAGGAATAGGAGATTCAATTAAGAAAATTGGAGATCGTATTACTTATGGTGGACAAGCTGCAAGAGATCAAAGAGTTTACTATGTTAATTTATTAAATATTACAGGAAATAAATACGGATCATCAAATCCTCAAACTATATATGATGTTTTATATGGATCTGTAGAAGTTACTTTCCATGGAGAATATTCATTTAAAGTTGTCGATCCAACAGTTTTAGTTGCTAATTTAATTGGTGCTAATCCTGCTGATACAATTACTGTTGATGAAGTAGTTGGTGGACAATTAAAACAAACTTTTGCAAATAATGTTACAGTTTGTATAAGTGATTTAATGACAAAGAATAACATTTCATTTAATCAAATTCAAAGTTATTTAAATGAAGTAGTTAGTAAGATGAATAATTTACTTGATGATTCTTGGAGAGCTCAATATGGACTTGAAATTCAAGATTTATCATTAAATATTGTTCCTACTGAAGAATCTCGTCAAATAATGAGAGAAGCAGATTCAGAAATTTCACGTGAAAAACGTAGAGGAGATTTGTATGCTTCAAATCCAAGTGGTTTAATGGCTGCTGCTACTGCTGATACTATGCGTAATGCATCAAGTAATGAAAACGGTGCTATGATGGGATTCATGGGAATGAATATGGCTCAAAATGCTGGTGCTAATGTTATGAGTGCTGCTAGTCAAATGACTCCAACAGAACCTCCAGTATCACCAACACCAAATCCTGTTGGTGGAGTAGTTATGAATGAATCAGTTCCAGTTAAGGAATCGACTCCAACAGTTGCACCTGATGCTTCAGCTGCAGAGCAAACTACTGATGCAAAATTCTGTAGTCAATGTGGATCACCAGCAAAAGGTAACTTCTGTTCATCTTGTGGAGCAAAGTTAAACTAATTAATTAAAACAACATCATTGATGTTGTTTTTTTATATAATAATTTTTGCTGTATTCTAATATAATTTATTGGTGAATTATATGCGTGTAAGTGACTTGCAGAGCAAAGAAGTAATTGCTCAAAATAATGGGAAAAATATTGGCAAAATAATAGATATTGATATATTGGAAAATGGCAAAATTAATTATTTTGTAGTTGAACCGAAGAAGTTTTTAAAAAAAATTAATATATATAATAACGAAACATGTATAAAATTGGAACAAATAGTTAAAATAGGGGAAGATGTGATACTTGTAGATTTGCATTAAATAAGGTATAATTTTTAGTGGGTGCACAATATGAATAGAAAAACAGTTATAATTGGTATTATTGCATTAGTTATTGATCAAATAACAAAATCATTAATGCAAATTTATGATGTACACTTTAATATTATAAATGAATTTTTAAGATTAAACTATATACAGAATACGGGAGCTGCTTGGTCTATTCTTGAAGGTAAGCAGTATTTATTAATAGGAATAACTATTCTCATGTTAATTTTAGTTTATAATATGTCTTTTTCATATGATAATAATAAATTGAATAATTTTACCTTCGGAATTCTCTTTGGAGGTATTATTGGCAATTTATTCGATCGTGTTCTTTATGGAATGGTAAGAGATTTTATCGATATTAATGTATTTGGGTATAATTTTCCAGTATTTAATATAGCCGATATGTTAATTGTATTGGGTGTAGTAATATTATTAATATCGACATTTAAAGGGGAATTGAAAAAATGGAAATTGAAGTAGTAGAAAATGTAGATAGAATAGATAAATACTTGACTAATTATGTAGATTTTTCAAGAACGATTATTTCTAAGATGATCGATAGTGAATATATATTAGTTAATGGAAAGAAAGTAAAAGCTAATTATGTCGTTAAAGTTGGAGATATAATAACTGTTAAGGATGGATTTATCGAACCACTTGATATTAAGGCAGAAAATATCCCAATTGATATTCTTTATGAAGATGACGATATAATTGTTGTCAATAAAGCATCCGGTATGGTCGTACATCCGGGAAGTGGAGTAAGAGAACATACTCTAGTTAATGCCCTAATGTATCACACTAATTGTCTATCAGATATAAATGGAGAAGTAAGACCGGGAATAGTTCATCGTATCGATAAAGACACTAGTGGACTTATGGTAGTTGCCAAGAATAATAAGAGTCATGAAATATTGGGCAATATGTTAGCTCATCATGATATTAAAAGAGAATATATTGCACTAGTTAAGGGAGTATTCCCAAACGAAACTGCTTCGATAGATGCTCCAATTGGAAGAGATAAATTAAACCGCAAAAAGATGGCAGTAACAAAGGAAAACTCTAAGAATGCAATAACACATTTAAGAGTCATTAAGAGATATAAAGACTTTACTCTATTGAGATTAAGACTTGAGACAGGAAGAACACATCAGATTAGAGTTCATCTAGCTTATATTGGATATCCAGTCTATAATGATCCAGTATATACTAGTGACAAAACAACTGAGTTCGGTCAATTTCTTCATTCTGCCAGTATCGATTTTAAACATCCAATAACAGGTAAAGATATGCATTTTGAAGTTCCACTACCTAATGATTTCCAAGTATTTATTGATTCTTTAGAAGAATTGTAATATTATAGTAGTACTGTTGAAAGGAATATAAAAGTATGAGTAGTTTAAATTTAACTAAAATAGATGAAATTACAATGAGATTAATTCATTATTTTATTACAAAAGAAAACTATCAACCAATAGTAGTAAAAGGTTTAGATAATGAAATATGGCTTGAAAATATTGAGAAACCTTATAAAGTAATAAGAATAAGTAGTAATTATATTCATAACAATGAACAATTAGATTATGATATATTCAAAACTAAAGCAGTTGTAAAACAGATAAAGAGAAAAATGTTATCTTTTAAAACTAACACACTCAATATTTTGCTTAATGTAGGAGACAATGTCAATGTTGATAAAAATGTTAAAAATATGGAATATATAACTGTTAACAATGTATCTGAACTTACTGAAAAGTCTAAAGTTTTAGAGTTATTTCCAGCTCTTAAGAATGATGAAGTAGAAGGATCTAATGATATGGACTTCTTCTTAAATGTTACTCAAGATATCAATGAATCAACAGAGAAGAAGAATAAACTATATGAAAAGACATTCAAAAAGAAGAGAATAGTTGTTACATATGCTCTAATAGTATTAAATATAATTATCTACTTCCTATCGATGTCTGGAATTATTGATTTAAATTTATTTGCTATGAATGGCGCCTTAGTTTCAGATAATCATGAATGGTGGAGAATTATTACATCGATGTTCTTTCATGGTAGTATTATTCATTTATTCTGTAATATGTATTCACTTTATGTCATTGGAGTAGAATTAGAAACTGTTATAGGCAAATGGAAGTTTATGGCCGTATATTTAATAAGCGGAATAGTATCTAGTTTGTTGAGTGGAGTAATAAATGGAGAATTAATATATAGTATAGGTGCTAGTGGAGCTATATTTGGACTCATGGCATCATTACTATACTTTGGTAATCATTATCGATTATATTTGAGTAATATAATGACTCATCAATTAGTCCCAATAATATTAATTAACTTAGCAATAGGTTTTAGTTTACCTTATATTGATAACTGGGCACATATTGGTGGTTTAGTTGGTGGATTATTTTCAAGTATGATTGTTGGAATCGAAGGTAAAACGGATAAGAAAGATACTATCAATGGAATTATTTTAACAACTATATTAATAGTTTTCTTAATTTTTATGTTATTTAATAAATAAAAAAAGTTTCGAGTGATTTCGAAACTTTTTATTTTTTAGATTTTTCGATATAGACCAATAGCTTTTCCTAAAATAACACAGTTTTTTACAATGATTGGCGACAATTCATCATTTTCTGGCTGTAGGCGAATATGATCATTTTCCTTATAAAATCTCTTTAGTGTTACTTCGCCTTCATCAGTCATGGCAACAACGATTTCACCATTTCTAGCAACACTTTGCTTTTGTACGATAACAATATCGCCATCAAATATACCTGCATTAATCATCGAGTCTCCTGAACACAAAAGAGTAAATATCGATTCTCTAGCAGGGATTAGAGATGCTGGTAGAGAAAAGTATTCATTAGGATTTTCTATAGCTTCAATAGGATTACCACAAGCAACTTTTCCAAGTAGTGGCACACTTACAACATCTTCCGTATCCTTCTCTTCAAATTCATTTTCAACTAGTAATTCAATAGTTCTAAATTTAGAGTTTTGCTTTCTTATGAATCCTTTAGATTCTAATTCTTTCAAATGAGTATGAGCAGTTGCTGGACTAGATAATCCCATACCAGCACATATTTCTCTTACTGAAGGTGGGAACCCATGAGCAACCATATATTTTTTAATAAATTGTAAAGTCTCTTCTTGTTTTTTAGTTAAATCTTTATGAGCTTTATTTGCCATATCATATTCCTCCTAAAATAATAATACCAAACAAGTGTACAAATGTCAAACAAATGTTTAATTTTAAAATATGAATAATTTTTACTTGATACGAACAAATGTATGTAATAAAATTGAATTGTAGAAAGGAGTGATACTTATGTTGGAAAAACTAAAAGAATGGAGAGGAGGAATTTTATTATTCTTGAGTTTGGTCTTAATGTTCAATATTTATCTCGATCGAGTAAATGAACTAAATTCAATAGAAGATCAAACTAGAATAGCTTATTATGAAAATAATTAAAAGTTAAAGAATCTTTACTGAAGTACAAAGTAGAGATTTTTTTATGTTATAATACTTTCAAATATAATTAAATATTCAAGTGATATTAATAGAAAAAGTGTTAGATTATAACAGATTAATTTTACAAGATTTTAAATAAATGTTATAATCACTTACGTAAACGGAGTGGTTTTATGAATCTACCAGATATGAAAAGTGCTAAGATGAGAAATAAAGAATCAGTAGAGTTTATCTATGAAAATCCAATTGTTAATAATTCTTTTAGTGGGCAAAAGTACTATATTAGAACTTATGGATGTCAAATGAATGTTCACGATTCAGAAGAGATTTCATGTTTGCTTGAAAACATTGGATTTGAACGTGTAGAAAGTGAAGTTGATGCCGATCTTGTTATTTTGAATACTTGTGCAATTAGAGAAAATGCTCATGATCATGTATTTGGCTTTTTAGGTCGCCTTAAGCATTTAAAGAAAGAAAATCCTAATTTAAAAATAATAATATGTGGATGTATGGCACAAGAGAGAAGTGTCGTAGATGAGATAATGTCTCGTCACAAATACATTGATTTAATAGTTGGTACTCACAATATTCATGAGCTTCCTAATTATTTAATGAATTTAAATGAGGGCTTAAATATAGAAGTTAAGAGCAATGAAAACAATATATATGAGATAGGAAATAATTTTAGAAGAGATTCTAATATTACTGCTTGGGTTAATATTATGTATGGTTGTGATAAGTTCTGTACATATTGTATTGTTCCTTATACGAGAGGAAAAGAGAGAAGTAGAAAATCTAAAGACATATTAAGAGAAGTAGAATGTTTGAAGGCACAAGGTTATAAAGAAGTTACTTTACTTGGACAAAATGTCAATGCTTATGGCAATGATTTAGAAGACGATTTAAATTTTGCAGAGTTACTTGAGAGTGTTGCTAAGACAGGAATTGAACGAGTTAGATTTGTCACAAGTCATCCATGGAATTTTACTGATGAGATGATTGATATAATTGCTAAATATGATAATATCATGCCTTATATTCATTTGCCTTTACAAAGTGGATCTGATCAAATATTAAAACTAATGGGTAGAAGATATACAAGAGAAGAATATAAAGAATTATACGATAAAATAAAATCAAAAGTTAAGAATGTTGCTATAACAACTGATATCATAGTTGGATTTCCAAACGAGACTGATGAAGATTTTGAAGCGACTTTAGAGATGGTTAATTATTGTAAGTATGATGGAGCATATACTTTTATCTATTCTCCACGTGAAGGAACTCCGGCAGCTAAGATGGAGGATAAAATACCTCGCGAAGTAAAAGAGAATAGATTACAAAGATTAAATGAGATTGTTAATAAGTATTCCAATATGAACAATCAAAAATATTTAAATAAAACAGTTAAAGTATTATTAGTTGGACCATCAGAAAAAGGTGAAGATAAATTATATGGATATACGGAGACAATGAAGTTAGTCAATGTTAAATGTGATCCAAGTTTAGTAGGTAATATAGTTGATGTGGAAATAACTGATGCTAAGAGTTTCAGCTTAGATGGAGAAGTGTAATTAATAAATCGGGGGATTTTATGGAAAATCTATTTATAAGTAATTTAAATAAAAAGAGTGTTAGTGAATTTACTACAGATTTTGGTGCGGGTTTAAGAAAAGATTCTGATAAACCTTTTAAAAAAGTTTGTAATATCTTTACTAATGCAAATATTATTAGATTGGATCAAGATTTTAGTTTGACTGATGAAGAATATTTTAGTACTCTCGATTCCAATTATATTGATCCACTTCAATATGGTTTAAAAAAAGGGAAAAATAATATTGTTTTAGAAAGATATCCAAAGTTAGACGATAATGAATCGTATATTTTTGTATGTAATCATACTTGTCCCGAAGATATTGAAACAGTTTTAAATATAATAGATAGAAATGCTTATTTAGTTTTGGGATCTATTGATACTTTAAAACATAATCCGGAAGCTTATTTATTATGGCTAAACGGGGTAATTCCTTTTGATATCTTATCAGAAGAAGAACGTGCTTTACTAGTTCCCAAGATGAATAGAGTTTTATCTTTGGGCAACAGCATTTTAATTTTCCCTGAAGGTTCTCATAATAGTAATCCTTATAATTTAATTAATGATTTATTTGATGGACCAGTTAATTCATCACTTGATACATCTAAAAAAATTGTACCAATAACTTTAATGCGAGATGATGAACTTAGTACTACTTATATTGATGTTGGAAATCCAATAGATTTAAAACAGCTTGATATTAATCCTCTTGATTATTATAAGCAAGAACTTGTAGCTGAGGATGAAGAAAAATATTATGTTAAATCAATATCTTCTTATATAAGAAATAAGATGGCAACTTCAGTATACTATATGATGATGAGACATTTTAAACCAATTATTCGAAATGATTATGATGATATTTCTGAGTATTTTAGAAACAAGTTTATTGAAAATGCTTTTAAAAAATTACATTGGGGAGAACATAATGTTGAACAATATCTTAAAATAGGAATAGATAATTTAGAATGGGAATATGATGTCTTTAAAGCCGAATATTTAGTAAAAAAAACTAAAGAAAGACAAGAATATGAGGAAGTAGTTGCTGATATGGCAAGAATACAAAGAAAAATGTTAGAAAGTGGAAATGTTGAAAGTTTTATTGGAGTAAAAAAAGGAATAATTGACTATCAAGCATTAGAACAAAATATTAAAGATAATGTTGTAGCAGATAATATGCGAAAATATTGGATTGAAAATTACTATAATAAACAAAACAAAAAATTAGAGAGAAGAAAGTAAATAGAATAATATTTACTTTTTTTGTTAATAAAAATGAGGTTTTATTGCAAAAATATTCTAACTAGTTTATTATTAATATAGGTGATAATATGATAGAGTTTGAAATACCTTTTGTTTGTTTAATTTTTTCATCACTTATATCTGTTGTATTTTTTTCTAAGAAAAAGAAAGAATTAGAAGAAAATACATATTATAAAAAAATACTAATTTTTACATTACTTGTAAACACAACTAATTTTGTATCACATTATTTAGCTTATAAGTATGCAGGTGATGGATTAACGGAAGAATTTAGTCTTATATTTTCTAATATTAATAAATTAGGTTCAGTATTCATTGTGATAATAACAATGAATATACTTTCCTATATTTTATATATTAGTTTTGAAAAATATCGTAAGAATTTTAAGTTAAATAATAGAATAAATACTGTTTTATATTTTGTTATAGGTATAATAACTTTCTTATTAGATTTTGAAGTTTATAAAATTGGTGGTGTAACTAGTGGAAAAGGATCTGCTGTTATCTTAACTTTTGGCTTAGCTTTCATTAATTTGATTACATCTCTAGTAATTGCTTTAATTAATTTTAAAAAATATGATAAAAGATACAATGCAATTTATTATATAATTCCACTTATATTCTTTTTAGGTGTTTTTGTTTTATTTCATCCTGAATTTAATATTTATGATCTTATATTAAGTTTACTTTGTTATCTAATGTATTTTACTATTGAGAATCCGGATGTTAAAATGATTACTCAGCTTGAAATTGCGAAGGAATCAGCAGAAAAAGCAAATCGTGCTAAATCTGATTTCTTAAGTAGTATGTCTCATGAGATAAGAACTCCCTTGAATGCTATTGTTGGGCTATCGCAAGATATTGTTAATTATGACATACCTAAAGAAGCTTTAGAGGATGCTTTTGATATAATCAATGCATCAAATACACTTCTTGAAATTGTTGGAAACATATTGGATATTAACAAAATTGAAAGCGATAAAATGGAAATAATCGAAAAACCTTATAATTTTAGAAGTGAAATAGAATCTTTAATTAGGGTAACACAAACAAGAATTGGGGAAAAACCAATTGAATTTTCTTATAATATAGCTGAAGATATTCCTGATGAATTAATTGGTGATAAAGTACATATTAAAGCTATTGTAAATAATTTAGTTACTAACGCTATTAAGTATACTGATAAAGGTAATATTAATGTTAGTATAAAATGTATTAATCGGGAAGATATATGTACTTTATATATAAGTGTTCAAGATACTGGTAGAGGAATAAAAGCGGATGATATAAATAAATTATTTAATAAATTCGAGAGATTGGATATTGAAAAGAATAGTACTACTGAAGGTACGGGATTAGGTCTTGCTATAACTAAGAGATTAACAGAAATGATGGGCGGAAAGATTAATGTCCAAAGTACTTATGGTATTGGTTCTCTATTTGTTGTTTCAGTTCCTCAAAAGATTAGTAAAAGAGAAGATTTAACAAATACACAAGTAATAAGAACTCAGAATATAATATCTAATTTGCGAAGCAATTATAAGGGCAAAAAAATACTAATAGTTGATGATAATAAATTAAATATTAAAGTGGCTCGTAGGGCATTAAATGATTTTGAATTCTCGATTGATGAAGCCTATAATGGAGAAGAGTGTATAAATCTTATAAAATCTGGCAATAGCTATGATTTGATATTAATGGATATCATGATGCCAGTAATGAGTGGAACAACAGCTTTAAATGAATTAAAGAAAATAGAAGGATTTAATACTCCAGTAATAGCTTTAACTGCTGATGCTTTATCCGGTTCAGAGGAAAAATATAAGAGTGAAGGATTTGTATGTTATATAGCAAAGCCATTCAGTAAAGAGCAAATTCAAGAAAAATTAGATTATGTTTTTATGAGAGATTCAATGTGAATAAAAAAGGTGTAAAAAATGAGTTTTATTTTTTACGCTTTTTTGTTATAATAAAGTAGAAGAATTGAGGGTGGCAATATGAACGATAGTCAGAATAATCAAAACAATGATTTTAAAAATGTCAATGCTGTTGTTATTGGAGAACTAAGAAAAGATAAAATTGGAAGACCTATATTAGTTGCTGAACTATTCGTAATTATTTTAATCGTTATGATTTCATTACCGTTCTTAAGTAGCATGTTAGATGATGAAAATAGTTCACTTTATAAATTACTTCATGGGTCTTCAACACCGGTAGTACAAACACCAACAAATAAAAGTGAGTATAGTGATGCAAGAGTAAAACAGCCACTTAATAGTCAAACTTCTATGAAGTATGGTAGTTTAATATTAAAGAAATTTGTCTTATCGAGAGATAAGATAAATGTTACTATATCGAGTTATAATGGAATATTGAATTTAGATGAAGAAGCATATTATTTAAACTTATACTCATCAAGTGATAATCTACTTGCTCATATTAAATTAGTTGGTGAATATGACAATTCAGAAAAACAAGTTAGTTTGACAAGTTCGGGTTTGAGTTTTAATTCTGATATGAGTTATAAGGGTATGGTTGTAAAAATGAAAGATTCTGATTATCCTAGTGTCAGTATGGAAACGGATGAGACAGGTATTGGATCTTTTATTTGTAAGAAAGATAATCGTTCAATTGAATATATATTTAAAAACAACTATTTAATTGGTATTAAAGATAATGTGATTGTAAATATATCTAGTCAAGAGACAACTGATGATTACCTAAATTTAAAGAGAATCTATGATGAGAAAGCATCAAGTTTGGGTAGTGTTGCTACTAATGAAGAGGGTATAGATGGATTTACTTTCAGTGCAAATATGGATTTAGAAAATTATCGAATCCCTGATGGAATAAAAGACTATGAATATTATGCACTTGATACAGAAGCAAAAATAGTTCATTATGCTGAAACAGGAAAAGGATTTGATTGCGAGTGACATACAATTTTTGTATAAATGATTTTGAAGGTCCTCTGGACCTTTTATTGCATTTAATAAGAAGCAGTAAAATGGATATTTATGATATCAATATTGAAAGTATTACTAAGCAATATTTGGATATTATAAATAGTTGCGTAGATAATTCGGTTGATGCTAATTCGGAGTATTTAGTAATGGCAGCTGAACTGATTCATTTAAAAAGTAGATTATTAATTAAGAAAGATGAGACTTTAGATGAAGATGAAGAATACGAGTTTAATTCGGAAGAAGATTTGCGCAATAAGCTGCTTGAATATGAACATGTTAAAGAACTGACAGGGACATTTCATCAATTGGAAGAAAAAAGGAGTGAAATATTTACAAAACTTCCAAGTGATTTAAGTGAATATAGAAGTGAAAATACAGGAATGATTAAAGGCGAAGTTGAGTTAGATGATTTGATTAATGCTTTTGAATTGTTCTTATCTCGTCAAAAGTTAAATAAACCACTTAATACAAAAATTGCAAAAAAAGAATTGAGTGTTCATGAGAGAACAACGCAGATTAGAAATCTTTTAAAAAAAGTTAAAAAGTGCGAGTTTACTGAAATATTCGATGTCTTAACTAAACCTTATGTTGTCGTTACATTCTTATCGATATTAGAGATGTCTAAAAACGATGAATTACTTATTACACAGGATGAAAATTTTGGTAAGATAATGTTGGAAATGAAGTGATTAAATGGAAGAATTAGGAGTTTTAGAAGGTATACTTTTTGTTATGGGTGATGAGGGAATAGATTTGCATAGTGTATCGGAAATTATGGAAATAACGGAAGAACATGCTAAAGAATTACTTCTTGAACTTAAGAAGAGTTATGAAGATAAATCGAGAGGACTTAGAATATCTTATTTGGGAGATGCGTTTAAGTTAACTACTAAGCAAGAACATAAAAAATACTATGAAAAATTAGTTGTTACACCAGGTACTAATAAGTTGAGTCAAGCAGCTTTAGAGACTTTAGCTATAATTGCCTATAATCAACCAATATCGACTTCAGAAGTAAGTGAGATAAGGGGAGTACAAAGCGGTCAATTAATAAGAAAACTAGTTGCTAAAGGTTTAATAAAGGAAGCTGGTAAATCCGATTTATCAGGGCATCCTAATCTCTATCGTACAACTAGAGAATTCTTAGACTACTTTGGTTTAGCAACACTTGAAGATTTGCCAAACGTTGAATTAAAAGAAGAAATAGAAGAAGATGAAACTGATCTATTCAATTCAATTTATAAAGATGAAAGTGATGAATAATCACTTTTTTATTGACTAAAAATAGTAATTACTAGATAATATTTTTTGTGGGGGAAATCAAATGGAAAATTTCAGTTTAACTTATACTCATGAAGTAGAAGATTATTTTAATCCAGAAGTATTTCATGATTATAGTTTTCAAAGCGGACATTTTGATGGAAAAGATTTTTCTAAATATCTAGATTATGATGAATATTTAGAATCGTTTATAAACTTTAGAAAAATTATTAAAAGAGACATACAAAGTATAATAAATACTAGAATAAAAGGTCTAAATAATAATGATGGGTTAATGAACGAACTAAATACAGTAGTTGAAACTGTTGATAATGGAATCGACTTTGACTTTATGAATGGTGAGAATTTTGCCTTTAGAACTGATGCCTTTCTATGTTTTAATAATTATGAAAACTATGTCGATGAATTAGAATGGGGAAGTTTGGGAAGTGATGCTAAGTCTTATGAAACTATTGTTATAATTGATTCTCATCTAAAGAACTTTTACTTTATTAGAACTTCTAAGAAGATTTGTTCTTTAACGACTAGTACGACAATTAATGCTTATCAGGTTAAGGGTAAAAATGTAAAGAGAAGAAAAGTTAATTTTAAGAATGGATTAACTTTAATAGATCATAGCGAAGATGAAATCCTAAAAATATTAAGTCTAGTTAGTTAAAAATTTTACAAAAATTCATTCATTTGTGTTATAATGAATGAGTAATGCCCGTATGGTGGAATTGGTAGACACGTTGGACTCAAAATCCAATGATAGCAATATCGTGTCGGTTCGAGTCCGACTACGGGCACCATAAGAGTTTTACTTGAACTGTCTAGAAAACCTAGAAAGTCAGGTTTTATAAAGGAAAATCACTGTGTTAGAAGAGTGATTTTTTGTTTGTTTTAAATTTTGTAGTGATATGAGTGAGTGATATTTACAGAACAGAAATTACTAATAGAAGCAAACGAAAAAATAAAGAAATAAATCGGAAATCTATGATATATTATAATCAGATAGAAAAATAGTAATTTGAAAGTGAGTGGATAATATGGAGAAAAGACCTGATCTAGAAAAAGGGTTAGATAGTAATACTTTTAAATCATATTATTATTTAAAAGAAGAATTAGTAGAATTTTGTAAAAAAAACAATTTACAAGCTACTGGCGGAAAACTAGAATTAACAGAAAGAATATCTAAATTTTTAGATACAGGGGAAAGAAGTATTAAATCTCATAATTCAAGAAGAACATTAATGCAGGCTGAAATTACTTTAGACTCAATAATTGAAGAAAACTTTGTCTGCTCAGAAAAGCATAGAGAATTTTATAAAAATCAAATTGGTAAAAATTTTTCGTTTAATGTGTTATTTCAAAAATGGTTAAAGAATAATTCTGGAAAAACTTATAAAGAATCAATTGATGCATATTATCAAATTTTAAAAGATAAGAAGAAAAATAAAACAACTATAGATAAGCAATTTGAATATAATACATATATAAGAGATTTTTTTGAAGATAATAAAGATAAGTCTCTAGAACATGCAATTAAATGTTGGAAATATAAAAAATCTTTAAAAGGACATAACAAATATGAAAGAGAAGATTTAAAAGCGTTATATAAATAGTAATTTGTATGTTTTGATTTTTCATGACAAATAAAGATTAAAAAAGTCGGGTATATAAATTAATTCTTTAATATAATTAATATAACGAAAGGAAGAAGTGGATTATGAATTGGGTAGAAGTAATAACTAAAACTATCGATTATATTGAAGCTAATATATTAGAAGATTTTAATATTAACGATTTGTCCAAAGAAGTATATGTATCATCGTTATATTTGCAAAAAGGTTTCTCTATAATGTGTGGATATTCTATATCAGAATATATAAGAAATAGAAGACTATCATTAGCAGCTTTGGATTTAATAAATACTGATGATAAAGTTATAGATATTGCTATAAAATACTTGTATGATTCACCAGATAGTTTTACAAAAGCTTTTACAAGATTTCATGGATCAACACCACTTGCCGTTCGTAAAGATGGAGCAACTATAAAAGATTTTGCACCATTAAGAATAAGTATTGATTTAAAGGGAGGATATATTATGGAATTCAGAATTGAAGAAAAAGAAAGCTTTAAAGTTGTAGGATTAGCAAAAAAATTTAAATATGATAATGCATATGAAGAAGTACCAAAATTATGGCAAGAGTTTAATATGAGTGGTAATAAAGATATTTGTCCCATGTATGGATTAAATTATGATGAAACAATGGAATGCGATGAATTTACGTATATGATTTGTGATAATTATAAAGATGGAATGGATGTTCCTAATGGTTATGTAGTCAAAGAAATACCTAAATTTACATGGGCAATATTTCCATGCTATGGACCATCATTTAAAAGTATGCCAGAATTAAATGAAAAGATATTTAAAGAATGGTTACCAAATAGTAATGAGTATGAAATAGCTGCAGGATATAATTTAGAAATGTATTCTGATCCAACTGAATATGAAAATGGTATTATGAATGAAAAATACTATACGGAAGTTTGGATTCCTGTTAAGAAAAAAGAATTATAAATTACAATTTATAGAGCAAAAAAATGCTCTTTTTTATTGGTGTAATGATAAAAAGTACTGATAGAAATTAATCGGAAATCAAACGAATAGTGATTTTGGGTATAGGTCTTTCAAAAGGATTGTGATATACCGAAAATGTCAACGAGGGACAGTTCATATAAGGTACGAATATCGCACCATTAGTAATCAATCTGAACCTATGGTTTGGTTAAAGGAATCTCTACTTCAATATGGAAGCGGAGATTTTTAATTTTCTTTATGATAAGTCTCGAATATATCGAGATTTTTTGTATGTTAAGAATTATTAAATAATGATATAATTATTTTAGAAATTATGGAGGACAATATGGTAAAAAGAATTGCGATAATTGAAATTGGTAGTAATAATACCAAGACACATATTTATGAAGATGGAAACTTAATTAGCGAAAATAATATTACTATAGAATTTAAGAAAAACTATAAAAAGGAAGATAAAATTCAATCTTCTGATTTAGATAAGTTATATGATATTATCAAGTCTGTTTTAGAATATACTGATAATGTTCATATTTATGGTTGCAGTATATTTCGAAATATAACTGATGAAGAGCTAAACGAAATTAATAAAGATTTGAAAGAAAAATTTGATTTACAAATCGAAGTAGTATCTCAAGAAGATGAAGCAAAATATACAGCATTAGGATGTTATAATAATATAAAATATGATGGCAATTTATGTGTGTTCATTGGTGGCGGTGGTTCTATAGAACTAATCTTTGTTAATAATGGAAAAGTTATAGAAAAAAAATATTATGATTTTGGAGTTGTTGATATAACAAATAAATTTAGTAGTTTAAAGGATGATATACCAACTTGTACTTTTGATGAGGTTTATAATTATGTTGATGATCTTATTGGAAGTTTAAATGTAAAAGCAGATGTTTTAATTTTAGCGGGTGGAGATCACTTATATTGGTATAATAATGCAAGATATGATTTGCAAAAAAATACATTATATGAGTGTGAAAATCAAAAATATGTTATTACAAGAGAAATGAGTGATAATTATGACAAAGACGCCTTAGTTACATCTTTAGATAAAATAAGAGAGAATAGTGATAATCCATTATGGTTTGATGGATCAAGAGCAATGAAGGTTATAACAAATTTAATTTCTCATAAAGTAGATGCTAAATACATTATACCTACAAAAATAAATATGGAAGATGGTTTAAAAGAAACATTAATTCCATAAATGGATGAAAAATATTTGTTGTAAAAAATTCAAATATTACCTTTTAGAAATATATGTAGTATAATTGCTTATATTGAAGTGGTGCCAATATATTTATATAGGGGGTTCGATATCTAGTCTCTAAAGGCTAGTATGATTTGAATCTCGAGTACTTAGTTCAAGTATTTATAAAAAACTAACTAGAAATAGTTAGTTTTTTATAAATATTAATGATAACTATTAAAACGAATTAATGTTAATTGTTAATTGTTAAAGAAAAAAATCTAACAATCAGTTAGATTTTTTTAATATCTATTGCTTTGTGTCTTTTTATAAAGTGGAAGAATATATAGAATATTCCGCAGAATATAATAAATAGGTAAAAACTGATTCCTCTTAGTAAAATCATTGCTGAAGTAGCAAACCTCGATCCATAGATAAATCTATTTATTTGTAGTAATAGTCCTTCGCTTATAGCAACACCACCCGGAGTAGGTACGAAGTCACAAGCTAATGTTAAACATACTTGGAAGGAAATTAATTCTGCATAAGATAAAGTGTTAAAACCAAAAGATTTATAAATTAGATAACTAATAGATAAAAGAGATAATCTTTGAAATAGTAGAATAAAGAATGATTCAATTAATATTTTAGGATTATCTTTAGTGAATTTTGCACATTTTTGATATCCAGTAATAGCATCATTTACTTTAACTTTTAAGTTGTCTTTATCTTTTACAATGTGCAATTTAGAACCTAAGAGAATTAATAAATCTATTATCTTTGGAATTAATTTTTTTGAATATATTAAAGCTATCATAAATAATATCAATAAGAGAGTTGTAATATATCCGAGTGAAAAAAGAATAACAAATAATTTATTTTGTGAAAATATATCATCATAGAATAATATAAAAGCAAGAGTTGCTAAAATAAGTAGACATATTTTATAAATTGCTGTATGTAGTAAAACTACTACCGAGTTCATTTGATAGTCAACTCCGTCTTTTTTCATTTCAATCATTTGGACTGGTTGGCCTCCAATACTACTTGGTGTTATAGCTGAGAAATATACTTCAGTGAATAGATAACCGAAAGCTTGATACCAATTTATTTTCTTATTGAAATGATAGAACATTCTCTTAGTATATAGACTTGCAAAGAAAGAATATAAAAAAACACATCCAAAAGCCATTATGATATATATGATATTGCAATTTTTTATGGAATCAATAAACATATCAATTGAATAATCTCGTAAAATAAAGTAATATGTACCAATTAATAAAGCTAAAAATAAAATAATAGATAGTATATATTGCTTTTTATTTTTCATGTTTTCACTTCCATTATAAGTCTAACATATTAAAATAAAAAAATACATATTTTTCTATGTGGGAACATAAAGGTATATTAAGTACTCATAAATTTGACTTTTTCTAATAAAAGTGTTAATATATGTAGCCAACAACCGAGAAATGTATCTTTTGAATAAATTAGGGGGTTTTTATGAAAAAGAAATTATTTTTAGGATTATTTGGTATGACTTTATGTTTACTACCAAATAATGTGCTTGCTTTGAATGCTTCTGTAAATGTATCTGGAAGCGATACTGTTAATGTTGGAGAAAATTTTAAAATAAGTGTATCAATTAATGATGTTATGGGTACTAATGATGGCATCGAAAGTTTTAGTGGACAAGTTAGTTATGATAGAGAATTGTTAGAATATATTGGGGTTGAGACAAACAATTCAAACTATGATTTTTTAGTTAATGAAGATAATTTAAAATTAGCAGCTTTAGATTATACTATGGCAAGAGGTATAAAAGAAGATACAATTATATATACTTTTACTTTTAGAGCAAAAAGTACTGGAAATACTAGTATTTCTATTGATAATTTAAAAGTAACTGATTCAAAATCATATTTGGATGTAAATGTTAATTCTTTAAACTTTTCTATTATTAATAAACCAACGACGACTGCGAAATCAAATATATCTACTAGAGTAATTGCTAGTAAGACATTTAGTAAGAATGCTGTAATAGAAAGTACAACTTTAACTACTGAGACAACTACATCAACTAGTACAACTATTAAGGCAAACAATGTTGAAATTAAAAAAAATGAAAAACAAACTTTAGTAAAGTCTATAAAGAATGCTATAAGTGATTTCATTAATAAGATTAAAAATATATTTAGAGCATAAGATGCTCTTTTTCTTTTGATTTTTTAAAAAAAATATACAATTTAATATAACATATGTTATAATTTTTCTAGGAAGTAGAGATGTTTATGAAAAAAATTGATTTTAAATTGAATAAAAAGAAAATATTTATTATTGGTGGGGTAGTATTAGCACTTATTATATTAATAGTTGGTTTAGTTATCTTAGTTCCTAAGTTTACTTATAGTCAAGAAAAAGAATTAACTAAAGAACTTAAAGATTTAGGAAAATCATTTTATGAAGATTACTATTATAATGGTTTAGCTAAGACTGATGAAGAAAAGATTGAATTTGTTAGTAGATATAAAGATTTGGGAATTAAAGTAAGTTTAAGTAATGCTGCTAGGGTTAAAGTTAATGAGACTGATGAAATTTTAAAGAAGTTTGTAAACAAGAAAACTGGAGAAGAATGTGATGCTGATAGTTCAATGATTACGATATTCCCAAAAGAACCTTATGGGGTTAAAGATTACTCAATCAATGTCAACTTAGTATGTGGTTTTGAAAAAGAAACAACTACTACAACTCAAAAAGAAGTTCAAGTAGAATCTAATAAAACTTCTGAAAAGACTTCAGAAAAAGAAAATGATAAGACGACAAAAAAAGCTCAATAGGAAACTATTTGAGTTTTTTTTAATTTTATGATTATTTAAATGATGACAAAGGAGTTAAGTTGTAGTATAATTTTCTTATATAGGATAGATGGTAAAATTGTATGAGAAGTAAAAGAATTTCAAACAACAATTTTTTATTTAATATAAAACTAGTATTAACATGTATAATTTTGTTAGTACTTTTTTGCGTTTTTCCAATAGATGTAAAAGCTATTCATGGTTCAAATGTCTATGAATTTTCTTATTCTGGTAATTATGAGGTGTTTACTGTTCCTAAGAGTGGCTGGTATAGATTGGAAACTTGGGGAGCTCAAGGTGGATATAGAACAAACTCATCTATGGGTGGAAAAGGTGGATACTCAAAAGGTGAAGTATATTTAGAACGTGGACAAGAATTATATGTTTATGTTGGTGGATTTGGTAAAACTCACGGTGGATGGAATGGCGGTGGATTTCAACCTGTCACTAAACAATATGGTGGTGGAGCAACTGACATTCGTATTGGCGGAACTTCTTTATATCACAGAATAATTGTCGCTGGTGGTGGTGGTACTGATGGTGCTACTGGAATAGCTGGTGGCGCTGGAGGGGGATACTGGGCTGGTAATACTTCTGGTGGATGCGGTTCTGGTGGTAATGCAGCTTCTATGTCTGGTGCTGGTAGTCATCGTGCTTCATTCGGTATTGGTGGAGACGGTGCATCATGGAGTGGCGGACATGCTGGAGCCGGTGGCGGCGGCTGGTACGGCGGCGGCGGTGCTGACCCTGATGGCTCTGGAGATGATGACAAAGGTGGTGGAGGCGGATCTGGATTTGCTTGGTCTGCTCAAAATGCCACTTATGCTCCTAGTGGATACAAGGTTCCAACGAGCCTTTATATGACTAATTTATCATTTGGTACTGGTTCAAGAAGTGGTGATGGTTTTGCAAGAATTACTGAATTAGTACTTGATGGTATTACTTCTATTGAAATTAATAGAGGTACTGTTCCAATTGATTTTAAATACAACAAATACACATATTATCTAACGGTCGATAACGATGTTGAAAATGTTAGATTTAATATTGAAACAGAAGATGACTTTACATTGACTCAAAGCAATAGAAGTACAGATATGACTACTAATTTGAGTGTTACTAATATAATTACTTTGACTGATAATGAAACTGGTCTAGTTACTACTTATACAGTTAATGTTAGAAAACAAAATTACTATTTAGCTAATGTTAATGGCAATGTAAGGTATAACTACAGTTATACTGGAGAAACAGAAAAGTTCTACGTTCCTGCAACAGGTATTTATACGATTCAAACTTGGGGAGCTCAAGGTGGTTATCGTAATGCAAATTACCAATATGGTGGACGTGGAGGATATAGTTCTGCTGATATGTACCTTGTAAAAGGAGAAGTTCTATATGTAAATGTTGGCGGACAAGGAAATACCATTTCCCTTGATGGAAAAACTAAAGGATGGAATGGTGGCGGTTATGCAACCGGATATTATGCTAATGGTGGTCAATGGTATGAAACTACTAACATTTATGGTGGTGGAGCTAGTGATGTAAGATATGGTGGAAATACCCTTTATAATCGTGTTGTTGTAGCTGGCGGCGGTGGTGCTGTTGGTGCTACTGGTTATGCTGGTGCGCCAGCATGGGGATCTTCTGGTACAGGATGTGGTTCTGGTGGTACTGCGGGAGGTTATACTGCTGGTGGTACTTATCGTGCTACATTTGGACGCGGTGGTGATGGCGGCGCTTGGAGCGGCGGATATGCTGGAGCCGGAGGCGGAGGATGGTACGGCGGAGGCGGTGCTAATCCTGATGGTTCTGGAGATGATGACAAAGGTGGTGGAGGCGGATCTGGATTTGCCTTTACATCCGGACTTGCTCAATATGTTCCAAGTGGATATTTAGTAACAAGCAAAAATTATCTAACTAACGCAACTTTATTGGGCGGAGGTTCTTCTTTCCCTTCACCTAGTGGCTCAAATGAAACTGGACATGGCGGAAATGGTTATGTTAGAATTAGCCCAAAATTAATAAATGGTGTACAATCTGTAACTATTAATGATGGAGAAGTACCAATAGATTTTGACTATACAGTTTATACATACTATATTCCTATTCTAGATAGTGTTGAAAACGTCAATGTCTCATTTATTCTAAATGATGGATATTCAATGGTTGAAAGCTATCAAGGAAGTTATGTCCTAGGAGATAAAAAAGATTATGTCTATTCTGTTGATGTTATTAATGATATAACAGGATTAACTGTAAATTATACAATTCATTTTAAGAAACAAAGTGGATATTTAATGAGTGGAACTACTGGTTCTTATGGCTATTCTTATAATGGTTATCCACAAAAATTTGTTGCTCCTGCAGCAGGTATTTATACATTTGAAGCTTGGGGAGCTCAAGGTGGACATAGGGGTGCCAATAATAGTGGTCGCGGTGGTTACTCGACTGGACAGATGTTTTTAAATAAAGGCCAAATAGTTTATGTCTATGTTGGTTCTAATGGCAATAACAAAGGATGGAATGGTGGTGGTTACCAACCTGGCATTGGAATATATGGTGGTGGTGCATCAGATATTCGTGTTGGTGGGCAATCGCTTTACAATAGAGTTCTTGTAGCCGGTGGTGGTGGTTCCGTTGGTGCTTCTGGAAATTATGGAGGTGTCGGCGGAGGTACTACCGGAGGATATGGTGTCGGTTCTTATGGTGCGTTAGGTACTCCTGGTACTCAGACTTCTCCTGGTGGCGGAGGAATTGCTGGTTCTTTTGGAATTGGTGGTAATGGTTACTCTGCTAATGGAGGACATGGTGGAGCCGGAGGCGGCGGTTGGTACGGCGGTGGCGGTTCAACCGTTGATGGTTCTGGCGACGATGATAGAAGTGGTGCTGGAGGTTCTGGTTTTGTATGGACTAGCGATACAGCAAGTTATGTACCTGATGCTTACCTTGTATCGGAAAACTATTTCTTAATGAGTGCTAAAACTATTGCTGGAAATGCGGCTTTTCCTAATATAAATGGAACAGGAAATGAAACGGGTCATGCAGGAAATGGATTTGTTAAAATTTCATTCTCATTATCATATGATTTTGATATTACGGTAAGTGACAATGTTACATTAGATAAAGAATTTGACTATGATATTAAAGAATATGTAGGTACTTTATCAACTAATGATTCTTCTTTAGTAAATTTCAATGTAAGTGAAAGTGATTCAATATTAAAAGTAGTTGGAGATGGAACTCAAGAAATTCATGTAGGTGATAATACATTCAATATAGTTATCACTTATGTAAATGGAGCTGTCGAAACATTCACTTATCATATTTATCGCGAAGCCAATAATATTGATTATTTGAATAATATTTACTTTGATGAACATCCATTAAGTGAATTTAATGGTGGAGTAGAATTTAATAAAGATACTTTAGAGTATAATTTAACTTTACCTTATAATATGGATGAATATGAATTGACAGTAGACAAAGGTTCTGCAGATCAAATTATTACTAACTTAGGTCATGTAATAAATAAAAACAATAGTTATAGTATTCCAATTTCCGTTACTAATGAAACGGGAAATAGTACTAGAACTTATATTTTAAATATAACTTTACCTCATTCAAGTGCGTTAAAGAAAATAACGTTTACTAGTAGTGGAGATACTGTGATAGAATTCCCAATTGAGGAAGGTAAGACAGAATTCGATATAGATTTTGAAAGTTATATTGCGAGTATGATTGCAACGCCTGAAGTATATGATGGAGAAGCTAGTGCTGTAGTAACTGGTGATGGTTATATTGAAGATGATGAATATATAATCGAAATTGATGTAACTGAACCTCATGTTGATCCAACTCATTATGTGTTGCATATTAGACGTATTACTGTTAGTGGTTACGAAAAAGGATTAACTTACAATGGGAATGTCCAAACAGTTATCATTCCTTATAGTCACGAGTATTTATTGCAAGCATGGGGAGCTCAAGGTGGCCGTGGTGGTGGCCGCGGTGGTTACTCTTATGGTTCCGTATTCCTAGAAAAGGGAACAGTTCTTTATGTTTATACTGGTGGATCTGGTGATTCTGGCGGATTTAATGGTGGAGGTACTTCAAAAGCCGGTTATGGTGGAGGAGCATCAGATATTCGTGTTGGAACAGATTCATTATACAGCCGTGTTATCATAGCTGGTGGTGGTGGAGGTCACGGAAGTGACGGATGTGCTGCTGGTGGCGTCGGTGGAGGCTTAAGCGGTGGAGGATCTGCTGGTCAAGGCTCATGTGGAACTCAAGCTGGTGGAGGTACTCAATTAGATGCCGGTGCTTATGGTCAATATGGCAATGCTTTAGGAAACAAAGGTAAATTTGGACGAGGTGCTAATGCTCCATCTACTGGTGGTTCTTACTACGGTGGTGGTGGAGGCGGAGGCTTCTACGGAGGAGGTTCAGGTTCTACTGCTGGTTGGTCAAACGGTGGTGGTGGTGGTTCAGGTTATGTTTATACTACTGAAACTGCATCTTCTGTTGAAAGAAATACAAACTGGTTATTAGATGAAAATTATTATTTAACTGACGCTGCTACTTTAAGTGGTTCTAATCACTTTGTTAGTCCAAGCGGTTCTATGGAAACTGGACATTCTGGAAATGGATATACAAAAATATCTATTCCATATCAAAATAGTGAAAATAATTTCTTAAAGGGAATTGTTTCAAATAAAGGTATCGTAACTCCTGAAGAATGGGATTATGATGAGACAACTTACTATTTAAATCTAAGTAGTAGTGATGTTGAAATCAATATTGAAGGTATACCTGCAGATGGAAAAGCTAGTGTAGTAGGAAACGGAAACTACGTTATTGAAGCTGGTACTACTGAGATTAATTTAATCGTAACTAGTGAAAGTGGACACACTAGAACTTATACATTAATTGTTATAAGAGATGCGGATTCTAATCCAAATCCTAAAAATATCAGTGTTAATGGTATGCTTGAACAATATTGTTCATTAATTGAAGGAGCTTGTGATTATTCATTTGATGTTGATGTTCATGAATATGATATTACAGTTCCTTATCAAATAAGAGAAATTGTAATGGTTGTTAATAAAGGACATTATTTCCAAACTGTAAATGGTGATGGATTATATGCCCTTAATGGTGGAATGAACGATATTGTTATTAATATAACAAGTGAAGATCAAAGTTCTTCTTCAGAATATGTTTATCATATTAATAGAGATATGACTGGAAATGCAGATTTGAGAGTTTTAAGACTTACTGATCCAGAATATGAATTGAACTATTCATATAATGTTAGTGATTATTATGTTACTATTCCTCATGAAAAGGAAACGGTTACATTAGAAGCTATTGCAGATGATCCAAATGCTACAGTTAATATAGTATATCCTGATGGAGAATTGGATTATGGTACTAATGTAGTTTCTATAACTGTTACTGCTCAAAATGGAGTTACTAAAGAATATCGAGTATTTGTAAATCGCCTTGAAAGTAATAATGCATTCTTAAATGAATTAGTTATTTCTAATATAACTGATGGTAAAGATGAAATTATTACACCAACGCCAGAATTTAATAAAATGAACTTAACATATAATATGGTTTTGGAAAACGATGTTACTAAGATTAAATTTGATGGTGTGGCTGAAGATGAATTTGCAAGTATTGAAGGATTAGGGGAGTACGAATTAAATGTTGGCAATAACACGATTAAAATTACGGTTGTTGCTCAAGATGAGAGTAAATTAACTTATACATTTAATGTAAATAGAAAAGCCAATGCAAATGCATTACTATCTTCATTATCGATGGATGAACATGCGTTTACTGAAGCTTTTGAATCAGAAAAATTTGTTTACTATGTATATGTGACTGGAGAAATTACTACTGCTACTATTAATGCAACTCCAGAAAAAGATACATCTACATATCAGATAATTGGCAATACAAGTAGTTTAGTTGCCGGTAAAAATGAGATTGTTGTTCGTGTAACTGCCGAAGATGGAACACAATGTGATTATCGTATTATTATTAATCGTACAGGTTATAATGATTCAACATTGTTAACGCTTGATGTTACAAATGGAATAGAGTCTTATACATTTACTCCTCCATTTGATCCTCTATACGATACATACTCACTAAATCTTCCTAATGATGTTACAAATGTCATATTAACAGCTACTTCTGATGCTGCTAAGCGAGTAAAAATAGGTTCTTCTAGTGTATTTGTTAAGAAGATTAACTTATTAACTGATAACCCTTCAGTTACATCTATAACAGTTACTGCTGAAGACGGAACAGTTACTACTTATAATGTTACAATTACTCGTGAGCTATCTAGTGATAACTCTCTAGATGTATTAGAAGTGGCAGATCATGAATTAATACCAAATTTTGAAAGTGATGTCTTAAATTACAGTTTTACAACATATGAACATTCACTTTCTATTTCGGCAATACCAACTAATCGATTTGCTAAAGTAGTTATAAGTGATAATTATAAAAATCTAGTTCCGGGAGAAAATACTATAACTATTGATGTTACTTCAGAAACTGGAGATAAGAGAACTTATACATTGACAGTTACTCGTGAATTATCAAGCGATAATACATTAAAAGAATTGTCTATTAGAGGAAATCAATTAATACCAGATTTTGATCCTACAGTAGATAATTACTCATTTGTAACTTCTTATGAAGGATTAGATATTTCTGCTATTCCAAATAATAAATATGCAAGTGTAGAAATATTAGGTAATATTAAACCTTTAAACGAAGGACTTAATGTTATTGAGATAAAAGTAACTGCTGAAAATGGAGATATCAAATACTATACGATTTCTGTAACTCGAGTATTAGATGATAATTCATTCCTTAGTAATTTGACTACTAACGAAGGCATAAATGAAACATTTGATAAAGAAGTTCTAGATTATACTTTAACAACTGAGAGTGAGTCTATTTCAATCATAGCTACTTTAGAAAGTGAATTTTCTAAATATGATATTTTAGATAGTGATTCTAATAAAGTAACTAGTATGCCAACTAATTTAAAATTAGGTGATAATGTATTTAGTATTGTTGTTACAGCTCAAAATGGCTTAATAAAAACTTATAATTTAACTATTACTCGCAATTTGAGAAGTGATGCTAAATTAAAAGGTTTAAGTCCAATAAACGAAAATTTTGTAAGTACAGTTTATAACTATACTTATACTACTACTGAACATGAAGTTACTATTACTCCAGTTTTAAGTGATGAATTACATGCAACTTACAAAATATTCAATGTTGATTATGATGAGGTTTCAAATAAAGTATCATTAAATACTGGATCTAATGTATTCTTGATTCAAGTAACTGCTGAAGATGGTACTGTTCTTATTTATAATTATGTAGTTACTCGCAATCCAAAAGATATAGCTACTATTGAATCTGTATCATTTGAAACTAGTCCAAAGATTGATAAGGATAATTTTGTATATTCTGTTACAACTGATGAAACAAGTTTAAATTTTGATGATATGGTATTAACAGATCCTTATTCAACCGTATTAATTGATGGCAATAGTGATTTTGTCAATGGTGAAGAATCAATTGTAACCGTTATAGTTACTAGTGAATCGGGTAAGGTAAAAAATATTTATACATTTAATGTAACTAAAGTTATTTCTCATGATTCAACTTTAAAGAATATTAAACTAGGGGAATATGAATTATCTCCAAAGTTCAATAGAGATACGTTGGAATATGAAGTATTTGTTCCAAATGATTTACAGAATGTTACTTTGGAAGCATATTCTTCTAAAAACACTTCTATTATTAAGAGTATACTTTTAGATAGTGAAGAATTAGTAACTTCTTATAATAAAGATTTTAATGAAAGTATAACAATGCATCCAATAGCTGATGATCCAATTATTACTATATTAGTAGAAGCTGAAGATGGTACAACAAGTACGTATAAATTAAATGTTTTAAGTGAAGACTTAATTAATAATTATTTAAAAACTTTAACTGTAAGCTGTGGAGAATTAAATCCAGTATTTGATAAGAAGACTCAAGAATATGTTGTTTATATTCCGGATGATCAAACTACATGTACAGTTGAAGGTGTTTCTGAAGTTAATATTGCTACTGTTACAGGAAATGGAGAATATACACTTCCATTAGATCAGAAGAGTGTAAGAGCTAATATTGAAGTAACAAGTGCTAGAGGAGAAAAAAGAGTTTATACAGTAAGAATTAGAAGAGGTATTTCTAGTGAATCTAGATTATCTGATCTATCTATTAAGGGTTATAGTTTTGATATTCCTTTTGATCCTGATACTTTTGAATATAATGTTGTACTACCAAATCAAATAAGTCCATTAGATGAAAACTATTTTGAATATACACTTATGGATGAAGATGCAACAATAGATTTCCCAAGTTTAGATTTAGTAACTAATGTTGTTAATAAATATGTTATAGTTGTTACTGCTGAAGACGGAGTAACTAAGAGTGCATATACTATTAATGTAACTAGAACTAAGAGTGATGATACTACTTTAAATACTGTTGATGTCATTGTAGGAAGTGAAACAATTACATGTACAATTGATGCTGATACAAAGAGTTGTACAGTTGATGTTCCTGCTGATACTAGTGATTTTGAAATTAACGCCCATCTATCTAATAATCAAAGCGTTAATCCAGCTAATATTAGTAAACATGTATTTAATTCAGCTGATTATACTAAGACAGTAGAATTAAAAGTAATTGCTGAAAATGGTGTTGATTTTGAAAACTATACAGTTAACTTAAACAGATTATATTCAGATAACAATGATTTAATGAGTATCGAAGTTAACTATGTTCCTTTAGATGGATTTAGTAGTTCAAAACTTACTTATAATAAAACTGTTATGGGAACATTATCACAAGTAATGATAAGTGTAACTTTAGCTGATTCTAAAGCAACAGTTGTTACTGATTTAAGTCAGCCATTTGCATTAAATTATGGAATTAATCCAATATTAATTACAGTAAGAAGTGAATCTGGAATAGAAAAAACTTATGCTGTCAATATTAAGAGAAGTGACTCTGAAGATGCAATGTTATCTCATTTGGAAGTTAAAAATTATCCATTTGAGGAAAAATTCGATCCTGAAGAAACTGAATACACTCTTAGAGTTCCAAGAAGTAAAAAAACTTTAACTAAGAGTGAAATTATATATTCATTAAGCGATCCAGATTCAACTATAACATTAGATAATAAATTAGATATTGACTTTACTAAGCAATATAATATTTATAATGTTACAGTTACTGCAGGAAATGGTGTAGTAAGAAAGACTTATCATATTAATGTCTTACCAGAGTTAGAAACTGTCAATACAATTGATTATGTAATTATCGATGATAATATAGTAAAAGATTCTGATAATGATAATATTATTAATTATGATATCTTCGATGATGAATCAGAAGCAACTTTAACCGACATTAAACTTAGTGGTGAATATGCAGAACATGCAGTTAGATTTCCAACTAAACTAAATTATGGTACTCCATTTACATTTACTGTATTAGCAGAAAATGGTACTGTAAGAACATATACTATTAACTTAGTAAGAACTAAAACTAGAGAATTAAAGTTGAGTAATATTGTTGCTAATTTTGAACCAACTGATGATTGTGATGGTATTTGTAATTTTAATACTGCATTTAACTCAGATACTTTAGAATATACAATATATGTTCCAAATGAACTTACTAGTTTAGAAGATTTAGTTATTACTCCTAAAAATAATTTACAAACTTATAAAGTATTAGGTAATAGTAGTTTTGATGTAGGAGAAAATATAGTTATTGTTAGAACTGAAAACTCTTTAGGAGAAACACTAGATTATGTACTACATGTATTTAGAGAAGCAAATAGTGATCCAAATCTACTAGGTATTAATTTTATTACTCCACAATATGATATATTGGAATTTGATGAAAATAATTATGAGTATTTTGTTGAATTTAATGCAATTTCTAGTGGTAATTATGAATTAGAATTTGATAAGAAACATTCAGGACAGACTGTAAAGGTTACAGGCGCTAAAGTATTGTACTTTGGTAAAAATGATATCATAGTTCAATCTAAGAGCGAAAGTTGTTCTACTAGTGTTAAAACGAGAGCTGGATGTAATCAGAGAGATTATGTAATTCATGCATATCGAAATGAAGAATATAGTAATCTATTAAATGCTTTAACAGTATCTAATGGTAATTCTGGAGATTTGTTACAGACATTTAACAAATATAAATTCGATTATACATTTACTGTAGATTCAGAAATATCAATGATAAAATTAGAAGGTATAGCTGTTGATGAAGCTCATACAACCGTTACAGGTAATGGAGAATTTAAATTAAAAATGGGTTATAATTCGTTTAAGATTATCGTAAATCCAGAAACGGGAAATCCTGCAGTTTATACGGTTAATATTATTAGAGATCCATCAAGTAATGTTAACTTAGAAAACTTAACTGTAATGGATTATGAGATGACTCCAGAATTTGATAAGAATACAGTTGATTATTATGTTAATATACCAGCTACTGTTTCATCTTTAGATATTAGATATACGAAAGAGGATTCAGAGTCTACTGTATTGATAAATGGTAACAATAATTTTGTTACAGGAGAAAACTTAGTTAAAGTAATTGTTTTATCTGCTGATAAAACGAGAGGTAAAACTTATAATATTTATGTTACTCGTGAGAGAAGTACAGTAAATACATTAAATGGTATTTCAGTATCTAGTGAGATAGATTCAAATATAGTTTACTATCCTATAAATCCTGCATTTGCTCCTGATACTAACGAATATACATTTAATGTTCCACACAATATTAGTAATGTTAATGTTGAAGTTACTAAGGGACATCCTGATGAATTTGTTACAGGCGATGGAGATTATGCATTAGAGTATGGTGAAAACATTGTTGATATTACTGTTACATCAGAAGCTGGCACAGTAAACCATTATCAAGTTACAATTAATAGAGAATTTAATTTCAGTGTTGAAAACTTAAGAGTTGTTAACGGTGATAATATCTATCCGTTAAATCCACTTTATTCTGATACAATAGATGAATATAGTGTATCTGTTGCAAATGATATAGATAATGTAGATGTCTTAGCTGATTTATTGGAAACCTTAAATGATGTAGATGGTCTTGGAAATCATACTTTAAAAACTGGCAATAATGATATTTTAATTACTATTAGTTATGGAGAAAAAGGAAGCAGAACAATTACTATTCATGTAGATCGTGAAAAGAGTAATGATGCCTCTTTAGCTGAATTATCCGTAGCTGAAGGTGTAATTGATCCAATATTTGAAAGTAATAAGTATGATTATGCTGTTGAAATTCCATATGAATATGAAAGTGCTACAATTCTTTATAAGACAAATGAAGAAAATGCAACTGTTGAAATAAAGAATAATACTGATTTAGAAGTTGGAGTTCCTAAAACTATTGAAGTAATAGTAACTGCCGAAAATGGAGATAAGCAAACTTATACTATTACAGCAACTAGATTGCCAATGCCTTCTGCTTCAAATAAATTAACAGATATGTATATTGATGAAGGTACATTTAATCCATTATTCAATATGTCAATAATGAATTATTCTACAGACGTATCTAAAGATACTAAGAGAGTTACTTTGCATGTAAGAGCTGAGGAGCCAAGATATTCAACTGTTCAAGTTTATAAGAGAGGTTCTTCTGTATTATCTACAATAGATATGAGTAAATCTGATCCATCAATTCTATTAAATGTAGATTATGGAAAGAATACATTTATAATTAAAGTTACTAATTATGAAGGAAGCATTAGAAATTATCAATTAGATATATATAGATCTGGACCAAATGAAGCTAGAATTAAGAGTTTAGCATTCAATGTTGGAACTTTATCTCCATATTTTGATAAGAATAAAAATGCTTATACAATGAGTGTAGATACTTCTGTAAGCAGTGTATTTGAATCAGTAGTAATGGTTGATCCACTTGCAAGTTATACTATAACTGGAAATAAAAACCTAAAAGCTGGAGATAATACAATTACTATTAAAACTACTGCTCAAGACGGAGTAACGCACTTAGAGTACACGATCATAGTTAATAAGCAAGCTAGTGATAATGCATTCTTGAGTGATATAGTTACATTCCCAGAAAAAGACTTTGAATTTAATAAAACTAAGTATTCATATACTTATCATGTTCCAGCTAATACTAATTCAGTTCAAGTAATTGGTATTAGGGAAGATTCAAAAGCTAAAATTACGGGTAATGGAATATATACATTGGAAGATAATAAAGATAGAGTTATTACTTTAACAGTTACAGCCGAAAGTGGAAATGTTAAGACTTATACTATTACTGTTACAAGAAGTAAAGATAATAATAATTTCTTAGAGAGTTTAACTACAAATGAAGGAGTTTTAGTACCTGAATTTGATAAAGAAAAGGATAGTTATGAAATTGAAGTAGAAAACTATGTAGATACGATTAACTTAACTGGTAAACCTGAATCAAGTAAAGCAACAGTTACAGGAAATGGATTAAAGAATCTTACAGTTGGTTCTAACAAGTTCCAAATTGTCGTAACTGCTGAAGATGGAAGTATTAGAACATATTTCATTACAGTTATTAGAAAAGAAAGTGAAAGTGCAAAGACAAGTTTAGACGATTTAGTTGTTGTTGAAGGTGAAATTAATCCAAAGTTCTCACCAGAAATACTAAATTATACAGTAAATATTCCATATGAATATGATACTGCTACAATTCTTTACACAGCACATAATATCAATGCAATAGTCGATATATCGGGAAATACTGATTTAGTAGTAGGCTCAAACTTAGTTACTGTTAAGGTAACACTAAATGATGAATATACTGTTTATACTATCAATGTAGTAAAACAAGATCCATCGAATACTTACCTTTCTGATTTATCAGTAATAGATCATACTATTAATCCAGAATTCAATAAGGAAACAATGAATTATTCATTAAATGTTTCTTCAAAAACTGAGAGTATTTCAGTTAAGGGAGTTCCTGAATTATCGACAAGTAAAGTATATTTGAAAGTTAATAATTCAGAATATAAATTAATAACTGATATTACTGAAGTTGAATTAATTAATGGTAAAAACGAGATTATGTTTAAAGTTCTATCTAGTAGTAATGCAGAGCGTGTTTATAAGTTAATTGTTACTAAGAATGTAAGTGATGATAATAAACTATTAACATTAAATACAAATATAGGAACAATTAATCCTGAATTTGATCCAGATACTAATGATTATAGGATTGAAGTTCCGGTAGGTACTGAATCTATAACATTAACTGGTACAGTAAGTAAAGATGCTACAGTTAGCGGACTTGATACTTACAATGTTATTGTTGGTGAAGAAACTCACTTTATTACTGTAACTAGTCAGAGTGGTATAATTAACACTTATTCAGTTAAAGTAGTAAGAGAAGCTAATAATGATGCTACAATTACGAATATAGTTCCTTCAGATAGTAATTTAAATCCAAGTTTCACATTAGGTGTAAAGAATTATAATATGGAAGTTGAGGGTGATGTAGATAGTATTTCATTTGCTGTTAATACGGCAGATAAAAATGCGACAGTAATTGGAAATAATGCAACAGCATTATTCAATGGACCAAATACAATTACTATTACATCGATTGCTGAAGATGGTATTACTACTGAAACAGTAACTATCATAGTAACGAGAAAAGTAGATATTATTTCAATTGATGTAGAACCTGAAATAGATATACCAATTGGCAATGATTATCAATTAAATGTAATATTAAATCCAACTGATACATATTATACTGGTTTAACTTATAGAGTTGATGATTCAAGTGTTTTAACTATTAATTCTGATGGTTTAATAACTCCTAAAAAGATTGGAGATACTAGAATAACTATTACATCGACTAGAAAACCAAGTTTAGTAGTAGTAACTACAATTCATGTAATTAATCCAGAAATCCAATCTGATGTATATGTAATTAATAGAGATATTGGTTATGTTACAGGAATGGAAGTAGGAGATACAATTGAAGATTTCATTAATAATTTTAAAAATGATAAAGAAACTTTAAGTGTTGTCGATTCTTCTGAAGAAAATGTATTGGATGCTGAAAATACTGTTGCAACTAGGTATATAGTTAAACTTATTATAAATGGTACTACATATGACGAATTAACTTTAGTATTAAAGGGCGATATTGATGGCGATGGCGATGTTTCTGTAGCAGACGTAACAAAAATTAGAAATGTTGTTTTAAGAAAAATTACTTTTGATGCTATAGAACATGCTGCAGGAGATATTGATATAGATAGTGATATATCTGTTGCCGATGTTACTAAAACTCGTAATTTTGTATTGAAAAAAGTATCGACTTTAAATACAGATTTATACAAATCTCTTGAAGATTAAGAAACCTTAAAAATAAGGTTTCTTTTTTTTGCAAACTGTTTACATTTTTGATGTCAAAGATAGTAGAAAATTGACTTACTATTTGTTATACTTTAAATATAATAGGGAGAAGTAGAATGTAGAGGTTTTTTATATGAGAAAAAATAATAGATTATTTTCATCAATTTTATTTTTTGTAATCACTATCATATTTGCTATTCCGCTTAGTGTTAATGCTGCGGGTGAACATGGTTTGTCGACTAAGGCTGTAGTATGTGATTCGAGTATTTATAATAGTTCGGATTATGAAGAAAATGCGGCTAATTGTTATGGTGATTATATAGAAGGTAATTTAAATACATATATTAAAGAAAATGGAACAGTTATTGATCCAGGAACTTTTGTCATGATTGTAGTTGAATATCATTTAGGCGCTGAAAGTGAAGTCACAGGTATTAATGCTACATTGCAATTTGATAATAATGTTTGGACTCCACTTACTGATTCTACAGGCGAGTTTTTAGGACTTGATAACGCTGAATCTTTTCCTCAAGGTACTAAATTAAAGAAAGCGCAATGGAACTCGTATGTTACATTAGATGATAGTACAGGTAATATTATCGTATATGTTGATGAGGCTTCAACTTACAAATATACTTTAGATGATGATTATGAAATTGGTTATTTTTTCATGACAGTAAATTCTGATGTTCCTGCTGGTAATGTAGATATTACTTTTAAAAAAGATAATATAGGAGGAACAAAGGTTGTTGATGGTGATGGAAATAGACTTGATTATGTAACTGATGATATATCATTTACTATTCCTGGCGAAGCAACAAGTCATGATGCATCTTTAGGTTCTCTATCTATTACTAATTCTGATACTGCATATATATTGGATCCTTCTTTTACGGCTGGATCAGTTGAGAATAAAGTATATAATACGGTAGTTCCTTATGATATATCTCAAATAATGATTAATGCAACAACTAATGATGCGGGTGCTAACATACTTCCTGCCGATTTAGGTAAGAAGACTTTGAGCCTTGGTATGAATACATTTACAATTACAATTACATCTGCATTTGGTAATGTTGAAACATATACGGTTAATATATATAGATTGAGTAATGATGCTTCATTAAACTCTATCACTTTAACAAATGGAGTATCATTTGGAAATATGATAAGTGGACAATATACATATAGTACAAGTGTTACTTATGCTACTAGTTCTACGAGTATTAGTGCAACACCTACACATACTAATGCATTTGTCGATAGTGGTGAAGGAACTTGGAATCTAACAAATTTTGGAACACAAACAAATACTAAAACTGTTGTTGTTAAGGCTGAAAACTGTAAAAGTGAATATAGTTCGGTACCTGGAAATACTTGTACTGTTCAAAATTATAATTTAACTATTAATCGTGATGCCCCTAGCACAAATGCTTATTTGAAAAATATTACTGTTGACACTCAGTCTTTAAATCAATTTTCTAATGGAAAGGTAACTTTTAATAAGACAATTTTAGAATATGATTTAGGGGAAGTTGCTTATGATAAGACAAGTGTTAATCTAAATGCTTTAGTAGATGATACTGGTAAATCTAAAGTTTCTGGATTGGGAAACAAAACATTGAATGTTGGAGAAAATACTTTCAATATTGATGTTGTTGCTGAAGATGGAAGTACGACTCTAACATATACAGTTAAGATATATAGATTGAGTAATGATTCGTTGCTTAAGAGTTTAAAAGTTGAAAGTGTACCACAAACTAGTGCTAGTATAGTTCCATCATTTAATTCTTCAGTTAATGAGTATAAATTTACTTACGATGAAACTGTTGGATCGTTTACATTAACTGCTGATGTAAATGATACTGATAAAGCTAAAATAGCTATTTATGATACAACTCCTAGTGAATATGTATTAAATTCTAATTCGGCTTCTTTTGGACTTGATACTACTAGTGTAGTTGTTAGCGTTCAAGCCGAAGATGGAACTATTAATAACTATATAGTAAACTTTGAAAGACAAAAGAGTAGTGATACATCACTTCAAAGTCTATCTTTAGATAATGGAATACTAAAACCTGATTTTACAAGTGATAATCGTCTATATTCAACTGTAGTAGAGCCTAATATTGATCATATTGAAGTCAATGCTGTACCTAACTCAGTATATGGAACTATTAAAGAAATAAAAGGAAATAATAACTTACAATTTGGTACAGGTAATCAAATTGAAGTTATTGTTGAAGCTGAGGATAAGAAAACTTCTTCATATGTAATTAATGTTGAGAGAAAAAAATATAATGATGCTACTTTGAGTGATATTAAGGTAAATGGTGTAAGCATTGAGGACTTTGATCCATCTACTAATAGTTATGTATTAGAAGCAGTACCTTTTGAGACAACTAGTATTAATATTGAGGGTATTAAAAATAATGAATATGCAACTGTAGACGGCAATGGTGATATTTCATTAAGTACTGGAGAAAATGTTATTACAATAAAAGTAACTGCTCAAAATGGAGACGTAAATAATTATACTTTAAATATAAAAAGAGCAAAGAATAGTGATAATTCAATATCTAATTTACGTGTCAAAGGATATAATACTACATTAGTTGGACCTGATAATTCAATTATTGTTTATGAGGTAACTTTACCAAATGAAATATCAAGTATTGTTGCTTCTGATGTAACATTTGATTATCCTAGTGATGCTACAAATGTTTATAAGGATGAAAGTCTTGTATTATCAACTACTAATTCAAATGATTATAGCTTTACGGTTGTATCGGAGTCTGGATCTCCACAAATCTATTCGATTAAAATAAAAAGGGAAAAGTCTAGTGCAGCTGAAATTAGTAAAGTTGTATTATCTATAGGTGAAGATGATTCAAGATATTGTTTAATGGATAGCACTAATAAGTGTAAGATAGAAGTTCCTGTAGATACTTTGAATTTCTCACTTTACTCATTTATTTCAGATGAAGCTACAATTAGCCCAGCTCAAGATACAGAATTTGAACTTCCTGCAAGTCAATCAGAAAAGGATGTAGTATTGATTGTTACTGCTGAAGATGGTACAAGTAATACTTATACGGTAACAGTAGCAAGACAAAAATCATCTAATAACGATGCAAGTGATATAACGATGCAAATAGGTGATGGTCCATCTTCGACAATTGATAATTTCAATAGTACTAAGTTAAACTATGATATTACTGTTAATGGAGATACATCGAGTGTTGTTATTGGCGCAGTAGTTGATGATCTAGGCAAAGCTAAAATTGCTATTACTAATTCTACGAATGGTACTCCAGAAACAATCAATTATGTAACGGATTCTTCTAGTAAGACTATTGAATTAGAGTTTGATAGGAGAAATACTGTTGAAATATTTATTAAAGCAGAAAATGGTCAAGTTAAGACTTATACTCTTTATATTACTCGCTTACATAGAAGTGATGCTACATTATCTAATTTAACTGTCAATGGAATTACAGTTCCGGGATTTACTTCTGGCGAAGTAGCTCCTAAAACTTACACTTTAAGCAATGTTGATTATAATACTTCTAATTTAAATATTATGGCTATTCCAACTGATGAAAATGCAACTAAAACTGGAGATGGAATTCAATATTTAAATACTGGAGATAATAGTATATTAATTACAGTTACAGCACATGATGGAACTATTGGTATTTATACAATAGAAGTAAATCGTGCAAAGAATTCTGATAAGCGTATTAAAGATATAACTCTTGCTGGTGTTAGTGCAACTTATAATAGTTCTAGTGGACATTATGAAGTGACTGTTCCAAATAATATAGACATAGCTAATAGTACTAATTTAGTTGTTAATGTTTATGAAGGTAAAGAAAACTATGATGCATTAGCGAGTGTTACTTTTGATCCTAAAGATTTATTAACTACTGAATTAAATTCTATGGACATTAAAGTAACTGCTGAAGATAATAGTGTATCAACTTATGTATTGGATATTACGAGAACTAAATCTAATGTTGCTACATTGTCTAGTTTAACAGTTAGTAATGGTTCATTTAATCCATCTTTTAATAGCAACTTATTTGAGTACACAGTAACTGTTCCGGTTGATTTAACTGAATTTGATGTTAGTGCAGTTACTACTGAAGGACATGCAATTATCAATTCAGGTACTGGTCACTATGAAATGACAGAATCAAATATGGATATCAGTGTTTTGGTTACTAGTGAAGATTTATCTGTTACAGAAACTTATATATTACATGTTACTAGAACTAAATCATCAGTTAATACTTTAAATAGTATTACTGTAACTAGTGGAAGTGATGAGACTTTAATAAATTATTCTTTATCTCCTGAATTTTCTAGTAATGTAGTTAATTATACAGTTAATGTTCCAGGTGATATTGAAGAAGTTGATATTTCTGCTATCAAAACTGATCCTTTAGCAACTATTGAATCCGGTTTAGGAAGTGTACCATTAAATGTAGGCGACAATACAGTTTTAATTAAAGTCAAATCTGAAAGTGGAGCTTATAATACATATACTATTAAGATTGTTAGAGCTAAGAAATTTAATAATTATTTATCTTCATTAGTTGTATCTAGTGGAAGTGGAGATACATATGTTGACTATAATATTCCTTTTGATAAGGATACTCTAGAATATGTGATACCTGAACTTACTAATAATATTACAAGTTTAAAAATAGATGCTACAACTGAAGATGGCGATGCTACCATAACTGGTACTGGTTCAGTTAGTCTAGCTGTTGGGGATAATGATTTAAATGTTATCGTAACAGCACAAGATGGAACTAAGAGAACTTATGTTATTAAAGTTAAAAGAGCAGCAAGTGATAATAATTTCTTGAAAAATCTATTTGTAAATGGCTATACATTAAGTCCAAAATTCAATAAGAATACTTTAAATTATGAAGTAGAAGTACTTGCAACGAAAGCAACTTTCTCATCATCTGATGTAACTGCTATACTTGAAGATTCTACTGCTTCAATTAGCTATGATGAAACTATGAACTTGAGTTTTGTTCCAAGCGATAATTTCTTTAAAATTACAGTAACAGCTCAAAATGGTGACGAAAGAGTATATACGATTAATGTAAAGCGCAAAAAGAGCAGTGATGCTACACTTAAATTATTAAATCTAACTGGAGGTTCTTTAAATCCAGAGTTTAATAAGAGTAGAAATGAATATACATTGACTCTTCCTTATGGTGGAAAAGAATTTACTATTGAAGGTATTGCTAATGATGATAATGCTACTGTTTCTGGAAATGGTACTTACAATATTGATAGTATTATTACACCTTCAATAATAATCACAGTAACAGCCCAAGATGGAACATTTAATAGTTATAAATTTAATATTGTAGAAACTAAGAGTAATGATGATTCACTTGCAAGTTTAAGTGTTCAAGGTTATCCATTAGATAAAACATTCGTTACAACTACATTTAGTTATTCGATAGGAGATGTTCCTTTTGGAACTACAGGTTTAATAATAAATGCTAGTGCAACTAATCCTGAAGCTACTATTAAATATTATGTTGACAATGTATTACAAACTAATAATATTGTTGCTTTACCTCAAACTCCGGGCGAGAAAGTTATAACTGTTAGAGTTACGGCTGCTGATGGAATTACTCAAAGTAAAGTATATAGTATTAAATATAATTTAGTATATTCAGATAATACTTATCTAAAGACTTTAAGTCCTAGTGTTGGAACATTAGATTTCTTAAAGACAAAACAAACTTATACTTTAAATTTAGCTAATTCGGTTGATTCAGTAACATTTACTATTGAAACTGAGCATCCGGGAGCTAGTGTATCAGTTAATGATGGTGATAGGTCATTTACTACACCAGCAAAAACGGTAACGATTAATGATTTAGTAGTAGGAGATACTTTATTGAAAGTTGTTGTATATCCTGAAAATGGAAATGATAGTGAAGCTCGATTGTATCAAGTAGTTATTAATAGAGCTGAACCTGAAGCTAGTAGCGATAATTTCCTTTCATCTTTAAGTGTCGATGGTTATACATTGAGTCCTGAATTCAACGCAAGTACTAATGAATATAGTATTGGCAGCATACCTTATGCACTTGAAACATTAACAATTAATGCAACATTAAATGATGGTAAGGCTAATATAAAATATCTTGTTAATGGAGTTAACCAAGAAAATAATGTGGTAAATGTTCCAAGAGTTGAAGGAACGGGTGCTATAGTTGTTCAAGTAATAGCTGAAAATGGTAATGTCAATAATTATAAGATTACATATAATAAGATACCTTCAAGCAATGCTTATCTATCTGAATTAATTGTAAGTGAAGGAAGTATAGAGTTTAATAAGGAAACATTCAACTATGAAGTAAATGTTCCGAGAAATGTTAATTCCGTAGATATTACAGCTAGAGTAGAGGATGAAACATCAATTTTAAAAATGAATTCATATATTTATTCATCTCCTCATACTTTAACTATTTCTAACTTAAAACCTGGAAATACGGAAGTTATTATATTAGTTACTGCTGAAAATGGAACTACTTATACTTACGTAGTTACTTTGAAAAAGGAAGCAAATGTTAGTGAAGTTATTACATCAGTACAATACGGACATACGATAGTAAATGATTATATCGA
The DNA here is from genome assembly GCA_017626405.1 of Bacilli bacterium. Taxonomy (GTDB): domain Bacteria; phylum Bacillota_I; class Bacilli_A; order RF39; family UBA660; genus CAG-582. The sequence continues at coordinate 421,960 of JAGAIS010000001.1, forward strand.
GTCAGTTAAGTTACACGACACTGTATTAAAATTAAAAAATGAATTGGATAATGAAAATCAATACTTAGAGATTTGGACAGCTGATGATCAACAAAAATTATCTGATGGTGATACTTTAGCTACTGGAATGATAGTTAAATTGATAATCGATGGAGAAGAGAAAGATCGTAAACTTATTGTAATTAAAGGTGATATAGTTGGCGATGGTGAAGTTGAACTATTCGACGCCGTACAAATTGTTAACCATGTACTTGGTACTAAGATGTTGGAAGGCGCATATAAAGAAGCAGGATTGATAGTAAGTACAGATGATGTTGAACTATTCGATGCTGTACAAATTGTTAACCATGTACTTGGTACTAATTTGATGTATTAGGAGGAGTAAAATGAAAAAGTTTAAAGCAAAATTTCAAAGTATATTATTAGTATTATTATTAATAATTAGTTGTTTTGGTGGAATTACTGATGTTTTTGCTACATCTACTGCCAAAGTTGAATTCGATGGAAACTCTTCAGTTTCCGTTGGATCCAATATAACTGTTAAATTAAAAGTTACATCAGTAACTTCTGATCAGGCAAGCTATAATGGTGTCGTAAGTTTGAGTGGTAACCTTTCTTTTGATTCGACATATTTAGAATATGTTTCAGCAACTCCAGCTACTAGTCCTTATGCTTTTAGTATTAATAAGAACAACAATTATAAAATCGCTGGAATGGATTTTTCAGGAAGTAATGGAATTAAATCATCGACAGTTGTTTTTACTTTTGTATTTAAGGCATTGAAGGCAGGAACAACTCAAGTTACATTAACTAATGCAAAGTTAACAGATTCAACTTTCCAATATACAACTAGTGTAGTTCCTAAAAATATAACTATTGGTGGTTCTAATCCAACTACACCTACAACTCCAACAACTCCAACGACTCCAACGACTCCAACAGTTACTAAGAGTAGTGATGCTACTTTAAAAAAATTAGAAGCAAGTGGATATACATTATCGCCTGCATTTGATAAAGGTATTACATCTTATGTAGTTGAAGTTCCATCTTCAGCTACAACTGTACTACTAAAGGGCGAAAAAAATGATTCGAAGGCTAGTGTTACTGGTCTTGGAAATATAACTCTAACTGGTGATGAGACAAAAGCAGATGTTGTTGTTACTGCTGAAGATGGAAAAACAAAAACTTATACAGTATTAATTAAGAAAAAGGCGGATAAACCTAGCGATGTTACAGTTAAGAGAGATGTAACATTAAAGAAATTAGATGTTTCGGGATTTACATTAACTCCAACATTTAAACCTAGTGTTACATCATATTCTATGAAAGTAAAAAATAGTATTACTGCTTTAAATGTTACTGCTATTCCAAATGATGAAAGTTCAAAAGTTACTATTACTGGAAATAGCAATTGGAAAGAAGGAGTAAATACAATTAAGATTAAAGTTGAGGCCGCTGATGGTAATACGAATATATATGTAGTAAATGTAACTAGAAGTCCAAAAAATGAAGCAAATACTACGGGGTCAGTAAAATCTAGTGATAATAAACTATCTAATTTGATAATAGGTTCCCCTCACGAGATAAGTCCAAAATTCTCAAGTGATATAGATACCTATAATATTACTGTTCCTTATGAGGTTGATAAATTAGATTTAACACCAGTATTAAGTAATGAGAAAGCCACTTATAAAATAACTGGTAATGGTGATTTTAAAGTTGGTCAAGAAAATGTTGTTACTATCGAAATAACTGCTGAAGATGGATCAAAGAGAATAGTTATATTAAATGTTATGAGAAATACAGATTCTTCAGAAACTGATTTAGATGATATTATTATTGATGGTTATGATATTGAACCTAAATTTGATCCAAAGAAAACAGATTATACTATCGATGTTCCAAGTGATGTTGATAAATTAGATATTAAAGCTACTTCTAAATTTTCAAATTCCAAAATTGAAATTATTGGTAATGAAAATTTAAAAGAGGGAGAAAATACAGTTCTAATTAAAGTCACTGATAAAAATGGATATGTTAAGTATTATCAAGTAAAAGTAAATAAGGCTGCTAAAGAAAAAAAGATATTTGGTTTAACTTATTTACAATTTGCAATCATAGGATTTATCATTGGTTTATTGTTATTACTTCTTTTATTACTTTTACTATTACTAAGAAAGAGAAAAGATGATAAGAATCCAATTACTCCTCAACAGACCCCGATAATTGATTTCAAACCAGAATTTAACTTTGGTTCGAGAAATGGTACTGATGATGATGTCGTATATTCTGGCGCAACTTTAAATCAATCAAGTAATAATGAGAGTGAATACAGAGAAAGAAATATGAAATCAGTTCCATATGAAGAGACAAAAGAACTTCCTTATATAGATAAAGAAAATGCGGAAGAAGTTCCTTATGATATGTATGATGATATTGTTACTAAAGATGAACTAATCGATGCAATTTATGAAGGTTTAGAAGAAAAGAATCCGGAAAAATTGCAAATGCTTTTAGAACAAGAAAAACTTAATAGAAAAAAAGAAGAAATGCGCAGAAGAGAAGAAGAAAGAAGAGAAAGAGACTAATGTCTCTTTTTTTTGTAAACTTCTTGTCTAAAAAATGGTCAAATTAATGAGATTTACAATTGTATGTGGTAACATAAAATATAGAGGATATGTGGTAACTATAATGAAAAAATATATAAGTATAGTTTTATCTATAATGAGTTTATTTATATTTCCATATAATGTTGATGCTGATACAGCTACAATTTCCTATGATGGTAAGTCGAACTATTTGACGCCGTACAAATTGTTAACCATTTACTTGGTACTACTTTGATGTATTAGGAGGAGTAAAATGAAAAAGTTTAAAGCAAAATTTCAAAATATATTATTAGTATTATTATTAATTAGTTGTTTTGGTGGAATTACTGATGTTTTTGCTGCATCTACTGCCAAAGTTGAATTCAATGGAAACTCTTCAGTTTCCGTTGGGTCTAATATAACTGTTAATTTAAAAGTTACATCAGTAAATTCTGATCAGGAAAGTTATAATGGTGTTGTAAGTTTAGCTGGTTACCTTTCTTTTGATTCAACATATTTAGAATATGTTTCAGCAACTCCAGCTACTAGTCCTTATGCTTTTAGTATTAATAAGAACTATAATTATAAAATCGCTGGAATGGATTTTTCAGGAAGCAATGGAATTAAATCATCGACAGTTGTTTTTACTTTTGTATTCAAGGCTTTAAAGTCAGGAACGACTCAAGTTACATTAACTAATGCAAAGTTAACAGATTCAACTTTCCAATATACAACTAGTGTAGTTCCTAAAAATATAACAATTGGTGCTTCTAATCCAACTACACCGACAACACCAACAACAAAACCAACAAAACCAACACTAACAACGCCAACAAAAAAAACAACGCCAACAACAAAAACACCACCAACAACAAAAAAAACTCCAACAGATACTAAGAGTAGTGATGCTACTTTAAAAAAATTAGTGGCAAGTGGATATAAATTATCGCCTGAATTTAATAAAGATATTACATCTTATGTAGTTGAAGTTCCATCTTCAACTACAACTGTAAAATTAACAGGTGAAAAAAATGATTCGAAGGCTAGTGTTACTGGTCTTGGAAATATAACTCTAACTGGTGATGAGACAAAAGCAGAAGTTGTTGTTACTGCTGAAAATGGAAGTACTAAGAAATATGTGATTAAGGTTAAAAGAGGTAAGGATCCAAATAAACAATTATCTACAAATAATTATTTAGCTTCTCTATCGGTTAATAATGGAATATTAAGTCCAGTATTTAATAGAGAAAAAAATAATTATGTTGTATATTTGCCATTTGAAATAGATAGTATTGAAATTGCGGCTATAGTAGAGGATACGACATATGCAACGTTAAAAGTAGATGGCCCAAATAGTTTAAATGTTGGAACTAATACTTATACTTTTACAGTAACAGCTGAAGATGAGTCTGTTAGAGTTTATACTGTTAATGTTATTAGAGGTAGAAGTTTAGATAGTGATTCTACTAATACTTATTTAAAAGAAATAAATCTAAAAAATGGCAAATTAAAAGGTAAGTTTGATAAGAATACATATTTATACTATTATTCTAAAACAAAGGGATTTAGTGTTAATGCAATAGCTGAAGATGAAAATAGTGAAGTTGCAATAAAATATGTCGAAGATGTAGTTATTATTACGGTTAGTGATTCTACAAATGATTTTTCAGTTTATGTTTTATTACCTAAAGAAAATAACTCTTATAAATATATTATTGTTGGCATTATAGCTTTTGTTGTTGGTTCTATAACGGGAATTGGCATTTCAAAGTTTATAAAGAAAAGAAAAACACTTAAATAATAAGTGTTTTATTTTGTTTTAATTGATTGTTAGAAAATAATTTTTTTATTTACTCAAGTATGATATAATTATCTTGGTATTGTCTCATGGCCAAGCGGTAAGGCAATGGACTCTGGATCCATTATCGTAGGTTCGAATCCTACTGAGACAGCCATTTATTTGGTATTAATGATATTTTGATATATATAGGTAGGGTTTGGTTATGAAGAGGATTAATAAAATACTGGAGAGTGATTTTGAAGATTTTCAATTGTATCTTTCTGTTTTTGCTAATCCTCTTTTTGATTTTCCCGATTTTCTTATTAAATATTTAAATACAGAGACTATGAAGAGACTTAAAGATGTAACTCAGTTTTGTGGTGCTGATTATACGCGACTTTTTAACACACGTTTTAAATATACGAGATATCATCATTCAATTATTTGTGCTCTTATAGTTTGGAATTTTACTCATGATAACAAAGAGACTATTAAGGCACTTCTTCATGATACGGGAACTCCTTGTTTTGCTCATACAATTGATTTTGTCTTTAAAGATACTATTAATCAGGAATCGTCAGAAAAAAAATTATCGTTGTTAGCTAAATTAGACAGTGAATTAATGGAGTATTTAAAGATGGATGGAATTGAAGTAGAAGAACTTGATGATTTGAGCGACTGTCATATTCTCGAAAATAAACATCCTAGACTATGCGCGGATCGTCTAGATGGAGTTTTGCATACTTCATATATTTGGCTCAATGAAGATAAACTTTCAGTTATAAAAGATATTTATAAAAGTATTAGAGTATTAGAAAATGAAGATAGTTTACCAGAACTTGGTTTTCACGATGTTGATGCTGCACTTGAATTTGCAAAGTTAGTATCTCGATACGCCAAACAATTACAGAGCAATAAAACAAAGTATATGAATCAATATATATCGGAAGTTGTATCTCTTTCTTTAAAAAGTGGATTGATAACTTTAGAAGATTTATATACGAGAAAAGAGTCGGACTTAGTTGAAATATTTCATAAGAATTTCCGTACTTGGGAAATTTTCAGTAATTCCACTAGTGTATCTAGTAGTGATTATCCAACAGAAGATTTTTCTGTATGTGTGGATGTAAAAAGGAGAAATGTTATTCCTTTAGTAGAAATAGATGGAAAAGTATATAGACTTGATGAAGTATCTGAATCGGCTAAAGAAATATATGAAGATATAGAAGAGTTCAGTGATAAAAAATATGGATATATAAAGAACTTAAAGAGAATAGAATAGTGGTCTAAGTAGCGAACATAGATATGATCCTCAAATTCGCCAAGAGTTTATAGAAGCGGTTAATCATCACAAGGCAGTAAATTTACATCATCATGAAATTATAAAGGCGATGATTGGAAATGTTATATTGTTGAACTTATCTGCGATTATATAGCTATTGGATGGGAATTTGAGTATAATAAACGAAAAATGTTATGAGAACGTTGAAAGTCTGATGGATTTAGAACTTGAGATGAAATTATTTAATAAGGATTAGTGTTAATCCTTATTTATTTTCTTTTGTTATAATATAAGTCGTGATATAATTATTACAATAAGGGAAGTGTAATTATGAATGAAAGAGTAGAGATTGAGAAACCAAAGACTCATAATGAGAATAATAAAAAATTGAAGATATTTTTAGTGTTTTTAACTATTGTAATAATACTAGTGACAGTATTCATGGTTTTAAAGAAGCAAAAAGATATCGAAAATGGAACATCTAATCCAAGCTTGCCAAACCAAGCTGAAATAGATAAATAGTATTTATATACAAACTAGGTGTATTTATGTTTAATTTTAAAAAATTATTAATAGTGTTTAAGACAAATTGGAAGAATGTTATTAATGAAACTTTGCCTAAAGGAAATAGTAGCATACTTAATAAGTCCAACATAGATGATGTTTTTACCGGAATAATTTTTATTTCTATATCATCTTTCTTATGTTGCATTTTAAATACGAATATCATTTCTTTGATTGTTTCGATTATTAGATTAATAATATGTGCATTTTTAATATATATTATAAATAAATATAATAACAAAAAAGTTAGTTCTACTATTGTATTTATATTATTTGTTGTTGCATCTTTAAATATGCTAGCGTCTTCGATAGCAAGTATTATCTATCTTTTTTCCTTGCTAATAAAACTCAAGAATGCATTGGCATTATTTACTCTCTCTTTATTTGAAACGATTGGATTTGCATTTTTAGTTGCGACTTTTATCAGTTTTTTACGACAGTCAAGAAAAGAGTATGATGATGAACATTATGTTTTAAATAATGAAAAAATAAAACTTAAAACAATTGATATTAATGATGTTTCTATGCATGTTGTAATGAGTTGTGATATTTGTGGATCGAGAGTTATAGATTCTGATATTTTTTGTCCTAATTGTGGTAAAAAATTAAAATAAAAATATGATTTATGATATAATTATTTATAGTAAAGGGTGAATGTGATGAACGAAAGTGGATTAATTGAACAGGTACTTAGAATAATTAATAGCAATTATTCTAATATATATGTTATAGATATTTTGAGTGATAAAGTTTATTCATTTGATTTTAATGTTGCAAATAGTTTAATTATTAGAGAGACTTTGACTTATACTGATTTTGTCGAAGCTGCTAAGAAGTTTATTTATGAAGAGGATTTAAATGATTATTTTGCAGCTATTTCACTAAATAAGTTAGAGATTGAAAGTCAAAAGGGAAATCAAGAGACAAAAGTTAAATATCGCAAATTAAGTCCATCGGGAGATTATCGCTTCAATGTTAATATAATTAATTATTTGCCTTTTGAGGGCAAGAAATTAATATTCATGATGAGTGAAGATATCAATAGTAGACTTGTCGATACAGAAGAAAAAGTTGAGAATTTAACTCAGAAAAATATCGAATATCAAAATCGTTTAAATGAGGAAAGTGAAAGTATTGGAAATGCTATTCTAGAAATTAATAATATTTTAGATATGAAGTCCAATAATGAAAGCATCAACACAAAGAATTACATTAATTCAGTATTTAATCGAGTAAGTAATTCTCATCCTGAATTAAATCAAGCAATAACAAAGAGAATGGTAAGAGATACTAATGTAGCTAAACCAACTATACTAATTGTCGATGATTCTTCAATTATTCGAAATTCATTAAAGAGAATATTTGCTAATGATTATGAAATAGTCATGGCTAAGAATGGAAATGAAGCTATTGAAATTATTACTAAGAATATTTTAAATAGAACTACAAATCAGGAATATATCAATATTGTGGGTATTTTACTTGATTTAATAATGCCTGGAGTCGATGGATTTGCGGTTCTAGACTTCCTTAAAAATTTTAATCTTTTAAATAAGATACCTGTTGCTATTATCAGTGGTGACGAGACTAAAGAGACGAGAAGAAAAGTATATGAATATGATATTGTCGATATGTTAGAAAAACCATTTAATACAGAAAATATTAGAAGAAGAATAAGTAAGATTATCAGTATGTATATGGCAAGTGATAATTTAAAAACTATTATTGCTTCAAAAACACACGAATTAAGTAGTGAATCACAGGAAAAATATGATAGTTTGAGTATCGTAGTTCAAAAGATGGTAGAGAATATTGTCAACTCAGAAAACTCTATTAGAATGAAAAAGATGGTTAGAGAAATTGCTCTAGAATTGCAAAATACATACCCTCAGTACAAATTGACTAGCAAGTACATTGATAACATAGTGTCAACTGCACCTCTTTATAATATTGGATCTCTTGCTATACCAATTGATGCTGTAGTTTCCATTAAAAATATAAAGGAATCAATTGATTTCGGGTTGGTAATCATGAATAATTATCTTAATGATGAAGATGAATTGAATGTTGCATCTAATATTATTAAGTATAGCTTCGAATTATATAATGGTATGGGATATCCTAGCAATATAAGGGGAAATGAGATACCTATTGAAGCACAAATTGTAAATATAGTTGCTAGAATATGTAAGAGTAACAAGAGCTTTACTACAACATTTAAAGCAATTACGGATACTGAAGCAACTAAATATAATCCAGATATAATTAATGTCTTAAAAACAATTAAAAAGAAAATAAAAGATATTTAGTTTTTTGTAAATTTAAGGTGTGTTTATTGAAACATATCTTTTTATTTGTTATAATTTAATTGTAAATAATAGAGGAGGAAAGTTGAAAATGAAATCTAAGAGATATTATGCACAAAATGCTGCTATTATAGTACTTGCTTTGGCAATTATAGTTATGTCAGTAGGTTATGCAGCATATAGTACTCAATTACAGTTGAAAGGAGTTACTACTGTTCAATCAAGTAAATGGAGTATTCTTTTACAAAATCCAACAAAATATTCTACAACAACTATTGCTGATGATAAAATCACTAAATTAGAAGTTAGGGATTTAGCAGTAAATTTTGCTGCTGAAATGACTATTCATGATACATTCAGCTTTACAGTAGATGTTGTTAATGATGGTACATTTGATGCAAAACTTACTGGTTGGTCTTTAACTGCTAAAAATACAGCAACTAATGAAGCTATTGCAGTAGATGAAAATAAAACTGGTGCTTCAAATTCATATTTAACATATTCAGTTAAATGGCTAGATGGTACAGCTTTAGCACAAAATGATCCGTTAAAGCATAAAGTTGCAGGAAGTTCTGAAAACGTAAAAAAATTACTAGTAACAGTTCAAACTCATGAGCCTACTAGTGTAAATGATTTACCAGCAACTAATCAAAGTTTTGAATTTGATTTCCAAATGACTTACGGAACAATATTCTAGGAAATAAAATAAACGATGACCATTACGCAAGTAGTGGTTATTTGTGATTTAAGGTGATAATATGGAGAAAAAAATTAATTATCCTGGCATAACAATATTTTTACTTGCGATATCAATACTTGCTATGTCTATTGGTTTTGCTGTTCGTTCAGAAAAACTGAGAATTAATGGTAGTACTACTATCGGGGAATCGCCAAGGTGGAATGTTCATTTTGAAAATATAGAAGTTTCCCAAAATAGTGTTTTTGGAGAAAGTGTAAGAAAGCCAGCTACCATAATTAATAACGAATCAACTTTTATTAATTATGATGTAGTTCTTACTTCTTACAACGACTCATATGAATTTACTGTTGATTTAGTAAATGAAGGAAATATTAATGCAAGGATAAGCAGTGTTATGTATACATTATCTGATGAAGCTAAGAAGTATTTAGATTATTCTATCGAATATGAAGATGGAACTAAAGTTTTAGAAGGTGATGAACTTCCAAAGAGAAGTAAGAAGAAAATAAAAGTAAAATTACAAAATATTTTTAAGGAAGATGTAGTTGGAGAAAAACAATTTGATATATCATTTGCTTTAGAAGTTGTACAAAAATAAGAATAAATAGGGAGATTTTATGAAGAATAAAAGTATATATATTTATGAATTAATATTATTTGCTTTTATTGCTATCTTCAAAATATTTTTTAATGATAGATTTTCACAATTTGAAGAAATTACAATAATTCTTTTCTTCGGAGCGAGTTTGATTGTTCTATATCAAGTATTGGGTAGAAGGAAGAATAAATCATTGCTAACCGATAATGCAATTCAGTTATCGATAATTGTAACTATGTTATTTTTCTTACTCAGTTACTTGAGTGGATTAATTTTGGGATTCCTAAAGAATTCATATTCCATTAGTGTGTTAAGTGTTTTAAAGAATATAACATGTTTTTCGGTGATGATTATATCAGAAGAAATAATCAGAGAGATGGTAGCAAAAAGATGCAATGTTAAAAAATTACCTTTAGTAATATTAACTATTGCCTATATTCTATTTGATTTAGTATTAGTATTTAATGTTAACAGTGTTAATACTAATTTAAAAATATTTGTATTTGTATGTAATACAGTTTTGCCAATTATTGCAAGAAATTTACTGTGTTCATATTTAGCATATAATATTGGGGCAACTCCAGGTATTATTTATCGTCTTGCTATGACTCTATACCCTTATATATTGCCAATCGTTCCTGATTTAGGATACTATATATCAAGTGTATTTGGAATATTAGTTCCATACATTATATATATACTAATATCTAAATTGATTAAAGATAGTGAGAAAATAAAATTAAGCCCAATAAAGAAGAATCTTTGGTACATAAATATACCTTTAATTGTGATGCTTCTTTCTGTTGTTTCACTTGTATCGGGAATATTCAAATACCAAATAATGGCAATTGGTTCAGGATCTATGGAACCAATAATACAAGTTGGTGATGCTGTAATATTTAGCAAATTAAAAGAATCAGAAAAGATGGATGCTGATGTTGGAGAAGTATTGGTATTTATGCACAATGGCAAATATATAACACATAGAATAGTTAATAAATATGTCGATTCTGAAGGTGAGTTAGTCTATCAGACTAAAGGAGATAAAAATAATGATAATGACAATTTCGCTGTTCATAAAAGTGATGTTGTTGGAGTTGTTAAATTGAAGATTAATTATATAGGTTTACCTAGTATTTGGGTACAAAATTTGTTTAGAAATTAAGGAGGCTAGTATATGGAAAAGAATACTAAGAGAGCAAAAAGAACTAATAAAAATAAAAAGAGTGAAATAGTAATGCCTAAGAAGAATAATGCTATAACTTATATTTTATTTGCTATTGCTATAATTATAACAATTATTCTAGCAGAATATTTTACTACTAAAAAAGTTGATGATATTGTATTATCACAGTTGAATTACTTTGAAACTGCCAATACAGATTTTAAAGTTTATTACAAAAAAGGTGCATTTAAGGATAAAGATTATTATGTATGTGATAACAATCATACAGATACTTGTGTAACTCAATTTGTCGATAATATAGATACGACATTTAATTACTATAATAGTTATTCTGAAGATATAAATGGATCATATTCATACTATGTTAAAGCAACTTTAAAAGTATTTGAACCAGGAAAAGAGGAAAATGTTTACTGGGCTCCTGAATATGATTTGACAGATAAAGAGACAATTGATTTCAACAAACAAGGTAGTTATCGCATATCTAAGAATTTAGTTATCGATTATGAAAAATTCTTAGAAGAATATAATAAATATAAGAGTAAGAGTGCAATATCTACTAGTGCTAAGTTAATTGTTAAGTTTATTGTAAAGAATGATGGTGAATATCCTGGATTAAATAGTATTGCTCATGATGCGGATATTACTATGGAAGTTCCTCTAAGTGAACAATCATTCAATATTACTTTTAGTAATTCAATAAAACCAGAAGAACAAAAAATTGTTAATCTAGAAGATAATCAAGCTGATAGAATATTTACTAAGATTATTGCTGGATTATGTTGGCTATTTGCTGTATTATTATCGGCAATTCTATTTATTGTTTATCGCACTAATGTAAATAAAGAAAGTTTATATTCAAGAAAACTAAAGAAGATATTAAATACTTATGATAGTATTATTGTAAATGTTGAAACATTGCCAAAGACAAGTGATTTAAGTGTTGTAAATGTTACTACATTCGAAGAACTTGTCGATGCTCAAATGGAAGTAAGATTGCCAATTAACTTCAAAGAAGATACGAAGAAACATATTGCTAAGTTTGTTCTTGTAAGAAATAATTTGGCTTGGATTTATACTTTAGAAGAGGGTAATGAAGGTGAAAAATAAACTTAGGATAATATTTAATCATTCGAGTATTATTGTAAGTTTAGTCTTAGTTATTCTTATAAGTTTCATTAGTGTTGGCTATGCTTTCTATAGTGCAGAGTTATCTTCTATAGGAATAATTAGTTTAGATGTTACTTCCAATATAGATTGCATAGCAACTAGTTTGACAAATGGTGATAATAAAAATACTACTTATATTGATTCTTCTTACACAAATCAAGAATATCATAATAAGAGTATTATAAAGTCGAAAGTATATGGTACTTTCAATAGTGGATCAGGAGATTATATGACGATGGTTATTAACATCAAAAATGTATCTTCACAACCACAGACGTTTACTGAATTTGCTAGTTCATCTTCTCTCGATTCCGATGGCAATTTTTTACCACAGCCAAGACTTTTAAACATTGTGATTGGCGATGTGTTAGAACCAAATGAATCGAGGGATATTAGGGTTATATATTATTATAAAAATAGTATAAGCAATCAGAAATCCTTTGAAGCAGAATATACATTTATATTTGAAGATGGAAGGGTAAATGTTACAGTACCAACAATGATGGGAACTATCGATAAAAATGTATTTGATGTTAAAGATGAAGTTGTTAGTTCAAGTGTTAATATTGTCAATGCTTTTGATGTTTCTGTTAAGTATTATCTTCGCCTAAGCAATAATGATGGAATTGTTACTTTAGTTGATGGTTCTAATAAAGTATCTAGTTATTCAAGCATATTAGATGCTGGCGAAAATGAAAATAAACCAATATATTTTAAGGTCGATTTTGGAACAAATGCTTCTGTTTCAACTATGTTATATATAGAGACAGAAAATGGAGAGATATATGACATTCAAGAATTAACATTTAATAATAATAATAAACCTCAATCAATTATACCTATTAATATTATTGTTGAAGCGTCTAATAAATGGCAAGGTTCTAGTTATAGTCTTTGGCTGGAAGCTGATAATTCGGCTAATGATACGCCTGTAACTGATTTTTCAATTGTTGTTAAATTTAAAGATGGTTGTGCGCTTAAAAGCTTCCAATATTATGGTACGGGAGTTGGCAAATGGAACAATTCAACTTTAACATATACTATCAATGGAATAGATCAATGGAATACGAGAGAACATTTATCTATTCCTGAAAATACTACTCAGAGATTTGGTATCTTTAAAATGGATTTCTATGATGAATTAGAAACAATTTATGATTATATCGATTATGTAGTTGTTCTGAATGAGATAGAAGATCCTGGCGATTCTGAAGCAGAATGTTCTTATAATGAAGATAATGAATTTGTCTGCAGTCCTGGTCAATAAAGAAATTAATTTATTTAATTTCTTTTTTTATTATTCATAAATATGATAATATATAGATAGGTGATAACATGAAAAAGATTATATTGCTAAAGATTATTCTTCAGTAGAACAAGAAGGCCCTGTTATTTAGATGATCGAGTATTAAATAATATGAATATAAAGATAATAAGAGATAAAATATGGAAAGTTGAAGATGGAGTATTAAGACATGATTCTATTAAAACTTCATATTTGATATTTTCCTATTTAATGGATGGTGAATAGTTATGTCATTTACGACGACAATTAAAGATGAAGTAACAAAGATAGAAACTGAAAGAGTAGAGTCTTTAGCTGAAGTAGCTGCTTTTATTAAATATAATGGCAAAATAAATGAAGATTCTATTGAATTATACATTGAGAATAATTCGGTAGCTAGAAGAATGTTTAATTTAATTAAAAGACTTTATAAAATAAATATAACTTTAACGATTAGAACGCAAAAGAGATTTCAAACTAAAACTATGTATATTTTGACGATTAGAGATATGGAATCTATATTGTTCGATATGAATAATATAGTAAAGAATATTATGGATTATAGCACTCCTGAGAAGGCGTCGTTTATAAAGGGAGTATTTCTTGCAAATGGTTCGATAAATGATCCAAAGAAGAGTAAATATCACTTAGAACTTTTAATAAGTGATGAATGCTCTGCTAAATTAGTACATAAAATACTACTTAGTTTAAAGTTTTCGAGTAAGATATTAAAGCGAGATAAAGGGTATATGGTATATATTAAAGCAAGTGAACAGATAAGTGATTTTATTAAGATGTTGGGCGCTATTAACTCATTATTCTATTATGAAGATATAAGAATATATCGCGATCATAAGAACATGGTAAATCGTTTAAATAACTGTGAACAGGCAAATGTTGAGAAATCTATGAGAAGTGCCAATGAACAACTTTCTAACATTGAATACTTAAAAGACAATGATCTATTATCTTTACTTGATGAGAAAACTAAATTAGTAATTGAATATCGCGAGAAGTATCCTGAAACAACTCTACAGGAACTTGCAGATATCATCTCTTTAGAAACTGATGTTGTAATAACTAAATCTGGTATTAATCATCATTTTAGAAAAATCAAAGAATTAGTAGAAAGACACAAAAATAAATAACATGCATTGCATGTTATTTTATTATTTTATCTACTAAATGGTATTTTAAAGCTTCTTCAGCGTTCATATAATTATCTATTTTAGTATCTTTTTCTATTTGTTTAATACTTTTATTTGTATTGATTGCGAGTATTTTATTTACTCTATTTTTTACTTTCTTTAAGTGTTCGGTCTGTGCTTCGATCTCTGTCGATTTACCTGATACGCCACTAGCTACTTCGTGGATCATAACTTCGGCATTCTCTAAAATATTTCTCTTTCCCTTAGTACCGCCAGCAAGTAAAAAAGCTCCCATTGAAGCAGATAAACCAACTCCATAAGTATTGACATCTGACTTTATTAAATTCATGGTATCATATATTGCAAGACCGGCAGATACAGAACCTCCGGGAGAATTAATATATAGATGAATATCATCATGACTAATTGAATCTAAATAAAGTAATTCAGAAACAATTAAAGAAGACATGTTATCTTCAATTTCTCCAGTCAAAACTATAATTCTTTCTTTTAATAATCTCGAGAATATATCATATGCTGTAATGCCTTCGTTTGTATTTTCTACAATTGTTGGAATTATCAAATTTATCACCTATTAATATTATATATAAACTAATTATTTATATTCTGTAATGTTTTACATATATTTGGTGATTTTTGTCGTAAATATAAAATAACATGATATAATTAAAATAGGTGATACTAGATGAATTTAAAAGTTTATCAAGCGGGGTTAAAGTTTATGTTGGTAAATGCTGTTAAGCGTTTATACAATGGGGAAGTAATATTTCACCATAGTCTTGATCATGGAATATATGCAACAATTATTACTAATAAGGTAATAAATGAAAATGATGTTTCTCAAATTAAGGATTGCATGTTAAAGATAGTAAGTGATAGTATTCCATTCAATAAGAAGGTTGTTACTCGTAGAGAAGCATATGATTTTTATATGAAGAAGAAACATTTTGAGAAGGCAAGAAATATCCTAAATGTAAGTAATCTTACAATTTCTCTATTTGAATTTGAAGGACAATATAATTATTTCTATTCTCATGATATGCCAAAGACTAGTGGAGAATTATCTATATTTGACTTGTATTATATTTCTCCTAATGAGATAGTTTTATTGTATCCAACTGAGGGAGTTATTAATTTTAAATTTAGACATAAGATATATGAAGCTTTCGGCGAGTATGATGTTTGGCTAAATAGACAGAATATTAACTATGTAAGCGATATTAACAGGGAAGTTTCTTCGGGACATGTTGAAGCATTAATTAGAAAAAATGATTTAGTTATCGATAATAAACTATATGAAATAGCTAAAGATGTAATTGCTCAAAATAAGAGAGTAGTTGCGATTGCAGGACCTTCCTCTTCGGGTAAAACTACTACTAGTAAAAAACTCAGTTTATATATTGCCAGTTTAGGCAAAACGGCAATTCCAATTAGTTTAGATGATTTTTTTCTAAATAGAGGAGATACTCCTAAAGATGAAGATGGGAACCCTGATTATGAATGTTTGCAAGCATTGGATTTAAATCTATTTAATGAAGATTTACAGAAATTATTAAATGGCGAAGAAGTAGTTTTGCCAAGATTTGATTTTATTGATGGAGTTAAATATTTCGATAATGAACCTGTAAAACTAAATGAAGATGAAATACTTGTAATTGAGGGATTACATGCAATTAATCCAGAACTTTTAAGTATAGATTCAAATATTTTATATAAAATATATATTAGTCCTTTAACTCCTCTTAATGTTGATAGGCACAATTACATATCGACAACAGATAATCGACTTCTAAGACGAATTGTAAGAGATTTTAGAACGAGAGGAAGAAGTGCTGAAGAATCTTTAGAGAGTTGGGCTAGTGTAAGAAGAGGGGAGGAAAAATATATTTTCCCTTATACTGATAATTGTGATGCAATAGTTAATACAGCATATGTATATGAAATTGGAATATTGAAAGTATATGTAGAACCTCTACTTTATGATATTGATATTAATTCACCAATGTTTAATGAAGCGAGAAGATTACTGGATAGTTTAAAGACTTTTTATCCTATTCCTAGTGAATATGTAGCGAGGGATAATTTACTTAGAGAGTTTATTGGTGGATCTAGTTTTGAGGAGTGATAAGATGAAAAATATAGCTATAAATGGATTTGGAAGAATTGGAAGATTGGCTTTTAGAATATTAATGGATAAAAGTGATATGCAAGTAGTAGCAATTAATGATTTAACTAGTGTTGAAGATTTATTCTATTTACTTAAATATGATTCTAATTTTAAAGAATTTGATTATTCAAATATAAGTTTTAATGATGAGGGATTAATCTTTAATGGTAGGTTAATAAAGGTTTTTAAAGAAACTGATGCCAATAATATTCCGTGGGGAGAATTAAATGTTGATGTTGTACTTGAATGTACGGGACATTATACAGAATTGAATTCTGCTATGTCTCATATTAATGCAGGAGCAAAACATGTTATTATTTCAGCTCCAGCTAAAGGAGACATGAAGACAATTGTATATGGTGTAAATGATAATATATTAGATGGTACGGAACCTGTTATATCTAGTGCTAGTTGTACTACTAATTGTCTTGCTCCTGTATTGAATGTAATCGATCAAAATTTTAAAATATTATCAGGTTATATGACGACTGTTCATGCGACAACAAACGATCAGACAACTTTGGATGTAGCTCATAAGAAGGGCGCTTTCTCTCGCCGAGGAAGAAGCGCAATGGCAAATATTATTCCAGCATCTACGGGAGCAGCTACAGCTATTGGTTTAGTTTTACCTCACTTAAAAGGAAAACTTGCAGGTTCAGCTTTCCGAGTACCTGTTATCGATGGTTCTGTTATTGATTTGATATTAAAATTAGATAGTAATGTTACTAAAGAGGAAATAAATGAAGCAATACGTAGAAATGTAAATGAAGTAATGGATATAACTTTTGATCCGGTAGTTTCGAGTGATGTCGTAGGTAATACTCATGGGGCATTAGTAGATGGATTATTAACTGATGTTTTGACATCAGAAGATGGATGTCAACTTGTTAAAATTGTAGCTTGGTATGATAACGAACTAGGATATACAAGTCAAATGATAAGAACGCTTGAAAAACTAATATAAGACATAGAAATATGTCTTTTTTTATGCTATTATATTATTATAATAGGAGTGATTGTATGAAATGTAGATATATTATATTTGCTAGTATATGTTTTATGTTTGGATGTTCGTTAGTATTTGCTGACTCTTCTAATTTTGAAGCGACTATTAACATGGAACCAGAAATAACAGAGAATCAAATTAATCTCGTTTTAGGATTTCGTGGAGAAGAGGTAATGGCTGTATCAGAGACGATAACTTATGATTCGACAAGAATAAATTTGCTCGATGTCGTTGCAATAGATAATTTTGCTGTTACTCTAGGAGAAGAGACAATTGATGGCAAGTGGCATACGATTAAGGTATTAGCTGATAGTATGTATAGTTTTACGGATACTAACTATGCCGTTGCTGTATTTGAAGTAAAAGATAATTTTAAAAACGGAAAGTCTAATGATTTATTCCTATATAATGTTGAAGCTGTAGGACCCGAAAAAAGTAAATACCGCTATCGAGGAGATTATCTTACTTTGACGAGAGAATCAGCATCCGAAATGTATTTTAGAACAGAAATGATTAATAATAATACAAAACTTAATTATTTCTTAAAGCAGTATTTAGTAATAATTGTAGTAATATTTTTAGTTATTATAGGTATAATAGTATTTATTATTCTTCATTTACCTTCAAGGAGAAAAGAGGAAAATAGACAAGAACAGATTGGAAACTCTATTAAAAGAGAAAACTATAATGGCAGTAGTGGAGAAAAGGTTATGGTAAATCCGAATGCAATTTCGGAAATAGGAGAGGCTAAAAAGGTAATTAATCTTCAGGACGCTATAGTTGTAAGTGATTTAAAACCTTTTGAGAATAATCCAACTAAGGTTGAAAGCGAGCCAGTTATTCCAATTCCTAATGATGCAAATCAAAATGTTCAAATAGATCCTTTCAATATGAAACTTGAGGATGCTGCAAGTGCGAGTGTTCAAGAAATCCCTGAAACTATTGTGAATCCAATCCAAGATGAAGTTCAAACAGAAAATGGACATCCTCGTGTAGAAATTATTGATACTTCTCTAAACAGTATTAATAATCAAATTCCACCTAGTACGGAACCTCCTTTAGAAAATAATGATTTAAAAGCTCCAATATTGACTGTTGAAATTGGTTCTGATGATATTGAGACAATTGAAGATGATAATAATTCAAATAATCATCCAACAAATATAAATGGAATAATAGTTTTGTTAGTTTTGTCTATAGTATCTTTATTTTCCGCTAATGTATATGCCTTAGAAGATGAAAAAGAATATAAAGTTGAAGATTTAAGAGAATGTTTAGTAGGTAATATACCTTGTGAATCTTATCTTGATTACAACAGTGATGGAAATGTAGACATTATCGATTTAATGGCTACGAGAAATACCATAGATGTCAATTTTGAAAAACTCTTAAATACTGATCCTGGTTTTAAAGAATTACACAAATTTAGTCCAAATATAAAAAATGAAGAAGTAAAAAAAACTAGTCAGGCAATAGTTGTAAGAAGTACAACTAAAAGGACGGCAATAAAAACAACGAGAGGAACAACTTTAAAAACAACAAGAGGAACGACGACAAAGCGAACGAGAACAACAACTTCAAGAACAACAAGAACGACAAATTTAAAAACAACTACTCTTAGAACGACAACTCAAAAAGCAACATATCAAGTTAATGTTGTAGCAAATAATGGAAAAGTAATTAGTGATAGTGCGAAAACTGTTACATCAGGTTTAACAGCAAGTTTTGCATTTTCACCAAATACAGGATACATGTTCAGTTCAGTAAGCTGTACTAATGGAGCGAGCGGTTCTTACACGAAAACTAGCAATACATTAAAAGTTGCAAATATTAAAAGTAATTCAACTTGTACAGTAAATTTTAAGCCAAGAAATGATATTAAAATATCTATTACTGGAACAAATGGAACCTACAGTCCTTCATATAAAATAGTAAGCTATGGAGGTTCGGCAAGTTTTATAATTAAACCAAGTAACGGGTATGAAGTTGATAATGCAACTTGTACTAATTCATCATATTCATTAAGTGGAAATACTTTAAATGTATCCAATGTAACAAATGATTCTACTTGTACAGTAAAATATAAAGCTAAATACTATTCAGTAGTTGTTAAAGATACGATAACAAATAGAGTTCTTGATACTACATCAGTTCCATATAATTATGTGTATAAAGGTAGTTTCCAATTGAATCGTGATCGTGTATCAATGTATGTTAACGGTTCGAAAGTAACTTTATCAAAAACACAAATTAGTGATAATCTTTGGAGTTATAGTTTCTCAAGAAAAGTAACAACTGATTTAGAGATTGAATTTAGATAATCATTGACAAAATATTTATAATCAAATATAATTTAATTTGTAAAGCAATTGATGAAGACGGCTTTTATTAATATCTTATAGAGAGTCTCTGGTTGGTGGAAAGAGATAAGAAATGGTAAGTAGCAAATCACTTCAGATGTGACTTGGGGATAAGCTAAGTACGTTACTCGCGTTAAGAGAATAAGATGAATATACTTCATAAATTAAGGTGGTACCACGAATAAAATCGTCCTTATGTTTATGAAGTTTTTTTATTTAGAAAGAGGGATAATATGAATAATTTTAAAGAACTAGATAAACGTAGTGTTCATGAAGTTGAAAGTTCAATCTTAGAAGATTGGAAAAAAATGGATTTGTTAAATAAGACAATAGATTCGCGAAAAAAAGACTGGGTTTTCTATGATGGACCAATTTATGCTAACGCTAAACCTGGAATTCATCATGTATTAGCAAAGGCAATAAAAGATTCTTTTTGCAAATATAAAACAATGCAAGGATATCGAGTTTTAAGAAAAATTGGACTAGATACTCATGGTTTACCAATAGAAGTAAATGTTGAAAAAAAATTAGGCTTTAAATCAAAAGCCGATATTGAAGCATTTGGTGTCGAAAATTTTTGTAAAGAATGTAATAAAGCAACTGCATTAAATATTGATGAAATAAATAATGTAACTGATATGATGGGGCAATTAATTGATTGCGAGCATCCTTATGTTACATGTTCTAATGAATTTATTGAATCCGAATGGTGGATTATTAAAGAAATGGATAAAAAAGGACTTTTATATCATGGCAATAAAGTATTATGGTATTGTCCTCGTTGTGGAACAGAACTTTCACAAAATGAAGTTTCTCAAGGATATGAAAATGTTTCTGTTAATACGGTTATTGTTCCATTAAAGAAGACTGATGAAGATGTGTATTTCCTTGCTTGGACAACAACTCCTTGGACTTTGATGGCAAATGTTGCTATATGTGTAAATCCTGATTTAACTTATATTAAAGCTGAATCTATGGGCTATAAATTTATTTTAGCAGAGAGTTTAGCAGATATGGTATTAGGTGAAGATTATAAAGTTTTAGATACATATAAAGGTGCTGATTTAGTTGGAATTAAATATGAACAATTAATGCCATTTGTAGAAGTTGAAGGAAAATGTCATGAAGTTATTGCTGATGAATATGTTACTGCTGAAGATGGTACAGGTATCGTTCATATTGCTCCTGCATATGGTGCTGATGATAATCGTGTTTGTCAAGAAAATGGAATTGGTTTTGTAAATCCAGTAGGTTTAGATGGTTGCTATACATGTGGACCTTGGGAAGGTCGTTTAGTAACTGATCCAGAATTAGAAATTGATATTATTAAATGGTTAAAAGAAAACGATAAATTATTTAAAAAGATAAAAATAACTCATGATTATCCACATTGTTGGAGATGTCATTCAGCATTGATAAGTTATCCAAAACCAGCTTGGTATATTAAAACAACTGCTTATAAAGATAAGATAATTGAAGCAAATAAGAAAATTAATTGGTACCCAGAATATGTTGGTACCAAGAGATTCAGCAATTGGCTTGAAAATATGGTTGACTGGGGTATTTCTCGTAATCGTTATTGGGGATGTCCACTTCCTGTTTGGACTTGTGAATGTGGTCATAAACATGTAATTGGCTCACTAGACGAATTACAAGAAAATATCATCGAAGATATTGATGTACATAAAATGGAATTACATCGTCCATATGTTGATGATTTACATATCAAATGTCCTGAATGTGGTAAAGTAATGGATCGTGTTAAAGATGTTTTAGATGTATGGTTTGATTCAGGTTCAATGCCATATGCTCAATTCCATTATCCATTTGAAAATAAAGAGTTATTTGAATCGCAATTCCCAGCTGATTTTATTGCAGAAGGATTAGATCAAACTCGTGGTTGGTTCTACGTACTTTTAGTTATCTCTACTATCATTTCTGGAGAATCAAGTTTTAAAAATGTTGTTGTTAATGATATGGTGTTAGATCAATATGGTAAAAAAATGAGTAAATCTACAGGTAACGTAGTTGATCCAACAATAGCATTAAAAGAATATGGTGCTGATAATGTAAGATGGTATATGTTTTATGCATCTCCAGTATGGACACCACTTAAGTATGATGAATCGGGAGTAAGAGAAGTACATTCTAAGTTCTTTAATCCATTTAAGAACACTTATTCTTTCTTCCAAACTTATGCTAATATTGATGAAATAGATACTGATGAATGTAATATTCCTTATGAGGATAGAGAAGAAATCGATAAATGGCTATTGAGTAAATATAATAAATTAGTAAAAAATGTTACTGATTCTTATGAAAAATATGATTTAAATGAAGTAGTAAGAAATATAACTTCATTTGTATCAGAAGATTTATCTAATTGGTATATTAGAAGAAATAGAAATAGATTCTGGAGTAGTGAACTTGATAATTCAAAGAAATCGGTTTATATAACTACTTATGAAGTATTAGTTGGATTGTGTAAGTTATGTGCACCAATTATTCCATATACTACTGAAGAAATATATAAGAATCTAACAGGAGAGGAATCTGTTCATTTAAGTGATTTCCCTAAATATGATGAGTCATTAATTAATGATGCTATTGAAGTTAAAATGGATTTGGTTCGCGATTTAATTTCAACAGGACGTTATGTTAGGGAAGAGACTAAGATAAAAGTTCGTCAACCATTGAGTGAATGCTTTATTGATGGTAAGTATGAAAGTATTTTAGGAGAATTAGTTAACTTAATAAGTGAAGAATTAAACGTTAAGAAAGTTGTGTATGTAGATGATCTATCTAAATACATGAATTTCAATATTAAACCTAATTTTAAAGTATGTGGGGCTATGTTTGGTTCAAAGATGAAAGATTATCAAAATGCCTTATTAGATTTGACAAATGAAGATATCGATCTTGTATTAAAGGGAGAAACTGTTACAATTGATTTTGATGGTGGCAGATTAGATATTACTCCTGATATGGTAGATGTTAGAATTGAATCTAAAGAAGGATTCGATGTTGGAATGCAAAATAATAAATTTATCATTTTAAATACGGAATTGACAAGAGATTTAATTCTTGAAGGATTTGCTCGCGAAGTAATTTCTAAAGTTCAAAATATTAGAAAGACAAAGAATTTAGATATTGCAGATAGAATTAAGTTATACTATGACGGAGATCTCGATATCTTAGAATCATTAGATAAATTCAAAGATTATATTATGGAGGAAACATTGGCTACTGTTTATGAACATGAAAGCCGTGGAGAAACAGTAGATATCAATGGTCATGATGTAACATTGGATGTTGAAAAGATTTAATTTAATGTATTATTAAAGAAAGATTAAGATTAATCTTTCTTTTTCTTTAAAAACACGCGTGAATATGATATAATTTTTTATAGAATAGGAAGGCTTAATATGATGGAATTTGATGAACTAACAACTTTACTTTATCAAGAAAACATAAATTGGGTCTATTCAATTATAAAAGAACTGGATGCAAAAGGAATAGAGAAGAAGGAAAAGTTTATAGCTGATCCATATGTTTTCAATAATGTAGTAGTTCTTGGTTACTATTTTTTAAATCTATATATTGTAAGTAATATCAATAATTATTCAGTAGATGATGCCAATTTGATAATGACTTCTATAATTACGGGAGCATCAACTTATAATCAAGTTAAGTTAGAGAGTATCTATAAGAAAAAAATAGATTTATCTCAGTTAGTTGAACAATATAATTCAGTCGTAAAAAAGACAAAGGCCTATGCCCCTAATGATGGATTAAAGGCTCGAATTGTAGCTGTAGATGAAATATATCGAAGAATATATGATAAGTTCAATAAAAGACATTTTAATATATTTATTAAAATATTTATGGCTTCTTTTAAAGAATATGAAAAGTCTGCTAGTATTGTAATAGATAACTATTTAAAGCAAAGGTAGTGATAACATGAAGAACGAAAAGATTAAACAAGTATTTACGGCTATTAAGGATAATGGTTTAGATGCTTTTGATGATGAATCATTAGCTAAATTGCTTTCAATTCTAAGTCCCCAAGAACTTGATGAATTTGAGAGTACTTGTTATCAAGAATTAGAGGGAATAGATGCAAGTGTTAGAATTATGAATATTAGACCCTTAGTAGAAGTATTAATTAATACTGAACTATATCGTATTAGAACTAGTCCAGTATATGATTTATATATTGATTCGCTTAAGAATGGAACTTACTATGAACTATTTAAAAAATTAAAAGTTGAAGAACTTGCCGATTTAAAAAAATATATAAGTTATACAGTTCAAGCTGGTAATCCAACAAATGAATCGGGAACAAAAAAAATAATCAATTTAATTACTAAGGAAATCAAGGCAAGAGATCAATCGCGTAAACCTAGATTTGAAGAAACTTTTTAGTTTCTTTTTTTATTGATAATTTTTGACAATAAAAAAATCACTTGTGTAAGTGATTTTTTATTATCTGTTGTAGAATTCAACTACTAGTGATTCGTTAATTTCAGCATTTAATTCAGCTCTTTCAGGATATCTAACATAAGTTCCTGTCATCTTCTTATCATCAAATTCAACAAATGCAGGTTTAGAAACCTTTGCTTCAAGAGAAGCTCTAATTGCTGGATGTTCTAATGATGATTCTTTAACACTGATAACATCACCAGGTTTACATTGGTATGAAGGAATATCTACCTTTTTACCATTAACTAAGATATGTCCATGGTTAACTAATTGACGAGAACCTCTTCTTGTATTAGCAAGTCCCATTCTATAAACTAAGTTATCTAATCTAGATTCAAGTAGTTTTAAGAAGTTTTCACCATGAATACCTGACATTTTAGATGCTTTATCAAATAAACGTCTAAATTGTTTTTCATTTAATCCATACATAAATCTAATTTTTTGTTTTTCTTGTAATTGGATACCATATTCAGAAACTTTCTTTCTCATACCAGCTCCATGTTGTCCTGGAGCATAAGGTCTTTTTGCTATTTCTTTTCCATTTTCTAATGTAGAAAAACCTAAACGTCTAGATTTTTTGTATGCTGGACCAGTATATCTTGCCATAATTTTTCTCCTTTCTTCTATTTCACGAGTAAAGGATAATCATAACTTTTTAGTTAGGGTGTTTAATTATCTTTCCCTTAGGCAGTTTAAGTTACTAGAACTATTTCAATTAAACACATTAATTAAAGGTTATGATGCTGCCAATAACTTCGCAATTAGTAATATACACTAATTATATGCAAAAGTCAATGTATTAGAAGATTATTTTGGCATTCTATAATTGAATTTTCGCAATTTTTTTGCTACTTTTTGTCGAAACTATTGAATTGCAAAAAATAATGTGTATTATAAATCTCCGAGAAGCAAGATGTGCGCTTATCATTTCTTTTTCCTCAAGGACTATTAAACTTTTCAGGGGGTAGTAGAAAGAAGTGATGTTATGAAAAATAATACTTTAATTAAGTTATTATTTATTATAATATTTATTTTACTTTATATCATTATAATTTAGAATAAAAAAAGCGCCTTTTCTTTATTGAAAAGGTGCAAAACACATAAGTGGTAAGCATTAGTCCTTAAAGGAACTTGCTTCTCACAATTAAATTATATACTAGAATTATTAATGTATGCAAGTATTATTTACTTATAATTAAAATTAGATTATAATTTAGTTAGAATTTGTGTGATGAAAATGAAAATATTTAAAAAAATTGATGAAAATAAATTAATGTTTTTTATTTTATTAATAGGTATTTTAGTTAGAGTAATTGGTATTGGTGCTATGCCTAATGGTTTAAATTGTGATGAGGCATCAGCAGGGTATGAGGCTTATTCCATTTTAAACTATGGAATTGATCGCAATGGTAATTTTTTGCCGGTATTTTTAGTTGCTTGGGGTAGTGGACAAAATGCACTGCTTACATATTTAATAATTCCCTTTGTTAAAGTAATGGGATTAAATGTATTAAGTGTAAGACTTCCAATGGCAATTATCAGTTCAATATCTCTAATTATTATGTATAAACTTTTAAATAAAATTGGCAATAAGAAATTAGCAATTATTGGTTTATTATTGTTAGCAATATCTCCATGGCATATTATGAAGAGTAGATGGGGATTGGAATCTAATCTATTTCCCGATTTAATCTTAATGTTTGTTTATTTACTTATTAGTGGTTTAGAGAATAAGAACAAATTACTATATTATAGTTCATTTATTATAGCAGGTATAAGTGCTTATTCTTATGGTACTAGTTATTATTTTTTACCGGTATTTATCATACCTTTACTTATAATATTAATTAAGAAAAAATATATTAAGCTTGGAAGTGCTGTTATATCTTTAGGAATTGTTGGAATTGTGTCTTCACCTATCGTTTTATATGTCTTAATTAATACTTTAGGACTAAGTCAGATAAATTTGCCATTTATGACTATTCCTGTACTAGAAGTAAATCGATATGAGAGTATTACTTCAATTTTCTCAAGTGAATTTGTATTGATGAGTATTAAAAATATTTTAAAGTGTCTAAGTATTCTAGTTTTTCAATCTGATAATTTACCATGGAATAATATATTCCCTTATGGAATTATATATCTTCCATCGATTGTATTTACATTTATTGGAATAATAAATTCATTTAGAAAAAATAAATCATTTAAATTAAAATATAATTATCTATTTAATATTTGGTTCATTGTATCACTCATATTATCTTTAATAGTTCCGCCAAATATTAATCGTTTAAATATTCTTATGATACCAATTATTATTTATACAATAGAAGGTATATATATTGTTTTTAAACTTGTTAATAATAAAAAGAAAGTTGGAATTATATTTACTTTAATGTATTTAACAATGTTTATATTATTCTTAACTCAATATGCAAGTCAAGATTATAACAAATTTAGTACATTTGAGTCAGGTTTAGAGAGTCCGATAAAATATGTTAAGAATAAGAGTAAAGATATCTATATAACAAAGAATATAAAAATGCCTTATATATATGTTTTATTCTATTCAGAATACAATACTTTAGATTTTGTTAAAACAGTGAAGTACGAAAATGAAGGTGCAGCTTTTGAAAAAGTAAAATCTTTTGGAAAATATCATTTTGAAAATATAAGAGAACTAAAGAGTAATTCCATTTATATAATAGAAAAAAAGAATAAAGATAAATATAATTTAGATGATTATAAGATAACTATTTTTGATAATTATGTAGTTATTGAAACATAAAATAATCTCAATAAAAAAGCAAATGTGAAAAATATTCACACTCAAAAAGTAGGATGTTCCAAAATGGAACAACCCATTTTTTTTAATTTGTGCTATATTGAAATTGAACGAAGTTACTAATAATCGTAGTTCATTTTATTGAGGTTATAAGAAAGTATTAAAACTATTTTCTTATATAAATTTATAAAGAAAGGAGGAAATTTAATGAAGATATTAAAGTATAGTTTTGTAATACTTTCTGTTTCAATGGTAGCAAATATTGCTATGGCATCTGCAACTTTTACTCTTAGACCAGATCAATGGGGAATATCCGGACAAAGCGATATTCCTGCCGGAAAAACTATTAAGACGGTCGAAGTTGTAAAGGAAAGATTTGCTACTCAAAATTTTTATAATTATTATGCAAATACACCACAAACTATTCCATGTACAGATTGCAAATTTAATGTAGAACTATATAAAAAAGTTTCTAATAATAATTGGAATAAAGTTGGTACAGTAAAAAATATTCAAATGAAACAACGAGGATATTTTTATAACAATACATCTGAAGGACCTGGAACATATTATTTATCTATAAAAAGGAATGGCTTTACTGTTTACACAACTATTCTTATTTGGGAATGGTTTGTTCAGGATAAAATTCAATAGTAGTTATCAAAGATAGGAGACAATTTTGTCTACCTATCTTTAAATTTGTGAGGTGTATATGAAAAAAATTATAGTTAGAAATAAACTTTATGTTTTTATGATTGGTTTGTTTATTGTTTTTGGATTATTATCAATAATTCCATTAAAAGATTATGCAGCAAATCAAAAAAGCTTACTAAATTATTATAATGATACAATAAATGAGTGTAAAGAAAAAGTTGATGCAGATATGACTGAACAAGAACAAGAGATTTGCAGATTTTATTTAGAAAAAATAGATTCAACAGAATATAACATGACGGCTTATTATGGTTATGATTTTACGAGCAATTTTTATAGTAACTATATAAGTGAATTATTAATTCTTTTGGTTATAATATTGGGAAGTACTTATTTTATTACTAAATATTTGAGAAATAGAATGATTATTAATGATATTAATAGAAAGAGTTATAAAAAAATCTTAAAAAAACTATTCTTATCTTCATGGAAATATGCTTTATTATTGCCGATTATGTTACTTATTGCATTTATATTTACATATATTATTACTGGTAACGGTACTAATGGATATTCTTATCTTGAAAACACAATATTTGAGAATAATGTGCTCTTCTATTTTTTAGTGATTTTTGTTCAAGCGTTCGTTTTAACTTTGATACATACTAATGTTGTATTAATAGTATCACGTAAAGAACATAATTATATTTTATCAGTTATTAAATCTTATGTTTGTATTATAGGCATACTTATGTTAGTAGAAACTATTAATACCAATGTGATCTATGGAATATTCCATAGTGAAAAGTTTATTAATTTCAATATATTAAATATATATGATTTATGTTTTTCAGACGAAGTTATAAGTTATATAGTTTGTACGTTGACAGCACTTTTTATCTCATTTATAGTGGTTTTTTTGATTTATAGAAATAAAGAAAAACTAATAATTGATTCAGAAAAAAATGATAATAAGAATGAGGAGTAATTTATGAAAATAGAATTGAAAAATGTAAGTAAGAGTTTTAAAAAAATAAAAGTAATTGATGATGTTTCAATATCTTTTGAATCAGGTCATATATATGGCTTTTATGGAAGAAACGGATCTGGTAAAAGCGTACTTCAAAAAATAATTAGTGGACTTTATACTCCAACTACAGGAACTGTATTAATTGATGGGGTTGATATTAATGCAACAGGAACATATCCCTCTAATATGCGAGTGTTAATAGAGAAACCAGCATTTTTTCCCGATATATCTGGATTTGAAAATTTAAAACTACTAGCTGACATAAATAAAACAATTGATGAAAAGAAAATATTAGAAATATTAGAACTTGTTAATCTAACTGAAGAAAAAAATAAAAAATACTCTAAGTACTCTTTAGGTATGAAACAAAAATTAGGAGTGGCACAAGCTATAATGGAAGATCCTGATATATTAATTTTAGATGAACCATTTAACGGAATAGAACAAGCAACAGTAGATAAACTTACTGAATATTTTCTCAGTAAGAAAAAAGAAGGAAAACTAATAATTGTTAGTACACATATCAAAGAAGATTTAACTAAACTGTCTGATAAAATATTTGTATTTGATAATGGTAAAGTTAGTGAAGCAAAGAATGTTTAAAAATTGTTATAATAGAGTGAAAAAATACTTGAATTCTTATTCAAGTTTTGGAACAATATTTTTCTTCTTACTTATATTGGCAGTTCCAGTATTAACTTATAAAATTAAAACTGATTTTTTATCTATATTATTATTTTCTTATCAATATATGATAGTAAATTTATTAGTTTTATTTTTATATATAACAAATATATGGAATTATTTGCAAAAAAATTTTAGTATAGCATATCAAGCCCATAGATATGGATCGGTTACTGGTGTAGTTAAAAATGTCTTAGGTGATGTATTGCTATTAATATTAGTTTTAGATTTAGTCTTCTTTATACTAAGCATATCTTCTATAATAATGTTTAATAGTGGTTATATTATGAGCATGTATGAGACTTATAATATTCCTAATTTATATTATTTAATATATTATTTTATTATTAGATTTATATTTATACTTATAATTGCTATTTTAACATTTTTAGCGTATTATACAAATAATAAAAAATTAAGGTTTTTTATTATGTCTTTAGTTATTTTCAATTTACTTGATTTAGGTAATAATATACCAATTACAATGAATTCTATTTTATCAGGAAATCAGTTTAGTTCTTTTGGTATGGAAATATTATCGACAATTATTATGATTGGTGTATATATTGTCTTAATATTAATTTTAAAGAAATTAATATTAAGTAAGAAAAGAGATATAGGATGAAATATGAAGTAAAAAGTGCTGAATGGGCATTCTTAAAAACTATTATTGTATTTATATTTTATTTTGTTGTATTGTTTATTACAATGTTTGGATTTATGCAAATACTTCATGAAGATGAAGAAATAACTGAATTAGTTAAAAAACTTTTATGTTACCCAATATTTAATAAAGATAATCCTGTAGATACATTATATATATTTGTTAATTCTTATCTTGTTTTATTCTTTGCTGTATTTCATTTGTCGGAACATATATATTTTCACAACAATATAGCATTAAGATATAATCAAAAAAAATGGGTTATACATAAGTATATAGTAGGCATTTGTTTTATATTGATTTTTTCATTACTTCAATATTTATCTATTTTCTATGTATTTCATTCTTATATGCCAACTTCACTAAAGTATTATATTTATCCTATAGTTTATCGAATTATGATTATGAGTTCTGTTTATACTTTATATAATATGCTAAATACTAACAAGATAGCTTGTATTGTACTATTATTATTACTTTTATATCCATTATTACATTTCAATATATATCTAAGTCTAGCAATTATTATTGGTACTTTTATAATTAATTTTATGTTCTTTAACTTAAGAACATTTAAATGTTTAAATGTTATAAAACGAAAAAAAGCAAGATGAATAATCTTGTTTTCTTTTTTACATAATTATTGTAAATGATTAATCATTATGTTAAAATATTAAATAGAATAGAGGGATGTTATGGGAAATTTGCAAAGTCATTTTCAGATGGACTATGAGAGTATATTACCAAATCCGCAGGCTGTAATAAGTGGTCCTAAATATCGTATTACCATATTATCCGATTTACTTGTAAGATTAGAATATAGTGAGACTAGTACTTTTGAAGATCGTCCAACAGAACTTGTAATGAATCGTAATTTTAAACTTGCTCATTTTGAGAAAAAAGAGGATAGTAAGTATTTAACTATTACGACTAAATATTTTACTTTAACTTATTTAAAGGGTTCAATATTTGTGGGAACTAAAGTATCTCCCGATGCAAATCTTAGAATTAATCTAAACGATACCGATAAGTATTGGTATATGAATCATCCCGAAGTTAGAAACTTTATGGGCACTAGTTATTCTTTAGATGGAGAAGTATCTAAACATAAACTTGAAAAAGGTTTATATAGTACCGATGGTTTTGTATCAATCGATGATAGTCACTCATTAATATTCAATGAAGATGGTTCATTGGGTAAGCGAAATGATAAGAGAATTGATACTTATGTATTTATGTATAAGCGTGACTTTGGTGCAGCTTTGAGGGATTATTTTACTTTGACGGGATTTCCTCCGCTAATTCCTAGATATGCTTTAGGAGTATGGTGGAATAGAAATATTGAATATAATGCTAAGGATATAGAAAATCTAACATATAAATTTTATAAGAATAAAGTTCCAATGTCTGTTTTACTACTAGGAGACAAATGGCATCGTGTAAATCCTAAGATGAAAAGTGGATTAACATTCAATGAAACTTTATTTAAAAGACCTAAGAGATTAACTGATTTTCTTCATAGTAAGGGAATAAAGGTTGCGGTATCAGTTAATCCTTTTGAAGGTATCTCAGAAAAAGAAGATTACTATTTACCATTTAAATCGGCTAGTGGTCTTGAAGGCTCTGGTACTTTGCCATTTAATTTATTCAATAAGAATGTATTGAGTGCCTATTTCGATTATTTAATACATCCGCTTATGAATTATGGGGTTGATTTCTTCTTTATAAATTACAATAATCCAAAAGATCTTGTTTCTTTAAGGGCCTTAACTCATTATCATTTCAATGATTTTAAACAAATTCAAAATCGTCGTGGAATGGTTCTTGCAAGAAATGGTCTTATAGCATCTCACAGATATCCAGTTCATTATACTGGCGAGACTTTAGTTAGTTGGAGCAACTTGCAAGCACTTCCTGCATTTAATTCCAATGCTTCAAATATCGGAATTTCGTGGATAAGTAATGATATTGGTGGATTTACTGATGGAGTAGAAGACGGAGAATTATATTCGCGATTCTGTCAATTCGGTTGCTTCTCACCAATCTTAAGACTTTCAGCTGATGAAGGTTACTATTATAAAAGAGAACCATGGAGATGGGATATAACGACTAATTCAGTTGTTTCACAGTATTTAAGATTGAGACATTCCTTAATTCCTTATCTTTATAGTGAAGCTTATCGTTATAGTAGAACAGGTTTACCATTAGTTCAACCTCTTTACTATCGATATCCAGAAATATATGATGAACCACTTTATAAGAATGAATATTACTTTGGAGATTCATTATTTGTGGCACCAATTACAACGAAGATGGATCGTGTAATGGAAAG
Source organism: Bacilli bacterium (assembly GCA_017626405.1). Classification (GTDB taxonomy): domain Bacteria; phylum Bacillota_I; class Bacilli_A; order RF39; family UBA660; genus CAG-582. The sequence goes on from JAGAIS010000001.1 coordinate 454,752, forward strand.
AACAATTCAAAAGTTATATTTACCTGATGGTATTTGGTATGATTTTACAACCGGTAGAAAATATATTGGAGGGAAACGATATACAGCATTTTATAAGTTAGAGTCTTATCCTGTATTTACAAGAGCGGGATCAATAATACCTTTAGCAATACTTGATGAAAAGAATATCAATGATACAAATCCCCCAAAAGTTATGGAGATACAAATATTCCCTGGTGAATCTAATACTTATGAGTTATATGAAGATGATGGTATTAGTTCTTTATATGAACAAGGTTATTACTTAGTTACTGATATTGACTATACTTATCAAAAGAATAACTATACAGTAGTTATTAGACCGGTAGCAGGTAAGAGTGGAATAATAAATAATTATCGTGCTTATCGAATAAGGTTTAAAAATACAAATGAACCTGATAGCTTTGATGCTCATATTGGTTCAGAAAGTGTAAAAGGAATAGAGACTTATGTGGATGATAACGATTTTGTTATTGAACTTCCAAGTCTTTCTACATTAAAACAGATTACACTTTCTATAAAGGGTAAAAACTTAGAGATAGATGCCGCAAGTTTATTTACTGATGATATATCATCAATCTTAAATGATTTGCCAATTCAAACAAAGACTAAAGATATTATAGGAAAAATCTTATTTAATGATGATGATATTAAACAAAAACGTATTAAAGTTCGTAAATTAAAGAAATATGGTGTAAGTCAGAAATATATTAATTTATTCTTAAAACTTCTTGAATATTTAGCTGATGTTTAGTATAATTCAAATAAGCGAAGCATTTCGCATTCAAGCAAGAGATGAAAGAGTAGTAAATTAATAATTGTTTTAAAGAGAGTTATCGTTTGGTGAAAGATAATAAATAATGTTAATTGAACTTGTTTTCTGATGTGTTAGGGTGATTTCTTTAAAAATCATTTGAGTACAAAAAAGGCTGGTACCACGAAAATTCGTCCTTGGGTTTTCGTGGTATTTTTTTACTTAAGGAGGTAGTTATGGAATATATATTTAGTTATTTGATAATACTAATGGTATTATTCCTGGCAATTTATATATTTGATTTTGCAATTAAGCATAAGAATAATTCTCTTGGAACGCAGAAGAGTTTTCAATATATTGTTCGAAAATATGATTTAAAGATGAATAAAGAGAGAGTAAGATTATTATCTAAGATTATTTGCTTTGTAAATGCTTTTATAATATCTATTCCTATAGCTGTTATAATTATTTTAGATATTGATTATTATGTATCCTTATTTATATCATTTGCATTATTTATAGTACTTATCTTAGTATGCTATAACATAATTGGAAGTATTTTAAAAAAGAAAGGTTGGTAATTATGGAATATAATTTTAAGAAGATAGAAAAAAAGTGGCAAAATTATTGGGAAGAGAATCAAACATTTAAAACTGATATTTGGGATTTTTCAAAGCCTAAATATTATGCATTAGATATGTTTCCTTATCCATCAGGAGTAGGATTACATGCTGGACATCCTGAAGGTTATACAGCAACTGATATTATTTCTCGTATGAAGAGAATGCAAGGATTTAATGTATTGCATCCGATGGGATATGATTCTTTTGGTTTACCTGCTGAACAATATGCAGTTCAAACGGGAAATCATCCGAGTAAATTTACTAATGAGAATATTGAAACATTTACTAAACAATTGAAAGAATTGGGATTCGATTATGATTGGAATAGATGTATTGCAACATCAGATCCAGCATATTATAAATGGACTCAATGGATTTTTAAGAATCTATATGAAGATGGATATGCTAAGTATGTAGATATGCCAGTTAACTGGTGTGAGGAACTTGGTACAGTTTTATCTAATGATGAAGTAATCGATGGTAAAAGTGAACGTGGAGGATATCCAGTTATTAGAAAGAATATGCGTCAATTGTGTATTGATCAAGCTGCATTTGCTGAAAAATTACTTGACGGACTTGAGTGTATTGATTGGCCAGAATCGACAAAAGAAATTCAAAGAAATTGGATTGGAAAATCAATTGGAGCTCATGTTGATTTTAAAGTTGATGGATATGAAGATAAATTTACTGTATTTACGACAAGATGTGATACACTTTTTGGTGCAACTTATTGTGTATTAGCGCCAGAACATGATCTTGTTGATAAGATAACAACTGATGAAATGCGAAGTGAAGTTGAGGCCTATAAGGCAGCATGTGCTTTAAAGAATGATATGGAGAGAACTGAACTTAATAAAGATAAGACTGGTGTATTTATTGGTGCTTATGCTATCAACCCAGTAAATGATGCGCGTATTCCAATCTATATCAGCGATTATGTTTTAGCAAGTTATGGAACAGGAGCAATTATGGCAGTTCCTGCTCATGACGATAGAGATTATGAATTTGCTACTAAATTTAATATTCCAATCATTCAAGTATTAGAGGAAGTTACTGGTACACCACATGAGGGAGAAGAAACTAAAACTTCGATTGTTGCAATTGTCTATGATGAAGAAAAGCAAAAATATTTAACTATCAATTGGGGAAGTAATGGGGGAAGATTATTCATCGGTGGATCACGTAGGGATTGTGAAACTCCACTTGAATGTGCCCTAAGAGAAATCGAAGAGGAAACAGGTTATATTGACTTAGAATTTGTTCGTGAACTTCCAAGAATAAATCATCATTATTATGCTTACAATAAAGATAAATACTTCAATATTGATTGTACTGGTTTACTATTTAAACTTAAGAGTGATAAAAAAACACATCAAAATCTTGACGATGATGAAAACTTTAGCGTTGAATGGGTTGATGAAGATGTAATCATTAATGAAGTAAAAGATGAACTACACAAGAAGACTTATGAATATTCTAAGAATCAAGCTGCTATGACAGGTGATGGAATTCACATCAATTCTGAATGGTTAAATGGTTTAAATAAGATGGATGCTATCGATAAAATGATCGATTGGTTAGAAAGTCATAATGCTGGTAGTAAAAAGGTTAACTACAAGATGCGTGAATGGATCTTTGCTCGTCAAAGATATTGGGGCGAACCAGTTCCAATTGTTCATATGGATAATAATGAAACACATACATTAAGTGATGAAGAATTACCATTAGTTTTACCTGAACTAGATGATTATCGCGGTCACAATGGAAAGGCTCCTCTAGAGAATGCTATAGAGTGGAAAAACTATAATAAAGATGGAATTAAAGGCGTTAGAGAAACTTCAACGATGCCAGGAAGTGCTGGATCTAGTTGGTATTTCCTAAGATATATCGATCCTGATAATACGGAAGAGTTTGCTAATCAAGAATTGCTTAAACATTGGATGCCTGTTGATTTGTATGTCGGAGGACCAGAACATGCTGTTGGACATTTAATGTATTCGAGAATTTGGAATCATTATCTATTTGATAAGGGATTAAGTCCAGTAGAAGAACCATTCAAAAAACTTGTACACCAAGGAATGATTTTAGGAGAAAACGGAATTAAGATGGGTAAAAGATTCCCTAAATATGTCGTTAATCCATCAGATATCGTTCGTGACTATGGGGCAGATACTTTAAGACTTTATGAAATGTTTATGGGACCACTTGAAGCTTCTAAACCTTGGAGTTCATCGGGAGTTGAGGGAGCTAAGAAGTTCTTAGATCGAATTTGGCGTCTATATACAGAAGAGAATAAAATAACTGATGAAGATAATAAGAACTTAGAGAAAATCTATCATGCAACTGTTAAAAAGGTTACTAATGATTTTGAATCTCTTTCATTTAATACGGCAATTAGTCAATTGATGGTATTTATAAATGCTGTTTATAAAGAAGATAAATTCCCTAGAGTTTATGCTGAAGGATTTATAAAACTATTAAATCCAATTGCTCCTCATATTACAGAAGAGTTATGGAATACTGTCTTAGGACATGATGATACTATTGCGTTCGAGTCTTGGCCAGAATATGATGAAGCAAAGACAATAGATGATGAAATTACTATTGGAGTTCAAATTAATGGAAAACTTAGAGGAACAATAACAGTAAGTCTAGATGAATCAGAAGAAAGAATAAAAGAAATTGCTTTAAATGAAGAAAATGTCAAACGACATTTAGAGGATAAAGAAGTAGTAAAAGTAATCGTTATTAAAGGTAAAATAGTAAATATCGTCGTTAAATAAAAAGGAGAAATTCTCCTTTTTTTGTGTTTTTGGCAATTTATGGTATAATATGCGGAAATTAAGGGGGATTTAAAGTGTTAACTTACAGCGAAAAAGAAAAATTAAAATTGGAGATTAACAAAACTTTGTCAATAATGGACAATGATAGTATACAAAAATTTTTATTTGATAGTATTGCTCATAAAAGTGGATTTGATGAAGGTTTATCGTGTGGTCCATTATACTTATTTGCTACGGAAGATATGCGTACTTATTATAAAGAATTTGATCATCCTGAGACATTTTTAACTATTGGAGCAAGTGGAGATCAATTACTAAATGCTATATTATTGGGCGCTAAAAGAATTGATGTTTTTGATTCAAATCCGCTTTCAAAAAGAGGATGTGCACTAAAGATAGAAGCTTTTAAATCACTTACAAAAAAAGATTTTATGAAGTATTATCGAAGGTTTTCTGCTGGCATATTTAACAGATTTTCATCTAATTTAAGTGAGCAGGATTCGATATTTTGGAATTCTTTATATGACATAAAGGATGGAGAAGATATTGCTCGCGATTTATTTGTATACAAGAGATTAGAACCTGAACTAATTAAAAAAATAAATCCATATTTAGATGATGAAAACTATGAGAAGTTAAAGAGTATGATAGATGGTGTTGAAATTAATTATATTGATGCTCCTCTTTATTCATTACCTATTCATTTGGGAAATAGATTATATGATGGTATTACTTTATCTAACATATATGAATACTTAGTATTTGGTGAGAATGTTAATGAAAAAGAAGTAAATGTCTTTTATGAATTTATAATGGGAGAAATATATTCTCGTTTAACTAAGGGTGGTAAAGCAATGATTGCGTATTTATATGCATTTAATGACGATATTAAAGCTTATGTTGATAAATTGTTTGAGGAACATCCTGACAAATTTTTACCTTCGGGAGCAATACGTTTTGAAGATATGGCTTTTTATCTACAAGGGTTGACTTCTCAAAATAGATCATATTCATTACTTTATGATAGATTTAAAGATGAAAATATAGAAAAAATTCAAACTGAACATGTTGAGTATGGACAGAGCATTGATATGTCTCATGATGTTGCTATGTTGTTAAAGAAATAGATAAAACTATTTCTTTTTTTTTAAACATTTTTATATTTATGCATATACTTTATTAGGAGTGATTCGTGTGGCTTATTATAAGGAAATTGTTACAAAGACAGTTATAGGTAAGGGAAAAAAGACGATAAGAGCGGTAAATGTTGCTTCCTTAAATGGGAGTATCGATAATGTTTTAGGTTGTTGGGTTATCAACCATAGATTCAAGGGATTCATTAAAGACGGTGTGATATATTTATCTGGAAGCTATGATGTTAATATTTGGTATTCTTATGATAATAATAGTAAGACTAATGTTATGATAAATAATTATTCTTATGAAGAACCGATGAATGTTAGAATCAATGATAATTCTAGTATTTCAAATGATTCAGAAATCATTGTTAGGGCGTTAAATCAACCTAGTGTCACTAATGTCGAAATCGATGGTAGTGAAATTAAGATTAATATTGAGAGTGAAATGGGAGTAGAAGTTATTGGGGATTCAGTTGTAAGAGTTTCAACAACTGATGATTATGACGATTATGAAGAGATAATTGATGAAGACATTAATGTAAGCGATGATTATTTAAAGTAATGAGGAATTTGACAAAACTCGGATAAATGGTTATAATAGTTTAGCAGAAGAGGGGGATATTATGAGAGATGTACATGATGATAACTATTATAAAATATACAATGGATCTGTAAAAGTAGATGGAAAATTGGAAAATTTCGGTTTATTAACTTTTTATGATAATGAGACAAAGAGATATATTGATAAAGAAGTAAAATTAAATGATTCTACACTTCTTGATTTAATTAAGGGTAAGTTGCCAGATATGGTAAGTGTAGTATTGTATAGTAGAGGAATAGGATTAGTAGATGATTTCGAAATCTATGGAAAGCCAGTTAATGTTGGTCGAACAATTTACTTTGGCAAAATGGTGAACGTTGCTGATTATAACTTAGTAAATCCAACACCTTTATTCTTACCATTAGATAGAAAAGTTTGTATGCTTGATTGTGGGGAAGTTTTAATAGATATTGAGCCTAATAGTGATACTTCGGACAATGTATTAAAACAATTTGATAAGCAGTCTTCTAGACTTCAAAGATTATAACTAAGAGTAGCAAGTCTTAAAATAAGATTTGCTTTTTTAATTGAATAATAATAATTATTATGCTATAATTATTTCACTGATGTGCGCTTTATATAAAAAGGAAGATTGATATGAGTAAAATAAGAATATTTGGGCTTGGAGGCCTAAATGAAAGTGGAAAAAACACTTATGTTGTTGAAGTAGATGAAAAGATATTTGTCCTTGATTGTGGACTTAAATATGCTACGGATTCAATGTATGGCATAGATTATATCTTGCCAAATTATAGTTATTTAATAGAAAATAAGAATAGAATTGTTGGAGTATTTATTACGCATGCTCATTTAGAACAAATGGGTGGTGTAATGGATTTATTAAGTGAAATACCAGAACTTAAAGTTTATGCGACTAAATATACAAAAGAATATCTTATATTAGAAGGTATAAATGAAAAAAATATAATAGAGATAAAGGCACATAAGAAGATATCTTTTGGCAATGTTTCAGTATTTCCAATTAATGTTTCTCATTCTGTTCCCGATGCTGTAATGTATGTTATTAATACTAATGATGGAGCAATATGTTATACGGGAGATTTTATAATTGATCCAACTATGGGTGGTGCTTATGCTATGGATTTGGGAAAAATTGCCTATGTTGGAAAACAGGGAGTTCTTTGTCTTCTAAGTGAATCGTCATTTTCTGAACACTTTGGGCATACTAGTCCTAACCATCGTTTGACAAGTTGGTTTAAGGATACAATGAACCATAATGATGGAAGATTAATTATTTCTGTGCTTCCAGTTCACTTACATACTATTCAGGAAATCTTTAATGCATCTGTTAATATGCATAGAAAAATAGTAATAATGGGCAAAAAGTTGCAAAATATCGTTAATATGTCGATAAAACTTGGATATTTGAATGTTAATCCAAATACAATTGGCGATTTAAATGATATTGAAGATAAGCGAACTATACTCTTAGTATGTGATGATCGCGAGAAACCTTATGCAACAGTCGATAAAATTGTTCATGGAGCTGATAAGTTCATACATTTAAAACAGACTGATACAGTTGTGTTTGCTGAACCTACATATGATGCTGTTGAAAAAGCACTTGTTCATATTCAAGATGAAATTGCAACATTTGGTGCCAATAGTATTACTATTCCAAAGAATAAGACAATTCTCCATCATGCTTCATCAGAAGATTTGATGATTATGTTGAATCTCGTTAAACCTAAATACTATATGCCTGTTAAGGGTGAATATAGGCTTATGGTTAACAATGCTAATTTGGCAACAACTCTTGGTATGAAACCGGAGAATCTACTTCTTAAACAAAACGGAGATATCGTAACATTTATCGATGGAAAGTTACAAGATAATTTTGAATCGATGGTTGTCGATGATGTATTAATCGATGGTAAATCCAGTGATGATGTAGGTGAACTAGTAATTAAAGATCGTGAGATGCTTGGTGAAAATGGAATTATGTTGATATCGGCAACGTTAGATAAAAAGACTAAGAAAATACTTGCTGATCCTGAAATTACTACGAGAGGATTTATCTATGTTAAGGATTCTCTTGAGATGATTGAAGAGATTAAGAGAATATCTATAGAAATAATTGAAAATAATACAACTCCTAATTATGTAGATTATAATAAAATTAAAAATGAGATAAGAGAAGAATTAAGCAAATATTTCTATCATGAAACTGAATGTAAGCCAATGATAATTGCTGTTATTCAAGAAGTATAAAATGATACATTCGTGTATCTTTTTTTCTTGAATAATGATACAATAAATATTAAAATAAAATTAATAGGATGTGATACTCATGAATTTATTGCCGGCAGATACCTATATAGTTGAAAACTCATCTGTTTTAACGGAGATAGAAAGACGAGTAATCATCAATTTGTATGAACCGATAATTGGATCTAATTCAGTAAGTTTATATCTAACTCTTTGGAGTGACTTGGATAAAATGGAATTAATTAGTTCTAATTATACACATCATCATTTAATGACAATTTTAAAGAGTGATTTAGACACAATTAAACTTGCAAGAGAATCTTTAGAGGCTGTAGGTTTAATTAAAACTTACGTAAAAGAAAGTGATAATATAAATGAATATATTTATGAATTGTTTTCACCACTTTCGGCTTATGAATTTTTAAATCATCCTGTATTAAGTGTATTATTACTAAACAATATTGGAGAAATTGAATTCAACAATATAAAGAGATATTATCGAAAGAGGAGTATCCCTAAAGTAGATTATAGGGAGATTACTTCTTCGATGAATGAAACCTTCAAAGTTGTCGAAAGTTCAAAAGTAATCGACGATAGCATTAGAAAACTCAATAGATTGGGAATTAATTTGGATAATAATCTAGACTATGATTTAATTGAAGCAAGTATTCCTTCGGGTTTACTCAATGCTAAAGCTCTCAATAAGAAGACGAAGGAGTTAATCAATCAACTAGCTTTTGTCTATAATTTAGATTCCATTAAGATGAGTAATATAATTATTGCATCTATTGATACTGTAGGTTTAATTGATAAAGAAAAATTAAGACAGAATGCAAGAAGTAATTATCAATATAACAACAGTGGAGATTTACCTACACTTATTTATAGAACTCAGCCAGCTTACTTGAAGACTCCTAGTGGAGATACTTCAAATAAGGGGAAAATAATATATGCATTTGAGAATACTAGACCTTATGATTTCTTAAAGCTAAAGAATAAGAATATTGAACCTACGCCGAGAGATTTACATATTCTAGAACACTTAGCAGTTGATTTTATGCTTCCTGCCGGTGTTATTAACGTATTAGTTGATTATACTCTAAAAGTAAATGATGGAGTATTATCAAAAGGATATCTAGAAACTATTGCATCAGAATTTTCGCGCAAAGGAATAAAGACTGTTCCCGATGCTATGAATACATTAATTAAAAATAGAAACAAGGTTAAAACGAAGAGTACTAAGAATGTCGTTAAAGAACCAGCTTGGTTAAATTTAAATGTCGCTCCAGAAAAAATGAGTGATGAAGAAATAGAAGAATTGCAAAATATGTTTGAAGAATTCAGGTGATTAGATGAAAAATATTAATGAATTGAGCAAAAGTGAAGCTAGTGAACAGATACTAAAAAAAGAATTTAATAAAGCTTTAAAAGATGAAGAGTTCATAAAATTAGTTAACAAACTTGGAGTTACAGAAGATGTAGCGTCTAGATATACATCAAAACTTGAAATGACGGTTCAAAATTTAAAAAACTGTAGTAATTGTAAAGCTTTGGAGGAATGCAAAAATTCCGTAAATGGATGTGTATTGTATCCTGTCAAAGATGAAAATCTATTGAGATTTGATTATGTTGCCTGCAAATATAAAAAGAAATTCTTGAATGAAGAAAAATTAAAACCTGTTGTATTTGAAGAACCTGATGCTATTAGAAACGCGAGAATGGCAGACATTGATTTGAATGATAAGAGAAGAGCACATGTAATCAAATGGGTAAAGAATTTCTATAATGAATATAAGACAAATAAACACTTAAAAGGGTGCTATCTACATGGATCTTTTGGTAGTGGAAAATCATATATCCTATCTGCTTTGATTAATGAACTTGCTAAATCGGGAGCTAAGTGTGTTATTATCTATTATCCATTAATGTTAAGTATATTGAAAGAATCCTTTAATGATGACTTTGATATTAAGATGAATAGTATTAGAACTGCCGATATTCTTCTTATTGATGATATTGGTGCTGAAACAGTTACAGGATGGAGTAGAGATGAGATACTTGGAACTATTTTGCAATATCGAATGGATCAAAATTTACCAACTTTCTTTACTTCAAATTTGACAATTGATGAACTTAAGGTTCATTTATCAAATACAAAAAATACTGTTGATTTTGTCAAAAGTGAGAGAATTATCGAACGCGTTCGTCAATTAACTGAGGATTTAGAATTAATTAGTGAAAATAAACGTAAATAAAAAGTGTCAACTAATATTGCACTTTAATACTTAATACATTATAATTTACTTAGAATAAGGGAAGTGTTTTTCGATGAAGAAGGTTAGTTTGTTGTGTTTAGTTATTTCGATGTTTTTATTAACCACAACGGTAAATGCTGCAGTTCCTGTTGCTTCTAATAATTTGGATGCGACGACATGTATTAGATTTGCCGAAGGGTTTAAAACAATCAATGCGTTAAATGGAGCTAGGGGGGATTATTACTATAAATCATGTTATAGATACGATTGTACTTATGGTGTGTATAATCGAGTTAATATGACTAGTTCTAGCGGTTATAGATGTAATAATGGAAATGGTAATCCATACGTTACGACATCTAGTAGTGGTTGTAAAAGTTATACGGGTACTTGTAATACTAATAGGGCATATTATTGTACTACTGTAGAATATATTGATTGTCAAAAGAACGCGGATGGATCAGCATATGCTACTATAACGACAACTACAACAAGTAAGAAAACTACGACAACGACGAGAAAGACTACGACGACAACAAAAACAAAGACAAAGAGAACTACAACAAAGAATAATAATACGACAAAAACTACTACAATACCAACAACTACGACAACAACAACAACAACTGAGCCAAAAAAATCCAGCAATTGTGATCTTAAGAGATTAGTTATCTTTGAAACAGAAATTAAAGTAGATAATAAAAAGAACAATTATACAATAAAAGCTCCTTATGATATAACGAGTTTAGATATTATTGCTGAACCGGCAGATAAACTTGCTACTGTTGAAATAACGGGAAATGAAAACTTGCCTAATGAAGAATCTAAAGTAAATATCAATATAACTGCTGAAGATGGAACTAAGAAAACTGTTACTATTACAGTTAAGCGCTATAATGGTGAGAATGACGATTGTTCATTAGCTAATATTTTTATTGAGGATTATCCATTAGATTTTGATAAAAATACTTTAAATTATACCTTAAAATTACCTAAGAGTACAAAGTCTTTGGATTTAGAAGTAATTCCTACTGATGAACTAAATGCTAAATACGAAATTAAGGGTAATGAAAAGTTAAAAGATAATAGTAAGATTGAAATAATTGTCGTAGCTCAGGATGGAACAAAATGTAATTATACAATTAAAATAAAAAAAGCAAATAATACTTGGAAGTATATTATATTAATAATTCTATTAGTAGCTGCTTTAATCACTAGTTCATATTTCTTATATAAATATTTAAAGAAGAGTAAAGGCAGATATAAATACGAATAATAGAGATGTAAAATACATCTCTTTTTTATTGATAGCAAGTTTAATCAATAGTATAATTTGTTTAGAATAGGTGATTAATATGTTGAGAAATTCTATTAATGGAGCATGGCTATTTGGAATTATCATTACATTTATGGCAATCCTTATTGCCTATATATCAATTTCTATAAATTATAGTAAGGCTTATGAGATGAAAACTAAGATGATTACAATTATAGAAGAATACGATGGATTAAATCCCTCTACAGTTGAATATCTTAATAGAATAGCTGCCAACTATGGCTATCGTAAGACAAATACTTGTAAGGTAGAAAATGGAGAAAAATTCGTTGGAATTCGCGATGGAGTTCCAACAATTAATCCTTCAGAGTCACAAAATATTTGCATTACGAGAGAACTCAAGGAAGGCAGCGAGAATATTGAAAAGAAATACTATTATAATCTTGAGGTATTCTTTGGATTTGATTTGCCACTTTTGGGAAATCTATTTACATTTAGAGTATCTGGTGAAACTAATGCAATTTACTATCCGGCAGATTCCGATTATTTTAGATAAACAATGTAAAATTTTTGCATACATTGTTGAATATGAAAAATAATAATAGTATAATAAATTTATAATAAAGGAGAGATGTTTAAATGAAGGACGCAACAGGCGAATTAAGTATGACAGCAGTAGCTGTAGTAGCAATCGCAGGGATTGCAGGTTTATTCGGAACTTTTGTATGGCCTCAAATTAGAGCTAATATTACAAGAAATACATATTGTAGTCAAGCAAATTGTGATGCTACAACTTGTGATGGTCAATGGTGTACTTGTACATATCTTGACAACGAAGGTAATGATCAAACTGTTAGATGCCCTGATGAAAGTTCAAATGATGACGTTATAAATTAAAAATAAAGGAATGAGAATATCGTGAGAGAAGCAATTGGAGCTACCTGGATAATGGGTATAGTTATCGTATTTATTGCTTTATTTTCTGGATATTTGGCATTCTCAGTTAACTATTCTAAAGCTTTTAAAGTAAAAGATGGAATTGTTGATAGAATTCAAAAACACAATGGACCTAATCAAGCTGCTATTGATGATATCGCTGATTTAATGGATGAAGTTGGCTATAATTCGACAGGAAAATGTAGTGGTTTCTTTAATGACAATTCACTATCATTTATTGGAGTTACAAGAAATTTTGTTACTCCATCACCTTCCGATGATGACAAATTCAACTATTGCATTCAAAAAGTTGAGGCAATAAATCCAGAAGGACAATTATCAGCTGCTTATTATTCGGTTTATGTGTTTTTTTCATTATCTATTCCTGTAGTTAATGAAATGTCACTATTTAATGTTTCTGGTGAAACAATTAATATTTATTTTCCCGAAGAGGGAGATAACTGGTTTAGATAAGAGGTTGGATATATGAATGTTGTTACATCAAATGAAAATAAAGAAATAATCGATAGATTAGACATAGATATTATAAAGAGAATTGATGGTCAATATGAGTTAAGAGAATTACTAAGTAAATTTGTTAATTTATATTTCAATAAGATGATTGTTGATATTACTTCTATTAAAGATTATAAAGATTTAAATGTTATAGCATCTTTAGCTAAAGCAGTAGATCCATCGAGAGTAATATTACTACTAAATGATGATCCCGAAGTAAATAGTTCATTTTACATGTCTAATTTAATTAAGAATGGTTTTTATAATTTTACTCGTAATTATGAGGGTATTAAATTCTTATATAGTAATCCTAATAATTATGATAATGTTAAACATTTGCTTTTAAGTGATGAAGAGCAAACGAGAAAACAAGAAGAGTATAAAGAGGCTCATGAGGTTGTCTATCAAGAAACTGGGGCGAGAAAAGTTATTGGACTTGTCAATTTAACTAATCATGCTGGTGCGACTAGTTTAACTAACATGATGGTTCGCAGTTTAAATCAGGCTGGTATAATGGCTGTAGGACTTGAAATGTTTAAACAAGATTTGATGTTTTATCATGATCCAAATCTTTCGGCTTGCTTTAATCGTCAAGATTTAGAGAGCAAGTTAAAACTATATGAAGATGTTTCAGCTGTCATTATCGATTTAAATGAATTTGGTGAAGCGGATAAATACTGTGATGAAATATTATATTTGATAGAACCTTCGTATGTTATGCTTACTAAACTATTGAAGAAAAATAGAAATGCATTTGCTGAACTAAAGGATAAAAAGGTCGTTTTAAATAAGAGTTTTGTCAATGATCAAGAAATACCGGATTTTGAATATGAATCAAGAATAAAAGTATTTGATAATATACCTCCTTTAAATGATAGAGATAAGAATATTCAAAATATTAATGATCTATTGATAAAATTAGGATTTAATATTAATAATGTTGTCAATAACTTGTAATTTTGTTGACAAAAATGTAAAATGTAAATTATAATGTATATAAGGAAAGAGGTAATTTTATGTTAGGATTTAGCTTAGGCGACTTTTGTACACAAACTTCACAAATATTAGGTTTCGTAGGATGGATATTAACTATCGTTAAAATATCAATGCCATTAGTAATTATTGGTTATGGAATTATGGATTTAGGAAAAGCAGTAGTTGCATCTAAAGATGATGAAATTAAAACTGCTACTAAGAGATTATTATGGAGAGCTGTTGCTGGTGTTGCAATATTCTTGATGCCTTCACTAATATTATGGTTATTTGGTACAATAAGTGATTTCAACGAAGCATATAATGAAGGTTTCCAACCTTGTGAAACTTGTCTATTATATCCTTGGGATTGTGATTAATATAAAAACAAAAGCTAGAGTTATCTAGCTTTTTTTGTGTAAAGAAATAATTAAATTATTCGACAAGTACTTCTTACTATATTATAATATCTTTGTAATCGACAAAAAAATTATTATGTTTTTGTTATTATTTTCATGGTGATTTTATGAAAGTAAAAGTATTTGATTGTGAACATGAAAAAGATTTAGAAGCAGAAATAAATAATTTTATTGGGGAAGTTGAAGTTATAGACATTAAGTTTAATGTATCAACTTCGATGTTTGGCGAAGAACAGATTTATTGTTTTTCAGCAATGATTATTTATAAAAGTTAGGTGATTAATCTTGAAAAAGAGTGGTTTTGTTGAGGGAACTCTTATAGCAACTCTTGCTATTGTAATTGTTAAAATACTTGGAATGTTATATGTTATTCCGTTTTATTCGATAGTAGGATCAAATGGGGGAGCTCTATATAGTTATGCGTACAATATCTATTTGATTTTTTTGGGTATTTCTTCAGCAGGTCTACCTAATGCTATTAGTAAAGTTATAAGTGAATATAATACTCTTCAAATGATCGATGCTAAGGAAAGAGCATATAAGAATGCTATTAAGATAATGAGTGTTATTTCGATAATAGCTTTTTTAATACTTTTTATTTTAGCTGAAGAAATAGCTATGTTTATAATTGGAGATTTAAAGGGCGGAAATACGGCTCTAGATATTGCTTTTGTTATAAGGTGTGTTAGTCCTGCCGTTTTAGTCATTCCATACTTGAGTATCACTAAAGGTTACTTACAGGGCCATAAATATGTAAGTCCATCATCAACTAGTCAGTTGATTGAACAAATTGTTAGAATTGCTGTTATTTTAATTGGTTCTTTTGTTGTATTAAAAGTTATGCATGGAGAATTGAGAATTGCTATAGGTATTTCGGTTATGGGTGCTTTATTTGGTGGGATAGCAGCAATTATCTATTTGAAACGCGTAGTTCATAAGAATAAAGATAAACTCGTAAGCAATACTATTAAAAAAGATAATATAAGTAATAGGGAAATCACTTTAAAGATTATTAAATATGCCATTCCTTTTATCATTATAAATATTGTAACTAATATATATACATTTACTGATCAAATATTAGTTCTAAGAACTCTTGAATATTTGAATATCGATACTAAGACCGTTGAATTTATTGCATCGTCAATATCTACTTGGTCACCAAAGATATGTATGATTATAAATGCTATGGCGATGGGACTTACGATGTCTTTAATTCCAACGATAGTATCTAGTTATACAGAAAAGAATTTTGAGGAAGTAAGCAATAAAATCAATCAATCAATTAGTTTAGTAATATTTATATCACTTCCACTTGTTTTGGGATTGATGATTTTATCAGTAGGCGTTTGGCGAGTATTCTATGGATATAATTTAGTTGGTGCAGGTATTTTAAGGTTTGCTGTTATTTCGGCTCTTTTAGCTAATGTCTATATGGTTCTATCGACAATTGCTCAAAGTTTAAATAAATATAAACTAGTATATGCAATATCGCTAGTAGGATTCGCTTTAAATGCACTTTTAGATATTCCAATAATGTTGCTATTTAATAAACTATCGCTTCCTGCTCATTTGGGAAGTATTGCAGCTAGTGTGATTGGCTATATAGCAAGTATTTTAATTGGCTTAATAAGTCTACATATAAAGAATAGAATTAGTTTCCGAACACTTTTTATCAATTTAGTTAAAATGATTATCCCTGCTATGTCTATGACAGTTATATTGATTCTAATTAATCATTTTATAACTTTAGATTTACATAGTGTGATTAATTCTATTATTCTTATAGCAATTGATACAATTATAGGTGGCATTATCTATATTGGAATAAGTTATAAGATACATCTATTAAATGATATCTTTGGAGATGAATTAATATCTAAGATATTAAAAAAACTTACCTTAGGTAAGCTTAAGTAATTATACCATATACATCGAATTGGCAAAGTTATAATCTGTATTGTTTGTAATTTTTGGCATAGAACTTTCTAATTTAGAAATACGAGAATCTAATAATTTAGTTTCTCTTTCTAATTTAGAGATGCGAGATTCTAAATCTGATTCGATTGATTGATTATATGGATTATTAGTTATTGGCATAGTCTGCATATTCATACTTGGTTGCATATTCATGTTTGGCTGCATGTTCATGTTTGGTTGCATATAGTTGTTGGCATATGAACTGTAACCATATTGAGAAAAGAAACTATTTCGATCTTTTTTCATGATATTCCTCCTAGTATAATATATGCTATAATATGAATTTAGTGAGGTTATTTTTATGAGATTGAGAAATGTAAAAAATGCAGTTAATATAGTTAATGAGTCTAGATACACAATTGACTATCAAAGTTTAAAGGAATATCGAGGAAGAATTAAAGAATTATTTGGAAATAATAATCCGATATGTTTAGAAGTAGGCATGGGAAAGGGAGACTTTATTATTGGAATGGCTGAAAAGTATCCAAATGTTAACTTTATTGGCATAGAGAAATATGAAAGTGTCCTTGTTCGTGCAGTTCAAAAGTTAGAGGACAAGGAAATGCAAAATTTAAAGCTAGTATGTATGGATGCTGTATTCTTAGATTTAGTATTCGATCATGAAATATCAACGATATTTTTGAATTTTTCTGATCCTTGGCCAAAGAATCGCCATGCAAAGAAAAGGCTTACTAGTGAGAATTATCTAGAACGTTATGATGAGATTTCTGTTGGGAATACTCATATAATTCAGAAAACTGACAATATTGGGCTTTTTGCTTATTCGATAAGCAGTTTAAGTGAATATGGCTATACGATAAAGAAAGTATCTTTAGATCTTGCAAATGAAGATATCGAAACAATTGAAACTGAATATGAGAAAAAATTTAAAAGTAAGGGTGTTAGAATTAACTATCTAGATGCTGTAAAAAAGAATTAAAGGGTAGTTAATTCTTTTTTTATATGCTATAATTTTAACAATAGGAGTAGTTGTTAATCATTTGAGTATTTTAAAAGTCCAAAATATTTGCTATAATGTAATCGTAAGAGAATTAGGTGAATTTATGAAGAAAGTACTATTATTATTTACTTCTTTAGTTTTACTGACTGGTTGTATGAGAATAGATAAGACTGATATAGATGATTTAGTTGCAGGAATCTTATCATCAAAGATCGATGTCTATAATCATACGAATAAAGGTTTTAAGTACTATTTACCAAATAATCTAAAATCAATAAAACGAGATGAATATAATGAAATACTTAAAGATAGAAACTATGAATATTATTTATATGTCGATTTAGTATCTTACTATAATAAGAGTATTACTAATTATAAAGAAGTAGATGGTTCATATTATAGTAAAATATTAGTTAATGATAATAATCGTGGAGTAATTAATATTGTTCCAACTAAGGATAAGTATTTAATTACAGTTGAATATAATTACGCAACAGTTAATGTCGTAGTTGAAGAATCGGATATTAAGAATTCTCTATCGAATGCTTTAATAGTTGTTTCTACGATTAAGTATAATGATGATATTATTAAGAAAATGCTTGAAGAGAATGAATTTTCATCTAGTTCAGAGATTGTCAATATTTTCGATACTGTAAGTAAAGTTGAAGAATCTGAAAGTGGAAGTGCTAATCTTGAGAATGAAGATGACTATAATTATGAAGAAGAAGTAGATGATGAAATCTATGATCCTGATGTAATTAATTAGAGAGGATGTAAAAAATATGGGTTTTATGAGTAAAATAAAAGGTATTCTATTTGATGAGGATGAGATAGAAGTTCAAGTTGATAGTGATGAATTACCTGGTATGCCACCTAAAGAAGTTAAGCATTTAGATCGCAAAGTCAGTAGTGGTATTATTGAACATCATCGTGTAGAAGAAGAGGAAGAAGACACTATTAAAGAAATAAAAATACCTTCATATGATGAACAAGAAGATATTAGATTAGTTAAAGATACAAGTAAGGTTGCTCTTTTAGATGACGATGAAATGGATCGAGATTTTCCTGTTGAACATAAAGAAAAGGAAGAATCTCCTACTAGAACTCTATATGATTTTGATGTAAATAAGCGATATGGATCTAGAAGTAATGGTTATGAAGAGAATAACTACTATAAATCAGTTGAAGAAGTTAGAAAAGAGTATAATATTGGGACTCCAGTTAAGAAACATACGGAAGAGATTAAAGACTATCGCAAGATGTTGAATAATGATGCTGAGAGTACTAAGAAGCCATTTACTGTAACGCCTGTTATTTCTCCAGTTTATGGAATATTAGATAAAAACTATAAAGCTGAAGATATCGAAGAAAAAAGAGAATTGATTAGCAAGACTAATTCAGGTGTTAAACCGAGAATGTTTGGACCTGTTAGTTATAATGATGAACCTCTTCCAATGACTAAAAAAAGTGAAAGTCCTTTAAAAAAGGATTTGGTCGAATTAAATACAACTATTAATGAATTAATTAATGATTCAGTAACTAGTGAAGATGTTCAAAAGGCAGTAAGTGAAAAGGTAGATTATTATAAGGAAGAAGAGATAGAGGAAGATATTCCTCTAAGTGGCGATGTTCCCGATGATGATGAAATAATAAAGACTGATAATTATGATGATTATGATGCTACTAGTATAGAAAATGAATATATTGGGAATAATAATATCGAAGATGCATTTGATTCAACTGATGAATATAAGAGAATCAATGAAGTTGATGATTTGAAAGAACCACTTGATAATACAGAACCATCTATCGATATTGAACAATTAATCGATAAAAAAGATGATGATGACGATGATCAAGATTTGAATAATACTATTGAAACTGATTTATTCAATCTAATAGATTCAATGTATAAATCAGACGATAAAGAAGAGGAGGAATAAAATGGAAGTTCTAACTCAAGTTTTACCAATAGTTATAGACATCTTATTAATTATTTTAATTACAGTTGGTATTATTTTATTAATCAAGTGCATATATGTAATTGATAAGGCAAAAGCTGTTATACTAGATGTTGAAGAAAAAGTGAATAGTCTTAATGCCTTATTTAATATAGTTACAGTTCTCAATGATAAGATTGCTTTATTGAGTGATAAAGTATATGGTATTATCGAAGCTGTTATCGATAGATTTTCGAGAAAGAAAGATTTAGATGATGATGAGCTAATCGATGAATATGAGAAAAAAAAGAAAGGAAGAAAGAGCAAATGAGTAAAGAAAAAGGAAGAGGATTAGGAAAGTTAGTAGCTGGTTTAGGAATCGGGGTTGGACTTGGAATGTTATTTGCCCCAAAGAGTGGTAAAGAGACAAGAAAGGATATCAAAGATGCTTCTGATAAAGCTATTAAGAAAGTTAAAGAAGTCGATTTGAATAAATTAAAAGATGATCTTGTATCAGAATATAATAAACTTGTAGCAGAACTTAAAGATATGGATAAAGAAAAAGCTAAGAAGTTAGCTACAAAAAAAGTTGAAGAATTGACTACAAAGGCAAATGATCTAATTGAAACAGCTAGGGAAAAGAGTTCTCCAGTAATTGAAAAGACAGCTAAGGATATAAAGAAAAAACTTGCTGATGTTTTAAGCGATTTAGCTGATAAATTAGAGGATTAATGACTAGAATAAATGGTGTTCCATCAGTTACTCCTGTTGAAAAAATAATCGAAGCAAGAATAATTGGATCGCGAAAGCAAAAAAAAGATAATAATAAGGAGAATGAGGATCAAGAATCTCAAGATATGGGATTCTCTGAAATTCTTTCTGAAGAAATTGAAAAGACAAAGAGAGTTCTTAGAAGATAGGACTTTCTTTTTTTTTATAAATAAAGTATAATTATTAATAGAATAGAGAGGTGTTTTTATGGTTTGTACAAATTGTAATACAACTATTGATGATAATTCTTCAGTTTGTCCTAATTGTGGGTTTCAATTAAACACTAATACAGAAGAGATTAATAATGATGAAGAAGTTATAATGATAACTGAGAATATGGCACCTCCCGAGCTTGCTGTTAATCAAGAGAATATGATGGCTGGTGCTGGCGATTTAAGTAGTGGAGATAGTATGAGTTCATATGCACCTCCCGAGAAAAATGAAGAGGCAATAGAAGATACTACAGTTAAGATTTCCGATCGTGTAGATTTTTCGATTCCTAAAGTTACAGCACCTGTTGAAAGTGATGCTCCAACGGATGGAAGTGTTCCAATAATCGGTGAACAGACGACTATTTTAACGAAAGAAGATTCTCCTAAAGAAGAATTAACTCAACTTAAAATTGGTGGTAAAGTATTAAAGTTTAAAACGGGAAAAAATTTAAGTTTACCAATAGTTTTGATAATTGCTATTCTTACGTTGATAATTGGTGTCTTTATTGGAAAAATGTTATTTTCAAAGAATTATTGTACAACGACAACTAGAAAAAATACCAATACGACAAAAGTAAAATATGTGTCTGATGGTAAAAATAACATTACTAATGTTGGTTCATTTACTTATAGTATTCCCGAAGACTATATCTACGATAAGAGAGAAAAGGGATTACTAGTATATGATAACAAAGATACATTTAGAATATATATTAAGACGACTAATGGTTCCTATGAAGATATGAGTGGAGCCAAATTAAGTATTAGAGAGACTTTGAAGGAAAATGGAACAACAGTAAATAATATTAAAGAATTGAATATTTCAGAAAAGGATTATTTAATTATTGAAACTATTCGTGGTACTTCAAATAAGTTAGTGGCTTTTAGCGATGCTTCTAATGACTATGTATATTATATAGAAATAGTTAATTCTAGTAATAACTATGATTATGATGTCTTGGATATTGCTGCTGATATTGTAAAGAATGCTAAATATCAAAAAGTGGAATCTAAGATGGAGGGAGCAAGTATTAATGATGTTTCTGATTTGGCAATTAAAGCATCACTTGAATATAAAGCTCTTAATAATAATTAATTGACTAATGAATATTATTAAGATATAATTAATTTGTTGATGAAGAACGGATTTACGACCCGGGAGTCAAATCGTTATGTCGCGTTAAGATAAAGAGTGTATGAGCAATCATGAAATAGGGTGGTACCGCCAAATTAATTGGTCCCTATTGAATGGTTGTTTTTTTATTAGAAAGGTTTAGAGGTGAATATATGAATTGTTATGAAGATTTAGTGTATCGTGGATTGATAAAAGATATGACTAATAACGAAGACTTTATTGAAAGATTAAATAAGGGAGGAATGACTTTCTATATTGGAACAGATCCAACAGCAGACTCTCTACATCTTGGACATCTATCATCATTTTTAATATGTGAAAGACTTGCACGTTTTGGTCATCATCCAATTGTTTTAGTTGGTGGAGCAACGGGGTTGATAGGAGATCCAAGACCAACTAAGGAAAGAGAAAAACAAGATACTAGTGTAATTTTTAAAAATATTGAAGGAATAAAAAATCAATTAAAGAAATACTTTCCTAATTGTGAAATGGTTAATAATTATGATTGGACAAAGGATATTACATTTATTGATTTTCTTAGAGATTATGGAAAATATTTTAATATTAACTATATGATTAATAAAGATATTATCAAGAGAAGATTAGATGAAGGAATATCTTATACGGAATTTTCTTATATGTTAATGCAAGCGTATGATTTCCTTTGGTTATATCAAAATAAGAATTGTATAATGCAAGTTGCTGGGCAAGATCAATGGGGAAATATTACTTCCGGAGTAGAACTTATTAGAAAAGCTCTTAATAAAGATGCTTATGCCTTTACAATGCCTTTAGTAACTACTAAATCGGGAGTTAAATTTGGCAAGAGTGAAGGTAATGCTCTATGGCTTGATAAGGATAAAACTAGTCCATATCAAATGTATCAATATTTAATTAATTCAGAAGATGAAATGGTTATTGATTATTTGAAACGTTTTACTTTCCTTTCTAAAGAAGAAATTGATGACTTGGAAGTAAAGCATAAAGAGAAACCAGAAAATCGCGATGCTCATAAAGCTCTTGCTTTTGAAGTTGTTAAATTCTTACATGGTGAAGAAGAGGCAGTTAAGGCTCGTGAAGCGAGTGAGGCTATATTTAATGGAGGAATATCTGATGATATGCCAACATTTGAGGTAACTAGTAAGAATATCTTAGATATTTTAGTAGAATGTGAATGTGCTACATCTAAATCAGAAGCTAGAAGACTAGTACAGCAAGGTGGAGTTAGCATAGATTCAAAAAGAGTTGATGATGCTAATCTAATTGTCGATAAACTTGAATTTATTCTTCAAAAGGGAAAGAAAAAAATAATTAAAGTTATTGTTAAGGAATAATTAATTTATTCCTTATTTTATTTTCTTGTTATATAATTAAAGTAGGTGATATTATGAAACAAAAAGATTATAATGTTTTAGTTAATCATAATATGTTAGTATATTGGTTAATAATTTCAGTTGTATTAGTTATATCTTATTTTATAGAAGTAATAAAGGGATTGAGAACTATTCCTTATGTTATTATATTTTCTTTATTTACTATAATACCATTAGTAATTACTTTTTTAGTTAATAAAATGTATGGTGGATATAATGAAAAGGTAAAGTATGTTTTTGCTGTCGGATATTTAATATTTTATACGTTTACTTTGATTACTACTCAATCAGATTTATCATTTGTCTATATAATACCAATGATTTCAATATTATTAGTGTACTGTGATAAAAAGTTAATAAGCGGAGTATTTAGTTATGCTACTATCATAAATATATTTATTATAATTGCTCGTTTAAATTCATCAATGCCTATAATCTATACAAGAACATTAGATGAAGTTATTACTTTCTATGAAATTCAAATAGCGTGTTTAGTATTATCAGGAATATTTCTTTATAAGACAACAAATTTATTAATTATTAGACAACAAAAATTTGATGAATTGACGAATGATATTAATAAGGATGCTTTAACTAGTTTAAACAATGTTCGTTTCTTAGAGGCAAATATTAATAAAATATTTAATATAAAACATAAGAAAAGTTTACATATTGCTTTTGTTGATATTGATGACTTTAAACATTTTAATACTTTGTATGGTCATAAATTTGGCGATGAAGTGTTAATTACTCTAGGTAAAATAATAAAAAATAGTATTAGCAAGTTTAAAGATACTTATGGCATTAGAGTAGGTGGCGATGAATTTGTTATTATATCGAGATCTATCAGTTATGAAGAATTCTGCAGTTTACTTGAAGAAATAAGAAATAAAGTTGAAACTACTAAATTAGAATATGAGAATAAGAGAGTTGGAATATGTATAAGTATTGGTGCAGCATCTCGTGATATCGATTCTGGAGATACATTTTTAAAAATATATAATTTAGCAGATAATAGAAATAATGAAGCTAAGAAAAAAGGAAAGAACACTATTGTATATAAAGATTAGATATGTTATTATAGTCCCCAAGAAGTGATTTTATGAAAGAAAAAATTGAAGGGTTACTATTTGTATGTGAGACTAGTCTAAATGCTAATAAGGGCGAAAATGCCAAAATATTTGAACATATTATTTTTATTAATAACATGTTTTCTATAACTTTTCCTGGTAATCCAAATGCTTTACCAGCTACTGAGTATTTTTATGAGATAATGTCTTCCTATATGAATGAAAGTGAGGCAGAATTTTTATTCTTTGAAAAAGCAGTTAAATATCTCGATTACTTATTGGATCATCTAAGTGAGGTTGATGAAGAAATCCTTATTGAGATTGATGAGGGAATAGATTATCTTGAAGATTTATTTGCTACGAGAATATTGAGTACCGTTCAAGTATTTGAACATTATAAAGGTATAATAGAGAGTGGAATTTTGACAAATAGCAATTACTATATTACTAATTTTTCTGATCGTTTTGATGAAGATGAGAAAAATAAATTGTTAGCTTGTATTCCGGAAGTATAAAAAAAGAGGATTTAATCCTCTATTTTAATTGACTAATATATTTTTTTAATGCTCTAGCATCAGGGCCAAATATTATCTTTAATTGATTATCAATTTCAACGATACCTTTAGCACCAAGCTTTTGAATACCTTCTTTATCAACTTTAGTAACATCCTTTAAAGTAACTTTAAATCTGCTCATATTTACCTCAGTATCTAAGATATTATCCTTTCCTCCTAGGAAACCAACTAACTTGTTTACTTCTAAGTTAAAGTTCTTATGATTTAATTTTACTATTACTAATGATATTACTAATAATACTGCAATTATAATTACTAATCTAACTATATTCGTTATATCCATATTTTTATCACCATTTAAATCATACTATAAAATTAATAAATTTGCAATCTTTATAATAATGCCAAAATTCAATAATGTTGACTAAAATATTAATTATTTATTATAATAATAAGAAGAAAGAAATGATTAAATGAAAAGAATAATTTATAGAATGTTAGCTTATGTACTAGATTTAGCATTTGTATCAGTTATATTGCTCGGAATAGGTTATATTAATTTTGTTAATCCTGAAAGTGAAAAAATAAATTATACTTATCAGGAGTACTATAATATTAATAATTCATATACTGAATTAATGAAAAATATTGATGATTATTTTAAAGATGGAAAATTAACTCAAGAAGAATATGAAGATATCGTATGTAAGTATCCTAATTTCTTTGATTGTTTTAATGATATTACTCTAAATGAAGATATTAAAAATAAAGAAATTGATGAGGTTAAAGAGGATTTAAATAAGAGAATAACTAAATTAAATAATGACTATGGATATAAAATAGAAAAACTAAATATTAGAACTTCTGTTATAAGTATAGTTGTATATATTTTATATTTTGGTCTATTGCAATATATATTAAAGGGACAGACAATATTTAAAAAACTATTTAA
This sequence comes from Bacilli bacterium, assembly GCA_017626405.1. GTDB lineage: Bacteria > Bacillota_I > Bacilli_A > RF39 > UBA660 > CAG-582. The sequence continues at coordinate 480,182 of JAGAIS010000001.1, forward strand.
ATTGAGAGTAATTGATAATGAACATCCAAAGAAGAAAGTACCATTATGGAAATACATTATCAGAAGTATATTAGTATGCGAATTAATTATTTCCATTGTCGATTTAATACTTTTAGTTACTTTAAATCAATCTAGTTATATTATTGGAAATGGATGGTTATCAAATATTAAATATGTCTACGAAATGGCATTCCTAGTTACAATGATTATAAGAGATGATGCTAGAAGTATTCATGATTTACTATTAAATACGAGAGTTGTTAGATTTAATTTAGCAGGCAATATAATAGATGAAAAACTATTTAATGATGGTGACAGTGATTATGAGAGTGTTACTAATAAAAATAATAAGATTGTATCAAAGAACGCCAATAGAGATGCATAATAATTGTAAGTTTATTCCTAGTTGTTCAGAATATATGATTGGATGTTTAGAAAATTACGGGATATTAAAAGGGCTACCTAAAGGAATGTATAGAATACTTAGATGCAATCCTTTTAATAGGGGTGGATATGATCCAGTAATAAAGAAAAATAAATAGACTAAAACTATTCTTTTAAAGAATAGTTTTTATTTACTGAAAAAGTATATCAAGAATTATGCACTAAAAAGTTATTTACTCATAAAATATAGTGAGAATATATGAAAGGGTGAAAAATATGAATAATGTGGATAATTGTAACAATAATACTAATTCAATTGCTGATATTTTGAAAGTAATATTAATTCTTCAACAAAATGCTTGTCCTGAATCTTGCTTAGATTCATGTGATAGACCACTTCTTGGAGGAGGTCCTAATTGTCTTGTTTGCAATACTAGACCAGTAATGCTTTATAGTTGTTGTGGTAATGGAACTCCATGGAGTATGCCAACTTGTAAAGATTTAACTCTATCTTGTAGTAATCCTCAAACTTCAACGACAAACTGTGAATGTTCAAATGTATTTAGAGTTGAAAAACTTGATGGCAATGCAGCAACATTTAGAGTATTAGTTCCAAATCCTGAAGATTCTTGCTGCAATAGTCAACCTTACTTGAGTACTAATAGTTTCTTCACAATGGATTTAGGCTGCTTATGTGCTATAAGATGCTTAAATGATACTTATGTAGACTGCGTTTAATACGCAGTTTTATTTTGCTCAGTTTAACATAAATTTTATTATGAGAATATTTATTATTAAATTGTTTTTAATGTTCATTATTAGTTTTATGTTAGTAATAATAATACTTAATCTAAATTATTTTACTATTGGGTATAATATATTTTATTATGTTAAAAATATAATTGGATATGTTATAGGAATAATTATTTCTTTTATTTTATTAATTAGGATTAGGTGATTATATGTATTATTATGATATTTATGTCTGCTTTAATGATAATTATGTGAGTGTTTATAATTGGGATTCTTCATTAGTAGAGAGAATTCTAAAACTAAGGGTTGTTAGAGTAGAGGATATTAAAGTATATTTAGAATATGATTTAAGTATTGATTGTAAAGATGAGATTGTTTTATTAAGCGATACCATTAATGCTATTGTAGTAGATATTAAAGATAAAAGAATAGTAGGCATTTCTTCTTTAAAACTTAGTGATGAAGATGAGGTATGCAAGTTAGCATCGATATTGCCGATAACGAGCATTAATTTAGAAATAAAAAAACATAAAGATTTAAAGTATAAAAATAGTTGTGATAATACTAAAAAGAAAATATTTGAAAGTAGTGTTCAAAATGGAAGTGATGACTACATTAAATATTTATATAATTATGTATTCAATAAGAACTCTTCAAATATTGGAGTTATGAAGAAAAAATTGTTAAAGGACATTGATACTAATTTTGGTGAAAGTTATTTAAACCTCTATAAAATAATTTACAAATGATGTATTATATATATAGGTGATAATTATGAAATTATTTACTTATCTCTATATTTTTCTATTTGTAGTAGGAGTAATTACGTTAATAATCTATTATATATTGGATAATAAGCTTAAGATGGAACAGGAAACTAAAGTATTAGATGCATTAATTCCCAAAGTTAAGAATTCCCTAATAGAATATTTAAATATATATTACAAATATATAAAAAAGAATAAGAAGTATTTAAGTGACGACTTCTTTAATAATATTACAGATAAGTATAATAGAATAAAGGAAAAAGAACTGATTGCCGATGTTATATTGGAATATCGAAGTCTTGAAGATGAATTAGAAAAATTTATTATTATCTTGGAAGATTCCAATAAATTAAAGAGTGAATCTTTAAGTGAAATAGATGAATATAAAAAAGACTTTGAAATAGTAAAAAAAGAATATAATGAAAATGTATTAATTATGAATAAATATAATAATATTTTTACTTCTTTCTTTATATCAAAGATTTATAAATTTAAAGATTATCCTTATTTTATTTCCAAATATTAAAAAGAGTGTTATTTAACACTCTTTTCTAATTTAAACATTTTTAAGTATTCATTGTAAGCCTGATATTCAGGAGTATCAGTTATTTCCTTGTATGGATATTTTTTTTCATCAAAGAAATCTTTAATAATTTTATCCAATAGTTTAGGATTTCTAATTAGAAGGGGACCAATACTAGAAGTACCATAGAAGTTATTTATATGAAGTCCTTCATATTTAGATTTTTGGTTATCGGCATTACCACTTATTACTTCAAATAGATGATTCTCGTTTATATCGTTAATTATTGATCTATTTTGAAATGCTATAATAGGTCCATCTACCAAATAGGTCTTATATACTTGTTCGCCGACAATTCGATTTCTAACTGTCTTGGATTTAAAATTGAAGATATCTAATGCTTCGCGTCCATTAATTGATGTACCAAATAGACTTAGAGCATTACCGGTTGCTATAATAAATTTTTTCTTAATTACTTTTTTTAACTCAGTTTTATATCTCAATATATCTGCGCGAGCTATTTCTAAAGAGTTCTCTGTACCACATCCAATATAGATGAAGTCGTATTTGTTGAAATCAATCTTGCTTGATTTACTTACATTGTCGACCATTACCTTGGCACCTTGTCTCTTTAATGCTTCACTTAATGCTAAGACATTTCCGCGTTCTCCATAGAGGTTCATTAAATCATAATATAAATGAGCAATTCTAATTAGTTTCATGTTTTTCCTCCTCATTTAATAATTTTTTTAATAAACCAGTCATATCGAAACATACCATTGTAAATATTTTACCTTTACTTTTTTTCTTTACGAGTGGTATTAAATGATTTAAATCATCAGTTAAAATTATTTTATCAGATTGAATATTAGCATATTTTAATCTCACATATACATCGTATCTAAATCTTCCAATACAGAATATTTTATCGATACTTTTATCATTTAATATTTCGAAGTCTACATCATATAACCATGAGATATCATTGAAACTGTATCTTCTCGATACATTGTCGAATCCGAGAATGACAGTTTTAGTTCCATTAGTCTTCTTTATATAATTTAGAGATTGCAAATAGGAAAGTGCATTTTCATTTTTCGATTCGATCATTTCAACTTTTCTCTTACCTAAATAGTACTGTTTCATTCTCTTTGATTCCATAATATATTTATTTAAATAATCTTGAATATTCTTAGTAGTTAATCCAATTTCACTGCAGATAGCAAATGTTGCTAGAGTATAGTAACAGCAAAAGAAGACATCTTTATTCAAGTGAACTATAGATTTATTAATCGTCATAAAGTTTTTTTCTAAATTGATATCTTTAGCTTCATAATCGACATTGCCTCGTTTAAATTCACATTTAGGACATTTATAGGAACCTATATGACCATAATGATAGTAATTGTATTTTAACTTAGTATGACATAGAGGACAGTAAGCTGCATCAAATGTATAACTCATTGGTATTTTATAAGAATCATTAGTCTTAGCTATACCATAAGTAATTACTTCTCCCTTATTCATATATTTTAGTCGATTGACGATTGGATCATCGGCATTGATAATGAGTTTAGTATTAGAATCAATAGAATCGGCAATTTTATTGAATATGATATCAGCATCTCCATTTCTCGCTGGTTGGTCGCGCGTAACATTGGTAATAACTAAGTGAGTAGGTTTTACTTTATTAAATATACTTTTAATGTAGGATTCATCTAATTCCAATAATAATACATCAGCATCAATTTTTTTAGAGAACGCTTTTGTATTATTTAGTATTAGGGTTGTTGCTGCATTGTATACGTTGGAACCATTTTTATTCCATACAACTTTATAGCCATTACCAGTTAGAACATGCGCTATTAGTGCAGTAGTTGAGCCTTTTCCTGAAGAACCAGTTACACCAATAACAATTTTAGGATAATGTAATCGATCTAGAATATCTTTATTATAGATCGTTGCATAATAACCGGGAGTAACTGTTGCATCTTCCTTAAATACTGGTTTTAATATATAACATCCAAAAGTAAAAACTTTGTTAATTATGATAGTAAATGTATCATTTTTTAGTAAAGGTTTACTTATTCTGCATAAAAATCTAACGATGCTAATAATTATATTATAAAGGATTTTTTTCATGATAATCACCCAGTAAAATTATACCACAAATAGTTTATTTTTAATCATAAATTGACAAAGAATACTATAACTAGTAAAATATTTGCGATGGAAAGGTGTGAGAGTATGATTATTAAATCTTATAAAGTTAGTGAACAACCTAAAATAAAGCACAAAATATCGGAGAATGAATTATATAAGCAATATTTAACGGAAAGCAGAGATTCTCTAAAGATAATGAAAATGCAAAGTCAGGCATATAAGGAATTGCTCATATTTCATGACTATAGATTATATCGTGAATATTTAGTTGATTTGAGTAAATTAATGGGCGATGATTCAATTATTAATACTCCATTAGAAGTATATAGTTATTTAGGTCATGTTAGAGGGGTTTTGCAATCTATTCAAGCAGGACAAATGAGTTTTGATTCTCTAGCACCTAAATTAGATCTTGATTCTCTATTGAAATCTTTAAAAGTTTTCTATTCAGAATTAACTTCTATTGATTCACTTGATTTAACTCATGTTACATCACAGGATATTGTATATGGAGGTAAAGTGGAAATATTCAATCCGGAACATATTAAAATAGTTAAATGCGATAAAAGAAAGAATATCGGACATATAAATAGAGAAATAATCAAAGGTATTTTTGGACTTGATAGTATTTCTAAATGTGATGCCGATATAAAAGATATATTAGAGAGTACTATAGTTGGAGAAATTGGAGCGGATATCTTATTGAGTGAGATATCTAAATTAGAAAGCAAGAGAAGAGGGAAGGCTAAATATTTAAAACATATTAATAGTAGTTATATAAAATGAGAACTAGGCAAGTAGATAGTGTATTAGATTTAATTAAAGGATCTTGTTTTATTGGGGCTGGAACAACGGGATTCTGTTTTTTGCTTCCAAATGAGAAAGTAGTAAAAATATATTATGATTCATATAGAACGAGACTTCTTTTTTCTAGATATGGGAGTAAGCTAATGGATTTTTTTAAATACATTGGCTCTTTTAGTGATGAAAACTTTTATGGACCTACGGAAGTTTTACTTAAAAAGGATAAAATTATTGGCTATATTATGGATTTATCTTATGGCAAGACAATTAGACATATGAGTGGAAATATTGCTATTGACGATATTGAAAGAATGGTGGATATCTTAATTAAAAATGTTAAAGAAGTATCTAGAAGAAACTTGCGTATAGCTGATACGCATCAGAAAAATATTATGTATAGCTATATATTTAGAATTATTGATTTAGATGACTGTTATTATTGCCGCAATTATTCTTATGAAAAGTTAGTTCAATATAATATGGAAAGCTTATTATTTGTCATTACAAAAGCTCTATTTAAAGTTAGAGACTCTAATGATGTTTATTTTAAAAATTCAAAACTTGATGATTTATATAAAAAGTCTGTCTATCAAAATTATGAAGAGTATTTTGAGTTCTTGGAATATTTGCGCAACTATGGAACAGATTTAGCTGATTTAAGACTTGAGGGGGTTCATTATTCACTAAAACATGAGGATTATTATTCGAAGTTTTAACATTATTCTTCTCATTTTTTAACTTTTATTGTATAATTAGGTTAATAGTAGGTGATGAAGCTTGAAGGTATTAGCTAGTATTGATATTGGTAGTGAAACTATAAAGATGGTTGTTGCCGAAATATTAGGTGATGAATTTAACTGTCTATGTGCTTTAGAAGAGGAATCTAGAGGAATAACTAATGGTTTAATTATGGAACCTGACGAAACTGTTTATGCAATAAAGAAACTATTGAAGAGAGTTCAAGATGATCTTGGTTTTAAGATTACTAAGGTAATTGTCAATATTCCGGAGGAAGAGGCAAATTTTAAAATTGGCAATTCTAGTGTCAAGATCACCTCGGAAGATAAGGAAATAGTATCGACCGATATAATTCATGCTCTGCAAGCAAGTGTAAAGGGAAATATAGATAATCATTTTGATTTAGTGACAGTAATACCTATTATGTTTAAAGTTGATGATACAAAGACGAGATTTCCTAAGGGAATGAGAGGAGATTCACTTTCAGTTAAATCTGTCGTCGTAAGTGCTCCAAAAAAAGACATCTATTTAGTTGCTAAAATTATGGAAAAGTGCGGACTTGAAGTAATCGATATTATGGTTAATAGTATTGGTTCTTACTATTCCCATAAGAACGAATCAACAGATTTAGCTACGGGTGCTTTAATAAATTGTGGAGCTGATAAGATTGAAGTTTCGACATTCAATAAAGGAATAATAACAAATAATATGGTTATGCTTACGGGTGGTAGACAGATAGATAAAGATATTGCCAATGTCTTTAAAATATCTATTAGCGATGCAGAGTATTTAAAAAAGAATTTAGCTCTTGCTCATCCTAAACATGCCATAAGTAGTGAATGTGAAAGCGTAGTCAATCGGGATGGTGAAAAGATAACTATTAATCAAAGTGAACTATCGGAAGTAGTTGCTGGAAGATTACAGCAAATGCTAAATATGGCTAAAAATGAAATTAACTACTTAACAAAAAAGGAAATATCGTTTATAATTATAACAGGAGGCTTATCTGAATTAAAAGATTTTTCTTTGTTAGTCGAAAGTGTTTTTGGCAATATTGCTAGAACGGGAAAAATTAGAATTGTAGGTGCTCGCAATAATGCATTTGCTCCCGCAGTTGGTATGATTAAATATTTCGATTATAAATTAAAATTGAGAGAACAAGAATTCAGTATATTGAGCAGTGAGGATGAAGAAGTATTAACTCAAGGATCGATTAAGAAAAATAATAATGATTCAATATTGGGTAAAGTATTCGGTATCTTCTTCGATAACTAAGGAGGAAAATGTCATGAATAATTTAGAGATTGATCAAATTGCTAAGATTAAAGTAGTTGGTTGCGGTGGCGGCGGTATGAATGCTGTTAACCGAATGATAGAATCGGGGGTTAGAGGTGTTGAGTTCATTGTAGCTAATACAGATTTACAAGTACTAAATGCATCACCTGCAGAAATTAAACTTCAATTAGGTAAAACAATTACTAATGGTTTAGGAGCTGGAGCTAATCCTGAAATTGGTAGAGAGGCAGCGCTAGAGAGCAAAGATGAGATTAGACAAGCTTTAGAAGGTGCTGATATGGTTTTCGTCACTTGTGGAATGGGTGGTGGAACTGGTACTGGTGCAGCTCCTGTTATTGCCGAAATTTCTCAAGACATTGGTGCATTAACAGTAGGTATTGTTACTAAGCCATTCAGATTCGAAGGTAAGAGAAGAATGGAACAAGCTATTATTGGTGTCGATGAACTTAAGAAACATGTAGATACATTAATAGTTATTCCAAACGATAAATTGAGAGATATTATCGATAAATCAACTCCAATGTTAGATGCATTTAAAGAAGTTGATAATGTATTACATCGTGGAGTTCAATCAATCTCAGATTTAATTGCTGTATCTGGTCTTGTTAACCTTGACTTTGCCGATGTTAAAGCTGTTATGGAAAAACGTGGCAATGCACTTATTGGTATCGGTTTAGGTACTGGTGAAAATAGAGCAATTGAAGCAGCTAAGCAAGCAGTATCTAGTCCACTTCTAGAAACTAGTATTGTTGGAGCAACTGATGCTATTATCAATGTTACGGGTGGAAGTTCACTTACTTTATTCGAAGCTGAAGATGCAGCCGAAGTTGTAAGAGCATCAGCAAACACAGATATTAACATTATCTTTGGTGCCGTTATTAACGAATCTCTAAATGATGAAGTAATTGTTACTGTAATTGCTACAGGTTTTGATGATGATGGTATGCCATCGGGTAATGAGTATATTCCAGATTATACTGATGCACCAACTCAAAAAAAACCAATGAACATTATCGATGAAGAATATGATATTCCTCCATTCTTGAGAGATCGCGATAATATTTAAAAATAATATTTAAATTCGACAAGCTTTTTAGCTTGTTTTTTTTATACTTAAATAGGTGATACTATGAAGGTATATTTAGATCTCATTATTGTTTTAAATTTTTTCTATGATACTTTAATAGTTTTAGCAGTATCAGTTCTATTAAAAGAAAAAGTAGAGATGAAAAGAGTGTTTTTATCTTCTTTAATTGGAGAAATTGCTCTTATAACTTTATTTGTTAGATTAGATAATATATATCTTCTTCTTTTAAAGATTATTCTTTCTCTAATTATGGTATTTATATCTTTTGGGAAGAATAACTATTTTAATAATTTGTTCTATTTTTATGTAATAACTATTATTTTAGGTGGTAGTAGTTATTTAATTGATGGAAATAATATGTATATAAATTTAATATTAATGCTAATACTTGGACCAATAATTGTAATTCTCTATATTTTAAATGCAAGACGTATAAATTTAGAACTTAATTTAATACATGATGTAATAATAGTCGATAAGGATAATACAATTAAATTGAAAGGGTTCATGGATACGGGCAATAATGTAGTTTGCCCAATAACGAGGCTTCCCGTCGTATTTGTAAGTGAAGATATTAAGATTTCCAGTGATAAATCATTTGTGGTACCTTATCGGACCATTGATAAAGAGGGTGTTATTACTGCCAAAATGCCCGATGAATTTATAATAGATGGCAAGATAGTAAAATGTCTTGTTAGTTATTCTAATAGTATAAAAAAAGAAGAAGTATTATTAAATAATAAAATGAGGGAGATTATATGAGGAGATTAATTGAAATAATAAAAAGGGTATTAATAAGAAATAAGTGTTATTTTATTGGTTCGACAGATAAGTTATTGCCACCTTTAAAACCGGAAGAAGAACTTGATTTAGCGAGAAGAAAGATGATAGGAGATGAACGTGCAAGAGAAAAATTAATTGAACATAATCTAAGACTCGTTGTCTTTCTATCGAAAAAATATGAAAATACCGGATTCGATTTAGAAGATTTAGTAAGTATTGGGTCAATTGGTCTAATAAAGGGAGTAGATACTTATAAACCCGATAAAAATATAAGACTTGCAACTTATGTATCTCGTTGTATATCAAATGAAATATTGATGTTTCTAAGAAAAAATAAGAGAAGAAAAACGGAAATAAGTTTGGAAGATACATTAAATTATGATGCCGAAGGCAATACTTTATCTTTAGAAGATGTGCTTGGAACTGATGAAGATATTGTAGCTGATAACTATGAAAGATTTACTGAGAAGAGATATTTGGAGAGTCAACTAAACAATTTAAATGATCGTGAGAAACTAATAATGACATTAAGATATGGATTAAATAACAAAGAGGAATACACTCAGAAAGAAGTAGCGGAAATGCTAGGCATTTCTCAAAGTTACATATCTCGCATTGAAAAGAAAATTATAAATAAAATTAAAGCATCAATTAGTATTTAAATGTAAATAGATGTTAAGTTATAGGCAATAAATAACTAATAAAATGATTATATGTTAAAATAAGTTTAGGTGGTTGTTATGACAATTATGGATAAAGATGATTCTATATTAGATAGTAAGAAGAAAGTAAATAAAAAAAAGGCTGTTAAGAAACATACTTTGTTCTATAAAATATTATCTTTTATCTTAATAATTATAACTTTAGTAATGTTGGGATTATTAATAATCAATGATATATTTTCAATTGGCTATTTAATACCTATTGTTCTCATTGTATTACTTATAATATTTGTCAATTCATTTATATTAAATAAGAATCATTTGCGCAAATGGGTAAAGAATATCTTTTCTATTTTCTCAATTCTAATTATTATTCTAGATTTGTTAATGATATTCTTTGGTACTAGTACTTTGAGATTTCTATCAAATATTACTGATACGGGATATCGAGTTGAATCTTTTGGAGTGTATGTATTAAAAACTAGTGATTATGAAAATATAAAGGATTTAAATAAGAAGAGTATCAAATATTTAGATCATGAAGATGATGCTGCAATTAGAGAAGCTATTGGAAAGATTAGAAAGAAAGTAAATATTGATGTTGACTATGATGCTAATATTGAAAATTTACTCAATTCACTAATAAATAAAGATGTCGATGCCATCTTAGTTGATATTAGTTATGATGAACTAATAATGGAGGATTTTAATAATATTTATAAAAATATGAAATTAATAGATACAATAGATATTGTCTCTAACATTGATACGCTTGAAAGTGATGCTGATATAACTAAAGATCCATTTGTTATTTACTTAAGTGGCATTGATACAAAAGGAAATGTACAAAGTAAAGCAAGATCCGATGTCAATCTACTTTTAGCAGTTAATCCTGAGACTAAAAATATTTTAATGATTAATACTCCGAGAGATTACTATGTAACATTAAATTCTAAAAAGAAAAAAGATAAGTTAACTCATGCTGGCATATATGGAGTAGAGGAATCTCTTCATACTCTAGAAGATCTATATGATACGAACATTGATTATTATGCAAGAATTAATTTTACTTCATTTGTAAGCATTGTCGATGCTATAGATGGTATAAAAGTCAATGTACCTAAGAGTTTCTGTGAACAGAATTCTAATCGTAGTTTTGCTAAAAAAGATTTGATCTGTCTAAATAAGGGATATCAAACACTAAATGGTGAACAGGCATTAGCACTAGCAAGACATCGTAAAACATTAGCAACCGGTGATGTAGCGCGAGGAGAGAATCAAATGATGGTTTTACAAGCTATTATTAATAAAGCTTTGAGTCCAAAAATATTGAGTAAATATGATAGATTAATAAGCGCATTAGAAGGAAAAGTTTCTACTAATATGACAACAAATGAAATGATTAGATTTGCAACTAAGCAAAAGAATAAAAATAACGATTGGAAGTTCTCTAGTTTGAGTGCAAAAGGAAGTAATTCAAGTGCTGTATGTTTTTCGACAGGTTCATCAAAATCTTATGTAATGGAACCGGATGTTGAATCTTTAAATATAATTAGGAAATCTCTAGATAATTTATTTGAAGGAAAAGATGAGGTTGTTGCTACAACAGCAGCTATTAAAGAATAACTATTGTCTAGTTATTCTTTTTTTCTAAAATAATAAATGTTCTAGATAAGAAGAATATATGAAAAAACTAATTGATAACTAGTCAACCAAAAAGTGTTGACATAAAACGAAGATAATGTTAATATTATTAGTAGATAAAAAAAGGAGGCATAATTATGGCTGTTAAATTAAGATTAAAAAGAATGGGAGCTAAACAAAGACCTTTTTATAGAATTATAGCTGCTGATTCAAGAAGTCCAAGAGATGGTAGATTTATTGAAACTGTTGGTACTTATGATCCAATTAAATCTGATAACAATATTACATTAGATGAAGAAAAGATCATTAAATGGTTAAACAATGGTGCACAACCTACTGATACTGTTAAGAGCATTTTAACTAATAGCGGTGTTTGGGCTAAGTATAAAAACGCTAAAAAAGAAGGTAAGTAACAATGCATACTGAATTAATAACATTTACAGAAAATCTAGTAAAATCTTTAGTAAAAGAACCAGATATGGTAACTGTTAAAGAGTTTTTAGGTGACGATGAAATTATTCAACTAGAAATAATTGTTACTGAAGATGATATGGGTGCAGTAATTGGTAAGGGCGGAAAGATGGCAAGTGCTCTACGTGTATTAATTCAAGCTGCAGCTTATAATATGGATATTAAAAGAGTAAGAATAAATATAGATTCATTCTAAGAGTTCTAACTCTTTTTTTTTATTCTACAAAATATAGAGTTCTAAGATTAATCAAAATGATATAATTTATTTAGGTGATATTTATGAGCAATATAGGAACGAGAATTAGTGAGTTAAGAAAGAAAAAGAAATTAACTCAATTGGAACTAGGAAATATTATACATGTCAGTGATAAGACAATATCTAGTTGGGAGAGTAATCGAACAGAACCCTCTTTAAATGACATAGTAGTTTTAAGTGAAGCGATTGATACTACAATTACTTATCTTTTATATGGCGATATCGATAAATTAGATTTGGAAACGGAAATAAAGATTAAGATAGATGAAAAAGAGTTTAATTATTTAAATGATTATATGAAAAATAATGCAACTTTTTTAAAGACTATTAATCAATTGGATACTTATTATAATCCCAAACATCGAAGTTTCATCGAGGAAGATGTAATAAGTGAATGGCTTCGAATTGGAAAAAGAGGCGGGAAATTGATTTTAAATTACAAGCATTGGTATGATACTTACTGTGATGAATACGAAGTTTTTATTGATGATGAAAAGAATATGGATCGAATATTAAAAGTACTTGGTTTAGAGAGATTAGTTGTTGTAGATAAAGAGAGAACAACTTATCTTTATCGAGAAAAATATGAAGTAGCTCTAGATAAAGTAAAATCACTCGGATATTTTATCGAAATTGAAGTAAAGAACTATGAGGCGAGTAAAGATCCATATATAGAATATGATGCATTACTTAGACTTGCTCAAGAGTTACACTTAGATTTAAATAAAATTGATAAGAGAGGATATCCGTATCATCTAATAAAAAAGAATAAATAATTTTTCTATAAATGGTTTTGTAAATCTCTTATTTTATTATATAATATTGTAGGGCTATGGTGATAATATGAAAAAAATAAAAATCTTTAAGAAAAATATTTTAATATTTGTTCTTTCTTCTATAGCTTTGACATCTTCTTATCAAAAAGAAGAAGTAGTGCCATATTATGTTGTTACTTTGAATGAAGATGCTTTTGGAGATTATAGCAATGGATCTGTATATATAGGAAATGAGAAATACTTAGAATCATTAAAAGGACTAGATGAAGATAATGACGTTTTAGTTCTCGATGGAAGAGATTCAGATGACCCCTACATGAGAATACTTAACTCGTATGTAGTAGATGATGAAAAACAGATGAAGGAAATTATAGCATTACTATGTGAATATGAAAAAATGTATCCAAGTTCTTGGGAAAGAATGGAAGATACATTATATAGAGAATGGGTAGTTCATAATATATGTCATTTTATTCACTATGAAACCAATAGGACTACTGATGTAGATTTTAATAATGCTGATGAATCTCTATATAAAAAATTGGTATTTAAAGTATTAGACTAATAAATGTAAACAATAACCAATATTATTAATAATTCTCAATTAATGTAGTAGAATTATTATAGAGGTTCAAACATATGGAAAAGAATATTTATCAAAATCGAATTAATTTGTATATAAATGAACTAGATAAAGTTGATTTGGCTAATCCTTTAGTTGTCTTAGAGTGGTTTTATAAAGTTAGTGATGCTTCTATTATGTTTCAAATATCGGAAGTATCTGATTTAATATATACTAAACTTATCAATAATGGTTATAGAGAAGTTTTATCTTCAGAAGAAGAGGCAAAGACATACTATTCTTTAATTAATGCTAGAATGATAAATTTAGATGATTTAGCTAGAAATATTATTGCTTTAATCTTAAAGAGTATTAAAGAACATAAATCAATAGATTTAACAGTTCAGTCTTTTATAAAAATATTTAATGAAAAGTTTAATGCTGAAGACATATTTAGTTTAATGATGGAAAGGCTAAAGAATAATATTGGGACTAGAATAGTAGCAACTATTGTAGTAAATAATGAATTTATACTTAAAGTTGGTACATTAAATCAAGTTAATGACTATGTATCAATAACTATTGATGAAGAAATTATTCCTTTTATTGGTAAGAATATAGCTATAAGTAAACTTAATAGTATAAATGGAAATAGTCTATATAATAATAGTAGAGTTATTCCTAGTATGGATTTATCAAATGCGACAAATATTACTAGATTAAATGAAGAAATATTTAAAGATAATTATAGACAAGCTGTTGCTAAGGTAATATAATATAGAGGTAAGTTGCCAACTTAGCACAGTGGTAGTGCAACGCCCTCGTAACGCGTAGGTCGCTGGTTCAAATCCGGCAGTTGGCACCATTGATAAATAGGTTTGGATTGTTCAAACTTTAAATACATAGAAATCAATCGAATTGATTGATTTTTTTGTTTCCTTAATATTTTATAAAAATAATAACTAATAAAAATATATTATTATGGCAATATGGAATCCTTGGCGAGGATGTAAAAAGGTGTAGTGATGGTTGTTTGCATTGCTATATTCATAAGGGTGACTTAATACTAATGAAATAATAAAACAAAAGATTTTGAAAAAACAATAGAAATAATTAATAATGGAATAATATTAAAAATAGATTTATAAAATGATCCACATTATATGTGATATAATGTAAGTATAAACAAAGCGATAAATAGTAATTTGTTAATATGTTAAAAAGCATTGCTTGTGGCAACGGGGATTCTTATAATAAACTGAATTTGATGAAAGGAGAAAGTATATTATGTTAAAAGATAATTTGAAAACATTAAGAAAAAATAAAGGACTTTCACAAGAAGAATTAAGCATCAAATTACATGTTGTTAGACAAACTGTTTCAAAATGGGAATCAGGTTTATCTGTTCCAGATGCTGAAATGCTAATGACAATATCTGAAATATTTGAAACACCTGTTAGTGAAATCTTAGGAGAGAGTATTGAAGAAAAAGAAAAAAATGATTTGAAAGTAATATCAGAAAAGTTAGAAGTTATTAATGAACAATTAGCAATGAAACAAAACCAAAAAAGAAAAATGTTAGTTAATACATTAATAATTGCTGATGTATGTTTAATAGTATTATTTATCTTATTAGCGATATTAGGAAGTCCATACCAATCATGGGATTATAGAGATCCAGAGTGGTCAGTAATTGGAACTTTATGGCATTCGTTTGAATGGGTATATTTCAAAGTGGCTCCACTTATGGTTATTGTTATAACAGCAATACTTGGAATAATAATTGTAAAAAGAAATAAATAATTATAAATTACAATTTATCTATCTGAGATAAGTGCTTCTCTTGGAAATGTAGAGATAGGAAAAACTAATGAAATATATATTGATGCTAAAACTACTTTGGGTAGAACAAAAGTAAATAATAGCTATCAAAAATCAGATATAACACTAACTATTAAAAATCAATGTGGAGATATAGAAATAGATAATTAAAATTGCAGATCGATAAAAAGATTTGCTCTTTTTATGATATAATATGGTAAAAAATAATTGAGATATATATGAAAAATACTTTTTACACTTTCAAAAAAACATCTATGTAAAAAACTTTTGATAGACAAAAATTTTTTTTAATATAAATTTGTATTTGGGAGGGAAAAAATGAATATTGGTAACCAAATAAAAAAATATAGAGAACAGTTAAAGATTTCACAAGAGGAGTTGGCTGATAAAATTTTTGTAACAAGACAAACAATTTCAAATTGGGAAAATAATAAAAATTATCCTGATATAAAAAGTTTATCATTGCTTAGTTATAACCTTAATGTTTCTCTAGATGATTTAATTAAAGGAGATGTTGAGAAAATGAAAGAAATTATAGATGAAAAAGAAATAAAAAAATTAAATTTTTATAGTAAAATTTTAACAATATGTTTTGCAGTTTTAATTTTATTAGCAGTACCATTGTTTATATGGCTTGAAAGATATGCTTTTATACCAATGGGAATAGTTTTTATTATTACAATGTTTTGTGCATTAAAAGTTGAAAAATTAAAAAAAGATAATGATATACAAACATATAAAGAAATAGTTGCATTTTCAGAAGGCAAAAAATTAAATATGATTGATAAACAAGTTGAAATTGGAAAAAGACCATATCAGAAAATTTTGTTAGTTGTTGGAAGTGCTATTATTACTATGCTAATATGCTTTTTAATAGGATTATTAATGAATTTTTTCTTGAATTAAATTGTTTATTAAGTTAAATATATAAAAGAATTAATAATTACTAAAATATCATATTATAAATTATCAAGCAGATCTTATAACGAGATTTGCTTTTCTTATAGTATAATAAAATTGAAAGATAAATAGTAATTTGAAAGAAAGATATGAAATGAAAAACATTTTGATATTAGGAGTTGCTAAGTCAGGTAAATCATACTTAGCTAAAAAAATTAATAATAATAGATATTATAGCTATATTCCTTTAGATTATTTTGTCTCTAGTTTTAAATATAATTTGCCGGAGACAAAAATTACAAGTAATGTTGAAATTGATAAAAATTCTAGTAAAAAATTATCAATATTTTTATAAAGTATTAGTATTATGTAGTAAGTATGAAGGATAAAGGAAAAACATTTGATTATCAATTAATGAGTGCAACAATAGATGACTTAGATAGAATAAAGAAATATAAATTCGATTCTATTCATTTATTTGATGAACAAATAACGGAAGAAGAAACGAACAAAATAAATTACTATATTGAAACTAATTTACCTAGGCAAATTGAAAATTATAAGAATATAATATTTAAGGGTGAAATAATTGGAAGCTATCTAGTAACAGATATTGGAGACGGTTATTTAATTGATGAAATATACATAGAAGAACAATATCGTGGAAAAGGAATTGGCTCGTCTATAATTAATAGTATTATTGAATGTTCAGATTGCAATATCTATTTATGGGTTTATAAAACTAATAAAGCATTTTCTTTATATAAAAGGCTTGTTTTAAAATAAAAGAAGAGACTGAAACTAGATATTATGTGGAATATAAAGGATTAATATAACATGGAAATAAGAATTAATAAATTAGATAGCAGAATTCAAGAGAATTTCTATCTTGGATGAAAAATCTGATTTTTTAATTCTGATAATATTGAAAGAGTTCTAACGAGCTTAGAAAGAGTAAAGTTTAGTATTGATAATAATAATCCTGGAGTTGCTGGATACTTCGATTAGAATACTATACAATTAAAAATCCCTTAATCATTGGAATAAGGGTTTTTTAATTATTTACACATTAATGTTAAATGAGTCTTAAAATAGATTGTAAATGATATAAATAAAGCTATAATTAGGTTGGTGGTAGTATGAAAGATACTTTTAAGAATTTAAAATTAGTATATAGGTATGGTAAAAAGTATAGAATTAATTTAATTATATTTACTATAATATCTATAATAAATATTGGTATTAATATTGTATATCCAATATTAACAGCAAGAATGCTAGTATCTTTAACTAGTGGTTTATATGAACAATTATTAATAGCAGCATTAATATGTTTTGGAATATCAGTTTTTTGTGATTTTACAACAGTAATTTTGAGAAGGAATACTCAAGTATTCTTTAGAGGAACAACAAAGAATATTCAAATTGCTGCTGCAAGAGAAATTTTAAAAATTGATCTTACTTCAATTGATAAAGCGGGAAGTGGAGCATTCATTAGAAGAATTGTTAGTGATACGGATGATATGTCGCGAATATTTACAAGAGGAATGGGATTCTTAACCGGAATATTATCTGATATTGGAATATTTATAGCAATATTTATTGTTAATAAAGTAGTATTTGTATTTTTTGTAATATGTTCTACTATTCTTACAACAATGCATATTATTAAAACTAAAAAGATGAATATTCAAGATAAGAAATATCGACGTCAAAGCGAAAAAACTAATGGTTTAGTTAGTGAATTAGTTAGAGGTATAAGAGATATTAAAATGCTATTTGCGAAAGATTCTTTCTTAGATGAAATCGATGAAAATATTGATGATTTAACAAAGAGTCAATTTGCTTTAAGAAATACGGAGATTAATTATAATTGTCTTATTACATCTACTTATGATACTTTTGAACTTTTGCTTATTATCTTATTTATATATTTGCTAGTTAATAATCATTTAAATATAGCAAGTGCTATTGTTTTATTTAATTATCGTGGTAGAGTATTCGATAATTTGATGAAAAATGTTGGTAACTTGCTAGAAGAGGTACGCGGATTTAATCTATCATGTAATCGTGTGTTCGCTCTTTTAGGTAATAAGGAGTTTCAAAAAGAGAATTTTGGATGCAAACACATTGATAAGATAAATGGTAATTTTGAATTTAAAAATGTATATTTTAGTTATGGAGATAACCAAGTCTTAAAAAATATGAGTTTTAAAGTTAAGACTAATCAGACAGTTGCTTTTGTTGGTAAAAGTGGGGCGGGAAAAACAACTATTTTCTCACTTTTATGCAAATTGTATAATATTGATTCTGGAAATATTCTTATAGATGGAATTGATATAAATGAACTTGATGAAGAATCAATTAGAAATAATATTACTATTATTAGTCAAAATCCTTATATCTTTAATATGTCAATTAAAGATAATTTTAAATTAGTAAAAAGAAATGTAACAGAAGAAGAAATAAAGGAAGCGTGTAAGTTAGCGTACTTAGATGATTTTATTGAATCTTTGCCAAATAAATATGATACGATAGTTGGTGAGGGTGGAGTTACTTTATCGGGTGGACAAAGGCAGAGACTTGCAATAGCTCGTGCATTTGTTCAAAATACGAAAATAATACTATTTGATGAAGCGACTAGTGCATTAGACAATGAAACTCAAGGCTATATTCAAAAGGCAATTGACAATATGAAAGATAAATATACAATTCTAATTATTGCTCATCGTTTATCGACTGTTATTAATGCCGATCGCATTATGATTGTCGATGATGGTAAGATTGCCGATACGGGAACACATAAGCAATTACTTAAGAATAATAAGTTATATAAGAAACTTTATGAAAATGAAATTGTAGAAGAATAAAAAACTTGAACTAAAAGTTCAAGTTTTATTATTCCTCAAAAAATAGGGAAATCTTTATATTAAGAGCATCGGCAATTCTTCCTAAGAAAGCAATCGTGATGTGTTTATTTCTAGATTTATTTTCGATATCACAAATATATTCTCTAGATATACCAGTTAAATCTGCCAAATCTTGTTGAGTTAGATTTTTAAGCTTTCTAAACTTTTTAATATTTTTTCTTACTACTTCATAATAGTATTCATCAGTATGAATTATATATTCGTCTTTTACTTCTAAATCAATCATATTTACCTCTTGTATAACAAATTATAAGAAATTTGTTTCTCTAACTATATTTTGTTATATAAAAGTTTAAATATATATAGGCTACTAGCCACAAATGTGTTATAATGTACTTACGATAGGGAAGAATAAAAAGGAATATGTTGTATTAGTTAGGGAGTATGAGAAGTATGAAAAAAGTACCTGAATTAAAAAATGAATTACTAGAAGATGCAAAGGAGATACTTGATAAATCTGGTATTCCATATGAAGAAAATGAAGAAAGAGAATTTAGTTTAACTGTACGTAGAGGAAGAGTAATAAGAACAGAACCAAAAGAAAATGAAGAAATTAGAAATGATGAAAAAGTAACTATTTATGTATCAAAATTATGGTTACTTCCTTTTATTTTGATTTTTATACTTTTATTACTATTATCTATTGTTATGGGAATAGGAGTATCAAAGATATATTCTAATAATAGACCAATCATAGAAAGTACTTATCAAGGATGGGTGCAAAAAAATGTCGTATATGTAAAAAAGGATGCAAATGTATCTGAGATTGATACATATTTTTACTGTGTAACAAAGAGTAAACGTTCAAACAAGTGTGAATGGAAAGAAACTAAGACAAAAAACACTTTACTTAGTGAATCGGGAAAATGGAATGTGTTCTTTAAGGCAAGATATAAGAATGGAAAGTATTCTTATATATCAAATAGAAAAGAAGTATTAATAGATAATAATGCACCAATAATAAACTCAATTACAAAAAATATTTCATCAAATAGTTTTAGTTTTGATATTAAAGCTAGAGATTTAGAATCAGGTATTAAGTCCTACTCATATAAAATAGGAAATAAAGGTTATATTGAGGTAGATAATAAATTTACAATATCGAAGTTAGATTCGAATACAGAATATACAATAACTATAAAAATACAAGATAATGCGGGAAATGTTTATGATGTAACTTTTACTGAAAGAACTAAAGATAAGAGTAGTACTACTACTCCAGATAATAATGAAAATGATGATAAGACAACTTCAAATTCAAATGAAGAATCAACAACTAATGATAATACAACAACAACAACTACTAAGGGTGAAGGAAATACAAATACAACTAAGTCGACAAAGACAACTAATAAAACTACTTCAACAGAGAAAACAAAACCAGTAGAACCAGTAGTTGAGATACCAAAGATTGATTTAAATGATTTACCATCAGAATTTGAATATGGCGAAGATTATAAACTTCCAAGCCATGTAGAATTTGGACCATCAGGCGGAACATATTCTTGTGCATTAGATCATGATTGGAGTATAAATGTAGAATCGACAAAAGATTTTGCTGTTGGAAAATATACAGTAAGTTGTAAGGCTGTATCAAATACGGGATCATATGCTGAAGTATCTAAAGACATAAAGGTAAATGTCCCAACAGGAGAAGATGAAGAATGGGATGGATGGATAAGATTAAACCTATACTATCCAAAAAAATCAGTAAATCGAGAATGGAGATTACATCGAGATGGAGAAATCCGTGGTGAAGATGATGATTGGCAACCATATACAGGTCCAATCTTAGTAAAAGTAAGTGATGTAGAAAATATCTATATTAGATATGATATAGATGGGGAAAAAAGAATAGATGTAACTACAGGCAAAGTACTTGTTGATATTCAAGCAAATAAACTATCATTAAAAGGTAATGAAACAACAAAAGTTAATATAGTATTTGATAAAAATGCAATCACTAAAGAATATCGAATAAATGGAAGTGATTGGAGAGAATACACTAGTGAATTTAATGTGGCAGCTGATACTTTAATTGAAGCTAGAGCAACGAGGGAAGAAAATGTCTATGACGATGATGGAAATATCATTATGACAAAGACTCTTGTTGGAAGTGATGCACTATATATTAGTGAAATTAAAGATTCAGAAGGAAATGGAACAGTTGATTTTGGAACTGTAAATATAGAAATTAAAGCAGAAAAGACAATTTTAACTGGAAATGAAAAGACAAATGTTGAAATCGAGTATGAAGAGAATTCAATATCAAGAATGTATAAGATAGACAATTCTCCATGGTTGGAATATACTGGGGCATTCACAGTAAGTGCAAATCAGACTATATATGCATCAGCTACAAAGCAAAAAAGTGTTACTTTGAGTGATGGAACTGTAAGAAATGGAATCGCTTCAGGAAGTGCTAAAAAGACAATAAGAAAGAGTACTAATGGAGGATCTGATAATCCTGGTGAACCTGGTGATAATCCTGATAATCCTGGAGAATCAGAAGGAGAACAAGAATCCAAATTAACAGTACGTATAATCACAAATTCCAATAGTGTATTAAAAGGAAAGAAAGCAACAATTAAGATAAGAAGTAATGAAGCTAATTCGCACATATATTATAGTTTGGATAATGAAAACTATATAGAATATACGGGATCTTTTGAAGTAGAAGGAAATACTCATGTTTATGCCTATGCAGAATATGAAGGAAAATATGCATATGACATTTTATATATTGGTTCTATTACAGTTCCCGATAGACTTGAAGGACCAGTAATATCTATAAATCCAACAAGTACAGCCGAGAAAACAACTGTAACAATATCTACAAAAGAGGAAGCAAAGAATATTTATTATAGTTTTGATGGAGGAGTTTATAAAACATATACTGAACCATTTGAAGTAACAAAAAACGGAATAGTAAGAGCTTATTATATTAGAAGTGATAATAAAAAATCTGAAACATCATATTATTATGTTCAAAATATAAGAGGAAAGAATAAACCATATGTAAGAATAGATGCAAAACCAAGTATTTATTTAAGTGAAGATGTAAAAATGGTAGAAGTTGTAATAAGTGGATCAAACTATGATACATTAGAATATTCTTATAATGGAATAGAATACTTCCCTTATACGACACCATTAGAAATAACAAGAAGCAGAAGTGTATATGCTAAGGGTAAAAATTCATTTGGAGAAACAATTGAAAAACTAAATATAACAACAGCTATTGCACCAACTCCAATAGAAAAGTTGGATGTAGCAATTACTTTAACTCCTGAAGAGAAAGATTTAGAAGAATTAATAGATAGAGTAGAAGTTACAATCAACTATGATGAGAGGGCAACAAGCAAATACTATCGATTAGGTAGTGGAGATTTAATTCCATATACAGGTCCATTTACAGTAGAAGAAAATACTACTATTTATGCTTATGCCATAAGTGATAATGGATCGGGAAGTGCCAGAAAGCAAATCAACTATTTAACAACGGGAATAGCGAACCCAATAATTAATGTCATACCAACTACACCGAATTCATGGGTAAGAGTTGAAATCGAATATGCAAGTACTGCTAGTGTAAAAAAATATAAATTAGATGATGGTGAATGGTTGGATTATACTATGCCAATTGAATTAGTTACTAATAATACTAAAGTATATGCATATAATGAAGATACTTTAGGACATCACGAGGAGTCAAGTTATTTAATAGATAATATAATTCCAAAAGAAAACATAAGTGTATTGGATAATGGAATGTATTATCTAATAAGATTAAATTATCCTAGTTCATCGAATCCAAGTGATCGAGAATATAAATGGAGAAAAGATGGAATTTGGAAGAAGTACGATGAAAAGGGAATCTTAATTATTAGACCAGAATATAAAGATAAAGTTATTGGAGCAGATGGAGTAAAGATAATAGATTCAAATGGTAAAGAAATAATAATAAAAGACCATTACTATGTTCTTGATGTACCACTTTCTGAAATGGCAGAAAATCTATTTATGAGATGGAACTTAGATAAACCATCAACACCGACATTTACTTTATCAACAGATGACTGGACAAAGGAAGTAACAATTGCAATTAACTATGATAATTCAAGTGTTGATCGCCTTTATAAGATTGTCTATGAAGATGGAGAAGATACAGGTTGGTTAGATTATAAAGAACCGGTTGTTATAGATAAAAATAATGCAATAATCTATGCTAAGTCTATAAATGATGTAGAAATACAAAGTGAAATAGGAAGTAAGAAAATTACTAATATAGATATAGAAAAACCAATTATATCAGATGTAAATGTTATAAAGAAAGGTTCAAGTAATTTTACGATTGAAGTAGATGCTTTAGATGAAATTAGTAAAGTTGATGTTTATATGTATTCGCTAAATAATAAAGACTTTGAAACATCTACTAATAATACGTATACATTTAAGAAATTAAAGAAAAGTACAGAATACAAAGTATATGTAAAAGTGAGAGATAAAGCAGGAAATATATCTGATACATATGAAAAAACTGTTGTAACAGATGATATTGGAGAAGTATCATATCTATTAGATAAAGAAGATTGGGCAACAGAAAAAGTGTTAACAATAAATTATCCAAGTGATATTTATAATGGATATACATATGAATATAGTTTGGATTTGGGTGAAACATGGTTAACTTATGAAAGTCCACTTGGAATAAAAGATAATAATACAACTGTTATAGCAAGAGTAGTAGATGGAGATAATATTAAAGTTGCATCATCATTTACTATAACTAAAATAGATCCAGTAATACCAACTATTAGTTTAGATGCGTTACCTAGTGTAATATCCAAAGATAAAGAATATAATTTACCATCAAGTTATACAGATGGAATAAGTGGATCGGTTAGAACTTGTAAGGTACCAGATAGAGACAACAATTTTACAAATTCTAGTGAATTACCAACAGGCAAATATACTTTAACTTGTACAATAACGACAGGGGCCGGAGTAAGTGCAAGTGTAAGTAAAGATATATCCGTAAGTAATGCTACTATTAAAGGTGATAGTGTATTAAGTATAATACAAGATAATAACCTTAAAGCTGGTTACTATGATTTTGAAATAGTAGGAACTGATGAGGTTTACCCAGTACACTTGATAACATATGATGGAAATCAGGAATGGACGAGTAATAAAACATTCGGAGATGCAGCAGATGTAGGAACAGCAAGTACTTATGCCCAAAACATGGTAATAGTAAAAGTCAATGGAGATGTAACGATAGATGAAGGAGTAACAGTAAGTCCATACTATAATAGTTATGGAGGACCAAAAGGATTCACATTATATGTAACAGGAAAGTTAACAAATAAAGGAACGATAGATAACTCTCATGGAGCAAAAGCCGAGGGACAGAATGTA
>JAGAIS010000008.1 GCA_017626405.1 Bacilli bacterium
GCATACATTTTTGTGTCCTTAATTATATTAATTTGAATAGTAACTAATTTTAATATTCAATCAAAAAAAGGCATTATAAAATGTCTTTTTTACATTAAATTATACTCAATTTGTAATGCCAATTAAAGTTATCTTGGCATAGCCATTACCATTTTGAATTCCAGAAAGTTCAGAATAGTTTGATGCATTATAATTGTAATTAATAAAATTAGTCCCTCCAGAAGACTGGTAACCTAAGTCGCTTAAACCAAATCTAGTAACATATATACCAGAATTGGCTGAATTTCCAAATTCAAGCTGAGATACGCAATGTATTCTGAAACCAACTTTACTAACGCCTTTTGGTATTACAAATGACACATCAAAGTTATAATGACCATAATATTTATTATCCTCATGTTGTGCGACAACATAAGTTGAACGGTTATGTGAGCCATAATCTACTTGATTTTTAATTTGTCTAAATGTCAGTCTATATAATATATTTCCATTTTGGTCTACATATTCAACATAACTTTGGTCATTTTCGTAATCTGCAGGTTGCTGTACATCCATCATTGCATTAAACCTTAAACCTTGGCCTTCTATTGTATTTACATATCCGGTAAACACCTCATTAATAGCACCAGATCCTAACATTTGTATATACGAATATACTCCATCATATTTTTCTGTATAACCATATGCATTTTCGTTTCCATAAAATTTAGTATAAGAACCTGTAACAGCAGATCTATCTATATTAAAATCTTTGTCCTGGTCAGACATGTTAGGAATCCAAATATAATCTTTAGTATTATTAATTATTTGTCCACCAATTCCGCTTTTATATCCACTTCCGCCTCCACCAGTTCCACTAGCCCCGCTATTACTATTTAAATATTTACTCGCTTGTCCTCCTAATCCTCCAGAATAATTTAAATTAGCTCCACCACCACCGGCCGCTAATAAAAGTATTTCGGAAACACTATTTCTATTAATCTTTATTACAGATGATGAACCGCCACCGGCACCATTAGCATCACTACGTCCTCCACTCCATCCAAGAGGGTTATTTCCTCCATATATACTATTTCCCATGCTTCCTATATAAATATCTAATGAGTCACGATTATTCAATATATATTCAGATTGTGTTTTGCCACCTTTTCCTCCGGTAAAACTTGCATAATTTCCACCTTGTGCACCATATAATTCCATTCTATATGTTCCATTACATGCAGGACTAAAATTTTGAAGTCCACCAGTATAGTTGAATTCCCATGTTTGTCCAATTTTATATGGGCACAATATTCTAAAATTAACTGTGCAAGTTCCACCATTAGGTCTACTATTATTGTTTAAAGTTACTGTTTGAGTTCCTGTAGCTGATGTACCTGTTGAGTAATCCGAAACTGTATATCCGTTTGTACAAGTTATACTTTCTAAATAGTATCCTGAATTAGGTGTGGCAGTAAATTTATTTGTCTCTCCATAATTGATAACTAACAAATTATTGTTTACACTTCCACCAGCACTAGAAATTATACTTACAGTATATGAATTTACTGTCCAATGAGCATACAAGGTTTGATTTGATGTAATATTTACTTTTGTAGATGTTTCTATCTTAGTTCCACCACTTGCTGCAGTAAACCAGCCATTAAATGTATATCCCTCTCTTGATACACTTGCTAGCGTACCATAAGTCGAATCATATGTTACAGTTTTACTTGCTGGATTAGGTGTATTTCCTCCATTTGAATTGTAGAAAACTGTGTATTTATTTGCATTATAATATGCATACATTTTTGTGTCCTTAATTATATTAATTTAATTTACCTATGAGCTAAGTATTAATATAATTATAATACGCATTGTAAAAGTTTTTAAAAGAGATAAGTATTTCAAATTAATTTAGTATTTTTCATCATATATAAATATGAAAAAAGTTGATGCAGTACATCAACCAAATATAATAAATAGGTATTATATGATTGCCCTTAATAATTAGAAATATTTCGTCAGTCTTACATATAACAATTCCATTTGCAGCTTCTATATCAGTCTCAATTAATATTTCAACTGTTTTTAATAGAGTCTTTATTTCGACTTTTACTCTTTTTAATTTCTATTGGATATTTTTTATTATATTCTATAATTAAATCAATTTCATAATGATGATTATATATATAATAATGAATTCTTTTTGCACTTAAACCATTATTATACATTTTGATATATGTTGAATTAATATACTTAAGGACAGCAAAATGTATGCATATTATGAGCCTCAATTATATGATGTAACGTTCAGTGGAAGTCATGTTTCATTTAGTACAAATCCATTAAAAGTTCCATATACTAAATCAAGTCAAATAACACTTACTCCAGCTAGTGGATATTACTTCGAAAGTATAAGTTGTTCAACGGGATATACAGTTTCGGGATTTGCATCAGGTACTGCACATTATTCAACTCAAACCATAACCATAACTAACAATACTCATGTTGGAGGCGGAACTTGTACAATTACAATGCATGCTAGATCTTACCCGGCAACTTACACAATAGTTGGTAAAAACCCATATCAATGTTGTACTACAACAAATAATTGTCATGAGGAGTGCAGTTGTACAAATGGGTGGGCATGCGATATGTCTGCAGGATATTGTCAAGGATATTGCATAGGCGGAGCACAAACGTGTAATACTGTTTGCGACCAAAGCTGTTCCACTTGTTATAACGATGTTTGGGGTTATACATGCCCTAACGGCGGTACATTATCAGGAACAACATGTGTATTCTAAAATTGAATTCTAAACAAAAGGCAATTATCTAATTGCCTTTTTGTATTGGAGAATAATTAATATAATTAAGGACACAAAAATGTATGCGCATTATGAGCCTCAATTATACGATATAACGTTCAGTGGAGACAAGGTTTCGTTTAACGCAAATCCATTGAAAGTTCCTTATACTAAATCAAGTCAAATAACACTTACTCCAGCTAGTGGATATTACTTCGAAAGTATAAGTTGTTCAGCGGGATATACAGTTAGTGGATTCGCATCAGGAACTGCACATTATTCAACTCAAACCATAACCATAACTAACAATACTTATGCTGGTGGTGGAACATGTATGGTTAAAATGCATTCTAGATCATATCCGGCTACTCCAAAATATCATGTACATACGGGCTCTAATTCTAGTGGTGGCGGATGTTACACAAAATATACAAGTGGTGGATATATTACAATATCGGTTGAATATTGGTTATATGATAGTGATTTGAATAGTGATAAACCACAAAGTGAACACAATACATATTTTATGGCAGATTGTCCATATTGTGGTAAAGTTTATGCATTTGGAGCAAGCAGTCTACATGATTACAAATCTACTGTAGAACATTATTGCCCTCATCTATCACACTATGAATTAGGCTGTGGGAAAACAGAAGGTGTAACAATAGATTCATATACATGTCCTAATGGAGGTTCGCCACAAGGTTCTATGTGTGTATTTAGTTAAAATTGTGTTAATAAGTTTTCCAAATCAAATTAATATAATTAAGGACA
>JAGAIS010000007.1 GCA_017626405.1 Bacilli bacterium
GATAATGATGGCTTATTGGATAATACAAAACCGGTAATAAAAGGTGAAACATATGGAATGTATATTGCATCAGGAACAACTAAATACTATGATGGAATACTAAAAGGACAGACAGGCGGATATTATGGTACAATTACTGAAATTGCAACAAGTGGTAATATAGTTAATGATAATGAAGCGTCATACAATATCAATTATTTAGAAAGGCAAACAGACTTTGTCATTAATACTAGAACAAATAAGAATTATAGTGATTTAAATATAGCAATCAATGAATCAGAAGGAAATGACATTCTCGCTTTAACAAGAAACGTAAATATATATGTTGCAACAGAAGTGCCTGAAGGAAAAATAATAACAATTGATTTAATGGGTAATAGTATAAATCTAAATAATACAATTACTAATGCTGGTATATTAACTTTAAAAGATTCAAGTGAAAATAAAACAATAATTAGAGCAACTACTAATAAGACACTTATTATTAACAACGGAACAATAACAATTGAAAATATAAATTTTGCAAGTAATATTTCATCTTCCTCATATATTCTTATTAATAATAAAAATATGAATATAGAAAATAATACTATAATTTCGGAACACGGATACGGAATAAATTCATCTACAACCGATTCAGTGTTATTTATTAATAATAGTGAAATTAATAGTTATTATTATGGTATCTCAAATAAAGGAAAATTAACTATAGAAAATAATACAAACATTAATGTAGATAGTTATGCACTTTATGATAATGGAAGCGCTAATAAAAATGAAATTAAGAATAGTACACTAGATGGAAATATATATTTGTCAAAAAATACAGACTATGAATTTACTGAATGTGATATCATGGATGGAACGATAAGTATTTCCGAAAGTACGATATTAAATATTAGTGGAGGCAATATTAGTTCATATATTAGTAATTATGGAAATACTACTTTAAATGGAATTATTCTTGAGAAGGAAACTTATGGTACTCAGACAATCATCAATAACACCGGAACAATTAATATAATTGATTCATTATTACATAGCTATGTACCAACAAATCATTCTCTAAGTATTAAAGAAATATCTAATAGCTCATCAGGAGTTCTAAATATTGATAATAAAACGCAAATAATAGTGGAAGGTACTACCGTGTATGGTATTTACAATGACGGTTCAATTAATAGTTATAGTGGAACAATTAATGTGACTAGTTCATCAACAGGATATGGCATCTATGCAAATAGTGGAGCAGTAAACATACTTGCAGGAACTACAAATGTCTCGGCTAAAGTTGCATACGGTGTATATATAAATTCTGGTGAGGTAACTCTAGGAGAAGCAGAAGATCCAAGTGGTTCAAACTATGGTAAAGAAACAGCTAATGTTTCAAAGATAAATCCATTAATAAGTGCTATAGGAACTACATCAGGATATGGAATAAAAAATATCCAAGGAAGGTTAAATTACTTTGATGGTAAGATAATAGGTAGTACATCAGCTAAACCAGAAATAGCAACAAATGTTGAATATCTATATGAAGCAATATCACTAGTAGATAGTGAAACAGGGCACGAATATTGTGTTCTAGAATGGATGAGATAAAATGAATAAAAAAAGTAAAATAATATTAATAAGTATACTAGGAGTACTTATACTATTAGTAATAATACTTCTAGTATTACTACTAAGTAGTAATAAGATAAGAGAATTAGAGAAAATAAAAATAGAAGAAGTAAGTAAAGATACTTTAAAGTATTTAGAAGATTATAATATTAGTGAAAAGAAATATGATAAATATATTTTATATGCTTTAGAATATTCATATAATGAAAATGGTATAACTGAATTAAGTTATGAGGAAATAATAGAAATAGTATCTAAAAGATTTAATGTAGAAATAAAACCTGAAATATTAGATAGCATGGGAATAACCGAGTTATTAGTTGAAAACTTTGTAACAATTAATAATGAAGGAAAATATGAACTAATTAGAAAGCATATGACTCAATCATACATAGCTGAAATTCCAGTAGTTGAATATAAGATAGATAAGATTAAGAGGAAAGATAAAAAATATATTGTTACATATGATAAATATGTCATAAATAATGCATATGATGTATTAAATTATTATTCACAAAATAAACCGGATTATGACACTACAAAGATATATAATTATTTAACTTGTAAAGGTTTATTAAAAGATGTCAAAGAAACTATAACTGATGAAGTATTAGAAAATATTGGTAAAAAAGAAAAAGGTATAAAGGTAACATATATAATTGATAATGATAACTTATTAGTTGATAAGATTGAAGAAAGTTGAAAAACTTTCTTTTTTTTTGAAGTAAAATTTAAAAAAATTGGTAATAAATAAGTTAGAAGGGAGGATATATGAAGAAACTAATAAATCATAAAACAGTTCTTATTTTAATCTCATCTTTAGTAATTTCTATCTTTCTTTTAAGTTTCATCTTAATTGGTGCGACTAGAGAAAGAGTCAATGCTATCGATATAGAGGAAGAGCTAAAAGTGACAACAACAATAAAGGCAGAGAAGAGTATTTTTGTCGATGTTAAGGGAGCAGTAAAAAAGCCCGGAGTATATGAAGTAAAAGAGAATTCAATTGTCAATGATTGTATAAAATTGGCGGGAGGTATTACTTCATCAGGCACTCTATCTAATATAAATTTATCGAAAAAAGTAACTGATGAAATGGTTATTTATGTTTTTAAGAAAAGCGAAATAACTACATCAGCTAAAAATGAAATACCTTGTACTACTGAAGTTATTGAAATAAATAACTGTCCGATTATAACAGACAATCAAACTTCCAATAATGATAAAAAAGAAACTACGACAGATACCATAGGTAAAAAAATAAATATTAATACAGCTACTAAAGAGGAATTAACCACTCTAACAGGAATAGGTGAGTCGAAAGCAAATTCTATCATTGAATACCGCAAGACCAATCAATTTAAGTCAATAGAAGAATTAAAAAATGTGAGTGGAATTGGAGAAGCTTTATATGAATCGATTAAAGATTCTATTACAGTCTAAATACTTTATATTAATATCTCTAATATTTATCATTTTAATATCTTTTATAAGAATGCAATTTATAACGATAAATAAAAATAATATCAATGAATTTACCGGAATAGTTACATCTAAGAAGATTGATGGCAATAAAATGACTATGATCATTAAAGGAAAATATAAAGTTAGGGTAGATTACTATATTCAAGATGAAGATGAAAAAGAACTATTAGAAAATTTAGATTTAGGAGTCAATATGAATATAAATGGTTCACTATTAAAAATTCCAAATAATACGATTCCTAACACTTTTAACTATAAGGAATATTTAAAAAACAATTTAATAGATTATGCTATTCAAGCTGATAAATATGAAATTATTAATAAAAACATAAATATACTATATAAATTAAAGAATTGTCTAAATAAATATATTAAGACATTTAAAAGTAAAAATTATATATCAACATTTATAGTTGGAAATAAAGAGTATTTATTAGATGGAGTCTATCAACAATATCAAAATTTAGGTGTATCTCATATATTTGCAATATCTGGAATGCATATTTCAATGCTGACTTTAATCTTATTAAAAATATTTTCAAAACTAAAGGATAATAAAAGATATATTATTGTTATATCTTTTTTAATGCTATATATGTTTATAACGGATTATCAAGCAAGTGTACTGAGAAGTAGTATTTTATTTATCATGCTTTATTTAAATAAAAGGTTTGATATCAACATGTCAACTTTGCAATGTCTATATTCTTCTATTATTTTAATATTAATTTTTCTTCCGAATCAGATATATAATGTTGGATTTCTTTATTCATCTATTATATCTTTTTCTCTAATAAAATATAATCATCTCATAAAGGGAAACTATATAATGAAGTGCTTAAAAATCTCTTTAATTGCCTTTTTATTTAGTTTGCCAATAACTATTAATAACAATTTTGAAGTTAATATCTTATCAATTATCAACAATTTGTTTTTTGTACCCATAATAAGCTTTGTTATCTATCCCCTAAGTTTAATAACATTAATTATTAAACCATTAGATGGTATTTTCTATACAATAACTAACTTGCTAGAGACTATATCTCTATACTTTCCTGTACTCAATATTGTTATACCTAAATTAAATCTAGTAACAATTATCATTTACTATTTACTATTATTCTTATTCTTTAATAGTTATCGAAAAATCTATTTAGTATTAATGTTTTTAATGATACTTGTAATTAAACTTTGGGTAGTATTAGATAATAATCTCTATTGTTTTTATTTAGATGTTAAGCAGGGAGACTCGATTGTCATAAAATATAAGGGAAAGTCAATCATGATTGATACGGGAGGCATAACTTCATTTCCGCAAGAAGAATGGAAAATGAGAAAACAGTATTACATTACTGATAACTCGATAAAATTTATAAAGAGCATTGGAGTCAATAAATTAGATTACTTGATTTTGACTCATGGTGACTACGACCATATGGGAGAAGCAGAGCATTTAATAGATAATTTTAAAGTTGATAAAGTAATACTAAATTGTGGTGAGTATAATCAACTTGAACAAGAACTAATAAAAGTTTTAAATAAAAAGAAAATACCATACTATTCTTGCGTTAAAGAATTAGAAATAGGTAAATACAAGTTACAACTTTTGAATACGGGAATCTATGATAATGAAAATGATAATAGTTCAGTTATATATTTAAATTATAACAATTATAGATTTTTATTTATGGGAGACTCAACTATACAAAGAGAAAAGGATATATTAGAAAATTATAATCTGAAAGATATAGATTTCTTGAAAGTGGGACATCATGGATCAAATACAAGTAGTGATGAAAGCTTTATAAATCATATAAATCCTAAATATAGTTTAATTAGTGTTGGTGCATCAAACAGATATGGTCATCCTAAGAAATCAGTACTAGATACTTTGAATAGTAGCATGATATATAGAACAGATATAGACGGAAGTATAGAAATTAAACTAAATAGAAGGGGATATAAAATAAGAACATCTCCACCATAGGAAGGAGCAAGATATGAATTAAAATGAAGAGATAAAGAATGAATTAATAAATATAGGGTATTTCTTAAATAATTTTGCTAATTTTCTCTTTTTGTTATATAATACAGCGCAAAAGAAGGGGATTATTATGAGACACATTTCACCAGAAAGTATTGATAAGTATTCGAAACGCTTTGAATTATATATGAAAAAGTATGGATTGCTATATGAAGAACGAGAACGAGAATTTATCAAAGCGAACTTTTTGAATTCATATTTTGCAGAAGGAATAGACATAGATATAATGAATCAAGTATATGAAACTATAGGTTTATTTGACAATTATCCTAATTTATATAAGGCTAACTTAAAATACTTGATGGAATGCTATGATATCAATACTGATATTTTAGAGGTTGGTGGAGGATATGTTCCGGCCTTTGCTAAAAAAATGAATGACGAACAAAAAAGCGGAAGTGTCTCGGTTATGGATCCGTCACTAATAGTAAGTAGTTATGGAAATCTAAAACTATATAGAGAAAACTTTACGGAAATGACTGATGTTTCAAAATTCAAATTGTTAGTTGGCATTCAACCTTGTGATGCAACTCTTCCTATGATAAAATCAGCAAACAAGAATGATTTAGATATGTATATGATGTTATGCGGTTGCACTCATTTTGAAGATGTTGATAGATATTCATATATTACTTATGGAATGTGGGTAAATTATATAGAAGAAGTTATGAGAGATACTTTACCTGCTAATCGTACTTATAGTTTTGACGATGTCGATGGAGCACCCTATTATGTTCTTAGAACATTTAAAAAATAATAGTTGATTTTTTCTAGTCAGTAGTATATAATTTATTAGTAAGTTTTTACTTGGTTTGGATCTTCTCCGGTTTCTTACTAAGTTTAAACATAAAAAATATTTAAATAGGAGGAATAAATTATGGCTGTTACAAAAGAACAAAAAGCTGCTTTAGTTAAAGAATTCGGTAAAAGTGAAACTGACACTGGTTCTACAGAAGTTCAAATTGCTGTACTTACTGCAAGAATTAATGATTTAACTGAACACTTAAAAACACACAAGCATGATTATCATTCAAAAAGAGGACTAATCATGATGGTTGGTAAAAGACGTTCATTACTTGATTACTTAAAAGAAAATAACATTCAAAGTTATCGTGAAGTAATTGGCAAATTAAATATAAGAAAGTAGGCACTAATTTTTTAGTGTCTTTTCATTTGATAAATGGTAAAATATTTTTAGGATAGGAGTAAATATATGGAAAAGAAAGTATTTGAAATGGACTTTAGAGGAAGAAAACTAATTGTTGAACATGGCGAACTTGCAAAACAAGCTCATGGAGCAGTATTAGTTAGATATGGAGATACAGTTATTTTATCAACTGTCGTTGTTGGAAATAATGCAAATGTATTAAGTGATTTCTTCCCATTAATGGTTCTATACCAAGAAAAATTATATTCGGTAGGTAAAATTCCTGGTGGATTTATTAAAAGAGAGGGGCGCCCTACTGATGCTGCAACACTAGCTGCTCGTATGATTGATCGTCCAATGAGACCAATGTTCCCAGAAGACTTCCGTAATGAGGTTCAAGTTGTTAACACAGTTTTATCTGTTGATAACGATTGTTCTCCTGAACTTACAGCAATGTTTGGATCTTCATTATGTACAAGTATTTCGAAGATACCTTTCGATGGACCAATAGCTGGTGTTAAAGTAGGAAGGGTAAATGGAAAGTTTATTATTAATCCAACACCAAGTGAGTTAGAAGAGTCTGATATCGATCTAACAGTAGCTGGAACAAAGAAAGCTATCAACATGGTTGAAGCTGGTTCAAAGGAAGTTTCTGAAAGTGACATGTTAGAAGCATTAATGTTTGGACATGAAGCTATCAAAGAATTATGTGAATTCCAAGAGAAGATTATATCTGAAATTGGCGAAGATAAGATGGAATATGAGCGCCTTGAAATCGAAGATAGTTTGAGAGAAGAAATAAAGGCATTGGCTTCAAAAGATTTAGACTCTGCTTTGAGAATTAAAGATAAGCTTGAATCTTATGCAGCAATCGATGAAGTTAAAACTAGAATTATTGAAAAGTATAAGTCAGAGAACGAAGGAATGGATAAAGATGAATTTACTATTCTTGAAACTAAGATTAAGTTAATTCTTGAATCTATTCAATATGATATATTTAGATCTATTACAGTAGATGAACGTACACGTGCCGATGGAAGAAAGATGGATGAGATAAGACCACTTTCAACAGCTATTGATCTACTTCCAAGAACTCATGGATCTGCATTATTTACAAGAGGACAAACACAAGCTTTAGCAATTACAACATTAGGTGCTCTTAATGAGTATCAAGCTTTAGACGGAATTTCTCTAGAAGCAGAAAAACACTTCATGCTACACTATAACTTCCCAGCATTCTCTGTTGGTGAAACTGGTAGATATGGTTCACCAGGAAGAAGAGAGATTGGACACGGAGCATTAGGAGAAAGATGTTTAAAACAAGTAATGCCTAGTGAAGAAGAGTTCCCTTATACAGTTCGTGTTGTATCAGAAATATTAGAATCAAACGGTTCTTCTAGTCAGGCAACAATCTGTGCAGGATGCATGTCTTTAATGGCTGCCGGAGTTCCAATTAAAGCACCTGTAGCTGGTATTGCAATGGGACTTATTACAAGTAAAGATGAAAAATCATATACAATACTAACGGATATTCAAGGAATGGAAGATCATTTAGGCGATATGGACTTTAAAGTTGGAGGAACGAGAAAAGGTATTTGTTCACTTCAAATGGATATCAAGATAAAAGGTATTACAAAAGAAATATTAGAAGAAGCTTTAGCTCAAGCTAAGAAAGCTCGCATGGAAATTTTGGATGTCATGGAAGCACAAATTGCCAAACCTCGTGAAGAAGTTTCCGAATACGCTCCTAAGACAGAAACATTCAAAATTAACCCAGATAAGATTAAAGAAGTTATTGGAAAAGGCGGAGAAACTATTACAAAGATTATTCTTGAAGCATCAAATGTTGAAACTGTTCAAGATAAAGATGCCGTTAAGGTAGATCTAAATGATGATGGACAAGTAATTATCTATCATACTAATCGCGAAATAATCAATAAGACTGCAGAAATGATCAAAAATATTGCACGTGAAGTTGAACCGGGAGTTAAATATACAGGAAAAGTTACAAAGGTCGAAGATTTTGGATGCTTTGTTGAACTATGGCCTGGTTGTGAAGGGTTAGTTCATATTAGTCAATTAGCTCATGAAAGAGTAGAACATACTAGTGATGTAGTATCAGTAGGAGATGAAATAATAGTAATGTCACAGGGATACGATAATCGCGGAAGATTAAACTTGTCGCGCAAAGACGCTTTACCAAAACCAGTAAAAAAAGAGAAAAAATCAGAAGAAAATAAGACATTAGAGGAAGGAACTGAATAGTTCCTTTTTTTTATCTGTCAAATAGTTGCAAAACTTTAAAAATTATAGATTAATTTGTCATATTGTGTTATATTTATAATAGAAAAAGGTAAAATAATAGAAGGAGTGATTTAGAATGAAAAAGATTATGAGCATTTTAGCATTAGTTTTACTAGTAATACCTTTTACTAGTGTAAGTGCTATAACTGGTAATTATTACGTGTATTCAGTAGGAGATGAGGTAAACTTTTATACATCATCAAATGATACTACTGGACAATCAACAATTATCTTAAGCGATGAAGGAGCAGACAGCCAATACGTTAGAGCATTAGCATTAACTGCTTATTCAGGAAATGTTTTCTATGATGCTGTAATTGATGCTGGAAGAACTAAAGTTACTGAATATGAATTCTTTAAAGAACATATTTCAATGATTAATTCAACTGCTGAAGGTTGGCCATATGTTAAAGATTTATCTACAACTATGGATTATATCTCACTAGATGAATTAAAGACTGTATTTGGTGCAACTTCTACTGATGGTGGTGAAACTTATACTATAGACGCTGCTAAATGGGGAGCAAAACTAAATATTATTGTTACTAGCAAAAAAGGTTTCTATACATCAACTATTGATGGAGAAAAAGTATGGGTTGTTGAATTTACATATGATAATCCAACAGATTTAGCTAATAGAAATATAACTGCTATTACTGTTAAAAAAGTTGCTAAACAAGATAACACAGATTATGCTGCATTACCAGTTGCATATTTCGATAAGACTTATGATTGTGTAGAAAGACAAACTAAGGAAGAATATGCATGCTATCAATGTGGTGAAGAGTATACTTGGTCTAAAGTAGGATCTCAAGCAAGTACTTGTACATTAGTTGAAAATGTTACTAGCAAGAATAGTTGTGTAGTAAGTCCTAAAACTGGAATTGCTGATTATGCTATTGAATTAATTAGTTTAGCTGCTGTATGTGGTTTAGCATTAGTACTAGTTAACAGAAAAGACTTATTTAAACAAATATAATTGATATAAAATACTTTAATTTAATTAAAGTATTTTTTTTTGATTTTTTCTTATATAAAATGTTATTGACTTTAAATAGTAGTTGGTATATATTTATATTCGGCACTTAGAAAGGAATGTAACATGAGAATCAATCATTTAGAGGAATCTCTAATCTCTATTCAAGATGAAGATGAATCGCTGCTGATGGAGACCTCTAAAAAGGAATTAGATATAAAACATGAATTAGATTGTGAGTTATTAGTAAACTCGGAAAATAAGAACAGGATTCAAGAATTGACCTATATCAAGTTAGTTAAAGAAAATAAGATTAGATTTTTATATTTTCTTTTACCATTTATTGAAATACCACTAGCTATAACGATTTTTATCATATGTATTATTGCAAGTGCTACTATATCAGCTGGTTTTTCAATTAGTATTATTGGGGGAATATTATTGCTTGATTCTACATATAATATTAGTATCAACTACAAACGAGTAAATGACGATGGTTCAGTTATTAAAAGAGTAGTTAATACAATGAAACTTTTATTCATGAAAAAAAAGAGGTTTACTAAAGAATTAAATCATTACTTAGAAATGGATAAATTATCGGAGAATAAAGTAAATGAATTAACAAACAAACTAAATGAAGTAATATATAAAAAAGAATCCTTAATTGATGAACTAGAAAGTCTTGAAGGATATATAATAGGTGTTCAAAAGGTTATTAGTCATAATCTACTAGAAAATGTCCCTGAAAGCAATTTTGCTGTAGAATTTGTCAATTTAAGATTAAATAAAAAGAGCAGTTTATAAATATAAACTGTTTTTTGTTTTATTGAAACGAATTCTATTAGATGATATAATACTAATATAACTTAGAGAATAGAGGTTATTAAAATGAATTTTAAATATAAGAAAGAAGTATCTATCTTAGTTATTTCTTTTATGTTATGTTTATCCATTTTTACATATATTAAAGTCACATATTTTAGAGATAAAAAATTAGATGAACCAATTACAACAGTAATTAGTTACTATAACAAAGAAGAAGTAAAAGAACCATTAACGGTAGTTCCAGCTACAACTAAAATAGTATCTACGACAAGTGCGCCTTTGATAACTACAACTACTATTGAACCTATAGATGTACAAATAGTTAATGCGAGTAAATATCCATATCTAGAACCTCCCGTATTTATTGATGACGGTTCGATAATATATGATGGCATGACTATTACAGAACTTACTAATAAATTAAATAGATCATTAACATCTTATCTAACTAATACAGGTTATTTCTTTGCAAAATATACTAAAGATACAGGAATGGATCCATATTTAAGCGTTGCTATAGTTCTCCATGAAACTGGATGTAAATGGAAATGTTCAACTCTTACAAGAGAGTGTAACAATATTGGAGGATTAAAAGGCGGTAACTCGTGTAATGGCAGTAGTTATCGAAAATATGACACCTTAGAAGAGGGTATAGAAGGATATTTAAATACCATATATTATAATTATTATAAAAATGGCTTTGTAACACCTGAAGCAATGGCAAGCAGTTATGCTGCAAGTTCTTCTTGGCCTAGCAAAGTTAGAAGTTATATGAATGAAATAAAGGCTAAATAGCCTTTATTTTTTTTATAAAAAAAGAATCATTTATGATTCTTATAATATTTCATTATCAAACCCTAAAGATTCTTTTTCTATGTATATAGGTCTTTTTTTGACTTCTAGGAAAGCTCTAGCTATATATTCTCCAATAATACCTAAAACTAATAATTGTATACCTCCAAGTATTAATATTACGCACATCATTGATGCATAACCGGGAATATCTTTTCCAAGACATAGAGTTTGAATAATTATTTCAACTAGATATACAAATGAAATAATTGATATTATAGCTCCTATTACAGTAGCTGCTCTAAGCGGTTTAGTAGAGAAGTTTAATAAACCGTTGGAAGCATATGAAAGTTGTCTTTTAAATTTGAATTTCGATTCACCAGAATGTCTTTTTTCTACATTATATTCAATATAATGAGTATTAAAACCAACCCAAGAGAATAATCCTTTAGAGAATCTATTTGTTTCTTTCATGCTTATGATGGCTTTTACAACATTGTGTCTGAACATGCGGAAGTCCGATGCTCCAGCTACTGAAGATTGACCACTAGCGCGACCCATGATTTTATAAAAACACTTCTTTGATACTTTTTGAAATAATGATTCCTTTTCGTATTTGTTGACCATAGCTACTTCGTCATATTCATCATTATTTTCTAAAAACTCCAACATTGTCAAAATATACTTAGGATTTTGTTGTAGATCAGAATCAATTATGCAGGCATATTCACTTTTACTATTTATTAGACCGGCATATATAGCAGCGTCTTTGCCGAAGTTTCTTGAGAATCTTATTACCTTTACATGTTTCTTATCATCATTATATATCTTTTGTAATTTTTTATATGAAGAATCTTTTGAACCGTCATCTACAAATAGAATGTTGTATTTTACATTTTTTAGAGTTTTAGTTAATTCATCATAAATAGCTAATACATTTCCTTCTTCATTGTAAACGGGTACGATAACATCTAACTTCATATAACCACCTCATAATTCATTATAGCATACATATATGATTAAATATTATTAAAAAATTATAAAAATTGACAAATAATCATATATATGAGTAGGCGAGTAGATAGGTTTACACTTATTTTTTTCTTTCTATATACACTCATATATCGAAAAACATTAAAAAAACTGCACAAAAAGGGTTGATTTCTCCAAATAACTAGTGTATACTATCGATAGTTTAACTGGCTGAGATGTGCAAGGTTGCTGATACACTAGGAAGAGTTGCATATGACTAGTGAAAAATCAGGTAATTTGTTACGGAGCTATGTTTATACAAGATATAGGCGAAGGGAGGACATGTAAATGTCAAAAGTTAGAATTAGATTTAAAGCTTATGATCATCGCGTTCTTGATAATGCTGTTGCAAGAGTAATTGAAACAGTTAAGAGAACTGGTAGTGAAGTATCTGGTCCAGTACCACTTCCTACAGAGATTTCAAAGATTACTGTTCTAAAAGCTGTTCATAAATACAAAGACAGCCGCGAACAATTTGAAATGCGTACTCATAAGAGATTAATCGATATCAAGGATCCTAGTAAGGAAACTATGGATGCACTTCATCATTTAGATTTACCAAGTGGTGTAGATATTGATATTAAAACTATTTAATAAAAAATAATAATGGAGGAAAGAAAAATGAAAGGAATCTTAGGTCGTAAAATCGGGATGACCGAGAAATTTACGAAAGATGGAAAAGTTATTCCTGTTACTGTTATCGAAGTTGAACCAAATGTAATCACTCAAATCAAAACAACTGAGACTGATGGTTACAATGCTATTCAATTAGCTTATGGTGACAAGAAAGAAAAAAATGCAAGCAAAGCTGAAATTGGCCATGCTAAAAAAGCAGGTGTAGCTCCTAAGCGCTTCTTAAAAGAATTAAGAGTAGAATCTACAGAAGGTTATACTCTAGGAAGTACTCTAGCAGCTGACACATTTGAAGTTGGAGAACGTGTTGACGTTACTGGTACTTCAAAAGGAAAAGGATTCACAGGTGTTATCAAACGTCATGGACAATCTCGTGGACCTGAAACTCATGGATCACATTATCATAGAAGACCTGGTTCAATGGGAACTATGAGACCAATGAGAGTATTAAAAGGTAAAAAGTTATCTGGACATATGGGAGCTAGTACAGTTACTATTCAAAATCTAGAAATTATCGAAGTATGTTTAGAAGACAATTACATATTAGTAAGTGGAAATGTTCCAGGACCAAAAAAATCAATAGTATTAATCAAATCTGCTGTTAAAGGTGGAAAAGTTAATCCTAAAGAAATCATCATTAATACAGAAGCTACTACAGAAGAAGTAAATGAAGAAGTTGCTACAACAGTAGAAGAAACTCAAGCTGAAGAAACTGTTCAAGAAACTCAAACAGAAGAAGTAGTAGAAGAAACTAATGATGTCGAGGAAACTACTGAAGCTTAATACTTCGGTTGAAAGGAGATATTATTTATGACAAAATTAAATGTTATTGACCTTAAGGGTTCAAAAGTTAAAGATATAAATATTAATGATGAAATATGGAATATAGAAACTAATGATGTTGTATTAAAGAAAGCTATTAAATTACAAATGGATTCTTTAAGACAAGGTACTGCTGATACTAAAGGACGTTCTGAAGTATCTGGTGGTGGAAGAAAACCTTATAGACAAAAAGGAACAGGAAATGCAAGACAAGGTTCAATTCGTGCTCCTCACTATAGAGGCGGTGGAATTGTATTTGGTCCAACGCCAAGAAGTTATTCATTCAAGATGAATAGAAAAGAAAGAAGATTAGCATTAAAGTCTGCTTTAACTGAAAAGTTTAAAGAAAATAGTGTTGTTGTTGTATCATCACTTGATATTACATCAACTAAGACTAAAGATATGATCGCATTAATGGAAGAATTGAAGTTAGTTGGAAAAGTATTATTTGTTAGTTCACATGATGCTGAAAAATTATACTTAGCTTCAAGAAACTTAACTAATACAGCTGTTATTATGGCTGATGAAATCAATGTATATGATATCGTTAATGCTGATACAGTTGTATTTGATGAAGATACAGTAAATTATATAGAGGAGGCGCTTAAATAATGAAAGATATTATTATTGCACCAGTTATTACAGAAAAAGCAGCTACAGTTGCTGAATCTGGTAATACTTATGTTTTTAAAGTTAAAAAAAGTGCAAACAAAATTGCAATAGCAGATGCTGTTGAAAGCGCATTCAATGTTAAAGTTGCAAGTGTAAGAACTCTTAATACAAAAGCTAAAGATAAGAGAGTTGGTAGATACACTGGAAAAACTCAAACTTATAAGAAAGCATACGTTACTTTAGCTGACGGTTATGCTATAGAAATCTAATTAGGAGGTTAAGACAATGGGTATAAAGAAATATAAACCAACGACTAATGGTCGTAGAGGAATGTCTACTTTAACTAATGATGAGATTACTACTAATAAACCAGAAAAAAGCTTACTAAAGAGCAAATCAAAAACTGGTGGACGTAATAATCAAGGTAGAATGACTGTACAACACATTGGTGGCGGTGCTAAGAGAAAATATCGTTTAATCGATTTCAAAAGAAATAAATTCGGTGTTACTGGTAAAGTTGCTACAATCGAATACGATCCAAATAGAAATGCCAATATCGCTTTAATCAACTATTTAGATGGTGAAAAGAGATATATCATTGCTCCTAAAGATTTGAAAGTTGGAATGATCATCGAATCAGGAAGTGCTTGTGATATCAAAGTAGGAAACGCAATGAAGTTAGAAAACATTCCTGTTGGTACATTAGTACATAATGTTGAACTTAAACCAGGTAAGGGTGGAGAAATCGCTCGTTCAGCTGGACAAAGTGTTCAAATATTAGGTAGAGATGGAAAATATGTTATCGTTCGTCTTCAATCAGGTGAAACAAGAAAAATACTTGGAACTTGTATGGCAACAATTGGTGTTGTAGGAAATGAAGATTATGAACTTATTAATATAGGAAAAGCTGGACGTACTCGTCATATGGGAATTCGTCCTACAAACCGTGGTTCTGTAATGAACCCTAATGACCATCCACATGGTGGTGGTGAAGGTCGTGCTCCAATCGGACGTAAAGCTCCAATGACTCCATGGGGTAAACCAGCACTTGGATATAAAACTCGTAAAGGAAAGAAAGCTTCTGACAAGTTAATTGTTAGTAAGAAGAAATAGGTGATTTTATGGCAAGAAGTTTAAAGAAAGGGCCTTTTGTTGACAAAAGCCTAATGAATAAGATAACAAAATTAAACGAATCAAATAAAAAAGAAGTTGTTAAGACTTGGTCACGTCGTTCAACAATTTTCCCAGATTTTATTGGTCATACTATTGCAGTTCATAACGGAAAAGATTTTATTCCTGTTTATATAACTGAAGATATGGTTGGACATAAACTTGGAGAATTTGCTTTAACTCGTAAAGCCGGCGGACATGCAGGACAAAAGTAGGAGGTTATTAGATGGAAACATTTGCAATGCATAAAAGTGCTATGGTAGCTCCACGTAAATGCCGTATGACTATGGATTTAATCAGAGGTAAAAAAGCTACAGTAGCAATTGGAATATTAAAGAATACAAATACTAAATCTAGTAGACTTATACTTAAAGTTTTAGAATCTGCAATGGCTAATGCAACTAATAACTTTGGAGCAAAAGTAGAAGATTTAGTAATATCTGAATGCTTTGTTAATCCAGGACC
The DNA here is from genome assembly GCA_017626405.1 of Bacilli bacterium. GTDB lineage: Bacteria > Bacillota_I > Bacilli_A > RF39 > UBA660 > CAG-582. The sequence goes on from JAGAIS010000007.1 coordinate 15,928, forward strand.
TGTTTATAAGAGAGTAAAGATTGGTTCTAGAACAAAAGTAGACAGAAGAGATAAAAGAACAAGTCATATAACTGTAAAAGTTAGTGATGGTAAGGAGGCTTAATTATGGGACAAAAAGTTAATCCTAATGGATTAAGACTTGGCGTTAATAAAGATTGGCATTCAAAATGGTATGCTGAAAAAGGTGAATACGTTAAGAATTTAAACAACGATATCAAAATTCGTGAATTCTTAGCTAAAGAACTTAAAGACGCTTTAGTATCTGAAATCCTTATCGAAAGAAAACCAAATAGAATAGATGTTAAGATTTCTACAGCTCGTCCTGGTGTTATCATCGGTAGAGGTGGGGAAGACATCGAAAAATTAAGAGCAAAGATTAAGAAAGTTAGTGGAGAAGATGTATTCGTTACTATTAACGAAATCAAAAACCCTAACCTAAATGCTGAAATTGTTGCTCAAACTATAGCTAAACAAATTGAAAATAGAGCAAACTTCCGTAACGTTCAAAAGAAAGCTAAGAAAGATGCTATGAAGGCTGGAGCATTAGGAATTAAAACTAGTGTATCAGGAAGACTTGGTGGAGCAGAAATGGCTAGAACTGAAGGATATACTGAAGGTACAGTTCCACTACAAACAATTCGTGCTAATGTTGATTATGCAGTAGCTGAAGCAAACACTACTTATGGTAAGATTGGTGTTAAAGTATGGATCTATACTGGAGAAGTTTTAAATAAGAAAAGACGCAACAATAGAAATGTAGAAGGAGGTAATGACGATGTTAATGCCAAAAAGAACTAAATATCGTAAACCTCATAGAATTTCATATGAAGGTCATGCTAAAGGTAATACAGAACTTCATTTCGGTGAATTTGGATTACAGGCAAAAGAAGGTGGATATGTTACTGCAAGACAAATTGAGGCAGCACGTATCGCTATGACTCGTTATATGAAACGTGGTGGAAATGTATGGATTAATATATTCCCACATTTAGCAAGAACAATGCAACCTTTAGAAACTCGTCAAGGTACAGGAAAAGGTAATGTAGATCACTGGGCAGCAGTAGTTAAGGAAGGCAAGATCATGTTTGAAATTGGCGGAGTTAGCGAAGAAATTGCTCGTGAAGCATTAAGACTTGCATCACACAAATTAAGTGTTAAAACAAGATTTGTAAAGAGAGAAGAAAGTGGTGACAAAGTTGAAGACTAGTGAAATAAGAGAAATGTCTACTGAAGATATTTTAAAGAAAATTGATGAATTAAAAAATGAACTATTCGATTTAAATATGAAAAAAGCTACTGCATCTTTAGAAAAACCACATAAGATTAATCAAAATAGAAAAGATATTGCTAGAATGAAAACAGTTTTAGCAGAAAGAGAAGGAGGAAATAAATAATGAGTGAAACTAAGAGAACTGAACTTATAGGAAAAGTTGTAAGTGCTACTAATGATAAAACTATTACAGTTTTAGTTGAAACTTATAGAAATCATCCTCTATATCATAAGAGAGTTAAATACTCTAAAAAGTATGCAGCTCATGATGAAAAGAATATTGCGAAAGTTGGAGATACAGTAAGACTATTATCAACTCGTCCTCTATCTAAAACTAAGAGATATGAACTTGTTGAAGTATTAGTTGAATCTGTAGAAGCTTAAGGAGGGTTATTATGGTACAACAAGAATCTAGATTAAAAGTTGCTGATAACTCTGGAGCACGTGAAATTTCCGTAATTAGAGTTATGGGTGGAAGTAAAGTTAAATATGGTAGTATTGGTGACATTGTAGTAGGAACTGTTAAAAAAGCTATTCCTAACTCAAATGTTAAAAAAGGAAAAGTAGTAAAAGCTGTTATTGTTAGAACAAAAGATGGCGTTAGAAGAAATGATGGATCAATGATTAAATTCGATGATAATGCATGTGTATTAATCAAGGATGACAAGAGTCCAATCGGAACTCGTGTTTTAGGTCCAGTAGCTAGAGAACTTCGTGATAAAGAATTCATGAAGATTGTATCTTTAGCTAACGAAGTATTATAGGAGGCAGTCATGAAAGTTAAAGTTGGAGATAAAGTTAAAATTCTTGCTGGAAAAGATAAAGGCAAGGAAGGAACTGTTACAGTTACTTTAAAAGCAAAAGATAAAGTTGTTGTAAGTGGTGTAAACATTGTTAAAAAACATATGAAACCAAATGCAATGAACGAAACTGGCGGTATTCTTTCAGTAGAAGCCCCAATTCATGTATCTAACGTAAAAGTTATTGATTCTAAGAATGCTAAAACTACTAAAGTTGAAGAAAAGAAAACAACAAAGAAGACTACTAAAAAAGAGAGTGGTGAGAAATAATGTCTACATTAAAAGATAAATATGAAAACGAAATAAAAAAGGACTTAAAAGCAAAATTCAATTATAAATCAATTATGCAAGTTCCAAAATTAGAAAAAATCGTTATTAATATTGGTGTTGGAGAAGCTTCACACGATTCAAAATATATTGAAGCTGCTGCTCGTGACCTTGAAACTATTACAGGTCAAAAACCAATCATCACTAAAGCTAAAAAATCAATTGCTGGTTTTAAATTAAGAGAAGGTCAAGCAATTGGAACTAAAGTTACATTAAGAGGAGAAAACATGTATAACTTCATGGAAAAACTAATCCGTGTAGCACTACCTCGTGTTCGTGACTTTAGAGGTATTAGTCCAAAAGCATTCGATGGTTTTGGAAACTATACTTTAGGAATTAAGGAACAACTTATATTCCCAGAAATAGATTATGATAATGTATTAAAAATTAGAGGAATGGATATAGTTTTTGTTACAAGTGCAAAGACTAATGAAGAAGCTTTAGAGTTATTAAAAGGCTTCGGAATGCCATTTAGAAAGTAGGGATAATATGGCTAAGACAAGTATGAAGATTAAGGCTAAACGCCCACAAAAATTTAAAGTTAGAGAATATACTCGTTGCGAAAGATGTGGAAGACCACATGGTGTTCTACGTAAATTCGGTTTATGCCGTATTTGCTTTAGAGAACTAGCAAACCAAGGTAAAATACCTGGAGTAAAGAAATCTAGTTGGTAGGAAGGAGATTAATTATGGTAAATGATATAATTGCAGACATGCTTACAAGAATACGTAATGCAAATCAAATGAAATATGATACAGTTGAAGTATTAGGTTCTAAAATGACTACTGAAATTGCAAGAATTCTAAAAGAAGAAGGATATATTAATGATTATAAAGTTAATGAAGCTTCTAATGGAAATACTATAACAATTAATCTTAAATATACTGAAGGAAAAAAGACTAGAGTTATTACAGGTTTAAAAAGAATTTCTAAATCTGGTTTAAGAGTATATGCTAAAGCAGCTGAACTTCCAAGAGTTATTAATGGCTTAGGAATTGCTATTATCTCAACTTCTGAAGGAATTATGACTGATAGAGATGCTAGAAAAAAAGGTCTAGGAGGAGAAGTACTTGCTTACATTTGGTAGCAGGGAAAATATTAGTTATGAGTAGAATTGGAAATAGAGAACTTACAATACCTGCAGGTGTTACAGTAACAATAGTTGATAATACTATTACTGTAAAAGGACCTAAGGGAGAATTAAATTATACATTTGATAAATCTATTACTGTTGCAGTAAATGAAAATAAAATAAATGTTACAAGAGCAAATGAAACTAAAGCAGTTAAGTCCCTTCATGGTACAACTAATGCTTTAGTAGCAAATATGCTTAAAGGTGTTTCTGAAGGTTTCGTTAAGGAACTTGAAGCAGTTGGTGTTGGATATAGATTTAATGTTGCTGGTAATAAAGTAACTATTAGTGCTGGTTATTCACATCCAGTTGAAATGATAGCTCCTGCTGGAATTTCAATTGAAGCACCATCAGCTACTGAATTAAAAGTAAGTGGTATTGATAAACAAAAAGTATCTGAATTTGCGGCTAATGTTCGTAAAGTTCGTGAACCAGAACCTTACAAAGGTAAAGGTATACGTTACAAGAATGAACATGTAAGACGTAAAGAAGGAAAGAAAGCAGCTAAATAGGTAGGAGGATAAAATATGAAGAGTGTATCAAATAATGTCGCAAGACAAAGAAGACATACTAGAGTTCGTAATAAGATTTCTGGAACTCCTGAATGTCCAAGATTAAATGTTTTTAGATCTAATTCACAAATTTTCGCACAAATAATTGATGACGAAAAGGGTACTACCTTAGTTAGTTCTTCAAGTGTTGCTTTAAAAATCAAAAATGGTGGTAACATCGAAGGAGCTAAATTAGTAGGTGCTGACTTAGCTAAGAAAGCAGCTAAGGCTGGTATCAAAGCTGTTGTATTTGATAGAGGTGGATACCAATATCATGGACGTGTTGCTGCATTAGCAGAAGCTGCACGTGAAAATGGATTGGAGTTTTAGGAGGTTATTATGGCAAGAACAGAAAAAGTTATGGATCCTAAGAAAAAACTTTTGGATGAAAAAGTTATTAACATCTCTAGAGTAACAAAAGTTACTAAAGGTGGACGTCATTTTAGATTCTCAGCTGCAATGGCTGTAGGTGACGGAAAAGGATTAGTAGGAATCGGAACAGGTAAATCTAATGAAGTACCTGAGGCAATTAAAAAAGGATTACAAGCTGCTAATAAGAACTTAGTTAAAGTTGCATTAGTAGATAATCGTACAATCCCACATGAAGCTATTGGTGTTTGTGGAAGAGCTAAAGTTTTAATTAAACCAGCTCCTAAAGGTACTGGTATTATCGCTGGTGGTGCTGCTCGTGCAGTATTAGAACTAGCTGGAATTAAAGATATCGTTGCTAAGAGTTTAGGATCAAACACTAAAGTTAATGTTGCTAAAGCTACTTTAGAAGCATTAAAATCAGTACGTACTGCAGAGACTATTGCAGAATTACGTGGTAAGAAAGTTGAGGAGTTATAATATGAAGTTAAATAATTTATGTAAGTCTCCAGAAACTAAATCAATTAAGAGAGTTGGACGTGGACCAGGATCTGGAATGGGTAAAACATCTACTCGCGGTGAAAATGGTCAAAAATCTCGTAGTGGTGCAAGTATTTCTCCATGGTTTGAAGGTGGACAATCACCATTATATAGAAGAGTTCCTAAGAGAGGATTTAACAATAAGAGATTTACTGTTAGATATGCAACTATCAATTTATCTGATTTAAACAGATTCAATGATGGTGATACAGTTACTCCTGAATTGTTAAAAGAATTAGGAATCATCAAAAAACAATTAGCTGGTGTTAAAGTATTAGCTAATGGTAAATTAGAAAAGAAGGTTAATGTTAAGGCTAATAGATTCTCATCTAAAGCAGTAACTAAGATTGAAGAGATTGGCGGAACAGCAGAGGTGATTTAAAGATGTTTTCAAGTCTTAAAGGGCTATTTAGTCCAAATAATAAAGATTTGCGAAAAAGAATATATTTCACCTTAGCAGTGTTAGCTATCTTTGCTTTAGGAACTAATATAATAGTTCCTGGAGCAAAAAGAATAACATCTAATTTAGGTTTCTTAGATTTATTAAACCTAATGAGTGGTGGAAGTTTAAAAACTTTTTCAATATTTGCATTAGGAGTAATGCCTTATATAACGGCAACAATCCTTACACAAATACTACAAATGGATATTATTCCATACTTTAAAGAATTAAAGGAACAAGGTGCTACCGGAAGACAAAAGATTAATAGAATTAATAGATATTTAGGCATTCTATTCGCTTTTATTCAAGGTTATATATATTCAGTTGCATTTATGGGAGGATCTTCTGTTGAAGTCCTAAAGACAACTATTATATTAACTGGTGGTACAGCACTTCTATTATGGCTAGCAGATCAAGTTACTAATAAAGGTTTAGGTAATGGTATATCATTATTCATTATGGCTGGTATAGTTAATACTTTACCATCGACTTTTATAACAGCATTTAAAGATTTGGTTCTAGCTGATACTTTCACAAGAGTTGTTGGTATTATCTTATTTATAGTATTTATAATTGCTTACTTACTAATATTAGTAGGTGTAGTATACATGCAAATATCAGAGCGTCGTATACCAATACAACATAGTACAAGAACAGATAGTTCTTATAAACAAGAACAATCTTATATACCTTTAAAAATTAACTCAGCAAGTGTTATGCCAGTAATATTTGCAAGTGCAATAACAAGTATACCTTCGTTTATTGCTGAATTTATTAAAAATGAAGCTTTTACGAACTTTGTTAACAATTATATAGTATATACATCGTTAACTGGTTATTTATTATATGTATTCTTGATTTTTGCATTTGGTTATATCTGGACACTTATGGAATTAAATCCAAAAGAGATGAGTGAAAATTTAGATAAGAATAGAAGTTATATTCCAGGAATAACTCCAGGAGAAAAAACTATTAGTTATTTGAAGGGAACACTTACAAGAATTACAGTTGTAGGTAGTATATTCCTAGTAGTATTAGCATCTATTCCATTACTAATAAGTAAAATATCTAGTTTATCTAGTGCAGTTACATTAGGTGGTACTGGATTATTAATAGTAGTTGGTGTTGCTCTTGAAACTTATAAACAACTTGAAAGTAGTGTAGTATCTAGAAGCTACCAAGGAAGTAGAAAGAGAAGACATAGAAGATGAAGAACATAATATTCATCGCCCCTCCGGCTGCCGGAAAGGGAACTCAAAGTGAATTACTTGTTAAGAAATATGGGTTAGCTCATATTTCGACAGGTGATCTACTTAGAAGTGAAGTAAAAGAACAAACTGATCTAGGACGTAGCATTGAAACTCTAATGAGTACTGGTGCTCTAATTAGTACAGATATTGTTACTGTACTTCTTAAGAAAAGATTAAATAAAGATGATATAGAAAAAGGATTTATCTTAGATGGTTATCCAAGAACTTTAGAACAAGCAGAGATATTATCAAATCTATTGATGGAATTGAATTATAGAATTAACAATGTAATTTATCTTGATATGGATGTTTCTGTTGCTACTCATCGCGCTTTGGGAAGAATGACTTGCCCAAGTTGTGGAAGAGGATACAATAAGTATGAAAGTGCAACAAAGCCAAAAGTTGATAATATTTGTGATGATTGTGGAGTAGAGTTGGTTGGAAGAAGCGATGATAATGAAGAATCATTTAAAGTTCGCTTTAATACATATGAGAATGAAGTTAAACCTATCTTGAATTATTACAAGGAAAAAGGTATACTTAATATCATAGATAACAGTGGAACTCCTGAAGAGACATTTGCAAGAATTGAAAGTGTGATAGAATGATAAATATTTACAGTGAAGATGAAATAGCTAAGATTAAGGCATCAGGCCACATTACTTATTTAACACATCAACACATGAAAAGTTTTATCAAACCGGGAGTTTCTACTAAATTCCTTGATGAAGAAGCCGGAAGATTTATTAGAGAATTGGGAGGAATTCCAGCTTGTAAAGGATTTGAAGGCTATCCTGGAAATATATGTGTATCTGTCAATGATGAAGTAGTTCATGGAATTGGAAGTGAAAATCGCATATTAAAAGAAGGGGACATAGTTACACTAGATATTGTAACATTGTATCAAGGATATCATTCTGATTCAGCAGTAACACATGCTGTAGGTAAGATTAATAAAGAAAAAGAACATTTATTAACTCATACAGAAAAAAGTTTATATGTTGGATTAAAAGAAATAAAAGATGGTGCTAAACTAGGTAGTGTCGGAGCAAGAATTCAACAATATGCTGAACATCATGGTTTAGGAGTTATTAGAGAACTTGTTGGACATGGAGTTGGGCACGAGATGCACGAAAGTCCGGATGTTCCAAACTACGGAAAATACAATACGGGCGTAACTTTGAAAGCAGGCATGGTAATAGCTGTAGAACCAATGTTAACTGCTGGAAAAAGGTATGTAGCTATGCTAGATGATGATTGGACGATAGTTACAGAGGATGGGCGACCTTCTGCTCACTTCGAACATACTGTCGCAGTTACAGAAGATGGCTATGAAATACTTACAGGAGAGTGAGAATTTTAATGAAAGTGCAAAATAAAAAAAAGAATCAAAGAGAGCAAAAACAAAAAGAACAAAAAATTGAAGTAGAAGGAAAAGTTATCGATGTAACACATGAAATATATCGTGTACAACTTGATAACGGAATAACTATAACTGCCCATGTTTCTGGTAAAATACGTATGAATGTGATTCGTATCTTAGCAGGTGATAGGGTTATAGTAGAATTGTCACCAACTGATTTAACACATGGGATAATAAAATATAGAAAATAAGGAGGGTACTCATGAAAGTAAGAGCATCTGTAAAGAAAATTTGTCCAAAATGTAGAATAATAAGAAGAAAAGGCAAAAATATGGTTATTTGTGAAAATCCAAAACACAAACAAGTACAAGGTTAGGAGGGTATTTTATGGCACGTATTAAGAATATTGAATTACCAAAAGAAAAAGCTATTTATATTGGATTAACTGCTATATATGGTATTGGTCAAAGTTCTGCAAAGAAAATTTGTAAGGCTTGTGATATTGATCCTGAAATTAAAGTTAAAGATATCACTGTTGATCAAGAAAATGCTATCAGAACAGAGATTGATAACTATTTAGTAGAAGGAGAACTTCGTAGAGAAGTTCAAATGAATATTAAAAACAAAATGGAAATTGGTTCATACCAAGGAAGTAGACACAAAAAAGGTTTACCAGTACATGGTCAAAGAACTAATAGAAATGCACGTACTCGTAAGGGTAGAGGAAAAGTAGTTGCTAACAAAAAGAAAGCTACTAAGTAATTAAAGGAGGTTATTAAGAATGGCTTATAATAGAAGAAAAAGAAAAGTTAAAAAGAATATTCCTGAAGCTGTAGCTCATATTACATCATCTTATAATAATACACTTGTTACAATTGCTGATAAAGATGGAAATACAATTAGTTGGGCATCAAGCGGAACTATCGGATATAAGGGTTCAAAGAAGAAAACTCCATATGCTGCTGGTGTAGCTGCAGAGAGTGCAGGAAAAGCTGCTATGGATGCAGGAGTTGTTAAAGTATCTGTTATCGTTAAAGGTTTAGGTGGAGGTAGAGAAACTGCTATTCGTTCACTTCAAACTGTTGGATTAGAGATAACATCTATTACTGATGAAACGCCAATTCCACATAATGGTTGTAGACCACCAAAACGTCCAAGAAACTAATAGATAAGTAATTAAGGAAAGAGGATTGAAATATGAATTTTGAAAAACCAGAATATAAAATTACTGAATATGTTGAAAGTAAAAACTATGGTAAATTTGAACTAGAACCTTTAGAAAGAGGTTTTGGTACAACTATTGGTAATGCATTAAGAAGAGTAATGTTATCTAGTATGCCAGGTTCAGCAGTTACTAGTGTTAAAATTGATGGAGTTATGCATGAATTCCAAAAAATTGATGGCGTAAGAGAAGATGTTATGAATATCATCTTAAATCTTAAATCATTAGTTGTTAAGAATTATTCTACTGATAAAAAGGTAATGCATTTAACAGTATCTAAAGAAGGTCCAGTATTAGCTGGAGATATCGATCATGATGCTGATATTGAAATAGTAAATCCTGATTTAGTTATTTGTAATTTAGTTAAGGACGGAAAAATCAGTATTGAAATGACTGTTGATAATGGTCGTGGATATGTTGATGCAAAAGAAAATAAGAAAAAAGTTGGAGAATCTGCAGGAGTAATTCCTATAGATTCACTATACTCTCCAGTTGAAAAGGTTTCTTTTGAAGTAGAGAATGCTCGTGTAGGACATAATGAAAACTATGATAAGTTAATCATGAATGTATACACTAACGGTTCAATTACTCCAGAAGAATGTATGGCTTTAGCTAGTAGAATTTTAATCGAACATTTAAATATTGTTGCTGATTTAAATCAAATAGCTGACATAACTGGAATAATGGCTGAAAAGAAAGTTGATACAATTACTAAGACTTTAGAAACTCCTATTGAAGAAATCGAATTCTCAGTAAGAGCATATAATTGTTTAAAACGTGCTGGAATTCATACAATGCAAGATTTAATTGATAAGAGAGAAGTTGAAGTTACTAAGATTAGAAACTTAGGTAAGAAATCACTTAAAGAAGTTATTGATAAAGTTAATGAAATGGGATTAAAATTCCGCGATTAAAAAATAAAACAAGGAGGTAACACTAATGTATAGAAAATTAGGAAGAGAATCTAGAATTAGAAGAAGTATATTAGCTGGTATTACTAAAGATGTTATTATGAATGAAGGTGTTGTTACTACTGAAGCTAGAGCTAAAGAAGTAAGAAAGTTCGTTGATAAGATGATTACTTATGGTAAAGATGGATCTTTAGTTGCAAGAAGAAAAGCCTTAGCTTTCTTACACAATGATAAACGTGTTGTTGATAAAGTATTTAATGAATTAGCTCCACGTTATAAAGAGAGAAATGGCGGATATACAAGAATCATTAAATTAAAAGAAAGAGTTGGAGACGATGCTCTAACTGTAAGACTTGAATTAGTTGACTAATCAAGTCTTTTTTCTTGTATAAAAAATGTTTTAATTTTATAATTAATTAGAGAGTGATGTTCATGAAATTTAAAAAAATATATGCCGGAATCTATATTTTAATAGTAAACATCTTATATATATTAATGACTATGACTAATGATGAAGAATTATTAATAAAATTAGTAACTACTATCATATCGGGATTTATAGCTATTATATTAAATGGTAAAATGATAAAAATTACAAAAGAAAAAAAGATAAATATAATATGCTTTATCTTAAATATAATAATACTAAATGCTTTGTTAATATATTGTATATTACTTTTACCTAAAAAAAGTTAGAGAGTTATTATGCTTTTGTGGAATTTCTCTTTTCATAACATTTTGATTATTATTAATTGAAAAACTGTTAAGCTTAGGTAAGTTAGTATTTGATATTTTACTCCTTATTGACCTAATAGTTGGTGTAATATCGCGAACTAGAGGAATTGCACGATTCGCGATATTTAATATTCTCAAACTACTAGAAAGAAAACTTGAAAAGTTAGAAAACATATAATCACCTAATAAATTATATGTTTAATTAATAAAAATGTTTAACATTGTTTTTTTTTATGTTATAATTGAATCATAGTGAGATACTAGAAAGTAGGTGTCTGAAAAATGGGGTTAGCAAATGATAAACATGTACATAAGCAAGATAATTTCTTCTTATTCTTTCCTATGTATGTTTGTTTGGGAGTATATTATATTTTAAGAACTTTAGTTTCTCCAATATTATTGTTATGGAACTCTTTATCAGATTCATTATATAGTGGAATAACAAGGAAAAATAATGCCGATGATGGCAGAATTTTCATGACTGAACAAGAGAGATTAGATTATATTAAAGCTCATGAAGCAAAGAACCCAGATGAAGCAAAGAAAGAAATACATGTAAGTCCTAAATTAATAGAAGAGAGAGAAAACTTAATTAATGCTATTGATTCGGGAGCTGAAATTAGAAGTGATAGACCTGTAACTTATCGATATACAGCATTATCTCCGGAGGGAAAACAAGTTACTAATACTTTTTATGCTTTTTCTAAAGTCGAAGTTTATACATTCTTAGAGAATGAGGGATATAAAGTATTTAAAATAGAAACATCTCCAACGATTGAAAGATTATATGGACCAAGTAAGTTTAATACAGGAAGAATTAGTACAAAGAATATTGTATTTTGGCTTCAACAATTATCTACATATTTGAAGAGTGGTATTCCTCTAACGGATGCTATGAGAATATTAAGTAAGCAAATGGGTAGAAATAAGAATATTAAGAGAGTATTTGATTCTGTTGTATATAACTTGACTTTAGGTGAGAGTTTCTCAAGCGCTTTAGAAAAACAGGGAGAGGCATTCCCAGCATTACTAATCAATATGGTAAAGTCTGCTGAAGCAACAGGTGATCTTGAGGGAACTCTTGATGAAATGGCTGACTACTATAAGTCAACAGAGACGACGAGAAAAGAAATGATAAGTGCACTTACTTATCCTTGTCTAGTAATGATATTCTCTATATGTGTTATTATATTTATTCTAGTATATTTAATACCTCAATTTGTTGGAATATATGAGACTGCAGGAGTTACATTAAATCCACTTACAGCATTTATTATAGTTGCGAGTGATTATCTAAAGGCAAACTTATTCTATATCATATTAGTAGTTGCAATGATTGTAGTAGTACTATATGTTTTATATACGAATATTAAAGCATTCAGATATTTTGTTCAGACTGTATTTATGAAAATTCCTGTATTTGGAAAAATAATTATCTACAAAGAAATGATGATATTTACAAAGACATTCTCAAGTCTATTAAAGAATAATGTATTTATTACCGAATCAATGGATATATTGAGAAAGGTTACAAACAATGAGATATACCGTGAAATTATGATAAATACGATAAATGCTATTGGACGAGGAGAAAAAATATCGACATCATTCTATGGTCATTGGGCAATTCCTGAAGTAGCTTACTATATGATGGTTACTGGTGAATCTACCGGTGAACTTGCTGAAATGATGGGAAAAGTAGCTGATTATTATCAAGAACAGCATAAGATGATTGTAGATTCAATGAAGACATTAATTGAACCTGCATTGATTATCTTCTTAGCTGCTGTAGTTGGAGGAATTATTATAGCTGTAATTGTTCCTATGTTCGGTCTATATCAAAACTTATTGTAATTTTACAAGGAGGGTATTATGGATGTGATTATGGTTTATCTGTTTATAGCAGGATTATTCTTCGGTTCATTTTTCAATTGTATTGCAAATCGATTAAGCAAAAATGAATCAATAATTCGACCAGGATCACATTGTGAAAATTGTAAACATGAATTAGCCTGGTATGAATTAATACCAGTTTTTTCATATCTTTTTTTAAAAGGAAAATGTAAAAAGTGCCATACTAAACTAAGTGTATGGTATCCCATTACTGAAATAATCACGGGTTTTCTATTTGCACTTTCATATTTAAAATTTGGCTTTACTATTGAAACTATCATATCTATTACTATTGTTTCTATTCTAATAATCACATTTATTAGTGATATAACATACTATATTATTTTAGATGAAGTAATATTTATCGGTTTAATAATAATGGCGATACTAATGTATTTTAATGCTGGCATAGAGGGCGTAATAAAGTCTTTTATTGGATGTTTTTTTATTGGTGGTGTAATGATGCTTATCAAGTTAATAGGGGATAAGGCATTTAAGACAGAATCACTTGGATGGGGAGATATAAAACTAAGTTTAATAGCTGGATTTATTTTAGGAATTCGTTTAGGAACTCTCTATATATTTTTAGGTTCCCTAATAGCATTACCATTCGGGATTGCATCATCATTTAAAAATAAATCGAGAATAATACCTTTTGGACCTTTTCTATCAGTAAGTCTATTAGTTATATATTGGTTTAGTCCATTTTTCTATTCAATTTTAAATATTTTGTTAGGAGTATAAATATGAAGAAGTTAATTACAACATTGTTAATATCATTATTTTTTGCTTGCGATGTCAATGCTTTAACAACGATTAATAAGATGGACATCAATGTAAAATTTGATGAAGATGGCATTGCAACAGTAAGTGAAGTTTGGTCAATGCCAAAACAGAATTCAAAAGAAATAGATAAGATATTTTATAATACAGGAAGTTCTCAAATAACTGATTTGGTAATTACTGATTCTAATAATCACGAATATATTTATGCTAAGAATATTAAGAATAAATTATATAATTACAAACTTGATAGTAGAGGTAAAAGCAAGTACTTATCAATTAATACTGATGGAAATGAATTAGTGATTAACTTAAGTTATAGGGTTTCTGGAATGATTAAGTCCTATAATGATTTAGATGGTATTAATTGGTATTTTCTAAATACGTCTAATGATATGGACGTTAAGTTACTTAATGTTACTATCGAAGATGTGTATCCTTATACGGAAGGTAATGTTGGCCTATATGGCATTGGCAATAATATAGATTGTAGCATTAAAGAAGGAAAAGTCTCTTTAAATGCTGAATATTTAGGCACACGTAGTAAAGTACTATTATTAACAACATTTACTGATAAAAAATACAATAATACGATAAAAATTAATAGTGATTATAGTGATTACTATAAAAAGAATAAACCATCAATAATAAATGATATAAGAAATTTTTTGGCAAGTGAAACTGTTTTAATTCTAATCATCGTATTTACTTTAATAGCAATATTTATAATATTAAAAATCAGTCTTGGAAAAAAGAAAAATATATTTGATTCCATAGTAGTTAAGAGTAAAACTAATCTGATTCGTTCAATAAATGATGCAACTTATAATGAACTCATTCCTTGTGATGGTGATTTTTATCATTTAGAGTTCATAGCTTCTTACTTTAATATTACTAAGAGTAGATCTAATATTATTGCAGCGACACTTCTTAGATGGATTATTAATGGACTTGCCGAGATGGATTCACAAAATAAAGTTATCATCTTAAAGGAAAATTTAAAATTTACTAATCCATTAGATGAAAAACTATATGAAATACTATTGGGAGCGTGTGGATCTAATAAGATAAAGAAGAATACTCTTAATAAATATATTGAAAATAACCAAGAAAGAATTGATGAATGGTTTATATGTATTTATGATTATGCTATAAATAAAGAATACAACTTAGGACATATTAAAAAAGGAAAGAGAAAACTAATATTGACTGATGAGACTGTGAAATCAGCAAACGAGCTTATGGGATTGAAGAAATATCTTCTTAACTTTAATCAGGTTCCAAGAAGAAGTGAATTAACTCCTAAGTTATATGAAGATTTACTTATTGTTGCCTGTCTTTTAGGCCTATCTAAAACTCTATCTAAAGAAATACTAAGAAAGAATAAAGATAATAGACTAGCTAAGATATTAGAAGAATTCATGAGTGTGCGTGAAATATTACTACCAACATATTTAATTAAGACTAATAAAGTAGATTTTGTGCAATCTATAAAGGAGTAGATGATGAACAAGAGAATAATTATTACATCTTTACTATTATTAGTTTTTGTTCTTTTAAGTATATTTTTATGCCAAAATGTAACTATTATTGAGAATAATAATAATGGCAATGACATTGATATCAAATTAGAAATAACAAAGGAAGAAACTAGTAATTCAACACATTCTGAAACTACTATTACTGAGATTATGAATAATTCTACTAAAACATCAACTAAAAATAATGATAGTACTACTAAAATAACTAATAAAAAGACAACTACAACTTCAAATAATATAAAGAAAAATTTAGTAAGCTATAACGGATGGTTAAGTATTAAAAATAATACATTAGTGAATCAATATGGAGAAAAGATTCAGTTAAAGGGAATGAGTACTCACGGAATTCAATGGTTTCCTAAATATGCAAATGCTTATGTTATGAGAACATTGAGAGATGAATGGAACTCTAATTTATTTAGAATTGCTATGTATACGGAAGAAAATGGTTATATAAGTAATCCAACACTCAAAAATAAAGTAGTGGAAGTAGTAAATAATGCGATTAATCTGAATATGTATGTAATAATTGATTGGCATATTCTAAGTGATGGAAATCCTCAAACTCATAAAAGCGAAGCTATTGCTTTCTTCAGTGAAATGAGTAGAAAATATAAAAATAATCCTAATGTAATTTATGAAATATGTAATGAACCGAATGGAAATGTTACCTGGAATAATGATATCAAACCTTATGCCGAAGAAGTAATAGCAGCAATTAGAGCAAATTCTCCAAAATCAATTATTATTGTAGGAACTGGAACTTGGAGTCAGGATGTTGATCAAGCAGCTATGAACCCAATTAATGATTCACGTGTTATGTACGCTTTGCATTTTTATGCTGGTACTCATAAAGAATGGTTAAGAGATAGATGTTCAAATGCATTAAATAAGATACCTATCTTTGTATCTGAATGGGGAATGAGTGATGCAAGTGGAAATGGTGGAGTTTATAAAGATGAAGCCGATAAATGGATTTCATTTATGAAAAATAATAACATATCATGGGCTAATTGGTCTCTTTGTGATAAAAACGAATCATCGGCACTTTTAAAACCGAATACTCCTTCAAATAATATAGATGACTCTTATCTATCAAAAAGTGGTATATATGTTAAACAATATATGAAACAATAAAATCTCAAGATTACTCTTGAGATTTTTTAATTCCTAATTCATAATTGTGACTTCTATTTAACAAATTTTCTAGAGCTTCTAGTTCTTCGTTAATTGATGATAACCAGAAATCTTTATCGTTACTAGAACTATTAACATATTCATCTACTAATTCATGTATAGTTCGATCTAAATTTTCAATATCTAGATTGCTCTTATAGTATTCTATTTTTTCAGAAAGATCTAAGTATCTATCTATCGCACTTAACTTTTTATGTTTTTTCAAAGCCTTAGTAATGAAATTTTCAATAGTAGTGCTAGAGAAATTTAAGTTTTGCATTATCGTTACAACATATTGAATTTCAGATATTTTAAGTGTTTTCTTTAAAATTCCATTCTCTAAATCATAATATTTAGATATCATTTGCATTCCCTGATAGTAATCACTTTTTGCAATCATTGGTGTTTGTTCAACCTTAAGTGATCCACAGTTCAATTTTATAGGTTTTTCATTTGTAGATTTCTTTTTGTTTATTTTTTCCAAGAAACTCTTTAAGGCAAATGGATTTGGATAACCTAGAAGAGAGAATGCCCTCATCATTGATTCTATATCATATTCTTCATTAGTATTAACTTTATTTAAATATTCATCTTCAATTATACGATGTGCTCTTATAATATCATAAATTTCCATACTATCTAGTTCGATACTATATATGCCGTTATTAATATTCATTTGAATAATATAAATTGTAGCATTTATCATATCTTTATTATTCATATCCATTTTTCCGAAAAAGCTAAATAATTCATTGAAATCATATATTATATCATTGCTTTTTCCAGTTAATACTTTTCTAATTAATCTATTAGTACTTATAAGGGATGCGAAATTATTGACATCTCTTTTAATAACTTTTGCATGTGCTCGTCTCATCATCCATTTATTTAGCTTTTTACCCGATTCTGATAAATCATCATATAGAGGTTCTAATTCTTCATATTCTACTCTTAATTCATATTCAGATAAGCTTTGCGAATAATCACCATAGTAAATAGATATTAAATTATTTTTTGCGATTGTCCTTATTATTTCATTTAATAAATTATAAACTTTAAGAAAAGTTTTAGATTTTAATTTTTTTACAAAACTTTTTGAATAATAGAAATAGGAATCAGTAATACTATCTATTTGGTCATTAGTATAGTTATCCAATATTTGTAATAATTTTTTTATATAAATTGTATTTATCATATATATCCTCATTTCGTTTAGTAAATAGTATAAGAAAGAATAATATATATTGTCAACATAAATAACATTGAATTTAAGTGTAAAATATATGCTCTTTAATAGTTCTATTCATGAAATAATGATATAATTATTCTAGGATGTGATTTTTATGGGATTATTGGATAGAATAATAAATAGAGTAGTAGACAATGTAGCATCAGAAGCATCTAGTGCTATTGGAATAGCAGTAGGTAATACAGTAGAAAGTATGGCAACTGAAGCAGGAAAATCCCTAACGAATGAATTGAAGGAAAAGAATCAACAAAGAGAATTGGAAATTAAACAAAACGCTATTAATGCTGAATTAAAAATGGAAGAACAAAGAAAATCGGCTGATTTGCCAACTCATTGTCCTCATTGTGGTGCTCCAACTAATAAGAATATTGTTTGTGAGTACTGTGAGTGTAAGATAGTAGAATAATCTTATTCTTTAATACTATTAATTATAATTTGTATGTAATGGAAGTGATATTATGAATAATAAGAAAGTATATTATAGATATTTAGATATAATAAGAGCATTTTTTTGTGTAGCTATTCTTTTTTATCACTTAGATATTATCAAGGGTGGTTATTTAGCAGTATGTTCTTTTTTTGCTTTAAGTGGATATTTATCTGTAATATCTTCGATGAGAAAAGATAATTTCTCACTAAAAGATTTTTACATAAGTAGAATAAAAAAAATATATTTACCTCTAGTAGTGGTTGTCTTTTTATCAATATCAGCTATTAGCTTATTTGACATCATTTGGTTGAATTTAAAACCAGAGACAACTTCAGTATTACTTGGATTTAATAACTTTTGGCAATTAAGTGTCAATTTAGATTATTTTGCTCATCATATTGATTCTCCATTTATGCATCTATGGTATGTAGCAATTCTCTTACAGTTTGAACTGATATTCCCACTTATATATATTCCTTTAAAAAGGATAGGAGATAAAGTTAATAAACTTCTACCGGGAAATATCATGTTAGTGGTATCTATTTTAGGATATGTATTCTTCTATAGAATGTGTTTAAAGGGAAACTTAATGCTTCCATACTATAATACATTTACTAGATTATTTTCACTAACTTTTGGTATTTCTTTAGGATTTTTACATGGATATTTTAAACCATTAGTTCCTAGAATGTTTAAAAGTAAAAGAATGGTAAATACAATCATGCTTTTATATATGATACTTCTTTCTATCATATTCTTTACTATTGATGCATCAAATAAGTATTTCTGTGTTTGTATGTTACTATCTACTTTATTTGCATTAAGATTGATAGATTATTCATGTATAACTAATCTAAATGAGGATAGTAGAGCAATAAGTATAATTAAATACTTATCAAGTATTAGCTATGAATTATTCTTAGTACAATATCCCGTAATATATTTATTTCAATATATTAAATGGAATAGTATTATAGAGATTATACTTATTATAATAATTACATTAGTATTATCATCTATTATTCACTTTGTATTAAAGATTGATAAGAGAAGACCAATACTAAAAATAATTATGGCTATTTTAGTTATGACTGGAGTATTCTATGGTGAGTATAAATATGTAATGACGGAAGATCACTCACAAGAAATGAAAGAGTTAGAGAATGAATTAAATAAGAATGCTGAAGATGCCAAGAGAAAACAAGAAGAGTATAAGAAAGAATATGAGGAAGCTCAGAAAAAGTATGAGAGTGCTTTAAAAGATCTTGATAATAATAAAAATAATATAAAGAATGTCGTCGATAATTTGCCAGTTGTTGGTATTGGAGACTCTGTAATGCTAGGTGCTGTTAAGAGTCTTGAAAGTGTATTTCCAAAAGGAATATTCAATGGTGAAGTATCTCGTACAGCATATGCTGCTAATGATATATTGCTAGAATATAAGAATGCTGGAGTACTGGGAGATTATGTAGTTTTCAATCTTGGAACTAACGGAGATTCATCAGCAAAATGCAAAGAAGAGATAATGAATACTTTGGGAAATCGTGAAGTATATTGGTTGACAGTAACTAATGATGAAGAAGTCCACTTTAATGATAAAATTAAAGAATATGCAAGTAGATTTGACAATGTCCATGTAATTGACTGGGAAGAAGCATCAAAGGGACATCCAGAATATTTCTATGCCGATGGTATTCACTTAACTCCTCCGGGAAGAAAAGCTTATGCTGAAGTAATCTACAACGCTATCTATGAAAGTGTATTAGAGAAAATAGAAAAGTTAAGAGGAGAACTAATTCAGAATCATGAAAATAGTACTAAGAATAAAATTACTTTCTATGGAAATGATCTATTACTAAATTCTTATAACTTAATAGAAAAATCTTTCTCTAATTCAAACTTTGAAATAGAATCTAATTATACAACAGATGAATTAATAAATAGAATAAATGAAAGCATAGAGAATAAAACTATAACTAATACTTTAGTATTTATTATTGATTCTACATCAGATATAGATTTTAAAAAAATAATAGAGCTAGTTAAAGATAAAAAAGTTTATATTATAACTACTAAAGATATTAGTACTAATGTTGATAATGTTAAAGTTATAAACATAAAGAAATCTTTAGAAGACAATCCAGATTATCTAAGAGCTGATAAAATTCATTTAACTGATAATGGAAATGAATATCTAAATCAAGTATTAATAGATAATATAAAATCTAGTTAATTAATTTAACTAGATTTTTTTTTAATAGAATGTATGTTATAATTAAATCATAGAAATAATGTAGTAGGTTATAAAATTTATTAATTTATACATAATAAATTTGAGGTGATTATTTTGGAAGTACTCGACTTAAACATTTTGAAAAGTAAATCTAAATCATCCTTTAGAGAATTAGAAAAAGAAGTTTTAGATATTTATGAAATTAAATTTAAAAATACTTATGATGCTGGAATTATTCTAAATTATATCATCGAAAAAAAAATATACCAAGTATATTGTTATATATATACTAAAGATCAAGTAGTTTCTGGATTAAAGAGCAAAACGTTTAATAATAAAATAAAATCTATTCTATATTTTAATTACTTAAAAATACTTATTAATATAAAAGGATTAAAATTTTTTTTTGAAGATTGATTACAGTTTTATTACAGTTTTATTACAGTCTTATTACAGTTTTATTACAGAAATAAAAAAAGATATAAAAAAGATATAAAAAAGATACTCATCGGATATTTACATTTATAAATGGCGATATATAATTAAGTAAAATGAATTAATTGTCTGTTGGATGATTAGTTCATTTTTTTATTGGAGTGTGATTATTATGATTGTATGCAATTAAGGATTAATTATACTAGAAAAGGACTGATATTATGAAATTTATAAAAATTAAACCTACCAATAACTATAGTAATGAAAAGAGAATTAAACTATTTATAAAAGATAAATATTATCTTAATAAAGTAACTTTCACATTAATACTAAATTATCCTTTAGAAATAATTAATGGAATACCTGATGAATTAATAATACCAGTTAATAATGGAATAATTAATCAAGCTTATATTAAGAGATTAATTTATAGAGAATCAACTAATAAAGAAGAAATAATAAAAAAATATTTGGATATCCCAAATATTTTTTTATTTAAAGGGGTTAATTATATTTATACGAATTTAGAAAATTTAATTATAGAAATAGAGGAATAGAAATGAATAACGATTTATTTTTTAAAGATTGTTTCACAGAGGTAGAAGGGGGAATAAATGCCGAGTTTAATAAAGCTACGGTAAAATGTTTTAATTCAACAAATAATGCATTTAGTATGGACTGTGATGGTAACCTAGTCGTCAATAGTATTATGACAAGAGAAGGTAATTCACAAAATATTGATATTCAAACAGTAGTTGATAAAATCTATCCAATAGGATCAATTTATATGAGTGTAAACACAACAAATCCAAGTACATTATTTGGTGGAACATGGGAGCAAATCAAAGATAGGTTTTTACTATGCTCAGGTGATAAATATACCAATGGATTACAAGGCGGTGAAGAGACTCATCAATTAAATATTAATGAGATTCCTAGTCATAATCATTTAGTAAATATAAATACTAGTGAAGGCGGATATCATGCTCATAATTTAAGAAGAGATATGGGAGGAGCTGAATTTGGAATAAGCGGCGGTGGTGCAACGGGTAATGCTTTACATGGTACGTGGACAAATACTAATATATGGCCTAACTCTATTGGCGCAGCTGGTAATGGAAATCATATTCATAACGTATATGGATACACTAGTGCTAATGGAGGCAATTTAGCACATAATAATATGCCACCATACTTAACTGTATGTGTTTGGAAAAGAGTTGCATAAAGCAGCTCTTTTATATAGGAGGAAAAATGAAAGAAATAATAGAATTAAGAAAAGAAAGGGAAAAACATTATTTAAATAATGACGGAACTGTAACTGCATATATGTATAATGAAGATATTCATTATTTAGAAAATGGTGAATATAAAGAAATCGATAATACTCTAGTAGAAGAAGATGGGTATATTACTAATAAAGCTAATAATTTTAAAATAAGACTTAATAAAAATAAATATTTAGTTAAGATAGAATTAAATGAAAAAGAATATTTGAATATATCGTTAAGAAATGCTAATGCCGTTTCAGCTCATATTCTTAATAATGAAGTAATGTATAAAGAAATATTATCTAATATAGATATCCAATATTTAGTACATGGGAAAACATTGAAAGAAAATATTATATTAAAAGATAAATTAAATAGTAACATTGTATTTAATATAGAAACAAATTTAGAATTAGTTATAAGTGATTCAAAAGTTCTAGCTAAAAATGGTGATAATATCATATATGTTTTTAATCCATTATTTATGATTGATGCGAAAGAACAAATAAATAATAATTGCAATTATAAATTAACAAAATTAGAAAATGGATATGAATTAGAATTTATTCTTGATGAAAAATATTTAATTGAAGCAGAATATCCTATAGTTATAGATCCTACAGTAACTACTGATAATTTAGAAAATGTTGAAGATATTACTTTATATTCTAGTCAACCGGATCATGCAGCTGCAAATACAAACTATTTATCAGTCGGTAGTGATGCTAATGGTATTATGAGAACTTTATTAAAGTTTGATTTACCGAAAATAGCAACTGGGAATAATATAATTAAAGCTACTGCTTATCTAAAACATTTCGGGTCATACATTAATGAAAACCCTAAAACTATTGGTGTGTATGAAGTAACAACTAATTGGAGTGAATCTACAGCAACATGGAATAATATGAATAATAATTATAATCCTAAAATGGAAACTTATTTAACTCCACCACAAATGGTTGATACAAATTCTTCATTTGACATAGATTTAACGAATATAGTTAAAAGATGGTATTCTGATAAAGAAAATAAAGGAATAATGTTAAAATGTTTAGATGAAAGTTATGATTCTACAATGCCATATTACTCATTTTATTCAAAAACTTATGATTATTTAAATAGTACGACTTATCGTCCACTATTAACTATTGAATATCGTTTGCAAAATGGGCTACTAGATTATATGACTTATGAAAATGTGTCTTTTTCAATCGGCAATAGTTATGTTAACAATTGTACCGGAAATTTTTCAAATGTAGTATCTTTGTCTGAAATATTAGACAGTACATGTTTGTTTGAAATGTCATTAACTTATAATACGCATGATGTGATATTAAATAAGAATAATAAATTTGGGCTAGGTTTTAATATTAGTTATAATGACACTATTGAAGAAACCATAAATAAATATATGGAGAAGGAATACAAATATACATGTTCAGATGGAACTAGTCATTATTTTTATAAATATATAAAAGAAGACGGAACCGATAGTGGGGAATACCATGATGAGGATGGTTTCTCTTTAACATTAGAAATAAAGAACGAAACTACTAAAGAATTCATTTTAAAAGACAAAAATAATAATGTATATAATTTTACAAATGGCTTTTTATCTAAAATAGAATATGCTGATAAAACTTATGTAAATATTACAAGAGATTTTGAAAATAAAATTACATCAATAAAAGATAGTAAAAATAATGAAGCAACTATCAGTTATTATGAAAATAAAGTTATTTTTGCTAATGGAAACAAAAATATTACAATCAATATTTCTAACAATAAATTGACAAGTATAGTATGTAAAAATGGAAATCTTAGTTTTGAATATAATAGTAATTCTTTGATTTCTAAAATAATTGATACTAATGGACTTAGTATGGGTGTTGATTATTATAATATTGAACCATATAAAGTAAGTAAAATAACTGAATATGGTTTAAATAATGAAGAAGGTAAATCTAAATCTTTTGTTTATGAATTTAATTCAACAACGGTAACAGATAATCAAGACATTAAAATGAGATATACATTTAATAATTTAGGTAATACTATTAGTACTGTTTTAATTAGTGACGATAATTCTTTAAAAAAATCTTATGGTTTTTCTAGTACATATGTAAATGAATTAAAAACACCAATAACAAATAAACCTTTAGCTTCAACTTTACCGATAAAATATGGTGAAAACCTGATTAAAAATGGTAGTTTTGAAACTGATGAAAAGAACTTCTTTACTAACTTTAGAAGTAGTGAAGATAGTTTTTCAGGAAGTTATTCAGTCAAAATAGAAAGTTATGGTTGTGCAGAGCTAGATAGAATTCTTGAAAAAGATAAAACCTACACTTTTAGTGCATATTTTAAAAATAATGATATAATTGATATTCAAGTTTATGGTACGAGAGCAACTGGTCAAGATATAATATACGAAGAAACTATTATGCCTAATTCTGAATTTACAAAATGCGATTTTACATTCGATGTAACTTATGGTTATTCTTGCGTAGGTTTTACAATTGACGTTAGAAATGATGGTATTGCATACATAGATGATGTGGTAATAAATGAAGGTGATGTTGCAAATAATTGCAATTTGATAGATAACTCAAATTTTGTTAAAGGTATTGATGGATGGAATGTTAGTGGAAGTATTGATGGTTCAGACGATATTGTAGCTAATCCATATGAAATTATTACTTTACCATCCAATGAAAAAGCAATCCAATTAAATAGTATTGTTAATGGTAGTGTATCGTTGTTAAAAACACTTAACATATCTGGTAAAAAAGGTGATACATTTACTTTTTCATTCTGGTATAAAAACGAGGGAGTTCTAGATACAAGTTATAATATGGTTGGTAATTTGGTATCATTAACATTTTTTGATTCTAATTCTGAATTCGGTGAATGTATTAATAATGTTATTTTAAACTATCATGCTGATAATTGGCAATTTCATACAGAAACATGTATAGCTGAAAACGACTTTGATTCAATAGACATTAGAGTGTTTAGTATTTATGAAACAAATCATTTACTTTTAACTAATTTTTCTCTTACTAGAGATTTAGGGTCTTTCTTTTATGAATACGATGAAAACGGAAATTTAATATCGACTATTTATCCAGATAATAGTAAGATAAAAATGGCATATGATAAAAATAACCAATTACTGGGAGTCTTTGATGTTAAAGGTAATAATTACAGTTATGAATATGATAATATAAAAACAGATAGATTATTAAAAGGAATTAGTCCGACAGGAATATCAAACGAAATAAAATATGATAGTTTTGGTAATCCTGTGAGAACTATAATAAATAATGTTAATCCAAATGGTAATGAAATAAGTGGCGATTATTATATTCGATCAAAAGGAACAGATAAATATATTACACCTAATTTAAAAACAGGAGAGTTATCACTAAAAAATGATACTTGTAGTCATTATTCTTTTTCAATAGTAAACCATAATGAAACTGAAACCAATACAAAAGTATATAATTTTACATCTTCTATTTTACCAAACTATAAATTAACAAAATTAGAAGATAAAGCTATTCTTCAAAAAGATTCAACAGGCACTTATTTTGAATTAATTCAAAAAAATAATGGTTCATATAATATTAAAGTATATAAAGAAGACTTATATCTTAAGGTAAATGAAGGTAGAATATCTTTAGCAAACCTAAAAGACACATCAGATTTTGAATTTTATTTTGAAACCACAAATTCTGATGAATTTATTGAAAATAGAGCCGAGTATACAGTTGATGGTAAACATATTACTAAAATTATAGATAGTTTAGGTAAAGAAACTACATATAGCATTAATAATGATACTGGATTAATAGATTATACTGTTTATCCTAATAATGAAAAATATATATATGAGTATAATGACAAAGATGAATTAATACGCTTATCTAAGGATGAAAAAAATATAAATTATACATATAGCAATCAGTTATTAAAAAGTGTGACTTCTGGAAATAAAACAGTTACATTTAATTATGATAATTTCTTAAATCCTTCTGAAATAAAAATTAATAATAAACTTTTAGTTAAAGATAATTATCAGTTTGATAAATTGACATCAAAAAATTATGGAAATGGGTCAAGTATTAAGTATTATTATGATGAATTAAATAGAATAAGTAAAGTTGAAAAAGAAGATAGAGTGTTTACATATAAATATAATAATTTAGGAACTCTAGACTCGATAATAGATCATTCAACAAGTGGATATAATTATAGTTTAAAATTTAATTATGACTTTGCAAATAGATTATCTAATATTAAATGTAAAAATATGAGAATTGAATATGTTTATGACACATTTGGAAATATAATCCAAGAAAAAAATGCTTTAAATAATACTACTCATAATTTAGAATATAGTTTTAATCAAAATAATATATTAACCAAAATAAAGATAGATGATGATGCCATAAATTACAACTACGACAATTTAGAAAGATTAACAAGTGTAAATATAAATAATAATATAAAAACAGAATATACTTATAAAAAAATGGGTAAAAAATTATCTACTGTTATTAATACTATTAAAAAAGGAGAAGATCTATATCAATATTTTTATGATGAATTATACAACATTATTAAGGTTACAAAAAATGGTAATACCAGTAAAGAATATGTTTATGACACTAATAATCAATTATTAACTGAAAATAATCATGATTTAAATATGAAGTTTATATATAATTATGATTCTGAAGGAAATATAACTTCAAAAAAAATCTTCAATTTAGAAGATAATACGTTAATTAAAGAGGACACATATGCTTATTCAAATGTTGAATGGGAAGACGAATTAACTAGCTTTAATAATGAAAATATATGTTATGATGACATCGGAAATCCAATAAGCATTGGAAATAAAACATTAAATTGGGAAAATGGAAAAGAATTAAAATCGTATTGCGATGATATAAATACATTTGAATATTCATATAATGTTGCTGGTTTTAGAACAAATAAAAAGATTAATAATAAATTAATTGAATACTATTTAGATGATGATAAGGTTTTATTTGAATATAGCGATGATTATGTGTTATACTTCATGTATGATGATAATGATAATTTGATTGGATTTAAGAAAAACGACCAAACTTATTACTACAATAAAAATTATCAAAATGATATTATTGGAATTTATGATAATAATTATAATGAAGTTGTTAAGTATAACTATGATTCATGGGGAAAATTAGTTTCTATTTTGGATGCTAATAATAAAGAAATTATAGATAAAAACAACATAGGAATGATAAATCCATTTAGATACAGAAGTTATTATTATGATCAAGAAACAGGTTTATATTATTTAAATAGTAGATATTATAATCCAGAATGGGGAAGATTTATTAATTCTGATAAGATTGCTTTTTCGAGCAATGGATTATTTGGAATAAACTATTACTTATATGCTAATAATAATCCAATTAATTATATTGATTCGAATGGTGATTTCCCTTTTGCTATACCAGTGCTTGGCGCAGCAGAAATAGCCGCAGGGTTTGTTTTAGCTGCTACACTAATCTATGCTACTGCAAAAGCTATACAAAGTGTCGGTCCCATTTCGATTGATTTAGATCTAAACGTAAGTACTCCTCCTAAAAAGGAAAAAAAATCAAAGAAAAAAAATGATAAAGATGGTAAAAATTGTTATATATATGGATTATATAATGGTACTAAAATTGAGTATGTTGGAAGAACATATGATTTGAAAGTTAGAGAAGCTCAGCATAAGCGAACTATTAGAAAAGACTTAGAAATGCATAAAATTCATACAACTACATCATATGAAGATTGTCGAGCATACGAGCAATACTATATTGAAAAATATAAAACGCTGAATAGAGTGATAAAAAAATCGGAAAGAATTAACAATCAAAGAAACGGCGTGGCAATAGATTCTCCATTCTATAGAGATTATGTTAGACCATTGAAAACAGTTTATGGAGAAACATACGTAGGATAACAAAATATAGCCAATTTTGACGAAAGGGATAAGTATATGGAAAATAAAAAAACTTTAATGAATTGTGAACATGGAGATACATTTGCTCTAAGAATAGTTTCAAATCAAGAATATAAAGATAGATATTTGATTTTTATTAGGTTTGAAACTGATTTATATGAAGATGAAAAAAATTCTAATGATACAAGTAAGCTTTTTCGAGTTAAACTCACTAAAAATAAAGAACTTCCAAAAAGTTTTGAAGAGTTAGAGGAACTACCTTATATTATTTGTAAAATAACTTGTTATGCAAAGAGATATTGGCCATTAGATTCTGATATGGAATATAAAGAGATAGTAGAAAAATATAAAAATGTAAAATATTATCCGGACAAATACAATTATTTATATTCATATTTGCTTATCTTGAGTGATTATAGATGCAAAAGATATGTAAAAAACTACGTCTATTTAGGGAATTTTTCTCTAACTCCACCAGAAAAAGAATACTTTCCAGTTGATATATTTGGTAACGTTTTTCTTCTTATAGATGATTTAGAAAGATATTGTTTGAAAAGCTATCATGAGCATAATTTGAAAAAAGGAAAAGAATATTCTGAAGAAGCCGCAAAAGAAAACAACGCTTATGCGGAGGAAGAAGTGAAAATTCAAATGGAACTTCATAATAATATAAGAAAAAGAAATAACAAAATTTTAATAACTTCAATATCTGGATGGGGAACGGGACTATATGATTGTGATACAGCGTTGGATATGAGAGATGATTATCAAAGGTATTTATTAGAATATGATTATAAAGAAGTTTTAATATTAATGAAAAAGCAATATAAAGATTTTTTAAACGATAGAGAAGAAAAAACAATATTTTGGATGGTTATTGCTGATCAAGAAATAAAAAGAAAGATACTTATTCCTGAAGTAAAAGAAAAAGCGTTAAAGTCTATAGAAGATAATTTAATTATTTGGAAAGAATTAGATCCTAAGAATTATAATATTAGAAAACAAAAATTGTATGGATTAAAAAAAAGAATCAACGATTTTAAAAATGCTAACATAAAAAGAGATTTTTGAAAACATCTCTTTTTTATATGGAGGAACTATGAGATACGAAATGAATAATATCAAACATTGTCCAATTAAAGGGGTTACAGCAGTCACTGTAACCTCTAAATTTGGACCAAGAACATTTTACAATAGAGTAGAAGGATGCGATTAAATGTGAAGAAGAAATTATACTATAATATTGTATGCTATGATGTTTTAATAATAATGATATATGCAGTTGCAGGTATAGCTTTTTTCTTTGCATTTAATACATTTATTGGTTTATTTACAATTATTCCAATTGTATTGGAATCGAAAAGATTAGTAAAAAACATTCAAAATATACCTTTAGTTATAGAAAAAACTGAAAATGGAATCATACTATATGAAAGTTCAAACGTTATTTTAACTGATAAGTCTTTGATTAGCCTAAAAAGATACATTTTTTCTATTGACTATCTTAATATTAACGATATTTATATAAGCAATGAATATTTTATATATGAACATGCACAAAACTTATGTTTACTTTCTAATGAAAATAAAAAATATAAAATTGTGTATATATATACTCTTTATTCACTTTTAACATATAAGCATGAAATAAAACAAATTCTAGAAATAATAAAAACATATAATAAAAATATTGAACTATATGGCAAAATAAAAGAAATATATGAAAAAGAATAGTAATGGTTCAAGAAAAATGATTATAGTGGTTCATTGATAGGATTTAAATATAATAATGAAATATACTATTATCAAAAGAACTATCAAAATGATATAACAGGAATCTATGATAGTAGTTATAACTTAGTGGTAATATATAAATATAATGGATGGGGTAAAGTATTATCAGTAGTAGATAATACAACAAATAATATAGGAAGTATAAATCACTTCAGATATAGAAGTTATTATTATGATGAAGAGACAAGTTTATATTATTTAAATAGCAGATATTATAATCCAAAATGGTGTAGATTTATAAATGCCGATGGAATAATAGGAGCAAACCAAGATATCTATAGTTATAATCTATACTTATATTCAAGCAATAATCCAATAAAAAATTATGATTCTGAAGGAAAATCTATATTTGGTGCCATAGCTATTTGTGGTATAATTGGTGCTGCATTGAATGTTGCTCCAACATTTATAGGGGATGTAGCGAAATCTATAAAGAACAAAAAGGTAACATACTCAGGATGGAAAGCATATGCATCTGGAGCTATAGGAGGCGCAGTAGGTGGCGCAGTTGGATATTTATGTCCGGGAGCATATTTTGCACCAATAGTTGCTTCATCATTAACAACATCTGTTTCAAATTCTCTTTTTAATAAAAAAGACCTGGATAAAACAGTAGAAACCGCTCTAAGTGATGTAATTATAGATACAACAGTTGGAAGATTAACGAAGAATATAAAGATTCCTAAAATAAACTCTGGGAAAAATAGTTTTGCATCAGTTTTTAAGTCTGGTATAACAAAACTTAATAAAAAAACTGTAAAAAATATGTCGTTAAAAGTAATTGCAAAAGGTGTAACTTCAGAAAGTGTTTCATCTTCAATTGACTCGTCAATAGCATATTATCCAAAAAAAATAGTTGAGGATCTAAAAGAACAATCAAATGTAGTAGTTAAAGATAATGACTATGTTAGTAATTGTATTGAGTGTTCAAACCCATCACATAATTACCCAACACTAATCCATAATGATAATAGAAATGATTATTATTGTTTATGTGTTAAGTGGGATTAGATTATTATTTGACTAAAATAATTATATAAAATATAATTAAAGTGGTGATATACTATGGAAAGTACAAAATTTTTATTATTTGTAGGTATTATATTTTTGTTAGGGTTTATCATTGCTTTATTAAAAAGTATATATAAAGACATTAAAAAATATAAGAGTTTTGATGTTACAAATGTGAATGCAAAAATATATTATGAGCGTCAGCAATGCAAAGAAAAAATTATCACTATGATAATAGGGCTTATTATTGTAATCGCATTTTTTCTTTATTGTATAATTAATCTCCCTAAAAAAATAGTTGGTACCTATGATAACAATTATATGATAGAAAAATGTCAAATTGTCGATTATATAGAAAAACCAAAAGGAGCTTATAACGAAATGAGTTGCCATAGTGATAACTTTGATATTACCAATGATTCTTTTGTAAACAAAAGTGGCGAGGAATTTTACTACGATGATATTGGCAAATACGCTTGTATAAAGTATTACCCAGATATGTATGTTGTTGAAATTATGAAAATAAGTGACAATGAGAACCTTATATGTGATAATTTTTATTGGCCAGGAAAAAACATCAACGATAAAACAAATTATAACTATTCGGTTATAAAATGTAATATTAAAAAGAATGATAATGGAAAAATTAATTGTGTATATGGATCAAATTTAAAAATAAATAATGTGACTTTACTTAACGAAAAAGACATTAAAGAAAAAAGTCACGTTTGTCTAAAATACTATTGGGATAATAATACTGGTAAAATACTATATGTTAATGATACTAATAAAAACTTTAACTGCGATAGATATTTAAAAACAGAAGAAGAAAAAGATAAAAAAGAATAGAGATAAAGTTTATGAGTGAAATATTTTTAAGATTTATACAAATTGGAGCAATGTGTATATCAATTTCTTTTATTGCTAAGATTACATCATCTAAAAATTTTAATGATATAAAAACAAAAAATGGATATTCATCAAAAAAAATTAAAGGTTATATCTCTTCTGATTTAGATGGGTATAAAAAAATTGTATTCGTATTATCTTTAATATTCTTTTTGTTAACAATCTATTTTTTAACTATTTATTTTCTAAAAATAAATGGCTATATAGTAGTACAAGAAAGCGAAAAAAATAATTCATTAAAAATAGCGTGCTTGATGTTTATTATATTTTTATTTAATTATTATATATTCATTTATACATCAAAAAGCAAGATATATTTTAATGATCAAGAAATTATAAAGTACAGGTTAATTGGAAAAAAACAAGTATTAAAATTTAGCGATATAGAAAAAGTTGTTGCTACACCAACCTCTAAATTAATATTGTATTCAAAAAATAATAGATTGGTTTTTGAATTAGAAAAATCAAATAGTAATAAGTTTATTGCACTACTTGCGAAAAAAGGGATAGATATTAATTACAAAATGTAAAAAAATCTTAATGCATAGGAGATATATTAAAAATATATCTCCTTTATATATGGTGGAACGACCTCGTTATTACCATTTGGCGGTGTAATTTCTATAGCATCTTCATCTATTGCTGAGTCAGTTACTACATCACTATTTGATAAAAAAAATGTAAAAGAGACTGCCGAATACGCTTGTAACAATTTAGTTGAAGATTTAACAACAGGATTAGTATCATCCCTTATAAAAATTCCAGGATTAAATGCAGGAAGAAATAGTTATAATGCTGTTTTTAAATCTGGAATAACTAAAATATCTAAAAATACAGCTGCAAAAATATCTTTTAAAGTAATAGCTAAAGGAGTTGCAGTAGAAAGTTTTGGTACATTTACTACTGAAATACTCAAAAAAGGTTATGAAGTTTTAACTAAAGAACTTCCTAAAAATCCACAGCAGGCTGTTAATAATGAAGATAATAATCATAATAGAATAGAATGTTGCAATCTTACACAAAACTATCCAACATTAGCTCATAGTAATACACAAGATAATTATTATTGCTTATGTGCTAGATGGGATTAATTTAGTATCTATATAGCATTTATTGACTTATTAATATGATTGGAATATACTAAAATTGGTGATAAGATGGTTGAAAACAAGTTTTTAATAGTTATAATTTTGATTGTAATACCTGCTTTTTTAATATATTTTTGTGTTTGCTTTTATAAGCTATTAAAAAAGTTAAAAAAATTGAAAAAGTCTATGGAATCAGATAAAAAAAATCTTAAGATTTATAGTGAATATCAACGACATAAATATAGCGTAATTGCTTATGTTATTTTGATGCCAATTGTTTTTATATTATTAATTTATGGTTTTTTAGATAATTCTAAAAGGCTTACAGGTATTTATGATAATAATTATATGATTCAAAAATGTGAGATAACAGAAGTGGATGAAGGTAGGTCACGTGCTGATAAAATAAGTTGTAAGAATGAAAATTTTTATACAAAGTATACAGTTGTTGAATATGGAGATTTAGATTACGAAGATGAAAGAAAATATGCTTGTATAAAGTATTATCCAAATGTGGAAGTAGCAGAAGTATTAAGAATAGATAACAAGGACAATTTATCCTGTGAAGAATTTTATTGGTCAAAAGAAAATGATAAATCAACTAATCTTAATTATTCAGTTTTAAAATGTGATGTAAATGCTATTAATAGCAATATAATAGATTGTTCTATTGAATCTAGTACAAAAATATCCAATATAAAAATAGAAAATGAAAAAAATATAAAAGAAAAAGATGGTATTTGCTTAAAATACTATTGGAGTGATAATACAGGAAAAATATTGGAAGTTAATCAATCTAATGAAAACTTTAGTTGTGATAAGTATATAAAACAGGAAGAAACTAAAGATAATACGAACTAGTTTTTAAAATAAGCAGGAGTTAATCTATGGATAGAATATTTATAAGATTTTTAGAAATATCATGTAGTTGTTTTTTATGGGTTGCAACCTTTAAGTTAGGGAAATGGATACTTACAGTAAAAAGGAAGAATAATTTCTTAGTTACTAAAAATAAGAAAGATTATGTAAGCATTAGCAATGATCGTTATAAAGGAGTATTATTTGTTGTTTTAATTATTGCTCTTATACCTTCTTTATTTTTTACTATAAGTGGACTATTAGGTGTTAAAGATGTTGAAGGTAATAATGTAATATTTATAGCAATGGTATTTTGGGTAATAGTATTTTTATCTTTAATTTTATTAATTTATTATTTTCGATGCAAAATATATTTCAATAATGATGAAATTATCAAATATCGTTTTATCGGACATAGACAAAAATTAAAGTTTTCTGATGTAAAAAAAGTCATGGTTAAACCACTATCAGGTATAGTATTGTATTCAGAAAATGGTAAATTAAAAGTGGACTATGACAATCCTAATGCCAGTAAATTAGTCTCTATACTAGAAAAGAAAGGTTTCATTGTTAACTATAAAATATAAATATAGTTCTTATATTAAATAATAGTATTTTTTATCTATCCAAAGCTACCTCATCAATGGTAACTTTAAATTGCTATCAAATCATAAATGCATCAAATTTTTAAAAATAACGAGTTACAAACACTCTAGAGATATACTATAAAATATCTCTTTTTTATATGGAGGAATTATGAGATACAAAATGAATAATATTAAACACTGTCCAATTAAAGGGGTTACAGCAGTCACTGTAACCTCTAAATTTGGACCAAGAAGATTTTACAATAGAGTAGAGGAGAAATATGAATCTGGACATCATAATGGAATTGATATAATTGGTGGAGATACCATTGTTGCTGCTTATGATGGGGTAGTTACTAAAACTAGAAATGGAGTAAAAGGATATTCAACTAAAAACTCGTGTGGTAATTATGTTACTATCGATCATGGCAATGGGTATACTACTGTTTACTATCATTTAAAACTAGATTCAATCAAAGTAAAAAAAGGGGATCGTGTTATTGCTGGTCAAGAAATAGGTTTAATGGGAAATACAGGACATTCAATATCTAAACACTTACACTATGGAATTAAAAGAAATAATGTATGGATTAACCCGGAGCCATTTCTTAACAATACAAAAAATATTGAAAATACTAGTAATATAAAAGAAACTAATAATAAAGAAATAATATATGTCGTAAAAAAGGGTGATAATTTAACTAAAATAGCTAAAAAATATAATACTACTTGGAAAGCAATTTATAAAAAAAACAAGGAACTTATTGGGGATAATCCCAATCTTATACTTGTTGGATGGAAATTAAAAATATAATTGATTTAAAAATAATAGCAAGTACGTTTATTTTTTTAGTTGGTGGTTTTGATAATATGTTTATTACTCTTTTAATTTTTATTGCTCTTGATTATATAACAGGTATAATTAAAGCAATTTATCAAAAAAAATTAAATAGCAAATTGGGATTAAAAGGATTTTTAAAAAAATTAGGTTATATTTTGATAGTAATAGTTGCAAGTTTATTTGATTCAATTATAGGAGATAAACAAATGGCGATAAGAACATTATGCATATATTTTTTTATATCTAACGAAGCCATTTCAATACTTGAAAATTGGGCAGTTATGGGCCTTCCTCTTCCGAAAAAGATATTTCAAGTGTTTGAATCTTTAAAAGAAGAATAAATGTTGACTAAGTTGAAAAAAAGGGTTAATATATACAACCAAGTAGTTTAAGAGGTGATTATATGATTGATTCAATTTCAGCTAAGGACTTTGTTGAATTACCAGATATTATGTTAGATAAATCTAAGAATGTAAAATATATTCAACTATTAAGTGAGAATACAATAGATGACTATTACTATTCAAATTTGCGAAAAGATTTAGAAGTTATATTTAATAAGTTCAAAGATTCTAAATATCTTATACATTATCAAAATGACTATAACTTAAAATCTAATCCTTTTGAAATTAATAGAAATACCAATAGAATTAATGATAAAGTAGGAAACTATATTGAGAAAAAATTAGATCTAAGTATTTGGTCAAAAGATCTTTATAACATCTTAATCAATCTATCCGAAGAACTGACAATAAAGGAGACAATATATTTAACTTCTACATTCTTTGATAATAAAACAGAAGAAGAAATAGAAGAACTAATGGATATTTCAAGAAAAATGTTATATAAAATAAAAAAGAGTTGTCTAGTAAAATTAAGATTAGAATTTTCAAAATATAATTTAATTGATTAGAGAAGTGTGATTTTTTTCACACTTCTTTTTAATTTTGTATTGACATTAGAGTAGTATTTTAGTGTATTATTAAGGTGAATATAGAATTAGGGAGGAAATGAATATGTTAAAAGGAAAAGTAGCTCTTGTTACTGGTGGAACGAGAGGAATAGGATTAGAGACAGTTAGAGTATTCAAAGAAAATCATGCCGAAGTTATTTTACTTGGTTCTCGAGAAGAAACTGTAATGAAGGCAATAGATGAACTAAAGAAAGAGGGACATGAAGTAAGTGGGTACTATCCTGATTTAAATAATTATGAGGAAATAGAGAAAACAATAAAGGATATTATTGATAAATATGGTCGAATCGATATACTTATTAATAATGCTGGTATTTCTGCAAATAAAAAGATTGAGGATACTACAAGCGAAGATTTTTCTAAGATTATAGACATTAATGTAAAAGCTATATTCAATATGATTAAGGCTGTTGTTCCTTATATGAAGGAGAATAATGGCGGAGTAATATTGAATACAAGTTCAATGGTAAGTATTTATGGGCAACCTTCAGGAGTTGGTTATCCAACAAGTAAATTTGCCGTAAATGGTATAACTAAATCTCTATCAAGAGAACTTGCACCATTTAATATAAGAGTAAATGCAGTAGCGCCTGGTGTAACGAGAACTGATATGATTGCATCACTTCCCGAAGAACAAATTGCTCCATTAATTAAGACAATTCCATTAGGAAGAATAGGAGAACCTAGAGACATTGCAAATGCATTCTTATTCTTAGCAAGCGATTTGGCAAGTTATGTTACTGGTGAAATATTATCTGTAGATGGAGCAGCTAGAAGTTAAGAATAATAATTAATATCAGTTTCTATGTTTTAGTAAACTAAAATGATAAAATTAATTATTTTGTGTTATACTTTTATTAGGTGATATTTATGACTATTGATAAAATTAAAGATCAGATTCTTTCTGCTGGTAAGTATATGTCTGAGAATGTTAATTTAGCTACAAGTAAGGCAAACATTAAAATAACTTTAAAATCTAAAAATGATGCTTTAAATGCAATGTATGCATCCTTAGGTCGCGAGTATTTTAATTCCCTTTCTAAGACAGAAAAAAAGAAACACGCTGATATAGTTGAATTAGAAAGTGAAGTGGAAAAACTAAATCGCGAGTTAGAATTGATTGATGAATCAACAGTATGTTCAAAATGTGGAACAAAAGTAAGTAAAAGTATAAATTATTGTCCCGAATGTGGTGGTAAAGTAAATTAGAAAGTATTTATTACTTTCTTTTTGTATTTTATTAGTTATATATTTTATAATAATAATGAATGGAGGAATTATATGTTTGATTTAGTTTCCAAATATAAGCCATCGGGAGATCAACCTAAAGCAATAGAGGAATTAGTTAAGGGAATTAAAGAGGGAAAGAGAGATCAAGTTTTATTAGGTGCAACAGGAACTGGTAAGACATTCACAATAGCCAATGTAATTGCTAGTGTTAATAAACCAACTCTAGTACTTGCTCATAATAAAACTTTAGCCGGTCAATTATATTCTGAGTTAAAAGAATTATTTCCAAATAATCATGTAGAATATTTTGTATCATACTATGATTATTATCAACCGGAAGCATATGTTCCTCAAAGTGATACTTATATAGAGAAGGATGCTTCAATAAATGATGAAATAGATGAACTTCGCCATGCTGCGACATCTAGTTTGCTTACCTATAAAGATACGATTGTCGTATCGAGTGTATCTTGTATTTATGGTATAGGAGATCCCGATGATTATGAAAACCATATGCTTATAATAACAGTTGGGGACACTATATCTAGAAATGATATATTAAACCGTTTAATAGAAATGAACTATGAGAGAAATCAAATTGACTTTCATCGCGGAACTTTTAGAGTAAATGGAGATATAATTGATATTGTTCCCATAGCAGAAAAGAAAAATGGTATTCGCATTGAATTATTTGGCGATGAAGTTGATAGAATATCTGAATTTGATATATTGACAGGAACGATTTTAAATAATAAGAGAAGTACAACTTTATTCCCAGCAACGCACTTTGTCACAAATAAAGAAAAACTTGAAGAGGCATGCAATCGTATTGAAGCAGAACTTAGAAGTCGATGCAAGGAGTTAATTGAAAATAATAGATTGCTTGAAGAACAGAGACTTCGCGAGAGATGTGAATATGACCTTGAGATGTTAAGAGAAACTGGATTTTGCCATGGTATTGAAAACTATTCACGACATTTAGCGCTTCGAGATGAAGGGGAGACGCCATCGACTTTGATTGATTTTTTCCCTAAAGATTTTTTACTTGTCGTTGATGAATCTCATGTTACTTTGCCACAAGTTCGAGGAATGTATAATGGAGATAGAATGCGTAAGACAACTTTAGTTGAATATGGTTTCCGTCTTCCATCAGCACTTGATAATAGACCTCTTAAGTTTGAA
Organism: Bacilli bacterium; assembly: GCA_017626405.1. GTDB lineage: Bacteria > Bacillota_I > Bacilli_A > RF39 > UBA660 > CAG-582. The sequence goes on from JAGAIS010000007.1 coordinate 54,341, forward strand.
GAATTTAATAGCAAGATAAATCAAGCTATCTATGTATCGGCAACTCCGGGAGATTATGAACTTGATTTAGTCAATCATAAATGTGTAGAACAAATTATTAGACCGACAGGACTTTTAGATCCAACTATTGAAGTAAAAGGTACATTGGGTCAAATAGATGATTTAATAAATGAAATTAGTATTAGAACAGAAAAAAATGAAAGAGTACTTATTACAACTCTAACTATTCGTATGGCTGAAGAACTAACAAGTTATCTTAAAAATGTTGGAATAAAAGTTGCCTATCTTCACAGTGAAGTAAAAACTCTAGAAAGATTAAAAATTATCAGAGAACTTAGAATGGGAAAATATGATTGTCTTGTTGGAATTAATCTATTGAGAGAAGGAATAGATTTACCGGAAGTTTCTTTAATCGCGATTATGGATGCCGATAAACAGGGATTCTTGAGAAGTGATAGATCGCTTATTCAAATTGTTGGTCGATGTGCAAGAAACGCATCGGGACATGTTATCATGTATGCAGACTCAGTAAGTGAATCAATGGATAAGGCAATAAAAGAAACAAAACGTCGTCGAGAAATTCAAGATAACTACAATAGAGAGCATGGTATTACTCCAAAGACAATTGTCAAAGAAATAAGAGAAGTAATATCTAATACTGAAGTTGAGGAGAAGAGTTTAGCTAAGACAAAGATGTCTAAGAAAGATAAAGAATTAATCATGGCTAATATCGAGAATGAAATGAAGCAAGCAGCTAAGAATTTGGATTTCGAAAGAGCTATGGAACTACGAGATATTCTTTTTGAAATGAAAAGTGAATAATTGCTAAAATCACTTTAAAAATAATAAATTATATGTTATGATAATCCTAGAATAGAGGGAAATTAAATTATGAGAGAACAAGATTATGACGTTAAGTTTATGTCAGTATTTATTCGTATTATGGCAATTGCTTTTAAATGGGTATGCTTGATTAACTGTGTGCTTTGTGCAGGTTTTAGTATCGGACTTTTAGTAATGTTTATGGTAAAGGGAAATGAATTGCCAACATCACTTTTATCAGTAATGGTATCATCAATTACAAAATTTGATGTATCAGAAGTATCGGGATTAGTTGATAACTTCGGTATAGCTAAACTTCTAGTAGCAACATTGGGTTATGGATTTGCCGTATGTGTATACTATGGTTGCCTACATTCATTAATGGTTAAATTCTTAAGAGTATTTGATTCAATAGTTGAAGGAAATATGTTCACAAAAGAAAATGTTGAAATCATCAATAGTACAATATTACAATCAATCATCATTGCATTTGTAATACCACTTACAATTTGCTGTGTTTCTTCATCAACAGGTATTCTTTCATTATCGGATATTAATATTTCAGGTATTTTATATATCTTTGCTGTATATATAGCAAAACTTGTATTTACATCAGGTTATGAATTAAATGAGGCAAATAGCAAAAAGGTACGCGAAATTACAAACATTAAAGCTGAATACGCTGAAGAAAAAATGAAAATGATCAAAGAAAATACTAAGAGTGCAACAACTAAAAAGACAACTGAGAAAAAAGCACAAAAGAAAACTACTAAAAAGGCTACTTTAAAGTAGTTTTTTTATTGTTTTTGATATAGAATAAAGTTAGGTGGTAGTATGTACAAGTCAAATGTTAACTTTAATCTTTATAAGACATTTTATGACGTAGCTAAATGTGGAAGTATTTCAAAGACAGCAACAATGAACTTTACTTCGCAACCTGCTATCAGTAGGAGTATTAAAACTCTAGAACAGGAACTCAATACAAAATTGTTTTATAGAACGAAAAAGGGAATTGAACTTACGGATAAGGGTAGGGAATTATTATTCTATGTTGAACAAAGTTACAATTCACTAGTTACAGCAGAAAGAATGATGCTAGAAACTAAAACTTTAGATAAGGGAAAATTATCAATTGGTATTCCTTCCCATATTGCATCGTTTTATCTATTCGATGCTATTGATAGTTTTCATAAGGAATACCCCAATATTGAAATAACTCTTATAAACAAATCTACAAGTGGACTTTTAGAGTTACTCAGAAGTCATGAGATTGATTTTATGATTGATTCAGAACCTATTAATTTTCAAGATGATTCAATAACTGTAAAACATATTAAAGAATTTTCTAATACATTCATTGCTTCTGAAAATTTCGATATAACCAAAATTAAAAACATAAAAGACCTAGAGACTATGCCAGTAATACTACCAATCAAAGGAACAGCAAATAGAACAGATTTAGAAGAGTTTCTAATAAAGAATAACTGTTCTTTAAATAATGTAATTAATATTCATACTTCTGAAGTAATAATAGGTGCAGTAAAGAGAAATCTTGGTATTGGATATATTATAAGAGAAATGGTAATAGATGATATAAATAGAAATATATTAAAAGAAGTTAATATTCCTAATTTACCTAAAATAGGTATTAGTCTTGTTTACGTAAAAGATTATATTACCGAATCTCCTAAGATATTCTTAAATAAGTACTTTAATATCGAACTTTAATGGAAGTTATATCAAAAATGATATATTTGATATAACTTTTTTTTATTTTATTTATATTTCTTTTCCTATTATGATGGTTTTATGAAGGGTAAGATGAAGTATGAAAGTATATCAATTAAAGCTTTTAGATTTAAACATCGTGCTCGATCCTGTATTTAATACGATTGATGCAGCACGACTATTTAAGAATAAATATAAAGGACGTAGAATGGAAATATTAGAAAAAACTTTAGAGCCATCTAATGATATGAACTATATATATCGAATTTTGACTACAGATGTTGATGGAAGTTATTTAGAGGAAGAAGTTTTCTCTTCGATTGAAAGCTCTTTTCGTATTTTAAAAAATAATCAAAAAATTGTAAAAGAAAACATTATTAATCTAAATACTTTTAAATATGTAATCGAGGATGTACAATGATAAAGTTTAATAAAGTAATAAATAGAAATGAAATAATTTATACATTCGATAATATTTCTATTGTAGTCAGAAGAAATCCTAAATTAGAAATAGAAATAAGTAGCATTATAGGTGTTGATGAAAAATCCTTAGAATTATATTTAAGTATGGTAATTAAAGATATTAATTCATGCGAACCTATTTGTGTATCATTTAATAATAACTTACAAGATTCAATTAGTTTTATTATTAGAATTAATAGTTTATATTCCAATGTAATTTTTAAAGTTAGAGAAGATATGCTTGAAAATGTAAGTAACCATCTAAATGATATTATATTGAATCATCTACCAATTGTAATTAACTATGTGATATCTAGCAGTGAAACATCTTTAGAAAGTACTTTAAGAGTATTGAAAGATTTAGATGAATTATATATTATTGATGAGGAAATAAAATCTCGATTTAATTCTTATTTGAGAAATATAAATAGAATATATTTAACTAAAGAACTTGAAGAGGGAATATCAGATGATCCATTTGAAAGGGCAACATTTATGTATTATCTCGATCGTTTTGGATTTAAAGTGAATTTTGAAGGAAAGAAAGAATTAATTGAAAGTTGGAAGAATAGTATTCGAGAGTATTATCAAAATACATACTTCATTAGTAAAAAAAGAAGTTTAAAAGTTATTCAATAACTATTTCTTATATGATATAATAATTATAAGAATAGGGGAATAAATATGGATAAAGTACTAATATTTGGACATAAGAATCCTGATACTGATTCAGTGTGTGGAGCAATCGCGCTTTCTTATTTGAAGAATAAACTTGGCAATAATACAGAACCTAGAATACTAGGGTCTATCAGTAAGGAAACAGCATTTGTTCTTAATAAATTTAAAGTACCAGTACCTCGTTATTTAAATGATGTTAAAGTACAAATAAAGGATGTAAAGTTTAATAAAAATTACTTAATTGAAGAAAATAGAACGATATATGATGCATTCAATATTATGAATAAATATGGTTTGACCGGTCTTCCTATAGTTAATAAAAAGAAAGTGTTTCAAGGATATGTATCTTTAAAAGAGATAGTGTCTGATATGGTAGCAAATAATAATACTTTTATTAACACAACAATGGATAATATATTGAGTACCCTTACGATCGTCGATTATTTGAAAATTGATGATACTATTTGCGGTAGAGTTAATGTTTTAGACGATTGGAAAAATTATAATTCAGAATCTATTATTATAACTACTAATGTCGATGATATAAAATACAACAATAATTTAAAATTGATTATATATAATTCAAACAAGAAGATGAGTGCTACTCTAAAAAGTTTTGCAAGAAATAACAAGATTAATGTTATTGTATCTAACGAATCTCTATTTAATATAGCTAGAGTAATCTGTCTTTCTAATCCAATTAATACAATAAAGAGAAATCAAGTTACTATTACATTTAATGAACATGATTATCTATCGGATTTTAATGAGGAGACTAGTAAACTTAAACATACTAACTATCCAATAGTCGATAATCAAAATATCTGTCTTGGTATGTTGAGGACAATTGATGCTAAAGAAATTAAGAGAAAGAAAGTTATATTAGTTGATCATAATACTTTAAGTCAATCTGTAGATGGTCTATATGAAGCAGAGATTTTGGAAATCATCGATCATCATAATCTAGGTGATATTAATACGTCTGTTCCTATTAACTTTAGAAGTATGTCAGTAGGTTCAGTTTCGACAATCATATATTATATGTTTATGGAAAATAAAGTTAGTATTCCTAAATACATAGCTGGTTTATTACTTAGTGGAATTATTTCAGATACACTTCTACTTGAAAGTCCAACGACTACTGATGTCGATCGCTTAGTAGCAAAACAACTATCAAAAATTAGTGGATTAGATATAAAAAAATATGGATTAGAATTATTAAGTAGTGGAGTATCAATCGATGGTTTAACAGCTAACGAAATAATATTTAAAGATTTTAAGACATATAAAGTATCTGATGATACAATGGCAATAGCTCAAGTATTTACTACTTCATTTAGTGTATTTAAACCGCGAATGGAAGAATTAATTGAGGAATTAAATAGATTAGCTGATAATCATGATTATAAAGTATGTGCATTATTTATAACTGACTTTCTAACGAATGATTCTTGTCTTCTATATTCAAAATCATCAAAGAGAATACTTGAAATGTCTTACGGAATAGAAAACCTTGAAGAGGGTATTATTCTTCATGGTATAGTATCTCGAAAAAAACAAATGGTACCAAATATAATGTCTACTTTAGAACACATTTAAGAGTAAATATTTATTTACTCTTTATTTATTGATATAATTTAGGTAAGGTGATAATATGACGGAATATAAGAAAGTAGTTACTAAATTAGAAAGCAGTGTTAAACCAATTAGTATTAATTCGGAGGATGCTTACAATTATGCAAAGATTCAAAATGAGGAAAACAATATTATAAATAATATCGAAGAGGAAGAAAATGTCGAAAAAATTGCAACTCCCATTAAAGCTGATGAAAAAACACTTGAATCATTCCATGATGTCAATGATGTAATAAAAATTACCAAAAAGAAAACTCCAATAATAACTTATGTCATCATGATTGCTATACTCGTTATATTAGTGGCTATTTTCATTATATTTGAACTTCCAATATTGAGAGGATTATAATATGAAAGAAAAAGTAAGATTTAGAGAAAAAGTTAAAAGATTTTTTGATGATGATAGGAAGAGAAGTGTATTTATCCTATGTGTCGTTGTAATACTATTAATAGGCGCATTAATTGCTGCTTATTACTATACGGTCTATGATGTCAAGGAAGAACCAAAAAGTGAGCCAACAACCGTATCAAAGAAAACTACTGATAGTTTATTTAGAGGTTATCAAGTAAAAGATTTGAATGATAACTCTTATAGCTTAGATTTGGCTTCTAAGCATGAAATAGTATATTCGAGCAACAAAAAGACAGCTATTTCAACTTGTGTTGATGATTTAGAACTAATCTATGAGGTTAGTTTAAAAGATGGAAATCTTGAATTCAATGAATTAAGAAAAGATGAAATACTAGGTGGGCAAGTTTATACACACAACAAATACTTTTTGAAACTAGATAAAAAAATTATTAACTTTGTCATAGGTTATAATTGTACAAGTTTTGAATATACTATATTAGTACTTGATGAAAGTAACAATATATATAGATATGAAAATACTAATACTTCGAATATGAGTATGAAAGATATCATCAATTCATTTCAAAAAGTAAAAACAATTTCTACGCCAAAGAAAATAGGTTACTATAATTACAATAATGAGGCTTTCTTGGAATGTGCTCAAAGTAAAATGGTATACTTAGACAAATCTAATAATATAAGATTGTTAGATAGTAAAAATACTTTGTTCTATGATACTGTTTATTATACTTATTTGGGCAATGAAGAGAATGGCGATGTAGTATATGTATTCAAAGATAAACTAATGAAGTATTCTAATATAGATGAATATTTAAGTAATGGAATATCGGAAATTCAATATAGGGGATCATTTCACGACGATAAGAATTTATTTATAATTAGCAGTGATAATTATCTATATAAAATATCTTTAACAGAAGAGTTTAGTAATCCTGTTTTAACTTCGATAGGAAACTCAAAGATTAAAAGAATAGGTAGCAGAATAGTTGGAGAAAACAACTATGTTACTAATAAAAATAGTATAATTATCGAATTTGAAAATGGAGAAAATGTTAAATTTGATGTTACTTATGAGTATGAAATTTTGGGAGTCTAATTTGCATATTTTCTAATAATATGCTATAATGTTTCATGTGTGGTGCATTATGCTAGTCATTACACTATTTGAAGGTAGGGCTAAAAATCTACCAATTGTACATCTGACACTTTGCCTATTTGCTTCTTCGGCCCAAGTTGGGGTGGATAGGTGATTTAAAATTCAAGGATAAATTATAATGGCATATAGTTGATATTCCTTCTATTGAGTCTCTTATACAAAGAATAGTAAATAACGTACATGATGTGAGTGGTTTTTAGGGATTAACGATTTAAATGTTATGAAATAGAAATTGCAAAAGCATATAAGAATAGTCACTATTGTTAGGGAAAACCTCTAGCGTGTATATATTATAAGTATTGGAGTGCGGACTAAGTGGTAATCGAGTAGTTGATTCGGTGACGACCAACTGCTTAATTTAAAGCGAAAGCGCTTGCGGGTAACTAAAAGTATTAAGTAGAGAAATTCAACTCGACCAAAGCCGTAAAATTGATTTATAATATACCATACAAGAATAACCAAACTTTAATGAGGGGGAAGCCAAGTTAAAGTTTTTTTCATGGATTAAAATATGTTATAATAGATAAAGATAGGTGGGTAATATGAAAGGTAATCGACAATGGATTGTTACAATATTTATATTAACTTTTATTTTAGCAATTATTTTTAGTGCTGTATCAAATTGCATTGCAGCGGTATTTAATGAAGTAGCTTTGGCAATTATTCTAATTTCTGTAATCGTGTTAGGAATAATGTTTGACTGTATAGGAGTATCTGTTATTACAGCAAATGAAGCGACATTCCATTCTATGAGTTCAAAAAAGATTAAAGGAGCTAAAGAAACTATTACTTTAATAAAAAATAGTAGTAAAATTTCAACTATTTGTAACGATGTAATTGGAGATGTGTGTGGAATCATATCAGGAGGACTTGGAGCAGTCTTGGCTATATCTTTATCAACAACAACAGGTATTAATAATACAGTTATATCTGTTATAATATCTTCTCTTATATCTTCTATGACTGTAGGTGGAAAAGCAATATTTAAGAGTATTGCAATCTCAAATGCCGATAGAATTATATTTGTTGTAGGCAAGATAAAACACTTTCTTAAGATTAAGTAGGTTCATATGAAGAAAGAGAAATTGATAACTTTAATTTTATTAATTATATTATTATTAATAGATATTATTTTAATACTAACTGGTATTATGAACAATATAGATTCGATAGTATATGATTTTATATTTAGTTTTAATAATACTACTTTAACAAATATCTTTAAAATAATATCGTTATTAGCAAGTACAAAGATGGTTATTATATATAACATAATAATTGTGATTGTTATGATTATAAGAAAAAGTAACAAACTAGTATTAGTTCCAATAGCATCTTCGTTAAGTGGATTTATAACTTATATTATTAAAATCATCGTAGCAAGAGAAAGACCGGGAATTAATCCATTAGTAATTGAGAATACTTATTCATTTCCTTCGGGTCATTCGATGATTTCCATATTGTTCTTTGGGACTCTTTTATATATAATTAACCGAGAGAATTATAAATATAAAAAAGTATTCAATATTATTATACCGATATATATCTTGAGTGTAGGTATATCGAGAATATACTTGGGAGTACATTATTTCAGTGATTGTATTTCGGGCTATTTAATAGCTGGTATAATATTGGTATTATTGACTATAAGGAGAGAAAAATGAGAGCATTAATTACTGGAGCTAGTAGTGGAATTGGCTATTCGATGGCTAAATATTTAGCAGTTAAGAATATTGATTTAATCTTAGTTGCAAGAAGAAAGAATAGATTATTGGAATTAAAGAAAGAGTTTAAGAATATCGATATTGAGATAATACCATTAGATTTATCTATCGAAGATAATCTAGAAGTATTAGTTAATTCGACAATTGATAAGGATATCGATATTCTGATAAATAATGCTGGATTTGGATTATTCGGAACTTTTGATTCGACTGATCTTGAAACTGAGATGAAAATGATTGATGTAAATATTCGTGCAGTACATTATTTGACAAAATCATTTTTAAAAAAATTTATTAAGGAAGATAAAGGGTATATTTTAAACGTTGCATCTTCAGCTGGTTTCATGGCAGGTCCAAAACTTTCAACTTACTATGCAACTAAAAATTATTGTTTAAGATTAAGCGAAGCAATCTATCAGGAATTAAAAGAGAAAAAGAGCAATGTACACATATCTGTATTATGTCCTGGTCCTGTAGATACTGAGTTTAACACTGTTGCTCACGGTGTATTTAAAACTAAATCAGCAACACCAGAATATGTAGCTAAATATGCTGTTGATAAAATGTTTAAGAATAAACTTTTAATTATTCCAACAATAAAAATGAAAATGGCAATATTCTTAATTAGATTTGTACCAACTAAATTACTCTTACATATTACTTCTAATATACAAGAGAGAAAAATAAGCAAATAGTTTAACTATTTGCTTGTTTTTTATTATCTAAGTATTCTAATTTTTCTTTTATAAAACTTTCATCTTTTATTAATTCGAGTTCTTCATCATTGAGTTTTTCAATTCTATGATTTTGCTTATATTTATCCTTTTCTTCATCACTTAGTTCTTGTACTAAATCATTATATTCTCTAATAAAACATAAACCGTCTTGAAATATAGACTCATATATAACAAAATTATCGTTTGGGAAATTACTTGTTCCTGTATATTTTGGATTAATAGCTAATATCCTGTAAATATTCTTTTCTACTAAACTATTTCCTTTAAAATGTTTATATAAACTACCGACTTCTAACATTTATATCACCAATAATATTATACTATAATTTGACTATAAATCACTAGTAGTGTATACTATTAAGACAAAAAAGGGGATATTTATGGCTAGTTTTTTAAATGAATTAAGTTATTTTATTCTTCCATATTTAAGTGATGATGGAAAATTTATTGAATGTATCACAGAATCAAATAACTATAATATGGAACTAATTGAAAAAGATCGAGATAGAATACTAGAATTTATCTTTAAACACTTTAATATAAGAAAAGGTTCTATTAGAATAGATGAACTATTATGTGGAAGGGATTATCGTCTGTGGAATTATCTTCGTACCATGCGAGAACTTGATGTATTAGATAAACTAGTAGGCCTATTAATTGCCGTTGGAATATTTGAAGATTCCTGTTTAACAAGAATAAAATCTTTTTGTGAAATGAAGAGTTATGGTGAATTTTTGATTAGAGAAAACTTCTGTTTATTCGATGATGAAACGATTGCCAATTATCTCCTAACTATAAGAGACTATGTACTTCATTTGTATCGTTTTAATGTTAATGAAGATATATTTGAATATATGACTAAATTTGCTAATACCGACCAAAATAAAGATATAAAAGAAAAACTTATTGCTTGGATAAAAACAAGTAAGATACCAGCAAGTGAAAGAGATTTAGAAGTAATAAATGGATTTTTAAACAATAATTTAGAACAATTTATAAATGCTATAGTAACTGGATTTGATTTCGATCAGGGACCTGAAATGCTAGTTAACTATTTGAAATTCGATCCGGATTTTTGTTATATGGGAGAAATCAATAATTTGATAAGTAGATATAATTATAATCAAAGAGAAGATTTAGAAAACAAAAAGAGACTATTCTTTGACTTCATAGAAGAAACTCTTAAGAAAAGAAAATTACAATAAAAAAGTCTATTGAAATTAATCAATAGACCTTTTTATTTTACTTTTTTAACTTATCAACAAAATCTGTAATATTTTTTTGACCAAAAGCATTTAATACTTCAATTGGAATAGCAAATATTATAGTATTTGATTGATCTGATGATACATCATTGATAGTTGATAGAGTTCTAAGATGTAATGCTCCCGGAGCACTAGACATTATTTGAGCAGCTTCAGCTAAGTTTTGAGCAGCCTCTTTTTCACCTAAAGATTTAGTGATAACAGCTTGTTTTTCTCTTTCAGCTTCAGCAATCTTAGCAATAACTCTTTGCATTTCATCGGGAAGTTTTACATCTTTAAGTTCAACATTCTCAACTTTGATTCCCCAAGGATCAGTTGCTTCATCAATTATTCTACATATTTCAGATGATATTTTATCTCTTTCTGTTAATAATTCATCAAGTGAAACAGCACCAACTGCATTACGCATAGTTGTTTGAGCAAGTTGGGATACAGCATATTGAAATCTTTCAACAGCAATAATTGCTTTAGCTGCATCAAATACTTTATAGTATATAACTGCATTAATTCTAATAGTTACATTATCTTTTGTAATCGCATCTTGTTCAGGAACATCAACAGCCTTAGTACGAATATCGACTTTAGTAAATGATTGAATAATAGGTAAAACAATTTTCCAACCTGGTGTTAATATTTTCTTATATTTACCAAATTGAAATAGTATTCCTCGCTCATATTCATTTATTTGTCTAATAGAACATAAAAGAATAATACCAACTACAATAAGAATAGGGAAAATAAACTCCATAAATAAACTCCTTTCTAGTTATATTGTATAATTAATAGTATTAAAATACAACTAATATTGACTTTTAAAACTAAGTAAAGTAGTATAAAATTATAAATGGGTGATGTTATGAAAGTAGTAAATGATTTCAAAGAATATGAAATATTAGATATGTCAAATGGCCAAAAGTTAGAGAGATGGAATGAAATATTGTTATCGCGACCAGATCCTCAAATCATTTGGAAACAAAAACTTAAGCCAACTTTGTGGGATAGTGTGGATGCTCATTACACGAGAAGTAAGACAGGTGGTGGAGAATGGCACATCTATAATAAAGATATGCCAACTAGTTGGACGATTAGATGGAATGATTTAACTTTCAATTTAAAACTTATGGGATTTAAACATACTGGTTTATTTCCTGAACAGGCATATAACTGGAATATAATTAGAAATAAGATAAAGGAAGCTAATAGGGAAGTTAAAGTATTGAATCTTTTTGCCTATACGGGAGGTGCAACTGTAGCTGCTTTATCAGCTGGAGCATCGGTGGTTCATGTCGATTCTTCGCGCGGAATGGTCGATTGGGCAAAAGAAAATGTCAAATCATCAGGTTTGGAAAAATGTCCTGTTAGATATATTGTTGATGATGTCGTAAAATTTGTTGAGCGCGAAATAAGAAGAGGGAACAAATACGATATTATTATCATGGATCCACCTTCATTCGGAAGGGGTTCAAATAAGGAAATATGGAACATTGAAACCGATCTATATAATCTAGTAGATCTATGTACAAATATTTTATCAGATGATCCTATTATGTTCTTGATTAATTCATATACTACTGGATTATCAATGAATGTACTTTCCGATGTTTTAAAATTGACAGTTAATAAAAAGTATAAAGGAACAATTGATACTGATGAATTAGGACTTCAAATGAAAGATTCTGATTTAGTACTTCCTTGTGGAATATATGCTAGATGGGAAAATAAATAATTTAATACCTATATTAAAAAATACAAATAATAAAGAGTTAGAAATTTCTAACTCTTTTATTCATATAGGGATTCATCATCTTCAAGGGAATCATCGAAGTTAACATCTATGTTGATATCTTCTTCTTTTTCATCTTTTTGTTTTTCTCGACTTTGTTTCTTTTCTTTCTTTTCTTCCTTTGAATCTTTTTCATCTTGGATAAATGATTCGACATTCTCATTTTCGATTACAATCTTGTGTTCGTCGCCTTCAATTACTTCCTCGTTGTCATAATCACTTATCTCTTCATCTTTAACCATATCGGAAATATCAACAGGTTCTAAAGATTCAGTATCTTCATCCTCAATATCATCCATGATATCTTCATTATTTTCGTTTTCTATATCGGTACTATCATCACTAGGAGTAACATATTCATCAATATCGATATCCTCTTCATCGTTTTCTATGTATTTTTCATCATTTTCTAAAGTTGTTTTTGTTTTTTGACTAGAACTAGATTCAATATCGTTATATTGTTCCATTACAGGCATATTAACAGTTAAATTATTTTTATGTGTCGATGAATAATTGATAATATCTCCCAAGGCAGTAGAGTAATAATTATAGGCATCTAAGATTCTATTTAAACATACTTCTAAAGTTTTCTTTTCAGCAGTAAGTTTTACCAATTTAGCTTTTACATTTTCTGCCTTATCTACTAATTCATTCATTGCATTCTTATCTTTAACAATTTTTCTTTTTCTCTCATCGATCTTTAAAGAGATTTCTTTATTAGCAGCTATTAGAATATTGGCAAGTTCATCATCCTTAAAACGTTCAACTAATTTTTGATAATCTGTTTCGAAACCTTCGATATCTGCATTCATCTTCTCGATTTTAGCTTTTGATTCAAAGAATTCAGTTTTATATTTTTGTACTTTTTCTAATTGGGCATCAATTTCAATGCTATTAGCTTTAAGTTTTTCTTCGTATTCTTCTTTAATTGTTGTTAAATTAGCAATAATGTCAGTTAATCTACTGTTTGTCTCATTAACTAAATTGTCCATAAAAAAATCCCTCTATTCTTTATAATAAAAATTATACAATATAAAAAAATGTTTGTAAATATATATTATATATGAAAAGCAAAATAAAATTTTGTGTAAACTTTAAAAAATATATTGACTTAAGAAAGAAAGTTGCATATAATGGAGATACTTAGTAAGGTAACTGGCTAAGCAACTGATATTTATTAAATATTTATTTTTATCCAAACGAAAATAAATAGAGTAATATTTATCTTTAACTGTTTTATTTTAGTATTAGAGTAGTTGGTTATTGAATAATCAAAAAAAACTCTAATACTTCAAAATATTACAAGACTGCTTTAGTTTTTATACTTATATTTATTTCATTGGACGGGATGTTCAATACTAGGTATGAGTATATTTGTTACCAGATGCCTATTTTGGTCTTATCTTTTTACTAAGTATGTGATCACAGTGAGAAAGAAAACTCGATTTTATTAGATAAGCGATTATAGATGATGACCTGACATTCATCGGAAATAATTGATCTAAAAACTAGGAAATATATAGTTGTCAGCTGTATATTTTTTTTGTGGTTATTTTTATTTAATGCTATTGCATATAAAATGTAAGTTTGATATACTTTTAATAGGATAAAGAGGATTGAGAATATGAGAAATGTTTTAGTTTTTTTAATTCTAAGCCTGTTTTCTCTTTTTGCTATACCTGAAAATGTTTTTGCAGATTCGTGTGACTATAAACAAAAGGCACAACTTAATAAATATGCCTTTAATGTTAAAGCTGAATACGAATTTAAGAAAAATGAAGATGGTAGCACTTACTTTGATATCATTGTATATAATATTGTTTCAGATATCTATGTAAATTATAAAAGTGAGTTGGAAGGCAATAGTTCAATAGGAACTAATATCAATTATGAAGCAACCAATAGTGGCACTTATAGATTTAGTATTCCTATTCCAAGTAAGTCTTTTGATTATATATTTTATGTAAGAACGACAAAAGAGGGATGTGCTGGAGATTTAAGAAAATTTAGTTTATCCATACCAATTAGAAATTCTTATCATGATTTGGATGTTTGCAAAAAAAGTGGAATGGAAGATTATTACTATTGCAAAGAGTGGATAATAGATGAATTTAATATATCTTCATCAGAAATTGAAAAAAAGATAAATGAAAAATATGAATCTCTTAAGAAGAATACAACTAGTCAATGTATTGGATGTGCAGAGAAAGCGAGAAATGATGCTAAGATAAAAGCTTTTGAAGAATTAAAGATGAAGATAATAATTGGACTAGCAGTAGGAATTGTAATAGATTTATTAGCTATGATTATTCAAATAGTCAATATTAGGAGGAGCGAAATATGACGCGATTAAGAGAAAAGAAAGAGTTCAAAAGAGAATATATTCCAGTAATCATTACGGGAATTATATTAATACTTTTAGTTGGTGCTCTAGTATTCATGATATTCTATAAGGGAAATTTAAATCTTGAAGAAGTTCCAAAAGATTCCGGGCATAAAGTAGATGAACTAAATGTCGAAGTAGATAAAGATAAATGTTCAACAGATTTAATTAAAAAATTGAGTGATGAAGCAAATAAGATTAAAATGAGTTATAAAGAAAAAGCAATTGAAGATGGCATTTATGATGTTGATGATGACTCTGGCGAAAATTTTTACCTTTATGATTATGTATGGAATGTAACTTTCGATAATGTAACTGATAATTTCTATTTGAAAATAACTAATGATTATGATGATACAGTAAAAACTATTACAAAAGATACTTTAGTTGATGGAAAGTGGGAATTTGATACTATTCCTGATGATGATGTAGTAACTTACACTATCTCTGTTATATCTAATCCAGATGGATGCAAGGAACAAACATTTAGAAAGTTCGAATTGAAAGCATTGATTTTTAATACATGGAGTGCAACTCCTAAGTGTAAAGTTTATAAAGATTTTAAATATTGCAATAGATGGATTGATGAAGATACATTAACATTTGATGAATTTGAATATGAACTAGCTAAGTATATAAAAGAACATCCTGAGATTAAAGAAGAAAATCCTTTTGGAGTTGATCTTCCAACTACAACAACTAGTACTAATAAAACAAATAGTAAAAATAGTACTACAACAACTAGTAAAAAATTTTCTAGTTCTTCGAGTAAAGATAATACAACCAATAAAGAGAATAATGTAATTGTAAAAGACAATAAGATAATATATGCTATTGTAATTATATTAATCATTATTGTAGGGGTGGTAATAGTGGTACTGCTTAAAAAGAAGAGGAGTAAGTAGTATGAAAAAGAAAATAGTATTAATTTTAATTGCTTTAAGTTGCATGCTTGTATTTACTCCTAATGCAAATGCTAAAACAAATGCAGTAGTAGTATATAAGAATTATCCGGGAACTGGATCGAATAAAATTCTTTCAGGCATAGAATATGCTGCCGATGGAAATAAAAGTATTGTTGGACGAGGAAAATTCAAATTATATAATGAATATATTAGAATGAATGACCATGATTATAAAGCATGGTGTGTTGACCCTTCATTACATGCTAAAGGAGGCGCTTCTTATACTTGTACTCCGTTAAAAGATTATGGCCTTCAATATTTGTATAATAATAAAACAGGTGATGAAACTATAGATTCCACTGCATTCAGATTTTATGCAATTTATGCTGGTATCGGTATGACGGCAACAGACATGAACGGTAATGAAATAGAACACTCAAGTTTAAACTATCCAAAGGCTGCACTAATCAGATATCTTCAAGTTAGAAATGGTAATTCTGGTGTTATTGCTGAATATGGAAATGATTATACACAATTTTTGCGTGGTAATACTGCTGCAATTGAAGCTGCCTATAATCTAGCTACTGCAGCATCGCTTCATAAACAAACAACTGAATTAGCTCAAGCTACATCGGGAGACGGAAGTGGGTTAAAGTATACTAGAACATCAAATGATGCAACAAGTGTTACATATAATGTAACTTCTACATTCCCTATGAAACGAGAAGAAATGGAATTTACATGTGATAATTGTGCAAGCGTTGATATTTTGAGTTGGTCAGAATATAGCGTTACAATAAAAGTTAATCAATTACCTGGCGAAGAAGGATGTAAATTTATTGTTAATGCAATATTTAAACGAAGAGGAATGTTTGGTTGTTATGGAGGAGAAGGAAATCAATTCTTAGTTATAATGGTAGATGATCCTGAACAAGCAAAATTCCCATTTGAAGGTCACAATCCTACATGCGGCGATGAATGTTGTGAGGAAGGACCATTAAATGATGATTTACAAGGAAATATTTCGAATTGTTGTGAAGAAACAACACATTCTTATGTAAAAGAATATGATCTTGATGAATTATTCTGTTATCATGAAGGTTTACAAGTTCCATATTATTGGGAAAAATGTGGAGCAGATGCTTATAAACTTGAAGAAGTAAATGACTATTGTGATATGTATTGTACTGAGAGAGTTACTATTGATGTACCTGGAGCAATAACTGCAAAGTCAGGAAGATATTTTACTCTTTCTAAAAATCCAGTAGGTAATACTACAAGCCCTTATATTCAAGGATTTAAAAGATGTCGTGTAAGAGTTAAATATGATTTATGGGAAAAACATTATATTGAAGCTGTTAAGGAAGAAGTACAAAAATATAATGCATTCCAATTAGCAGCAGCAAATTACCATTTCTATGTTTCTGGTGGTCAAGGTGGATACTTAGGTTCACAAACTGTTACTGGAACTGTTAGTTTAACTCAAAAGTGTCATCATTGGGGTACTTGTACTGGAACAAGACCATGTACTTCGCCTGGTTGTACTGGAACTGAATCATACACATATGGTTGTTGGATAGATGATTCCGATGCAACAGGAACATATAGTTATTCATATACGAAATATCACTTTAAAACTACATTACCTTATCAAACATCTAAAACTAAAGAAGATCCAATTACTCATAAGGAAATTGAAGTATTAAAAAATAGTATTCAAAATGCAAGTCATGATGAATATACCGTTTGGGATAGATCAACTGAAGTAAGCAAAGCACAATCAGCAGCTAATGCATTGTCTTGTGGATCAAATAGTAAAAATGGAAGTCCTACAATAGGAGAAATTCCTGACGGTAGTTTGCTAAATGAAAACTTTGATTCTCAAAAATCCTCATTGAAAGGTACAATGGATGGGGCTGCAAGCGCTTATGCTACAGCAGTATCGGCAGCGAAAACTCTTGAGGAAAAGTTAACTAAATGTGATAAATACTTTGACGAAAAATCAGCAAATGAAATGTACGAATTTAATCCATCAATGTCATTTAGATATACTCAATTATATCGTGATGATAATGGAGAATCACAACTAAGTATAATTGGAATCGATTTTAAAGAAACACCAGGTTGTATAATTACTGGCCCAGAAAAGGGTGATATTAATTATGAAGGTGGTATGGATACAGCATCTCCAAGATATTCTGGAGTATATGGCACAGGATTCTTCAATGGTAAGGATTTCGATGGTGGAGCAATTGAATATGATAACGATGGAAGTAAGTTCAATGGTGAAAAAGATCCAAATCCATACGAAGCAGATAAATTATTTACACATGATGCAAGATACAAAGCAATATGTGAATGGGAAGAAGATCCAAATAATGTAAATACTTTAGTGCCAAATGGTGCTGTATCAGAAGAAGGTGCAATTGCTAACTTCACAAGACATGAATATGAATATAAAGTATTCTTAACAACATATGATGGAACATTTGAAACTGATTGGTCAGTATCAAATGTAGGTGAAAACGCAAAATTTGATGACTATATAACAAGTCATGGAGGAAGCACATGCGCTGGTAATAATCCTACTAAGAATGAAATGTTCTCTTGTACATTACATGTTGAATATGAAATTGTATATGTTGGTAAATGTAATGGAACTACAGTAAATCCTGATGATTGTGATCCAGTTAAAGATGTAGAAGGATTATTCCAATTCAAGGTTGCTGATCCAGGAAATATCTTTCCAACGGGAACAACAACTGATACGGGAGCACAAGTTGCTAAGAACTGGACAAATACTTCTAAAGGTCAAGCGGTTAAAGCAGAAATTGAACAATCGGCAAAAAGAGGATTGACATATAGTCCAGAAAGAGAATCTTATAAATTCCATTTAACTC
Source organism: Bacilli bacterium (assembly GCA_017626405.1). Classification (GTDB taxonomy): domain Bacteria; phylum Bacillota_I; class Bacilli_A; order RF39; family UBA660; genus CAG-582. The sequence continues at coordinate 72,892 of JAGAIS010000007.1, forward strand.
CTGAAATAATGCGTCATATCAAAAACTATAACGTTACTAGAAATTCAGGAAGTATTGGAGGATATTCAGATTTCAATATGACTTGTGATTGTCCAAGTGAAGTACAAACTAATACTCTAATTGCTGGAGGTAAGGGATGTACTAAATGTCGTAGTAATCTACTTAGTGATTTAGCAAATAATACAATTAGTTATGAAGGACAATCATATACAGTTAGAACTTGGGCATCACAAAAATCAATAGACCAAGTTAGAAATGAATCACATTGGAGGTAATATAGATGAAAGAGAGTATGTGGGGCTACTGGATTGTAGTCCTTGGAGTATCAATAATGTCTGTTATGGTTTTATTACAAAATATGACGACAACAAACGAACAAGATTATTATTTAATAAAGAGTTGTCTAGAAGCATCGATGTATGATGCTATAGACTATGGTTATTATCGCGATACAGGAGACTTAAAGATGAACCAAGAAAAGTTCGCTGAAAGTTTCGTAAGAAGATTCTCAGAAATCATAAATATCAATAGAGATTATGATATTACATTCTATGATATTTATGAAGAACCTCCTGCAGCTAGTGTTTCTGTTAAGACTAATACTAAAGCTGGTGGTATTGGACAAGCAGCTACAAATTCTGAAGGTGTAGATGTTACTAATAAACTAACTGGTATACTTTATACTAATTCACTATATAATCCAAGAAGTTAAAAGAATTGATTGATTTCAATTCTTTTTTTATGTCTAGTGAATAATATTAACTAGAAAGGAAAATAAAAAAATGGAAATATTAAAAGTATCTAGTAAGTCAAATCCAAGCAAAGTAGCAGGAGCTATTGCTAATGTATTTAGAAATTTTGGAAAGGTAGAAATTCAAACTATAGGTGCAGGTAGTTTAAATCAGGCAATTAAAGCTATATGTATTGCGAGAGGTTTTGTAGCACCATCGGGAAAAAATATTGTTGTCATTCCTGCTTTCTCTGATATTACAATCGACGGAGAAGAAAAGACTGCTATTAAACTAATTGTAGAGGCCAAATAGGTCTCTTTTTTGGTAGTTGTTTTATAAAAATAGCATTGTTTACAAATATATATTATAATAGGATTATAGTATTAATATTACTAAAAGGTGTGAATATATGAATCAAGAAAAGATAGGAAACTTTATTAAAGAACTCAGAGTGAAAAAAGGTTTGACTCAAGATGAACTAGCAGACAAGTTATATATAAGAAGACAATCTATTTCTAAATGGGAAATGGGTATAACATCTCCTGATACTGAAAATTTCAAAAGTCTTTCAGAAATATTTAATGTATCAATAGATGAATTGATTTCAGGAGAATATATACCTAAGGAAGATGCAATTGCTAAATCAGAAGAATTGAAAATTAAAATTTTGGATGATATTAATGCTGCAAAGAGTAAAAATAAATTATTGAAGAGAATAATCATTGCAATGTTTATATGTCTAGTATTATGCTTTGCTTCTTATTATTTTATTATGACTTATAACAAATTTAAAATATACTATATAGCAGGTTCAAGTGATGGAGTTTCAATTACTGACGGCTTGCTGTTTGAAACTAATGAAAAAATATTTTTTCAACTTGGTAATGTAAATATTGATGAAGAAGAAATATTATCAACAGCTATCTATTATTTAAATGATGGAAACGAAAATCTTATTTATAAAAGTGATGATTATGACAATAGATATATACAAGATAGTAAAAACTATCCTGAGTATTTTAGTACAGAAGTAAATAATTTTATTGATAATTTATATGTTAAATTAAAAACAAAAGAAAAAGATTATAATATAAAATTAGAATATCGTTTAGATTATATAAATAATAAATTATTTTTTGAACACAAAAAAAATGAAACGTCTAAAAGAAAAAAAGTAAATGTAACGAATAGTGATTATCAACAATTTTATGATTTCCTTGTTCAAAGAGATATAATGACTTGTTCGTTTGACTATAATGGATATCATTATGATGTTGATTTTACAAAAGAGATAAATAAAACTACAGTTTGGGTTGTTAATAAAGAAGACTTGTCAAATTATACATATGTTTTTAATTTTGAAAGTAATGAATTATTTAAAATTTTTCTCGATGGGTCTACATATAATTGTAAAAAGGGTGATTCTTGTTATAAGCATTGGGATGAAATTGTAAAAAATACTATAAGTAATATAGAAAAAAGTTAGAGCACTTTATAAGTGCTCGACTTTTTTTTATATTTTATTGTAAATTGAAATTAAGGAAGTGAAGTAATTTATATGAAAAAGATTTTGTTAGTATTGTTAGCTTTGTTTTTTAATATGCAAATCGTCAATGCTAATTCTATAAATGAAGATAATATTTTTTTAGCAAATTCAGATAATACTATTTTGCCATATTCAACCATTCATAAAACTGATAATAAAAAGTTAAATATAAAAAAAACATGCAATAACACAAAGTGTACAATTAATGTAACACTAGAATGGCTTAATATGCCAAAGATACGAAGTTATGATGTTTTAGGTGCTCGTTTTGAAGAAACGTCTTTACTAAATGAACCAACTACAATGTTATTTTTAGATGGTGTTAAAAAAAATATTACTATGTATACAGTAAAGAAGAGCAATGGATTTGGAGTTTCATTTAAATTACCATCGGGCGGTTCATCTTTAAAAGTTACTCAAATATTCGAAGTATCTATTGGAGGTACAATATATGCTAGTTATCAACACGCAAAAAAGACTTCCTCATTAGCTACAAGCAAGGATTATAACATATCACAATATGGTTATGGTGGAGTATTCTTATTTTCAACTTCATCTTCGTCATACTATGATGGTATGGGTGGAGTTTATATTTAAGTATTTATAAGCGTAATAGCCTTATGAAAATAGGGATATTATAGAATTAATACAAAGGAGGTGATATTATGAAAAAGAAAGTTTATATGTTTGTATTAGCTATTATGCTTTTTGGATGTGCAGTTTCTGTTTTAGCTGCTCAGGAAGGCCGAACTTTCAATGTTGATCTAGGTGCTTTTAAAGGGGTTTATACTTCTGATTTTTACACGAAAAATTACGAGACAGAACAAACATATTGGAATAATAGAACGGCTAGTTATCATGATGGTACTGTACATGATTTAAGTGTTAATTTACAAAAGAGTGATGGCAGTGAAACGGGATATAAGAATATTGGAACAAATGATACTTATGTATTCTCAAATTCAACATTTAAAAAGACAGGAAGTTATAGAGTAAAGTTAAGAAATTCAGCAACTTCAATCTATAAGTATTGGACTTCAGGAATATGGTATTATTCAGTTTAATTGTTATATAAGAGAGTAGATGATATTGTGGGAGAAAGTAAAAAGAATTTTATAGGATTATTCTTAATTGTATTTGTGTTAGTTATGTTGTCGTATATTCAAATATACAAGATTTATGGAGGAAAAAATTCTCCAAATGATTATATAGTCGGTTTTAACGAAATATGTAATAGCAAGTATAAAGATATAGTAGATTATTGTGATATAGATATTACTGGTTTACCTGGTACTCCAGATACTTATACCATTTTTTTCAATATAATTAGATCTGATATTTTATATCATCTTCCAATATTTGGTCTTTTGCTAATAATTGTTTTTTCATTGAATTTTGTAAATAAATTATTTAAATCGAAATATTTATATTACTATGTTCAGAGAAAAGAATATAAACTATTTTTGAAGAAGATGATAATAAATTCATACAAATATGTTTTAGTCATTCCATTTATGATGGCATTAATATATTTGCTTTCTCTTACAATTTCAACTCATGGTCAAAATGCACTTACAATTGCTATGCGAGCAGAAACTTTTGATTCTATTGCTTACAATACGCCGGGATTTTTAGTACTTTATACAATTAATATTATGTTAAAATGGTTGTTTTTTATTAATTTAGGCTTAATTATGTTAAGTAAAAACAGAAAATTTATATTTACCATAATAGAAGTATATATAATCTATTTTGTTCTAGAAATAATATTTGAATTACTTCCACAATATTTTTGGATATTTGATTTTTATAATCCGATGACATATTCAATATATATTTATATATTAGTATCACTAATTCAATTTATTATTAGCTTTATAATTGTCATTTTGATATATAAAAATAAGGAAAAAATATTAAGTAGAATAGGGGCTTAAAATATGATAGTAAAAATAGAAAACTTATCAAAATCATTTAAACGTAATGTTATATTTAAAAATGTAAATATTGAATTAAAACCTGGACATATTTATGGAATTATTGGTAGAAATGGAACTGGTAAAACGGTCCTTTTAAAGACTATTTGTGGTATTTTAAATGCCGATACAGGTAGAATTTTATTTGATGAAGAAGAAACACTTAAATCTACTGGAGTTCCAAAATCAACAAGAGCTCTGATTGAAAATCCTGAAATGATAAATGAACTCACTGGATTTGAGAATCTTAAACTAATTTCGTCAATTCAAAATACGATAAATGATGATCGAATAAAAGAGGTTTTAAAATTAGTCGGATTAGATAATGAATATAATAAAAAATTTAAAAATTATTCTTTAGGTATGAAACAAAAACTTGGTATAGCTCAAGTAATTATGGAAGATGCAGATTTACTCATATTTGATGAACCATTTAATGGATTAGATAATAAATCATGTAATGATATGAGAAAACTATTTAAAGATTTAAAGAATCAAGGAAAAATAATAATAATAGCAACTCATGTTAAAGAAGATATTGATAATTTGATTGATGTTTTGTATAGAATAGATAACGGAAGTTTAATTCATGAAAAATAATCTTAGATTAAAAATACATGATACACTTTATATATTAAAAAAGAAAGATTATTTATATATATTTATATCGCTTCTATTATTCGATATTTATGCCATTCTTGATTCTTCACCAAACGCAAAAATATTTGAAAATCTAATTTATAATTATAATGACTATTATTATGTTGGACTATTAGTGTTATTAACTTTGTTGTTTTCAACTATTATTGTATCTAGATATAAAAATAGAATTGAAATTACTACTCGTTTTAAGGATAGAAAAGAGGGTTTCTGGTATATATTTAAGAAAGTTGTAATACTTATTACTTTTATTTATATAATAAATTTTATATTGATTTTTGTTATGACAGTTGTAAAAAATCTATTTGTCTTTGAAAATAAACTATATTATTTATATAATGTTCCAATGTCAGTGTACTTTCTATGGACTTTAATAAAGGACTATATATATCTTATATATATAAGTTATCTAATAATATATATCGATTTTTACTATGATAATAAGATAGTTACTAATGCATCAATTGTATTATCAGTAATTAGTATTCTTATACCTATTGATGCATACATAAATAATAGTTCAATAAAATTACTATTTATATCATCATTTATGAGGTATAAAAACTATTTAACTATATTTAATGAAATATTATATTTTATTTGTTCTATAATAGTTAAATTATATTTAATATCTTTTGTGTTTTATATCATAAATATGATAAAAAAGGCAACAAATATGAAATTCTATATTTATAAACTAATAGATAAATTACATATGATTTATATACCTCTATGCATTTATATAATTGTCAATATTTTAAATTATATATTATCTATCGTATACAGTGATAATATAAATTTGGAATTGCTATCTATTGACTATATTAAGAATCTATCCTATATAAATATAGCTGCTAAATCAATTTCTATTTTTTGTTTAGTTTTTATTGTAGCAAAGATAATTCATAGAGAACTAAGTTTTAACAATGCAATATTATTTACTAGAATTAGTAAAAAGAAATGGTTTTCGTATAAAATAATAATTTATTCGTTATTATTTTTCATATTGAGGCTTCCTATTTATATATATCTTAGATTTTCTATATTTTGTATTTATGATTTATTTATTTATATTTATTTATTAATCAATTTATTTGATTATTTAAAAGAAAATAATTATTTAAATTTATATGCATTTTTATTCTTTATAGTTTTAATTATAATCATTAAAATCAATATTTATAGCATCATTCTTTTACTAGTTTTATACTTAATAAAATGTATAATTGTATTAGCAACTAAAAAACAAAATATCTTATATTAAATTAACTTTTAAAGTTAATTTTTTTATTGATTAATCTTTTTTTACTTATTTTATTAAAAATATGATATTATACTTAATCGATGAGGTGTAGTTATGTCAAAGTATGATCAAAAATCAATTGATAAAATTAATAATGAAATAAGTCGCAAAAATTGGGATAAAGCAGTATTTTTAATGGGGAAATATATTACTCTTTATCCTAAAGATAACTATGTTAGATCTTTATATGTAAACATATTATTAAAATTAGGTAAAAGGGAAATGGCAAGAAGAGTATTAGATGATACTGTTTTAAGAGAAGATGATGTTACAAAGACTTTTGCTTCTGAATACTATGCAACAATTAAATTACTTGCTCAAGAAGAAAGATATCAAGAATGCTTAGATTATCTATATAGTCATGAAAATTCATTTAAATTCAAGAATGATTATTATTATATTGAGTCTTTTTGTAAATCGAGATTGGGTATTAAAGATAATAGCAATGGGTATCCGGGATATATTTATCAACAGATTGTCGGATATAGTGAAGAGAGAGCCAAAGCTTATATAGCTGGCGAAATGGAAGAATACAATCAAAGAAAAAAGGGTGTATTTAATAAGTCATTTGATATTGATGCTTGCTTCCAAGTTATTAAAAGTAAAATTGCTGATTCAGATAAATTCTATCCGGGATTAGTATATTTTGAAAGTGTCTTCAAATGTCTTAATTGTGGAAATTATATGGGGAGACCAACAGATTTAATTATGGTTAATGGACTAATTAACAGTGATAATATCATAAATATGTTACCGGGAAAAAATGAGCACAATATTAAAGTTACAGATATCACAGAAGAAGTTCAAAGATTGAGTTTGAAATAAAAAAAGAGTTTGTATTAATTAACTCTTTTTTATTGATATTTTTTTTCGATAACTGAATTAAATGTGTCTTCTATGAATGTTTTATTTAATCCTAAATTATATCTATAGTGATTAGTTTCATAATTTGTATTATATTCAGAATATGGAATAAGTTCAAAATTTGTTTTATTCTTATCAAAGTAATTAATGATTGGAATTGTTTTAATCTCTTTAAAATTAAGTTTATTGTTTTCATATTCTACCTTTACTTTTGATAGTAATCCGAATTGATATGCATTATCATACTTTTCATTACCCCTCTCGGTTCTAGCAATATCGTCGTCGTGAGATACGAAGTTTCCCATAGAATAATAAACTAAAGTTTTATTATCATCACCAATAATATCGATTGGTTGTATTGAGTGTGAATGACTTCCCATTATAATATCTACTCCTAAACTATTTAAGAATTTTGCTACTTCTTTTTGTTCTTCACTTGGAGTAAAGGTAAATTCTAATCCCCAATGCATAATAACTACTTGAATATCTGTTTGATTTTTTAGATTAGTAATTTCTTTTGTCAATAAGTTTTTATATTCATCGGTCATTATTTTAGTATCAGGATCTCTAAATAGACCGACTCTCGATCTATTAGATGAATCGACTTTTATGTTAGTTCCATAAGTATAGGCAAGGAAACCAACCTTTATGTCATTAACATTAATTATTCGTGCATTTTCCCGATCTTCCTTATCTTTATAAGTGCCGACTGTTTTAATACTTGTATTATTTTTAAAGTAATCAATAGTGGAATCAATTCCTAAAATACCGCGATCATTAACATGATTATTTGCAGTAGAAAGTATTTCGAAATCTAGTGAATTTACTAAATCTCCAATATATTCTGGTGCACAAAAATTATATCCATCGCCACTTACACTTAAGTTTTCATTTCCGATGACTACTTCCATATTGCCAACACTTATATCATCGTCTAAAAAGTACTTTTTTACGCGATTAAAGTATATATCCTTATCATATCCATTATCTATAGCCCTATAGAAAAGGGATTCAAAAAGTAAGTCTCCTACAAACGTAAAATTAATCTCTTTTTTATTATTTTTAATGGTAGTTGATAAAGTTGTTTTCTTTGTTAAATCATCTTTATTAAATTCATTTTCATCTAAATAATTCATTATTAGAAAGAAAGATGCAATAACTAAAAGAACTACTATAAAAAAGATCCATATTCTTTTTATTCTCATAACATTCACCTAAGTATATAATAACATATCTTTGCAAGTTTAAAAACTAAAACAAATATGTTATAATTCGTGTAAAGGTGATTTTTTTATGAGAATCGAAAAATACGTTAAAGATAGAGAAAATAAATATAAAGTTACAATCGATGGAGAAGTTTATACTCTATATGATGATGTAATAATTAAATATGCTTTACTCATGAAAAGTGAAATAGAAAAAACTTTATTTGATGAAATAATAACCTTGAATGATGAATTAAAGAGTTATTATGATTCTATAAAATATATAACAAAAAAATTGAGAAGTGAAAAAGAAATATATGAATTTTTAAAAAAGAGAGAGATTGATGAAAGTATTATTAAGAAAACTATTAATAGATTAAAAAACAATAATCTTTTAAATGAAGATCTATATTTAAAATCATATATAAATGATCAAGTAAATCTTTCCAACAATGGTCCAAAGAAAATTAAAAGCAATCTAATTAAGCTTGGAATTGACGAAGAAAAAATAGATGAATATCTAAATAATATAGATAAGAGTATATGGCAAGATAGAATAGATAATTACATTGAAAAGAAGATTAGAGTAAATCATTCATCATCATCTTATATGTTAAAAGTCAAACTTCAAAAAGATTTAATTAATTTGGGGTATGACAGGGAAATGATTATACCAAGTATAACTCACTGTGATATAATAGATACAGATATCTATAAAAGAGAACTAGAAAAAGCAAAGAGAGAATTATCTAAGAAGTATTCCGGTTATGAATTGGAACAAAAGATAAAAATGAGACTTTATCGAAAAGGATTCAAGAACAGTAGTATTGAGGAGAGTAATTATGAAGAATAAGTATCAAAGATTGACTAAAGAAGAAAAAAAACAAGCTAAGAAAGATTATAAAGAGTCAAATGAAGTAAATGCAAATATCTATAAGAAATTAAACCGATTGACAATTATAAGTATTCTAGGAATAATATATGCGGTAATCTCGTTTATTGTTGATTTTTTTCTAACTAAAATTGTTTGGGATTTTGTTATAGATGGCGTACTATTAATTTTCTGTTTAGTATTTATTATAAAATCTCAAAGTTTGCTTTCAGAGCAAATTAATAAATTTTTAATAAATAAGAAGAAGTAATTATGTAAAATAATTGCTTTTTTATGTGCTTGACAAGTGTAAGTACAACACATATAATTTAAATAGGTGATAATATGGAAGTTAATAATCCTCTATATAAGAATCAGGGAATACATGTTATTTCAAGTCTTTTTACAGTTGATCATGGAGTTGTCAAAGTCCTCTTGATAAAGAGAAATAACGAACCTTTTAAGGACAAATGGGCTCTTGTTGGTGGGGCTTTATACAATAATGAAGATTTGATTGATGGAGCGAAAAGAGAGATAAAAGAAAAAAGTGGAATTGAATCAATTGATTTATATTTGTCAAGTGTTCACGGAAAAGTTGATCGAAGTCCAGTTATGAGAATGATTGCTGTATCTTATGTTGGAGTAATAGATATTAATTCAGTTAATATTGTAAAAAAGACAATGAAGACGACTGATGCTGAATGGATGGATATCAATTTAGTTAAAAATATGGACTTAGCATATGATCACAATGAAATAATTGCATCATCATTCGAAGAATTAAAAAAATTAATATTAAAGAGTAGTATTTTAGATTGTCTATTCCCTCATGGATTTACGATCCCTGAGATTCAAAAAGTATATGAAGTAATTTTAGGTACTACATATGATCGAAGAAATTTTAGAAGGAAACTTTTAAGTTTAGATTTAATTGAAGATACTGGAGAATCAAGTGTATTCGATGGAAAAAAACCAGCTAAATTTTATAGGTTTAAAAAGAAAATTGATGATATTAATATATTTTAAAACACCATTTTTATGGTGTTTTTTTTGAATGCAGAATAAAATTATAAATATGCAATATAATGTAGTATGAAAAGAATAATGATAATAATATTAATTGTAGCAGTTTTTTTACCCCTTAGTGCGCGTGCTTCAGTTATTGTAATGGATGCTGATTCCAAGCGTGTCCTATATGGACAAAATGAACATGAAAAAAGATTAATAGCTTCAACTACTAAGATTATGACTTCTATGGTAGTATTAAACAATGCCAATATAGATGATATCATAACTATTAATTCAAATGTTTTAAAGAGTTATGGTTCGGGAATCTATATTGAAGTCGGAGAAAAGATGAGTATTGAAAATTTACTATATGGTCTCATGCTTAGAAGTGGAAATGATGCTGGTATTGCCCTATCTGAGGAAGTTGGTGGAAGTGAAGAGGGATTTGCAATTCTCATGAACAACCTTGCTAAATCTATTGGTATGAAAGACACAAATTTTATCAATGCAACAGGCCTTGAAAATAAAGATGGTATAGGTAATACATCTACTGCTTATGATATGGCTTTGCTTATGTCCTATGCAATGAAAAATGAGACATTTAGAACTATTACTGGCACTAAACATAAAGTGGTAAAGACAAATTATAAGACTTATGACTGGTACAATAAGAATAAACTTTTAACTAATTATAAATATACGACGGGAGGAAAGACCGGATATACGGAGAAAGCTTATCGAACTTTAGTAACTTCAGCAAGTAAAGATGGAAAAAATTTGGTAGCCGTAACCCTTAATGAAAGAGATGACTTTAATATTCATGAATCTCTTTATAATGAGTATTTTAAAAAATATAAATTAGTAAATATTATTGATCATAAGACATTTTTAAAAGATGAAGATCAATATGTCAAAGAAGATATCAATATGCTTCTTAAAAGTGGTGAAATCGATGATGTCGAAGTAGATGTCGTCTATACTAATGATGCCATTGATCGAATTGGCTATGTGACAGTTTCTTTGAAAGGTAAAGAATACTTTAGAGAAAATATATATTTAATGGATGAAGAAGCTAAAGAGAATTTTTGGCATAAAATAAAAAAGTTTTTTACTAGACTATTTAGTTTTTAATTATTGAAATAAATAATATGTATAATATAGCAAGCACAGTTTTTATTACTTAAAAATTGTGCTTTTTCATGTTAAAATATAAATAGGTGATTTGTATGGAAAGATTGCAAAAAGTAATAGCTTCAGCCGGAGTTGCATCTCGTAGAAAAGCAGAAGAATTGATTCTTGCTGGAAAAGTAAAAGTAAATGGAGAAGTAGTGAGAGAACTTGGAACTAAAGTAAGTGGCGATGATGTAATCATGGTATCTGGTGAAATAATATCTAAAGAAGATAAAGTTTATTATCTATTAAATAAACCTCGCGGAGTAGTTTCAACATCAAGTGATGATTTAAATAGAAAGACCATTGTCGATTATATAGATACAGATAAGAGAATATATCCTATAGGTAGATTAGATTATGATACGACAGGATTAATCATTCTAACTAATGATGGAAAACTTGCTAATTTACTTATGCATCCTACAAATGGAGTAGAAAAAACATATGTTGCAAAGTTAAATAAAGTAATAACGCCAACAGATTTAATGATTTTAAAAAGTGGCGTTGAAGTAGATGGTATAAAATGTATTCCAACGAGAGTAAAATTGAGAAGTAAAGATATCGAAAAGGATAAATGTATCGTTGAAATAACAATTGTCGAAGGAAGAAATCACATTATCAAAAATGTATTTATGAAACTTGGATATTTAGTAGATAAACTAACGAGAACTAGATATGCAGATTTAACTTTAGATAATTTAAAAAGCGGAGAATATAGAACTTTGACAGTAAAAGAAGTTAAACGTCTATATGATGCTGCAAAATGATTATAACTAAATTAGATAATAAAGGTAGGGGTATAACTTATAAAGAAGATTTAATCATGTTCGTAAAAAATGCCTTGCCTAATGAAGAAGTAAGTGTTACTAAAGTTAAAGACAATAAAAAATACTATGAAGCTGAAAGCTTGGAAATAAAAGTAAAAAATCCCAATAGAGTAGAGCCAAAATGTCCTTATTATCATGAATGTGGCGGATGTAATATCATGCATATGACTAGCGAATTCCAAAAGGAATTTAAAATCAATAAAGTAAGAGAAATTCTAAAGAAATATGCTGACATCGATATTTCAATTAAATATATAGAAAGTAATAAAGATTTATTTTATCGCAATAAAATTACTTTAAAAAAAGTGGATGGCAAAATTGGATTTTACGATGAATCTACTCACAATTTATGTAAAATAGATAAGTGTTTAATAGCAAATGATACGATAAATATAATATTATCAAAAATTGATTTTTTAAAATTTCAGAATGGTGAAATAACCATAAGAGTTAACTATGAAAACAAAGTTTTAGTATCTGTCTACAGTCGAGAAACAGTAAATATAGATTACGATAATATTCCGGATAATATTGAAGGAGTTGTAGTTAACAATAAGACAATAATAAAAAATAATTACTTCTATGATATGATAGGCGATATGAAGTTTAAAGTTTCATTCAATTCTTTTTTTCAGATTAATAATTATATTGCCGGATTTATCTTTGATATTTTAAGAAAAAATTTAAAGGGTAAGAATCTACTTGATCTCTATTGTGGTGTAGGTACCTTAGGATTATCTTTAAAGAACCAATTTAAAAATATCTATGGAATAGAGAAAATAGACAATGCCATAATAGATGCAAAAGCCAATGCTAAAAATAATGGAGTATCCAATGCCAAATTTTTTGCCGGAGATACTTCTAAGATATTAAGTAAATTAAATATGAAGTTCGATACGGTAATAGTAGATCCTCCTAGAAGTGGATTAAATGAACAGACAAGAAAGCAAATAATGGAAATTGGTGCAAAAACTCTTTGTTATATTTCATGTGATCCAATGACTCTAGCAAGAGATTTAAGTATTCTAAAAGATATGTATGAAGTAAAAAAAGTATATGCTTTAGATATGTTTCCGAATACTTATCATGTTGAAAGCGTATGTATTCTAAACCTTAAATAAAAACTTATATTTAGATGAGAACTAACTATTTAATGTTTATTTTGATGGAATTCCAGAGAAAGCCTATTATTTTTTTTTCAGAGAAATTGTTGAAGATTTAAAAAAGAATGATAATTTATTTCAAGAACACTATGAAAAGAATATGAATAAGAGATAATAGGTATTTACATGAATTAGAATGTTATAAAAATATTAAAGTAAACCAATGGTATGTTTAATTTATTAAATTATTTCAGTATATTAGTAGCAGAAAGGAGATTATTATGGATCAGATTAAAATTGGTAAATTCATAAGTGAACTTCGAAAAGAGAAAAATATGACACAAGAGGAATTGGCAAGTGTCTTAGGAATCTCCAAAAATGCTGTATCTAAGTGGGAGAGAGGTATATGTTTAATGGATATGTCCTTACTTAAACCTTTATCTATAGCTCTAGGTGCATCGATAAATGAAATCCTATCTGGGGAACATATTAAATCAGAAGACTTTATCGATAAAAGTAATGAGACTATCATTAAATTAGCTGAATTAATTGATTTAAAGACAATGCATTATGGTATCATAGGTATGGCTTTATTCTTTATAATACTTGTATTTATATCAATGTCTAAAGATGAATCAGCATCATCTTTAGTAAGTTTGTTATGTGCTTATAATGGTATAACTTATACGACTAGATATAAAATAAAAAAAGAAAATACTGATTTAGTAGCAGGTATTTTGTTTATTGTAGCTACTATTTTAAATACAATTGTATTCATTATATCTTAAATGGTAAAATAATTATTGAGTGGATGTATATGGAAAAGTTTGCAATTTTAGATTTTGGAAAAGTTTTAGCTTATCCAACAACAGGTTATTGGTTTATTACACCAAAATTTAAGAGTCTTGTAAATATGGAAGACTTAGATATTAATGATATATTAAATGCCATGAATAGGTATAATTATATTATCAGTGAAGAAGCACATACATTGGAAGATGAGTATGATATTTTTTATCGTTTTTATCAAAATGTGTTTTTTTCCTTAAAATATAAAATAAGTACCGATGATTTAAAGAGTATTGCTTACAATATAACGTATGAAAATGATAAATATGGTATTTATCCTCAAGTAAGAGAAGAGTTAGAATATTTGAGTAGTAAATATCGTCTGATCATGATAACAGATAACTGGCCCTGCGTTACAAGGATACTAGAGTTTTATAAGATAGATAAATATTTTGAAAAAATATATATTTCTTCTGTCTATGCTTCTACTAAGATAAAGGGAAAACTATTTGAAATAGCAAAAAGGGAATTTAATATAAAGAAAGAAGAAGCTATATTTGTAGATGACAATATAGAGATATTAAAAGTGGCAGAAAATTATGGTTTAATTCCCGTTTTAATGGACCGAAATAAAGAATCATTAGAATGTAATTATAAGACGATTAATAATTTATTTGAAATTTAGTAAATTACTGTTAAATAGATGATATTATCATCTATTTTTTGATATAATAAAGTTGAGAAGTTAAATCGATAAAAGAGCAATAATTAAATCTGAGTATTATACTATGTCTCTAATAAGAAATTAAGAAAAGTTTAGACAATATAAGATGGAGAATAAAAGATGTTAGAAGAAATACTTAATAATATTAAATTGGACTATGATGATGAGACTACGATTCATTTAGCAGTTTTTTCCGAACCTTATTTAGATTATATAATAAATGGTAAGAAAACTATTGAATCGAGATTCTCTAAAAATAGATCATTGCCATATCAAAAAGTAAAAACTAATGATATTATAATAATAAAGCAATCGAGTGGACCAGTCGTTGGCTATTTTCGTGCTGGAGAATGTCTATTCTATGATTTAAAAAAAGAAGATATTAATGAAATATTTAATGAGTATCGTAAACCATTGTGTGTCGATGATGAATTTATTGACAAAAAAAGAGATAGCAACTTTGCAACATTGATTAAAGTTCAAAAGTTCGTGCGCGTTAAACCTTTTAATATTCACAAAAAAGGAATGAGCACATGGTTAGTATTAAAGGAAGGTAAGTTATGAAAATAGAAGATTTATATGAAGAATATGATAAGCTTCAACTTGAATATGGAGATAAGTCTCTTCATTCAATATACAATGGAGGATGTACTAATAATCCGGATATATGTTTTGTATTTATGAATCCAACGGGACGAAATATTGCATCATATGATACATGGAAGGGCCCTCGTTCTCCTTGGATTGGTACGAAAAATATATGGGATTTATTTATAGCCTGTAATTTAATAGACGAAGATATCTATCGAGAAATAAAAAGTATTAAAGGTTCTGAATGGACTGAAGAGTTTGCAATCAAAGTATATAAGAACATTGAAGACCATAAAGTATTTATAACCAACTTAGGTAAATGTAATCAAATAGATGCAAGGCCATTACCAGACTCAGTATATTTAAATTACTTGGAACTTTTAAAAAAAGAATTTTCAATCATTAAACCAAAAATAATTATATTGTTTGGCAATCAAGTTAGTTCTATTGTCCTAGATGAAAAAATATCGGTATCTACTTCGAGAAAGAAAGAATACACTAGAAACTTTAATGGTGAAGAATATCATTTATACTCAGTTTATTATCCGATTGGCAATGGAAGATTCAACATAGATAAATCAATTGAAGATATCAATTGGATACAAGATAGATTAAAGGAGAACTCCTATGAAAGTATTAACAATTAAACAACCTTGGGCAACTTTGATAGCTGAAGGTTATAAGGAATTTGAATTTAGAACGTGGAAGACAAAATATAGAGGTGAAATACTAATTCATGCAGGTAAGGGTATAGATAAAAAAGCAATGGAAAAATTTAAACATTTGAATTTAGAATATCCTACAGGTTGTATTATTGCAAAAGCAAGTATTACTGATTGTATTTTAGTTGATGATGAAATGAGAAAAATATTAAAATCAAAAAATCCTTTAGTGTATTCAAATATAATTAAACATACAGAATGGGATGGATATGGATTTAAATTAGAAAATGTGAAAAGAATTAAACAAATTTATATCAATGGAAAATTGAGTCTTTGGGATTATGATTATAAAGGCTAATTTTTGATATTTTTATTAAATCGTGATATATTTCATTTATACGAAATAGTGTATAAAAAAAATGAAGGAGTTTATATGAATAAAATAGAGTTAAGTACAAAGCCAGTAGTTATAAAAAGTGATGCGATACACACTATTGAATTTAAACTTATTTATCCAGTTATAAGTAAAAATGAGTATGCTTTGATAAATAATTATTTAAGTCATTTATTGTGTGAATCAAGTGCGCTACTTACTGAAGAATCAGAATTTGAAAAAGAAAAATTGAGAAAGACGGTATTGGATTATTACTATAGTACCAATACTATATGTGATCAAATGTATATTAATATAACTTTTGTATTACCACAAGAAGGATTAGTCAATGGTTATGATATTGAAGAATCATTTAAATTTATTGTCGATACAATAAAAAATCCTATACTTAAGAACAGAGAAAGTGGTAATGAAAAGTTCAATCATGCTAAGAATTATTTTAGAAGAAAACACGATTCTGCTAAACAAGATATATATGGATCTAATAATTATGATATTAAAAATATTATAGATCCTAATGAAATAATGGGAAACTCTTATGAAACTAAGAGCAAACAAATTGATTCATTATCTTGGGAAGATTTAAATAAATTCTATCAAGATAACATCTTAAATAATGATTATTTAGTATATGTATATGGAAACGTTGAAGAGGATAGGGTTAATTATCTATTCGATAAATACTTGCCACAAAAAGAAAAAACAGTAACAATAATTCCAAATTACATAAATCCACTTCCAATAGCAGAGAAGAAACTTACGACAATTCAAACTAAGTTTAATCAATCTCAGTTAGTAATGGAATATCAAGTTAAAGATATGACTGATGAGGATAAATTATTTTTAAGTATAATAATTAACATTTTAAATGCCCAAGAGAATAACTTAGTATTCGATATGTTAAGAGTTAAAAATGGATTAGTATATGATGCGTATGTTTCTTCTGCTATTAGTTATGGAATGTTTACCATTGAAGCATTTATTGAATATTCTAATAAAGATAAAGTAATATCTTTAATTAGAGAAGTAATGGATTCGTTAAAAGATAAGGAAAAACTTTCGAAGTGTTTTGAAAAGTTAGTGGAAGCTTATAAAGTTGATTTATTAAAAGAGGAAGATGGACTTTATACGGATTTAAATAATCGAATAAATAATGATCTTGATATCAAGACTACAGCATGGCAATATAATGAAATGTTGAATACTAAAGTTGATGATATACTTTCATTTTTGGATCGTATAGTAGAGACAAATATTATTATTTTCTTAGAAGAAAAAGCGGAGGTGCAACATGACTAAATGTGAAACTTGTGTTTTAAAAAATGGAATTAGATTAGTTTTGTGTGAAGATCAGACAAAGAATCGTACATTTATGAAAATAATTGTAAATTATGGTGGGGCTATTAAGAAAATAAAATATGATGGTAAAGAATATGATATAATTCCAGGCGCTGCCCATTTATTAGAGCATACCTTAATTGAGGCGAGTGAATATGGAAACATGTTTGATTATCTAAGTGATAAATATGTATCATTTAATGCAACGACTTCATCTAAACTTACATCCTTTTATATGGATACAGTAAGTAATGCTTATGACCGCTTACTAGAACTTATAAATGTTGTTAACAATGCATCTTTCAACGATGAACTATTAGATAATACCAAAGCTCCAGTACTTGAAGAGATAAGAATGGGAGCCGATAGGCAATATGAAGAGTTTGCAATTGCATCTATTAATTCATTATTAACTCAAAATGTCTTTATTAATAATTTAGGGACTCTTGAAGATATTACTAAAATAGATAGTGAATATTTGAAGTTTATTCATAGTGTTTTCTATCGTCCAGAGAATCAAGTAATTGCTCTTTCTGGAAACTTCGATAGTGAAAAAGTAAAAAGAATAATTGAGGATGCCTATGATAAAATAGAATTTGATGATTCTAAATATGAGTTATTGGACAAGCATGAAGATGATGAAGTAAGCAAAGATTATGTTAAGATAATAAAACCTGATTTAGATGAAATAATAAAGATGTCTTTCAAAATAAATATTGGTTCATTGACTCCAAAAGAGAGAGTTAAATTATCTTTCTATATATCTTTCTTCTTAGATTATAACTTTGACGATTCATCAGATCTTTTTAAGACAATAAAGAAAGAGAATTTATCTCCTTACAGTGTTAATAGAAATATAAATACCATGTATGATGACTATATCATTCTATCATTTACTCTATATGGCAACAATGTCGATAGGTTTAAAGAATTGGTACTTGATATAATAGACAAAAAGCCATTTGATGAAGAAATGTTTGAATTAATGAAAAAAGAGAATCTAATCAATTTAATCAATCGAAATGATCATTGTTCAAGAATGCTAGCTCCATTTGTAGCAAATGTTGTTGACTTTAAATACTATGATGTTGATAAATTGAGTGATATTGAAGAATTTACAGTAACTGATTATCAAAATACATTAAACTCTTTAGACTTTTCACATTATACAATATGTGTTCAAACTAAAGAATAAGGGATATAAACTTATATCCTTTTTTATTTGTTTATACAATAGCAAATCTTTTTGTTATAATATTTGTAGGTGGATAGTATGAGTAAACTTAGCAATATCTTAACTATGATAGAATTATTGTCGACGGGTAAAAAGTATTCTGTTGAAGAACTTGCTAATATAATCGAAGTAACTCCAAGAATGATTCGTGCCTATAAGGAAGATATGGAAAAAGCGGGAATCTATGTCGATACGATATATGGACCTTATGGAGGATATGTTCTTCAAAATCAAGTTAGAATTCCGAAGAGAAGTTTTAAAGTATCTGACTATGAATTTTTAAATAATCTCGAAGTCTCAAATGAAGATAGAGAAAAATTAAATATTATAGCTGATAAAGTTAGAGGAATATATTTGGGCAGCAAACTTGAAAATATTGAAGTGTCATCTTCAATAAAGAATACTTACAATATAATAGCAAAGGCAATTAAAGAACACAGAAAGGTATTAATCGATTATTATTCATACACTAAAGGAATTACTACGAGAACTATTGACCCTTATGATTTATTCCTATACTCATCGGGATGGGGAGTAGCAGCTTATTGTAATCTTCGTCACGATTTGAGACATTTTGAATTAAAGAGAATTGATAAAATTGAATTACTTGATGAATTTTTTTGAGTAGACCAAATACTTCCTATATAAGTAATATACTTAAATTGGGAAGTGGTAAAATGAATTATTTAGAAGAATTGAAGAAAAGTATATTAGAAGCGACAGAGAATATCGATAATATTGTTGCAAGTCTCGATAAAATGAAGGGAAATACAATATGTGTAGGATCTGGAGGAAGTCATGTTGTAGGTGAATATGCAAGCAGCATAATATCCAACGTAAAATCGTGCATCTCTTATTCACTTGATCCAAGAGATTTGCACTATGCAAACTTAGATAGTTTTGACAATATCTTTATTGCCTCCTATAGTGGGTCTAATTTTGGTGTAAAAAGTTCAATATTAAAAGATAAAAATACTTATCTATTATCATCTAGAAAGACAAATATATCTAATGAAGTATTACTTCATTATGATATGGAAAAAGAAGATAGTTTTATTTCTATTAAATCAACTATTATTCCAATGTCTATATTATTAAAATATTATCTTAAAGATAAATTTTATGATATTTTAGATGATATATTCGATAATATAAATTTAGAATTGTTTCTAAATGTCGATGACACTTATGTCAATATATATCATGGGATTGATTGTAAGGCCAGTTCTACATTCCTAGAAAGTACATTTACGGAAAGTAGAATTTCAGTACCTTTAATGCATGAGAAATATTCTTATTGTCATGGTAGATCGACAATAAATAAGGGACATGATTCATCGGCTATATATTTAAGTAATAGAAATACTGATTTAGATAGGACAATTATATCTGTATTAGAATTTCAAATGAAAGATTATTTAGTAATTGATAGTAGATATGATGATATTATAATTGATGATTTTTATCAGACAATTCAATGTTTGCTATTAATGGAAAATATAGCAAGAAAAAAGAAAATAAATTTGAGAAAGATAAAATATGATAAAGAAGCAGTAAAGAAATTATATTTTTTTAAAGGAAGTATGTAATATGCGAATAGTTAGTTTTGGTAATTTATATTTAGATTATTATATTAAAAATGGCAGAGTAGAAGGTGTTAGTGGTGGTAAAACTAATGCCAATATCTTAGCAAATTTAAGTAATCGTTTCGAATGTTTCTTTATTGGATCGTGTGGTTCTGATACTTTGGGAGATTTGCTAATTAAAGATTTAAATGACTTGGGGATAAAGCATAAGATTAAAAGAGTCGATAAGAAGTCCAAAGCTTATTTTATTGATAACAATAAATATTCGACAGAATGTCCATTTTGTAATCGCGAAGTTGGTTATCATGGTGAAATATTAACTGTAGAAGAAGTATTATCTAATCTATTAGAGGACGATTATTTAGTTATAGATAATTTTCATGTATTGACATGCAATGTACTAAAGAATACTAATAATAGAGCATTCTTAGATATTGGTTATGATTATGATATAAGATATCGATCACTAGATGAATTAACCGATATAATAACCGATCGTTTTGAAATAATAAATATGAATGATAAGGTTTATAGAACATTCAAAAATAAATTTATGTTAGATGCTCTAGATTTATATGAATTATTTAATCCAAAAATATTAATTATAACTAAAGGTAAAAAGGGATGTACAATTGTTTTTGATGGAGAGATAATCGAAAAAGAAATTGAAAATCCAGAAAGAGAAGTAGATGTCAGTGGAGCTGGAGATGCTTTCTTTTCTGAGTTTATAGCCTCCTTTTTAGAAAATCCAGAACTAGATGAAAAATCTATTAGCAAGACATATATAAAAGCCAATATAAAATCAAGACTAGTAGTGAAAAATTTAGGAGCGAGAACTCATCTAAAACCATTATATAAAATAAAAAATTATAAGAATTGTGTTTGTGAAAATGTTATTGTAGACTAAATATTCAAATAATTGTATAATAAACTTACAGGTGTTTAATATGAAAGAAATATTTAAAAAATGTGATATATCATCAATAGTAATGACAACTATATATAAGATAACTATCTATGCTTGTTGGTATTTATTTGCATTTATGTTTTTGAATTTTATTAGAGATGGAATAACTGATACTAAATTAGTATTTTTAACATTATCAATAATTATTATATATGTCATAAGAAGTATCTTAAAAACAATGTATAAGAGCATTTCAAGTTCTAGTTATCATAATATAAAACACAATATTGAAATGTATTATTTTTCTAAATTTGAAAATCTCGAATATAAGACGGTAGAAGAGATGGATCGTAATTTAGTAGCAGATAAAATTTTGCGCGTGTCTTATAATATTACCAAAATAATTAGTGATATTGGTGAATATATTATTCCATGTCTAATTGGATTACTTATTTTATTCATTAAATTATTAGATATTAATGTTGTTTTAGGATTAGTTTCAATGTTTATACTTATAATAGTTATTATGACTTCATATAATAATAGTGTTGTAGCTGATAATGTAAATAACTATAATGATATGTTAAAGGATTTTATAAATAAAATGTTGACGATTAAAAAATTAAATGTTTTTAATTATTGTTATCGTGTTTTAGATGCTAACAATGAATCCGATATATGTATCTTAAAGAGCAGTGAATCTAATGACAATACACTAACTAACAAGGTATTTGTAATAACGGCATTAATATTAGCATCGACATTTATCTTCATTAATGCAACTGTAGATAGATTGGGAGTTATACTATTTATATTGGTAATAATGGTTAAATTAATTGATTTATTGGGACAGATTAATCCATTTATCAAAAATGTTAAAGAAGCACTAAATAATTACAATGAATTAAATAGTTATTTCAATAATGAAAGAGAATTAAATTATATAAGTAGTTTTAAGAGTATAAAAGTTAGTAATGCATCTATTACTTATGGAAATGATACTTTCTCGCTAAAAATTCCTGAATTTGAACTAGGAATAAAAGATCATATTGATATTATGGGTAAGGCTGGACAGGGAAAATCGACAATCTTAAATATTTTAAGTGGTCTATTTAGTATGGATGAAGGAAGTATATTTGTCGATGGAAAGTTAACTAAAAAATTCTTGAATTCGTATTATGCTACACCAAAAACAGAAATGTTGAATATGAGTTTAAGAGACAATTTGTTGATGGGTTCAAATAAAACTGATGAAAGTATTATGGACTTAATAAATGAAATTGAATTAACTAGTTGGTATAATTCACTAAGTGATGGATTAGATACAATTATGAATGATTCAATAGATAATACTATTAGACAAAAGATAAATATAATAAGGGGAATATTAATGGATAGAGAAGTATTTTTCCTCGATAATCCAACATATGAAGTAGATATGGATACAGAGAAAAAAGTTGCTTCGATGATCAAAAAGTATTTAAAAGATAAGACATATATTATTGTTTCTAATCGACCAGTAATAACGACGATATGTAAAAAACACTATTTCATCAAAGATCATACATTAAAAAATAAAGAACCTTTACTATAGGTTCTTTTAGTTTTCACACTTTAGTGGTAAAATTATCGAGTGCAGAAAGGTGATATAATGATAAATTTATTTAAATATTTAAAGAAAAGGGAAATAATAGGTATTATTTTTTCTATAGCTTTAGTAGTACTTCAAGTATGGTTGGAACTTTCTATGCCTGACTATATGAGTGAGATTACGAGACTAGTTCAAACTGATGGAAGTCTGATGAGTGATATTTTAATAGCTGGTGGCAAAATGTGCTTGTGTGCATTTGGAAGTTTAATAGCATCTATTGTAGTTTGTTATTTAGCATCCAATATTGCATCAAGTTTTGCAACAGTTATTAGATCAAAAATATTTGATAAGATAAGCAAATTCAGCATTGCTGAGATGAAGAAATTTTCAACGAGTAGCTTAATAACGAGAACGACAAACGATGTTACACAAGTAGATATGGTAATTGGACTTGGACTTCAAATGCTAGTTAAAGCACCAATAATGGCAGTATGGGCAATATTGAAGATTTTAGATAAAGGCATTGAGTGGAGTATTCTAACGGGAGTATGTGTTGTTATCCTTTTACTTACAGTTTCTATTATTTTGATAATTGTTCTACCAAGATTTGAAACTGTTCAAAAATTGATTGATCGAATTAATGGGGTTACTCGTGAGAACTTAACTGGTATTCGCGTTATTCGAGCTTTCAATGCTGAAAAATTCCAAACTGATAGATTTAATTCAGTAAATGAAGAATTAACTAATCAACAAATGTTTAATCAAAAAACATTTGCCACAATGATGCCAGTAATGAATTTGGTAATGCATAGTTTAACTTTGGGAATCTATATTATAGGTACAATTTTAATTATGAATGCCGGACTTGCTGATAGAATTACTCTGTTCAGCAATATGATTGTATTTTCAAGTTATGGCATGCAAGTAATAATGTCTTTTTTGATGTTAGCAATGATATTCATGATGGCGCCTCGTGCATCAATTTCTGCTCGTCGTATCAATGAAGTACTAAATCAAGATATATCTATTGTCGATGGGGATTTTGATGGAAAGACAGATAAAAAGGGAGTTGTCGAATTTAAAAATGTTTCTTTTAAATATCCTGATGCCGACGAATACTTACTAAAGAATATTAGTTTTAAGGCAAATCAAGGAGAGACAGTAGCTTTTATCGGATCAACAGGCTCTGGAAAATCTACATTAATTAATTTAATTCCAAGATTCTATGATACAACTGACGGGACTGTATTAGTTGATGGCATAGATGTTAAAAAATATAAACAAGTTGCATTGAATAATAAAATAGGTTATGTACCTCAAAAAGCTGTAATGTTTACGGGATCAGTAATCGATAATGTAGCTTTTGGTAAGACAGATAAAGAGATAACTGAAGATAATGTGAAAACGGCAATTAAAGTTGCACAAGCCGAGAATTTTGTAAGCGAGATGGAAGATGGAGTTAATTCTCATATCGCGCGTGGCGGAACAAATATAAGTGGTGGACAAAAACAGAGATTGTCAATTGCTAGAGCAATCGCTAGAGATCCAGAAATTTATATATTCGATGATACATTCTCAGCTCTAGACTACAAAACTGACTCCATTCTTCGTAGTGAACTTAAGAAACACACAAAAAATGCTACTAATATCATCGTTGCTCAGAGAATTGGTACAATTATGAATGCCGATAAGATAATTGTTTTAGATAAAGGCGAATGTGTTGGAATGGGAACTCATCAAGAGTTAATGAAAAACTGCTCTCTTTATAAAGAGATTGCCTTATCCCAATTAAGTGAGGAGGAATTATAATGCCAAGACCTAAAAGTGTTGAAAAATCAAAAGACTTTTTTGGAACATTAAAGAGATTATTAAAAAATCTAAATTCATGGAAATATTTGATTATTACATCTTTAATTCTTGCTATGATAAGCGCCGTATTATCTTTGATTGCTCCTAATAAATTATCGGATTTCGCCGATGAAATAAGTATTGGTTTAGTTCCTCGTACTGAAATTCTTGAAACAATTGGAACTGAAATATCTAATAATTTTAAGAATATCGACTTTCAAGTTAAATTAAAAGAAATAATGGCTGATGATAGCATTAGCGAAGAAGGTAAATTAACTCTAATAAATACGATGAAGGATATGGAAACTTTAGATGATACCAATAAAATGATATCAATTCTAAAATTGCCAAATAGCATCCTAGAAAAATTACTTTCAAATATTCAATATGAAGGCACAATTATATCAGTAAGTGATCAATTAAGTACACTTAATATATTAGGAAATATTGAAAATAGGGAAAATGCTCTAATTCAATTGGATAAATTACCTAAATCAGTCTTCGAACTTGTTAAACCTAAAATGAATACTGATAAGATAAAAAATATTGCAATATTCATGGGAATAATATATCTAGTAAGTTCATTATTTAGTTATATTCAGGGCTTATCTATGACTATTATATCTAATAAATTTGCTAAAAAATTAAGAAGCAGTGTAAGTGAAAAAATAAATCATTTGCCACTTAAGTATTTTGATTATCATGAAACTGGAGATATTTTATCTCGTATCACTAATGACATTGATACAGTAGCTCAAAACTTAAACAATAGTTTATCATCATTAGTAACAAATATAACTTTATTCATTGGTTCAATATTCATGATGTTCTATACCAATTGGATTATGGCAATTACTGCAATATTAACAAGTTTAATCGGATTTGCATTTATGGGTGGAATACTAAAGAAAAGTCAAAAATACTTTGACGAAAACCAAAAATCTCTAGGTAATCTTAATGGTTATATCGAAGAAATATATTCTGGACATAGTGTGGTTAAAGCTTATAATGGAGTAGAGGATTCTATTGAAAGATTTGAAAAATTAAATAAAAATTTATATGAAGCTAAGAGAAAGAGTATTTTTTTGTCAGGAACTATGCAACCTTTAATGGGATTTATCGGAAATCTTGATTATGTTGCCGTATGTATTGTTGGTGCATTACTGACAATGAATGGTGTAATTTCTTTTGGAGTTATAGTTGCATTCATGATATATGTAAGATTATTTAATAATCCTCTATCACAAATTGCTCAGTCAATGACAATACTTCAATCGACTGCTGCGGCATCGGAAAGAGTATTTGAGTTTTTAGATGAAGAAGAAATGACTGATGAAAGTGATTTAACAGATGTTCTAGATAAAGATAAAGTAAAGGGAAATATCGAATTTTCAAATGTTAAATTTTGTTATGATAAAGATAAGATAATAATAAATGACTTCAATGTAAATGTTCGTTCGGGACAAAAGATTGCAATTGTTGGACCAACAGGTGCGGGAAAGACAACAATGGTCAATTTACTTATGAAGTTCTATGAGATAAATGATGGTGATATTATCATAGATGGAGTTTCAACGAAAAAACTTAGACGAGATAATATTCATAGATTATTTATAATGGTTCTTCAAGATACATGGTTATTCGAAGGAACTATTCGTGATAATATTAAATTTAATAAGGAAGATGTTACAGATGAGGAGATTTGGGAATCTTTAAAAACAGTTGGAGTAGATCATTTTGTGAGGACACTTCCGGGCGGTTTAGATTATGTGTTAACTGAAAGCGATTCAATAAGCCAAGGTCAAAAGCAGCTTCTAACTATTGCTCGTGGTATGATTGAAGATGCTCCATTCTTGATTCTAGATGAAGCAACTAGTAATGTTGATACAAGAACAGAAGAATTAGTACAAATTGCAATGGATAAATTAACTAAAGGTCATACTTCTTTTATAATAGCTCATCGATTATCGACTATTAAAAATGCAGATTTAATATTGGTAATGGATCATGGTAATATAATTGAGATGGGAAATCATGATGATTTAATGAAGAAAAATGGTTTCTATGCTGATTTGTATAATTCCCAATTTTCAAAATAAATAGAACTTAAAAATTAAGTATTACTTTAATAAGAATATTTTCTTACATTTAAAAAGAAATTGCATGACAATTTCTTTTTTTTATATTTCGAGTATCATCATTAGAACAAAACCAACTAGAGTAAGGTAGGCAATTAGAGTTTTATGGTCGGAATCTTCCTGACTTTCTGGTATTAATTCTTCAATTACGACATATAGCATAGCACCTGCTGCAAATGCTAAGAAGAAAGGCAATACGAGAGTTACTTTCATTACAAGTATTGCTCCCACAATGGCTGCGAATACTTCAACAATACCAGATAGTGCACCAATTATAAAACTCTTCAATCTACTTAATCCAGATCTTCTAAGTGGTATACTAATAGCAGCTCCTTCGGGAAAATTTTGAATAGCTATCCCGATTGTTAGAGAAATAGCTGATGCTATTGATACACTAGGAAGTATTTTAGCTGAAGAGAAGGCAACACCTATAGCTAAGCCTTCCGGTATATTGTGAAGAATTATTGAAATAATAAGCAAAAATACATTTTTAGTTCCATTGTTTTTTACTAACTTCTTTTCAACCAATTTATTTAGGAATATTAATAGAACTGTTCCAATAAGAATAGATGCTGGTACAACAACTATTGTTAATAACCCTAAATTATTTGCTTGTTCAATAGAAGGAAGTAGTAGAGAAAATATTGCAGCAGCAAACATAATACCACCAGATACACCTAGTAGAGCATTCATAATACCTTTATTTATTCTCTTAAAGAATAAAACTAGAGATGAACCGAAAACTGTAATGGAAAATGTAATAAATGAAGCAATAAATGCCTGTAAAATCGGGTTCATTTCATAAAAAAAATTAATCATATTTATCCCTCATGATATTATATGATTAATTCTTTTCTTTGCTATTATATTTTATTGATTCTTTCTTATATCCATTATTACTGGTAGAATCATTGGTCTTCTTCCTGTCTTTTCATTAATAAACATATTTAATTCTAGGATAATCTGATTCTTTAAATCAGTAATACTAGCTTTCCCCGATAGGGATTTATTAACTATTTCTGAAACTTTATTTTCAATTTCTTTTATCAGTTCGGCATTTTCATTAACTAGGACAAATCCTCGAGTAGTAATATTAGGTTTAATTAGTAAAGTTCTTTTTTCTGAATCGATATTTAAAATGGTTACTAATACACCATCTCTACTCATTAATTTTCTATCCTTTATAACAACTGAACCGATATCGCCGATACGAGAACCATCTACGTATACATCTCCTGCAGGAACTCTTTTACCTCTATGGCATCCTTCATTATCCATGATGATTACATCACCATTTTCACATATAAATGTATTTTCTTCCTTAACCCCACAAGATACTGCTAAATCCGTATGTGTCTTAAGCATTCTATATTCTCCATGAATTGGCATTAAATATTCAGGTTTGATAAGTCTTATCATCCATTTTAATTCTTCAGCTTTAGCATGTCCTGAAGTATGAATATCAGTTAATTCTGAATTAGTATAAACTTTAACTCCCTTTAAATAAAGTTTGTTAATTATGCGATTTATACTTGCTGAATTTCCTGGAATAGGGTTTGAAGAGAAGACAATAATATCATCCGGTTGCAATTGAACTTGTTTATGAGTTCCATTAGCTATTCTTGATAATGCAGCTAGTGGTTCTCCTTGAGATCCAGTACATAAAATACAAATCTCATGTTTTTTATAATCTTTAGCTTGATTAGCATCAATAAATATTGATGAATCTTTAATAAGTCCATTTTTTAATGCAATTTCTTTGGCATTTTCCATACTTCTACCGAAAGTAATAATTTTACGATTGTTTTCACGACAAGTTTCAACAATATGTTTAATACGATAGATATTAGAAGCAAATGTTGCTAGTATAATTCTATTAGTTTGCGATTTCGCAAATACATCACCTAAAGCCTCATCAACTATTGCTTCACTTGCTGAAAATCCAGGAGATAGAGCGTTAGTACTTTCCGATAGTAACAATTTAACTCCATGAGCTCCTAAATCGGCCATCTTATGAATATCTGCCATTGGACCAATCGGTGTCAAGTCAAACTTGAAATCTCCCGTATGAACAATGGTACCATTAGGTGTAGTAACAACAATAGCATAAGAATCGGGAATAGAGTGAGTAGTTCTAATGAAATCTACACTTATATTCTTAAAATTGATCTTTGTATTTTCATCATATAAAGTTAATCCTTCATAATGCATATTTTTATCATCTAATTTATGTTGTATTAAATCAAGAGCAATTTTAGATGCATAAATAACTGGTATTTTAACATTTTGAAGTAGGAATGTTATTCCCCCAATATGATCCTCATGTCCATGAGTAATAAACAAAGCTTTAATCTTATTTTCATTTTGTTTTAAATAAGTTACATCCTGTATAACATAATCGACACCAAGTAAATCATCTTCGGGAAACATTACTCCAGCATCAATTATTATAATTTCGTTATTATATTCAACTACGTACATGTTTTTACCGACTTCACCTAAGCCACCTAAAGCAAAAACAGACGTAAAAGCGTCATTCTTTTTCATAAATTTTCCTCCTTAAAAAATCACGATATAAAGCTCTTTGATTACTAATAATATACTATAAAATGAAGAAAAAGTCTAGTATGCATAAAATAATTTTATTTACTGTAAAAACTTTACAACACAAAATATCTTATTTTATCTTAAATTGTCGAATCTATTTTTTTGAGTGTTTTTATTTTATATAACATATTTAGGTGATAATTATGTTGAAAATTAATATGGAATATCGGCGAGGAATTTTATTTATTCGACTTAGAGGAAATTTGAGTGTCAATACAGTTTCTAAATTTGAAGAATACACAATTCCAATTATAAAGAATTATGGTATTCGCTACGTCGTCTATAATTTAAATAATATTGCTAATCTCGATGATGAAGGAATAAGTTCTATAAATAGATCTGTTAAACTAATAAAAAAGAATAGAGGCAAAGCTTTAATTGTTAGTAAAAAAGATAGTGATACATTTAATAATCTTTCTATTTCAAATGAATTAGTGGCTTTAGAATTACTCAATACATAGATGGAAGAGAAATACTTAGAATGTGATTTATTAATTCGAAGTATTGCAAAGAAATTCTATAATGTTGAAAGTGAGGATTTATATCAAGCTGGATGTTTGGGACTAATAAAAGCATATAATAACTACAAAGATCCAAATATACCTTTTTCATCTTTTGCCTATAAATATATATTTGGTGAAATGTATGAATTATATTTGAAAACGAGAAATATTAAGATGAATAAGTATTATTTAAGCATTTATAAACTATTAAATAAGACACAGGAAATATTAACTAACAAATTGAAAAGACAAGTATCAGATTCTGAATTAGCTGAATATTTAAATATAAGTATGAGTGATATAGTATGTGTTCGTACAATGATGGATACTACATTAAGTTTGGATGACGAATACAATAGAATAGAAATAGGTTTAGAAAGTGATATAGATACGTTAATTGATTTGGAAGACTCTTTGAGCAGTTTAGATCCATTATCATCTGAAGTAATGTATTATCGACTGAAATACGATTTAACGCAAACAGAAATTTCTAAATTGCTCGGAATATCTCAAGTTAAAGTATCGCGTATTGAAGCATCTTCTAAGAATAAAATACTCGAATATATTTCTTAAAAATCTCCATAATAATAGTGGAGGTTTTTATATGGATTATAAAAAGTTAGTGAAAAGTCTTACGCCACCTGAAAATTGTATAAAAAATACTTTAGTTGCATTTTTAAGTGGAGGAGTTATTGGCGCCATATCGGAAATTTTAGTAAGTACATTTAATGTAGATACGATGTTGATTATTTGGATATTTATCGCATCATTACTAACTGGACTTTCAATATTTGATAACTTAGCTGATGTATTTAAAATGGGAGTAATTATACCGATAACAGGTTTCTCTCATTCAGTTACTAGTTCAACTATCGAATATAAGAAAGACGGACTTATTACTGGTATTGGAAGCAATTATTTTAAACTTGCTGGTTCAGTTATTTTGTATGGAATATTATCTGCAGCTTTACTAGCATTTATAAGGGGGATTCTATGTATACTATAAATTTGGGAAATGTCTATGTTAATGATTATTATTCAATAGGTGGACCCGATGAAGGTGAAAGTAATATTAGAAATTATGATTTAATCATGAAAGATTTGGATTATGGAGAATCTACTTTTGAAAATGCTGAAGTCAAAATGCAAAAGACCGTTTTATCTAATCTATTGAGTCGAAATAAAGTTGATTTAGTTATAGGAGGAGATCTTTCCAATCAAATTGGTATCATGAATAAATCGATGGAGTATTTTAACTTGCCATTTATTGGAGTTTATAATGCATGTGCTACATTTATCGAATCGTTGATAATTGCGTCTTCTTTTATAGGCTCAAAAATGTCTAAATCAATAGTTACATTAACTTCTAGTCATGTAAACTCATCTGAAAGACAATTTAGATTTCCAATTGAATACGGATCTATTAGAAAAAATTATCAAACAACTACTATGACGGGAGCTATTGGTGCGGTTCTATCGAGTAAAAAGAGTAAAATTAAATTAATCTCAGCAACTATTGGAAATGTAATAGATTACGATGTAACTGATGTTGCTAATATGGGTTCTATTATGGCACCAGCCGCATCTAATACAATTTATAACCATTTGAAAAATACGAAGACTACTATTGATGATTATGATGCGATAATAACCGGAGACTTAGGAAGTCTAGGATTAAAAATTTTAACTAATTTATTAAAGTTAGAACACGGAATAATAACTGATAAGATAATGGATGCCGGTTCTCTAATGTTTAGGTGCCATCAAGAAAAGTTAGCTGGAGCATCGGGACCGACTGTACTTCCAATATTTTTCTTTAATCATATATTACGTGATAAAAAATATAAAAGAGTATTGCTTATTGGAACAGGAGCCTTACATAATCCAACAATGGTAAATCAACATAATTCCATTCCTGCAATTGCTCATCTAATAGAAATCGAGGTTAACCATGATAATTAAATCGTTTATATTTGCTGGAGCAATATGTGCTATTGCTCAAATAATTAAAGATCATACAAATTTAACTAGTGGACATATTACAAGTTTATTTGTTGTAATCGGTTCAATTTTGGGATTCTTTGGAATATATGATGCTATCGTATCATTCGTTGGTGGTGGAGCTAATGTAGTAATTATGTCATTCGGGAATTCTCTTTACAATGCAGCAGTTGAGGAAGGAATATTCAATATGCTTATTGGTGGAAGCGTAGGTATAATATCATCGATTGTCTTTGCCTCAATAATAACTATTCTATTTAAGACGAGAAGTTAGTTTAAAGACAAATTGAAGTAAAACTTGTTAAATTGACTAAATATATTTATAATTATAATAGGTGAAGATAATGAATAGTAGATTGAGCATTAATAGTTTATTTATAATATTTGCCATTCTTTTTAGTGTTATTCTCACAATAAGTATCTATAGTTTAAATATCGAGTCAAAATATATGAGTAAAGTAAATGATATAAATGAGACAATAGATATTAATTCATCTAAGTTAAATGTTAGATATATTAAAGGCAATATGATTGATGAAAAAATACAATATGGAAATATAGTATCTAAAGTAATTGAAATAAAGAATAAAGGAGATATTGATTTAACATATGCCATTAATCTAAACGAATCAGAAATATCAAATAGATATTTGACTTTTCGCATATATGAATCTTCTAGTTTTGATGAAAATTCCTTTGTTGCTCTTTCTAAAGAAGAATTCTTAAGTGATAGTATAAATCTAGGATATAATTTCTATGTGAGTGCTAAATCTACAAAGTATATAAGAATAGTATTTAAATCTAACTATGAAGATGGACTTACAGATATTAAAGGTATTCTTAAAGTCACATCCAATCTATCAGAAAAAGATGTTTTTATTAGCAATGTCAATTTAATACTTAGTAATTTAATTATGAAGATAAAAGAATTAAATGGAATAAATGTTTCGGGGATATATATTATCAATGTAGATGAACTAGAACTTCCAAATTATAATGGTTACATCTTGATAAACGCTGAAGATATAAGTGATTTAAAGTTTTACTTATCTATCTACAATGATAAATATATGGTAATAAACTTACTTGAAAAAAACTTAAAAAGCAGTAATATTCAACCAATTTCTAATGATATTATTGTTAAATTAAATGAAGAATATGTATGTAAGAGTTATTCTAAGAAGTCGTGTCTTAACTTTTCTAGTCTTGAATACAATCCAAAAGGGGGAAGAGAAAATTTCTATAATGAAGTTCAAGAAGTTATAAAGAAAGTTCAAAATAATTTTTCGGGTGACAGACATGTTTATGTTTATAGTGTTCGAGAAGATATAGAAAATAATACTAATTTAGAAGGTTTTATTTTAATTGATAATCAATCGGGAAATCCGGAATATTATTTATATGTTCACAATTACCTATTTATGATTTCTGGATATAATTATTCTAAACTGGGAAATTTTAAAAGCAATTCTAATACAATTCGAGCATATAATAATACGGCATTTAATCTAACGAATAGCAAGAGTAAAGTTTGTGAGTTTTCCAACTTTTCAAATTGTGTAGATCGATATGGAAATCCAATAATAGAATAGAAATAAGAATAGAAAACTATTCTTATTTTTTTTACATTTATTTGGAATATTATCTATTGCTTTCATAAAAATAGGGGTCTAACTCTTATTGATTTAATAAGGATGCTTTGTTATAATTATTTTGATAATAGGGGTGATGAAAATGAAAAGAAAACTAACTATCATTATTTCTATATTAATAGCATTATTACTTATTATTAGTATGTATATAGTGATAATTAATAATGGTTATACTAATAGACAAATAGATAATTTCATAGATAGATATGAAGAATTCTATAAGTATATAAGTATGCATCCAATATATGATGAGGGAACTATTGATATTAATGCTAACTATCGAGGGGCTCATGGTGAAAACTATCCAAATAGGTTTGTCTTTGACTATAAGTTAGATAATTCAAATATTATTTTTTCAAATGGAGATGGATACAGGGAATATGGTTATGATAATAAAATATTTGAATTTATTAAAAATATTAGAAAGTTAGATAAAAATACTCTAAGAAAGATAATTGATGAATCAAAAATAGAGGGAAATCGAATAATTATCGATAGAGAGAAGATAAATGATATTACCGATTTAAGTATTGATAATATGAGTATTACATTTGAATCCGAAAATATAGTAAAAAGATTAAAGAGAATAGTTATTGACATAGATAATATGGAGATTTCTATTCAAGGTGAGAATATTAAAATTAATTATAAAGATAATGTTATAAATATAAATAAGAATTCAGCGGGGTACTATCTAAGTATTAATGATGAACTAAAGATGAATGCTTTTTTAAATGACAACAAAAATACTTATAGCATTATTATTAAAGATAAAGTTTTAAGAGTAGAAGTTAGTGATACTGAATTAATAGTATTTGGAGGTTTCGAATCAGCTATATATAATAGTATAGAAATTACTTCAAATAAAAATAAATCCAATATTGTTAAAAATAGGGAACTAGAATTAAATGATATTGCAGTTTTAAGGTATTTCACTAATGCTGATTTATCTTTTTGGAAATAGGAGGTAATATGAAAAAAATAATATTTGTAATAGTAACTATTGTTTTAATTAGTGTAGGTAGTATATTATTATATTTAAATTTTAAAGAGGAAAAGGGAATCAATTTGGAGGGACATCAAGTAAGTCTTTTACTAAATCAAGTAGATAATCAAAAAGCTATAAATGCCCGATTAAATAAGATTTCATCATCTAAGAAGTATACTTTATCAAATCCTTATTATGAATTAAATCCATACAAGATAAGTCCATTATCAGCTATTATTATATTTAGTACAGATGATGATGTACCTGTAGACTTGTATGTTAATGATGTATATGTGACGAGAGTTGAATCAGCTAAAGATCATGTTATACCAGTATATGGTCTATATGAAGATTTTGAAAATAAGATTAAGTTAGTTACTGATATTGGAGAATCGGAAGTAGTTATTAAGACCGAAAAAAGCAATATAGAATATCCTTTAAATGTAAAATATGCTTCTAATAGTTTAAATAACCAAGACATGTATTTCACTGTTGCTTCCTATAAGACATATCTTACAGGCTGGGATATTGAAGGAAAACTAAGGTTCTATTTGACAGTTGATAATCGCATGGATGTTGAATGGCTTGACAATGGTCATTTCCTTATTGGAACATCTCAAGGTCAATTTGCGGAAAATTTTGTGTCTTTTGTCGAGATGGACTATTTAGGCAAAATATATAATTATTATGTTCCGTCGAATGGATATTCTTTTGAATTTCAGAATTTAAGTGATAATAGTATCATGCTTGCAGGAGGAAATAATCCGGTATATATTGATGAACAAGTAATTTATACAATTGATCCAAATGATGGAAAGACTATCGATTTAATTAATCTATCATCTATTATATTAGATATTGATCCCGAGTTTAATAAGATTTATTTAGGACAAAAAGCAATTAGAAATGCCTTCTATTATAATGAAACTACTGATGAATTATTAGTTTCTTTTAGAGGTCTTGATGCAGTGCTTTCCTATAACTTTAAAGCTAAGTCTTTAAATTGGATATTTACTGATCCAAATAATGAGGCTTTCCAAAGCGAAGTATGGAAGGATTATTTAGTTACTACTAAAAATGGACGTTATCCGATGGGAGAACATTCTGTTATTTTTACTAGTGATGGAAATATTGCTTTCTTCAATAATGGATATGATCGACTACATGGATTTGAAAATGGAGGTAACGATTCAGTTAGTTTCTATAAGAATAATTACTCTTCAGTTGATATATTTAATATAAATGGTAATAATGCTAAACTCGTTTGGAGTTATGACGATAATAAATCGATGTTTTCTCATCAATATGGTTCTGTTAATGAGACAAATTTAGGATATTTAATGAACTTTGGATATAACTTAAAGGATGATTATCGAGCAAGTGAATCTGGTCTTTTAAGTGAAGCAGAATTAAGCCCAGAACATATTTATTCACGAATCATAGAGGTTGATAAGAATAAAAATGTCATATTTGATGCTACTTGTGAAGAGGGAAAATTTAGAGCATTTAAGCACAATTTATATAATGAAACTACATCTAATACGATATTATATAAACTAAATATATTTAATAATTTGGAATCGGATAGATTAACAAAAAAGCAATCTAGTGATATCAATTTAGATGAAGCACAAGAGTGGATTTATTCTTTTGAATTAACAGAAAATACTTTAACTACAAATTATCAAATAGCAGAAAGTGATGATATAGATTTATATTTTGTCAATAAAAAAGGAGAAATATATATATTAAATTATAAGGATAGAGATAATTCTAAACTTAAGAGAATATTTAATTTGAATTTAAGTGATGATGTCTATCGCGTTTATGTATCTTTGAACGATAATTTATTTAAGATTGATACTATTTATGTAGAAAAGCATTAATTAATGCTTTTTTTTAATTTATTTGATAGAATATATATGTAAGTAGGGATTATTATGAGAAAGAAATTACTATACATTATTATATCTTTATCTATTTTTGTTCTTATATTAATAGCTATAAATTTAGTAGATATTATTAATGTAAAAAAAGAGAGAGAGTATCAAAAATTAAAATCTGCTTTAAAGGTGTTATATATAGAATTAAATAATTCTGATTTGAGTATCATTAGAGGTGAAAAACTCAATATAGATTATAATAAGAAAGATATTGATATTACTATCAATGACAAAAAAGTTTATATAAGTGAGAAGAATAATCAATCCAGTAATATTGAAATAGCAATTCCAAATGATTTTACATTCAATCAATTATCTATAAAAACTAATAAAGGCAATATTAATCTAAGTAGTATTGTGTGTGAATTTTTCTCCGTCAGTAGTGAATCGGGAAATGTTTCAATTGATAACTTCAATATAACTAATAAAACAGATCTTGCTATTAATTCTAGTAATATGAATATTAAAGATTCTATGATGCACAATGTGGATGTCTTTATTAAAGATGGAAGTTTAACATATGATGGAATATTAGATGGGAAAAATGAAATCAACACATCGAGTGGAACTTTAAATTTCAATTTAGATGATAAACTAGACAACTATCAAATTATAATACTTGATAATAATAAAAATATTAAAGTGAATAATAAAACTATTAATAATGAGTCATATACAAAAGGAAATAAAATAATTAAAATTAATGGAAAAGGTAAGATAGAAATAAATGGAGATGTAACTTATGAATAAGAAAAATAGTAAAAATGATACGAAGATATATTTTATGCCAATAGGTATGTGCCTAGGAATGATTATTGGTTCGATAGTTGGAATACAGATAAAAAATGTATTTCTTTCAATGTGTATTGCTATCGGGATAGGTACAGTTATTGGATTAATAATTGATAAGATTTTTTACAAATAAAAAAAGTTGCTATTAAGCAGCTTTTTTAGTTGACTTCCATTCACGATTAGTTAAATCGTACTTAACACCATCGATTCTCTTAGTTTGTCTATTTAATTTTTGTTTCTTTTTTGTAGCATTCATAGCATGGCTTCTCGAATTTCCAGTTAATGGTTTTCTATCAGTTTTAATCTTTGTCATCGTTTTCCCTCCATTCGCAATTTCGTAAAGATTATATCAATTATTATATTATAAGTCAACCTTTTTTGGTGTATTTAGTATTTTCTAAAACTCCTATAATTTGCTTATAGTCTAATAATTATTTTATTGTCAATATCAAACATATGTTGTATAATTTGATTAGGTGATAATATGTTTACTCCATTAGGTGTTAAAACTGATTATTCTTTGCTTAAGAGCTTAATAAAAGTAGAAGATTATGTTTCTTATGGAATAAACCATAATTTAACTATTCTTGGAATACTCGATAATAATTTATGTTCATCACATATATTTTATGAATTGTGTAAGAATAATTCTATAAAACCTATTATTGGATTAGATGCATTAATCGACAATTATCATATATACTTATATCCAACTAACTATGATGGATTAGTAAATCTATTTAAATTTACTAGCTTAGAAAATGTCTCGATAAGTACTTTAAGTGATTATAAAAGTAATATTATATGTGTTATTCCTACATCTTCAATTGATCTATTTGAAGTATTGAGTAAAATATTTGGTCGAGTATTTGTCTCTTATTCAAATAAAGATGAGAAAATTAATGCATCTCTTATAACTGATAATTTAGTATACATTAATGATACACGAGCAATTGATTCTAAAAATTCAAAATATATTAACTATTTAGATTTAATAAACGATAATAAAAAATTAGGGGATATAGAATTAGTCAATTATGAGAATAAAGTATTAAAAATTGAAGAAATAGATACTTCAAATTTAACAGATTTAATAAATATTGAATTCCCAACGGGAAAGAAGTATATTCCAACATTTGATGACAAGATAGATTCTCGAGAATACCTGAAAACTTTAAGCTATAGGGGATTAGAAAAGCGTTTAAATGGCAAAGTTACATCCGCTTATAAAGAGAGATTAGATTACGAATTGAAGGTTATTATCGATATGGGATTTAC
This sequence comes from Bacilli bacterium, assembly GCA_017626405.1. Taxonomy (GTDB): domain Bacteria; phylum Bacillota_I; class Bacilli_A; order RF39; family UBA660; genus CAG-582. The sequence goes on from JAGAIS010000007.1 coordinate 111,725, forward strand.
CGATTATTTTTTAATTGTCTTTGACTATGTTAGATTTGCCATAAAGAATGATATCTTTGTTGGAGTGGGAAGAGGATCAGCAGCTGGATCATTAGTTGCCTATTCTCTTGGCATAACTTGGATAGACCCCTTAAAATACGATTTGTTATTTGAAAGATTTTTAAATCCTGAACGTATTACTATGCCAGATATCGACATCGATTTTGAAGATGAGAGGAGAGAAGAAGTAGTTGAATATGTAAGAGAAAAATATGGTTCTTCTCGTGTTGCTAAGATTATTGCATTCGGTACGATGGCTGCAAAAGACGTTTTAAGAACAGTTGCAAAGATTAATAATGTCGATGATCTTACAATAAATTCATTATTGAAACTGATAAGTAGTAAAAAATCGTTAAAGGAGAACTTAACTGATGAAGTTACTTCTTTGCTTAAGAGAAATTCAATTTTGAAAAAAGTATATGAGGAATCATTGCCATTAGAAGGATTAAAAAAACACATCACTATACATGCTGCAGGAGTAGTTATCTGTAGTGATGATTTGACTAATCACTTGCCACTAATGATGAGCAATGGAGAAATCTTAACGGGTTATCCAAAAGAAGAACTTGAGGATCTTGGAATTCTTAAAATGGACTTTTTATCTATAAAGAATCTTACAATTATGTCTGATTGTTTAAAGAACCTTAAAGCTGATAATATAGATATAAATATTAATAATATTCCTTTAGATGATAAAAAAGTATTTGAGTTATTTTCGAAAGCAGATACAGTAGGAGTATTTCAATTTGAATCAAATGGTTTAAAAGATTTTCTAGTTAGATTGAAGCCAAATTGTTTTGATGATTTAGTAATGGCGCTTGCTTTATATCGTCCGGGGCCAATGCAATTTATTGATTCCTATATAAAGAGAAAACATGGCAAGGAAAAGGTAGTTATACCTGATGAATCTCTAAGATACATTCTTGAACCTACTTATGGAATTCTTGTATATCAAGAGCAGATTATGGAAATATTGAAATGTATGGCTAGTTTTAGTTATGCGGAAGCAGATATAATAAGAAGAGCTATTAGCAAGAGAAAAGAAAAAGAAATTCTAAGTATAAAAGAAAAGTTTGTAGCAAATTCCATTGCGAATGGTTATAGTGAAGAAGTTATTAATATGGTCTATGAATGGATACTCAAATTTGCTGGATTTGGTTTTAATAAATCCCATTCGGTAGCTTATGCCTTTATTGCTTATCAAATGGCATATTTAAAAGTCTATTATAAGGATTATTATTACATCAATCTATTAAATTCTAATATCAATGGTGAAGCTAAGACTAAAGAATATATTGAAGAAGCAAAGAGAAGTGGAATACTCATTCTTAAACCAGACATCAATTTGAGTCAGAATAAATATTCTAAAGAAGAAGATGGGATTCGTTTACCGCTTCGAGTAATCAAGGGAGTTGGTTCATCTTCGAGTGATGCAATAATAAAAGCTAGAGGAAATAAGCCGTTTGTTGATTTCTTTGATTTTATTGCTCGTTCATATGGATTTAATGTCAATAAGAAAACTCTTGAGAGCTTAATCTTAGCTGGAGTATTTGATTCATTTGGCTACAATCGTGCGACATTACTTAAAAATATAGCATCATCAATTACATATGCTGAATTAATACATGACCTTGATTCATCGTTAGTAAATAAACCAGAAATGGTTCTTGAAAACGAAATTCCTGAATTTGATTTGATGCAACATGAATTAGATTTATTTGGATTCTATGTATCTACTCATCCAGCTAGTAAATATACAAAGGTTATGAAGCAGATAGATATAGCTAAAAATTTTAATAAAATAGTTAAGACAGTAATCTTAGTTGAAAAGATTAAAGTAATAAAGACTAAGAAAAATAAAGATATGGCATTTGTTGTTGGAAGTGATGAAACGACATCTAACGAATTCATCTTATTTGATAATCTAAACATAAGTGATATTAATGTTGGAGATTTATTACTAATCGAAGGAAGGGTTGAAAGAAGATTAGATAAATATCAAATAGTTGTTCAAAGATTTGAAAAAGTATGATATTATAGACAGCAATAGTTTGGATGTGATATTGTGGATAATCAAGTTTTGTATGAAAGATATAAAGAACTATTGGGAAGCGTTCCCGAATTTTTAAAGAAATATTTAGAACTAGATATACTAAAGAGATTGACGGATGTATCTATATTTTGTGGAATGGAATATGGATCAAAGAATATGTATGATTTTCATGCTTATATTAGTCGTTTTGATCATTCTCTTAATACAGCTTTAATTACATGGAAATTGACGCATGATAAGAAAAGTACTTTAGCATCTTTATTTCACGATGTTGCATCACCAGCTTTCTCTCATGTAATTGATTTTATGAATAAAGACTACATTGTTCAAGAATCGACAGAAGAGAAGACTGAGAGTATCATCATTAACTCTAAAGAACTAATCGATATGCTTCTAAGCGATAATATCGACATTGAAGATGTTATAGATTACAAGAAAAATTCAGTAGTTGATTCTAAGAGGCCTCATCTATGCGCTGATCGAATTGAGGGAATTATATCCGTTAGTATTGGTTGGACTAATCTAATGAATGAATATTTAGTGAGCGAGATATTAGATAGTTTGGTTCTATTTGAAAATGAAGAAGGAGAAATGGAAATTGGCTTCAATAATCGTGAAGTTGCCGAAAAAGTAGTTGAAATAAATCGTGAATATAACAAGAGGACTAATTCGATCAATGACTATTATATGATGAATTTAATGGGTAAGATTATCAATAGATGCCTTTCCTTGAACTTATTTACAATGGATGATTTATACCGTTTTGGTGAGCATGAAGTTATTGATATTATCGAAGACAATAAGAGCCTTGATGTTTATCTTGAAGATTTATGGTTAGAATTTAAGACAACTAGGGAAGTAAGGATAACGGCGATGGAACCTGTAAAAGATAAGTGTATAAATCCTTTAGTGTTGGGGTATCGATTATTTCAATCTATTAAAAGTTAATAATGTTTGCTATAATTATAATTAGGTGATTATATGAATAATTTGAGCGATAAGAAAACGATATTTATTCTACGAGCAGTTATTGCTTTTATTATATTATTAATAGTATTATTCTCCGTTGTTGCAATTTTGGATTTTCAATCGGAAAAGAATGATCCAAAATATTTGAGTACGACAACAAGAAGAACTTATAAAAAAGAGAGTACGACGACGAGATTAATCGTTCCTACGACGGAAGAGGGAGAAACTACTTCAAAGACAACTTCTACGATAAGTACTACAACTTCAACAAAAGTTCAAGGTTCTACTAAAAAAAACACAACTAAAAAAATAACAACAAGTAAAAGTCAAATTATTTCAACTTCACCAATTCCTGAAGTTCCTTCATATAGGGAAGCAACAGGTTCAACTAATCATCCAAATGCTATAGATTCATGGGAATGGTATATTGCAAATAAAATAAATGAGATAAGAGAGAACAATGGTTTAAATAGATTGATAGTTGCCGTTGAACTAAGGGAGATAGCTGAATCATCAGGTGATGTATATAATACTCAGGGAGAAGAAGCAACAAACGATTATCTAGATGGTTACAATAACTATCGTTTCTGGACAATGAATCAAAATGTTAATGAGTATTATCTTGTTAACAATACAATAAATGCTACAAGTGTAACTACTAATAAATATTATACATATATGGGAATTGGAGTAATAAAACACATTGACAATCAAAATGGCTTACCATCTTATCATTATTGTATAATTTATCAATAGACTTAAGGAGGAGATTTCATGTTTGAATATATGGGCGACAGATTACAAAACGCCATTAAGAATATTAAGGGTATGGGTCGTATAACGGAAGCTAATATTGGAGATGCTATGCGCGAAATTCGTATGGCATTACTAGAAGCTGATGTTAACTATGAAGTAGTTAAAGAATTCACAAAGAACGTTAAAGAAAAAGCTCTTGGTATGGAAGTTGAAAAGACTCTAAAACCGGAAGAATTATTTATAAAATTAGTTAAGGATGAATTAGTTAGCTTACTTGGTGGAGACTATGTCCCTTTGAAAGTTGATAAGAATCCAACAATTATTATGATGGTTGGTTTGCAAGGTTCAGGTAAGACAACTACGGCTGGTAAGATAGCTAATTTAGTTCGTAAAAAGAATAAGAAGAACCCTTTACTTGTTGCATGTGACGTCTATCGTCCTGCAGCTATTGATCAACTTAAGAGCATTGGTGCATCATTAAACATTAAAGTATTTGAAGAGGGCAAATCAAAACCATTAGATATCGTTAATCATGCTTTATCATATGCTAAAGAAAACAAGCATGACTTTATCATAATCGATACAGCAGGACGCCTTCATATCGATGAAGAATTAATGGACGAATTAATTGAAATCAATAATACAGTTCATCCTGATGAAGTATTGCTAGTAATTGATGCAATGATGGGACAAGATGCCATAAATGTTATTAAGGGATTTAATGATGCTCTCGAACTTACTGGTGCAATATTGACTAAAATGGATGGTAACACTAAAGGTGGAGTTGCTCTTTCTGTAAGATATTTAACAAATGTACCAATTAAGTTTATTGGAGATTCAGAAAAACTTGATGGAATAAGTGAATTCTATCCTGAGAGAATGGCTGAGAGAATTCTCGATATGGGAGATATTTTATCTATTGCTGAAAAAGCGGAGGGAATAATCTCTGAGTCGGAAGCAAATGACTTAGCAAAGAAAATGCGAAAGGGAGAATATAACTTAGAAGATTTTCTAACTAACTTAAAACAAATTAGAAAACTAGGACCTCTAGAGAATATTTTAAAAATGATGCCGGGAGCTAGAAAAGCAGGCTTAAATAATATCAACATTGATCCAAAAGATATGGCACATGTCGAAGCTATTATCTTATCGATGACACCATATGAGCGAAGACATCCAGAAATATTAAAGGCAACTCGTAAACAACGAATTGCTGCCGGTTCGGGAAGAAGTGTCGAAGAGGTTAATAGATTACTTAATCAATTCGAAAGCATGAAAAAAATGATGAAACAATTTTCGAACGGAAATATGAAAATGCCTTTTTAAAACTGAATTATTTCAGTTTTTTTTTATTCTCTAGTTTGCTATAATAATAAATATAGAAGGTGAATATATGAAGGGTAAATTAATAATATTATCATCGATGGCAACTGTTATTGTAATATCTATAATTGGTATTATTGTTTCCCTAATTAGTTATAATAGAACTATAAATGTTAAGACTATTGAAGATTATCGTTCAATTAAAATAAATCTAAAGAATAAAATTGAAAAAATTAAAGATAAAGAATGTCAAACATCTTTAAATAATATGATGCAACGCATTGATGATACTTATTTTTCCAACAATACTAATGTTAAAGAATACTATGAAATATACTTTAACGATGACCTAACTTTTCTAAATTACTTTGACGATGTAGTAAATACTTGTAAGTTATCTAGCAAAGATAAAAATACCATATATATAGATGCACTTGCTTCTACTAATTATCCGAATGCTATAAAAAAAGAATATTACTTAAGATATGAATTTAAAATAAGAGATATTAATTCTTCTAAATATCTTGAAGAAAATGATTTGGTTGGAACATATACAACTAAATATTTAGAATTAAAAGTTCTAAATTCTCTAATAGAAGAGGTGTAGTATGAAAAAGTTATATCTTACTCTTTTAATACTAAATAATATAGCTTCAATAGTTTTAATCATCATGTTTTCAAATAGTTTAATCTTGGATATTCTATTTACTATACTATTTATAATTATGACAATATTAATAATTAAGAGAAAAAAGTCCGTAGACTTAATAGACTTAATAACTCTATCAATCTATATGATATTTGTTATTTCGATGTTTATCTTTAGTATTGTATTTCAAACATCTAATACTAAAACATTCAGCATGGTATACTTTAGTGAATTTTTAATAATTCCTAACTTGCTAGTTAATATATATAATTTATTCAATTAAAAAGGACTTCAATTATGAAGAACTTTTTTTATTTACTAAATATAAGCTTATTAGAGATATTATTAATATTGGTATGATATATAAATAGACAGATAGTATTAACTGATAATATTTACTTATAATTGATGCGATAATTAGAATGAATACGAGTATGATATTTAATACAACTTTATTATTAACCTGTCTTTTAATTGTATTGCCACAGCAGAATATGAACATGATGGCATCTATTAGCCATATCAATGAAAGCATGTTTTCTAAGTTTGTTAATGATCCACTTATATTTATACTCTTAAGAACCATATATTCAGGATATCTAAATAATTCTGATAGATTTGGGCCAAGTATTAAGTATGTTACAAACATCATTTGTAGTATTGTTATCGAAGAGGCAATATATGTCTTATAAATAGGAATATCAGAAGTCTGTTTATATCTTATGATAAACGTTGGAACTGTAGATATAAGGGCATATTCTATTGCTGATATAATTACATCTTTAAAACTTACATTAGTATACATTAAATTTGAGAATTCGACGTTTGGTAAAAGGGAAAATAGACAAAAGAAGAAAAAGAACACGACAATAACAATCATAATATTGGATATTCGATATATTAATACTTCTTTGCATTTTAGAATATACATCAAGAGAAGAATAATTGGTATTCCAAGTAAAAACTTCATCATATGATTTAAATACATCGTACTTACTAAATTTACAATAATAACGAATGAGTAAATTAAAAATATTATCGAAATAATCGTATTTACTATATTGTTCTTCAATTCTATTTTTATGAATTTTAATATTAATAAGCCAATGAGTGTACCAAGAATTACTGATATTGGATGTAGTTCATGAGCATTAGCTAAAATGCGCGATATTCCAATTCCAATAAATAGAGACCTCATATTAAAATACTGCAAGATATTATATTCTTTTTTCATTTTAATAGTTGTCCTTTCTTATTGATATTTACTTTTGTACTAATATCAAAATCATATTCATAAAAATGCGTATCTATTTTTTTATATTTATTGTATATTAGAGTATCTAAACCTAAGATATCGGATTCATTTTCTTTAATTATCTCAATAAAGTCCTTTATATAATCATTCATATATTGATTTACATTTTTTTCGATATAAGTTATATCTTTTATTGTATTGTCATTTATACCAACTTCTTTTTCTTCGAGAGTCATTTCAAGATTTATATCTATTTGAATATTTTTATCTATTTTAATCTTCTTTGATATTTGATTTACTGATAGAACGACATATCTATTATCAATCGTAAACTTTAATGTTTCGTTAGAACTTTTATTAGTTAATAGAGAATATATTAATGTATTTTTAGAATTCAAACGATCCTTTAATTTATCTTTTTTATAAATAGTTATTTCATCCATACTTAGCTTTTTATCGAGGAATGGAAGAGCAATATCGATGTTTTCGTTTAAATAGTCCTTAGTTATTTGAAAGAAGTCTTTGTATTTTAAACGACTACAGATATTTTTAATTTTTAATCCAATGTTTTCATCCTTATCATAAAAATCTTCATTGTCAGTTATTACTAAATAGAAATTTGTATTGACGTCCGGATTTCTTAGAAAATAGTAAACAGTATCTTTTATTTCTACTTGTTTGTCTATTATTACAGCATTAAGGTGACTTAAATAGACGCCATTTTTACTCTTATAATTAAAGTTACTTATAGCTTCTGATATTGTGCTTCCTGATGAATGAACGATTTCCATTTCCTTATCTTTATATATCTCGGTAGTAATCTTATATTCACCATCGTATTCGATAAATATCGATGATGCTATTCCTAAGTTCTCAAGTTCTGTGTAATCTTTACATCCTGTTAAAAAGAAAAGAGAAATGATTATGAGTATTATCTTTTTCATGGTGTATCTCCTTTATAGGTATTATTGCTTAACAATTTACTTCTCTTATTATTTTTCATTTTGAATATAGTCTCTTTAATGTAAGTCAAATCAAAAGGTGCAATAGGGAAGAAATAAGGTTTTCCAAGAATTTCATAATTGCAGATATTGGCAATTAGGAATATAAATGCTATTAATAAACCATACACTCCAAATAGAGAAACTACAACAATAAAAAGAAAGCGCCAATATCTTATAGCATGTGTTATGTCTAAATCAGTAAATATTAAACTAGATATGAATGTAATGGCCACTACTATAATCATTATTGGTGATACTATTCCAGCATCAACGGCAGCAGAACCAAGTACTAATGCTCCTAGTATTGAAATCGCAGATCCGTAAGATGATGGGAATCTCAAGTCACTTTCTCTTAATATTTCACAGGTTATTAGAGTTATTAGGCATTCTAAAGCAGCGGGAAAGGGAACTTCAGCTCTTTGGTTTTGGAAACTAACGAGCAAATTAGTTGGAACTAGTTCTTGATTATAAGTTGTTATGGCAATATAAAAAGCTGGAAATACAATAGAGAAGAATAGGCAGAAAAATCTAAGAATTTTAATGAAATTAACATTTATTCCCTTTATATAATCATCACTTATCGGATTGATAAAATCTGACAAAAAAGAAGGTAAAATAAGAGCATAAGGAGAATTATCCATAACGATAACTATTTTGCCAGCAAGTAAAGATTTAGAAATTAAATCGGGTCTTTCGGTTATTTTTATTCCGGGGAATATATTTCTATTATCATTTACCAAAAAAGGCTTTAATTCACCCAAATCATTAAAACCATCAATATCGATGTTTTTAAGTCTCTCTTTCAGATAATCTAATTCATGGCTTTTTGCTATGGAATCGATATAAAGTATATTAATTATTGATTTAGTATACTTTCCAACAACATATTCTATACTCTTCAAATCTTTAGATCTTATTCTTCTTTTAATTAGTCCAATATTGGTTTGAATGCTTTCTGTTAGAGAGTCTTTTGGACCAAAAAGAGCGGATTCTGTTAATGGTTTATCGATACTTCTAATAAGTTCTCCCTTAGTTTCAACAGCTATTACTTCATCTTTATTAATAATTATTGTAAAACCAGAATTTAAATAATTTTCAAAGTCATCGATATCTAAAACGTCTTTTAAGTTGGGACTTGCAATTAATTCTCTAACTTTTTTTATTCTCTTGCATTTAACAATCTGCTTTAAGATATAGTCATTGATTTTATCTTGACTTATTAATGTTTCAATATAGACAATATAAATATTTTTAATTCTTTTTATAATCAAGTCATTTAC
>JAGAIS010000002.1 GCA_017626405.1 Bacilli bacterium
ATGCAGGTAACATAGTTACAATATCTGACGATGTTGAAAGAGATTTATTCGTTGCAGGTAATATGATTACGATTACTGATAAAGCTAAACTTAATCGTGACGTATTTATAGCTGGTAATATGATAACTATTTGTAGTGATGTTGAAAGAAATTTGAATGTTGCAGGTTCAGTAGTTGATTTAAGTGGCATTGAGGTTAAGGGAAATGCCCATATCTATGCAGAATCAATTATCGTTGATGAAAAAACAAAGATTATGGGAACTTTAACAATTGATGAAACTAGTGAAGTTGAAAATTTAACTGAAAAGAATTATGGCAAACTTGTAAAAGAAAAAAGTGAAGAGGTTGTAGAAAAATCTGTACAAACTAAAATAGTTAACTTTATAACTAGTATAATAACTAGCTATATTTCAGCATTAACTATTCTACTAGTATTCTCTAAGGTAAGAAAATCTTTAGATACAATTAAGTTTGATGGAAAATCAGTAGCTAGTTCTTCAGCAATAGGATTAGCATTATTAATAGTTGTTCCAATTATTTCTCTAATTGCAGTATTTACAGGAATTTTCACTCCTATAGCATTAATTACATTAGCTCTATATGTGTTTGCTATATATATGGCTAGCATACTTGCAAGTTATGTATTTACTCATAATATTTGGAAAACTAAATTAAAACCAAATTTCTATTTAGAATTACTAATGGGTATAGTTGTAGTTAAAGCATTATCATATATTCCATTTGTTAATGTATTAGTAGACGCATTAATGCTATTCTATGGATTTGGTATTATTTACAATCTTGTACTTGGTTTAATCAAGAATAAGTAACGAAAAGATAACGAAAGTTATCTTTTTTTATACGATTTAAAGTATAATATGGACTAATTACATAGTCTTTATCAGATTAGCTGCATATTATAAGTTAGAAAGGGGAAGCGTTTATGAATCCAAGATGCTATGAACAAGATATGAAGGCTACTGAACCAAATATGCAAGAAGCCATGAATCCTGGTTGTCCATGTCCTCCAGTATACGAATGTCCATGTGAAAGAGTATGCGAAAGATATATCATGCATGAAGTTCCACACGTTATTCCAATACATACGAAAATAGTAAATCATCATATCATCCGTCATACATATACACCATGCTTTACTATGAGTGAATGTGACACATGCGAGCATGTATATGATCCTTGCTGTAAAAACTTCTAGAAATAGAAGTTTTATTCTTTTATTAGAAATTAATCAGTAATTAATCAGAAATTAATCAGTAAATATTATTCACATTTTAATTATTATATATATAATATAGTAGGATGGTCGAAATGGGATTTGACAAAGTATACTGAAAAGAATAGAATAACCTCTCGTAGTAAAAAATAATTAGTTGTAGTAAACCTACAACTTTTTTAAGGGGGAATACTAACGGAAGAAACTAAATTAAAACCGAGGCATATTATGGACAAGAGAATTATGGACCTATTTGATTATTCAGGATGCTTGAGACGTGTTGATGAGCTTTTATTAGAATATGAAAGAGCTTCATATCGACTTAGTGGAGAATTGAAGAGTTCGTTTGGAATAAACATAAGTAATAAAGGTTATAATAATAATAGAATACTAGACAATGTTATTAAAAGAATTGAAAGCGAAGAAGAATATGCTTATATTTCAAATAAATTAGAGAAGATATTTGAAACATTCTGTGAAATAGAAAAAGAATATTTTAGAAGATGTATGTTACACCGAACAGTAACGGATGAACAGTTTTCTGAATTAATGAATATATCCATGATGAATATGCGAAAAATTAAAAAGAGTGTAGTATTTAAAATAACGGAAGCCTTTTCCATGTCAGTTATGAAGGGAGAATTATGATATACACATTTATCTTTTTATTATTAGTTTTTGTATTTAGTTGTATGAAAGTGTCTAGCTATTATTCTAGACAAGAAGAATATAGAGAAAGGAGCGACTTACATTTGTAAGTCTTTTTATATGAAAAAAATAATAAAATATATGATATTTATTTTAGCTATTTTTTTAATAAATATCAGTAGTATAAATGCTGAAGAGTATAATGGGGTTATCGAAAAAGGTGAAGCAATTGATGGTATATATTATTATAAGACAAGGGAGGATACTGAGGAAATTACTTATCCAACTCATTCTTTTCATGAAGCAGCTCATATTTATCGTGATTCTATAAATCACAATATTGTATACTGTATTGAATCATGGAAACCATTAACAGGAGCAACATCAAATGACTTTAAAGTATATGATCATAATGTACTGGAAACAAATTTATCTGATGAAATAATCGAAGAGATAAATTTAATTGCCTATTATGGCTATGGATATAAAGATGAGCGATATGACCACACTAGTCCTGAATGGTATGCAATAACCCAATTGCTCATTTGGAAAATCCAAGCACCAAATTATAAACATTATATCGTTAATAGTCTTACATCAACAACAAGTATTGATGCATATAGTTCTAAAATGGGAGAAATAAATACATTAATTAAGAAACATAAAAATAAACTTTCTTTATTTAATTATAAGATGAAGATTAATTCTCAGGAGGAAAATCCAGAATTAATGGGAAAACTAAAGTATTATGAACTTGATGGTTGTGATGATGGAATAGATGTAACTATTGAAGAAAATAAAGTAATTATTAAGTCTTTGAATAAGGTGGGGGAATTTTCTTATTCTTTGCGAAGAAAGTTTAATAAATGGAATAAAAAAATGAAAATATATGTGAGTAATAATTATCAAAATGTATTCGAACCTGGAGATATGAACGATGATATTGTTACAAAGACAATATCTATTGAACCTTATAAACTCGAATTTTCAACTTATTTATTTCTACCGTTTCGTATTAATGAAGATGGAAAAGATGTATACACGACTTATTTTTTTCCGAATTTAGAAGTAGTTATAAAAGCTAAAAATGATATATATGATGGAGCGGGCAATTTAATTTATAAAAAGGGAGATATATTTGCAACGACAAAGAGTTCATCAACTTACACTGAAATTCCTATAATCCCCGGAACTTTTGAATTGCAAATAGTAAAGAGTATTCCTGGAATTATTGGAATCCCGAGAACTGTTGAAATAAACAAATCAAATGTTTCGACTAACATAATTCTAAATAAAACATCATTTATTATAAATGCGCATAAGGTGTTGGAACAAATTTTGGATGATGGTTCACTAACGACTATTCCGGGAGAAAATATATCTATCGGTTTATATGCTGCTGAGGATATAAAAAACTTTGGAGGAAAACTCTATGCCAAGAAAGATCAACTTATTAGGGTATATAATACCGATGAATTTGGTAATATTCAAAAGAAGGACAGTTTCCTGTTAGCAGGAAAATATTATTTAAAAGAGATTACTGAACTAGATAATTATGAAATCAATGAGCAAAAGTATGAATTTGAATTATCATATGATGAAGAATTTAAAGAAATCATTGAAACAGAAGAAGTATTAATTGAAAACAAATTGAAGACCGGAAAGATTGGTATAAAGAAGTTAGATGCTATTGAGTTCTTTCCATTAGAAAATGTATCATATTCTCTATATAGTAAGAATCATAATCTGCTTGAAACAAAGAGAACTAATTCATTCGGAGATGTTGAATTTGATGTAAAAATGGGAGAATACTATATAAAGGAAAATAAGGCATTGGACGGCTATATTAAGGATGATAAAACATATTATATTAATGTTGATTACACTAATCCAAATCCTACTTACAAATTATTAAATGAGAGAATTGAAAATGAAGTAAAACCAACAGAACCCACAGAAAAGCAAGAATCTCCTATTAAGAATAATGAAGATTCAAAAGAACAAACAAAATTGCCAAATGAAAAGCAAGAAAACTCTATTTCAACTTCCAAAGAAGAAATAAAAGAGAACAATGAAATAATAGAAGAAATAAATTATAACAAGGAGGAAGACTTAATTGTTAATGTACCTAGTACTAATGTATATAATTATGATCTTATATTACTATTTCTATTAAGTATAACATTTATCTCTATAAAAAAATGTATAGAAAATTAATAATTATATTTTTGATAGTAATAACAAATATTTTGTGTTTATCAATTATTAATAATAATACGTCTGTTGAACCAAATATAGAGGATGAATATATAGTAGATAATAGTCGCGATTATTTGGGAATCATCGAAATCCCTAAGTTAAAATTGCGTCGCTTTTTCTATGGATTTGATGATGAAAGAAATACGGTAGAGAAAAACATAATGCTCATAGAAAAATCTAATATGCCAGATAAAGAAAATGGTAATATTATTTTCGCATCTCATCGTGGAAATTCCAAGGTTGCTTTTTTTGATAAACTTCATTTAATTGAAGTTGGCGATGAAATAATAATCTATTACAATAATAGGAAATATATATATTGTTATAATAATAGATATGATGTTCCAAAAAATGGTCATATTAGAATTGTTAGAGATTTAAATAAAACTGCTTTGACTTTAATTACTTGTAAAAAAGGAACAAATAAACAAACTGTATTTGTTGCTTATTTAACAGACAATATTTTGTAAAAAATATGTAAACTTTTGAGCGCTTTTATTTAAAGATGAATTTATATATAGTATATTATTAATATAGGAGAGTGAAATAATGATTTATCCATCTATTGATAAAATATTGAATACTGTAGATTCTAAATACATACTTGTTCATGTTGCATCTAGAAGAAGTAAACAAATGAAAGAAACTGGACATTTACAAATGAAAGAATCTGAATATGTATCAAAAAGAGAACTTGGTAGAGCATTGGAAGAAGTAGAAAAAGGATTAATCAAAATCGAAAAAAAATAATCCTTTTTTTTATGTAAAAAAATATATTTCATATTGTTTTACATATATATAATTGTTAAACTAATAATAGGTGATAATATGGAAGTGTATAATAAAGATATAAATGAAGTATTAAAATCTTTAGATTCTAACCTTGATGGATTATCAAATGATGAAGCTAAAAAAAGAATTGGTACTTATGGCGAAAATGTCATCGAGGAAGCAAAGAAAAAATCTAAATTGAGAAGATTCCTAGATCAATTTAATGATATGATGATTATTATTTTAATTGTCGTTGCTATTATCATGGGAATTTATGGATTCTTTGTAAGTCACGATTATACTGATACTATTGTTATCGCTGTTGTTGTTCTAATCAACTCAATAATGGGATTTCTTCAAGAGGAAAAAGCTGAAGTTACTCTTGATGGATTAAAAAAGTATGCAACGTCAACTTGTAGAGTTAAAAGAGATGGAAAAGTGTCTATTGTCGATTCGAAATATATCGTGCCTGGAGATATCATTATTCTAGAAGCCGGAGATAAGATACCTGCAGATGCCAGAATAATAACAGAAAGTAATTTATCTGTAGATGAATCTCCTCTAACGGGAGAATCAGTACCAGTGAAAAAACAAACTAAAGTATTAAATGGAAAACTTCAAATGCAAGATCAATTTAATATGTTATTCTGTGGATGTAATATTATTAATGGTCGTTCAGAAGCTATTGTTGTAAGAACGGGAATGTTGACTGAACTAGGTAAAATTGCGGTTTCGCTAAATACTCCATATGAAGTTATGACTCCATTACAAATGAAAATTAAAGAAATAAGTAAAAAAATTACAATTCTAATATTTATAATTCTAATATTTATGTTTATCTATGGAGTAGTAAATGATTACGAATTGATGGAGATAATAATGTTATGTGTTTCGCTTGCCGTAGCAGCTATACCTGAAGGACTACCTGCAGTCATTACTATTGCTCTATCTGGTGGTGCTCAAGCATTGGCGAAAAAGAATACGATTGTTAGACAAATGAATGCTGTTGAGACTCTAGGTTCTACAGATATAATATGTTCAGATAAAACAGGAACTATTACTCAAAACAAAATGAAAGTTAAAAAGACTATAATCTATAGTGATAATATGTTTGAAATTATTTGTGCTCTTGCAAACGATACAATTATTGATGGCGATAATCTAATTGGAGATCCGACAGAAACTTGTTTAATTGATTATTTAAAAGAAAAACATATTGATCCGATAAAGATGATTGAAAAATATCCTAGAATAGTAGATGCTCCATTTGATAGTGAAAGAAAAATGATGTCTACAATTAATGAAATAGATGGAAAAAACTATATATTGGTCAAAGGAAGTTTAGATAGTATTTTATCTAGGTGTAATTATATTGATAATCGTGGAAAAAAAGCTAAGTTAACATCTACTTTAAAAAGAGAAATTAATTCTGATGAAGAAGAACTAGCTAATAGTGCTCTAAGAGTAATTGGATTTGCTTATAAAGAAATAAGTAAGAAAGTTAAAACTAGTGAAGCTTGTTTAAAAAACGAGAATGACTTAATTTACGCTGGTATGGTAGGTATTATAGACCCTCCTCGAAAAAATGTTAAAGAGTCAGTTAAAAAGTGTATTACAGCCGGTATTCGTCCAATAATGATTACGGGGGATTCCTTGATTACTGCATGCGCAATAGCTAAGGAAGTTGGAATAATAGAATCTGATGATGAGGGAATTATCGGATCAGAATTAGACAAATATACTGATGAAGAATTAGTCGATATTGTCGATAAATATAATGTCTATGCTCGAGTTAGTCCTGAGCATAAAAGAAGAATTGTTGCCTCTTGGCAAGAGAAAGGAAAAGTCGTTGCTATGACAGGTGATGGAGTAAATGATGCTCCAGCAATTAAAGATGCGCATGTAGGAGTCGGAATGGGAATTACAGGAACAGAGGTAACTAAGTCAGTTGCTGATGTTATCTTATTAGATGATTCTTTTGCAACAATTGTCGATTCGGTTGAAGAGGGAAGAAGAATATTTTCAAATATTAGAAATAATGTAGTATACAGTTTGTCGAGTAATTTTGCGGAATTGTTTTCGGTTTTAATTGGAATGTTTACTGGACATACAATTCTTTTACCAATACATATTCTATTTATCGATTTAGTGACAGATTCTATACCAAGCATATGTCTTTCATTTGAACATTCAGAGAAAAATATAATGAAGAAGAAACCTAGAGGTATTAATAAACCATTATTTACACCATTTATAATGGCGTCCGTTATTTCTTCTGCTATAGTTGAAACTATTTTTGTTTTAATTACATATTTTGCTGCATTAGATAAATATGGAGTTGAAACAGCAGCATCTTTAGCATTGCTTTCACTTGTAGTTCAAGAGATTGTATATGCAATCTCTTGTCGAAATCTAAGTGAATTAGTATATAAACAAGGATTATTAAAGAATAAAGTTTTAAATTATGGTATATTAGTATTGTTGGTGATTGAAACAATCGTATTCTTAACACCAATAGGTGAATTTATTAGTATTAAAACTTTACCTATAGACATAATATTAAGTGTACTGTTATTTAATTTAATTTCATTTATTTTTTATGAATTATTAAAACCAATATTGAAAAAAGTATTTAAAGATTAAAAGTACTTGACAATACTTTCAAAATTGGTATAATATTGTTGTTCTAAAAAGGAAAGAGATGTATCCACATCCACCTGATGGCGAGTAGTCATAGGTAATAAAGCCAAGAAATAATTTATAGTATTATTGGGTTTTTAAGTGGATACATGAGTATTCACTTTTTATTATATTTAATTAATGGAGGTGCGTTACAATAGCAAACGTAAACAAAAAAAGTGATGATTTACTTATCAATGACAGAATTAGAGTCCCTGAACTAATGGTTATTGGACCTAATGGTGAACAAATGGGAACAAAGAAACTTGCTGATGCTTTAACAATAGCAAATTTTGCCGGTTTAGATTTAGTTCTTATGAATCCGGGATCTGATCGACCAGTCGCAAAGATTATGGATTATAATAAGTACAAATATGAAAAGACAAAGAAAGCCAAAGAAGCATTAAAGAATCAAAGAGCAAATATGAGAGAAGTTAAAGAGTATCAACTTTCTTCAAAAATCGATGTTGGAGATTTTGAAACAAGAAGAAAAAATGCTCAAAACTATCTTGAAAAGGGACACAAGATAAAGGTTACTATTCGCTTTAAAGGTCGTGAGATGGCTCACACTGAGAATGGTGAAGAAGTAATGAGAAGATTTGCTGAAGCTTTAAAAGATTATGCTGAAATTGAAAGTAATCCAAAACTTGAAGGACGTACGATGATAATGATGCTTGCACCAAAAAAAGAGAATTAGGAGGAATTATTTATGCCAAAAATGAAAACACATCATGCCACTAAAAAAGTTTTAAAAAAACATAAGAGTGGATTAATTACTTACAAAAAGAGTGGAAGAAACCATCAACCATATGAGGTTGCATCAACTAAAAAGGTTAGACAATCAAGAAATAAAGGACAATTAGCGAAAGGAATAGCTGACAAATTAAAAAATGTCATCTAAGGTGATAGTTTATGACAAGAGTTAAAGGTGGAACTGTTTCAAAAAACAGAAGAAGAAAAGTTTTAAAAAGTGCTAAAGGATATTTCGGAAGTAAACATAGATTATACAAAACTGCACAAGAGCAAACTTTCCATAGTGGAGCTTATGCTTTTAGAGATAGAAAGCAAAACAAGAGAAACTTCCGTAAATTATGGATTACAAGAATTAATGCTGCATGTCGTATGAATGATATCAGTTATTCAAGATTCATCAATGGTCTTGCAAAAGCTGGTGTTGAAATCAATAGAAAAATGTTAAGTGAAGTAGCAATTGATAATCCAGCATTATTTGCATCATATGTTGCAATTGCTAAAGATGCTTTAAATGGAAAAGTTGTATCTTCAGCTGTTAAGGCTGCTAATGAAGAAGTTAAGAAAGCTGAACCAGAAAGTTCTGCAGATATTTCTAAATTGACAGTAGCTGAATTAAAAGAAATGGCTGCATCAGCAGGAATTGAAGGATATACTTCAATGAAAAAAGCTGAATTAGTAAGTGCTTTAAGTAAGTAATTTTAAAATTAGACCTGTAAAGGTCTTTTTATTTGCTAAATAATTTAAATTGTGATAGTATATTTGACAATTTAGGGGGATTTATATGGTTGCTAATACGCGAAAAATGTATGAATTAAAATTAAAGATTGCAGATATTTTAGAATATGAAGATGAATGTCTTACATTAATTGAAGGATTAGTTGAAATGCAAAAACTTAATTTAAAGAGAGTAGAAGAAATTAAACAAATACAAAATGGAAGAGACATCCTAAGTGAATTTATTTCTCCAATAGACATAGAAGAACTTTTTGAAAATAGTTATTTAAAAGACATCGAAGTGGGAAATAATAAAAATGAAAAATTACACTTATCTAATAAAAGAGTGATTAGACCAAATTATATTGTATGTACTAATACAAATTATAGAGATGATGACTTTATGCCTGTTCGTAAATGGGGCTATTTTACTCAAAAGGTAAGTTTACCATCACTTTGTGAAAATGATACTAATATCTGTTGGATGACAGTTGAACCTTATGAAATAAATACTTTTGCATCTTTTGCATCATCTGCTAAAGGGGGAATTCTTTTAGGAGGATGTGGTCTAGGTTACATAGCTTATATATTGTCTTTGAAAGAAGATGTTTCAAAAATAACTATTGTAGAAAAAGACAAACAAGTAATTGATTTGTTTGAAAGTGCAATATTGCCACAATTTAAATATAAAGAGAAAGTAAATATTGTTGAAGGAGATATATTGGAATATTTAAATGTGGCAGATCTTACTCAATTTGATGAAATAAATGTTGATGTTTGGCGTGATTACATAGATATGATTTATATCTATTTACCACTATTAGTAATTGAACGAAAAAATCCTCAAGTGAATTTTTCCTATTGGTTAGAAGAAAATATGAGATATCATATTGGAAAATCGATTCTTAAAGCATTTGCAGAAAAAAGTGATTCAAAAGATATTGTAGATATAATTGGAAAATATATTTTAGATAATGCTGAGGTCAATAATGCGATGGATCTTAAAAATCTAATTAAACTAGAAAACATGAGAGAATTATTGTATACTTGGTACGTTGACAATGTAGAATTAACAGATAAAATGAAGGAAGAAACAAGTAGAAAATTAGAAAGATTTATGAAAATTTCTAAACAATTATTTTAACAGAAAGTAATTGCTCTTAGCGGGCAATTATTTTTTTATATTATAATGTGTAAAAAAGACACAAAATATATTGACAAGTGTAATAAAGACACATATAATTTAAATGTAATGATAGGAGTGATAGAATGATTCATACTTTTACTGGTCCGATGCATTCTGGAAAAAGTTTAGAACTTATTAATATCTACAAGAAGATTTATCGGAAAAATTATGTTATGGCATTTAAACCGAGATGCGACAAACGTGATTTAGATGAAATTAAATCTCATGATACGGAGTTTTCAATTCCTGCCGTCTACATTGATGATTTAAGTGAAATTAAAGAACACATTAAAGGGAAAAATATTCATACTATTTTTATAGATGAAGCAAATATGATGACCGGAGATGTTCATGAACTAGTAGATTTATCAGTTATTTATGACATTGATTTTTACATTGCAGGACTTAATCTCACCGGAAGACAAGAACCATTCGGTATAATGGGAGATATCCTGAGCGTTTCTAATTCAATAACTATTATTCCTGGATTTTGTGATCAATGTAATAAGCAAGCAGAATATAGTTATTATATTGGAACGGATTCGCTAGATAGAATTATTCCGGGAGATGAAATGTATAGAACCCTATGTACTAAATGCCTGAGAGAAAAACTTATAAGTGGAGTTAAAAGGAGAGTTTTAAAATGATATATTTGATGCGACATGGTTTAGATGACGAAAACTTTATTGGAGGATGGAGTGATGTCGATTTAATAGAAGAAGGAATAAGACAAGTTGAAAGTGTAGGAGAAAAGTTAAAAAGTAGTAATATCAATATCGAGAAAATAATTACTTCTGATGTTAAAAGAGCTGTGACTACATCAAAGATAATTCGTGATTTTTATCCAAATGCCGAAATTGAAGTAAATGCATTATTTAGAGAACAAAATAAAGGTGTTTTAAATGGAATGGAAAAGGAAAAAGCTAAGATACTATATCCGGAATACTTTGGATTTATCCCAGTTGATAAAACATATGAAGGTGGAGAATCTTTACTAGATTTATACTCTCGTATGAAAAAATGCATAGATTATATTCTATCGATAGAAGATGATACTTTAATAATTACTCATAGAGGAGTAATCAATATGATTTATTATATTTTAAATAATATTGAATTAGATATGAATAAAGAAAGATTTAATGTTGATCATGCATCAGTTCATGAATTGAATAAAGGAAAGCGAATGATAAGGAAGGTGTTTTAATATGTTGAAAGTTTGTTTGACGGGAGGACCAAGTACTGGTAAAACTTCAGTAATTAATGCTATTAATAAGCATTTCTCGAGTTTAGGATATAATGTCATAATTGCACCAGAGACAGCAACTTCATTTATTCAATCGGGAATAAGACCGTTTGGTGATAATGCTCTACCATCAATTGAATTTCAAAGATTAGTAATACAAAATCAATTACATAATGAAAAGATATGTGAAAAAGCATCAGAAGTGTTAGGAAAAGATAAAAGTATTATTATATGTGATCGTGGGGCTTTAGATGGCATTGCATATGTTAATGAACAAGAATGGAAGAGTATATTAGAAAAAGAAGGAATTCACCCTCGAGATTTATTAACTTCCTATGATGTTGTCCTTTATATGCTTGGTAAAAGTGAAATATTTACGACAGAAAACAATAAATCAAGATACGAAAGTTCTGCTGATGAAGCATTAGAAAAAGGTAAAAAAGTATTGAAATCATATTTAAGCCATGATAACCTAAGAGTGATACAACCTAGAGAAGATATAAAAGATAAGGAACTTGAAGTCATCAATATCATAGCTAATATGTTGAAGCTTCCAACGCGAGTAAGAGAACAACATAAATTCTTAGTTGATGGCATTGATGTTGAAAAACTTGCTTCGCTATCTTCAAAAGTTGTAATTAAACAAGATTACCTAAGATGTGATGACGATACTGAATATCGTATTAGAAGAATTGAGCAAAATGGAATCTATTCTTATCACTTTAGCGTAATTAAAAAGTGTGTTAATGGTATTAGAGAAATTTTGACTGATGATGTTATAAGCGAAAGTGCCTATCGAAATTTATTATTAACTAAGTCAGATAATTCAATATCGCTAACGAAAACACGTTATTCGTTTGTCCATGATCAACAATATTTTAAATTGGATATATTTGATGATGATATGTGCATATTGGAAGTTAATTTGACAAAAGAAAATCCAAATATATCCATTCCTGATTTTGTTTATGTTGTTCAGGATGTTACGAATGATGAGGAATATCAAAATATTAATATAGCAAGAGGGAAGATGACAACTTATGGAAAAAGGGAAGATAATAATAGTAGAGGGAACAGACTGCTCAGGGAAGGAAACTCAATCTAAACTACTAATTGAAAATCTAAAGAAACGAGATGGAATAGAAGCGGAATATATGTGCTATCCAAGATATGATAGTCCTACAGGGAAAATAATTGGGTGGCCATATTTAGGAAAATCTTATATATCTGATGAGATGATAGATGAGGCAATTGCTAGAGTAATCAAAAATCACAGTGCTTTTAATGGCAAACTTGGTTTTATAAGCAAAGTTATTGACGAATTAAAACTATTATTAAATCGTAAATTTATAGAGGAATTAAAGACAGAAATGGGAGTTGGCTGGTTTAAGAATGGTGCTGATTCTGTTGATCCGAGAGTTGCAAGCTTATATTATGCGGCTGATAGATTAGCTCATCAACCAGAAATAGAATATATTATTAATCAAGGATGTAATGTCATTATCGATCGATATACTTATTCAAATTCAGCTCATCAAGGAGGCAAAAAGAAAACTTTAGAAGAGAGAAATGAAGTGTATGATTGGAATGATAAACTAGAATTTGAACTATTGGGATTGCTACCAGCAGATTTAAAATTATTTTTACATATGCCGACTGAGTATGCGAATCTAATAAAGGCGAATAGACCAGAAAAATTAGATGAACATGAAAAGAATCCGGAACATCTATTTCATGCTGAAAGAGCGTATTTAGAATTGGCGAAAAGATATGAATTCAGTACTATAGAATGTATTAGGGAAACTCAAGAAATTCCTGTTATATCCGATATTAAATCTAAAGAAGAAATAAGCGAAGAAGTATATGATATTGTAAAAAGGAATTTAACACTAAGATAATTGCTAGACAATTATCTTTTTTTGTCAAAAGGAAACCTAATTTACTTGCTAAATAATTACATATCTATTATAATTATAGTAGTGTATTATAGTCTAGCACACTATCTCGATTTAGAGATATAGATTTGGGAGTGAACTATATGTTGTTTACAATGATAGGTGATTGGTTCAATAACACAATGGCATTTTTCTTCGTAAAATTACTAGATACAATGGCATATGGGTTGTTAGCAACTGCTTACAATATATTTGATGCTGTTTCAAAGTTAAATTTATTTGGCGGTAATGCTGCTGGAGAAGAATTATATAATACAATTACAGCTAGATTTTATACGGTTTTATCGGTACTTATGATATTTGTTTTTGCATATCAGTTGATAATGATGATAATAGATCCTGATGGAAAAGAACAAAAAGCATCGGGAACACTTGTAAAGGATACTTTGGTATCCATTGTTGCTATAATTCTTTTACCAACGCTTTTTAAATATATGGCCTTATTTCAAACTCATGTTATATCAAATAATACGATAGGAGCTATGATACTTGGGCAAAATGGGACTGCAAAAAACCAAGATCCAGGAAAGAATATCTCTTTAATGGTATTTATGTCTTTTTATCACCCAAACAATACGACTTATTCAACATTCTTTGATGAAAATGGAGAGCTAAGAAGCGATGCTGAAGCACAATGTAAGGCAGAGAGTGCAGATGATGCACATCCAGATGGTAGAACGAGTACTTGTGAAAAGTTCGTTGAAGGTTTAGGAAAATGGAAAAATCAAAAAGCTGTTGGTATTGGCGATTTGACGGGAATTAAAGATTTACGACATTGGGTAGGAGATTCAATGGAATATATGTGGATTTTAAGTACTGGAGCTGGTATAATTACGGCATGGTTTTTCTTTGCTTATTCGATAGCAATGGGTACTCGTGCTGTTAAACTTGGTGTACTACAAATTATTGCTCCAATACCTTTAGTATTTAGAGTATTTCCACAGACAAGAAAAACATACGAAACTTGGTTTGGTGAAATAAAGAAAACTTATTTAGAAGTATTTATAAGACTAGGAGTAATATTCTTTATAATTGCACTGATTCAACAAGTTCCTACTTTTATAAATATTATATTCGATGCTAATAATGGAGCAGGATCGGGATTAACAAAATGTATTGCAACAGTTTGCTTAATCTTAGGTATGTTACAATTTGCTAAAGATGCTCCAGATCTATTTAAAACATTATTCTCAAATGGTGGAAATCTATTCTCGGGATTAAACTTCAGTCCTAAAGTTAGAAGCCATGTTGAAAGCAATCCATACGCTATGAAAGGAATTGGTACTTTAGCAGGAGCAGCAAGTAGTGGAATTGGTGCTATGGCCCAAAGATATAAAGAATCATATGCAGCCGGAGGTGGAAAATATACAGGAACCTCAAATAGTATAAAGAGTGCTCTTGTTGGTGCTACAGCCTTGCCAAGAGGACTAATTAGTGGAGGACGATCAGGATTTAAAAATTCTCCAACTAAACTAACTAGAGATGAATTAAAGAATACGGCAGCTGCTGGAGTTAGAGCAGGACATGAATCATTAGACAATCGTGCATTTAAAGACACACGTGATAATATTAAAAATTTTGTTGGCGATGTATTTGATAATAATGGAAGCACTTCGTTTGGTGAATCATGGCAAAATTTTAGAACAAATCAAAAGAAAATTCGTAAAGATTGGGCTGCTAAGGAAGTAGAAGAGTCAAAAACAAAAACGCAAGAATTCAAAGATTTTATGTTTGGTACAAATCGTGATTACACAAAAGCTGCATCGGGAGCCGAAACTATTTCGAGTTCTGCTGGTGCTCTAGAAGATTTGGCAAAAGTTGAAAATGATAAAGTTAAAACCAGAAAACAAGCTGTTGAAGAAAGAGTTAATGCCGGTGAAACATATGCTCATTTGGACGGAAGAACGTATTCGAGAATGTATAAGGATGTCAATGAACTAAAAACAAAATATGCAGGACATTATACTACTACAAAAGACTACGCTGGAAATATTACATCATTGACTACTGATGATGGACAAATATACACTATTGGTACTGACGGAAAAGTTATATCGCGAAATAATAACGCTCAATTGGTTAATGCAAAAAGGCAAGTGGAACAGGCTATCGCCTCAAATACTCAATTTGTTTCTGGAAATACAACTTACTCAGATATATCTAGCGATTTTGATACTATGAGACGAGCTATGTATGATGGTTCTCCACAAATTGTAATGTCAACTGGAAGTAACGGTGAAAGAATAAGAGAATTCACAACTGCAAATAATGAAAAATATATAGAGTATACATTTAGTGATGGAACAAAGCATATTGAAACGGCTGATGGTGGTGTTAAATTTACAATCGATGCTAATAATGTCGTAACATCAAAAGAGACTAGAACGATAGATGCAAGTGGCAAAACTGTTTCTACAAAAGTTGCAAATGCACAATTGCTTTTAGATAAGATTGAAAATAAAATCAATCAAACTGCAATTTACAATGTTGAACAAGTATACGATGAATTTACTGAAGCAGAAAATAGCAATTATGCAAAAGCTCTATCAGATTTCTCTGATGCTCGTGCTACTCAAGCTGCTGTAATGTTACAAACATTGAAAGATAATAGTTCTTCATTTAGTACTCAATATAGCGGACCAAATGGTGATGCTGAAACATTTGCTACTGATTTTGGTGAAACAATTGAAGAATTCTTGAAACGTATGAGTGATAAGACAACGACTTCAGTAACATCGGATGATGCTAAACGATTCAAGCGTGTTAAGAAGATTATGGGTACTGAGGTTAAACGTTCTAAAACTAATGCAGAAGCAGAAAAGAAAGCTAAAGAAGCAAGAGAAGCATCAAAACCTAAGAAAGATGAGAGTAAGAAATAATGAGTGCTAATATTATTTCTAAAATTCTAGGAGGTATTAGATCTGAACAAAACGAAAATGTTCTCGAATATGTAAATGATTTAATATCTCTATACAAACAATTGATGGATAAAATTGAGAAATCTTTATCTACTATCGATGCATATTATATAAAAATTTCGAAGTTGAAAGCTTTGGGAATGCTCGAAGGGAAAATTGCGGAAATGAATGATAAAAGACTCAAAGAAATGTTCCGAAGAAGTAAAATAAGAGTGTTAGAGAATAAAATGAATAGAGAACCTGAAATTCAAGAATATGCCAATTATATTAACGAAACTCTAAAGAATGATAAATTGGCAAAAAAACTTGGATTGCGATTTGATGAAAAGATTGCAACTGCAGAAAATACAATGAATAATTATATTATTTTAAAAAAATGTAGAAGAGAATTAATCAAATTACAAAATACACGCAAAAGATAATAAAAAGGGAGGAAAACGCATGAATCAGTATTTGATACCAGCAAACTCTAAAAGATCAATGTTGATTTTGGGATTGTTTACGCCAATTGATTTAATAATAGTGGGTGTAGGAGGAGGAATAACAGCTATGCTGATGTTTATAATATCGGCTGGTACTTTGAAAGATGTAATAACGATATTGACTCCTTTACTTATAAGTGTGGCAATGGTACTTCCAGTGCCAAATCATAGAAATATATGGCAATTGACTGCCAATATATATAATTATTTTAGTAAGAGAAGAACTTACTATTGGAGAGGTTGGTGTTTTACAAATGGCGAAGAAAACAAAGAAAAGTAATGAACCTACAAGTAAATATACTGAAGATTGGTTACCAATTAAAAAAATTCAAGGTGGTATGATCTATGTGCCAGGATCTAATCCTCTAGAGGGAGAAAAGATTGTAACTGGTATAAGAGTAGAACCAAAGAACATATTTATTTCTGATCAAGAAACTCAAGATCGAACAATTATAGGGTTGAGAAATTTCTATAATACTCTAGATTTTGAATTCTGGTTAATCTGCTGTGATAGACCGGTAGACATTAACTTATACAAGTCAGAGCTTGAAATAATGTATAACGAAGCACAAAATCAACAAATACGTAAATTAATTGTTCAAGATATCAATAAATGCGATAAATTTATTGGACCGGAAATAAATGCTGTTGATACAGAATATTATATTTTATTTAAAGAAAATGCGAAAAATACGGATTTAATTCAAAAACGAATTCATAATTTGATTTCCGGATTAGCAGCGGCAGGATTAAATTCAAGACAAATGTCTGATGATGATATTAGAGTTCTATTAGATAGTTTCTTTAATGATTCAAAAAGAGTAGAGTTTGGGACGGTGATGACTGATGTCGAAGGCAACTGAAAAATCTGAAATTGCACCTAAAGGATTAAACTTCAAAATCAATGAATTCATGATAAGTGATAAGTATGCTACAATATTAACTGTTTTAGAGTATCCTAAAGCTATTGGTCCAGGATTCTTAAGTAATATTACTAGTATTGCTGGAGTAAAAGTAGTAATTAAACATATTCCAATTGATTTTGGAACAATGCAAAAAGCTATAAATAAAGAAATTGCTGAATTAAAAGATGCTTTTCAAAAGGAACATGACCATACATTAAAAGAGAGAATTAGATTAGATTATGAGTCAATGGAGAATTTTGTTCAAATGCTTGCTGCAACTCAATCTAAAATATTTGATTTTCAAATGCATATTATGATTCTTGCTGATACAAAAGACGAATTGGATGCAAAGAAATTTCAAGTTAAAAACTTCTTGACTGCCTTAAATATGAGAGCTATTCCAATGATGTTCGAACTTGAAAAAGTATTGAAGAGTATGCTACCAATATTCCCTAAACAGGATGTTGAAGCACGTATTGGTATTCCAATTCCAGCACCAACTGTAGCAGCAATGTATCCTTTTGTATTTGATAGTATTAAGGATCCAGGATTATCTACTCTATTTGGAATTGATGCATCAGGTGGTGTAGTATTATTTAATCAATTCTTATATCAAATAAGAAAAGAAACTAATAGAAATAATGCCAATATGATTATCCTTGGTACTTCCGGTTCAGGTAAGTCGACAGCTGCTAAATTGCAACTTCGTAATCATATTAGAAATGGTTATCAAATTGTATGTATCGATCCTGAAGGTGAATATGAGCATTTAGCTAAACAATATGGTGGATCATTTATTGACTTGGGAAAAGGTGGATCTTATGGAATGGTCAATCCTTTAGAAGTAATTGTTGATACTGATGATGAGGAACTTGCTCAAGGTTTAGGATATACAGTTTTAACAAGGTCTTTACAATCTGTTAAAGCATTTATGAAATACTATAATCCTGACATTGAAGAAGATGTTTTAGCGATGTTCTCGGAGATTGTTCAAGAGACATATAAGAGATTTGGAATCGACTTTGATACTGATTTTGCCCATTTTGAAGCTGAAAATTATCCAACATTCGACGATGTATATACAACGATAAAAGGTAGGCTTTTAGCAATGCCTGAAGCAACTCGTGAAAAAGATGTTATGGAACGTCTTGAGTTGAAAGTTAGACCATTTGTTAATGAGTTGAGATATTATTTTAATGGACATACGACAATTGAATCTAATTCAGATTTTATTGTATTTAATATAAAAGATGTTATGAATAGTGAAGAGAATATTAGAAATGCATTATTCTTCAATATCTTAAAGTATGCTTGGGGTTTATGTTTAGATAAATCTAAGAATACTGTTATGATGGTTGATGAGGCACATATTTTATTATCTGGTGGTAATGAATTAGGTGCTGAATACTTAGCACAAATGCAAAGACGTGCGCGTAAGTACAATACAGGTACAATTATAATTACTCAACAACCAACAGATTTTGCTGCTGAAAATGTAATTATGCATGGTAAAGCAATATTTGATAATGCAGCTTATTATCTTGTAATGGGATTAAAGAAACAAGCTGTTGAAGATTTAGCTAAGCTAATAGATTTAAATGAAAATGAAAAAGAGAGCATTAAGACATATGTTCAAGGAGAAGCGCTTTTTGTATGTGGTTCAAGAAGAATGAGAATTAATGTTGTAATAACTCAAGATGAATTAGATTCATTTGGATCTGGTGGCGGACTATAGTATTTAGGTGGGTGTTACAATGAGTATTAATAATCAAAATACTAGCAATAACAAAAAAGGTAATTTAATTACCGTTTTTGTCGTTGCAGTGATTAGTATATTAATTGGTATAGGAAGTGTATCGGCTGCAAGTTTTAAATATAGTGAATTTAATTGGGATACATTCTATGAATCAAAAAAAGACTTTTGGGAAGATGCTTGTAAAGATGATGATGGTGAAGTTGATGGCAAATGTAGTTATGAAGTATTAAAAGCTCAAAAGAAATTTTATACAAAGTTTTATAAGATGCTTGCAAAATATGATAATAAAGGATTACATATAAATGACGATATTATTTTGGAAACTGTTTTCTATGAAATGAATCCTAGTCAATTCTCTGATAATGGAAAAGAGTATATAGAGAACTACTATGAATCAGGAAAAGATTTGACTAATAAAAAAGGACTTTATATTATCGATGAAAACGACTTGGAAGATCCGGATATTGAAGATAATTACACTGATCAAAGTGCAGCAACATATTTTCAAGAGGAAAACGATACCTTAAAGACTTTAGTTAAAAATATGATTTCTAATTCTACTAGTTGTTATGGTATTTATGGAAATCCGACAGTTCATAAAGCATCGGATGGTTCGACATATGAATCATGTGATAATGGCGGAGTGATTACTTCAGTTAAAGGTAGAGGAACAAAATGTGCCGATGTCCTTCAAAATAAAAACGAATTGGGATTTTGGCAATATTATGTAAGTAAATGGGCTTATGATGAGACTTTGCCTCTTTTACTTAGAGTATCATTCTTGCTTAGAAGTCCTGAAGATAAATATCATACAGCATGTAAAGAAGTAACAGGATATGCTGAAGGTACAGCATATGTATATAATGATAAACCTGAAGTAAGTACTAATCGTTATTTTGATTTTTTGAGTTATACAACTTACTTTGATGGTAAGATTCACTTACAATCACACTTTAAGGAAAATGTATTAGATCCTGCTGGTGTTGATTGTTTGACTTCAAATGTATGTGAAAACTCTCTTGAAGCAAAGGGAGAATATGATGTATATGAAGGAGAATTAATTAATTCAAGAAGACAGATAATTGAAGACATTATTGGAATTTTAAATAACTATGGATACGATATTACATATGACCCATTAGAGGCAAATTCTTATAATGCTGCTGATGCTCAAGAAGCTGCGCGTAAGTCTTTTTATTGGCCTATTGGTAGTGATGAGACGGAAGAGAGAAATGGTGTTATTTATGCAGATAAAGAACCAGCTAGCACAACAGTTGAAAGTTATTTTGGAAATAGAAAAAATGCTTTAACAGGTAATGAAGAATTCCATTATGGTATAGATATTAGTGGCATAGACGGAGTTACAAATGTCGTTGCTGTATATCGTGGAGAAGTAATAGCTGTAGTTAATAATTGCTCTGTTGGCGATACAACTTGCAATGAAGGCTATGGAAATATGATTATTTTATCTCACTCAAATGGCGATTATACCGTATATGCTCATCTAGCTAGTATTGATTCATCGATAACTATGGGTGTAAGCGTCGATAAAGGCCAATTGATTGGCAAAGTTGGAAGTACTGGGGCTACAAATTCGGCTAATTTGCATTTTGAATTGCGCAAAGGAGGAAATTCAGTTAGTTATGCTGTTGATCCATTGGGAGAATTTAATCCCGAAAATCCTCGTCCAGAAGTAGCAGCAGGTGACTTTTCAGTTCATGAAACATCGTTAACAAAAGAAGAGTTTGTTTCAAGATTGAGAAATTATTGTAATATTTCTAAGTGTTCAAATTCTTTCTATAATGTATTTGTTGTAAATGCAGAATTAGTTTATGATGTTTCTATCGCTAATAACGTTAATCCTGAATTGGTTGTTATTCGTGGAGCTAAAGAGGGAATGAGTCCTGGCGGGAATACTCATAATTATTGGGGGATTGGATGTTATAATGGAGCAGGAGTTACAGCGTGTCATACTTATAGCGATCTAAGTGCTGGAATTGCTGGATTTGCAAGTGCTGTAAGAAATTATGATACAGTATCGCAAATGATGAGTAAATATGCTTACATAGGACATTATTGGTATAATCCAGGAAGTTGGAGTGATGGTGGTTGTAAGTATTATCCATATATTCAACAATATATGAGTCCTGAACGTTCAAGTTATGTAAGTGGGGTATGTAATAGTGGAGGAAGTTGCTCGACATCAGGAGGAGGATCATGTGTTCCAACAAATGATGAAGATCAAAAAGCATATTCTCTTTATAATATAAGTGGTATGGTTGATATGAGGTTTGTTGCATTTGGAGTTTAGGTGATATTATGAAGATAAGTGAAACAGAGAGAAAAGTATTAATTATATGGTTAATAATTGGTGTATTAGTCTTCTTAGCGGTTGTTTTAATAAATGTAAAACCAAAAATAAGCAAAACAGAACAACCTAATACAACACCGGGAGAAAATCATGTTAGTGATCGAATTAGATACTATACAGTAAAGAATGCTATAAATAAGTATTATTCATATAAGAATATATCAGATTATGATTCAGTAATTAAAATTTTAGATTCTAGTTATGTTGAAAAAAATCATATTGATGAAGACACTGTAACTACATTTATTGGTGAATCAAATAGTATGATGACTTTTGAAACGGGAATTATGTGTTTAAAAAGTTATAAATCTGGAGTTTATGTATATGTAGTTGAAGGAAATGAAGTGGCAATGTCGACTGGAGAAGTAAAAAACAAAATGTATTATCAGATTACTTTAGATGGAAATACATCTTTATTCAGCTTACAACCGATAAATGAAGAGATTTATGGAGGTGTATGCAATGAATAGTTTTATATCGTCATTAAAGGAAAATAAAAAATTGATAATTTTTACTTTAATAGTTATTGCAATAATTATTGGTGTTGCAATTTATAATACTTTAAAACCAACACCACAACATGATCCAGAAATAAATGAGTATAATGATGTTAACTATATAAAGAAAAACTATAAAGTAAATGAATATAGTGTAGTTAATATTTCTGAATTAGATTTATTAAATGCCTATTTAAAAAAATATATTACTTTAGCGGTTACTAAACCAAACGAGGCATTTAACATGCTTTCAAAAGAATCTAAAGAATCGTTTAATAATAGTGTAGATGAGTATGAAAAGTATGTAAAAAGTATTTCAACTATCTATACTAAAGATAATGAAGTGGTAAAATATCGTAAAGGTGAAGGCAAAGGTAAAACAGAAATTGTCGATTCTGAAAGTAATAAATATATTATTACAGAACATTCAACTTGGGATATTGAAATCACTTTAAATGGAAGAGAGTAAATAAAGATATAAGAAAGAAGGTGAATCTATGGGTGTAGCAAGTGTTGCAAGTAGTGCAGCTAGTTCAGCAGCATCGAATGCAACTACATCAGTTGCATCAAGTGCAGCATCGAATGCTGCATCGCAGGCGACTTCATCAGTTGCATCAAGTGCAGCATCAAAGGCACCTTCATCAGCTAGTCTTGGAAATGCTATGCCATCAAATGGTTTATCATCGGGGGGATCACCATCAACAGGTAGTTCGCTTCCAAATAATCCAGGAATAGATTCTCCTTCTCAAAAATCACATTCTTCATTACCGGATATCGAAGAATCTCCAAAAGATGATTTAGGAAATAACAATCAGGGAGAATCTGGTAATAATATAGATCAAAATGGTAGTCAATCTGGCGACAATGGAAGTCAAAGCGATGATAATGCTACTGAAGAGAGTTATCAAAGAGAAAATCCTCAGGATATTGATGATGGAAAATATCATGCAAAAAACAATCAAGAAGTAGGTCCAGGACAAAAAGTAGATGAAAATGGTAATGTTGTCGATACGGGAAATAAAAAGTTTACAAAGGCCCTAGCTGTAGGTGCTGCTACATATTTTGGTGGAGTTGAGGGTGGAGAAGCTGCAAATGCACTCGCTAAGACAGATGCAGGAAATAAACTTACTGGTGTTGTAGGTGATACTCTAGATAAAGCCCCAGGCGTTGGAAAAATCACTGAAGATTTAGGTGATTCCGGAGCAGCAGACGCTATAATGGATGCTGCTGATACTGTAAGTGCAGCAAAGAGTGGAGATATTAAAGGTACATTAAAATCAGGCACAAGCACCCTTAAAAATCTTGGAAAAACTGTTAAACATTATGCGCTCATCATTGCTTTATCTCTATTTGTTGTATTAGGACCCATTATAATGGTTGGTGTTGTAATTGCTGCTGTATGTGGACCTGTACTTGGTGGATTTATGGATGTTACTAGTGCATTTGGCGAATTTGTCGAAGATGTTGGTGACTTTTTTACCGGTGACAATGATATAACAGGAACAACAGGGGGAAAAGACTTAGAAGAAGTCTTGAAAGATGCCGACGCTATGATAAGCGAGGTTCCTGGTTATGAGACTCTCGCCGAACCACGCAAATCAATTGTATCTGCAGCTGCTACTGGAATTGCTTCAGGAAAACCATATCTTTATGGTGGAAAACCTACCGGTCCAGGACTAAGCGGTATACCATCGACAGGTATTGATTGTTCAGGTTTTGTCGCATGGTCAATTTGGACTGCAACAGGAAAGAAACCGGGAGCATTAGGTACTTCGACAATGATAGATAATATTGGTATTCTTTTCGAAGAAATTAGTGAAAGTGAGTTACAACCGGGAGATATTGGTCTGAAACATAAAAATTCCGGTTCAAACCATACAGGGATTTATGCTGGAAATGGATTATGGTTTCATGCTGCTAATTCCAGAACGGATTTAGTTAGAAGTAAGTATAATAATTTTACTGTATATTTAAGATATAAGGGATAGGTGATGCTTCAAATGAAAAAAGTGTTAAGTTTAATTATTGTTGTTATATTAACATTAACATTTGATGTATTTGCTTTAGAATATAAAACTGTTAACGTATCAGCTACTTTTTCTGAAGAAATCGAATTTTCTAATATCGAAAAAGTAATACTTACAATTTTTGGTGATGGAATCGATTATGTAGATGATGCATCATCGATAGTTGGAATTGCTGAGTTAACGCAGGAAAACAATTATACTCAAACATTGAATGATGTTAAAATTGTTGATCGAAATAGTTTATTTGCTATTGTTGATAAAGATAATTATGGAATATATAATTGTGATTATTCTTTAGATACTAGTCTTATCGATACAGCGAATATTAATATCTATATAAGCAAAAATAATATACCCAAAAATGAATTTTCAGAAATTCCATCTGATATATTAGATAAAATAATTGGAAACAGTACAGTAAATAATAATGGTGAAAATTCGAATAATAATAATAGTAACAGTAACAATAATAATGA
The DNA here is from genome assembly GCA_017626405.1 of Bacilli bacterium. GTDB lineage: Bacteria > Bacillota_I > Bacilli_A > RF39 > UBA660 > CAG-582. Next base: position 24,878 of record JAGAIS010000002.1, read on the forward strand.
AAATAACGAGATAGTTATAAAAACGACGACAAAAACAACGACAAATGAAGCTATCTATAAAGAAGAATTAAAGAAAAGAGAAGAAAAAGAAAAAAAAGATACAAAGAAAAATAATATGGTAACAATTATACTTTTTGCGATTATTGGCGGTATATTATTAGTCGGTTTAATATTTGTAGTGTATAAATTTATAAATGCCAATAAATAATAGTAGAAAAATAACTATATTTATATTATAATGAATAAGAGAAGGAGGGGCTGCTATGAAACTTAAAGTATCACCAAAAGATTTAGCTATTTTTGGCGTTTTTTGCGTATTTCTACTTTATTTTAGTGCAATAGCTGTCCTTAACGTGTTAACACTTATTAATGAAGGTACATTCTATGGATTAAATCCATTTGAGGCTTTTACACCAAAATATATATTTCCAACATTATTGTTGTTCTTTTCGGTTATAATAGCTGTTTTCTTCAGTGTTTCTTCATCAATTTTCTCAAGATCAAGTGGATTTGGTTTATCATTGGGAGAAAAAGAAGAAAAGGGTTATTCTCGCTGGTTAAAAGAAAAAGAGATGAAAAAAGCATACAAGGTATTCAAAGTTGGAGTTAAGGATACTGATGCCTCAGTTGGTGGAATAGTTTTAATTAATAATGGAAAAGATATGTGGGTTGATGATTCTGAATTCCATACACTAGTTATAGGTACTACGGGATCAGGTAAAACAACAGCAGTAGTTGACCCATTGATATATAGTTTGTGTAAACATCGCGAGAGTATGATTTTTACCGATCCAAAAGGTGAAATATATATAAATCATGCTGAATTATTGAGAGCTCGAGGATACAATATTGTTGTTTTAAACTTCCGTGATCCTCAGCTAGGAAATGCGTGGAATCCACTAACTCTACCATATCAATTGTATCATGAAGGCAATATTGATAAGGCAATTGAATTAGTTGATGACGTTGCAAATAACATAGTTAAAGATGCAAAAGCGCAAGATCCATTCTGGCAAAATTCTGCTTCTGACTACTTTGCCGGTTGTGCTTTAGGTCTTTTAGAAGATGCAAAACTTGAAGAAGTTAATCTAAATTCAATTAATTATATGACAACTGTCGGAGATGATAAATTTGGTGCTGGATCAACTTACATTAAAGAATACTTTGGATTAAAAGGTGAACAATCAAGCGCTTATACATTTGCAAGTAATACAATAAATTCACCAACAGAGACAAAGGGTGGTATTTTATCTACTTTCCGTCAGAAAATACGTATTTTCTCATCTCGTGAAAATCTATCAGAGATGTTATCTTATTCAGATTTTAATATGCGCGACATTGGTAAACAACCAACGGCTGTATTCATGATAATTCATGATGAAAAGACAACTTACCACGCATTGGCAACGATATTTATTAAACAATGTTACGAAACATTAATCTCTGTTGCTCAAGAGTGCGGTGGAAAACTTCCGGTAAGAACAAACTTTATTCTTGATGAGTTTGCCAACATGCCGGCACTTAAAGATGTTACAACAATGGTAACTGCAGCTCGTTCGAGATTAATTAGATTTACATTTATTATCCAAAACTTCTCACAATTAAATGATGTTTATGGAAAAGAAGATGCTGAAACAATTAGATCAAACTGTGGTAACTTAATCTATATATTAACGACTGAATTATCTGCATTGGAAGAAATCTCTAAACTTTGTGGTGAGACAAAAGTTGAAAAAGGAAAAGATGATAAACGAGATTCAAAACCATTAGTTACCGTATCTGATTTACAAAAGATGAAAATTAATGAAGTTATTGTACTTAGAAATCGTATGAATCCGTTCAAAACTCAACTAGTACAAGCGTTTAATGTTGACTGGGGAGATAAAGAGTTTGGAAAAGCTCAGTTTGTTGAAAGACAAAAAAAGGAAATTCAATATTTCGATGTTAAAGAGTTCGTAAAGGTTCGTAAACGTAGTAAAATGGGAATGGATGAAAAATCATCAGGAATGGGTGGTTCATCTCCTAGTTTCTCATCATTGATGGGTGGAGGAATGGGAAATGGAATGCCTAAAATTCCAACATTCGAAGAATTTATGGCTGCTAGAAATAGTCAAAAGCAAGAAGCACCAGCTTCAAATCCAACGGCAGCTCCACAAAAACCTACTATGCCAACTTTTGATGTTGATGATCTAGTAAAGAGGATTGATGCAAAAATTGCCGAATTGGAAGCTCAAGAAAAAGAAGAGGAAGCGAAGAAGAATGGTACTCTACCAAGTCCTGGGCAAATTCAAAATTCAAGTTCCTTAACTAATGATAAGAAGGATGAAAATAATACATCTCAAGTGGTAACAAATAATCCTTCAGTTGATATAAATCAAGTCAATAATTCGAATAATAATACGCAGGTTACGACACCAATATCAAGTATTCCAAATATTGAAGTTGTATCAAATATCGATAAACCAGTAAATCCTGTAAGTGTTCAAGCAGTTGATGTACAAGAGATTAAAGCAGAACCTATTCATGATGGATTCAATCCTTTTGTTACACCAATCGAACCAAAGAATACTAACTTTGTAAATAAAGATATTATTGAGGGAATAGATGCTATTGAGACTTCTCCAATTAATGCACCAAAGATAGAAAGTTTGCCAATTGAGGAAACAAAGCCAACTAATGGGGAGATTAATAATTTTAGAGATTTGATGAATAATGGAGCAAAACCAGTAAATAATGTAGTTCCTCCAATAACTCAAAATATACCAAATCAAATTCAAAAGAATTCAATTCCTCAAGTGCAACCTCAGACTATAATTGATATACCAATTGAACCTGAACTAACGGGAATTGTTGATCCAACAACATTACCAATTAAGAACAGTGTATCAGAGATAAAAAAAGAGAGCCCAGTTAGTGTACCGGTAATTGACATTAACGATAATCGTCAAAGTGTTGTAATTCCGAATTCATCTAGTAGTGTAGTTTCGGCACCGAATATAATTGATCAAAACAATGTACAAAATAAGGTACAAACTCCAAATGTCGTTAATACTGGAATGCCACAACAAAGTGTTAGTGCACCTATTAATTCTGCTTCACAAAATGTAGCAGTTACATCAAGTATACAAAATGATGATTTCTTTGATGATTTCTTTGATAATGATTAAAACAAGTTTATATAAACTTGTTTTTTTATATAAAAAAATAGAAGTTATAAACTTCTATTTAAATATCTTATTAATAACTTTATTAATAATTTTGTTCTCGACTTTATTAACTATTTTCTTTTGCCATTTGTTCATTTTGACTTCTTCATTTTTTTCTTTAGTCGGTTCTAAACTATTATTTGTTGTATTATTGAATTGACTCATAGAAACTTTAGGAGCAATTATATTCTGATTGATAGTATTCTCGACTCTTATATTATATTTATTATATAACCAATTTTCTTTAAAAATTCTAATTCTTGTTGTATCATCAATTGTACCCATCTTACTTTGAGGAGGCAGTATTGTATACTTATCAACTATAGTAGGTTCACCATCTTCATTTTGGAAAGATATTAATGCTTCGCCAGTACCTAGAGTTTTAATGGCTTCTATAGTATCAAAATTCTCATTTTCGCGGTATGAATTAGCAGCAGCTTTAATAACTTTTTCATCGCTTTTAGTATAACTTCTTAAAACATGTTGAATTCTATTTCCCAATTGAGCTAGTATTTCATCAGGAATATCTCCGGGAGACTGGCTTATAAAATACAAACCAATTCCTTTAGATCTAATTAATTTTACTATTTGAATAAGTTGTTTAATAATATTATCACTCATCTCTGAAAAAACTAAATGAGCTTCATCGAAGAAAAATACTAATTTAGGTTTATCTAAGTCTCCAACTTCATCTAATGTATCATACAGTCTATTTAATATTGAAAGGATTACTGTAGCATATAAAGTAGGTTGATTAAACAATTCTGTTGCATCTAATATATTAATGAAACCTTGCCCTGTAAACTCATCATAGTGGATAAAATCTTCGACATCTATCTCAGGATTGCCAAATAATTTTTCTCCATCATTTTCAGAAAAGGCTAAGAGACTTCTTTGAATAGAACCAATGCTCTGAGTAGTTATATTTCCATACGATAGAGTATACTCTTTGCGTTTTTCTCCAACATAATTTAACATTTTCTTTAAATCATCTAAAGTAACTAAATTTATATTCTCATCTTTAGCTATTTTAAATACAATAGCTAGTACTCCTTCTTGTGCATTAGTTAAGTCGAGTAATTTAGCAAGCATTCTAGTATTTATTGAACTAATCGGCATACTTACTTTATTTCCCATATTCCCAAAGACATCAAAGAAATTTGTTGGATATCCCTTAAATTCAAAATTATCAATTTTTAATTTTTCTAATCTTGATTTTATATTCTCATTTTCTTCTCCACTTATCGGCATAGCAGATAAATCGCCTTTAACATCAACTAAGAATACAGGTACTCCAGCATCACTAAAACTCTCTGCTAATACTTTGACAGTAATAGTTTTACCTGAACCTGATGCTCCTGTTATAAGACCATGTCTATTTGCTTTATTAAGTAATAGATTTGCCTCTTTATCATCAGATTTTCCAATAAGTATTTTTTTATTTAAATACATAATTCATCTCACCTTGCAATAATTATACCATATCTTTTTATTATATTGATATGCTGTATATTACATATTTTTAGTAAATTATTAATCTATATGAACATCATAATAACCAAATAGTAAATACTAACATAGAATAAAGTATGAAAAGAATGAAAAAAGTAGATTATAAGGGCAATGGAATATACATAGATCTTGATATAGAGTACATTCCTTATCAGAAATTGATATATGAGCCAAAGAAATATTTGAGTAAATCACATAAATATTATTTTTACTGTAAACATGGAATAAAAAGTAAAGAGGTAGTAATGTCTTTAACAGAACAAGGATATGATGTAACCCAACTAATTTAATACTTTTATAATTAGCCATTATAGGTTATAATATAAATGTGATTCATATGGAAATTATAATGGCAAATATTCAAGAAATATTAGATAATCTCGACATATTTACGGGAACAGTATTATCAAGTTTAGGTATTTGGGGAGCGTTACTTAGCTGCTTGCTTATAGTAGTTGAGTCAATTCTTCCTGTTTTGCCTTTGTGTGTATTTGTAACTTTATTATTTTATACTTTTGGTAATATTGTTGGTTTTTTAATAAGCTGGATCTGTACATGTATTGGTTGCTATATATCATTCACTTTATTTAGGTCTAAGATAAAAGATTGGTTTGAAAAAAGATTAGTAAATGGTAAAGTAAAAAAACAAATTGAGCGCATTATGTCATATGTTGAGAATATTTCACTTAGTGGACTTGCTGTATTAGTAGCTATACCCTTTACTCCAGCATTTGCTGTAAATATAGCTGCAGGTCTTTCTAATATGCCAAAAAAGAAGTTTATAATGGGAATATTAATTGGAAAGATATTCATGGTATATTTTTGGGGATATATAGGAACCACATTACTAGAAAGTATTACTCATCCCATTTATTTACTTAGAATTTGTCTTTTATTATTACTTGCATATATAATTAGCAAAGTTGCAAATAAGTGGTTTAAACTAGATTAGGAGTATTTATGGAAAGTTATATAATTATTGGATTATTAATTGTAGCAATAATATTGCTTATAATAAATTTATTTAAAAAAGAAAAACAAGATAATACTGAAATGGTTAAGAACTTAGGAGATTTTAAAAATGATATTACTAAAGAGGTATCTTCCTTTAAGTTTGATTTAACGAAGGAATTATCTTCTAATTTTAATATTTTAAATGATAAAATGGAATATCGATTAAATCAAATTAATGATAAAGTTAATGAGAAAATTGATAAGAACTTCGAAAAAACTAATAAGACATTTAATTCTGTGTTAGAGCGCCTTACTAAAATTGACGAAGCACAAAAGAATATTGATGATCTATCAAAAGATATTATCTCTTTGCAAAGTGTCTTAACTGATAAAAAGACGAGAGGTACTTTTGGAGAAGTTAATTTGAACTACATACTTACTAGTATTTTTGGTGAAAAGAAGATTGTTTATGATATTCAACATAAACTACCAAATGGCTATATAGCTGATTCGATTATATTCGCTCCAGAACCTCTAGGCAATATATGTATCGATTCTAAATTCCCTTTAGAAAATTATGAAAAAATGGTAGATAAAACTCTAGATAAACGCGAAAGGGAAATGGCAGAAAAGTTATTTAAAGCTGATGTAAAAAAACATATTGATGCCATAGCAGACAAGTATATTATTGATGGAGTTACCAGCGATGAAGCAATCATGTTCTTGCCAGCTGAAGCCATATTTGCCGAAATAAATGCATATCAAACTGATTTATTAAAATATGCATATTCGAGAAAAGTATGGATTTGTGGTCCAACGACATTAATGTCTACTTTATCGACAATAAGTATGATTTTAAAGAATATTGAAAGAGATAAATATACTAAAATTATTCATGAAGAGTTAAACAAACTTGGAATCGAGTTTAAGAGATATAAAGAGCGCTGGGATAAATTATCAAAGAGTATTGACAGCGTTTCAACTGAAGTTAAAGATATTCATACGACAACGGATAAAATCAGCAAGAAGTTTGAATCGATCAGCAGTGTTGATATTGATGCTTTAGAGTATCATGACGACTTGAATAATTAATTTAAATGTATTAATATAAATATAGAAGTAAGGAGTGTTTTATATGGATCCAATATTAATAATTATTTTAGCAGGCATTGGATTATTAGCTGGACCTAAATTGATAAAGGTAGGATTAGCTACTATTATTGACAAGGCTAATAAGAAAAAAAGAGATAATCTAACACACAATATGCTAAAAAAAGAATATAAGGAAAAGAAACAACAAGAAAAGTTACGTCAAAGATTAATTAAAAAAGGAATAGATCCAAATAAGGCTATCAAAGAAGATATGGATAGGTTTCACTATATTTCATTTACAGGTGTTAAAAGCAAAAAGAAAGTTTTAGTAAATGTCAGAGAAGATGTCTCTTTTAATGAGAAAGAAGATGTTTTGTTAAAGGGAAGAATGCATATTGTTGATATAAATGGAAAAAGAACAGTTCAAGATATTTATTTATTTCAACCGCGTATGTTTAGTTCTGAAGGAACATTTATTGGACCTAAATTAGATAAAAATGGTAGGTTATCTGACAAATTCACTTACTTATGTCGAGAAAAAAATGGAGAGATTCTTAAAGGATACATTCCAAAAAGAGAAATCTTTACAGGTATGCGTTTTGATTTTATGCCTGAAGATACTCATAGTTTTATTGATAGAAATCCTAATTTTAGCGATTTTAGCGATGAGGATAGAAGACAAGCGGAAAAACTTGAAACATTTATTTGGATTGATATTCCACGAGATGAAAAAGGTCAATATATACCTGTTAACTTAAAAGATCCAATTCAAAAGGCCGAGTTTGAAAAATACAAGAAGGCTCATTTAGGAAATAAAAAGACTCCAAAAGAGTATTTTAGAGATCAATTAAATATTGCTAAAGCATCATTCTATCGATATTTAAATGAGCATCGTCCAGATTATGCAGTAGCACCTAGTAGAGAAAATACTAATGAGAGTACTAATGAACCAATTAAAGTTGAATCAAGCAAAAAGGCAGAATATAGTATTAATGATTTTTATAAGAGATTTGACTACTATATTCAATCGCCTTTTGGTGAAAGATATAATGATTATAATGGTGAATATGGCTACACTTCAGAACCACATCATCATCATGGAAGAAGATAATATAGACCGATTAAGGTCTTTTTTCTTTACATTTTCATCAGATTTTCATATATCTTAAGTCTCCTATATGATATAATTAAAATAGTAAGGTGGTAATATGGAATTTATTGAACTTAAAAATGTTTTTAAAGTTTATACTAATGGAGTGTCCGCTTTAGCTGATGTTAGTTTATCGATATCAAAAGGCGAATTTGTCTTTGTTATTGGTGAATCAGGTAGTGGAAAGAGTACATTGACGAAACTATTGTATCGTGAGGAAAAGCCAAATAGAGGATCAGTCTATGTTGGAGGTATAAATGTTGCTAAATTGAGAAATAGCAATGTATATAAATTGAGAAGAAAAATTGGAGTTGTTTTTCAGGATTTTAAATTATTACCCAAACTTACAGTTTATGAAAATATTGCCTATCCTTTAGAGAGTTATGGAATGAAATCTGATGAAATAAGAAATAGGGTATTGAAAGCCGTCGAAAGAGTAGGACTTAAAGATAAACTTAGAAGTTATCCTAATCAATTATCGGGTGGAGAGCAACAGAGAGTTTGTATTGCACGAGCAATTGTAAATGAACCAAAATTGATTATATGTGATGAACCTACGGGAGATTTGGATCCAAAGATGAGCAAAGAGATTATGGATGTTCTTGATACGATAAATAAAGATTTGGAATCGACAATAATTATGGCTACTCATGATAAAGAAATAGTTAACCGAATGAAAAAGAGAGTAATATACTTGCACAATGGTGTTTTAGTATCAGACAAGAAGAAAGGAAACTATATCGAAGATGAAAATATTTAGAATTATTAGAAAAAATGTAAAAGATGCATTTAAAAGTATATTTCGTAATTTCTCTTTATCTATGGCATCTGTTTCCTGTACATCGATAACATTAATACTTGTCTCTATAGCTCTATTAGTAACATACAATGTTAATTCGATAACTAGAAGTATAGAAGATGTCCTAACAATTATCGTATTTGTCGATAAAAATGCCACGGACCAAGATATTGAAAATGTTAGATTTCAGATAGAAAGCAATAGTAATGTCGATAAAAAGGAAGTTATATATCGTACGAAAGAAGAAATAAAGGAATCTTTAAGTGAAGATGAAGATTTAAAAAGTGTTTTTGACACATTAGATGAAAATCCAATTCAATCTGCCTTTGTAGTAAAGGTTAAGGATTTAAAGAAAATTACAGATACGGCAAATAGTTTTAAAAATATTCCTTTTGTTAAGCAAGTAAAATATGGTGAATCTTTGGTAAATAGATTGCTATCGATGTTTGATATCATTAGAAATGCGTGCATAATTGCCTGTATTGCACTTATCTTAGTAACAGCATTCTTGATTGGAAATACAATTAAAATTACGATATTTGCTCGACGTCAAGAAATTGCTATTATGAGACTTGTTGGAACGAGTAATACGGTTATTAGAATGCCTTTCTTAATCGAAGGCTTTGTATTAGGATTTATTGGAGCAATTGTACCAATATTGTTAACGATATATGGGTATACATTCCTATATGATTATGTAGGGGGAAGATTATTTACAGATTTAATTGTCCTAGTTAAACCATCGGAAATAATATATGCTACTAGCTTGGTGTTGTTGATTGTTGGTGGATTAGTTGGTATGTTTGGATCTCTTCGCGCTGTAAGGAGGTATCTAAAGATATAATGAAAAAGTCAGTTGTTACATTTTTTGTTTTAATCATTACCGTTATGATATTGCTTGTTCCTTCGAGTGAGGCAGTATCTAGTGCTAAAACGCTACAAGATTTGAAAAATGAGTTAGCATCATTAAAGAAACAACAAAGTAGCACAGGTTCTAGTCAAAAACTTACAAAGGATCAGATTAATAGTACAAAGAATAATATTTATAGCAAACAATCAGAAATTGAAAAAAACCAAAATAGAATTGTGGAAGCACAAAATGAATCTGCAGCTCTTGAAGTAGAAATAGAGAATGGAAAAGAAGAATTAGGGGAAATTTTATCTGCCTATCAAATTGCCAATGGAGATAACGTTTATCTTGAATATATCTTTGAATCGAAGACTTTTGAAGATTTAGTTTATCGCTATGCAGTTATGGAACAAGTAATGAATTATCAAGATGAAAGAATTGCTGCTTGGAAAAATAAAATAGATCAAAATACTCAATTAAAACTAGAATTACAAGAGAGAGAGAAAACTTTGAATTCGCAAATATCTTCTTTGAATAAAGAAGTAAATAAACTAGGTGACAAATTAGCTGAATTAGATGAAATGATTCTTGACATAAATGCGGAAATTAAATCAGTTCAAGAAAATATCAAGTTCTATGAAAGTATTGGATGCGGACTTAATGAAAAATTGGAAACATGTCTTTCTGTTAAGGGAGACAGAGTTTTTAGTAGACCATTAGTTAAAGCTTCGAGAATAAGTTCGGAATTTGGATATCGTACGCATCCAGTTACTCATCAACCAAACAAGTTCCATAGTGGAACAGATATTTCTGTCACTGAGGGAAGTAATGTATATCCGGTTGCCAACGGAACAGTATTTAAAATTGTTAGAAAATCGTCTTGTGGTGGTAATATGGTGTATATTCAACATTTAGTAAATGGGAAAAAGTGGACTTCATGTTCAATGCATTTACTTACAATAAATGTTAAAATAGGTCAACAAGTTACTAGTCAAACTGTCATTGGACTTTCTGGTGGGAAAACTACCGGATATAAATATGGTGGATATGATCAATGTACAACGGGAGCTCACTTACATTTGAGCTTGGCAACAGGATGGTATGAAAAAGATTATACTTCTTATAATACATACAGAAGCCGTTTAGTAAATCCGCGAAGTTACATCAATATGCCTAAGGGTGGATGGTCATCGAGATATTAGGAGGGAAAATATGAAAAGTAGAATTATCAGCGGAATAATTATAGCCATTATTCTTATACCAACATTGTACTTTGGTGGTTTAGTATATAATTTAGCGATTGGAATATTGAGCGTACTTGCGTTTAAAGAACTTATCGATGTAAAAAAAGATGTAACTATTCCAAATGCTATGAAATTAGTTGGACTAATCTGCATGTTATTATTAATATTTATATCAAAAGAAAATCAGAGTTTAATATTTGGATTGAGTTATGAGACTTTATCAATCGTATTCTTAAGCTTATTGGCACCAACAATATTCTTTAAGAATGAGAGTTATAATGTGACTTCGGCATTTTATTTAGCTTCTATATCTATTTTCTTAGGGGTAATATTTAATTTGTTTATAGCTCTTTATAACTCTTCAATACTACAATTCATCTATTGCTTATTAATTGCTTGTATGACTGATATATTTGCTTTATTTGGTGGAAAATTAATTGGACGTCATAAATTAACTAAGATATCTCCAGGAAAGACAATTGAAGGATCGATAATTGGAACTATAGTAGCTACTGTTGTTGGAACGACATTCTATATAACATTCATTGAGTATTCGTCAGTTGTACCAATTGTAATAATAACTTTATTACTATCTATTATTGGTCAAATTGGCGACATATTCTTCAGTTTGATAAAAAGAGAGAATGGAGTTAAGGATTACTCTAATCTCATACCAGGTCATGGTGGAATATTAGATCGTTTAGATAGTATAATATTTATATTAATAGCATTTATATTTATGATACAATTCTTATAGGAGGATATTTATGGAAACAAAAGAAAAAAACAGTGCAACTAGAAGAGTAAAAAAAGAAGTAAGTAAAACTCCAAAAGTTGAAGAAGTAAAGGAAAAAGCAATTAATGAAGAAAAAGTAACATTAAAGAATATTTTAATATTAGTTGCTATTATTATAGCAATAATAGTTGTTTTAGTGTTCTTTAAGGGAACCGTTGCTTGGAATATTGTAGTATTATTGCTAATGTTAACTGCTTTGATATTTGTCCATGAAGGTGGACATTTCTTGATGGCAAAAAAATGTGGTGTATTTGTGTCCGAATTTGCTTTGGGTATGGGACCAAAAGTATGTGGTTTTAAGAGAAAGGGAGATCCTACTCAATATTCATTGCGAGCACTTCCAATTGGTGGATATTGTCAAATGGCAGGCGAAGAGATGGAAGATGATGATACTTTACCAAAGAATCAATTTATGTGTAATAAGACAAAACTTCAAAGATCATTAATTCTCGTTGCTGGAGTAACTATGAATTTTATTACAGCAATTATTCTTTTGTTCTTTATATCTTTAGTTTGGGGACATACAGAACAGAGAAGTTATGTAGGACATGTTGAAGAGAATACGCCAGCATATGAAGCAGGAATAGTGGAGGGAGATCGCGTTCTTGAATTCAATGGGCATAAAGTTAGTACATGGGATGATTTAACAGTAGCATCAGCTATGAAAAATACAAATAACAAATATGTATATACAATTAAAAAAAGTGATGGAAAAGTAGTAGAATACGAACTTGAACCAATTGATAGTGTTACTATAGATGGTCAAAGTATTTTAGTAAATGAAAATAATACTTTAGAGAGTATTGCTAAAAAATATAATAAAGATGTCGATGATTTAATAGTATCTAAAGTAATTGGTATATCATCACCAACTGAGAGAATTCGTGGGGTTATTCCATCAATTGAATATGCATTTACAAAATTTGGAAGTATAGTAAAAACAATGATTTCTATAATTGTAAATCTAATTACCGGTAATATAGGATTAAATGCATTATCTGGACCGGTAGGAATGTATACAGTTGTAAATACAGCAGCAAAGTATGGAATTGCAAATATTTTATTCCTTATGGCATATCTATCAATTAACTTGGGAGTATTAAATATTTTACCATTCCCAGCATTTGATGGAGGTAGATTATTATTTGTTATAATAGAAGCAATTACTCGTAAAAAAGTAGATGCTAGGATAGAAGGGTATTTTCACTCGATTGGATTCATTTTAATAATGATGTTGATGTTATATATCACATTCCAAGATATAATAAATTTATTATAAGCAAGAGTTATTTCTTGCTTTTTTATTGTCTACGAATAAATTTTATGATATATTAATATATATGAATAGAGAGGTGGTTGAATGGGAGCTTTTGCGTCATTTATCGAAAGTGAAGCTTTTTTTCCTATTTTAATATTATTATTAATGATATTAATGTTCACATTTGTCTCTATTTTAATGTCTGGTAAAACCAAAGAAAAAAAGAGAATTCAGGAGAGAAAAAAAATTAAACTCGATGAAAATGCTCAAATACAATTAGTTCAAGATGGAGAAATAAACTATAACAAAAAAGAAATAAAGGAAGAAAAGGAAATAGGCGGTAAAGAAGTAGTATTGGTTAAAGAAATAGAAGCTGTAGAACTATCAGAAGTCGAAAGCGAACTTGATGAAATGCGCATAACAGTTGAAGATGATTCTGAAAAAGAGATTGAAATTCCTAGTTTTAATCGACCAATTGAAAATATGGAAGATGAATATGTAGTTCAACATCAAAATGTTTTTGAAGAAGATTCAAATGAATCGGAAATAGTAAAAGTTGAATTGACTAAACCAACTGATATTTCTAATGAAGATGGCGAAGAAGTAGTAATTGATACACAAAAAATGGAAAACGAAAGTAACGGTGAACCAATCTTATCTGAAGAGGAAAAACAATCTGATATCGAGAGTGATGCTTTTGAAATGAATGCTAATGAAGATCGCACAATAAATGAAAGCGTCAAGGTTGAAATGCCAAAAGAATATGATGGGGACAAGACAGAAATACTTGATTTCCCTGACTTTGATTTTCTAGATGACGAAAACTCGCAAAGTATCGATAATCAAATTATAAATCAAGCGAATAAATATGTCGAAAACATAATGGAAAGTAGAGAAAGCCATGAAGAATAAAATAGATTTAGAAGATGTTTATTTAGAATATCCTGAATCATTAGAAGATGAAGAGGAAGAAAAAGTTCGAGAAGTTCAAGAGGAGATTACAAGTACAACTAAATTGAGCTTAGAAGAACTACAAAAAAGATTAGAAGAAACTCAAAGTTTACGATTATAAGACACTAAAAGTTGTCTTTTTTTTTATTTTATGATAAATTTTATTAAGGTGAGGATTATGGCAAAAAAAGACTATAATGCAGATTCTATTAAAATATTAGAGGGTTTGGAAGCAGTTAGAAAAAGACCGGGAATGTATATCGGTTCAACGGATAAACGTGGGCTTCATCATTTAGTATGGGAAATTGTAGATAACTGTATTGATGAAATAATTAATGGATTTGGAGATAAAATTAAGATTAGACTTAATACTGATGGTTCAATTACGATTGCTGATAATGGACGTGGAGTTCCTATTGGTATGCATTCATCAGGAAAATCCACTCCTGAAGTTGTTTATACAGTATTACATGCTGGCGGTAAATTCGAAGAGGGAAACTATAAGGTAAGTGGAGGACTTCATGGTGTAGGTGCATCAGTAGTTAATGCTTTATCTGAATGGATGGATGTTACTATTTATACCGAAGGATTAATTTCTAATATTCGTTTTAAAAATGGCGGAGAAGTTGAAAGTCCACTTAAAAAAATTGGTGAATCTAAAAAAACTGGTACTTGTGTAACTTTTAAACCAAATTATGAGATATTTAAGAATTGTCAATTTTCATTTTCGACAATTTGTGAGAGAATGCAAGAGAGTGCTTTCCTTTTAAGCAATTTGACTATTGAACTTGAGAATGCAATTGATAAAAAACAAGTAGTTTATCATTATGAAAATGGCCTTACTAATTTTATTGAGTTTATAAATGAAGATAAGAAACCTCTTCATAATGTTTTGCCAATACATGGTACTAAATCGGGAATAGAAGTAGATATTGCACTACAATATACAGAATCATATAATGAATCAATTCTATCTTTTGTTAACAATGTTAAGACTACTGATGGTGGAACTCATGAAGTTGGATTTAAATCAGGTATTACTAAAGCATTTAATGATTATGCTAAAGATCATGGTTTATTAAAAGGCAAAGATACTTTTGACGGATCAGATGTTCGTGAGGGAATAAGTGCTGTTATTAACTTGAAAATACCTGAAGATAAACTTCAATTTGAAGGACAAACTAAAGGAAAACTTGGAACTCCTGAAGCGAGAACTATAACAGAACAAATCACTTATGAAAATATGAAGTTCTTCCTTGAAGAAAACAAAGAGATGGCTCTTACAATTGTCGATAAAGCAGCTCGTAGTAAAGTTGCAAGAGAAGCAGCTAGGAAGGCAAGAGAAGCGGCAAGACAGGGAAAGGGAAAAGAGAAAAAAGATAAAATACTTTCAGGTAAACTTGCCAAAGCTACCGGAAAAGATAATAAAAAGAATGAATTATTCCTAGTAGAGGGAGATTCAGCCGGTGGTAGTGCAAAGACAGGAAGAAATCGTGAGACTCAAGCAATACTTCCATTGCGTGGTAAAGTTTTAAACTGTGAGAAAGCTAGTACAAATGATATTAATTCTAACGAAGAATTAAATACTTTAATTTATGCTATTGGAGCTGGTGTAGGAGCTGATTTTGATGCCAGTGAATCAAATTATGGCAAAATTATTATCATGACTGATGCCGATGATGATGGAGCTCATATTCAAATATTGCTTTTGACATTTTTCTATCGATATATGAGACCACTAATTGAAAATGGAATGCTCTTTATAGCAAATCCACCTTTATATGCATTAGACTTTGGCAAATACAAAGAATATATTGCTACTGATGAAGAGTTAGAATCAAGAAAAAAAGAATTGAAAACTAATAACTATAAAGTACAGAGATTTAAAGGTTTAGGTGAAATGGATTCGGACGAATTATATGAAACGACTATGTCGCCAGAATCGAGAAGTTTAATTAAAGTAAGTATTACTGATGCTGCACTTGCAGAAAAGAGAGTATCAGTACTTATGGGAGATAAAGTAGAGCCTCGTAAAGAGTGGATAAATGAAAATGTTGACTTTACTTTAGAAGATAATTTTAGGAGGTAATCATGAAGAAACAAGAAGAGAAGACAATAATAGAAAAAATTTATGATTATACCTTGGAAGATATAATGGGCGATCGCTTCGGTCGCTATTCAAAATCAATTATTCAAGATCGTGCATTGCCCGATGTAAGAGATGGTTTAAAACCAGTACAAAGAAGAATTCTATGGACAATGTGGGAAAATCATAATACCTATGATAAGCCTTACCGCAAATGTGGAAAAATTGTTGGGGATGTCATGGGAAAATATCATCCACACGGAGATTCATCAATTTATGGTGCTATGATTTATATGTCGCAGAATTGGAAAGTTCGTGAGAGATTTGTCGATGTCCATGGTAATAATGGTTCTATTGATGGTGATGGTCCAGCCGCATATCGTTATACGGAATGTCGTTTGACAAAACTTGCTGAGGTTATGTTAAAAGATATCAATAGAAATTCAGTTGAAATGACTTTGAATTATTCTGATGAAGATTTGGAACCTACTGTATTACCAGCAAATTATCCAAACTTACTAGTTAATGGATCAACGGGTATTTCAGCTGGTTATGCAACGAATATTCCTCCACATAACTTAGGGGAAATAATCGATGCTACAGTTCATCGCATTGATAATCCAAATTGTCGTTTAGATACGATTCTTAACTTTGTTAAGGGACCGGATTTTCCAACGGGAGGTATTATTGAAGGTCGTGAAGGATTAATAAATGCTTATCAAACAGGACGCGGAAAAGTAGTTGTTAAAGCAAAGACTGAAATAGTAAAAGAAAAGGGTAAACACCAAATTATCATTCATGAGATACCTTTTGAAGTTATCAAAGAACAATTGAGAAAAAAAATTGAAGATATTAAGATTGATAAAAAAGTAGAAGGTATCGTCGATGTATTTGATATTTCAGATAAAGATCATATGGGCAAAATGCTTATTGAGCTAAAAAAAGATGCCAATTCTGAACTTATTTTAAATTATTTACTTAAGAATACTGAATTACAAATAAATTATAATTTCAATATGGTTGCAATTGTTAATCGTAGACCAATGATGGTTGGTATTTTAGAAATCCTTGATGCATTTATTGCTCATCAAAAGGAAGTTATTTTAAGAAGAACTAGATTTGATTTAGAGCATGCTGAAAAGAGATTACATATTGTTGAAGGTCTATTAAAAGCTGTGTCTATTTTAGATGAAGTAATTAAAGTAATTCGCGGATCAAAGAACAAATCTGATTCAATTGAGAATTTGGTAAAAAAATTTGATTTTACTGAAGAACAGGCAACTGCAATCGTTATGATGCGTCTATATACTTTATCTAATACAGATATAGAGGCATTATTAGCAGAGCAAAGTGATTTGAATAAGATGATTGAATTCTTGAATCTTATTCTAAATGACGAGACTATCTTAAAGAAACAAATGAAGAAAGAATTACTTGAAGTAAAGAAGAATTATGCTACTCCTAGATTGACAGAAATAAGAGATGAAATTACAGAGATTAAACTTGATATGAAGAGCATGATTCCAAAAGAAAATGTTATTGTTGTTGTAACTAATGAAGGTTATATTAAAAGAGTTTCTAATAAGTCATATTCATCGCGAGGTGATGAGGAAACCGGCTTAAAACCTGGGGACTATGTAACTGGTTTATATAACTTAACAACTCTTGATAATATATTGATATTTACTAATATGGGAAATTATTTATTTATACCAGTTCATAAGATAACAGAAGCTAAATGGAAAGATTTAGGTAAACATGTCAATAACTTTGTTACTATTTCTACTGATGAAAAAGTTATTGCATCAGTTCCGTTTGTAAAAGGAGAATATATAACTCTAGTTACTAAGAATGGTATGATCAAGAATACTTTAATTGATGATTTCGAAGTCAGTAGAGCAAGTAAAGCACTTACTGCTATGAAGTTAAAAGATGACGACGAATTGATTAAAGTAGTGAATACAAAGAAGAATATTATGACAGTTTCTCTTAATGGTTTCTATACATTATTTGATTCTAGTGAGGTACCAGTATCTAGTACTAAGGCTAGTGGAGTAAAAGCTATTAACTTAAAAGATGATTACTTAGTAGATGCTCTATCTTATGATTCAACTGAATACATAAATGTTGTAACTAAACAAAAAACTTCTAAGCGCGTTAAAATAGGAGATTTTAGCATTACCGGTAGAGCTAAAAGAGGTTCTTCATTAATTAAGAAAGTTAAATCAAATAATTATGAAATATTAAATTGCTTTGATTCAATGAGTAAAGATACGATTTGTATAAAATGTGATGGTGATATTCGCGAGATTAAAAATGCCGATATTCCAATCATGGATTTATCATCTACAGGATCGAGCATAAGCAAATATCAACTTGACTGTGTATATAAGAAATGTGAGTTAGTCAAAGTTAAAGAAAGTGAAGTTAAATCTGAAGAATTAAAAGAATCAAAGGAAATTAAAGAAGATTCTTCTTCAGAAAACCAAATGAGTTTCATTAATGAATTTAAGATTTAAATATAAAACATCATTTTTAAATGATGTTTTAATTATGTATTTATTTTTTTAAATAAATAAGTTATAATACCTAATAAAAAGAAAGGGGAAACAATTTTTATGGCAATGACTCAACTAGATAAAATCAAATTAATGGGTGTCATTAAAAAGAGAAAAATCGATGATTATGATGATTTATATATTGATTCTTGTTCAAATTTGAATATTTATGATTTTTTGGAAACAACTGCTAATATTGCTCTTAAATTTATAGAAAATAAATTTAGTGAAAAGCAAATTGAAAATGCTTTGAATGCTATAATAGTTGTTCTAATTAAAATAAATAGTAATAGCTTATCTATAGAAGATAGTGAGACTTATAAAAAATTAATATCATTTAAAAATTTTAAAAAAATTTATAATGAAATGATTGATTCTCTTATTGACGATATGATTGATTTAACTACTCAAACATGTGTTGTATATATAGAAGATAATGGTGAAGTTGAAGATGTTCAAGAAGAGGAAGAACAAGAGGAAATTAACTTTGAAGAAGAATACAATCTGTCTTTAGATAAGATTAAAGAATTAGAAGAAAGAATAGAATCATTTGAAGATCAAATAAAGAATTTAGAAAAATCAATTGCCAAAAAAGAGAAAAACAATGATAAATTAGTAAAAAAATCAGCGGAACAGACAAGTGAGATTCAAAAACTTAAGAATGAAGTTCTTAGATTAAAAAAACTATTGAATCAAGAACTTGAGAAAAATAAAAGAAAAGAAATGGAATTGTCATCTTGTCAGAGAGAATTGGATAATTCTAATAGAGAAAATCAATATCTCAATACTAAACTTAAAGATTTAAAAACTAAAAATAGTACATATCAAGCTAAGACTGAACTATATGATAAATCAGTTTGTACAAAAGAAATGTATGAAAAGAATTATCAGCAAATACTAGGATTATTAGTAAGTGATCGCTATTCTATAAAAGATATTGAAAAGTATTTGTATCGAACTGGTGCTAGATTATCTTATCGAGAGATTTCAGATATTATTAGTCAAATCAGATTAAGATATAATGTCGATGAAAGAATAAGTAATTTTGAGAAAACTTATCATGTAGCGTCCCCAAATAAAAAATGTGGAGAAAGTTTTGACTTTAAAACATCTAAAAAGTGTCTAGATATTATGGTTATTAGTGATTCTCATATTGGTGCTATCAGCAATTTTGATATTAATACTGTTAACAAAGTATATGAATATATGCATAAAAACGGAATACAATATCTATTGGACTTAGGTGATTTTTTCAGTTTTTTAAGTCAAGGAGATTCTAAGATAGAGAAAATGTTTTATTGCGAGAGACTTATTGATGAAACTATTGAAAAATATCCGCAAGTTAAAGATATTCAACATCTACTACTAGGTGGTAACCATGATTATGGATTGTTTAGAAATGGATTAGATCCACTTTTGAAATTAGATAAAAATAGAAGTGATTTTATATCTTTAGGATATGACTATGCAAGTATAAAATTTAATCAAGATATAATCGGTATATATCACCCTAATTTCCGATTGGAGAATTTATCTGAAACTCAAGTTAACGATAAAATTATTAATTTTTCAAAAAAAGTATGGAAAAATTCTATAATTGATTTTGATTCTCTATATGCGAATTTATATGGACATTTCCACCAAATTAATATAGGTAACAATGGTATTGTTATGGTTCCATCTCTTTCATGTGACAGGGATCGAAACGGAGCAATTCACATGAAAATATATTTTGATAGTTATGGAAATATTGAAAGTATCACATTTATTAAATTAGTTATAGCATCGAAATTTTATGATAAGGAAAAGTATGAATATCAAAAAGTAAGGAGTTATAAAAAATAACTCTTTTTTATTGACAAACATTTGTATGAATAGTATATTAATTGTATGAGAATTTACAGTTGAGGTTAAATTATGGATGATACAATTAAATATTTTACAGTTAGTCAATATAATCAAGCTATTAAACATTTTTTAGATTCTAAATCTGAATGTCAGGATGTTCATATTAGAGCTGAAATATCAAATTTTAAAGGACATACGAGAGGACATTTGTATTTTACTTTAAAAGATGAAGAATCGAGAATTAATGCAGTTATGTTTGCATCTTCTGCGGGCAGTTTAAATTTTGCTCCTAAAGATGGAGATGAGGTTCTAGTCGACGGAAGAATAAGTGTCTATGTACCTAATGGAGGCTATCAAGTCTACGTTGATAAAATGCAATTAGCAGGAAACGGAGATCTTTTAAGAAAATTTGAGGAATTAAAGAAAAAATTATTCGATGAAGGTTTATTTGATGAAAGTCACAAGAAGCCAATTCCCAAGTATCCAAACAGAATTGGTATAGTGACAGCACCAACAGGAGCAGCAATAAGGGACATTTTATCGACAATAAAGAGAAGATATCCACTAGCGAATACCATTTTGTTTCCTTCATTAGTTCAAGGTGAAGAGGCAAAAAATGATATAGTAAGGCAAATTAAAAGAGCTCAAGAATATGACCTTGATTGTCTAATTGTCGGTCGAGGAGGAGGATCGATAGAAGATTTATGGGCATTCAATGAGGAAATCGTTGCTCGTGCAATTTATGACTCAGATATACCTATAATCTCAGCAGTTGGTCATGAGCCTGATTTTACGATAGCTGACTTTGTAGCTGATCTTCGCGCGCCAACGCCAACGGGAGCAGCTGAGATGGCTGTACCAAATATGATTGATTTGAAAAACTATATAAATCAAATTGAAATTAGATGCAATAAATGTATAATGAATAAAATTGATTTATTGAAAACAGCGTTAAATCGTTTAAAATCGAGTTATGTTCTATCTAATCCAATGGCTTCTTTTGAAATAAGAGAACAAAAATTGGATACTTTGATGAATCGTTTAAATCAATTTATTACTTACAAAATTGAAAAAGAATCAATTAGATTAGATACGATTAAGGAAACGCGTATTTTGAAATACCCTCAAGAAATGTTTACTGGTTATACAAATTCACTCGAACTAATAATCAACAAACTAGAACTATTAAATCCATTGAGCGTTTTGAGTAAGGGATATTCAGTAGCTAGTCTCGAAGATAAAAAAATCATTAAATCGGTTAAAGATGTAAAAATTAATGATACTGTCAATCTAAAATTGATTGATGGAGAAATAAATACTGTAGTTAAAGGAGTAAAATAATATGGCAAATACCAAAAAAGAGAATAATGACAAGAAATTTGAAGAACTTATGACTGAATTGGAAGTAATTGTTAAAGACTTGGAAAATGGCAATACCGATCTTGAAAATTCAATTGCCAAGTATACTGAGGCAATGAAGATTGTCAAGACTTGTAGTGATAAGCTAAATCAAGCGACAGAAGCTGTTAATCAAATATTAAAGGATAATGGTGAAATTGAATCTTTCGAAGTAGAAGAATAGAACATCGCGCATAATATTCCTTTTTATGTGCATAATAATAATGGTGATAATATGAAGAAGTATCTATTATTCATTATTACATTGTGTGCGTTTTTTCCCTTTAATGTACTCGGTTATTCCGAATATATTATTCCGGGCGGAGAAAACATTGGAATAAAAATCGAATCTGATGGTGTATTGGTAATTGGATTCTATAAAATTGATAATAAGTATAATTACAATAATTTGAAAATTGGAGATTATATTACTAAAGTAAATGATACAGAGATAAAATCAGTAAATGAATTAGTAAGCGTTTTAAGTGATTTAAAAGAAGAAAAAACAGTTGATCTTACAATAAGAAGAGATGGTAAGATTAAAAATATTAAGTTTGATATTATTAATAAAAATGGTTCTATAAAAACCGGACTCTATGTCAAAGATTCGTTGAGTGGCATTGGAACACTAACATACATCGATCCTGAGACAAAAATCTATGGAGCCTTAGGACATGAAATTATTGATAGTTCAACAAAGGAACCTCTAGAGATTGAAGACGGAAGTATATTTCGAAGTGAAGTATCGAGTATCGATAGATCGGTAAATGGAACACCGGGAGTTAAAAATGCCAAGTTCTTTAGTAAAGATATATTTGGTAATATAAAGAAAAATACTAATAAGGGAATTTATGGTATATATAGTAATACTTCGACAAAAGAGTTGATGAAAGTTGGAAAACCGGAAGAAATGAAAACTGGTGATGCAACTATTTATACAGTTACTGAGGATACCATAGTTGAAGAGTATAAAATAAATATAACTAAGATCGATAAATCTAGTAAGATTAAAAATATTTATTTTGAAATAACAGATAGAGAACTACTAGAGACTACGGGAGGAATAGTACAAGGTATGAGCGGATCGCCAATAATTCAAGATAATAAAATATTTGGTGCAGTAACTCATGTCGTTATCGATGATGTTAAGAAAGGATATGGAATATTCATAACATCAATGCTCGAAGAAGGAGAAAAATAACTCCTTTTTTTTTGCCTTTTAATATGGTATAATTCTTATATAATAGGAGCGTATATATGAATATAATATTAACGTTAAATGAACTTAATTTAATAACTGATTTTTACCGCAAACTTAATATGTTATCGGAAGATGTAATGAAGAATATAATAATGAATCTAAATACTAATAAAGTAATCGTTGCATCACTTGAAAATAAGGAAATAACTGTGATGATTACAGCTAATTTAATTAATAATAATTATTATTTAGAAAAATTTTTGTATTTGAAATACAATAGTGAACAAATTCAAGGTTTATTAAAGTTCTTAATTGAAACATTAAAAGGCGATAAGGCATGTTTAAGAGTATTATGCGATAATTATCCATATGATGAAAGTATGGACTATATGCTATTGTCAACAGGATTCAAATATAACTATATTGACTATTTAAGTGATTCTTCAGAGAATCGAATCGATAACATAAATTATAAATTTGCGATTAATGATAAGAGTAGTGAAGTACTTGACTATTTATCGAAACAGATAAGTGTAACCGATGAACTTACTAATAGATATTTAAATATAGATCCTAGAAAGACACAATCTCAAGTAAATGTTGAAAATACTAATTTAGCTAGTATAAGGGATACTAACAATTCAGTAATTGGTGTTACGAGTTTTACTATAGTCGGAGACAATATGTTCATTCATTCGCTCTATGGGGAAAACGATGAAGTATTAGAAAAATTAATTCGTTTAATTAAAAGTATCACAGTTAGACCGATTGAGATAGGTGTAATGCCCGTAAGAACTGAATTGATAAGTTTTTTAGATCGATATGGTTTTGTTAGAAATCAAGCAGATTATTTTAGAAATATAGGTGAGTTTTAATGAGAAAACAAGAAAGTAAAAAATTTAATAAGCCATTAGTATTTACAATTGTAATTTTGGCTTTGTTTATAAGTATTATTAGTATCGAAATAATTACAATTACTTTGAATACTAAGAATAGTGAAAAACTATTAGATAGCTATATGCCAAATATGAAAGCTTATAAATATTATTCTATTGATGATAGTAAGTTTTCTAAAGTTGATGTTACAGATGAAACACAAATTGGTGAAATGTGTTCTGATGGATGTAATTTAAAAGTAAATTATCAAGGATTAAATTACTATTATATGATTATTTATAAAGATAATTCCTACCGATTAAATTTAATAAAAGATAATCATGTGATCGTATCTTCGGAAAATTTAGGTGAAAGTATCAATCAAGCATATTTTAAAATATATAAGGGTTATTTAGTTTTCTATAATCAGATAGAGTACGATGGATATGATTATGACTATGCACTAGTAAGTGATAAAGATTCTACTACTGATGAATTTACAAGTTTAAATAGTAAAGAATTAGAATTTACTGACGATGGAATAATATACTACTATGATTCCTGTACAAGTGATCAAGGTCCAAAAAAGATTAAAGCTATCAGAAATCCATTCAATATAAGTCCAAAAGTATTAGGTAGTGAATCAGTAGAATTTCCTTGGTGCTAATGTAAAGTTTATAAAAAAATAAGTGAGAATTGAAATAATTAGTATATAATTGAATTAGAGGTGTAAACATGAATACAGAAATTTTGACAAGCAATGGAGTAGATATTAATAAAGGATTAGAACTTTTAGGAGATATGGAGATGTATAATGAAACATTGCAAGATTTCCTAACCGAAAGTGAAACGAGAATTCCTAAGATAATTGAATTCTACAATGCACAAAATATGCAGGAATATTCAGTATTAGTACATGCTATGAAAAGTGATTCAAAGTATTTAGGTTTTGATAAATTAGCTGAGTTATCATACAATCACGAGATGGCTAGTAAAGAAAATAACATTGAATGGTGTGGACAAAATTTAGAAATCTTACTCCAAGAAGCTAATAGAATTATAAGTGTTGTAAAAACATACTTAGAAAGCTAGGTGGAAATATGAGAATAAATGAGGTTGTATTATCTATACCATCTCTTATATCATCTTTATTTGATGATATAGTTGTTATAGATCAAAGTGAATCTGTATATTATTCAGTTAATTATACGGGAGAAAAGATTAAAGTATCATCAAAGAACGATATTAGTAGTTTATCTAATAAGTTTTCCAAAAATATTATTGATATAATAAATGAAAACGATGAGATAAAAACATTCTTTGATGGATTCTTTATTTCGATATTTAAAATAGAAAATTATAAATTAGTTCTTTTTAGTAATACTAAAAAAGAAAACATATCTGATAATAGAAGAGTTATATTGATAGCAGATGATTCTCCAGTAATAACTAAGTTCTTTACTCGCACATTTAAAGATGAGTTTGAAATATTAGTTGCTAAGGATGGAAATGAAGCGATTGAATTAGTTGAACAAAATAAAGATAGATTATTGGGAGCATTTCTCGATTTGCAAATGCCAAAGAAAAATGGATATGAAGTTTTAGATTATTTTTCAGAAAATGATTTATTTAAGAATATTCCAGTATCTATCATTTCTGGCGAAGATACAAAAGATGGAATAGAATCAGCAACAAGTATTCCGGGAGTAGTTGATATGCTACAAAAACCATTCAATGCTGAATCTGCTCGTGCAATAGTAAATAAAACAATATCTTTTAGTCCAAAATATAAAGAATTCTAGATTTAGAATTCTTTTATTAATAAATTTATGATAATATATGAGTTGGTGATTATATGGAAAAAATTATCATTATAAAATATGGTGAATTGACAACCAAAAAGGACAATATTAACTTTTTTATCAGTACATTAAAGAATAATATCAAAGAAATGCTTAAGGACTTTGATGTAGAGATAAATTATGATAAGGGAAGAATGTTTATTAAATCAATTGACAATTTAGATTTAATAATAAATAAATTGAAAATGGTTTTTGGTATTCACGAATTGAATATTGGATATGAACTTGAATCTAATGATTTTGAATTAATTAAATCGTCTCTAGTAGAATTGGTTAGGGATAAAGAAATAAATACTTTCAAGGTAGAGACGAAGAGAAGTGATAAGAATTACCCGATTAATTCAATGGAAGTATCGAGAATTCTTGGCGGATTAGTATTAAAGAATGTTAAAAACTCAAAAGTTGATGTAAAGATGCCGGAAACATTAATTAATGTTGAAATTCGTTTTAAGAATAGTTATATTTATTTTGAGAAAATAGAAGGTTTAGGAGGCTATCCGGTAGGTACTTTAGGAAAAGGACTTCTTATGTTGAGTGGAGGAATTGATTCTCCGGTAGCTGGATATTTAGCATTGAAACGTGGAGTAAGAGTAGAAGCTATTTATTATGAAAGTCCTCCTCATACGAGTGTTGCTGCTAAGAATAAAGTTCTCTCATTAGCTAAAAAACTTGCTCAATATTCTGGATATGTCAAAGTTCATATAATCAATTTTACAGATATTCAAGAGAACATCTTAAAAAACTGTCCTCATGAATATTTAATTACAATCATGCGAAGAATGATGTATCGAATTGCTGAGAGAGTAGCAAATAAGAACAATTGTAAGGCAATAATTAATGGTGAATCAATTGGTCAAGTTGCTAGTCAAACTCTAACGAGTATGTCAGTTATTAACGAGACAATTAAGATGCCGGTAATAAGGCCAGTAGCTTGTCTAGATAAGATAGATATAATAGATATTTCTAAAAAGATTGATACATATGAGACATCTATTTTGCCATTTGAAGATTGTTGTACTATCTTTGTGCCGGATCATCCAGTAATTAATCCTGTTTTAGAGGATGCAATCAACTATGAGAATAATTTTAATTACGAAGAATTAATAAGTGAAGCTATTAAAAATGAAGAGATAATTAAAGTTACAAATGATAAGTCAACTGAGTTTAATAATGTATTGTAAAAGAGTGCATTTAATACTATAATTATAATAGTAGGTGATAAGATGAATATAAAGGTGGTTATTGTTTGGGGGTTTGCAGTTATATTATTTTTGGGAATTGGTATATTTGGATATTTTAATCAAGATATATTAGTAAATCCTGAAGAAAATGTACCAACTAATCCAGAAAATAGAGTAGAATATGATACTAAAAAATGTATTGGAACTAATGATTATGGAAATATAACATATACATTTAGAATTAATCCAACAACTAATGCTATTGAAAGATTAAATATACAATATCAAGCAGTAGTTGAAAATATCGATATTTATGCTGATGTTGCTAATTTAAATAAAATTGTTAATGATCAGAAAATAAAAGGCATAACGAGTCAAATATATGGTACTAGCAAAGATGTTCAACTAAATTTAAATGTCAATTTACTAGACTATGATAAAGAATCAGTTAGTAATATTAATCAAGATTTAATTAAGTCTAATATGGTAGTAAGTTCTACTACGGACTATAATGAATATCAAAGTATAATGGCAAGTACATTAAATTTAGAATTTACTTGTGATTAAAAAAGATAAAAACACCCATAATAATAATGGGTGATATTATGGATAAAACAAGCAATGAATTAATGGAGATTATTAGCAAGTATTCTAATAATTACGGGGAGAATTTGGGCATCAATCAAAAAAAGTGTACTCTAACTCCCGAAAATAAAGTAAATGTAATTAAAAAGATTAAAAAAAGGTAGAAGATACCTTTTTTTTATGTTAAAATACTTTTGAAATGAGGGTGAAAATTAATGAAAATATTAACAATTAATGCTGGGTCTTCATCAATGAAATTCAGCGTTATGGAAATACCAGAAAATAGAGAATTAGTCAATGGATATTTCCAAAGAATAGGATTAGAAGGATCTTTTTATGATGTAAAAATCAATGGTGAAAAATTACATCGCGATATTGTTTTAGAAAATCATTTAGATGCTCTAGAATGTGTTAAGAGAGAATTAGTAGAATTAAATGTTGTTTCGTCATTAGATGAAATAGATGCAATTGGTCATCGTCTAGTACATGGTGGAGAAAGATTTAAAGAATCAGTTATTATAACTGATGAAGTAATTGATGAATGTAAGAAATTTACAAAACTTGCACCTTTGCACAATCCAGCAATGTTAGCATGTATAGAAGCAAGCAAGAGTGCATTCCCAAATAAGCCAATGACGGCTGTATTTGATACATCATTCCATCAAACAATGGATGCAGCAAATTTCCTATATCCAGTACCATATGAATGGTATACAAAATATGGAGTTAGAAAATATGGATTTCATGGAACAAGTCATAAGTTTATTAATCAAGAAATATCAAAATATTTAGGCCGTAATGATTTAAAGGTTATTTCTTGTCATATTGGAAGTGGAGCTTCAGTATGTGCAATTAATGCTGGTAAAGTAGTTGATACTTCTATGGGATTTAGTCCAATGACAGGTATTATGATGGGTACTCGTCCTGGAGATATTGATCCATCAATTATTACTTATATTTCTGAAGAGGCAGGAATGTCTATTGATGAAGTTATGAATGATTTAAATAAACACTCAGGATTAGAAGGTATTTGTGGTAAATCGGATTCAAGAGATGTTGAAGATGGCATTGCTCAAGGAGACGAATTATGTATACTTGCACAAGACATGTATACGAGACGTGTTGCAAATTATATAGCAAACTACAATAATCAATTAAATGGTGCTGATGTTATTGTCTTTACTGCAGGTTTGGGTGAAAACTCAGCAATGACAAGAAAAGATATCATAGATAAAATAGCATCATTAGGTGTTAAGTTAGATGAATCAAAGAATAACTTCCGCGGTGAATTTAGACTAATCACTACTGAAGATTCTAAGATACCAGTTTATGTAGTACCAACAAACGAAGAATTAATGATTGCAATAGATACATACGAATTAATTAAATAGGTTGTGATATTATGCTAACATCAATTAGCAAACAAATAATAAAAAAAATCAAAGAGTATAATACGATAGTAATAGCTCGTCATATTGGGCCAGACCCTGATGCCATTGCATCGGAAATTGCTCTAAGGGACATTATTAAACTTAATTATCCAAATAAAAGCGTATATGCTGTAGGTGCTGGAGTAGCAAAGTTTAAATATTTTGGAACTCTAGATAAAATAGATGATGTCGATTTTAGTAAGTCCTTATTGATTGTTTTGGATGTACCGAGATTTGAGAGAGTAGATTCTGTGAATCCCGAATTATTTAAGTATACAATTAAGATAGATCATCATCCTTGTGATGAACTAGTATGTGATTTGGAATTGGTAGACGAAACTTCTTCATCTACATGCCAGTTAATAGCAGAAATTATCTATCAATCAAAACTTAAATTAAATAGGGAAATTGCCGAAAAACTATTTATGGGAATAATTGCTGATTCAGATAGATTCCTACTTAGTTATACAACTCCGAAGACATTTAATATAGCTGCCAGATTGCTAAATGATTATAAATTTGAACTAACTCCTCTATATAATAATTTATATGAGAGAGGAATTAATGAAAGAAGATTTGAATCATATATTATTGAAAATATAAATATTAGTGAGAATGGATTTGGATATATTAAAATTACTGATGACATAATAAAAAAATATGATGTCGATTCTTCTACCGCTTCCAATTTAGTTAATGATTTAAATTTCATAAAAGAATTGAAAGTGTGGGCTTTTTCATCATATGATGCCAAGGCTGAATTGTATAAAATTAATATTCGTAGTCGTGGAATCGTCATAAACGAAATTGCCGAGAAGTTTAATGGTGGTGGACATAAATTTGCATCGGGCGCTAGATTAAAGACGGAAGAAGAAGTAAATGAATTATTTGCATCTTTAGATGCAGTTTGTAAAGAGGATAATTAAAATGTTATTCTCTTTTTTTATAAATAGTATATATCTTTAAAATTTTATTCGAAAAAATGGCGATACATGTTATAATTATAAGTGATTAGAGGGTGCTATTATGAAAGATAAAAGAGTAGTATTTATGGGTACACCAGAATTTTCCGTACCAGTATTAAAAGAATTAATTGAGAATACTAATGTTGTGCTTGTTGTTACACAACCTGATGCATATGTTGGAAGAAAAAGAGTATTAACTCCATCTCCAGTATGTCGTCTAGCTGAAGAACATAATATTGAAGTATTTAAACCTGAGAGATTAAAAAAAGAGTATGAATATGTTTTAAATAAGAAACCTGATTTGATAATAACTTGTGCATACGGACAAATAGTTCCTAAAGTAGTTCTTGATTATCCGGAGTTTGGATGTATAAATGTTCATGCCTCTTTATTGCCAAGATATCGTGGAGCTAGTCCGATTAGCAAAGCAATATATGATGGAGAAGAAAAAACAGGTATAACAATCATGTATATGGATGAGTTTATAGATACGGGAAATATTATTCATGCTGAAGAAATACCAATTGACGATTCTGATACATTAGGTACTTTAACTAATAAACTAAGTGAATTAGGCGCAAGTCTACTTATGCGTACACTTCCAAAAATTTTCGATGGTACTAACTTTGACATTCCTCAAGATAACGAACTTGCAACTTATGCTCCAATGATTAAAAGAAGTGATGAAAAACTAGATTTTAATCGCACGAGAATGGAAGTATATAATCATGTTAGAAGTTTAAATCCAGAACCTAGTGCATTTATTATATTAGACGATGAAGAAATGAAAATTCTTGAATGTCGTATTGGGGATGATATAAAGGGTGAAATTGGTGTAATATCTAAAGTGTCTAAAGATAGTTTCTCGATTAATTGTAAAGATGGACAAATAGATATTATAAGAATAAAACCATTCGGCAAAAAAGAAATGTCCGTTAGAGATTATTTTAATGGAACAGACAAAGATAAATTGCTTAATAAATATGTAGGTGATACTAATGAGTAAAAAGAAAAAAGATGATATTTACGAAAGTAAATGGGAAGTTTTCTTGAGAAATTATAATCAAGTAGCGGGTTTCAAAGCACTTGTAAGATTGGGAATCTACTTTGTTCTATTTTTAATATTCATTTTGATAATTAATTTTGGAGGAAAAAATCTAGATTCAGAAAAAACTGTAACAACAACTACAACTAATGCTACACAGAATTCAGAAAAACTTACCTATAAAGAAATGCTTAATAATCTATCTAGCAACGATATCTCGATTGAATTTACATCGATTATCAATAACTATGAGACAAGAATAACAGCTTTACGCGAAAACGGAGTCATAACCGGTTTGATTGAAAATCGAGATATGACAAAAAAGTTCAAAATTCAAGATGATCAAATATATGAAATAGTTTTGGATAGGGAAAATCTAAATACAGAAATTTTTTCTGGTATAAATTATGAATTTTTTAATCCAACTAAATTAGTTAGTATTTTAAATAGTAATCAAAGTACAAAGAGAAAGAAAGATTCAGAAGTTATTTATAATTACAATATAAGTTATAATGGAATATCTTATGATACAACGGTAGTAGTTGTAGATTCTTCTATAAAATCAATTGAATTAATTCAAGAAAATAATCAATACAGGATTATTTATAGTTAGGTGATAAGATGAAAGTATTTGTTAATTCGTTAACTTTAATTCGCTTACTTGCAACATTTATACTTCCTTTTGTATGGAGAATATTATCTCCTTTAGGAATTATAATATTTGTATCATGCGTGTTACTAACTGATTTTTTCGATGGACTATTTGCCAGAACATTTCATGTTCAGAGTCTATTTGGAAGTTTGCTAGATACAATTGCAGATAAGGTATTTGGAATAGTTATAATATTGATTGTTGCTATATATTATCCAATTTATTACATCATTGCTATATTAGAGATAATAATTGCTCTAATTAATGTCGTAGCAGCGTCTATTGGACTTAGAACTAAATCGTCATTTATCGGTCGTGCTAAGATGTGGGTTTTAGGAATTTCCACAGTAATGGGAATTATTTATATCTTCCAGACAGATCTTATAAAAATCGCGTTTTTAAAACCTGTATTAGACTTAATTCTTGCAAATAAAGATATTCTAATGGCTTCAGTATTTCTAACTGCCGGATCGGAAATTATGGTTGGAATTGACTATGTTAGAAAGCTAACAAAAGAATTTAAGGAAAGCCAAAATAAAATTAAATATAATTTTAAGACAAGTGAAGAATTAAAACATATTTTATTTGATACGGAGTATTATTTAGCTAATAAAGAAATGCCAATGTCAAAACATTTATTAAAATAATTGAAGTTATTATAAATAATATGTTATAATACTCATGAATTTAAGGAGGGAATCTATGAAGACATATAAAAAGAATCTACCAAAAGGTGTTAAAAAGATGTTTGCTCTTGAAAGAGGAGTAAAGGTTAAATATATTGCTAAAAAGAATAATAAAAAAAATAAATAGTTCTTTACAGCAAAGAATCGCTATGATATACTTATATTGACTAGATTTAAGTGGGCAGAAATTCCCACTTTTGTTATTGTTTAGGAGGAATTTATGGATAGCATTTTAAGTAAAATTGAAGAACTTATTACACCAGCAATGAATGAAATGAATTTGATTGTTGATTCGGTGACATGGGAAGTCGAGGGTAAGTATAATTATCTAAAGATTGTTTTAGATAAAAATGATTATATTGATATCGATACTATTGTTGAAGCAACGAATAAAATAAATCCTATTCTTGATGAATATGATTTAATTGAGGAAGAATATATCTTAGATATATCTAGTAAGGAAAGAGGTTAAAAATATGAATGGTAAAGAATTTATTAAGGCACTAAAGAATATCATTGAAGAAAAGAATATTGATGAAGATACTGTATATGATGCAATGGAACAAGGTTTAATTACAGCATATAAGAAAAATTATGATTCAAAGACTAATGTTAAAATTGACATTAATCGTGAGACTGGTGAATTTAAGGTAATACGCTACTTTGTAGTAGTTGACGATTATATTGAAGGAGAAGAATCTACTGATGAAGAGGGAAATATCATTTATTTAGATCCTGAAATTAATGAAGATGCTCAAATTTTACTTGAAGATGCTGAGAAAATGGTTCCAGGTATAAAGGTTGGAGAAACTATTGAAGAGGAAGTTACACCAAAAGACTTTGGACGTGTAGCTGCATCTACTTGCAAACAAGTTGTTACACAAAAAATAAGAGAAGCAGAGAGAAATTCTATTATTTCTGAATTTGCTGATAAACAAGATGAAATCATGGTTGGAACACTAGCTATGGAAGATGCCAAAAATTACTATGTTGATTTAGGAAGAACAAGAGGTATTTTACCTAAGTCAGAAATGATTCCAAATGAAACAGTTACAATGGGATCTAGTATTAAGGTATATATATCAAAAGTAGAAGCAACAACTAAGGGTCCTCTAGTTTTATGTACAAGAAAACACTATGGATTTGTTAAACGTCTATTTGAATCAGAAATTCCAGAATTCCAAGATGGAACACTTGAACTTCATGGAGTTGCTCGTGAAGCTGGAGTTAGATCTAAAGTTGCCGTTTCATCAAATAATGAAAGAATTGATGCAATAGGTACTTGTATTGGTGAACGTGGTTCGAGAATCGCGAGCATTCTTTCTGAATTAAATGGTGAAAAAGTAGATTTAGTTTTATGGAGTGAAGATCCAGCAGAATTTATTAAAAATGCATTAAATCCTGCTAAAGATGTAATTGTTAGTATCATAGATAATACAAAGGAAAATTTAGCACTAGCTATCGTTCCTGATGATAATTTAAAACTAGCAATTGGAAAACAAGGAATGAATATTCGTTTAGCTAGTAGATTGACTAAATTTAAAATTGAAATAAAAACTATGACACAAATTCAAGAAGAGGGCAATAACTAATGAAAAAAATACCTATGCGCATGTGTGTTGTTACGAGAGAAAAATTACCAAAGTACGAACTAGCTCGCATAGTTAAAAGTGATGATTCAATCATCGTTGATGACACAGGAAAATTAAATGGTCATGGTTGTTATATAAAATTAGATGAATTAGTTATAATGGAAGCTAAAAAGAAGAAAATATTAGATAGGGTACTTGAAACTCAAGTACCTGATGAGGTATATGATACATTAATTAGTAAAATAAAAAGATAAGAGGTGGATAATATGATGAGTGTACAAGAATATGCTGAAGAAATGAACTTCACAGTTCAAGATGTTTTAAATAAATGTAAGGAACTAGGAATTAAAGTTAGTTCAAAAGATGACGAATTAGATGATGAAGCTATTATTATGTTAGATAATACGATGAATTTAATAAGTGCTGATGCTGAACTTACTGTTGAAGAGACTGATGCAATTGATGATGTTGTAGATGATATTATGGATTATGATAATATTAAATACATAAGTGAAACTCACACAGTATCAAAGGAAAAAATAAATAAAAAGGCCGATAATAAAAATAAGAATCAAGAGTACTTAAATAAGAAAAAAGAAATGTATAAAAACAAAGAAAAATTAACTAGTAATAAAGAGAATGCTGATGATTCTATTGTATTATACAAAGAAGGAATGACAGTTCAGGATTTAGCTGAGAGTATTGGAGTACCTGGAGTAGACTTAGTTAAAAAATTAATAACTCTAGGTATGATGATAAGTCTACCTCAATCAATTGATTTTGATATTGCTGAAATCGTATGTACTGAATACAATAAGACTCTTAAAAAAGAAGAAACACAGGATATAAGTAACTTTGAAAATTATGAAATTGTAGATGATGAAAAAGATTTAGAGAGTCGTCCTCCAGTAATAACTATTATGGGACATGTTGACCATGGTAAGACAACTCTACTTGATTATATTAGAAATAGTCATGTTGCTGAAGGAGAAGCCGGAGGTATTACTCAAGCCATTGGTGCTTATCAAATAGAATATCAAGGCAATAAACTAACATTTATTGATACTCCAGGACATGCAGCATTCACTGAAATGCGTGCAAGAGGAGCATCAGTTACTGATATTGTTATTATTATTGTTTCTGCTGAAGATGGTGTAATGCCACAAACTAAAGAAGCAATTGATCATGCTTTAGCAGCTAATGTACCTATAATTGTTGCTGTAAATAAAATTGATCGACCAAATGCTAATCCAGATCGTGTAATGACAGAAATGGCAGAAATCAATATTACTCCTGAAGAATGGGGTGGAACTGTTCCATTTGTTAGAATAAGTGCTAAGACTGGAGAAGGTGTTGATAAATTACTTGAGACGATACTTGCTATTGCTGAAGTATCTGAATTAAGAGCAAATCCTAATCGTTATGCTATTGGTTCTGTAATAGAATCTCGTATTGATAAAAATCTAGGAGGGGTTGCAAGTTTATTAATTCAAAATGGTACTTTAAGACTTGGAGATCCAATTGTTGTTGGTGTAAATCATGGTATTGTAAGAACATTAAAAGATGATTTAGGAAATGATATTGTCGAAGCTGGACCATCTACACCGGTTGAAATTACGGGATTGTCAGGTAATCCTTCAGCTGGAGATAAATTTATGGCATTTGAGTCCGTTAAAGAAGCATCTAAGATTGCTGAAAAACGTTCAATTCAAGCTAAGGAACAATCATTTAAAAAGCCAACATTAACACTTGATGAATTATTTGCATCAATTCAATCAGGTATAAAGGAAATCAACGTCGTGCTTAAATGTGATGTTCGCGGAAGTGAAGAAGCTGTTCGCAATTCTCTAGAAAAAATTGATGTTGAAGGCGTAAAGATTAAAGTAATAAGAAGCGGAATTGGAACTATCACTGAATCGGATATTATTTTGGCTCAAGCAAGTAATGCAATTGTAATCGGATTCAATGTCGTTCCATCAAATAAGACAAAAGAAATTGCTAAAGAATACAATGTCGATATGAGACTTTATACAATTATCTATAAAGTAGTAGAAGAGATGGAAGCAGCTATGAAAGGTATGCTTGACCCTGAATTTGAAGAAGTTGTTACTGGTGAAGCTGAAGTTAGACAATTATTCAAATTCTCAAAAGTTGGAACAATTGCTGGTGTAATGGTAACAAGTGGTATTATGAAAAACGGAAGCCAAGTAAGAATTGTTCGTGATGGTGTAATTATCTATGATGGAAAGATTGGTTCAGTTCAAAGAGGAAAAGAATCCGTTAAAGAAGTTAAATCAGGATTTGAGTGTGGTATAACTATCGATGGATATAATGACATCAAAGAGGGCGATGTTTTTGAAACTTATGAAAATGTTGAGGTTAAAAGATGAGTGTTAAAATAGATAGAATTTCATCACAAGTATTGAGAGAACTATCTAGTATCATGTTACTTGAGGCAAGAGATGAGACTCTTAAACATGTCACTTTGACAGGTTGTGAAGTAACGAATGATTTATCTTTTGCCCGCGTATATTATACATATATGGGAGATGAAGATTTGAAAAGCGTCGAAGAGAATTTACGTGTTGCAGCTCCTTATTTAAGAACAGTTTTAGCGAATAGAATCGATATTAGACATACTCCAGAATTAATATTTGAATATGATAATTCAATTGAATATGGAAAAAGAATAGAGAGTATTATTGAGAGTATACATGAGAAAGAGGAAAGTGAAAAATAATACTTTCTTTTTTCTTGTAGTTTTTTAGTTTATGCGAGATAATTAACTTATTGAAGGTGTTTACATGAATGGAATATTAGTAGTAAATAAAGAAGAAAACTTTACTAGTAGAGATGTAGTAAATAAATTAAGTCATATATTAAATACGAAAAGAATTGGACATACGGGAACTTTAGATCCAATAGCAACAGGGGTACTAGTTATAACGATTGGCAAGTATACTAAACTTAGTGATGCTTTGATGAGTAAATATAAAGAATACATTGCTGAATTCATAATTGGAAAATCAACTGATACCCTAGATATAACGGGAAATATATTAGAAGAAAAAGAAGCAAACATCAGTAATGATGAAATAATTAAGGCAATTAATAACTTTAAAAGGTCATACAATCAGGAAGTGCCTATTTTTTCAGCAGTTAAAGTAAATGGAAAAAAGTTATATGAGTATGCAAGAAATAACGAAAGTGTTGAACTTCCAAGTAAGATAGTTGATATTAAGGAAATAGAAGTATTAGATATAAAGGATAATATAGTAAAATTTAAGTGCCTTGTATCTAAGGGGACATATATTAGAAGCTTGATTAGAGATATTGGTATCTCTTTAAATATTCCGACATGTATGAAGAGTTTAGTTAGAACTAAACAGGGCAATTTTAAAATTGAAGATTCTTATACTTTAAAAGACATAGAAAATAACAAATTTAAATTGCTCGACATCGATAAGGTTTTAGATTTAGATATTATCGATATTGATAAAAATAAAGATATTTATAAAAGAGTTATTAATGGTATTAAATTTGATTTAAATATCTCATCAAAACCATTCGTGTTGTTTAAAAGAGATAATGAAAAAATAGCTATTTATAAAAGAGAAAGTGATAACTATCGCATGTTTATTAAATTAGAAGATTAACTTCTAATTTTTTTTACTTTTAATATAACTAATAGTTATGATATATGATAAAACATATGTATTTTATTTATAATTAATAAATTTATATAATTTAGTTAGGAAGTGATTATATGTTAATTGGAATTACAGGTCCTCAAGGTTCAGGTAAAACCAGTGTAACTGATTATATTGGTGCAAGTATCAATTTTAGAGTAATTCATGTCGATTTCCTTGTTCATCAAGTTTTAGACTTAAATCTATATAATGAAGTACTTAGTTGGTTTAATTTGCCAAAAGAAGAGAGTATTGATAGAAAAAAACTCGGAAGTAAATTGTTTTCATCTCAAGAGTTGATGGAAAGATATAATGCGCAGGTTTATGAAGCTATACTCATTAGATTAAATGAGTTAATTGCAAACGAAGAGAATCTAATAATTGATTGGAATTTTTTGCCAATAACAGAAATATTTGACTTATGTGACTTAAAAATATTAATTACTGCACCACTAGATGAGAGGATAAGAAGAGTAGTTAAAAGAGATAAAATCGATGAATCTTACGCTTATGAAAGAGAAAAAAATGGAATAAAATACGATTCTAAAATGTTTGATTTAGTATTGAATAACTACAATATCAAACTAGAACAATTGACAATGGAGGTTAAAAAATTAATATGCAAGTAAAAGTTTTAGGAAGTGTTGCTCCTTATCCAAAAGGAAGCATGAATTGTTCATCATTTTTAGTAAGTGAAAATGGAACTAATATAATGCTCGATACTGGATTCTCTTGTTCGAGAGAACTAGATATATTAAGAGACTTAAAAAACTTATCGATAATAATTAGCCATTATCACCCAGACCACTATGGAGATCTAACAGCAATAGCTAATATGTCGTATATTGCTAACAAACTAGGCTATCTCGATTCCAAAATAGATGTATATTTGCCGGAGCCAATTAGGGAAAGAAATCATAATTATGGTGAGTGGAAAACTCCTAAATTTATGCCTAGTAATCCAATTGATTATGACTATTTAGTAAATTCAAAAAATGTCAATTACTTTAATTTTCATAAATATAAGAGTAGTACAAAACTACATATTGGAACACTTAGCATATATTTTAGTAAGAATATCCATCCAATTGATGCCTATGCAATAAAAATTGAGTCAAGTGATGCAAGTCTTGTCTATTCAAGTGATACGGATTATCGCGATTCACTATCGGACTTTAGTCAAAATACTGATTTGTTAATCTGCGAAGCATCATTTTTAAAGGGACAGTGTAAAGGTTCATCAGGACATCTATACGCCTATGAAGCAGGTAGAATAGCAAAAAATTCCAATGCAAAATCTCTATATCTTTTTCATACATTCCCCGAAATTGAAAAAGAAAAATATGTCGAGGAAGCAAGGAAAGAATTTGCGATGACTTCAAGTTTAAGTGAAGGTCAAATAATTAAATTAGAAAGGAAGAAGAAAAATGACTAATAGAAAAATTGCTTTATATCCCGGAAGTTTTGATCCTTTTACAAATGGGCATCTACATGTTGTAAAAACTTCTCATAATCTTTTTGATGAAGTAATCGTCAATATAGGAGTTAATAAAAAAAAGACGAGAAATTATCCTGCCGAGTTAATGGCCAAAGCAATGGAAAGTGTATTTCAAGAACTTGGACTAGATAATGTGAGAGTTACAGTCTATGAAGGAGCAACTGTCGATTTAGCCATTCAAGAGGGTGTAAGTATAATCGTAAAGGGACTACGAGACTCGATAGATTTGGCAGAAGAGGAAAATCAAGCATATGCGAACTTCGAAGCATCGGGTATAGATACGATGTATGTAAGAGCAGGAATAGCAGGTAGAGTATCATCAAGCATGGTAAGAGACTTTATCTACTATGATAAACCAATAGATAAATATGTTCCTGGACCTGTTTTAAAATTAATAAACGAATATCATAAATAAAAAATAGTTTATTGACCAAAATATTATGGGTGATGATATGAAGAATAAAAGTATTTGGTCTTATTATTTAAATAGTAATGATATTAAAGTAATAGATGAAGATGAATGTGTCGATATTGTAATAATTGGTGGTGGAATAACGGGTTTATCTATTGCTTATTCTTATTTAAATGATAATTATAAAGTATGTTTACTCGAAAAAAATACTATTGGATCGGGAATAACTTCAAAAAGTACTGCTAAAATAACATATCTACAAGATGGAATATATAGTAAGATTAGCAAGTTAAGAAGTGATAATGATGCAAAACTATATTATGAATCGCAAAAAGAAGCAATAGATAGAATACTTAAAATAATAGATATGCATCATATTGATTGTGATCTAAAGAAATCTGACAGTTATCTATTTACTATTGAAGGGAACACTAAAACAATAATTAAAGAGGAAAAGTTATTAACTAGTTTTGGGTGTAAAATAGATAATATTGATGTCTTACCCGATGGATTAAAAGTAAAAAGAGGAATAAAGTGTGAAGATACTTATACTTTTAATCCAATAAAATATTTAAATGGATTAAAGGAAATAATTAAAGATAAAATACCTATCTATGAAAATAGTTGTGTTAAAAAAATTATTAAGAAAAAAGAGTACTATCTAGTAAGAACAAATAATCATACTATTAAAGCAAAATATGTTATACTATGCACGCATTATCCTTACTTTTTATTTCCATATCTTATGCCATTAAAGTGTTCTTTAGAAAAATCTTATATTGCACTTTTTAAAGATAATAGTAATATTAATTTTCAAGGAATAACTTGTGATAAGCAAACTTTATCTATTCGTTATGTTGAAGATAAATATAAATTATTGTTAATAAATTCTACTAATCTAGCTTATTCTCAAAATGATGTAGCTAATTTTAAAAATTTTATAAACAATAAACCAGAATTTGTTTGGTCAAATATCGATATAATAACTAAAGATTATTTGCCTTATATTGGGTTAATTGAAAATAATTTTTATATAGCTACGGGATATAATACTTGGGGAATGACTAATAGTATGTTAGCATCTTTAATAATTCACGATTTAATTGATGATAAAAATAATAAATATAGTAAACTTGTCGATCCTAAAAGAAAAGATAATTTAATTATCAGTATTAAATATCCACTTTATTTAATTAATAATATATATTCATTCTTAAATTCAAAAATAATAAAAAATAAAAATTGGTATTCTAATAAAGTAAGATTTGAAAAAATTAATGGAATTGGTATTGCTATATATACTGATGATTTTGGCGAAGAACATAAAGTTATAAATAAATGTCCTCATTTGGGATGCAGTTTAATATTCAATGAAATTGAATTAACTTGGGATTGTCCTTGTCATGGTTCACGATTTGATTTATCGGGCAATTCAATTGAAGGACCAAGTAACTATAATATTACTTATAAAGGCTAAAAAACATCAAAAATTATCTGTAAAAAAAAGATAATAATTATTGTCTTAAATATGGAGTATTGATATAATATTAGAGTATGAAAGGATGATTATATGAAATATGTATATTTATTTACCGAAGGTAATGCAGATATGCGAAATCTTCTAGGTGGTAAAGGTGCAAATCTTGCTGAAATGACAAATATTGGACTTCCAGTTCCACAAGGTTTTACTATCACTACTGAAGCATGTACAAAGTACTATGAAGATGGAAGAGAAATTAATGAAGAAATACAATCTCAAATCAATGAATATATTGTAAAAATGGAAGAGATTACTGGAAAGAAATTTGGAGATAAAGAAAATCCATTATTAGTTTCAGTAAGAAGTGGTGCAAGAGCATCAATGCCAGGAATGATGGATACAATTCTTAATTTAGGTTTAAATGAAGAAGTTGTTGAAGTACTAGCAGAAAAATCACAAAATACAAGATGGGCTTGGGATTGCTATAGAAGATTTATTCAAATGTATTCTGATGTTGTTATGGAAGTTGGAAAGAAATACTTTGAAGAATTAATCGATAAAATGAAAGAAGCTAAGGGAGTTAAACAAGATGTTGAATTAACTGCTGAAGATTTAAAGGAATTAGCTCGTGAGTTTAAAGAAGAATATAAAAATAAAATAGGTGCTGATTTCCCTGATGATCCAAAAGAACAATTAATGGGGGCTATTAAAGCTGTATTCCGTTCTTGGGATAATCCTCGTGCCAATGTTTATAGAAGAGATAATGACATTCCTTATTCATGGGGAACTGCTGTTAATGTTCAATCTATGGCTTTTGGTAATATGGGTGATGATTGTGGTACTGGTGTTGCATTTACTCGTGACCCAGCTACAGGAGAAAAAGGTTTATTTGGTGAATTCTTAACTAACGCACAAGGTGAAGACGTTGTTGCTGGAGTTCGTACACCAATGAAGATTGCCGAAATGGAAACTAAATTCCCTGAAGCATTTGCTCAATTTAAAAGTGTTTGTGAAACTCTAGAAAAACATTATCGCGATATGCAAGATATGGAATTTACTGTTGAACATGGTAAACTATATATGTTACAAACTAGAAATGGTAAACGTACTGCACAAGCAGCTTTAAAAATTGCATGTGATTTAGTAGATGAAGGAATGCGTACTGAAGAAGAGGCAGTATTAATGATTGATCCAAGAAACTTAGATACATTATTACATCCTCAATTTGATGCGAGTGCTATTAAGAATGCGACTCCTATTGGAGCAGGTTTAGGTGCATCTCCAGGTGCTGCATGTGGTTCAGTTGTATTTACTGCTGAAGATGCAGTTAAATGGGCTGAAGATAAGAAGAAAGTTATCTTAGTAAGACTTGAAACAAGTCCTGAAGATATTACAGGTATGAAAGCTGCTCAAGGTATTTTAACTGTTCGTGGAGGAATGACTAGTCATGCTGCTGTTGTTGCTCGTGGAATGGGCGAGTGCTGTGTATCTGGATGTGGCGAAATTATCATGGACGAAGCAAATAAAGAGTTTACTTTAGGCGGAAAAACTTATCATGAAGGAGATATAATCTCAATTGATGGTACTACAGGTAAAATATATGACGGTGAGATTCCTACAGTTGATGCAACAATTGCTGGTGAATTTGGTCGCGTTATGGAATGGGCTGATAAATATCGTCGTTTAGGTGTTAGAACAAATGCTGATACTCCAAGAGATACTGCTAAGGCTATTGAACTTGGTGCTGAAGGTATTGGACTATGCCGTACTGAACACATGTTCTTCGATGATGAAAGAATATTTAACTTAAGAAAGATGATTCTATCAGAAACTGTAGAAGATAGAGAAAAATATTTAAATAATTTAATTCCTTATCAAAAAGG
Organism: Bacilli bacterium; assembly: GCA_017626405.1. Taxonomy (GTDB): domain Bacteria; phylum Bacillota_I; class Bacilli_A; order RF39; family UBA660; genus CAG-582. The sequence continues at coordinate 67,617 of JAGAIS010000002.1, forward strand.
TGATTTCATTGCTATGTATAAAGAATTAAAAGGATTACCAATGACAGTTCGTTATCTAGATCCACCTCTACATGAATTTATACCTAAAACTGAGGCTGAAATGAAAGAATTAGCTGATGCTATGGGAGTAACTGTAGAGCATGTTAAAAATATATGTAATGAATTACATGAATTTAATCCAATGATGGGACATCGTGGTTGTAGACTAGCTGTTACATATCCAGAAATTGCTCGTATGCAAACTCGCGCTTTAATGGAAGCTGCAATTGAAGTTAAAGAATCTGAAGGATACGATATTGTTCCTGAAATAATGATTCCTCTAGTAGGTGAAGTTAAAGAGTTAAAATATGTTAAAGATATAGTTGTTGAAACAGCTGAAAAAGTAAAAGCAGAAAAGAATTCTGATATTGAATATCATATTGGAACAATGATTGAAATTCCAAGAGCAGCCTTAACTGCTGATGCTATTGCAAAAGAAGCTGAATTCTTCTCATTCGGAACAAACGACTTAACTCAATATACATTTGGTTTCTCAAGAGATGATGCTGGTAAGTTCTTAGGTTCTTACTATGATGCAAAAATCTTTGAAAATGATCCATTTGCTAAACTTGATCAAGTTGGTGTTGGTTCATTAATTAAAATGGCAGTAGAAAAAGGAAAATCAGTTCGTCCAAATATTAAATTAGGTATTTGTGGAGAACATGGTGGAGATCCATCAAGTGTTGAGTTCTGTCATAATGCAGGTCTTACTTATGTATCTTGTTCACCATTTAGAGTTCCAATTGCTAGATTAGCTGCTGCACAAGCCGCAATCAAAGCAAAAAATAACTAATAGACATTTAAACTAAGATTTTATATCTTAGTTTTTTTATGATAAAATTATCTAAAGAAAGAAAAAAATATATGCTATATAATATAAGAATATTGGTATGAAAAGTGCTTTGTTCTGAAGGAGAAAATATGAAAAGATGTAAATGGTGTAATCTTAATAATGAATTATATATAGAATATCATGATAATGAATGGTGCAAACCAAATTTTGATGACAAATATTTATTTGAAATGTTAATACTTGAATCTTTTCAAGCTGGCCTATCTTGGGAGTGTGTATTAAACAAAAGAGAATATTTTAGAGAAGCTTTTGATAATTTTGATATTGATAAAATATCTAATTATGATTATAAAAAAATACAAGAACTATTAAAAAATGAAAAAATAATAAGAAATAGACTTAAAATAAATGCTACTATCAATAATAGTAAAGTATTTAAGGAAATACAAAATGAATATGGCACATTTCATAATTATTTGAGTACTTTCACAAAAGATGAAATGTTTTTTGAAATAGATAAAACAACGAATCAATTATCTGATAAGCTATCTTCAGATTTAAAAAAAAGGGGAATGAAATTTGTAGGAAGTACAATTATTTATTCATATCTACAAGCAATAGGTGTCATTTATTCACACGATAAAGAGTGTTTTATGTATAAAGATAATTAGAAGGAAGCATTAATTATAATAGTCTTCATTGCTTAATAATGGAAAATGATAGAATAATTGCTTATCTACGCGCTTTCTATTTAGATAATGAAAAAGAAGTAGTAAAGATAGTGGAGTTCTAACTATTAAACATGGTAATTATATAGGAAGAAAACTAATGGAAGAAAGTTTAGATGCAATTAAAGATAAAATAAACTGCAAAAGAATAGTTATGAATGCTCAAAAACATGCAATAAGTTTTTAAGAAAAATTTGGATTTAAAAATACTCACGATGATTTTCTAGAAGAAGGAGTAATTCATGTAAAAATGGAAATGTAAAGTATTAAATATTGTATATTTAGATAACTTTAATTATAATAGATTTATAAGGAATGGTAATATATGAAAGCATTTGAAGAGTGGAAACTAAAAAGAAAATGCCAAAAATCGGGAAGAAAAAAAGAATACCAAGATTATTTACAATCAAAGGCTTCACTCGAAAGAGATAAAGATATGTATTATGGATTTTTAATGAAAGCTGAAAAAAATCTTAATGACAAAAATCCTTCCGATTCTACTTACAAGGAAGTAAAAGATGAAGTTAATCGATGGAAATATAATTTACAGGAAATCTCATTAAGACAAGAGTTCATTCGACCAAATTCGCCTGAAGATATTGAATATCGCGAAAAACTAACTGATGTTTTTGGACCAAAACTTGCTTCAATTTTAGGGTGTGATGATTCAATTAGATTTCATGGAACTACTATTTATTATACGAGGGAAATATTGAAAAGTGGAGCAATACTATCTTCAAGTGCAAGATTTGATGGTTTTAATAAGAGTACGGATTTAAAGGATGAAATATCGGTATCTACTGCTAATACAATAGATAGAACACTTTCTTTTTTTACTGATTTATATTCATATCAAAGTTCACTACCTGCAGGATGTTTATTTGTTTTGAGGGCAAGCGAAAGTGATGCTAATCTAACACAGTATGCAGCAATGAAAACTTTTAACTTTAAAGAACATCCTGAAAGACTTTTGGGAATATGTACAACGATAGAAAACATTGAGTCCGTTAAAGAATGGTTAAGGTTATATGGATATGATGAGAATTTAGCATATACATTTGAAGATTTTTTAAAAATAGCTCCGAGTTTAAAAGGAGAAGATAGAGAAAAAATAATAGAAAAATGCGAAGACTCAAGTAATTTGGATATGAAAGAGTTAATCGAATCACTAGAAGATGAATCAATTAATGAAAGTGATGTATATAGCGATGAAAATAATTGCGTTAAAACTAGATAATAATGGAAGGTGAGTTTAAATGATTGAAATTAAGGAAGTAACTAAAAAATATGGAGATAAGGTAGCTCTTGATAACGTGTCTTTCTCAGTTAACGATGGAGATGTATTTGCTTTTATTGGTCACAATGGAGCTGGTAAGACGACCCTTATTAAATCGATTGTCGGAATTCATGACTTTGATTGTGGAGATATACTAATAGATGGAATGTCAATTAAGAAAAATCCGGTTGAATGTAAGAAACTAATGGCATTTGTTCCTGATAATCCCGAAACATACGAGCATATGAAAGCTATCGATTATATTAATTTCATATGTGATATGTATGAAGTGGATGAAGAAGTGAGAAAGAATAATATAAAGAAGTATTCTAAATTATTTGGAATGGAAGATAAATTAAACGATACAATAGATAGTTTCTCTCATGGTATGAAACAAAAGTTAGTACTGATTTCAGCTCTATCTCACGATCCTAAGATTTTAATTATGGATGAACCTTTTGTTGGACTAGATCCTAAAGCAGTATTCGACATTAAAGAGATTTTAAATGAAATGGTTAAAGAGGGAAAAATAGTATTTTATTCAACTCATATATTAGATGTAGCAGAGAAGTTATGCTCAAGAGTAGCAATAATTAAAGATGGAAAATTAGTAAAATGGGGATCTATGAAAGAAATTAAAGGTGATAAATCTTTAGAAAAAGTATTTATGGAATTAGAGGAAAATAAATAATGAAAAAGTTATATTCTTTAATTAGAGCTTGTATGACTAATGATATGTCTATTTTTAGATTTAAAACTAAAAAGAATAGTAGACTATCTATATTATTGCCGTTATTTATCGCTGGATATTTAATGCTTATGATAGGCGGATTAGCAAATTCATTATTTGAGAAGTTATCACCGCTAAACTTATCATATTTGTTATTATCTCTTTTTGCTTTTTCTATTTCTATTATGACTTTTATAGAGGGAATATATAAATCAGGTTCTCTAATATTTAATTGTAAAGATGATCAGTTATTGTTATCGTTACCAATAAAAAAGAGCACTGTATTGTTTGTAAGAATATTTAAATTCTATTTATTTGAATTAATATTCAATTCATTATTTTTACTACCTATAATGATTTCTTATATAAGATGGGATAATAATTTAAGTTGGACATATTATCTAACTAGTTTCATTATGCTTTTATTGCTACCTATAATACCAATTGTATTATCTTGTATACTCGGGTTTTTTACTTCGAGTCTATCGAGTAAATTTAAATATAAGAATGCAGCTCAAATAATAATATCTATGGCTGTTTTAGTGGGTATATTTGCTCTTTCATTTAATTCGGAGGGAATACTTGAATACATTATAAATAATTCTTCTAATATAAATGAATTAATTACTAGGATTTATTATCCTGCAGGTACATATGCTAAATTAGTTAGTGATTTCAATATAGTTGATTTTTTAATATTCATAATAGTTAATATAGGCATATTTGCTCTTTCAGTTAGTATTTTAGCTAAGTTCTACTTTAAAATTAATACAAGATTAAAGAGTGTTTCAACGACAAGAAAAAAAGTAAGTATTGATAATATTACTATTAAGTCAAAATCACAAATTAGTTCTCTTGTAAATAAGGAAATAATCACATTTTTTAAAACCCCAGTATTTATTGTTAATGCCGGATTTGCTTTAGTTTTATTCTTAATAGCAGCTATTCTAATTGCATTAAAACACGATACTATTATGCCATTTCTAATAAATCAATTATCATTACTAGATTTAAAAGAAGATGTAATTATGAATAATATTTCTATTATTATTTTATATCTAATATCTTTTACAGCTTATATGACGTCAATTACTAATTCGATAATTAGTTTAGAGGGAAGAAATATTACTATTTTGAAATCATTGCCAATCCATCCAAAAAGAGTTTTAATGAGCAAAATATTTGCTTGTTTGAAGATTACAACTACTGTACTAGTTATAGGCGATATTATATTATTTATCGTACTTAAGACAAGTATTATTGATTCTATACTTTTATTAGTATTATCGGTACTCATACCATTAGTATCTCATTTTATTGGGCTTATTATAAATTTAAAATATCCGAATTTAAACTGGGAGAATAGTGCAGAAGTAGTTAAACAGAGTACTAGTTCTTTTGTATCTGTAATGATAGGTATGGTTCTATTAATGCTATCATCAATAGCTATATTTAGTATAATTGGTAAGATAAGTTCAACATTAATATTGATTATTTCAACAATTATTTATATTTTAATAAATTCTATATTATATGTATATCTATTAAGAATAGGAATTAAAGATTATAATAAATTAACTATATAATTATAAAAGGTGTAGGTGAATAAAATGGAAGGATTAATAATATTCTTAGCAATATTTTTAGGCGTTATTGTTTTTTTATTAATTATTGCTGTTATTATTTATTTTAAATTAAAAATGAGTTTAAGTGAATTAGGATTTGGCGATAGTAAAAAGATAATTAGTATGATTAAGGAAAGTGAAGAAGAAGCTAAATATCGACACAAATCCGTATCGGGACTAACGAATATTTTAGTTCCAAAGATTATAAGAGATTTTCCGAATTTTAATGAGATTGAATTTTATAATAAAGTTGAAACTAGTATTACGGGAATATTAAATAGTCTATCAAACAATAAGGTTAGTTCAATTAAAGAACTAGGTGAAATTAGGACTAATCTAGAAACTCTAATTCAATCGCGTGTAGCATCAGATATTAAGGAAAAATATGAAGATATTAAGTTTCATAGTCATGCTATAAAAGATTATAAGAATGAATCAGGAGCTCTTTTGATTACTGTTAATTCATCGCTTGAATACTATTACGAAAAAAAAGTAAAGGGAAAAGTAAAAGTAGCTCGCAAGGACTATAAAAAGCAGACTTCTTTTACTAGTTCCTTTGTCTATATCTATGACCCTGAAAAATATAATATAAGTAAGTCATCTTTGAGTGTTCATTGTCCAAACTGTAGTGCTCCACTTAAAGATATCAAATTGAGAATATGTGAGTATTGTGGTGCAAAAGTAGAAGATATAAACTTGAGAAGTTGGTATATTACTAAATATAAGGAAAACTTCTAAGTTTTTTTTTGCAAGTTTTTAAAGTAAATAATGTATTTACTGTTAAAATATATATAAGACATAATTTTATTAAGCAAATGTTTTGAAAAATTAAATAATATGATAAAATTAAGAAGGTGAATAAAGTGGAATACATAAAGGGAAAATATAAATCATCGATATTCAAAAATGATTCGAATGGTTATCAAGTTGGACTATTTAAAGTTAAAGAATCAAGTTCTGAATTGGAAAGTATTAATGGTAAAACTTTGACTTTTACTGGTTATTTTCGTGAGTTAAATACTGAAGATACATATATCATGTACGGCAAATATGTATTTCATGATCGTTATGGATATCAATTTCAAGTAAGTGAATATGAAAGATGCGAACCGGATTCAAAAGAGGCAGTAATGGAATTCTTATCATCATCGTTTGTTAAAGGGTGTGGAGAAAAAACAGCAAAGAAGATTGTTGAAAGATTAGGTAGTAATGCTATCAATCTGATTAAAGAAGATAAAAATAATCTTTTGAATTGTGGAATAAGTAAAAAGAGCGCAGATAAAATATATGATTCAATAATTTCATATTATGACCAAGATGAAATTATAATATATTTAAAAGAACTAGATTTTTCAGTTAAAGAAATAACTTTGTTATTAAATATGTTTGGAAATAAAATTAAAGATATTTTAAATAATGACCTCTACAGTTTAATTGATTATATTGATTTTAAGAAATTGGATAGAGTATATTTTCACTTATTTGAAACTACTAATGATATGAGAATTATGGCATGCGTAATCGAAAGTATTAAGAATATTACATTTGAAACGGGAGATACATATTCGTATAAGGATGAAATAATATCCTATATGAGAGAATATTTCCAAATAGATCTAGATGAAATATTTGATGAAGTAATGGAATCTTTAGTAAAAAAGAGAAAAATTGTTATATACCATAATAAGTATTATTTATATAAGACATATCAAGATGAATTATATATAAGTTATGCTCTGTATGATATAAGTTTTTATAATACGAGTTGTCTACATAACTTCGATAATTTGTTAGAATCTGTAGAACAAGAATATAATATTACTTATAATGAAGAACAGAAGAATGCAATTAAAACCGTTATGGATAATTCGATAACTATAATAACTGGAGGACCAGGAACCGGTAAGACGACAATTGTCAATGGAATTATTAGGATGTATCAGCTTATCAATATGATTCCTGATTCTAAAATGAATCAAGCAATCGCACTTCTAGCACCAACTGGACGTGCAAGTAAAAGACTTGCCGAGACTACTAACTTTGGATCAATGACAATACATAGATATTTGAAGTGGAATCATGAAACTAAAGAATTCGGTATTAATGAGTACAATAAGAATGAACATCGTCTAATTATTGTCGATGAAGTAAGTATGATTGATAATGAACTCATGGCATCTCTTCTTCATGGAATTGAACATGATTGTAAAGTAGTTTTTGTTGGTGATGAATTTCAACTTCCATCAGTTGCTCAAGGAAATGTTTTAAAGGATATTATTGCAAGTGATATGTTTGCTCATGTTAGACTTAAAAACATCTATCGTCAAAGTGATAATTCATTTATTCCAATTCTTGCTCGCGAGATTAAAAATGTCAGTATCGAATCTGATTTGAGAACAAAAAAGGATGATTATAATTTTCTTGAATGTAAAAAAAGCGATATTAAATCAATGTTGAGTGAAATAATTTTGATGTCGATAGATAAGGGATTAAGTGAAAAGAATGTACAAATTTTAGCACCAATGTATAAAGGAGAAAATGGTATAGATAATCTAAATATTATCCTACAGGAACTATTTAATCCAAAAACAAATGATAAAGTATCAGTTAAGATAGGACCTGTAGAATATCGTGAAAATGATAAAGTATTAAATCTTATAAATAATATTGAACAAAATATATTTAATGGTGATATTGGATATATAAAAAAAATTGATGAAAAAAATAGTCAAGCATTTATGGTTGTCGATTATTATGGAAATCAAGTAGCATATAAAAGAGAAGAAGTAGGTACAATTAGACATGCATATGCAATGTCAATTCATAAAAGTCAGGGTAGTGAGTTTAATCATGTCATTATACCAATAACTAAAGAATTCAATCGTATGTTATATAATAAACTTCTCTATACGGGAATATCGAGAGCGAAAAAGTCTCTAGTGCTTATTGGTGATATTGAAGCTTTTCTATATGCAGTAAATAATTCTTATAGTGTCGAAAGAAAAACTTCTTTGACAGAATTTATCATGAATAAATTTAATAATATAAACTCATAATAATAATGGAGGTTGTTTTATGGGTAAAATCATGAATACAGTGATGTCTATAACGTCAATTGGTTGTTTGGCAGCAACGACATACATGGTACTAAAGAGTAAAAAAAATATGTTAGATGTCATAATTGAAGAAATCGAAACAATGAAATAAAAAATAGAAAGATTAACAATCTTTCTATTTTAATTCTGTATAAATTGATTTATTGAAAGTATGATCTTTAATATCATATTTTTCTAACATACTAGTATCAATCATAAAAAATTTATGCTCTAGGTAATTCTTTGATTTATCTTCAACACTCAATGGATCATCCCAAGTTAAGTCGATATGTTTCCAAGTATCATCTATATTTACTACATTCCAAACATGAGTATTGCTAGCTACTTTAAAATTTCTTATACTCAACTTATCTAATAATATTGCCATGGCATCAGTATAACCAGAACATATTGCATATCCCTCAAAGAGAGGACCATTTGCTTTAGATGCTTGATGAGTAGTTGCTTGAGATGCTTTTAAATTGTCATATTCATTCTTTAGCTCTTTATATTTATTTGAATCTTTATCTAAACTTTTTAATTGCTTTTCATATTCGCTTAGTTTTAAATTATATGCAGCTAATTCATTTTCATAGTTTTCATCATATCTTGTATTATTTATTATATAGTCATGGAAAGCATAGATAATATCTTGATTTTTCATATCTGTAGTTACTATTTCTTTCCAAATAGAATCAATTTTATTGGTAATATCTAATATATCCTGCTCACTATAGAGTCTAGTAATATTTATTGTTACCTCGCCAGCCGTATCATATAATACATCAATTGATTTAAAATTGTTATATGGCGAAACATAATTGCCAATAGTAGTTAATATTTCAACATTTTCAGGGCTGCTAATTTTTTCAACATCGCTTATACAGTCTTGATATTCACTAGGACAGTAGAATGTGAAAGTCTCATATCCAGCATCCATAGTAGTATAAAATATATTTAATAAATCTTGATAGTTATATGGTACAAAATCTTTAGATATTTGTACAAAATCATAATCAATTTCTTTTGCAAATCTATTTTTTTCTGGTATCGATATTGTAGGAGTAGAATAGAAATACTTTGCTAAGTGTTCAGAAATAGCATCTAGTTTATAAAATACGATCCCCGATATAATAATGCATAATATAAAAGTTAAAATACGCTTTTTCATTCTATCACCAATAACATCATATCAAAAAGGCAAAAAAAAAGAAATGTTATTTTTCCATTTCTTTAACTTTTTTATTTAATCTTGACTTTTGTCTAGCACAAGTATTCTTTTTTACTAATCCTTTAGAACAAGCTTTGTCAATATTAGCTATAACAGTCTTAAGTTCTTTATTTGCAAGTTCAGAATCTTTGTCTTTAATAGCTTTTTCACATCTCTTAATAGAATTTTTAACTTTTGCTGTATATTCATTATTAGCTATAGTTTGAACTGCATCAGTTTTTACAGATTTTTTAGAACTTTTAATATTAGGCATTATTTTTCGCTCCTTCCTTAAATACATATTAGATTTTATCAAATAATTACCTAAAAATCAAATATTTTTAGTAAAAATATGCAAAATATTAAGATTTATAGTTATTATTATATATAAAACAATAATTATAACCAAAATACATAGTATATAATATTAATTATTTATAATTAAATATAATTAACTAAAATTAATAAATATCAGTTTTAGTTAATTAAAACTTGCAAATTATGCAAATTTGTTATATTATATACGACCAAGAGGTGGAGTTATGGGAATTATTGAGTATGAGTGCACAATATTAGATATTGATTCACAAGACTTTATATCCAAATTAATATCTCTAGGGGCAAAGAATAAAGGGGAATTCTTTCAACGTAGATATGTCTATGATTTCAATCCAGTTAATAAGAATAAGTGGATAAGACTTAGAACAAATGGTACAAAGACAACTATTTGTATCAAGGAAATTAAAAATCGTGAATTAATTGGTGGAACTAGTGAAATTGAAGTAGAAGTTGGAGACTTTGATAAGGCTAATGAAGTATTAGAAGGACTTGGATACAACCATCGAAATTATCAAGAAAATGTCAGAAGGAGCTTTGAACTTAATGGAGTTTCAATTGACATCGATTCATGGCCAATGATTCCCGACTATGTTGAAATAGAAGGTTCGTCTGAAAGTGAAGTATTAGATACTTTAAAATTATTAGGAATTGAAAAAGACAGGATTACAACTTTGGATGTAGAATCTATATATAATGATATATATGGCATTGATTTACTTGCAATAAAGGAGTTAAAGTTCGATGAAGCTTTGTTGGAATCTAACAGCACTTTGTAATGAAAATTGTGTATATTGCTTTCGTGAATTATTGGAAAGACCTTTAGATTTGGAAGATAATTTAACGATTTTAAAAAAGTTAAAAGCAATAGGAACAACATCAATTACTTTTGCTGGAGGTGAACCTTTATTATATCCGGGTGTAGATATATTAATGAGAGAATGCCATAATTTGGGAATTACGGCAAATCTTATTACAAATGGAAGTTTACTTACTAAGGATAATTTGGATATGTACTTATCTAATGTAACAAAGTTAACTTTCTCGATTGATTCGCCAAACAGTTTTATTAATGAGACAATTGGAAGAGGCGCTCACCATTATGAACATATCAAAAAGTTATTGCCATATATTAAAGAAAAATATCCTAATATAATATTAGAAGTTAATACTGTTGTTACTTACGATAACAGTGAAGAAATGGATTTTATGTTTGAAGCTTTAGGTAGTGAAATATCATTTTATGGATTAAAAAAGTGGAAGATAAGTAGATTTTGTCCTTTAAGAGGTTATGCCAAAGAAAGAAAAAATCTATTATCAGTTCCCGATCAAGTATTTGAAAGTATAAAAGATAATTATTCAAATAAAAGGGCTTTTTTTCAAATTCAAGTGAGGGATTTAGATGCTGTTGAAGAGAATGTTATTATTTCTCCTTCCGGCAATATGAAAAAAGCATTTAATCAAGAAGAGTATACGATTGTATCTGACTTAGGTACTAAAGATACGGAAGAAATAAAAAGATTAATAAGAAAAGATGGGGGTCTATATGTATAATTCAAATTTAAATTTAAATCTTTATAAAACATTTTATGATGTTGCTCAATATGGATCAGTTTCTACTGCTTCCAAAAACTTAAATATATCTCAACCGGCAATATCTCGTTCGATAAAAAAACTTGAGGAAGATTTAAATGTAACGCTTTTCTATCGTACATTAAATGGTATGATTTTAACAGAAAAGGGAAAAGAACTACTCAGTTATGTTGAAGAGGCATGCAATAGTTTGCGAGTTGGCGAAAGAAGTATGATGGAAACTAATAATTTGATAAAAGGTAAATTATCTATTGGTGTGCCATCTCATATAGCATCATTTTATCTATTCGATAAAATAAGAAAATTTCACGATGAATATCCAAATATTGAAATTTCTGTATTCTCACGTTGTACTGCAGAATTAATTAAGTTACTAGAAAACCATGAAATTGATATTGTAATTGATACTTCTCCAATATGTGGTAACGAGAAAGAACTACATATTGAAGAACTAATTCATGTAAATCATATCTTCGTTAAAAGAAAAGAAGATAATGTAAATGCAACTTGTCTAAAAGATCTAGAAGATTATCAAGTAATTCTGCCAGTATCTCGTAGTTCTCATAGAAAAAGACTCAATGAAGTTGCAAATGAAAATCATGTAAGATTTAATAAAGTTATCTCAATTGAAAATTCAGAAACTATTAGGGAAGCTGTACTTCAAGGAAATGGCGTTGGTTATATTCTTGAAGGATTAGTACAAAAAGATATCGATGCAGGAATCTTAGAAAAAGTTGATATTAAAGAAGAATTGCCTTATGTTACTGTTAATTTAGTTTATATCGATAAATACTTGATGAATGCTCCAAAAGTATTCATCGATAAGTACTTAAAAAGTGCTATATAACAAAAAGTTATATGATATATAACATAAATAACATATTATTACAAATTATTATAATCCTTATTTAAAATTGGTATTTTACAAAAGTATAAAAATAATTATAATAGTTAAGTACTTGAAGGAATAATAGAGTGAATGTATTCATGGAACTACATATTGGCATAACATCACCTAGAAATCTCAAGTAATAAGGGGAAAAGAATAAAAAGGGAATAATTAAGGTATCAATTGTTGTTGTAGCTTGTTTAAATATAATAATTTCTTAACTACAAAACAAACCATATAAAAAAACATTCAAAGAATGCATTTATGCATAATACACTATTCTTTGATTCTTTGTTGTAAATCAATATCTGCTACATAACAATTGATATTTGATATTGATAGAATAAAAAGGATATAAATAAAAGGGGAAAAGAATAAGAGGGGAGAAACAGGATTTTGTATTCCTGTTTTTCTTTTATATAAAAGTTGTTTTATTTCTTTATATTTACTATTTAATATATTATAATTGGAATAAGGAGATAAGAAAAATGAATAATATAAAAAAACTATCAACATATATATTTCTCTTAATATGTTTACTTTTAATCTTATTTGGAATTTTTGTTCTTCATTCAAATAAAAATCTTAAAAGCAAAGTTGATTCTGCTGAAAACTTTGAACTTATTTTTTATTATAAAGAAAAAAGAGGAAAAGAATTGATAATTGATAAAGAAAACGGATTATATAATTACAATATTTATGTGGTAAATGGAACGGTAGATATTGTTATAGATAAGAAGAATTATTCGCTAGAAGATGCATTAAATAACAAAAGAGTAACAATGGAGAAAATTATTGAAAAGGCAAAAAAAGATATTGATAATCCTATATTCTATGATGATGGAGGAAGCACTGAATATCATTATCGAGATTATACGATTATAAAGAAGGATACTATTGATGGCGATAGTGATGTATATATAGGAGACAGTAATTTGTCTTTGCATAGTTTAAATAATTAAATAAGAAAATATAAAAAGAACATCAAAATTTATGTTCTTTTTTATTATATAAACAATATATTTTATTAGGTGAATTTATGAAGAAAATAATATTATTTTTGCTTGTTATATTCCCGATAAATGTATTCGCAATTGCCGACCATGCTAAATCGAGCATATTAATTGAAAGTTCTACGGGAACTATTATCTTAGAAAATAATAGTAATGAGAAAGCAAGTATTGCCAGTATGACTAAAATGATGACTTTGTTAATTATTATGGAATACTTAGATAATGGTAAAATATCTTTATCTGATATGGTACCAATAAGCGATAATGCTGCTTCTATGGGTGGATCTCAGGTTTATTTAAGTCCAAATAGTAAAATGCCATTAGAGGTTCTCTTGAAATCTGTATCTATTGCATCGGCAAATGATTCCGCAGTAGCGTTAGCAGAATATGTTGCTGGTTCGACGGAAAAGTTTGTAGAACTCATGAATAAAAGAAGTGAAGAAATAGGACTTACCAACACTCACTTTATGAATGTTCATGGTTTGGATGAAGAAAATCATTATTCAACAGCATATGACATGGCTATGATTGCAAGAGAACTTGTTAAACATGAAAAAATTCTTGAATATTCAAGTAAATATGAAGACTATGTTACTCATCCCGATGGGACTAATACATGGATTGTAAACACAAATAAATTAATAAATTATTATCCAGGACTCGATGGATTAAAGACAGGATTTACTAATACTGCAGGTTATTGTATAACAGCCACAGCAAAGCGCGGTAATATGAGACTTATAAGTGTCGTAATGGGAGAAGAAAATAACAAGGTTCGAAATCAAGATACAATGGAATTATTAAATTATGGATTCTCCAATTATAAAATGGAAACAATACTAAAGAAAGACGATGTAGTTGGATCTATTAATATTGAATTTGGTAGTAAAAAGAAAGTAGACTTAGTATTAAAAAGTGATTGTCAGGACCTAGTTAGTATCTTAGAAGAAAACAATTACTCATATGAGATAATAAAAAATAAAATAAAAGCTCCGGTAAAAAAGGGCGATGTAGTTGGTAAAATAAATTTATATTCAGGCAATACTAAAATTAGTGAATTTGATTTAACAGTTAAAGAAAATGTTAGAAAATCCAATTTCTTTGAATTATTTATCAATAATTTAGTTAACTTAACTAAAGGTTATTATTAAAAAAACGGAAATCATTTTCCGTTTTATTCATTTATGCTATTTATTGCTTCCTTTATTACATTAATTGAATTTGTAAGTTTTTCCTCTTCTTCTTTATTTAGAGGAATGAATATTTTTTCCATAACGCCATCACGATTTACAACTGCAGGAGTGGATATACATATTTGATGATTAGTATCTAAACTAGAAACTGGCAATATTACCGATTCATTATTAAATATTGCTTTTGTAATTCTTGCAAGACACATTCCTATACCATAGAATGTAGCTCCCTTTCTCTTTATTATCTCATAAGCAGAATTTCTAACATCATCTTCGATTTTTATCATATCCTCATTAGATATAAAATCAGCAATAGGGGAGTTAGCTATACATGCATTGCTCCAACATGCAAATTCCGAATCTCCATGTTCTCCAATAATATATGCGTCTATATCTTTAGGGTTAATATTTGTCTTCTCGCTTATCATATATCTAAGCCTTGAAGTATCTAGAGTAGTACCAGAACCAATTACTTTAGATTTATCTAATCCAGAATATTTTAATGTAAGATAAGTCATGACATCTAATGGATTGGTTGCAACTAGGAATATACCATTGAATCCAGATTCCATAACACTGCCAATAATACTCTTAAATATTTTACTATTCTTATTTATTAAGTCCATTCTCGTCTCTCCCGGTGCTTGATTAGCTCCCGCTGCAATGACGATTAAATCAGCATCCTCACAATCTTTATAATCTCCCATGCTAATACTTATTTTACTTGGGCTATAAGAAAGACAATGATTCAAGTCCATTACTTCTCCCATCGTCTTTTCTGTATTAATATCTATTAATACTAATGTATCAACGGGAGTAGTTTGATTAAGAAGAGCATAAGCATAACTCATACCAACATTTCCACATCCAATTAAAACAACTTTATTCATATTATCACCAATTTAAATATAACATATTATTATTTTTTTTTAAATTTATATTGTAAAAATTTTACAAATGTATTAAATTTGATATAGGAGGCTATGGTTATGATGAAAATAGAATTGCTTGGCGCAATAGATTACGACAAGTTGAAAAATGAATTAAATAAAAGGAATCAAGAAAATGTCGATGACATCGTCGAATATATGCGAGAATTAAGTGAATTGAGCAGTGCTGATGATAAAGTTTTTAAAAAACTTGAGAGCAAATTAAAGAAAGTGAATAGTGCAACAGGAAAAGATTTAATGGACTATGTTCAATATTTAGAAGATAGTGGAAGAGCAGAGAAAGTTGCTACTGCAGGAAGATTATCTCGTTTTGCTGGAGACATCTTTGAAGTATTAGATATAACGGAAAACAATACTTTTGAAGAAAATATTAATTTTGCAAAAAGAGTTATTAATATGGGACATGATTCAATAACAGATCACGATTATCTAGTTTTTGCAATTAAAGATGTATCACCAGTTATTGAGCAGACTATAATTGCTGAGAGATTCTCTAGTTTTACTATAAAATCGCGTAGAGAAGTAGATTTTTCTAAAGTTGGTTTTTATACTCCCGATTTCCATGATGAAAATGGAGTATTGCTACCAAATAATATGAATGCAAGGTTAGATTATCAAAAATATATGACATCATTATTTGTTAAATATTCAGAACTTGAAAGTCTAGGTCTATCTAAGGAAGATGCGCGTTTTGTCTTGCCGTACTCATATAATTCTAATATTATTATGGGGATTGATGCTCATACTTTAAAAGATATGATAATTAAGTTTACAAAGACACATTTAGCTAAAATTCAAGAGTTGAGAGAATTTGGAGAGAGATTATGTGACATTGCAAGTAAGCATTGCCCATATATCTTAGATGAAATTTATGATGCTAGGGTTTTAACTACTGATCCAGTAAGTGATTACTTGGAAAGCAAAGAATTAAAAAGAGAATATAAAGTGTTAGATTCAGTTAAAATGTTAAATGCTTCTAACAGAGTTGATGATACAATTCTTGTTGCTGCAATTATGAAAAGATATCAATATGATAGAGAAAAAGCAATGAAAGTATTGAAAAAAATAGCAAAAGAAGATCCAGAATTCAAAAGTATCTTAATGCGTAAAATTGTCTTCGAAGGAGATAAATCAGAACTCGCTCAAGTTAATTTTGAATTTCAAATCCCATTATCTTTTGCCGTATTAACTCATTTGACTAGACATCGTACTCATCACTTGTTAGTTCCGGAGTTTGCCCCTAATATTGATTTAAAACAATATAAGGTTCCACCAAAAGCAAAAATTATTGCTCCGGGAATGCTTGAGGAAGTTTATGATAAAAACTATCAAATGTATTTAGAATTTAAAGAAAAATATGGAGTTTGTGATGAAGACTTAATCTATTTCACTTTATCGGGAAACATGGTTAATGTTATTTCTAATATGGACGGAAAAACAGTTGAGCATATTTTAGGCCTTCGTGAATGTAGCAAAGCACAATGGGAGACACAAGCTATGGCTCACGGAATACATAGAGAAATTGATAATCTCCCTCATGCCGAGATATACTCAAGCATTTTGGGCTCTACATGTATGACTCAGGGTTATTGTAAAGAGGGTAAAGAATCTTGCGGAAGATTATTACAAAAAAAGGATAATTAGATTTATTCTTTTTTTTGTGTTTTTTTTATAAATATGCTATTATATACAAGCAAAAGAAGGGGTATTATGAATAAAATTTTGGAATCTAATAACTTAATAATAGAAGAATTAATCAAATCATCCGGTTTACCAATAGATTATAATAGTTATTATTTTAGATATAATGGTTCTATTTTAGATGAAGTTGGCAACAAATATATCTATAAGGATAAAACGGAAGTTATAATAATTAAGATAGATCAAGAAAATGTTTCATTATTACATGTAAAAAATGATAAGTTATTATATTTGTATTCAAGAGTTGATGGTTCTGAATTAAAGGTAATGAGAGGTTTTGATAACAGTTTTTCATATGTTTGCTTGTCTCATGATAATATGAGAGTAATATTATCTAATTCGTATACTTTTGAAGTGAGAGATTTATTGAAAGAATATCAAATTAAGTCTAATATAAAAATACCCAAAACTTTGGAATATACAGAATTTAGTTTTAATCTTCCAATATTGGTCGAAGAGGAAAGCAAAGAATTAGATATATATAAGTATATACCAGAATCTAAATTGACAGTTATAAAAGGAAATGATGGGGTGGCATATGAAACTTTTGGAAGTCATGGAAGAAAGTATTATCGCGAAGAGACATTCAAGGTTGCACCTTCTTTAATTAATTCTGACATTTTACCTCGCTTCAAGTCATCATCGAGAATTCAAAAACAATATTTAGTAGTTAATCCATATATTATAGAAGATATTTCGAAATCTATTTATCCTTTGCGTTCATCGATCACTAAAGAACTATATAAAGAGACATTTCTCGAAGAAAATAGTGATCTATATAGATTTTATGTTCGTCGATTTGATGAGATAGTTTATGCTGTTGACTATTTCCAAAATGAAAATTCAGATAATTTTTATGTTTTTGAAGAAGACTTAAAAAAGCTGCAACAGAGAAAAAATTAAGATATGTAATTGATTAATAGAAAAGTAATAGATTTAAAACAATTAATATGATATAATTTAACGAGATTGGTGGTTTACTATGGGAACAAAACGAAGTGAATTAAGAGAAAAAGTAATGACTATTCTTTATCAAATATCTTTATATACACAGAATAAAATTGATTATGATGTCGATGATGTAATTAGAGAAAATGTCGAAATTGATAATGAATTTGTCAAAGAATTAGTATACGGGATAATAACTCATAAGGACGAAATAGACAAAACAGCCAATGAACATTTAAACAATTGGACTATAGATCGTTTAGACTCAATGGGAAAAGAGATACTTAGAATGGGAATCTATGAAATTAAATATACTGATACTCCCGATTTAGTATCAATTAATGAGGCATTGGAACTCGCTAAGAAGTACAGTGATGATGCTGTTCGCAAAATGATTAATGCCGTATTAGATAAATTAATAAATGAATAGATGATTCTATTCATTTTTGTGCTATAATTAAATTGGTAGTTATCTTATTGTAATATTTTATGGTTTTTGGTAGTACAATTTACTAAGTTACTAGTATTTTTTGATTTATTAGTAAATAAAGTGTAAAATATTAACAATAATTTATATTATTTTAATATTATGATGTTATAATACACAACAAATGAGAGGAAAATTAATATGAATATAACAGAAGAAATAATTAAAAAATTAGGAATAATAGGATATCCTTGGAAAGTCAGTGTAGTATTAGAATATTTTTTTAGTGAAAATATTAATGACATATATGGGACATCAAATATGAGTTCTGAAGATATAGATTTTACTTTAACACATAAATCTATTAATATAGAATCAATATTCTCAGAAGGTCATCATACTATATATGTTGACTTTGATCGTTCAAGTAATGTATGTACTATAAGATGTGATAAAGTTGTAGGTGATAAAACTACAAGAGTATTTGAAATTATCGACACACCAACTAATATTGAAAATATTGAGATTGATGAAGAAGGAATTCAAAAGAAGTATATTTATGGAAAATCTTCAGTTAGCTTTGGATTCGAAGTTAGTCATGTAGAAGGAGAGAAACAAGTTATAGATTATAGAGGAACTCTATGTCCAATATATTCGAAAACAAAGAATACTGATTGGTTTGATTACACACAAGATTGTCCACCTAAAGTAAAAGAAAAATCAATATTAAAGAGAATAGTAGATGAGTTATCTGGTAGAGGAAACAGTAGACAAGTTCTTACATCAGAAGATGCTACTATCGAATTAGAAGAGTTCTCAGACAGAATTTTTGGAACACTTGTAAAGGAAGCTCAAACTGTTCTTCAATCAAATGAAAATAGCAATAAGAAAAGAATTCGTGTTTAACACGAATTTTTTTTGTTTTAGAGATATATTTTTAAAAATTTACATATAATGTATTAAAGTTGTTTGAATTATTAATTCGTTTGTGCTATTATATAAAACAAAAAAATTAATGGGGTGGTTTTGATGAGAAAGAAAGATATAATTCTTAATGCCAAAAAAGCTATAGAGAATTTAGAGTATAAAAAGAATCAATTTATCTATCACCGATATACTAAGTATATTGTTGATTATCGAATTGAAGATGATTGTATAAGAGTATTCTCGAATTTGGGGGCCTCAAGAAAAATAAAAAACACCCATAGTAATATGAATAAAATAAATAGAGCAATTATCAAAAATAAAATTGAAATTGCCAATAAGATAGATGAGTATGAAAATAATAGTCGAGATAGATCATTAGTACTTTTAGTAAATATGTTTTTATTGTGCGCATCGGGGACAATGGTAGTATTAACTTTATTTATCGGAAGTTATATGTTATTTCTATTGTCTATTATATTATTTTCTATATCAGTACTAACTTCATCTATTATGGGGCTTAATTACTATATTAAAGTTAAAGAAATCCAAAACTTAAAACAAATAACCGGATACAAGATGGAGAACGAATTCAAACTTCCACACATTGATTTATCATCAATTAAAACGAGATAGAACTTAATAGCAGAAATGCTATTTTTTTTACGCGTTTTATTGATATCATTTCTCAAATCTATTATAATTAGATAAAGGATTGGTAGTATGAAGAGAATTTACAACAATGAAGTTATATCGAGATTTTTAGTTTTACAGCCAATAATAGATATTATTACTTCACTTATGATAAATGAATTATTAATTCCAATTTCTCTAGGAATGATTATTCGTTTTTTATTTCTTGTTTATGCTAGTGGATATCTAATAATTAAAAGAGATAAAAAAATAATATGTGTTATTTCCATATTGATTCTATATACGGGATTATCCACAATAGGTAATTTTATATTAAAGGATAACTTTAGTTTATTTACCCAAGCTTCTTTTATATTGAAATTTTTATATTTTCCAATAAGTTTATTATTCTTCTATAAGTATTTTAAGGAACATAAAGAATTGAATATGAATGTATATATACATGCTTCCCTTTTAATGACACTATCATTAGTTGTCGCAATTCTAACTAATACTAGTTATTGTTCATATATGGGTGGGGATTTTGATTGCCATCTGCGAGGGTATTTAGGCTGGTTTAATTCGGCAAATGAAACAAGTATAATACTAATTTTCTATTTGGGAATGATGCTGATAAACTATTTAAAACAAAAGAATAGTATGGGATATTTCTATTTGTTATTAGTAGCAATATTCATGATATTAATAGGAACAAAGACAGGTTTTATTGGGTTATTTGGTATCCTTGTAATATATATCCTTTATTATGTAATATCGACAATGATTAATAATAAGAAAGTTGTATTATTCAAGAAAGTATTAATACTTTTAATATCTATAATAGGAGTAATATTATACATTCCAAATACTCCTCTATATTTTAATCTCGATTTATCTTATAGATATTCTAAGGAACAACTAGTTACTAATAAAGATGATAATATACCAACACTTAAAACAAATAATACTGATTCTGAGATTGTTGCAAATCATCTTGTATTTAATGATCGTGACGATTTTTTAACTATTAATAAAGAAATATACTCTAATAGTAATACATTTAATAAATTATTTGGCATTACTAATCAAGATAACTATATTAATGGAATAAAGTACGATCATATATGTGAAAGAGATCTTCACGATTTAATTATCTTTTATGGAATAGTTGGATTCTTAATCATTCTATTAGTTTCATTATATCTATTACTTAAATTAATTAAGAATATTATAAAAAGACCAAAGATATTGTTAGATGATAAATTCATTATTACAGGAATTATAACTGCTTTAATGCTTGCTGTAAGCTACTTGGCAGGACATACTTTATTTAATCCTGCTGTATCGATTTATTTGGCACTTGTTATAACTAATCTAGTAAGGATGAGTGATACTTATGAATAATGCCGTTTTAATAATTGTAAATTACAACGATTCAGAAAATACTATAAACCTAATCAATAACGTGAAGTCATACAAATCAATAAAAAAAATAGTTGTTGTCGATAATAATTCGACTGATGAATCCATAGATAATTTGAGAAAACTCAATGTAAGAAAGCTGCATATTATTGAGAGTATTCACAACAATGGATATGCAATGGGACTAAATATGGGAGCTAAGTATGCAATGGAGGAATATAAGAATCCTATTTTGATATTTAGCAATTCCGATATAGTGATTGAATCGGAGAATACTATTAAGAATCTTATCAACAATTTTAAAAATGATGATATAAAAGTAGTAATGCCCAAAATAAAGGAAAAAGATAACTTTTCCTACGGGTGGAAACTTACTAGTCCTTTTCAAGATTTACTTATGAATATTCCCGGTATCAATAGAAAAATTAGAAAAAAATACCGCTACTACGAGGAAGAGTACTTTAATACCGACACTTCGATAGTTGACTGTATCTATGGCTGTTTCTTTCTCATCGAAGGAGAATTTTTAAAGAAAATTGGCTACTTTGATGAAAATACATTCTTGTATTTTGAAGAGTATATTTTAGGAAGAAAAGTAAAAATGAATAATAAAGTATCGATAGTTGATAATCGAGAATTTGTAATTCATAACCACAATGTATCAATAGGGAACAATGTAACGAATATTAATAAATATAAAATATATAAGAAAAGCCAATTCTATTATGAAAGAAAGTATAATAATGCAAATGCGTTAATAATGTTTTTATTTAAAGTGTTTTATTATATAAATTTAATTCCATACAAAATAACAAAAAAATGAGTTATAATACATTAAGGAGGGTAATGGTATGAAAAAAATATTAATAACTGGGGGTTCTGGACAGTTAGGATACGATATATATCGAGAATTAAATAAGAGATATGGTGATGATGTAACTATATTCATGCCAAATCATGCAGTATTAGATATTACGGATGAAAAAAGTGTAAAACAATTAATTGATGAGTTTAAACCTGATGTTGTATTTCATTCAGCTGCTTATACTAAAGTTGATGACGCTGAAGATAATCCTGAAGTGTGTTTTAGTACTAATGTTTCAGCCACTCAATATATTGCTGAGGCTTGTTCAAGTATTGATGCAAAGTTAATCTATGTAAGTTCCGATTATGTATTTGATGGTAAAAAGGGAAGTCCATATACTGAGGGAGATATGACTAAACCTATTAATACTTATGGTAAAAGTAAGGCTATTGGGGAATTAAAAGCACAAATTAATCCTAATACATTTGTTGTAAGAACTTCTTGGGTATTTGGTATAAATGGGCGTAACTTCGTTAAGACAATGTTGAATCTAGCTGAAAGTCGCGATAAATTGACAGTTGTATGTGATCAATTTGGAAGTCCAACTTATACGGTTGATTTAGCAAGATTACTAGTTGATATGAGTGAGTCAGACAAGTATGGAATATATCATGCAACTAATGAGGGATTTACTTCGTGGTATGAATTTGCAAAAGAAATATTCGAAGTTAATAACAAACAAGTAATAGTTGAAGCTGTGACGAGTAAGGAATATAAAAGCAAAGCAGCAAGACCGATAGATTCTCGTTTATCAAAACAACATTTAGTTGATTGTGGATTTGAACCACTTCCAGATTATCATGATGCTTTAAAGAGATTCTCTAGTGAATTAGAAGCATACAAAGAATATATATCTACTTATAATATTGATTCAGATATTGAATTTGCTAATGGAACAAAGGCGATTGCGACAAATTTAAAAGATTGTTATATAATCAATCCTCGAACTTTTGGTGATGCTAGAGGTTCATTTGCTCCAACGTTTATGGCTGAATATATGGAAAAGTTAGGATTTGGCAATAGTGTTCAAGATAATAGAAGTATTTCTCATAAGGGAGTATTTAGAGGATTACATTTTCAAAAAGAACCATATACTCAATCTAAGATTGTATATGTTGATAGAGGTGCTGCTTTTGTAGTCGTAGTAGATATGCGTGTTGATTCACCAACTTATCTTAAGAGTACATCACTTTTACTAACGCCATTTGATCCTGAGGATCCAAAAAGTGGTCTAGAATTATTCGTTCCAAGAGGATTTGCTCACGGTTATCTAGCACTAAAAGATAATACTTGGTATATATATAAGATAGATAATGATTATATGCCATCAAGTGAAGGTGGAGTATTATGGTGTGATCCATCGTTAGATATTGATTGGAAGCGTCTATTTGCAGAAGGATGTATAGATGAAAGTACTCTTGATTTAAAAGATGCCGATAGAAATAGACCTAAACTAGACGGCAAGGAAGAATACTTCCATTATAAAAAATTAGAATTAAAATAATAAATATAAAAAGATATCACGAAGAATATTTAAAATAAATATATTTTGTGGTATCTTAATTATTGTGGTAAAATACTATTTATTAGTTTTCGAGAAAAAGAACTAAAAAAAATTATAAATAATAGAATAGAGAGTGTGTAGTAATGAAAGAGAAGTTAAATAATTCATATTTGATTAATTATTTGATTTTATTACTTGGAATGTTTATTCCCGAAGTGATATTTAAAGTAATAAATAAATCGAGCGTTTTAGATATGTCTACTTTAAGAATATTCTTAGGACTAAATATAATATGTTCTATTGCATTATTTATTTTAAACTTTGCAAGACCTCTAGTTAGAAAAATCGTTGTCTCTATTATTGTTTTTATTACTTCAGTATATACATTTCTTCAACTTGGCTTCTTTAACTTTTTGGGAGTATACATATCATTTCAAACTTCTAGTCAATTAGGAGCCGTTAAAGATTATATTAAGGATTTTATCTGTAGTTTTAAGCCAATATTCTTTATTGTGCTTATTCCTATAGTAATAATTATATTACTATATGTTGTATTTTCTAAAAAGATGAATAATGAGCCAATAAAACTTAAAAATAATATTATTGTATCAAGCATTATTCTTGTTCTTAGTATAACTCTTTATACATTGACCATTTTAGTTCCAGGGCTTCAAAACAAATATCAAACAATCAGCAATAAAAAATTGTTCTTAACGGCTTCAAACCCTAGTTTGACGACTGAACAATATGGTACTTTAGGGTTCTGCTTTCTCGATTTAAAAGCTATGATGTTTCCGGTTTCTCTAGAAGAAAACTATGTAACCAATAATAACGCAAATGAATCTTCAGTAACAACTGAGTATTCTCGTGAAATCGATGATACAAAATGGAAAGAGATAATCGAGAATGAGAAAAATATTAAAATGAATTCTTTAAATAACTATTTTATCAATAGAAGTATTACAGATAAAAATGAGTATACGGGATTATTTGAAGATAAAAACTTAATTGTCATTTTAATGGAAAGTGTCAATGATATTTTTATCAATCCTGAGTACTATCCTAACTTTTACAAATTAGTTAGTGAAGGGTGGTATTGGAAAAATAATTATTCACCCCGCAACTCTTGTGCGACGATGAATAATGAATTCAGTGGAATGACTGGTCTATATTCTATTTATAATACTTGTACTGCAAGTAAATATAAGAATAATAGTTATTATGAAAGTATATTTAATCTATATAATAATAAAAATTATATAACTTTTTCTGCTCATGACTATACAGAAGCTTATTATCCCAGAAAAAAAATTCATACTAATATGGGAAGTGGCGAATACTTTGGCGTTCAAAAGTTAGGAATAGATTATTCGAATGAATATATCAATTGGGCAAATGATGATGATTTTATGGCCGAAGTATTAAATATTATTGATGATAAGAGAGAGAAGAATGAACAGTTTATGACTTGGCTTACGACTGTTTCTTCGCATCAACCTTATAGTGTTAATTCTATTCAAGGAAATAAGTATTATGATCTAACAGAAAATACTAAATATCCTAAAGATGTAAGAAGATATATGTCAAAACTAAAGATTTTAGATGATGGACTTGGAGTATTACTTGAAGGATTAGAGAGTCGTGGAATATTAGATGATACAGTTATTGTTTTATATGGTGATCATTATCCTTATGGAATTAGTACTGACAATTTAAATAAAGTATTAGATTATGATACAAGTGAGTATTATAACGCCGAGAGAGTCCCTTTTGTTATATATAACAGTGAGCAAGAAGCTAAAGTATTCTCTGAGTATACATCGTACATAAATATATTGCCAACATTAGCAAATTTGTTCAATTTAGACTATGACCCAAGATTATATTTGGGTACTGATATCTTGAGTGACGATTATAAATCATTGGTAGTCTTTGCTGATGGATCATGGAAGAATGAAAACTATTACTATGATGCCACTAAGAATAAAATAACCAATTTTACTGATAAGGAATTATCTCTAGAGGAATTAAAGAACATTAATGATGGCATCAATACGAAAATAAGTGTTAGTAGTGATGTTATTAAGAATAATTACTTCAAATATTTAGAAGATAAATTAAAAAGTATTGAAGAAGATGAAGAAATAGTAGAAGAATCAAAAGACAAAGAGAGCGTAAAGACAACTACTAAAAATAAAACTAATCAATAATAGAAAAAACATCTCCATTTTTATAACTTGAAGATGTTTTTTTTATTAGAAATTTGATACAATAAAGTTGGGTGATTACATGAGTAAAGATTTGATTTCTATTATTGTTCCAACATACAATAGAGCAAGAACTCTTAAAAGTTCAATTAATGTCTCATTAATCAAACATATCCTAATATCGAGATTATCATTGTTGATGATGGTTCGATAGATAATACTCAAGAATTAGTTAGTAGTATTGATGATTCAAGAATTAAATATATTAAATTAGATAAAAACTATGGAGCTTGCTATGCGCGTAATATAGGTATAAAAGTTTCTCTCGGAAAATATATAATGTTTAATGATTCTGATGATACATTTAATTCAAGAAAAGTTGAAATACAATATAAGAATATATTAGAAAATAAATCTGATATGGATTTTTGTAAACTAAGAATACATTCTAATGATACGATAATAGAAATACCTACTGAAAGTCAGCTAGATGATATAAATAAGAATGGATTAGTAACTGAGTTATGCAAAGCAAACTTTATAAGTACTCAATCATTTATAGTTAAAAAAAGTATATTAGAAAAATATTTATTTGATGAAAATCTTCCTCGATTACAAGATTATGATTTATTTTTAAGACTGATTCCCCATATAAAAGTATCATTTACAAATTTATTCCTAGCTGATTTATATCGCCAAACTGATAGTATTAGTAGATCAAATGTTAGATTAAGTAAAGCTATTGGTATCATGTATGCCAAAGAATATAATTTGAGTCGAAGAAACTTAGAATCGCTTCATCAACAAATATTTAGAATAAATGAAGATCTATCTAGTTATATGAATTTATTAGAGACAAATCTTCAAAGTTCTCAAAGTGATGTTGAAAAACTAAATTCTGAATTAGAAGAAATGACTAAGAATTTACAAAGAATTAAAAGAGAAAAAGAAGAAATAGAACAAAAATATTATAAGGTAGTAAATTCTCGTGTTTGGAAGTTTTTAGATAAGGCACGAAGAATAGGAAAGAATGTTATAAGAAAATAATTATTAAGTACTTTAAAAAAGTACTTTTTTTAAAGTTTTATTGAGAATACTATATATAATATGGTATAATTTTATAGGAAGAATAAAAATCAAAGAAGGAATATTATGATCAGTTATGTTATCTTACATTATAAAAATATAAATGATACTATTGAGTGCATAGAATCTATAAAAAAACTAGATAGACAGGAAGACCTATCAATAGTAGTTGTAGATAATAATTCTTTAAATGATTTAGAATTAGAAGAATTAAAGAAGTATACTGATGATGTTATTCTTTCAGAATATAACTTAGGGGTTTCAAAAGCATATAACTTGGGAAGCAAATATGCAATTGAAAAATATAAACCGGACTTTTTATGCGCCCTTAATAATGATATTTTAATTAATCAGAGTAATTTTATTGAATTAATTGAAGATACTTATAAAGAATATGAATTTGATGCAATGGGTCCAAAGATAATATGCCCAGGAGACTCAGTTAATCCTTTTCCGGTCTTTGATTCATTAGAGAGTGTTTCTAGTCGAATTGAGAGAAATGACAAATTAATTAATATCTATTCTAATCCTTTTAAATCATTTATATTTGAATTTGGATTAAAAGTTAAAGGAATATTAAAAAAAACTAAAAGATTAGAAAATGGGAAAAGATTAGTGAGTGGTTGTGCATTACATGGATGTTTTATAGTATTTTCTAAGAAGTACTATAAAAAATATAATGATGTAATGTTACCTGATACATTTTTATTTCACGAAGAAGAATTCTTATATTTTAGATTTAAGAAAAATAATCTAGTATCAATATATAATCCTAAGTTAGAAATAGTTCATAAAGAGGGACAAGCATTGAAAAAGGGAAGTACTAGTATAAGAATAAGAAAATTAAATAAATTAAAGGAAGCAAATAAATCACTTAATATATTAAAAGACAAACTCATTAAAGATGATTTTTAGATAGGAGTAATTATGAAAAAGGAAAATGTTATAGAAGTAAGAAATATGACTAAGACATTCAAGTTATTTTATGATAAACCAAGTACTCTAAAGGAACGACTTGTTTTTTGGAATCATAAGAAAGCAGAAACAAGAACAGTTTTAGATAATATAAACTTAGAAATAAAAAAAGGAGAAACTGTTGCTCTTATTGGTATTAATGGTTCTGGGAAATCTACTTTATTAAAACTTATGACAAAGATTATATATCCAACAGAAGGTACATTAGAAACAAATGGTAAATTAACTAGTTTACTTGAATTAGGTGCTGGCTTCCATCCAGACTTTACAGGAAGAGAGAATATTTACTTTAATGCATCTATATTTGGATTAACGAGAAAAGAAATAGATAAACGTTTAGATGATATTATTGAATTTTCAGAACTTGAAGAATTTATTGATAATCCCGTAAGAACTTATTCGAGTGGTCAATATATGAGACTTGCATTCTCAATTGCTATCAATGTCGATGCTGAAATATTACTAATTGATGAAATACTTGCCGTAGGAGATCAGCACTTTCAAGATAAATGTTTTAAAAAACTAGAAGAATTAAGGGATTCTGATAAGACAATAGTTATTGTTTCACATGCTCTAGGAACGCTTAAAAACTTATGTTCAAGAGGTATTTGGATAAATGAAGGTAAGGTACAAATGGATGGAAAAATTGGTGAAGTAATCGATGAGTACCTTAAGATTTGTGGGTAGGTGATAATATGAAGTTATTCAAAGATTTATATGCCTATAGAGAACTTTTAAAATCTAATGTCAAAAAAGAGATTAGAGGAAAATATAAGGGATCATTCTTAGGTATTTTATGGTCGTTTGTAAGTCCACTTTTAATGACTTTAGTATATGCTATAGTATTTCCATTCTTGATGAGGGGAGCAGGCTATGAACATTATACGACATTCCTAATTATTGGTATACTTCCATGGACATGGTTTACAACTAATATTGCTCAGGGAACTTTCACAATTATTGGTAATGGTCCAATTATTAAAAAAGTATATTTTCCTAGAGAAATATTGCCAATATCAGTTGTTAGTAGTGGTTTAGTAAACTTTCTTATATCTTGTGCAATAATTGCAATATTCTTAATATGTACAGGAATTGGTTTTAGCATTAATATATTATGGTTACCACTTATAATACTTACTCAGTATTTATTAACTTTAGGTATCATATTTATAACGGGAGCAATTAATGTCTATGTAAGAGATTTGGAATATATTATAAACTTTATAATTCAAATGTTATTCTATGGAACACCAATTCTATATTCTGTAGATATGTTTGCAAAAGCCCCAGTATTAATTAAGACATTAATTAATACTAATCCAATGGGTATTATAATAACTTCTTATCGAGATATCCTTTATTGGGGTAATATGCCGCATATTAAATCATTACTAATTGTTCTAGCATTTAGTATTGTATTGTGCGCAGTAGGTTTAGCAATATTTAGAAAACTATCTAAAGGATTTGCAGAAGAAATATAGTTTGACAAAGGAGATCTTATGAAAATATTAGTGTATACTGTATTAGCTAGCCAATATGATAATCTATATGAAATCCAACATGAAAAGGGAATAGACTATTATTGTTTTACAAATAATAAGAATTTAAAAAGTGATTCTTGGAATATAGAGTATATTAGTAATCCGGATAATTTAGATGATGAGAGATTACAAAAAAAATACAAATTCTTAATAAATGAAAAATTTGAAGAAAAATATGATTTAGTCTTCTATATAGATTGCAATTGTAGAGTTATAGCATCAATTAGAGAATATATTAAAGATAATTGCGATTTAGATAACTATAATTTGTTTATTATTGGAAACAATAAAAATGATTGTATATATGAAGAAGCGAAAACATGTGTTCAGTTAAAACAAGATAATGCGAAATTAATAGAAAAAGAAATGAAATTTATAAAAGAAAAAGGATTTCCAGAACATTACGGTTTATTAACCAGCGAATTAATTTTAAGAAAAACAAGCGATAAAAAGATTAGAAAAATGTTTAAAGACATAGTTGACATGATAATGAATTATTCTAAAATTGATCAATTAGCCACTATGTATGTTTTATGGAAATACACTTATAATAAACTACAAATAATAGAACTTGATCAATACAATAATAAATATTTTTATATCAATTCTGATAATAAAGAACACGTTGAATATTTTATGGGGAATGCCAATAATTCAAAATTAGGTGAAAAAGAAGAACAAAACAAATATGATATATCCAATTATGAATGTAAAATTACAGATGAAAATGATTCTCATGCTATGCTAGCAAGAGAAGTATCAGATAATTCAAAGGTGTTAGATGTTGGTTGTTCAACAGGAGTAATCGGGAAATTACTTAAAAATGCCAAAAAGTGTATTGTTGATGGAATAGAAGTGGATAAAGAAGCATATAATGTGGCCAAAGATGCTAATATCTACAGAAGATTATATAGCTTTTATATAGGTGATTTTAGTAAAGAATTTAATAAATTTATGAATGACAACGAAAAATATGATTATATTATTTTTGCAGATGTTTTGGAACATATTGATGAACCATATGAAATAATTAATATAATATCAAAAAAACTTAAAATTAACGGAAAAATTTTAGTAAGCATTCCAAATATTGCAAATATAGATATTATAAAAGGCCTAATAAATCAAAGATTTAATTATAATACTAAGGGTATATTAGATACTACACATATTAGATTTTTTACAAAAAACTCATTTGTTGAAATGATAGATAATTATAATGCTAGGTATGATAATTATTTTAATGTAGAATATATAGGAAGCACATATGTTGTTCCAAAATATAAGGAAGAATATAAAATTTTAGACTTTTTTAATAAAGAATATTTTGCTGTTCAAAATTTATTTACTTTAACCTTAGTAGAAGAAAAAGATTATAAAAGTAACATCTTGCCTTCTACAAATCAATTTGAAGATTTAAATTACACAATAACAGATATTATTTATGAAAATAAAAAAATGAGTGCAACTATTGAAGAACAAGACAGGATTATAAATGGTTATTCAATCGAAATTAATAAGTTAAATAAAAAATTAGATAGTATTATCAACTCAAAAGGTTGGAAAATGCTTGAAAAGATGAGAAAAATTAAAAATAAAATATCAGGAGGAAGTAATGAATAAATGTGATGTAATAATTCCAGTGTATAAGTCACCGGAATGGGTAAGTTTATGTGTATATTCAATATTTAAAAACACAAAAGATGAATATTTAAATAAAGTATATTTAGTTAACGATTGTAAAGATGAACTAACTACAAATTGTTTAAAGAATATTGAAAAAAAATATGGTAAAAAAATTGTTTTAATTCAAAATGAAAAAAACTTAGGATTTGTTGGAACAACAAATAAAGGAATGCAAGAATCTAAAGCAGACTATGTTTTATTATTAAATACAGATTGTATCCTTTCCAATGGTGCAATTGAAAAGATGATAAATAATATAAAAGAAGATGAAAGTATAGGTATGGTATGTCCTATATCCTCAAATGCAGCTAACTTAACTCTAGAAATGTTCCCAGGTTTTAGTTTTAATGCTATGAATGACTTGTTAGAAAGAAAATTTAAAGGTAAGTTATTTGATGCTTGCACAGTCGTTGGTAACTGTTTACTAATTACAAAAAAATGTATTAAAGATACAGGATATTTAGATACAGCTTATGGATTAGGATATGGTGAAGAAACTGATTATCAATTCAAAGCTATGTCTAAAGGATATAAAGCTAAAGTTTGTATAGATACTTATGTATATCATAAATCAGAAGCATCTTTTGGTACATCAAAAGAAAAAAGTGAAAGATTAGAAAAAAATAGAAATTTATTCTTTTCTCGATGGGGAGAAGAATATAAAAGAGAAATGGATAAATACGAAAAGAATGATCCAATTAGATACATCAAAGATAATTTAACAGAAGAAGATAAAGTAGCAAAAATAGATACAGCTATATATTTAAATGGAATAGTCCAAAACGCTGGTGGTGTTCATGTAGTAGTTGATATGGTAAATTTTTTAGCTATTAATGGATTCAATGCAAATATTATTTATGATAGTATGGAAGAATACAAGGAAATTATGTTATTTAATCCAATATCATCAAATAAATTAGATGATATAACAATCAAAAATGTTGTTGCTACTATTTGGTATTCAGTTTTTAAAGCAAAAAAAATAGCAGACAAGAAAAAAGCAAAATTGCTATATTTTGTTCAAGGCTATGAGTGCTTATTTGATAATGGTGGAGCGTATGGTATAGTTGAAACTAGTTTCAAATTAACTGATTCAATTTTCACAATTTCTAACTATTTACACAATGAAATTAAAGAAAATTTAGGTTTTGATTCTATGATTATTACTAACGGAATAAATCAAGACTTAATTCACTTTGAAAAACGTAATAAATCCATAAAAAACATTATGATAGTTTTAAGAAACAATCCTATGAAAGGAGATTGGTTGCTAACCGATCTTATAAGAAAAATCGATTTAAAATATAAAGATTTGAAAATAAATGTTGTATACATGAATGAGTATATTGAATTACCTCAATTATATAATAATGAACTAGTAAAACATCAGGGACCTCTTAGTAGAAATGAAATAGTTAATCTTCTTCATGAATCTGATTTATATATTGATGCATCATTAAATGAGGGATTCGGATTAACTCCACTAGAAGCAATGGCATCAGGAAATGCTGTTATAGTGTCTAATTCTTTTGGTGTAAAAGAGTACTTAGAAGATGGAATAAATGGTATAATAATAAATGAAGTTAATGATACCAAAAAGTATATGGATAAGATTGATGAATTGATTAAGAATCCTAAAGAATTTCAAAGATTAAGAGATAATGCATTAAATTCAAGTAATAGATTTGACAATCAAAGTACAATTAATAAATACATTGAATACTTTAACAATCCTCCTTTGATAAAAGAAAAAGTAGAATTGACAGAATACGACAATTATATAGTTAAAGAAATGACTAAATCAAATTCTCCTCGTCCAAAAAAGAGAAGAAAGATGTATTACATAGCAAAATTAATTCCAAAACCTATTAAGAGAAAATTGAAAAGAATTATAACATACTTATATAATTATTATAGTAAGTAGAAGGTGATAAATAATATGAAAAATATACTTGATTCAATAAAAAGCATATTATTTATCCTTCTTCCAAGCATTTTAGTTTTAAATTTTTATGGTACATATTCTTTTATAGATAAATCTTTTTTCATCATTTGCTTTTTCTTATTCTTTTTTGTACTAAATAAGAAGCAAAACAAAAAAGAAAAAAGACAAATAATATGGTTATTAATCACATCATTTATTTATTCTTTTTTATATGTTTTTGGTACATACATAAACATATCAAAAAATACAATCTCAAATGGACTATTTACTGATAATATTTTATCTAAGATATTCTATGTATATGGATTTAGTTGTTTAATATATTTATTATTATCTAACTTAGTAGATCAATTAAAAAGAATAAAAGTGGAAAAATCAAAATTACAAATAAAAGATTTTTTCATTATATGGATATGCATATTTGTTTCTTTTATTCCATATTTTATTAGTTATTTTCCAGGATTGATGTCTCCTGATTCGTTATTTCAATATTGTCAATCAATAGATATGTGTGCTTTAACAAATCATCACCCGGTTATGCATACATATTTAATTAAAATATTCTCATCAATTGGAATTGCGGTTCATAATTCTAACTTAGGAGTTGCATTATACTCATTATTTCAAATGTTAGTTTTATCGTCAGGATTATCTTATGTTATATACTCAATATTTAATAATTTTAAATATAAAAGAGTAGTAATTCTACTTGTTGCATACTATTGCTTAGTTCCTATATTTGGCTATTATAGTATTACAATGTGGAAAGATATAATTTTCGGTATTCTTATTTCTATTATAATGCTTCAAACATATTTTTTCTTTCAAAAAGAAAACTTTACTCATATAGATAAAACTATTACATTTATTGTAATTATTTTAGCTTCATTATTCAGAAGCAATGGAAAAATTGTTGTTTTACTAATTTCTATTTTGTTGATTTTTTCAAATAGAAATAGATTTAAAGAAGTATTATTATGTTTTGTAACACCACTTATTATATCAATAATAATTTCTGGACCAATAATGTCAATAACTAATATTCCTGGTGGAAATTTAATAGAAACATTAGGAATGCCATTTAGACAATTATCAGGTATTGTGGCAATTGATTCTAAAATGGATAAAAAAGATCTAGAATTCATAAATAATATTGTTCCTATATCTACCATTAAAGAAGAATATGATTCAAATTCTATAGATAACGTTAAATTTTCTGATGATTTTGATAACGAATTCTTCGAAGAAAATAAAATTCAATTTTTGTCAATTTATATTAAATATTTTTTTAGATATCCTATCAAATATTGTGAAATTTATTTAAGAAACACATACGGTTTTTGGTATTTAGATTCAGAAGGATATATAACGCATAGATGGGCTATAGCAGAAAATGAATATGGCTTGGAAAGTAGAGAATCTTTTGACAAGTTAAATATAGAAAAATATTTTAATTATTTTTATGGCACACCAGTTTTCAAGTGGTTAATAAATGATTCATTATGTTTTTATATATTAATTTTTGCTTTAGGGTTAAGCATATATAAAAAGCAAAAGAATAGTTTCATTGTTCTATGTATTCCATTCATAGTTTGGTTAACTATAATGTTGGCATCTCCAGTTTCGTATCAACCTAGATATACTTTTTCACTATACTGTTGTATGCCTATAATAATAAAAATAATCTTAGAAATGTTTGTTATAACACCTAAAACAAGAAAAAGTAAAAAAGATCTAGTAAAAGAAAAGAGGAAGTACTATGAAAAAAAACGATGATATAGCTGTCTTAATACCTTGCTATAATGAGTCGATAACAATAGAAAAGGTAGTAAAGGATTACAAGAAAGCCTTGCCAAACGCGAAAATCTACGTGTATGACAATAACTCTACAGATCACACTGATGATGTAGCTAGAAAAGCAGGAGCTATTGTATGTTACGAATACCGACAAGGAAAAGGTAATGTTATTAGATCAATGTTTAGAGATATTGATGCTGATTGTTATTTGATGATTGATGGAGATGATACATACCCAGCTGAAAATGCTTCAGAAATGTGTGAACTGGTATTAAATGGTAGAGCAGATATGGTTATAGGAGATAGACTGTCATCGACATATTTTCAAGAAAACAAAAGATTATTCCATAATTTTGGTAATGTATTAGTTCGCAAATTAATTAATGTTATATTTAAAAACAATGTTAAGGACATATTGACAGGATATAGAGCATTTTCCTATGACTTTGTTAAAAGTTTCCCTGTATTATCAAAAGGTTTTGAGATTGAAACAGAAATGACAATTCATGCTGTTGATAAAAATTTTAAAGTCATTGAAGTTCCTGTAAACTATAGAGATAGACCAGAAGGTTCGAAATCTAAATTGAATACATATTTAGATGGATTTAAAGTTCTAAAAACTATAGGCACATTGTTTAAAGAATATAGACCTGAATTATTCTTTAATTTATTTGCCGTTTTATTTCTAGTTATAGGACTTATTTTGGGAGTATCGCCAGTAGTAGGTTATTTTAAAACAGGATTAGTAAGAAGATTTCCTAGTTTAATAGTAAGTTGTTTTTCGCTTACAATTTCGATTTTGTTATGGATAACTGGTATTATACTTGGTGTAATTGCTAAGAAGAAAAAACAAGATTATGAATTATATTTAAATGAAATAAAAATTATAAAAAACAATAAATAGTTATATTAATAAAAGAGGTAACATTATGAAAGATTATAAGAAAGAAGTAAGTATAATTATTCCTTGCTATAATGTTGAAAAGTATATAAATCGCTGCTTGGATTCTTTAAAAAATCAATTAACTAATACTACTTATGAAATTATTGTTGTTAATGATGCTTCAACCGATAATACAAAAAAAACAATAGAAAATAGACTTAGAGAGAAAGACTTAAATCTAGTATTTATTAATAATGAAGAAAATATTGGAGCAGGAGCAAGTCGAAATAAAGCAGTAAACATAGCAAAGTATAATTATATTTCTCTTGTCGATGCTGACGATTATTTGGATAATGATTTTTATGATGTCATGTTAAATAAAATCTATGAAGAAAACTTAGATTTAGTTGTTTGTGATATTAATATGATTTTTGAAGAAGAAAATACGTCTCAAATAAAGTATGGTTGTGATGGTAAAATAACTAAATTAAATCTCGTAAATACAGGATTTGCTTCTTCACCTTGTAATAAAATAATAAAAAGAGAATTGTTACTAAAGTATCCTTTTGCAGAATCTATTATGAACGAAGATATACCATCTATTATTGCTATAATATTAGAGGCTAAAAAAATCTCATACACGCAGAATACTAAATATAATTATATTCAAAGATCTAGTTCAATTCAAAATACGAGACTATCTTATAAAAGATTTGATATTTTTAAATCAATAGAAATATTAGAAAATAGAATTAAACATATAGAGGAATTCAATGATATTATGGAAGCTGTCATTTTTCAGCAACTATTTTTATTCTATATATATGTTTTCCCAAAAGAAAAAAATTTTTTTAGAAGAACGAAATTTCTAAGAATATTTAGAAAAGAATCAAAAAAATATAATTTAAAAGATAATCTTTACATAAAAAAATTTATTGCAAGTAAAGGAAAGAAGGCTTCTTTATTCTACAAATTAATATTCAATCTGAATAATAATGGTTTTTCTATGTTAACTAGCTTAATAATGAGTTTATATAATATATGTCGTTCAATCAAACATAATAATTTTTTTATCAAAAGATTTAGTGTAATAAATAAAAAAGTAACTATGGCAGATTTAGTAACTATGGCAAGAAAGCAACAATGCATGAACACTCGAAAGAATAAAATTTCTGTTATAGTTCCAAATTATAATTATGAAAAATATTTATTGGAAAGAATCTATAGTATTCTTTATCAAGATTATAGAATATATGAACTTATTATTTTAGATGATAATTCAAAAGATAATTCGCGAAAGCTAATAGATGATATAATTGAAAATTTAAAAGAGTATGTAAATATACGCAAAGTGTATAATAAAGAAAATAGTGGTTCAACATTTAAACAATGGGAAAAAGGATTTGAACTTGCAAAAGGCAATTATGTTTGGATAGCAGAAGCAGATGATTACTGCAAGAATAATATAATCTCATCTTTAATGAAAAAAATAGATAATGATCAAGATATAGTTTTAGGTTATGTGGATACATCATTTATTAATAGTGATGGAATAAAAATAAATAAGTCAATAAAACCAGAAATAGATATTCAAAAATCTGGTCATTGGAACAAGGATTTTGTAAATGATGGATTAGATGAAATTAAAAACTATGCTTATTTGAATTGTACTATAGCAAATGTATCTAGTTGTATTATAAAAAAAGGAAATTATAGTGATTATCTAAAAGAATCTGGAGATTTTAAACAAGCTGGCGATTGGTTGTTTTACATAAATGTAATTAAAAATGGTAAAATATTATATATAAATAAACCATTAAACTATTATCGTGTGCATAATACAAATGTTAGTAGTGTAACAAAAAAAGCAAAACATCTTGAAGAAATTAAAAAAATACATAGTATAATAAAAAAAGAATTTAATTTGAATTCATCAAATCAACAAAAAATGAATGAAAGAATTGAATTTCTTAAAAGAGTTTGGAATATAGAATAATATATTTATAAGTAATCTTTATATTTAACTTTATACATGTTATAATTTATATAGTGGAGTGAAAATATGAAAAAAAATAATACATTATTTATTGTTATACCTTGTTATAATGAAGAAGAGGTAATACATGAGACAACTAAAAGATTGAAAGAAAAATTAAATAAATTAATAAAGGATGAAGTGATTTCTAATAATTCACGCGTTATGTATGTAAATGACGGATCAAAAGATAAGACATGGGAACTTATCAAAGAAATAAGTGATGCTGAAGAACATTTTACAGGAATTACTCTATCTCGAAATAGAGGCCATCAAAATGCGCTTGTTGCAGGGTTGTTAACAGCCAAGAATTATGCCGATGTTGTAATTAGTATGGATGCTGATTTACAGGATGATATTAATGCAATTGATGAAATGTTAGAGAAATATAATGACGGATGCGATATTGTCTATGGTGTTCGTTCAAGTAGAAAGAAAGATACTTTCTTTAAAAAATTTACTGCTGAGGGATTTTACAAATTTATGTCACTTATGGGCGTAGATATTGTATTTAATCATGCTGATTATCGATTAACTAGTAGAAGAGTTTTAGATAACTTTGCCGATTTTAAAGAAGTTAATCTATTCTTAAGAGGAATGTTCCCTCTAATTGGATATAAATCTGATAAAGTATATTATGAAAGAGCAGAGAGATTTGCTGGGGAATCTAAATATCCATTAAAGAAAATGTTAAATTTTGCTTGGGATGGCATTACGTCATTTTCCGTTAAACCACTTAGATTTATTTGTATTTTAGGATTCATCATACTATTTATAAGTGTTTTAATAATGATATATTCGCTAGTTCAAAAAATAATTGGAAATACAGTCGATGGATGGACATTCTTAAATATTTCAATTTGGTTTATTGGTGGACTTCAAATGTTAAGTTTAGGTGTAGTTGGCGAATATGTTGGCAAGATGTATAATGAAACTAAAGCACGTCCAAGATATATAGTATCTGAAAATTTACTTGAAAATAAAAAAGGAAAATAAAATGAAAAATAAAAAAGGCAAAAAGAAAAAAGTAATATTTGTATCATCTATTGGTGGACATTTAACGCAAATGTTACAATTAAAATCAATATTTAATGATTACAATTATTTGCTTATTACCGAGAAATCTGAAGTTTCAATAGGTCTTAAAGATAAGTATAATACTAGATATTATATGTATTGTAATAAAAAGAATTTCTTAAAATATTTCTTTGTCAATGTTGTAAATGGTTTTCACAGCGTTTATACATTCTTTAGTTTTTGGCCTGATGTTATTGTAACTACGGGAGCCAATACGGCAATACCTCTTTGTTATTTAGGTCGTATATTTGGTAAAAAGGTAATATTTATCGAATCTTTTGCCAAGCGAAATGGAAAGAATTTTTCTGGGAAACTCGCATATCCGGTTGCTACAACATTTATTGTTCAATGGGAATCAATGTTAAAGTATTACCCTAAAGCCAAATATTTTGGAGGTATATATTAATGATACTAGTAACACTTGGAACACAAGATCAGAAATTCTATAGACTTCTCGATGCTTTGGAAAATTCTAATATTAAGGATAAGATAATTGTTCAAGCTGGAGGATCTTCAGATTATCAAAGTAAGAAAATGGAAATATTCAGATTTATCGACTATAAAGAGATGGAAAAGTATATTGATGATGCC
Source organism: Bacilli bacterium (assembly GCA_017626405.1). Classification (GTDB taxonomy): domain Bacteria; phylum Bacillota_I; class Bacilli_A; order RF39; family UBA660; genus CAG-582. The sequence goes on from JAGAIS010000002.1 coordinate 107,334, forward strand.
GACTTAATCATAACGCATGGAGGTACGGGAAGTATTATTATGCCACTTCAAAAGGGCAAGAAAGTAATTGCTTGTGCAAGATTAGAAAAATATGGAGAACATATCAATGATCATCAAAAAGAACTAGTAAGTGTATTTGCTGAAGAAGGATATATATTAGAATTTAATGATGGCGATGATATAGATGAACTTATAAAAAAGAGTAAGTCATTTAAACCTAAGAAGTATGTAAGTAATACAGAAAACTTTATTAAAAATTTAAAGAGTATAATCGATGAGTAGGTTATACTTTTTTTATAATATATAATTAGCACTTACTACTTGACAGTGCTAATTATAAGTGGTATAACTACTATTAGGAGATGGTAAAATGGCTAAAAAACAATTTAAAGCCGAGTCAAAAAAATTAATGGATTTAATGATTAATTCCATTTATACGAATAAAGAAATATTCTTAAGAGAATTAATATCTAATGCTAGTGATGCAATAGATAAATTGCATTATAAATCGCTTACTGATGAAAATGTAAAAGTAAATAAGAAAGATTTTCAAATTAATGTATCAGTAGATGAAGAAGCTCGTACTATTACAATTAGTGATAATGGTATTGGTATGACTGCCGAAGAACTTGAAAATAATTTAGGAACAATAGCTAAAAGTGGATCAAGTGTATTCAAGGAAGAAAATGAACATAAAAAGAATATTGATATAATTGGTCAATTTGGTGTTGGATTCTATTCAGCATTTATGGTAGCATCAAAAATCAAAGTTGTATCTTTAGCTTATGGAGAGAGTGATGCTAATGTATGGGAATCAAGCGGAATAGATGGTTATACAATAAAAAGATGTGAAAAAGATACATACGGAACAGAAATAACTTTATTTATTAAAGAAGATGATGAAGATAATAACTATAGTGAATTTCTTCATGAACATACAATTTCTTCACTTATTAAAAAATACTCTAATTATATAACCTATCCAATTAAGATGAAGATGCATAAATCTGAATATAATGAAGAAACTAAAGAGTCTGAAGAGAAAGAGGTTATAGAAACTCTAAATGATATGGTGCCTCTATGGAAGAGAAATAAATCAAAGATAACTGATGATGAATACAATACTTTCTATTCTGATAAATTCTTTGATTATGAAGCTCCAATAGCAAAAATTCATACATCAGCTGAAGGACTAGTAAGTTATAATTCACTTTTATTTATTCCATCACATGCTCCATATGATTTCTATACTAAGAGTTATGAAAAAGGGTTACAACTTTATTCTAATGGCGTACTAATAATGGAGAAGTGTGCTGAACTTTTACCAGACTATTTCAGTTTTGTAAAAGGAGTTGTTGATTCACCTGATCTATCACTTAACATAAGCCGTGAAATGTTACAACAAGATAAAACTCTTACTACTATTGCGAAGTCACTTGAGACAAAAATAATAAAAGAATTAACTGACTTACAAAATGAAAAGAGAGAAGACTATAATAAGTTCTTTGAATCATTTGGAGCAAATATTAAATTTGGTATCTATGATCAATTTGGTATGAATAAAGATAAATTAAAAGATTTATTAGTATTCAAGACTTCATTAAAGGATAAATCTATTACTCTAAAAGAATATGTCGATGGAATGAAAAAAGGACAAGAAGCAATCTACTATTGTTGTGGCGAATCAATAGATAAAATAGATATGTTGCCTGTAGTTGAAAGCATCAAAGAAAAAAATTATGAAATTCTATATTGTACAGATTATATGGATGAATTCGTTCTTCAAACAATTGGGGAATATGATTCAAAGAAATTAGTTAATATAGCTAAAGAAAATGTTGATTTATCTGACGAAGAAGAAAAGAAACAAATTGAAGAAAAGAATAAAGACAGTAAAGATATGTTAGATTTTATTGCTTCATCAATCGATGGAATTGAATCAGTTAAATTTACTAATAGACTTAAAAATCATCCAGTATGTTTAGTAAGTACGGGTGATGTAACAATTGAAATGGAAAAAGTAATTAATGCTATGCCAACTGATGAACATATAAGTGCTAAGAAAGTACTTGAAATAAATGCCAATCACAAGATAGCAGAAAAACTAGATAACCTTTATAAAAATGATAAAGAAGAATTGAAACGAGTTTCTAAGATTCTATATGAATCATCAAGATTAATTGAAGGGTTATCAGTTGAAAATCCAACAGAACTTACTAATTTAATTTGTGAAGAGTTAACTAAATAAGAGAGCAATCTCTTATTTTTTTATGTTATAATTTAGTTGGTGAATAATATGGATAATAAAATAATCGAAGTTCTTGATAAAATGAAAAATATAAAATATGGATGGGTTGATAAATATAAAGTAATTCATACTCATTCTAAACTACAATATTTTCTAGATAACTATTTATATATGAGCATAGAAGATACCTTAAAATATAAAGTTGGAACTTGTTTTGAAAAAGCTAACCTTTGCAAGTACTATTTAGGAAACAATGGAATTGATTCTAAAGTTTATATGATAGATTATGATACACCAGATAAATTTGCCAAACACACTATATGTGTAGTAGAAGATAATGGCACATTTTATTGGGTAGAATCTAGTTGGATAATAAATGGAACAAACAAGTTTTCTTCACTTGATAAATTATTTGATGAGGCAATAAAAAAATATCCTAAGATGTATAAGATAGAAGGATTGGATAGATCATTAATTCATATATATGAAGTTAAAGATATTCCTTACAACATAACATTCTCAGAATATTATAATTTAGTTAAGCAAATAAATACCAATAGTTAAATATGTAGCAAAGAGGATCCATATTAAATAAGGAATATTTAAATATGCGGAAACTCTTTTTTCATGTCTCATTTCTTTAATCATTAGAAAAACTAAAATATCAAGTATTATTATCCATGCGGAAGCTAATAATCGGAATTTAAAGATAAAGAATATTATTGACCATAAGTAGTTAACTATTAATTGAGTATAATATAGTACTTTTAGTCTATTATTTGTGCGTATTTCATCTTTTTTAATTAAATAGTATGAAATACCTAAAAGTAGATATATTGAACTCCATGCTATTGGAAATATAATAGATGGAGGGGAAAGAGAAGGTTTAATTAAAATATTATAATCTATATGATTTTTTATTATAAATCCAACTAATGAACCTCCAATTAGTGGAGTAAATAATAAACCAATATTCTTTAAAACTTTCATAAACATCACTTATTATATTTTATGTATATTATTTCTTTTTATACATGGTATACTATAATCAGTGATTTTTATGAATGAGACTATTTTAAAGTGTTTTAGTATTTTATTAAATGATTATCCTGACTATATAGATGAATCTTTAATTAGAGAAGTTAATTCTGAGGGTATTCTTTCAAATGAAGAGACAGTAAGAATTATTATTTCTGCACTATTTAAATTAGATGATAATCGAGAGGTTATGGATAAATATTTTAAGTATATATTTAAAGAGTTAAATATTGAAGATTATAATAGCAATTTATTTCTTAGGAATATTAAGTTAGATAATATTAAATATAAAAATTGGAAAATTGAGAATATGAGTTATAAACCTTATGAATTATTTGTCTATAATGATCTAGAAGTAAGGGATAAATGTGTCATTCCTCAAATTGGTTTTTTTGCATCTAATTATAATTATCCAGCTATTTACGAGAATAATCGCATTTGGATGTTAATAACACCTAATGAGATAAATACAATGGATACCCCTATTAAAGAATCTTTTGGGAATGTCTTAACATATGGACTTGGAATAGGGTATTATGCATACATGGTATCTTTAAAAGAAAATGTTAAAAGTATAACTATTATTGAAAAAGATAAATCGGTCATTGAATTATTTGAAAATAATATTTTACCTCAATTTGCATGTCGAGATAAGATCAATATAATCTGTATTGATGCGATAGAATATGCAAAAAAGAAAATAAAGTATGATTATGTATTTGTCGATATTTGGCATGATCCGAGTGATGCTATTGATTTGTATAAGGAGTTTAAATTACTTGAGAGAGAAGACACTAAATATAGTTATTGGATTGAAAAAACTATTCAATACTACTTAGATAAGTTATAATAACTGTAAGGGGGATCACTATGGAAAAATATAATTTAAGTAATTTAGAGAGAAAAAATTTTAGTCGAGCAGCAAATCAAATATATGAGATTACTGATTATAATCATTCTCAATATCCAGAATACTATAAATGGTTTTATGGTAAGAGTTTGCCTAGAGTATTAAATGGTACTGGTGAGATAATGTTTTACCTTGATGCGTTCACAATTGTTGGGCTAACAATACTAAAAAGTACTGATGAAGAAAAGAAAATGTGTACTTTTATGATCAATGAAGAATATCGAAAAAGGGGATTTGCTCATGCTTTGTTAGAAGATGCCTTTACTTATTTAGATACTGAAAAACCATTAGTAACGATACCTGAATTTAGGTTAGAAGAATTCAGTAAGATAATAGATTCTTATGGTTGGGTTTCATCAAGAGAAATTGATGATTATAATACAAAAGAAATAATATTTAATGATCCGTCCATTAATGTTGAAAAAGATTTAAAAAAATTACAATATCCGAATAAATCAATATAAATAATTATTGATTTTTTTATTGTAGAAAAATAGATAAAATAATAATTGTATTAAAGAATAATTGCTTGATATAATAAGATTAGAGAATAGGAGTGTATTATATGGAAAAACCTAAAGTTTATTTTAGTAGTAGAATTACCGAAGATAATGTTATTGAACTTTATAAAAAATTAAATATAAGTTTGAATGGTAGAGTAGCAGTTAAGGTTCATTCTGGAGAAGAAGGTAATCAAAACTATTTGCGCCCACTTTTCCTAAAGCCAATAATTGATTATGTAGGTGGTACAGTAGTCGAATGTAATACTGCGTATGATGGAGCAAGAGATACAACTGAAAAGCACTTAAATTTGATGTCTAATCACGATTGGAACAAATACTTCAATGTTGATATTTTAGATAGTGATTCTGATATGGAAATATCTGTCCCAAATGGGAAAGTAATTACGAAAAACTATGTAGGTTCAAAATTAAAAGACTATGATTCTATTTTAGTTTTGTCACATTTTAAAGGACATCCGATGGGCGGTTTTGGCGGGGCTTTAAAACAATTATCTATCGGATTTGCATCATCTAAAGGAAAACGTTATATTCATTGTGCAGGAAAAGAAAATGGATCTTATGAAGATATGTTCGAGACTGATCAATTGAAATTTATAAGTGCTATGGCCGATGCTGCATCAAGTGTTCATAAATATTTTGAAAATAGAATAGCCTATATAAATATTATGTGTAATTTAAGTGTCGATTGTGATTGTTGTAAAGTTGCAGAAGACCCATGTATGAAAGATATTGGAATTCTTGCATCATTAGATCCAATTGCCCTTGATCAAGCCTGCATCGATTTAGTATATAATTCGTGCGATCCTGGAAGAGATCACTTAGTTGAAAGAATTGAGTCAAGACATGGGACGAAAGTAATTGACGATGCGAACTCTCTTAGATTTGGTACTAGAGAATACGAACTTATCAATATAGATTAAAGATACTATAGTATCTTTTTTTATTGTATACATATTATTAAATAAGGAGAAAATATGAATATATTAAAAATAATACTTATAGGTTATGGACTTTCAGCTGATGCCTTTGCTGCAAGTATTGTAGCTAGTTTGGAAAGTAATAGATCAGTAAAAATAGCATTTATGTGTAGTGCTATATTTGGCGTTTTTCAAGGAATTATGCCATTTTTAGGTTATCTTTTATCAATGAATTTCAGTAAATATGTAAGTGCAGTAGATCATTTTATTGCATTTTTTTTACTAACTATAATTGGTATAAATATGATAAAAGAACGCGATAAAAAGGAGGATAATACAAAATACGATTTTAAAACAATTTTTATTTTGGGAATAGCAACATCAATAGATGCTTTTGCTGTTGGAACAACTATTGGTGTAATGGGATTGCCAGTATTATTATCTTGTATAATGATTGCAATTATAACTTTTTTACTTTGTCTAATTGCATCTTTTATTGGCAATTTCATTGGCATTCATCATGCATCTTCTTCAAAATTAATTGGTGGTATTATTTTAATAATTATTGGTATTCATACTCTAATTGAGCATCTTATGTTATAATTTAGATAGGTGATAATATGAAGACAGTAGTTATAACTGGTTCGGCTCGAGGTTTTGGATACGCTATGATAGAGTTATTTTATAAGAATAACTTTAATGTTGTTGTAACTGATATCAATGAAAATGAACTGGATAAAGCAGTAAATAAACTTGCTATGATTGAAAGTGGTGGTGAAATACTTTCTTTTAATGTCGATGTTACAAAATCAAGTGACATCGATGTTGTAATTCAAGAGACAGTTTTAGAATTTGGCGGTATCGATATTTGGATAAATAATGCGGGAGTTAACCAACCAAATAAGCCTATTTGGGAACTTGATGAAGAGGTAATTAATAGACTTATCGACATCGATATAAAAGCTGTAGTTAATTCAACGAGACTAGTTATTAATCAAATGAATAAACAAGGATACGGAGCAATATATAATGTCGAAGGTCATGGCTCAAATGATGCAACAATTACTGGTTTATCAATTTATGGTATGTCTAAAAGAGCTGTAACATATTTTACTGATGCTCTAATTCATGAAACAAAAGAAAAAAATATCAATATAACAATAGGAAAGATTACGCCTGGAATAATGATAACTAACTTTATAAGTACATCTCTAGGTGATGGGAAAAAGATAATCTTAGATGATAAGACAAAGAAAATATACAATATTTTAGGCGATTATCCCGAAACAATTGCAAAATTTATGGTTAGTAAGATCATAAAAAATAAAAAGAAATATCCAAAATTTGTATTTCTTTCAAATAGAAGAGCTGCTTGGCGATTTATGACTTCAGGATTTAATAAAAAGAACTATTTTGAATAGTATTATACTATTCTTTTTTCTTGTTTAAATTATTATTTAATGGTATTATTTTTATGTCGAGGTAATACTATGGAAAGATATAAAGAGATTGAGAGAAGTATAATTACTAAATATCGTAAGACTATATGGGCACCATTTTGTCGTGCCGTATCCGATTATGAACTAATAAATGAGGGAGATTCTCTAATGGTTTGTATAAGTGGAGGAAAGGACTCTTTCCTTTTAGCAAAGTGTATCGAAGAACTAAGAGTTCATGGTAAAGTTAAATTTGATGCTAAATATGTAGTTATGGATCCAGGATATTTGAAGAGTAATAGAAATATGATTATTGAAAATGCAAAGATACTTAATATCGATATCGAAATATTTGAAAGTAATATATTTGAGGTAGTTAATAATACAGATTTTAAAAGCCCATGTTATTTATGTGCTAGAATGCGTAGGGGATACCTTTATAACCATGCTAAAGAGATTGGATGTAATAAAATTGTATTAGGACATCATTTTGATGATGTCATTGAAACAACACTTTTATCAATGTTCTATGGAGCTGAAGTGAAGACAATGCTTCCAAAAGTAAAAAGCGATAATTATGAGGGATTAGAATTAATTAGACCAATGTATTTAGTAAAGGAAGAAGATATACTAAAGTGGGTTAAATATAATGATTTAAGATTTCTAAACTGTGCTTGTAGATTTACTGAAATGAATGATAAACATGAAATAGAAAGTAAGAGAAAAGAAATTAAAGAGTTAATCAAAGAGTTAAGGAAAACTTATGAAGAAATTGATAATAATATATTTAAATCGATGGGAAATATTAATCTGAACTGTGTACTTGGATATCATAAAGATTCCGAATCATATACATTCTTAGATAGTTTTAAAGAAAAATAATGTTTTTTCTTTTTTTTGAAGTAAAATAAAAAATTTTTGTTAATATATATATTGAAAAGAAAATTACTATATAAGTTTTATAAAATGCGTTATAATTAATTTAGATAAATTAAACTTTTATAAGTTAATATGGTGTTAGTAGGTGATAGAATGAAGGTTATTGTTGTTGGATCAGGTCCTAGTGGAATGATAGCAGCTATAAGACTTGCTTTAAACAATGAAGTGGTATTAGTTGATAGTAATAACTCATTGGGCAAAAAATTGTTATTGAGTGGAAACGGAAAGTGTAATTATTGGAATAGAAATATTGTTCCTTCTAAATATATAACTGATGATGGTTTTATTTTATCTTCTATTCTTACAAGAGATAATATAGATAATACTTTTAAGTTTTTAGATAGTTTGGGTTTATATCCAACAATCAAAGGAGATTTATATTATCCATATTCTGAAAATTCCCATAGTGTATTATCGATTTTAAAAAGGAAATTAGAGTCTAGCAATGTTGAGATAAAATATAATTTTAAAGTAATCGATATAAAAAAGGAAAATGGAGTATTTACTATCGTTAGCAGTGATAATGAGACAATTACTTCTGATGCTGTTATTATTGCATCGGGGGGGTCTTCCATGAAAAAAACAGGAAGTGATGGAAGCATTATGAATATACTTAAAAGTATGGGGCACGAAGTTATACCCTTTATTCCTTCGCTAAATCGCATTACTTTAGGTTGTAATTTTAAAAGTATTGAGAACATTAGAAGTAGAGCTAGTATAAAAGTATTAGTAAATAATGAAGAACTGTTTGAAGATAGTGGAGAAGTATTATTTAAAAGTGATGGCATAAGTGGAATTGTATCTTTTAATGCTAGTGCTTATGTGTCCTATTATTTGAATAAAGGGAATAATATTGATATAGCAATTAATTATTTAAATAACATTGACAATGTAGATGAATTCTTAAAAAATCGCTCAGAACAACTAAATAATCCAAGTATTGAAAGTTTATTGGAAAGTTTAATTGACTATCGTTTAATGTTTTATTTGTTGGATTATATAAGTTTAAATAAAGATAAATTGTACAATAGTTTAACTGAAGAAGAAAAAAATAATTTAATCTCAGTACTTACAAATAATAAATATAGAGCATTGGAAGTAGGTGACTTAGATTCTAGTCAGGTAAGCATTGGAGGATTAAAACTTACAAATATTAATCCGAATAATTTTGAATCAAATATAGTATCTAACTTATATATTATTGGAGAAGCATTAGATGTTGCTGGTATATGTGGAGGTTATAATATTGCCTTTGCATTTATTAGTGGATTTATTGTGGGGTGTCATTTATGTTGAGAGTAAGACAAGTTAAAGTTCCTGTAATGAATGATACAAGCGAAGCGCTAAAGAAATCTCTAGCATTAAAACTTCATATTGATGAACAAAGAATAAAAAAAATAGATGTTGTTAAACAATCAATTGATGCTAGAAAAAAAGATGAAATTTATTATGTATATGAAGTAGATGTAAATATTGATAATGAAAAGCAAATATTAAATAGTTTTAAGAATAATAATGATATTTTGACTTCTCCTAGCAAAGAATATACAATCGAGTGTACAGGAACAAAAGTTTTAGAGTATCCACCAATTATTGTTGGTTCAGGCCCTTCGGGGTTATTTGCAGCTTTAAACTTACTAGAGCATGGCATAAAGCCAATCATTATTGAACGCGGTAAAAAAGTAGATGAAAGAGTAAAAGATATTGAGAAATTAATTGATGAAAATAAACTTGATGAAGAATCGAATGTTCAATTTGGTGAAGGTGGGGCAGGAACCTTCTCTGACGGCAAATTAAACACACTTATTAAAGATACGGAGAATAGATGTCGAAAGGTATTTGAAACATTCGTTGAATGCGGAGCGGATGCTGATATTTTATATAGTTATAAACCACATATTGGAACCGATGTATTGAGGGTTGTAATTAAAAACTTGAGGAAAAAAATTGAATACTTAGGTGGTAAATTCTTATTTAATACTAAAATGACTGATGTAATAATTCGCGATGGTAAAGTATTGGGAATAGAAGTCAATAATAGCGAAGTAATAAAAACCAATATTTTAATTTTAGCTATAGGTAATTCAGCGCGTGATACTTTTGAAATGCTATGTAAAAGAGAAATTCCAATGGAATCAAAAAGATTTGCTGTGGGAGTTAGAATTATGCATCCTCAAGGATTAATAGATGTTTCTCAAAATGGAGAAAAATACTGTGATGTTCTATCACCAGCTACTTACAAATTGACTCAACCAATTGGCAATCGCGGAGTTTATACTTTCTGCATGTGTCCGGGAGGATATATTATTAATGCATCAAGTGAAAAAGAACGCATATGTGTAAATGGTATGAGTTATCATAAAAGAGATAGTGGATATGCTAACTCGGCAATTGTTGTTACAGTGTCGGAAAGTGATTATGGTAATGATGTCTTAAGTGGACTTAATTATCAGAGAAAACTAGAAGATAAAGCGTATAAATTAGGTAATGGTTTAATACCAGTTCAAACTTTAAAGGATTTTTTTAATAATGAATTAACTATCACAGAAAAAGATGATTTAAAGATTCAAGGTAAGTATCAATTTGCCAATTTGAATAATTTATTTGATCCGGTCATAACCGATTCGATAAAAAAGGGAATTGAAACTTTTGATAAACGCATTAAGAATTTTAAATATGAAGATGCGATTTTAGCGGCTGTCGAAACTCGTACATCATCGCCAATTCGCATTGATAGGAATGCAAATTTAGAATCATCAATAGGTGGATTATATCCGGCTGGTGAAGGAGCGGGATATGCTGGTGGAATAACGTCGAGTGCCATTGATGGATTAAAAGTAGCTGAATCAATTTTAAAAGAATATAGAGGAGATACAAATGAGCAAAATGACTAAAGAAGAAAAAAAATTGAAGCGTGAACAGCAAAAAGCAGAGATGAAAAAGGTAAAAAAACTAAATAAGAGTACTAAGGTAGTTTTAATTTTTTCAATTGTCATGCTATTACTTATGTTAATAAATAATGTATTTATGTATTTTAACGAAGATTATGCACTTTTTCATATTAATCATATAACAAATAGTGTAAATGGAATTATCTTTTATCTATCGAGTTTTGTTGATTATGGTTCCTATATATTTTTAATTCTAATTTTACTTGTATTCTTTATCTTAGCAATTATTGAATCAGTTATCGTTAGTTTAAGATTGAGTATTGAATATAGAAATAAAATATATAATCGAATAGAAAAAATAAATATTATTTATATTTTAGTAATATTTTCCTACTTAATAATCAACTGTTATTATTTGCATTTGCCAAATATAGATAATATTCTTTTTGAAAGCACTAAAAATAAGACATATACTAAAGAAGATTTAATTGAATTAAATGAATATTTAAAAAATAAAGTGCTTGAGTATGGGAAATTACAGAAAAGAGAAAACGGAAGTGTCAATTTCGATGGAGACATCAATAAGCAAGTAATAAAAGATTTACATAATATCGATAATGAAATCACATTACTAAAGGGATTATATCCTAACAAAAGTGCAGATTTAAATGATACATTAAAAGGTATAGTTGGCTCATCTACTTATGGTTTGACTCATTTTTATAGTACTTATTTTGACTATAGTAAAGAACCTGTAATAATTATGAATACAATAGCTCATGAGTATACTCATACTAAGGGTATAATAAGAGAAAATGAAACAGTATTTGTCTCGAGTTTAGCCGGAATTAAAAGTGATAATATCGTATCAAATTATGCAGGATATCTAGAGGCTTTCTCGAGAGTAAATTATGCACTCTATGAAATAGAAAAAGAAATATCTAATGATACGGAAGATGAGATAGTTTCTAAGTGTCTAACATCTAATTATAATGAATTATGCAATTTATATACGAAGAATAATGGAGAATATATAAATGGCTCAAAGAATCTATATGTATCATCATATTATTTGAAAAACTATATTGGCTATGAAAAAGAATTAGAAAGTTCTCTAAACATACTTACAAGTGATGGAGGTAAACTAACGATAGATGATAAAGAAGTTACAGTTCAAGATATAATTAATTCTATCGATGAGAATAACGATAAGCATTTCCTTTTCCTAAAGGAAATAAATAAGAAAAGTTATAATAAAATAAAAGAGTCATTAAAGAATGATAAATTATATAAATCTATATATCAGCAAAATGATATAACAGAAGATAGTAAATATAAGAAAGATATTGAAAAATACTATCTTGCTCCATTTGAAAATTATGATTCACTTTTCTTAAATTCTAAAGTTTCAAGTATTGATTATACATATGAAAGATCAGCAAGATTATTCTTAGAGTATTATGATATAAATGGTTATAAATAATAAATGGGAAAAAACATTTGAGAGGATTGATTAGATGTATATTGATGAAAATACTATTAAAGAATTGATTTTGGAAAGAGATAAACTTATTAATGAAATAAAGGAATATGAAAGTGCAAATCCTGATTATAATAAAGTAAATTATCGATATAAGATGATGAATGAAGAACTTATTTCATTAACTAAAGGAATAAATTCTCTTCTCTTAAATTTGCAATTTTCGTATTCTAGATACAATATTCACACTTCGAATTATCCTAAAGATTATATTGTTTTCGACACAGAGACAACAGGATTAGATCCTAATAGTAACGAAATAATAGAATATTCGTTTTTAAAGTATGTTGATAATAAACTAGTAGATAAATTATCGTCATTAGTAAAACCTAGTGTACCAATTCCTGAGTTTATTACGAACATCACTCATATTAGCAATGATTCTGTCGAAGATGCTTTGCCAATCGATGAACATTTAGCTAAAATTATTGAATTTATAAATGGACAAGTAATAATAGGCCATAATATATTATTTGATATAAAATTTCTCGAAAGTACGATAAAACGCTCTTCTTTGGAATTGAATAGAGTAAAAATAGAATATATTGATACAGTATCGTTAGCTAGGAAATATATTCCTGACGCACCAAATCACAAACTTGAAACGTTAAAGAATTATTTGAATATCGATAGTATATCACATCGTTCAGAAAGTGATTGCGAAGTTACACAAATTGTCTATATGAAATGTGTTGAAAAAGCAAATGAAGAAATAGCAAATGCTCTTCAATAATGGAGATTTTTATGGAAAAAATTGAAAAAAAAGACATATTTGTACTTTCATTGTGTGCTTTAGTATCTATTGCATCGGGAATAATATCTAATGACATCCTAGTTGGTGGAATAATTCTATTTACAGCTTTAGCTAATTCTTATTATGGAGGTAAGGGTAATAGAATTACTTATATCTTTGGAACAGTAAATTGTTTGCTATATAGTTATGTTGGTTTTAAAAATGGTTTATTTGGAGCATTTTCATTTTATTTATTAATTTTCTTGCCTATGCAATTTATTGGCTTTATTAATTGGGGGAAGAATAAAAACAATAATAACGATGTGATTGTTCGTGATTTTACTTTGAAAAATTCAATTATTGTTGTATCTTCATGTGTAGTTGGAAGTTTTCTACTAGCTTTTCTACTAGATTTGATTCCTAATCAACAATTGGCTATTTTAGATTCCGCATCCAATATTTTAAATATATGTGCGAATATCTTGATGATACTAAGATTTAAAGAATGTTGGTGGATATGGATATTTAATAATATAATAGATTTAAGTATATGGACAGTTTTATTAATTAATGGTGGAGTCAGTAGTATGATGATGTTCCTTGTATCTTTAGGATATCTTTTATTAAATATTTATGGAATCGTAAAATGGGAGATTGAAGCGAGAAAGAATAGGAAGACTATAGAATTAAATAAAAGATGACAATTATATATTTTAACAACAAAAAAATAATCTATTTCTAGATTATTTTTTTTATCAATACTCGAAAAGTTCGAGTAGATTTCAAAATGGGGCGATAACAAAGGTTATCTGAAACCCTAAAGTAAAAGTTGATAAACAACTAATTTCTATACACATTATAGCATACTTTTTTTATTAATTCACATTTTTTTAATCATTTCATATAAATTTATTAATTCGTCATCACTCATATCAATTATCGGCTCATACATAAACGCATTAACATGAATATTTTCTGATACCATAATTCTTACTTTTTCAGATATACTTTTTTCTTCATATGTAAGTAAATTATTATTAACACAGTAATCAATTAATTCATATGTCTGATTGCTTGTGAAACCATTAACTACATTCCAATCATTAAATTTATTAAATAATTTCTTTTCAAATAACAATCTTATAGCTATCGATAGAATTAATTTATTATGTAATTCTATTTCAGTAGTTCCTTGTCGTATATTATCTGTAACGTCAAATAGTAAATCTATAAATTTAGAGTCTTTAAGATTAGAACTTGTATTAATATGAGTTTTAAATATATCATTTATTTGTAAAGTTGTTATTGTTTCTGTATTTTTCTTATAATGCAAACAACTTGTAAGAAGTAAATAATCATTATCCTGATTTCCATTAGTCATTTCTATTATATTTCTCGTAAATGGAATAGATGCTATGAAGTATTTAGAATCATTAATTCTATCTTTGAATGATGTAAATACATTTCTAGTGAAATGAAAATCAATTAAATTAATTTCATTCTCTTTTATAACTGATAATTTTTTTACATGTAATCTATTAGCACATGCTCTGTAGAAGTCAAAATTATGTGTCAAAATTACTAAATGGAATGTACTATTATTATTCAACTCCTTCAATAATTCTATTATTGCATATTTGTTTTTATAATCAAACGAATCTGCTATATCATCTAAAACAAATATTGTTTCTATGTTATTTTCTTTTCTATATTGTATTTCAAATATAAGATTAAGTATATTAAATGCTTTTCTTTCACCTTTACTTAAATTATCTTTTAATAAATTTTTATCTACATTTTCATTAACATCATATTTGTCTTTAAACTTATAGTTCAAGGAGCATGCACTATTTTTTAATATAATATCACTTATATTATTAACTTCTAATTCAAATGGCATATTTATAAATTTGTCGTTAAATTCAGTTATGGCATTATTCCATTTTTTGTAATTGTCTAAATCAGTAGTTTTATCAATAATTTCTTTTAATACTTTACTATTTAAATTATAGTTATTTATGTAGTTTTCAATTGCATTTTTAATATCACTTGTACTTAATACATAATGCCAGTATTCTTTTTTTAATGTATTTAAGTCTTTAATCATAGGAATAATCCATTGATTTTTTGATAAAAAAGTATTTAACTCTTGAGATTTAATTTTTCCAGTCAAAACTTCATTTGCCTTTTTAACATTTTTATCTATACTTAATTGATTATCTAAATCTTCAATTAAATCCGTGATTGTTTTTTCATTATAATCATAGAATTTTTCTTTTTGTTTAATACTCTTAAACTTTAATAAATGTCCTGGTTCAAAATAATTATTTGAAGATAAACTTTTTATGATAGTCTTTAAATTATATAATTCGAAAACATCTTTTATAAAAATATCATTGTTTTCAATTATTTCATTACATATTTTAATATAATTATCAACAGTCTCAATAATATCTTTTTGCCCAAATATTTTTAAATTATCATCAGTAAATAATTTATTATATTTAATATCTTTAAAACTTTCATTGGCGTCATCTGAATTTAATAAATCAGTTTGTATGTCATTTAAATTAGAAATTTTTAAATCAAATAAGACAGTTTGTAGTTCAACACCTGAAAGTGATTTTATTTTTTTATTTATATCCTTATAATTTTTTTCCAATGAAGAATATACTTGATCATATTCTTTTTTTAAAGATGGATTGACTAACAATGACGTCATTTCTTCATTAGCTATTTCATAGTCATCACTATCGATCACAACCAAACCATTAGTATCTAATGGGCTATCATCTTCAATAATAATATTTCTAATCGTTGTTCTTTTAGGAAAATATACATCAGAACTATCAATTCCTTCTTTATACTCTTTCATAGTTTTTGAAAAACTTGTCTTCATTGAACCATTTGGTGCATAAATTAAATAATCATTATTTAAATCAAAATTATATTTTAATTTATTTATACCATGACAATATTCTAAATCTAGTTTTAGTTC
Organism: Bacilli bacterium; assembly: GCA_017626405.1. Lineage (GTDB taxonomy): Bacteria > Bacillota_I > Bacilli_A > RF39 > UBA660 > CAG-582. The sequence continues at coordinate 123,508 of JAGAIS010000002.1, forward strand.
TTTCATTTTATCACTCCTCCCACATCTAGAAAGTTCCTAACTACTGCCATTTTATAAGTTTAAAACTATAAAGTCAATAGTTTTTAGCACTTATTTTTTAAGAGTGCTAAATTATATTTATATATATTATGTATAATATATATAATTATAAAATTTTTAAATTTTTTTCAAAAAAAAAATATGCTATTAAAAATAATTAGCATATTTTTTAGTTAGAATCATCAAATAATTGTCTTATGTCTATTTCTAAAGCATCAGCAAATTTTCCTATTGTTTCTAATAATGGTGTTTTATCTATTGATAAGCATTCTAAATCTCTAACATAACCATGAGTAAGTCCAGTTAAATCTGCAAGTTCTTGAAGTGTGTACTTTCTCATTAAGCGATATTTCTTTATATTTTTTCTAACAATTAATGATAATTGTTCTTTAGAATATCTACTAGTCAAAGTACCTCACTTCCTCTCTTGTAAAATTATTTCATAAAGATTTTGAAAAATATGTCGTCTGTGTGAAGTTTTTATGATATAATTAAAATTGAAAGGAGATAAGGTTTATATGAAGACTAAAAAATGTAAACATTGCCAAGAAGAAATTGCAAAAAGTGCAAAGAGATGTCCTAAATGTGGTGGAAAATTAGGAATGCCAGGTTGGGCTAAAGCTTTAATTATAGTTGTAATTATATTTGGTTGTATCGTTGGATGTGTTAATGGTTGTTCAAATGCAGTAAATGATGCTGTTGAAGATACTAAAAATTCTTATAAAGATATAAATGGAAAAACTTCATTTAAAGTAAATGAAACTTTCCAAAACAAATATGAAAAAATAACTATGACTGAAGTAAATACTAATGTCACTGATTATAGCGAATATCTAGGACCAAAAGATGGCAATAAAATCATTGCATTAAAATTTGAAGTTGAAAATATTAATGAAGAGAATGATGAATTATATGTTAGTAGTATGAGTTTTAATGCCTATGCTGATGGTGAAGCTGTTGATTCATATATGTATGGAAGTGATAAATATAAAGACTTATCAGCAACACTTGGAAAAGGAAAGAAAGCTGTAGGTTATGTATTATATGAAGTTCCTAAAAATGCTCAAAAGATAACTGTTGAGTATAATGCAGATTTCTGGACTGATGGTAATGCTATCGAATTTGTAGTTCAATAGAAGTAAAAAACTGGCTAATTTATAGTCAGTTTTATATTGAATAAATATATATAAAGCAAAAGGAAGAGATAAACTCTTCCTTTTGAAAAACTTCTACCAAGTGTATAAATACACCTGCAACAATCTAAAGTACCTTAATTATACCATTTTAAATGGTTAAGTCAACACTTTTTCACGATTTTCTTTAGATTTATTATAAATAGTATTTTGCTTTCTGATAGTTCTATTTGTTTCTTTTATTTCTTCAAAAGCATAATACTTCTTTATTATTTTTAATATAGCATCATTATCTTTTTTAGTAATAGTTGCTATTTTATTATTTATATAATATGGTTCTCTAATTCTATTAGAACTTATGTTAATTAAGTTTTCTAATCTCGCAGTTCCTAGTTTTTCATCTAATAAATCATAATGAAAATAATAATTATCATCTTTATGTTTTGAAGTAAGTGGTATAGCAGTCCACATTTTTTTATTTGATGCACTTCTCCATAATATTGCTGGTCTTAACTTTCTTAATTCACTACCAATATTATAACCTAAATCTACCCAATATATTGCTCCAACTTTTAAATTAGTAGTATCATCAGTATTTTTATTTATTAATTCTAATTTATCTTTACACCATTTATTATATGATATGCCATCCGGATCATTATTTGTATTATCTTTGACATAGTTTAAAAAACTAATTTTAGATTTTAATAAAATATCATCAAATTCTTTATTAGTTATTTTAATAGGTTTACCTTTAATATAAACACATCTTTTAATATTGGAACGATTATAATCAGTTATTTCATCAAATACCACATATTTATTAATAGATTTTAAATGAATACTATTTTCTTTTTCTTCATTATAAACAGGTACTCCAACATAATGATTTTGTGATATATCATAAAGAATCAAAATCCATTGTTTATTATCATTTAAATTAAATTCATATATTTGTTTCCAATTTATAGTAAGCATATTTATCACCAACTTTCTTTATTTTAATTATCTTTCTAGTTCATCATCTTTTGATTTTTTGGTTTCATAAAATTCTTCAGCATACTCATTCATTTCATCATTAATGTGCTTTGTTGCTTTATCAATTTCCTTTTTATTAAATAAATTAAAACCTTTAAATGATTTTTCTCTCTTTCTTATAACTTCAGGATCATATTGTTGTTTAAAAAAATTAAGATTAATATTATTGTAATTAAATAATCTATCAATTAATTCTTGGATAAATTCAGGTAATTTTTTGATTATTTTATTTAAGTGATAAATAAGATAATCAGTTTTTTCTTTTAAATCGTTGTATCTAGTTTCAGTTTGATAGTTAATATTCTTTAAATATTCATTTTCTTCTTTTAACTTTTTATTTTCGTCTAATAACTGATTTTTAGATTTAATAACAATTTTATTATTAAGTTTTTTCTTTTTATCAATTTCATCTTTGATATCATCTTTATCTTTATTAAGTTTTGTTATTTGCTTATTAATAGATTCTTTATTATCTTCTAAATCAGATACTTCATTTTCTAGATTAGATATTTCTTGTTTAAGACCTTTAACTCTTTCATTAAAAAGTTTTCTTTCATATGAAGTAATATCTCTATTTTTACCTTTTTCCTTTTCTTTAAGTTTAGAATCTAAACCATATGCAATATTAAATTCGTTGATACATCTTTCTCTCATTTTATCTTGAATAACTACTAATGATTCTTTTGTAAAAATAGATGTTTTTCCAACTTGTCTTGATAAACCTGTTTTACAATTTTCCTTAACTGGAACTCCGACTATATGCATATGTGGAGAGTGTTCATCAAAGTGAATATTCGCATTTGCTATATAAAAGTCTGGAACTATTTCTTGTATATCTGCTAATTGTTGTTCAAATACTTGTGTCATTTGATATTTATATTCTAAACTTTTCTCATCCCAATATTCCATATTTCCAAGTTCAATAACAATTTCACATGCAAGATCATGTTTAGTATCATTAGCAATCTTATTAAAATAGTTATCTATCTTTCTATCATCTCTAGTTTGCTTATTATTATATTCTAGTCTTGCTTCATCAAATAAATCTAAATATAATTCTTTAACATCTTTAACAATATCATTTGAACCTTTGATAGTTTTTATTAGTTCTTGATTATTATCATATTGTCTTAAATTATGATGATTAACTTTTCCTAATTGCTTAACATTTTGAATAGCATTATTATTCTTTGATGTAGTACCTGATGGAGTATTCTTTGCTTCTTGTCTTGCTTTAATAGATTTGTTTTTATCATTACCTAAATGTAGTGAATAAGATAATTCCATATTTTTTGCACCCCCTAAATTATGAATATTGAAAACGGCACGAAAGTGGCTTTGTCATTATTCATAACTTCCTATATATCTTGTCAGAGACAAGATATGGAAGCTAAGGTTTACCACCTTAGAAACCGTTTATACTTTATTTCACAATAACCAAAACTTCGTAATAGTTAAAGTTCATAAAGTATTAATTTTTCAATTGCTATCGCCACTTACAAAATTACTTTGTAATTTCATAACGTGCCACGCATTTTAAAAATCTTCTTCGGTAACATTATCAGGTATTGTTTCAAATACATTTCTAATGTTTACCTTTATATCATTTGGATTATTCTTTGTAGCAAGCATTCCCATAGATAACCAATTTTCATTTCCATTATTATCTTTTTGTAATGGGAATACTCTAATAGGAACTTCACTTCTTTGAAGTGGCCCTATATCTAATTTTTCAGTTTCTTTATAATAAGTTCCTTTATATAAATTAACTTCATAATATTCATTTAATCTATATAAGTGTTGCATTACATCTTTAATAGGTAAGTATTCACTATATCTAATATTTGTATCAACACAAACACCATTAAAATCGTATGTAAGAGGTCTTTTCCTATCAATATAACCTTTCTTATATAAATCTTCATAATCATTATAAAAAGTACTTCTAAAATTGATTTGCTTTACATGATATTTTTTATGTTTGATTTCTAATTCAATATCATCAATATATCGCATAACTATATCAGCTTTAGTTTCTCTATCAAGTAAATCCCAGTTTTCATTAAATGCATAATAAGATATTGGTAGTTTAACTTTATTGATAAAGTCCATATCTCTTTTTAATAAAATATCTTCTGTAGTAAAGTTTAATTGTTCTGCTTGTGAGTTTTCTAATAGTTTAGAATTAATAAAATCCATTTGACTATCTATTATTTTAGACTCTTGTTTATATTCTTCTTCAGTAAATACTGAATCAATATATGCTTTCCTAATTCTTTCTTTTTTATTATTTAAACTTTTCAATTCTTTTTCTAATTCAACTTTTGGATCATTTAGTTTTGATTTTAATACTGGTAAAAAGAATTCATTAACAACATTATCATATTCTAATATATCAGCAAGTAAAGTTTTAACTGAATTTTCAATAACTTCTTCTTTAATATTATTTTTACAATTTTCACACCTATAATAGAAATACCATTTATCTGATTTTAATTTATGTGAAGCACCACCAGCAAGTATTCTTCCACATTTAGGACATTTAAGTTTTTGTAAAAATATATAAGTTTGTGTTCTCATATAACTTTTTTGATTTTTCTTTTTTTGAACTTGGCAATTTTCCCATAGTTCTCTTGACACAATAGGTTCAACTACATTTTCATAATAAACAGGTTTATTAAAAGTTTTTCCAGATACAAAGTCTCCTTTATATATTTCATTTGAAATAATACGAAGTATTCCTGTATCTCTCCAATTTGTTTTTCCTAATACTTCTTCTTGATTAAATATAGTAGCAATATTAGAATAACTTTTACCTTCAAAATATAAATCATATATTCTTTTAACAATATCTTTAGTTAATGGATCTATTACTAGTTTTTTACCATCTCGCTTATAACCTAGTGGATTCTTACCTGGAATATGTCCTTCTTTTATTGCACCAACTAAACCAAATTTAGTTCTTTCACTTGTTCTTTCAATTTCATTTTGAGAAACACTAGTAAGCATTCTAGCAACTAATTTACCACTTGAATTTGTTGTATTAATCTCTTCATTAGCACAATCTAGATATGCATTGTTTTCTTCTAGAAATCTCATAATACCTTCTAGGTCAAATACTGAACGAGTTAATCTATCTAATTTTAACACTACAATAGTATTACATTTCTTTTCTCTTATATCTTGTAATAATTCTTCAAATGCAGGCCTATAATTGCCAGTTTTAGCACTTATTCCAGCATCCTTGTATAATTTATATATCTCATAACCTTTATACTCACACATAGCCCTTAAACGCTTTTCTTGTTCTGGTAAACTAAATCCTTCACGAGCTTGATCTTCAGTACTAACCCTGATATATAATCCTGCAACTTTCTTTTCGTTATCCATAAAACTTCAACTCCTTTTACTAAAAAAGAGGAGCCAATAGTATTTAATAAAGTCTAAATACTACTGACTCCTCAAAATATTCAATATTATAAATTTTCGATAAATTGTGTTTATATTTCATAGATGTACCTCCATTTCTAGAGTATACCTCTTTCATTGGTTATTTATAATATCACTTTTTCTTAATTTGTCAATTCCCTGTTTAGGGAATAAGTAGTATTTAGATTGTTTTTAAATAATCTTCTAGTTCTGATAATTTAATCTTATTAGATAAGTTTTCAATAAATATTTCATTAGAATAATTAAATACTAGAAATGTTATATTATTAATTATTATTCTATGTGGCTCAATATAAGTTAAGTTAGTTCTATCAACTTTTCTAATATTACCATTAATAATAGTTGGTTTAGTATTAGTAAAATCACATATAAACTCAATTTTCTTTTTTAATGATTCTTCTAATGAAAGTTCTTCTTTAATAATATTTACCATTGTTTCCATCCTTTCTTTTTAAGTTAGGATAGTTTTTAATAACAAAAAAACTAATCCATTTCTGAATTAGTCATTTATCATAACTCGAAAAGTTCGAGCAGATTTCACAATGGGGCGAAATAAGGGAGTCGAACCCTTGCATAATAGAGCCACAATCTACCGTGTTAACCACTTCACCAATTCCGCCATGACAACAATAATTCTAACAAAAAAAATAAAATTATGCAACAATAATTTGATTAGTTTGCGAATCTACTTAATATTTGCTATAATAATTGACCAAAAAGAGGGGTATTATAGAACTATTTCAGTCGCATTTACAAAATGCTAAATTATTTTTTGAATATTTGAAATATAGTGAATTATGTTATTCGTATGATGAAATATCCGATTCTATTTCATACGAAAATTATCAAATGTTACTAAAAGAAATAGAAACTTTTGATAGAATTCCTCTTCAAGACAATTATGTCTATGCATCACCATCGACAGTATTTGACTCTTCAATGTATATTATAGAATATTTATTTGGAAGTGTTGTAAATCAAAATTTTATAGATGATTTGTCCAATAGAATACTTATTAGAGGAAAAAGTAATGTATATGAAGGCGCGCTAGTTTACGAAGATAATCCACAAAATAAAAAATTTTTATTTGACCGTCTAGATACAACTACGAGCATTCCAGTATTTACTCATGAAGTAACACATTTTCTATATGATGAAACTCCAATATTTTCAAATATTCATACCTTAGATATTCTAGCTATATTATCCGAATTAATAGCAGTAGATATTATTGACGAAAGAAAAATAGATGATATATCAAAAAACGCAATATATGTTGCAAGAATCAAAGACTTGAAAGATACTTATGAAATATTATCTGTTCATTATCCTCAATACAAAAATCAAGCAATTGATAGATTTGCTTTAAATTTAATAAAGTTATTTGCAACTCACACAACTTATAAATATACTTATTCTTTTATGGTTGCCTATAATTTATTCCTATGTTACAAAGAAGATCAAACGAGATTTAAAGCCAAACTAAAAAAACTAGTTGAGAATAAAGAACATATATCGACATTATTGAATTATTACAATATTGGTTTTAAAAATAATAAAAGTACCGATAATGCTATTAAATTAATCAAATCTTTATGATATAATTTCTATAAGGTGATAATATGAAACAAAAAATAATATATATCATTGTTACACTAATTGTCATTTGTATATTAGTTGCGAACTATTTTTATACTGATAGTCAAAAAGATTATTATTTAGAGTGTAATTATGTAACTAATACTTTTAACTATAATGAAAAATTGACATTCCGTTTTTTAGAGGGAACTCTATTCAGATATCAAAGAGATGAGATAATAGAACCCGAAGATTTAGAAAAAGAATATGAGAAATATGAAAAGAAAAAAGAGGAAGCTCCTAACTATGCATATTTTGATTATAATATAAGAAATGATGGTAAAAAGATATATGTTACAACTAAGATAGAGGCATTTCATACGATTGATTTCTATAATGATTATATTAAAGAATTAGATATTACTTTTGATGATTCTATTGATTCAATAAAAAAAGAATTGGAAAGTAAAAACTATACATGTAAGATTATGCGCAAATAGGGGGATTTATGAAGAATATTTATTTGATAAAAAGCCCGAGTTTTCATTTGACTGATATGCTGATTAAAGACATCTCTAATGGACAAGAAAATATCACCATTGTTTCCTTAATGAATACTAGCATTTACGATTGTATAGAAGATGCATCCTATTTTGGATTATTTGATGGACCTAGAGTAATTGTTATTAAAGATACCAAATATTTTGGTGGTAAGTTCAATTACGAGGAAGAAAGTGAAGCTATAAAAAAATTTCTAAGTAATATGGATGATACTCTAACTTGTATATTCGTATGTGATAGTATTGTTGCTTCTAAAGATTTAACTAAAACAGCAGTTTCCTTAGGTGCAAAAATTATTGATAAAACTAATTTAGAAGAAGATGATATTAGCAGTATAATCTCATCATATACAAAAGATAATGACATTAAAATTGATTCTAAGGCAATAAATCTAATATTAAAGAATGCTGATAATAATCTAGATATTGCAATAACAGAGATAGATAAATTATCAAATGTCGATAAGGTAATTACGGAAGCAATAGTAAATGAATATGGAACAAAGATTGAAAGCGACGAAACATTTGCCTTCATTGATGCTGTTATACATAAAGACTTTAAAAACGCCTTTGATATCTTAGATACACTTTTACAAAAGAATGCGGAAGTAAATGGAATAATAAGTTTGCTTGCACGACGTTATGCGGAAATGTATATTTGTAAGTCTGTTACACCAAACGATATGAGTGATGAGGACCTAGCTAAACGATTAAATTATAAAAAAGGGGGCAAGATATATTTCATAAGAAAGGATGCTAAAATATATACTTTAGATCAGTTAAAAGAAATAATAATTAATCTATCATTGCTGGATAAAAAAGTAAAAACAGGTACATCACCTGTCTATGGACTAAAAGAACTCTTACTTAGTTTGTAAGAGCTCTTTTATTTTATCAGTATTTTTAAAGTTCATTTTGGCAATTTCTTGTAATTTATCAAAGCCAAATTTTTTTGCGATGTCAGCGCCAACATTATCAACTAAAGTACCAGCGCCTTTAGGTATATTCATTCCAAGTTCTTGATTTAACTTTTTCATTTCTCCCAAGAAGATATATCTCGATATGATACTAGATACAGCAACTGAAAGACACTTATCTTCAGCATGAGTAGAAAAAGTAATGTTTGTTACTTTTTCTATTGAAGAAGAAATATGTTCAAAATATTTTTTTGGAAATACAAATTGATCCATTACAATTTTGTCATAATTGTATCTATCTTTCTTTGTAAGACTCACAAGAACTTTATTATGAAGAATAGCTTTTACCTTATTCATGTTAGTAATTCCAATTCTATTATAATCAGTTGGCTTTAAGATGTATGTAACATGAGGTATTTCTTTTATTAGAGTAGGAGCAATTTGAATTATTTTTTCATCAGTAATCTTTTTAGAATCTCTTACCCCTAATTCATATAACATTCCCTTATTTTTAATATCTACGAATGATGCAGTTACGACGATTGGACCAAAATAATCTCCTGTACCGACTTCATCAGAACCAATAGTTGAGATATTTTTGAATCTATCATCTTTTAACTCTTCATTTTTCTTATCTTTTTCTTGATTTTTCTTTTCAATCTCTGCTAAACAATCGCGATTATTTTTTATTCTTTCCTGTTCTGTCCAATAACTTGCTTCGATATCGGCACCAATTCCTTGAAACATCAATTTCCCCGATTCATATAGAGTAATTACACAATCATAGTCCTTTACTTGAAAAACAGAGTAAGGAGGTTTATTCTCTATAGCTCTATCTTTATAAAAATCAATTACTTCATTCTTTAGATTATCGGATATTTTAAAAACGATTGTCTGTTGCTTCATAATATTTCACCAACCTTATTCTAACATAATTTATTGCTTTTTAAAATATAATTATATATAATTAGTATAGGGTGATAATTAAATGGTAGTTTTAGATATAATTATAATATTATTCGTCTTACTAGGTGCATTTATTGGATATAAACAGGGAGCTATTACAAGTATTTTAAATATGATAGGCGCTTTACTAGTATTTGTTTTATCGTTTTATTTAAAAGGTCCAGTAAGCATGATATTATTTGAAACTTTTCCTTTCCATGTTCAAAATGGAATATTCGAAGGAATCTCTTCGATAAACTTTTTGTTATATGAGGGAATAGCATTTATTATCTGCGAAATTGTTTTAAGTATAATATTTGGAATACTAATGAGAGTAACAAAAGTATTCAATAAAATGGTTAATAAGATAATAATTCTTGCAATACCAAATAAGATTATTGGTGCTGCATTCGGAGCTTTAAGACATTTTATATTTGGTTTCTTCCTACTATTTATCTGTAGTTTAATTCCATATACAAGCAAATTTGTAAAGAATTCAAGTTTTAGTATGGGTATATTAAATAATACTCCTATACTAACTAACATAACAAAGGATTTCAATAATTCAATTAGAGATATCTATGCTTTAATTGATAAATATGACGAATCGACAGAAATAGCTAAAGAAAATATCGATTATGACACTTTAGACATTTTATTAAAATATGATATTGTTTCGCCTGATACAATCAAAAAGATGAATGAAAATGGCAAAATCAAAATAGATAATGTCGATGAATTAATTAATAAATATAGTAAGTAGGCAAGAATATGGAAAAGTTAGAATATATTGAATCTAAGTTGAGCGAATTAACTTCTGAATTTAAAAAAAGCATTATCTTGGGAGAAGATGGCAAAGAATATACATTTGAAGATTACTTACATGGATATGTATTAAATACAATGAGAGATGATTTTACTTTTGGTTGTGATGAAATTGTTGATAATCTCGATACATTAATAATGCTACATTCTCATAATACTGGGCTTGATCCAATCGAAAAAATTGAATTACCCAAAATTAATAAAGCACGTATTTCTGATGTGATTTATGACTATATAAAAGAAAAAGGGTATCAAAAATACTTAAATTGTTTTATGGATTACAATAATGAACTATTTGGTACATTAGAAACAATGATTCAAGAATTTTTGGTTCCATATATTGATGATCGCGGAAATATTACTGAATTTGGTATAACTTATCCCTTTCGTGAATTCATTGATTTAAAAGTAAAGAATTATTTAGAAAAAATTGAAGAAGAAAAAAATTCAAAGAAAGAATTCAAGAGAAAAGAATTAAAAGAAAAATATAGAGAATATTTAAACTATCCAACTAATGATATAGATCATTCAATAACTACATTTGGTTTATATATCGATGAGTTATTAAATATGATAGACGATGATGGATATGTCGACATTAACGTAAGAATGAAAATTGATAAAGTTCTGGATGCAGAAATTGTTAAATGCATAAAAAAATATAATGATATGCAACATGTCTGCAAGCTCGTTAATAATGCAGGGAAGGGAACACTAGAAGACTTTAAGAGATTTGCTCTTGTTACCAATGCCCAAGTACCTGAAGGAACTATTATCGATGAATTGCTACAAGGTATACTTTCCAATATTAAGAGCAAAATAAATGTTGAACAAATCGATAGTTTATGTAAAGAAATAATTGATATGAATATTAAAAATAAAGGCATCCAAAATCGTGCATTACAAACTTTGATGGGAATAGACGTAGATAAATCAAGTAATTTTGCTGAAAGCGAAAATATAATGGTAGTATATAAAAAAGAAAAGTTAGAGAGTATTATCAAAGAATATGAATCTACGGAAGAATTTACCACAGAAACTGCTAAAAGCTTCTATGACGAATTTAGTAAATTATTAGATGAATTGATAGAACTATTAAAAACAAGTGAATTATTTGAAGATAATCGCGGCTTCATTTTAAAGATGGAAGAATACCAAACAAGTATGAAGACAAGATATATGTATGAAGATGAAAAGAATTCTATTGTAAGTACATATCGAAGATTAAAAAGTCAGATGGATGACGATGATGTTGCTAAACTAAACGATTATTATTTTAGTTTAAATTCAGTAATTGAAAAAGCAAAGGACTTATTGGAAGTAGCATCAAAAAATATTCGCATTAATAATAAAGATAAAGAACTATTTGAAAATATGGAAACTACATTAAAAGATTTAAAGAAAATTTTAATGGAACAAGACGACAAAAGAGTACCAAAATATTGAGTAAGGGTGATAATATGATTAAACATTTTGATGGAAAAGATTTTAATAAAGAAGTAAGTGAGGGAGTTGTGCTGGTTGATTTCTATGCTGATTGGTGTGGACCTTGTCAAATGATGGGTAAAGTACTAGAGGGAATAGAAGAAATCAATGTATTAAAGGTTAATACTGATGAATATACAGATTTAGCACTAAATTATGGAATTATGAGTATTCCAACACTGATTCTATTTAAGAATGGTTCAGCAGTCGATAAACTAATTGGACTTCAAAGTAAGGAAGATATAATTAAATTTGTAAAAGGAGAATAATTATTCTTCTTTTTTAAATTTATTGAACCAAACAGTAAAACATGCTAAAATAAAATAGTAGAGGTGGTTGTATGGATTCACTAGAAAACACAAGATTATTCGAAATAGATGAAATTACATGTGCATTAGTTGAGACAACTTTAGATGAAGTTAAAGATGCTCTTATTGAAAAAGGATATGATCCTGTTAGTCAAATAGTTGGCTATCTTGTAAGTGGAGATTCTGGATATATAACAAATTATAATAATGCTAGAGATAAAATTTTGACATTAGATCGCGCAAAAATATTAGAAGTTATAGTAAAGGAATACTTAGAAAACTAATGAAATGTTTAGGATTGGATTTGGGATCTAAAACATTGGGACTTGCAACTAGTGATAAACTAGGAGTCATTGCAAGTCCTTATAAAACTATTAGATATGATAATATGGAATCTTTGATAGATGAAGTAATAGATTTGATAGATGAATTAAAAATTGAAGTTTTAGTTTTGGGATATCCTAAGAATATGAATAATTCGACTGGAGAATCTGTTGAAAGAGTGTTAAAATTTAAAAATATGTTAGAAGAAAAGTCTAATATGGAAGTCGTTTTAATAGATGAAAGATTGAGTACAGTAGAGGCCGAAAAATATTTGTTAGATGAAGATAAATCTCGAAGTTCGAGGAAAAAAATCATCGATGCAGTAGCAGCTAGTATTATTTTAGATACATATTTAAGAAAAGAAGGGAAGTAATTATATGGATTCAGAAGAAAGTAAGATGATTATTAAGGATGAATCAGGAGTTGAAAGAGAGTACTATAAATTATTTACTTTTGATTCTGATGAAACGCAAAAAAGTTATGTTGCCTATACGGATTATTCAAAAGACGAAAACGGAAATATAATCGTAAGAGCAAACACTTATGATCCTACGGGAGCTGATCTTTCTTTAAAACCTCTAACGACAGAAAAAGAATGGAAAGTAATTGAAGGAATATTAGAGACTACTCAATCGGAACTAAAGAGTATGATGAATAAACCTATAAATGGTGATGACAATGAATCTGAGTAATGAAAATATTGAAAAAAAGGTTACTCATACATTTTCAAAGATTTTCATTGTTATCATAATTATATTTACTTGTATCTTTGGATTAATAGTTGGTACTTTCATCTATAATCTAACACCTGTAGATAAGAAAAACAATGAAAAGATTAATTTTACCTTACAAAGTGGATGGGGAGTAATTAAAACTGCGAAGGAACTTAAGAAAAGTGGACTTATTCATAATGAATATGCCTTTCTAATTTATTCGAAAATGACAGGAAATAGTATATTCCTAGCAGGCAACTATTCACTAAGTAAAAGTATGAGTACTGATGATATTTTAGTGTCTATTAGTAAGGGTGAAAATATCATTAAAGATACAGTAGTTATTACTTTTGTCGAAGGAAGAAGATTTACGGAATATGCTCAAAATATTGAGGATAGACTAGGTATTAAATCAGAAGAAGTAATAAAAAAGTGCAAAGATAGAGAATATTTAAAAAGATTAATATCCAAATATTGGTTTATAACTGATGAAATCTTAAATGATAAATTATATTATCCATTGGAAGGATATTTATATCCAAACACTTATGAATTCTATAAAAATGAAGATATTGAGAGCGTTTTAGACAGACTTTTAACGGAAATGGATAAGCGTTTAGAACCTTACAAAGAAGATATTATTGAAAGCAAAATGTCAGTTCATAGTTTACTTACACTCGCAAGTATGGTAGAATTAGAGGCTGTAACGAGCGAAGACAGGTTATTGGTGTCTGGCGTATTCCATAATCGACTAAATAGTGGTATTGCGCTTGGGAGCGACGTTACGACATATTATGCTGAACAAAAGAAGTTTACAGATAATATAAATGCCGACATTGGTAAGTGTAATGCATATAATACTAGGGGATCTTGTGTTAAAGGATTACCTGTTGGACCAATATGCAATCCATCTTATACGTCAATTATCGCAGCAATTAATCCAAATAATACTAAGTATTTTTATTTTATTGCTGATAAGAATAATAAATTATATTATGCTGAAAACTATGAAGAACACACGAAAATTTATAATTATTTGAAAGAGAATAATTTATACCCTGAATAGGAGAGAGAATAAAAACATGGATGAAATTATAAAAGAAATGGAACGTTATGCTGAGGCTAACAATGTTCCGATAATTGAAAGTGATTCAATTGATTTTATAAAGAAATACATTAAACTTAATGATGTAAAAAAAATATTAGAGATAGGAACAGCTATTGGATATTCAGCTATTCAAATGGCAACAGCATCCGATGATGTAGAAATAACAACTATCGAAAGAGATGAAAAAAATTATCGAGAGGCAGTAAAGAATGTCAATGCTTGTGGATTAGATAGAAGAATTGAAATTGTATTTAATGATGCGTTAGATGTCAATTTAGCCGGATTTAAATATGATTTGATATTTATTGATGCTGCTAAAGGTCAATATATTAAATTTTTTGAAAAATTTGAAAACTATCTAACGCCTTCAGGTATTATTATTACTGATAATTTAAAATTTCATGGACTTGTGGAAAACAAAGATTCGATCGAGTCTAAAAATGTATTAGGTATAGTTAATAAAATTGAAAAGTACATTGAATTTTTAAATGAAAATGAAGAATTCACGACTAAATTTTATGACATCGGTGATGGTATTTCTGTAAGTTTCCGAAAGAATGATGCAAATGTCAAAAATATTGATTAATATAAATGAACTGAGCGAGGTAGAACAATATGAGAAAATTGGAATTACCAATTTTCTTTTTGCTATACCTAAATTATCAATTGGATATAAGGAAATCCCAATAACTGATATTCCCGATAGTTCATATATTCTGATTAATCGTGTTTTATCTTCGGAAGATGTCGATTACTTGAAAAGTATAAAGAGTGAACTTACAAGATTTAAAGGTGTTATATATGAAGATATTGCCGTATTTAATATTTTATCTGATACATCGCTAGAACTTATTTGGTTTCAAAATCATTTTACTACTAACTATGAATCAATTAATTATTGGTTAGATAATGGATGCTCTTCTGCTATTATAAGCAATGAGATAACAGAAAGCGAAATTGATGAAATAATTAATAAGTCACATAAAAAACTGATTTTAAATGTATTGGGTAAAAATCAGATTATGTATTCTCGTAGAACACTTCTTTCAAATTATAACAAACATGCGGGAATTGATAACGTTAACGATTGTGTAATCGATACAATTAACAATGATACTACCTTCTTTGTTCATGAATCCGAGTATGGAACAGTTATTTTTAATAATACATACTTTAATTATACTAGTTTAATGGAAAAATATGATTCCAAGATTATGTATTATTTAATATTAAATTTAGATTTAAGTGTCGATGAAATAAAAAATATTCTAGAAGGAGGTAAGTTCGGCGATGATGGATTCTTAAATAAGAAGACTGTCTATAAGATGGCCGAATATGAATAGACTGATGGAAATAGAATTATTAGCTCCTGCTGGAAGCTTTGAAAAAATGAAATTTGCATTTTTGTATGGTGCTGATGCTGTTTACTTTGGTGGAAAAGATTATTCTTTGCGAGCAAATGCCAAGAATTTTTCTCGCGAAGAACTTAAGGAAGCAGTAGAATATGCACATAGTTTAAAAAAAAGAGTTTATGTTACTGTAAATATAGTGTTTCATAATGAAGATTTGAATGGATTAAAGGACTATTTAGAATATTTAAGCATGATTAAAGTAGATGCTATTATTACATCCGATGTTGCGGTAATGAATCTAATAAGAATGAATAATATCGATTTGAATATTCACGTTTCGACACAAGCGAGCATCTTAAACTATGAAGCTGCATCTTTTTATAAGAGTATAGGTGCTACGAGGGTAGTTTTGGCTCGTGAGGCAAGTTGTGAAGATATTAAAAGAATAAAGGAAGAAACAGGACTCGAAATTGAAGCGTTTATTCATGGTGCTATGTGTACATCAATTTCTGGTAGATGTGTGCTATCTAATTATTGCACTAATAGGGATTCCAATCGTGGAGGATGTGCACAAATTTGTAGATGGACATTTAACTATTTGAAAGATGGTAAAAAACTAACGGAAGAACCATTCTCAATGACTCCAAAAGATTTAAATATGGTTTCTAACATTAAGAAAATGATTGAACTTGGAGTGAATTCATTTAAAATTGAGGGAAGAATGCGCAGTATTTATTATGTTTCGACAGTTATATTAACTTACCGAAGATTAATTGACAAAATTTTAAATGGAACTATTACTTTAGAAGATGAAAAATATGCTCTTAAAGTTTTAAATAGAGTAGCTAATCGTGATTCAGCACCACAGTTTTTTGATTCGATACCCGATGAAAACGATCAATACTATCTAGGTCGCGAAGAACTTTCAAATCAAGATTTTTTAGGCTTAGTAATCGATTTTGAAGATGAGTATACGATTGTTGAAGAGAGAAATTTCTTTGAAGTTGGAAGTCGCGTTGAAATATTTGGCCCAAATCATGAGACTATTGAATATACTATAGATGAGATGTGGGATATCGATGGAAATAAAATTGACGTTGCTCGTCATCCAAAGATGAAAGTCAAACTAAAATTGCCTTTTAAGGTAGATAAGTTTGATATGATAAGAATAAAAATCGTTGACTTTTAATAGAATTTGTAGTAATCTTTTAAAAGTAGTTTTATTGAATACAAATAAAAAAAGAAGGGTGAATGATTATGCCACAAAAAAAAGCAATAAAGTTGACTTCACAAGGATATTTAGATATTGAAAATGAACTAAATAAATTGAGAGAAGAAGACAGACCAAGAATAATTCAAGCTATTAAGGAAGCAAGAGCTCAAGGAGATCTATCAGAAAATGCCGACTACGATGCAGCAAGAGAAGAACAAGCTAAAGTTGAAGCACGTATCAAAGAACTAGAATACATGGTTGAACATGCGGAGATAATAGAAGAAACTCCTAAAGGAGTAGTTGGATTAGGTTCTGTTGTTAAAATAGTCTATATGGATGATGAAGATGATACTGATACATTTAAGATTGTCGGTTCACTTGAAGCAGATATTTTAGAGAATAAAATATCTGATGAATCGCCAATTGGGTCTTCTCTTTGCAATCATAAAGCAGGAGATATAGTTACTATCAGTAGTCCTAATGGTTCATATGATGTTAAGATTGTTAGTGTAGATTAACAATCTTTTTTTATTTTTTATAAATTTTTAGTTGTTTCAATATTTGTTTTTTGATATAATTAGAGTATTCGAAGGGGCAATTTAATGGAACATTACTTTACAAATAATGCAGACTTACCAAGTAACTTTAGAACCATTGTCTATAAAATAAATGGTTCTGTTTTAGAATTTACTAGTGACTTGGGAGTGTTTTCTAAAAACAAAGTCGATTATGGCAGTGATTTGCTAATTCGCACATTTTTAAAAAGTGGAAATAGCAATCGCACACTTTTAGATGTTGGATGCGGGTATGGTATTATCGGCATCACTTTATCAAAACTTGCCAATATGAAATCGACGCTTATTGATGTAAATAAAAGAGCAGTTCACTTAACGTCTATGAATATTAAATCAAATGGAGTAGACGCCGTATCTTTTGAATCGAATATTTATGACAAAGTTGAGTGCACTTATGATGTTATAATTACTAACCCTCCGATTAGAGCAGGCAAGAAAGTAGTTCTCGACATATTATTGAAGGCTAAAGAACATTTAAATGAATCCGGAGAATTATGGCTTGTAATTAGAAAGGATCAAGGGGCTAAAAGTATATTTGAAACCTTGAAAACTACATATGAGGCAAACGTAGTCGAAAAAAGTAAAGGTTTCTATATTATTGTTTGCAAAAACTGTTGACACTGATTTATTTATTAGATATAATTTTAAATTGGTGGCGAATACTCCTTTTTAGCGTGGAGGCACAAAAAAAATTACTATAGTATTGGGGTGAAAAGATGGCATACAAAGTTCAAAAATTTGGTGACCATAGAGAGAGAAGATCTTTCGCAAAAACAAAAAATGCTTTAGCATTAACGGATTTACTAGAAATTCAAAAAAAATCTTATAATGAATTTCTAACTGTAGGAATAGACGAAGTATTTAAAGACATATTCCCAGTCGATTCTTTTACAGGAAAAGTATCATTACAATTTGATTCTTATTCATTCGATGAACCAAGATATGGAATCAAAGAGTCAAAAGAGAGAATGGTAACATACTCAGCACCTTTAAAAGTTCAAGCAAGAGTATTTATTCATGAGACAGGTGAAGTTAAGGAACAAGAAGTTTTCTTAGGCGATATGCCAATGATGACTGATTCTGGAACATTCATAATAAATGGTGTTGAAAGAGTTATTGTTTCACAACTTGTAAGAAGTCCTTCAATATACTTCAATAGAGAAATTGATAAGAATGGTAGACCTGTTGTATCTGGTGAGGTTATTCCAAATCGTGGTACATGGTTAGAGTTTGAATTAGATGCAAGAGATGTTGTATATGTAAGAATTGATAGAACTCGTAAAGTTACAATTACTACATTACTACGTGCATTAGGTTTATCTAGCGATGAAGAAATATTAGAACTATTTGGAGAAGACAATGTATTTATTAAGAATACATTAGAAAAAGATTCTACTAAGAATACAGATGAAGCTTTAATTGAAATATATGAAAAACTTCGTCCTGGTGAACCAGCTACTCTAGAATCTGCTAAGAACCAAATGATTACTAGATTCTTTGATAAATTCCGTTATGATTTAGCTAAAGTTGGACGTTATAAGTTCAATAAAAAATTAAATGTATTAGATCGTTTATTAGGTATGAAAATTGCCGAAACGATAAAAGTAGATAAAAAGGTTATATGTGAAGAAGGTACAGTTATCGATAAGGCTATGCTTGAAACATTGAGACCTATATTTGCTGATGGTTATAATTTAAAATCTGTTAGAATTAACGATGAATTAGACCAATATGATAAAGTTCAAACTGTTAAAGTTTATGATAAGAAAGATGAAAAGAGAGTAATTACTATTATTGGTAATGATCAATCTATCGATTCTCGTAGACTTACTATATCAGATGTATATAGTGCAGTTAGTTATTACCTAGATTTACTAGATGGATTTGGATCTGTTGATGAAATTGACCATTTAGGAAATCGTCGTGTAAGACAAGTAGGTGAATTAATTCAAAATCAATTTAAGATTGGTATATCTCGTATGGAGAGAGTTATTCGTGAGAGAATGACTACTCAAGAACTTGATGCTATTACACCTAAGACATTAATCAACATTCGTCCAGTTACAGCAGCAATGAAAGAGTTCTTTGGTTCATCACAATTATCAAAATTCATGGATCAAATTAACCCAATTGCAGAGTTAACTGATAAGAGACGTCTATCGAGCTTAGGACCTGGAGGACTTTCTCGTGACCGCGCCGGAATGGACGTTCGTGACGTAAACGTTTCTCACTATGGTAGAATATGTCCAATTGAATCACCTGAAGGTGCAAATATCGGACTTATTACATCCCTAGCTAGTTATGCTAAAATAAATGAATATGGATTTATAATGACTCCATATAGAAAAGTTGAAAATTGTCATGTAACTGATGAAATTGTATATTTGACTGCTGATGAAGAAGCAGATTATTACATTGGTCAAGCTACTATCAAGATGGATGAAAATAGTAATATTATTGAAGAAGAACCAATTTGTCGTTTAAATGGTGACAACGTTAATGCTAAACCAGAACAAATTAATTTTATCGATGTTGCTCCAAGTCAAATAGTTTCTATTACAACAAGTATTATTCCATTCTTGGATCACGATGATGCAACTCGTGCATTGATGGGTTCAAACATGCAACGTCAAGCAGTTCCATTATTACAAACTGAAGCACCAATTATCGGTACTGGTGTTGAATATATTGCTGCTCGTGATTCTGGTTCGACTATTGTCTGTAAGAATGATGGTGTAGTAGAATATGCCGATGCTAAAAAGATTGTTGTTAAAACAGCAAAAGATAAAGATGTTTATTATTTAGCAGACTTTGAAAGAAGTAATGCTGATAGTTGTATAAATCATTCTCCAATTGTAAAAGAGGGAGATAAAGTTCATGTAGGCGAAGTTATTGCTGATGGACCTTCTACAGATAAAGGAGAATTAGCTTTAGGTAAAAACATGGTTGTAGCATTTATGACTTGTAATGGTTATAACTATGAGGATGCCGTTGTATTAAATGAAAGATTAGTTAAAGATGATGTTTATACATCTCTACATATTGAACATTATGACATTGATTGTCGTGATACAAAATTAGGACCTGAAGAGATTACGAGAGATATTCCTAATGTATCTGAAGAATCAAGAAAAAATCTTGATGCTGAAGGTATTATTCGCATTGGTACAGAAGTACATGAAGGAGATATCTTAGTTGGTAAAGTAACTCCTAAAGGTGTTCAAGAATTAACAAGTGAAGAAAAATTATTACATGCTATATTTGGTGAGAAGACTCGTGAAGTTAGAGACACTTCATTGCGTGTAGCTCACGGTGCTGATGGTATTGTTCATGATGTTAAAGTTTACACTAAGGAAAACAGTGATGAACTTCCTGCTGGCGTATCTAAAATAGTTAGAGTTTATATCGTTCAAAAACGTAAGATACAAGTAGGAGATAAGATGTCAGGACGTCATGGTAATAAAGGTGTTGTATCACTTATCTTACCTGAAGAAGATATGCCATATATGCCAGATGGTACTCCAGTAGATGTAGTATTAAATCCACAAGGTGTTCCATCACGTATGAACTTAGGACAAATCCTAGAACTTCATTTAGGAATGGCCGCTAAGAAACTTGGCGTTCATGTAGCAACTCCGGTATTCGATGGTGCTACTATCGATGAAATCTATGAGATGATGGATGAAGCTGGTATGGATCACGATGGTAAAACTATTTTATATAATGGTAGAACTGGTGAACCATTCGAAAATAGAGTTTCTGTTGGTGTAATGTACATGATTAAGTTACATCACATGGTTGATGATAAATTACATGCTCGTTCGACTGGCCCATACAGTTTAGTAACGCAACAGCCATTAGGTGGTAAAGCACAATTTGGTGGTCAAAGATTTGGTGAGATGGAAGTTTGGGCATTATATGCATATGGTGCTGCTCATGTTCTACAAGAAATAATGACCGTTAAATCAGATGATGTTACAGGTCGTGTAAAAGTTTATGAATCACTAGTAAAAGGTAAGACAGTTTCTACTGCCGGTGTACCTGAAAGTTTCCGTGTATTAATCAAAGAATTCCAAGCTTTAGGATTAAATATTGAAATGATTGACTACGATGATCAAATTCATGATCTAAGAGAATTAGAGGAAACAGATGAAGATGCGGGAGATGCTCTTACAATAGATGAGATTGATGTAAATACTGGACAGGTAAAAGTAAAACCGGAGGATATGCCGGAGATTGAAGAACCTGAAGATATAGAAGATGAAGATTTCGATAGCGATTTCGATAGTGATTTAGATGAAGAAATGCCAAGCGATGATGAAATCATGGCTATGGAACAAGGTTTTGAAGGGAGTGAAGAATAATGTTAGAAGTTAATAATATTAAAGGTATTAAAATAAGCATTGCAAGCCCTGAAAAAATACGTGAATGGTCTTATGGTGAAGTTAAAAAGCCAGAAACTATTAATTATCGTACTTTAAAACCTGAAAGAGATGGATTATTCTGCGAGAAGATATTTGGTCCAACTAAGGATTATGAATGTTCTTGTGGAAAATACAAAAGATTAAGATATAAAAATGTTATATGTGATAGATGTGGAGTAGAAGTTACTAAGTCTAAAGTTCGTCGTGAACGTATGGGACATATCGAACTTGCCTCTCCATGTTCACACATTTGGTTCTTCAAAGGTGTTCCTTCAAAGATGGGACTTGTTCTAGATATGTCTCCAAGAGAACTAGAAGAGGTTCTATACTTTGTAAGTTATGTTGTAATCAACCCAGGAAATGCACCTTTAGAGAAAAAACAAACATTGAGTGATAAAGAATATCGTGCATATTTTGAAAAATATGGAAACGGATTCGAAGTTGGCATGGGTGCCGAAGCAATTAAAAAACTTCTTATGGAAGTTGATGTTGATAAAGAAGTTGACGAACTTCGTGCTGAACTTGAAAAAGCTACTGGACAAAAACGTATTCGTCTTGTTAAACGTCTAGATTGCTTAGTTGCATTCCAATCAAGTGGAAATAAGCCTGAATGGATGATTCTAGATTGTCTACCAGTTATTCCACCAGATTTAAGACCAATGATTCAACTTGATGGTGGTCGTTTTGCCACATCAGATTTAAATGACTTATATAGACGTATTATTAACCGTAACAATCGTTTAAAGAAGTTACTTGAACTTGGAGCTCCTTCAATAATTGTTCAAAACGAAAAACGTATGCTACAAGAAGCTGTAGATACTTTATTCGACAATGGACGCCGTGGAAGAAGTGTTACAAGTGCTACAAGTAGACCTTTAAAATCATTATCGAGTATGTTGAAAGGTAAACAAGGACGTTTCCGTCAAAACTTACTTGGTAAACGTGTTGACTATTCAGGTCGTTCAGTTATCGTTGTTGGTCCATCACTTAAGATGTATCAATGTGGTATACCTAAAGAAATGGCTCTTGAATTATTCAAACCACACGTTATCAATGGTTTAGTTAATAAAGGACTTGCTCATAATATTAAGGGAGCAAAGAAATTAATTGATAATAGAGATGACTGTGTATGGGATGTTGTTGAAGATGTTATTACTGAACATCCAGTAATGTTAAACCGTGCACCAACTCTACATAGATTAGGTATTCAAGCATTCGAACCAAAACTTGTTGGTGGAAAAGCTATTAGACTACATCCACTAGTATGTACAGCATTCAACGCTGACTTCGATGGTGACCAAATGGCCGTTCACGTACCTTTATCAGAAGAAGCGAAAGCAGAAGCTCGCATTCTAATGTTAGGTGCAAATAACATTCTATCTCCAAAAGATGGAAAACCAATTGTTACTCCAGGACAAGATATGGTATTAGGGAACTACTATATTACTTTCGAGAAAGCTGGAGAACCTAATGAAGGTAAAGTTTTCAAAAACGAAAATGAAGCATTAATGGCATATGAGAGAAAAGAAATTACTCTACATACGAGAATTGCTTTACCAGTTAGAAGCTTTACTCACAAATTATTCTTATCTGAAGTTCAAGATAAATATCTTGTTACTACAGTAGGTAAGATTAAATTTAATGAAATTTTACCTGATGCATTCCAATACTTAAATGAACCATCTAAAGAAAATATTGAAGGTGTAACACCAATGAAATATTTCTTAGATCAAGGTGTAGACATTCCTGCTGAAATAGCAAAAATGCCTTTAACTGATGCTTTTGGTAAAAAGGATTTACAAAAGATTATTGCTCAAGTATTTAAACGTTTCAAAACTACTGAGACTTCAATAATGCTTGATAAGTTAAAAGATTTAGGATTTAAATTCTCAACAATTGCTGGTATTACTTTCTCAATGAGCGATATTGTTGTTTCTAAGAATAAACAAGAATATATTAAAGAAGGTCATGATAAAATTGAAAAAATCAATAAACAATATACTCGTGGTCTTATAACAGAAGAAGAAAGATATACATCAGTATGTGATGTTTGGAACCATGTTACTGACCAAGTTCATGGCGAACTAGCAAGTATTGCCAAAGAACAAAAAGAAAATCCAATATTCATGATGATGAATTCTGGTGCCCGTGGATCTGCCAACCAATTTGGACAAATGGCAGGTATGCGTGGATTAATGGCTAAACCTGATGGTTCAGTTGTGGAAATTCCAATTACCTCATCGCTAGTTGAAGGATTAAAAGTTAATGAGTTCTTCTTAAATACTCATGGTGCTCGTAAAGGATCAGCAGATACAGCATTACGTACAGCCGATTCAGGATACTTAACTCGTCGTCTAGTAGACGTTTCACAAGATATCATTGTTAAAGAGGCTGACTGTGGATGTATGTCTGGTCTAGTTGTAAAAGCATTTATCGATGAAAAAGATAACTCAGTAATTGAATCATTAAGTGAACGTATTTTAGGTCGTTTTGCTGCAAAACGTATCGTTAATCCAGAAACTAAAGATACTATAGTTGAGAAAGATGAATTAATTACAGAATCACATGTTTCTAAGATTGAAAAATGTGGTATTACTGAAGTAGAGATTAGAAGTGCCTTAACATGTACAAGTCCTAATGGAGTTTGTCAAAAATGTTATGGTCGTAACTTAGCTACAGGAAACCTTGTTGAAATTGGTGAAGCTGTTGGTATTATGGCTGCTCAATCAATTGGTGAACCTGGTACCCAACTTACAATGCGTACATTCCACTCAGGTGGTGTTGCACATGGTGGTGATGCCGATATTACTCAAGGTCTACCTCGTGTTGAAGAGTTATTCGAGGCACGTAATCCAAAAGCTAAATCAACTGTTGCTGAAATCAATGGTAAAGTTACAAACATTGAAGATGTAAATGGTAAATGGAAAGTTACAATCACAAATGATGTTGAATCTCGCGATCATGTAACAAGTTATGAAGCTAAATTATTAGTTGAAGTTGGAAGCGTTGTATCTGCTGGTGATAAACTTACTCAAGGATCTATTAGTCCAAAAGAATTACTTGCTGTAACTGATCCACTTACAACTCAAGAATATATCTTAAAAGAAGTTCAAAAAGTTTATAAATCTCAAGGTGTTGATATCTCAGATAAACACGTTGAAATTATAGCTAGTAGAATGATCAATAAGATGAA
Source organism: Bacilli bacterium (assembly GCA_017626405.1). GTDB lineage: Bacteria > Bacillota_I > Bacilli_A > RF39 > UBA660 > CAG-582. The sequence goes on from JAGAIS010000002.1 coordinate 148,688, forward strand.
GGTAATTGACTCAGGAGATTCTGACTTAGTTGCAGGATTAACAGTATCAATTAGAGAATTTGCTGACCGCAATAAACCAGTTATCTTAAGTGGTGGAGTACCTGCTACAGGAAGACCAGTAATCTTAGGTATTACTAAATCAGCTCTAGAAACTGATTCATTCCTATCAGCTGCTTCATTCCAAGAGACAACTCGTGTCTTAACAGATGCTGCTATAAAAGGAAAAGTAGATAACTTAAAGGGATTAAAAGAAAATGTTATTCTTGGTAAACTAATTCCTGCCGGAACTGGTGCAAAAGAATATTCAGACGTTAAAATAGCCCTTGAAAAAGAATATTTATATGATGATGCATCAGAAGTTTTAGAAAATCAATTTATTGATGAAGAAGAAATATCTGATGATAGTATCGTAGTAGTAGAAGAAGAGGAAGAATAAATCTTCCTTTTTTTATTAGAAAATTTAGTAAAAAAAATTAATAATTTCGACAAAATAAAACAAAAAAAATAAATTAGCAAAAAAGTATTGAAATAATTATAAGTTATATACTATAATGTGTTTAAGGGTACAATACCCTTGATGGGGAAATGGTTGATAAATATTACATACAACAGAGTACATGCAACATGAGTAATATAATTTACATCAAAGATTAAACAACAGAATAGACAACTAGATATACAAGATGATTATTACAACATGGAAATACAACAGATAAGTAACAACCCATTTCAATCAAAGTTTAGGGAGTCATCTCTAAACTTTTTCATTGTATCAAAATAATCAATATAGTATAATTAATTTAGAATTAAGGTGTTAGTATGGATGAGAAACTTTTGCGATTTTTTAAACTAGTAGGTTATAATGATGTTATTGCTTTTGAAAATGCACACCTAAAAGATATGGTTATAAATAAGCGTGAAAACACTTGGACTTTAAGAATAAATGCTAAATCTATTATCAATCTAACTTCCATATTAAATTTGAAAAAACTATGTATAGATGGAGTGGATGATGTCAAACATATCTATATTGAAATGAATTATGAAGAATTAGCTTCAGATTCAATTCTTGAGTATTTTATTCACTTTCTAGATGAAGTAATCAGTGAATCTCCATCTCTATCAGGAATAGATAAAGATAAAATAAGAGTAGATGATGATGTAATCATTGTCGAAGTAGCAAGTAAGATTGAAGAAACTACTTTAAAAAGAGAATGTAAAAAAATAATGAATAAGATGATGGAACTTGGTATTAAAGGCATTGAAGTATCATTCATTATTAATGAGAGCATTTCTAATGAAATAAAGGACAAAATTGAAAAAGAGAAAAGTGAAGTCGTAGTTCCAAAGATTGTTAGTACTGAAGATAAGCCAAAATGGATGGCAAAGAAAAAAGTTGAGTATCAAAGAGAGGGAGTTGTTCCTATTTCTTCTATTACTCAAGATGAGAATGCTGTTAATATAGAGGCATATATATTTGGTTCTGAATTTAATCAATTAACTAAAAAAGATGGCACACCACTATATTTGGTGACATTAAAGATAAGTGATAATACTTCGAGTATTCTTGCAAAAACTTTTGCATCAGACGAAGATGAATTTATAAAATTTGGAAAAGAACTAAAAACTGGATCTTGGTTTCATTTTACTGGACAAGTAAGATATGACGACTATGCTAAAGATCTAGTTTTCCAAATGCGTGATTATGAACCTATAGATAGTCAAGAAGTTAAGAGAAAAGATGATGCCAAGGAAAAGAGAGTTGAACTTCACAGTCATACGATGATGAGTCAAATGGATGGAGTTATCGATGAAGTTAAACTTGTTAAGACAGCAATGAATTGGGGACACGCAGGAATAGCTATCACTGATCATGATTGTTGTCAGGCATTCCCACACATCTTTGATGAAGTTACAAAGTTTAATAAATCGAGAAAAAAAGAGTTAGATGCCAAGATAAAAGAAAATGAAGAGACACTAGAAAGCATTAAAGAAAGCGGAAATGAAGAAGGAATTGCTGAACTAGAAAAATTCATAAGTGATCTTAAAGAAGAAAAAGCTAATTTTAAACCATTTAAAGCTGGTTATGGTGTTGAATTAGATTTATGTGAAAGTACTCTTAATGTCGTCTTTAATCCGAATAAAACACCAATTAAAGATCAGATATTCGTTGTATTCGATACAGAGACAACGGGATTTAATGCTGGTTTAGGAGACTCGATGATTGAAATTGGTGGTGTTAAGATAAAAAACGGAGAAGTAGTTGATCGTTTTGATGAACTAATTAATCCAGGACACCACATAGATGAACAGATTACAAGAGTAACTAATATAAGTGATGATGATGTTAAAGATGCCGATAACGAGGAAAATGTTACAAAGAGATTTAAAGACTGGATTGAAGATTTACCATTAGTAGCTCATAATGCCAAGTTCGATAAAAGTATGTTAGACATGGCTTATTATAAATATGATTTAGGAACTTTAGATAATCCAATTATCGATACTTTAATGCTTTCGCGCATTATCAATCGAGACTTAAAAAAACACAGTTTAAAAGCGTTAGGTAAGTTCTATGGAATTGATACTGGTGAAGCAGATGAAGAAGAAGAGGAATCAAATGATATAAGTGTAAGTAGTATCAAATTCGATGCTGATAATGAGCAAGAAATAGAAGATATTTTAGTTGATGGCGAATCTATTTTAAAGACTCACGATGTCGAGTATCAAGAATCAGATATAACAACAGAACAAATGATTAATAAAGTTCGTCATGAGCATTATATCGATACTATATATAAAGCTAGTAAAACAGAAAAAGTAAATATTGAAGTAAAACTACATGATGGATATGAACTAGTAGATTTTAATTCAGAGTATCATCTACATCCAGCTGAAAATGCATGTACATTTAGTTATATGACTCAATTTGGGGTAAAGACATTCTCAATAAATATCTATGTTGGACAACACCATGGAGCTGATGTCGATTCAGAGAATACAGGATATATATTCAACAAGATGTTAAAACAAATAGAGGGTATTGAAACAATTGAAGAACTAAATGATTTGGGATTGTTAGAGAGAACTGCTTTTGAAAATAATCCAAAATTATTAAATAATATTGGTGAACTATGTACATACAAGAATTATGTAAGAAAGTTAGAAGAGGATGAAGAAGCACCTGTTGGTTTTGGTTTCCCTTTTGAAAAATACAATAATAAGAATTATGTTTGGCGTTTTAAATGGTGTCATGAAGATAATTTACAAATGTATGAAAATATTCCAGCTAAGACATTTATTGAGAATTCAGCCAATATATTCTCTCCAACAAAACATATTACATTTATTGCCAAAAATCATGATGGTCTAAAGAATCTGTTTAAGATTATTTCTTTTGCCAATACTAATTATATTCAAAGAAATGCACGTATTCCAAGAAAATTAGTTAATGAATATCGCGATGGGATATTAGTGGGCTCATCATGTTTAAATGGTGAGATATTTGATATTGCTAAGACGAGGTGTGAGAGTGATTTAATTGAAGCAATGAAATTCTATGATTACATTGAGATACAACCATTAGAGAACTATATGCATTTAATTAAAAGCCATGATATTAATAATATTGATCACTTAAAGAATTTAATTAGAAAGATAATTAAGTGTGCAAAAAAGATTGATAAAATGATTGTTGCTACGGGAGATGTTCATAATCTAAATGAAAGCGATAGACTTTATCGTGAAATTATCGTCAATCAAAATGTTCCTGGAAAGGGAAGACATCCTCTAGCAAAGTATTTATCAAAAGATGCAAAACCAAATATCAATAAAGATGCGATTGAAGAATCGATTAAGAAAGCACAATCTAATGGAGTGGAATTAAGTCATATTGATATTAAAGTGTTGAAGTATATCTATGCTCTAAGTTATACTCCAAGTATAAAAATCACTTCTTCTAATATCACATCAATATATCAATTTGATAAAAAAGGCGATTTAGAAGATAATATGAAAAAAGATGAAAATGAGAAAAAATATATAATTGATTCATCTTTGAGAAAGTTACAAATAGCTAACTTAGTTACTGTAAACTATAGTGATGGTACATATTCATTAGTCAAAAAGCCAGCAAAACAAGTATCTATTGGTGGAGGTCACATTCCAAATCAATTCTTTAGAACTACAAATGAAATGATAGGAGAATTTGCTTGGTTAAAAGATGATGAGTTAGTTAGAGAGATTGTCATTGAAAATCCAAATAAGATTATAGATGAGTTAGAGGAGATTGAGGTAGTAGTATTCCCTGATAAACCTTTCTCACCAATTATTGAACATTCGCAAGAGACATGTCGTGATTTAGTTTATGAAAAAGCTCATAGTATGTATGGTGATCCTTTACCAAGAAATATCGAAGAGAGAATTGCTCAAGAGTTTTATGGAGATAAAATTAATGCTTTAGTAATTGAGCAGATGAAAATCGATTATCCGGAACTATCTGATGAGGAAATTGATGAAAAGTTTCCAACATATTTGCATAATGTAATAATGAGTGGATATGACGGAGTAGTAGATCTTAAAAAGAATCAAATATTGCGAAATGAAGAAATGGAAGAGGATGCGGCAAGAGAGAGAGCAAAAGCCGAATTAACTGGTATAATTGGTGGAGGATTCGACGTTATTTACTTAATTGCTCAAAAACTAGTTAAGCATTCGAATGATGATGGATATCTCGTTGGATCTCGTGGATCAGTAGGTTCTTCATTTGTAGCTTCAATGATGGGTATAACAGAGTGTAATTGTTTACCCGCCCATTATTATTGTCCAAATTGCCAACATAATGAATTTAATGATGCTGAAGGTCATCCTCTAGCAGAAAATTATCCTAGTGGATACGATTTACCAGCAAAAAACTGTCCTGAATGTGGAAGTCTAATGGTACATCAAGGAAACGATATGCCTTTTGCAACATTTCTAGGATTTGCAGGAGAGAAAGTTCCAGATATCGACCTTAACTTCTCGGGGGATAATCAAGCTAGTGCACACGAATATACTAAAGTTTTATTCGGTACTGATAACGTATATCGTGCCGGTACAATTGGAACAGTTGCCGATAAGACAGCGTTCGGTTATGTTCAAGGTTATTTTGAAGAGAAAACATACAATGATTTAAAAATTGAGTGTTCTTCTTTGGGACTAGATTTGATAAATAAAGATGAGTTAAAGAAAAAAGGTATTATTAAATGTAATATTAGAACTCCGGAAGTTGAAAGACTTTCTGTTGGATGTACGGGAGTTAAGAGAACAACGGGTCAACATCCTGGAGGTATCGTAGTTGTTCCTGGATACAAGGATATTTGGGATTTTACACCTTTTCAATATCCTGCTGATGATCCTCTATCAGCTTGGCGTACAACTCACTTTGACTATCATAAAATTGAGGCCGATCTTTTAAAACTTGATATTCTTGGTCACGATGATCCGACAGTACTTAGAATGCTTCAGGATTTATCGGGAATTGATGTAACTCAAATAGATTTAGGAGATCCCGATACAATGAAAATATTTACTGGTCCAGAAGTATTAGGAGTCGAAAAAGATCGACTTCGTGGGTTAACGGATAAGAATGGAAGAAAATACTGTCCAACGGGAACTTTAGGTGTCCCTGAATTCGGTACATCATTTCTTCTTGGAATGCTCGAAGAGACAAAACCTACAACATTTGCCGAACTCATTAAAATATCTGGTCTATCACATGGAACTGACGTTTGGTTGGGAAATGCTCGTGACTTATGTACTCCTGATGAAAATGGCAATATTTTAGTACCATTCAAAAATGTTATTGGATGTCGTGATGATATCATGGTTAACTTAATCCAAATGGGACTTCCTGCCGGACGAGCATTTAAAATAATGGAATTCGTTCGTAAGGGAAAGCCAAGTAAAGATCCTGGTACTTGGAAAGAGTTTGCTGAAGAAATGCGCAAGTACAATGTACCTGAATGGTATATAGAATCATGTCGTAAAATTAAATACATGTTCCCAAAAGCTCATGCTACAGCCTATGTAACAAGTGCATTTAGAATAGCATGGTTTAAAGTTCATCATCCAATTTGGTATTATTGTGCATACCTTTCAATAAGACGCGATCAATTTGATGTTAATTCAATGTGTCGTGGCGAGGATGCAATTCGTGATAAGATTGATGAAATAGATGCTAAAGGCAATCAGGCAAGTAATAAAGAAATCGATACAAGAGATACTTTATGTATTTGTCTAGAGATGGTAGCTCGTGGATTCTATTTCAAAAATATTGATATTGAAAAAAGTGATGCCAAGAAGTTTGTTATTACCGAAGATCAAAAAGGCTTAATAATTCCTTTTAGAGCTTTAGATGGACTTGGTGAAAACGTTGCTTATTCAATTGTTAAAGCAAGAGAAGAGGCTCCATTTATATCACAGGAAGACTTACAAAAGCGTGGAAAGGTTAACCAATCTGCAATCGATAAATTAAAAGCCTTAGGTTGTCTTTCAAACTTGAGTGAATCAAATCAATTGTCATTGTTTTAATACATATTAAAAGACTTCAAATTTGAAGTCTTTTTTTAATCGTTATTATTGTATCCTGTCCAACCAGCACCAATAATTATAACTAATAGAATGAATAATACAATCCATAAAGCTGCGCCCCATGAGTATCCACCATTAGTATACCCTGCATATCCGGGATTTTGCATGCAGCAAGGATTTGAGTTCATTCCATATGCTCCATTATATCCGTAGTAGTACATGAATAAACCTCCTTTATCTAATATAGTTTATTAATGATGTTTGAATTTTGACATTATATTTTTTAAAAATAATTTAAAAAATATATAAAATAAACAAATGTATGATATAATCTTTATAGGATGGTGATAGAATGTACAGTTATATGGAGGGAATTGTAACAGAAGTAAATGTTAATTCCATTGTACTAGAAGTATCAGGAATAGGATATAATATATTTGTTTCTAATCCATACCAATTTGAAACGGGAAATAAATATAAAATATATTTATATAACTATATTAGAGAAGATGAAAACTCTCTATATGGATTTAAGACAAAAGAAGAAAAAGAGTTGTTTTTAAGGTTAATTAATGTTAAGGGACTTGGTCCAAAAGTAGCATCTAATTTCTTTGCAACGGGTTCAGTATCGGGAATAGTTGATGCTATTGAAAGACAAAATTTAATTTATTTAACTAAGTTTCCTAAAGTTGGAGATAAGTTAGCTAGACAAATAATTTTAGATTTAAAGGGCAAACTTGTGAAAACTGATGAAAATGTCAATAGTAATAGCGAACTTGTATCAGTACTTGAAAACTTGGGATATAAGACTCCTGATATTAAGAGAGTTTTACCAAATATTGATGTTTCAGCACCTTTAGAAACACAGATTAAAGAAGCATTAAAGTTAATGTTAAAATAATCTATTATAATAAAAAAGATTAAGGAGATGAACTAATGGATAGAATAATTACTAATGAAATATTAGATGAAGATATTACTGATGATAATATTCGTCCTGCCAGTTTAGATGAATATGTTGGTCAAGAAGAAGTAAAAGAGAATATGCGTATATTTATTGAAGCGGCCAAGATGAGAAATGAACCGCTTGACCATGTACTTCTTTATGGTCCTCCAGGATTAGGTAAGACGACGCTTGCTCATATTATTGCTAACGAACTAGGTAGTAATTTAAAAACTAGTAGTGGGCCAGCAATTGAAAAAAGTGGTGATTTAGCTGCCGTACTATCAACTCTTGAACCGGGCGATGTATTATTTATTGATGAAATACATCGAATGCCTAAATTTATTGAAGAGATTCTTTATCCGGCAATGGAAGACTTTGAACTCGATATTGTAGTAGGCAGTGAGGGATCGAGTAGAAGTATTAAAATAGATTTACCTCCATTTACATTAGTTGGAGCAACAACTCGTGCTGGAGATATATCAAGTCCATTAAGAGATCGCTTTGGAATCGTAAATAAATTGAATTATTACAATGAAGAAGAATTAATGGGAATTATTAAAAGAACTAGTAGAGTATTGGGAATGGATATTACAGATGGTGCAGCTAAGGAACTAGCGTGTCGAAGTCGCAAAACTCCAAGAATAGCAAACAGATTATTTAAGCGAGTTCGTGATTTTGCAGCTGTTATTGGCAATGGAGTAATAGATGAGAGTATTACTAAAGAAGCACTAGATAGATTACACGTTGATAAATATGGATTAGACCAAGTTGATATTGAATATCTAACTAGTCTAATAACTAAGTTCAATGGGGGACCTGTTGGAGTCGAAACTATTGCATCTTCTATCGGCGAAGAAGTATCTACTCTAGAAGATGTCGTTGAGCCATATTTAATGCAAGAAGGATTTATCAAGAGAACTCCTAGAGGTCGAGTAGCAACTGAAAAAGCATATGCTCATTTAAAAATAAATAATCAAGATACTTTATTTTAACTAAAACATCTTATAGATGTTTTTTTATGGTAAAAAAATGGTTTATCTTGTATAATAAGTAAAGAAAGAAGTGGGTAATGTGAAAACAGAAGATTTTGATTATTATTTACCTGAAGAATTAATAGCTCAGCATCCATTAATTAATCGAAGTTCATCAAGATTAATGGTTGTGCATAAGAAGAGTGGGTTAATTGAACATAGACATTTTACTGATATAATAGATTATTTAAATAAAGGCGACGCCTTAGTAATAAATGATTCTAGAGTTATTCCAGCAAGGTTAATTGGAGAAAAAGAAGAAACAAAAGCTGTAATTGAAATTCTTTTACTTAAAAATATAAAAGAAGATATTTGGGAGTGCTTATCCAAACCACAAAAGAGATTACATGTTGGAACAATTGTCACTTTTGGAGATGGAAGATTAAAAGCAAAAGTATTGGAAATATTAAATGATGGTATTACTCATGTAGAACTCATTTATGATGGAATTCTCCTAGAAGTCTTAGAATCGCTTGGTACTATGCCTCTTCCACCATATATTCATGAAAAGTTAGAAAATCCTGAAAGATACCAAACTGTATACGCTCGTGTTCCAGGTTCTGCTGCTGCACCTACTGCAGGTCTTCATTTTACCGAAGAACTATTAGAAAAGATAAAGAATAAGGGAGTAGAAATAATCCATGTAACATTACATGTTGGTTTGGGTACATTTAGACCTGTATCTGAAGAAAATATTGAAGATCACGAAATGCATACAGAAACATATTATCTAAGTGAAGATGCAGCTAATAAATTGAATGAAATAAAGAAAAATAATGGCAAAATTTTTGCTGTTGGTACTACATCAACTAGAGTACTTGAGACAAATAGAAGCCTATTTAGTGAATTTACACCGGAAGTTAGAGATACTAATATATATATAATCCCCGGATATGAGTTTAAAGGAATAGATAATTTAATTACTAATTTTCATTTGCCAAAGAGCACTTTAATTATGCTAGTTAGTGCACTTGCTGGAAGAGAACTCATTTTGAAAGCTTATAATGAAGCTGTCAAAGAGAAATATCGTTTCTTCTCATTTGGAGATGCAATGCTTATAATTGACTAATAGTATTATAAGTGGTATAGTAGTTCACAATTAAAGAGGTGTAATATGGGACAGTTAAATATTAATTTTGATCGAACTATTAATGGAATGAGATATATTATAAAAGAATATTCAAAAGGTGTTGAGGAACAGTGTTCAAAGATAGAATCTTCTATTCCAAATAACACTCCGATGGTTTATTCTATCGAATATTCAGAAGAAACTAGAACTTTCCAAATGACAGACTATATTGATGTTCGAGAAAGAAGAATTAAGGTTATGTTTAATCTTGATCTTAATTTAAATATTGTAGGTTTCATTTACAATGATTTAGATGGTTCTTATGATATGATTAATCCTATAGAATACTTTAGAGAAGATAATAATCTTGATACTGAAACAGTATATCTCGAATATATAAAAAGATTAATTGAAAGACTTTCTAAGGTATTAGAGAAAAGAGAGAATACTTATAACGAGAATAATATAAAAATGTTAGGATTACATACAATAAAAATTGATTAATATAAATTGTATAATTACTACCAATTTGATATACTTTAAATATGGTAGTTTTTTTATGGATAAGAGGGATCATATGGGTAAGATAAAATATACACTAATTAAAACGGAAGGTAAAACAAAGGCAAGACTTGGTAAATTAAAAACTAATTATGGTGAGTATGATACACCAATGTTTATGCCGGTAGGTACTCAAGCAACTGTAAAAACTTTATCAGTTGAAGAACTTAAGAGCTTGAATGCTGGAATTATTCTATCTAATACATATCACTTATGGCTAAGGCCGGGAGAAAATATAATTGATCATGCTGGAGGATTACATAAATTTATGAACTGGAATGGACCGATTTTAACTGATTCTGGTGGATTCCAAGTATTTTCTCTTGCAAAACCTAAAGACATAAGTGAAGAGGGAGTAAAGTTTAAAAATCATCTAAATGGAGACACTTTATTTTTAACTCCTGAGAAGAGCATTGAAATTCAAAACAAACTTGATAGTGATATAGCGATGAGCTTTGATGAATGTCCACCAGCTAGTGCATCTCATGAGTACTTAGAAAATAGCATTAAGAGAACAATTAGATGGGCTAAGAGAGGTAAAGAGGCCCATAAAAATGAAAATCAAAGTTTATTTGGAATTATTCAAGGCGGACCTTATGAGGATTTAAGAAAATATTCGGCGATTGAAACTGTAAAATTAGGTTTCGATGGATATTCAATAGGTGGAGTTGCCAATGATGGAGAATCTACTGAAGATATGTACAAAGCAATTGATTATTCTATTCCTTATATGCCCGAAGATAAAGTTAGATATTTAATGGGAGTAGGAGAACCAAGAGATATAATAGAAGGAGTAATTCGTGGAGTTGATATTTTCGACTGCGTATTGCCAACGAGACTTGCTCGTCATGGTCATGCTTTCACAAAGTATGGAAAAATAAATTTAAAGAATGCTAAATATAAAGAAGATTTTTCACCGGTAGATTCCAACTGTGACTGCTATACCTGCAAGAATTATACAAAGGCTTATATTAAACATCTAATAAATGCTGATGAAACTCTAGGTGCAAGACTTTTATCTATTCACAATATAAGATTCTTGATCAAACTTACTGAAGATTTAAGAGAAGCAATCAAAAATGATAATATAATGGAATATAGAGATATATTTATGAGGGACTATTATGGGGAAAATAAGTAATGTATTTATTCTATTTGGAACAATATGTATATTAGCAGTAATTGTTATTACGAGAACTACGATGGAAATAACAGAACATCATGAAGAAAAACTTATATATGCTACTAATACTAAAATCCAAGTAAAAGCGAAGAGATGCTATTTAGAGAATAAATGTAGTGGAGTAGTTACTTTAGAACACTTATATAAAAACAAATATTTAGATGAAATAATAAATCCAGTTACCAAAGAAGTAGTAAATAAAGATAGCACTGTTGAATTTGTCGATGGTAAAATAATTATTAATTACAAATAAAAAATTCATATTTTAATATGAATTTTTTTTAAAATAAAGTTAAGTTAATTGGATTATCAGGATTGTCTTCAGCAAATCTTCTTTCCGATTCTATAAAATTTTTATTGTAAAATCCTAATTCTCTACGACATTCTGCACTTATTAAATCCCATTTACAATATTCATTATAAATATGAAGCGCTCTAAATTCTTCATCTAGAACATACATCATAAAGATAAATAATTCTTTAATACTTTTTCCCGATATATTAATTATCGATTTTTGTTCTGATAATTGAAATAATAGATCATTAAAACTAGGTACACCATATTTTTTCTTATAATCTCTAGCATTTTGAATAATTGTTTCTAATTCTTCATCAGATATTGATAAATTTACTTTTTCTATAGGGTAAGTTCTAAAGAATTTATTTATAAAATCTTTCTTTATATTAAATTTTAATTCTTTAGATAAACATCTCTTAAAAAATACTAATTCATATTTGACTATATATGGATCTGATATACCTATAATTTCGTGACATTTTGAAGAGAATTCTAAATTGGCATCAAGTTGACTATTTCTGATAAAATCATTTTCTTCTTTCTCAATATCTTCTCGATCAGTTGTATCAGATTCGAAATACAAATTTAGTAATTTTAACTCAGGATCAAAATATCTAATTATAAATAGTACTTTTTCATCATAAGTTAAATCTTTTTTATAATATAAGTAATTTAATAAATTCATATATTCTCTAGATTTAAAATTTCTCAAATAGAATGAAGTTTCTTCTATATGTGTATTCTTGTATTTTTGAATTAATTCATCTATTCTCTTAATTACATCTTCATTAATATCTCTAAAACCATTAAAATTCTTATAAATTGAATAAAACCTTTTTCTAGCAATACTATAATTATCGTTATAATATGACATAAAAATTCCCCCTCTTTAATAAAGTATATTATAATATTTAATCAATAATTTATCAAGTTAAATTTATATCTTGTATATTATTTAATAATATGTTAAAATATATTTGCTTTTGTAAAAAGCTAAATGTAATCCGATGAATTTATTTATGATTATGTGGGTGTATATTATAGAAAGGAGTGGACTTATGAATTTAGTAGATAAAGTTAATGCTAAATCTGTAAGAACTGATATTCCTGAATTTCGTGTTGGTGATACTGTAAGAGTAGATTACAAGATCAAAGAAGGAAAAACAGAGAGAATTCAAGCATATGAAGGATTAGTTACTGCTATTAAAGGTGGTTCTATATCTAAATCATTCACTGTTAGAAAAAAATCTGGTGGAGTTGCTGTTAAAAGAATATTTAAAGTAAATTCTCCATTAATTGATTCAATAACAGTTGTTAGAAAAGGTATGGTACGTCGTGCTAAACTTAACTTCATTGATGGAATGGAAAAGGAATACAAAGTAAAAGAAAGAAATTAATCTTTCTTTTTTTCTTTTATATTATATGTTATAATCTATATGGTGATAATCATGAAGACTAACAAGGAAATAGAAAACAAAAATAGAGAAGAAGAAGAGAATATAAAAAAGAATACAAAGAAGGCATCTTTTGATATCTTTCTATCTTATATGCCTTATATAATTATTATTGTTTTTATTCTTATTATTAGATTTTTTGTAGCCACACCGGTAAATGTTAATGGATCTAGTATGTATCCAACTTTAAAGAATAACGATTATATGATTTTATATAAATTGACGAAAAGAATGCGTGGAATTAATAGATTTGATATTGTAGTTATCAATACTGATTCAGGAAGAATAATTAAAAGAGTTATTGGTCTTCCCGGAGAAAGAATTAAATATGCTATTGAGAAAAATGAAGATGGCGATGAAATAGGTGTATTATATATAAATGATAAAAAAGTTAAAGAAGACTTTATAGATGACATAGCAAAGAAAAATACATGTAATGATGACTGGATAATATGCAAATCAGAATATATTATTCCCGAAGGAGAATACTTTGTTATGGGAGATAATAGGGGAAATTCAATAGATTCGAGAGTAATTGGAACAGTTGAAGATAAAGATATAAAAGGAATAGCAAGACTAAGAATATTCCCATTCAATAAATTTGGAAATGTTTACTAAAAAAAAGAACTTATTAAAGTTCTTTTTTATTGGTATTTTTCATCAATAATTTCATTAAATAGGTTATCTATGAATGTTCTATTTAATCCGTAATTGTATCTTCTATGTGTTTTTTCATAACTTTCTGTGTATTCATCAAATGGCACTAATTCAAAATTATTAATAGATTTATCATAATAGTTTACTACAGGTATAGTATTTATATCGGAAAATTCTATTTTGTTATTTTTATATTTTACTTTAACTTTAGATAATAATCCAATTTGATATGCATTTGTAACTTTTCTTTGCAGTGCTGCATCGCCCATATTGGGAAGTAAGTTATCTTGTGATGCAAAGTTGCCCATTGAATAATATACTAGGGTCTTGTGTTCATCTCCAATAATATCGATTGGTTGAATCGTATGTGAATGACTTCCAACAATTATATCAACACCAAGTTTATTTAGAAAATTTGCAAAATTTATCATTTCATCATTAGGAGAAAATAAGTATTCACGTCCCCAGTGAACCATAACAACTACGATATCAGATTTTTTCTTTAAATTATCTACTTCAGCAGTAATTTTATCTTTATATTCTTTAGTAAATGTTCCACTTATTGGATCTTTAAATAAGGCAATCATATCTCTATTGCTAGAATTTACTGGTTTATTTGTTCTATTAGTATATGCTAAGAATCCAACCTTAACTCCATCTACATCAATTATTCGTGATTGTTTTCTATCAGTTTCATCTTTATATGTTCCAACAGTTAAAATATTTGTATTGTTTTTAAAGTAATCTATAGATGAAATAATACCATTAACGCCTCGATCATTAGCATGATTATTTACCGTTGATAATACTTGTAGATCGAGTTTGCTTACAAGATCGCCAATGTATTTAGGAGCACATAGACTATAACCTTTAATACTTGTATCTATCGAATCATTACCAATAATAACTTCCATATTGGCAAGACTTATATCGTCATCTTCAAAGTATTTATTAACTCTCTTGAAGTATGTATCAGTATTATACCCATTATTAATTGCATCATAAAATGATGGCTCAAAAAGTAAATCCCCAACAAATGTAAAATTTATCTCTTTTTCATTTTCTAATTCAATTTCTCCTGTTTTATTTTCTTTAAATACTTTATCATTTTTTTGAGGAAAGCTAATAGTTTTATTTAAAAGAATTACATTTATTGGTAATATGATTATAAATATATACAATATAAGAAATTTATTTTTCATAATATCACCAATTTTATAATAACATAAATGATATAAAATTAGTATGATTAATGCAAAATTATTCTGTAGAAGTTTTATAATAATTATTATTTATGATAAAATTAAAATATATATAAGAATAGGTGAAGAAATGAAAGAACAAGTAAAAAACATAATAAAAAAGTACTTAGAAAGAAATCCAAACGAAGAGAATAGGTTATTGCCTTTACTAGGATATCTTGAAAGGTTTAATGAAGAAGAAATAATAGATTGGAATAATACTAGTGGACACATAACAGTTGGAGCTTTTGTATATTGTAAAACCGAAGATAAATTCTTAGTTTTACATCATAAAGATTTAGATATGTATTTATATCCTGGTGGTCATGTAGATAAAAAAGACAATAGTTTACTTGATGCTGCTAAAAGAGAATTAAAAGAAGAGACGGGTATAAAAGAGTTTAAATTATTGGAAACTAATGATAAAATATTACCAATTGATATCGATATTCATTTGATTCCTAAAAACGAAAGAGTAAACATGAGTGAACATTTTCATTTTGACTTTAGATATTTATTCTTAATTGACTCAATAGATAATATTAAGATTGACAAAGAAGAATTTTATAGCTATAGATGGATTTCAATTGATGAATTGAGTAGAGATAAGAACTTTGGAAGTATAATTAATAAATTGAAAGAAGTGTTAATATGATAAATAGAATACTTATGGAACTATATGATGATTATGAAAAAGGTAATATAGAAAGTTTAATAGAATTTACAAATAAAACATTTCCTCAAAATGGAACTGATAAACTATTTATTGGATGTGTATTAATAATGTTCTCAAAATCTAATGGTTTTAAGGCAAGATATGATGCTACAAGAGAAAGGCTATATTCAATAGTTTCTGCTGCGAAAGAGAAAATAGGCTCGACTAATTTACTAGCTTTCTATGTCGATAGAATAAATACTGAGCCAGGAATTAGTAAATACTTGAGTGATATAGTTAATGATAGTAATATAGACGACTATGCTAGTTTGATTATTGAATATTTAGATCAATTTAAAGCAGATTTTGTTGATGAATTAAAGAGTTATGACAAAAAGATTGAAGACTATATCAATAATAAATAATAGAAGGTAGATATGGACAGACTATTTTTAGAAGAGCCATCAGCAAAAAGAAAACAGGAAGCGATAGATTATCTTAAAGAAACTGTAAAATATCAATCGGATTTCAATGGAACTGGTTGTATGGAAAGGTGTCTAGATGATTTATCTTACGAAGAGTGGCTAGATGAACTCGAACATCGAAAAGATATTGAGTATTTAAATATAATTGGTAGATGTGAATCTAAGACATTTTTTGTAGTGAGAGAAAATGATGATGAAATAGTTGGAATGTTAAATATTAGATATAATATTTCAAAAGAGAGATTAAATACTTGGGCGTCTCATATTGGATATGGTATAAGGCCAAAAGAGAGAAGAAAAGGGTATGCGAAAATAACTTTATATTTAGGATTGCTAGAAGAACAAAAACTAGGAGAAAAACGAGTTCTTTTAGAATGCATTGTAGATAATGTAGGTTCAAACAAAACTATTTTAGCCTTGGGTGGTAAAGTCGAAAAAACAAAGCTTGATAATTATGATAATAAAATGACTAATTATTATTGGATAGATGTCGATAATTCAATAGAGCAATATTCAAATGAGTATATGAAATATATTGTTAAAACTTAAATATAAATTTGCATTTATTTAAAAAATAGGTATAATATCATCCAGTGATGAATTATGAGAGAAATTGAAAGAACAAAAGAATATATTAATGACCTAAATAATATAGAAGATTTAATAACTGATTATGTAGTTGGATTAAATAATGGAAGCTTGACGATTGGTGATGCTAAAAGACAAATATCAGGTCTTGAAAGAAACTGTTTTATAACAAGATTAGATCCTTCCTATATATATGATAATCCATATATCAAAAATATTCATATAGATAATTGGCTAGTTGAAAAAGTCTATTTATCAAATTTGGATAAGTATGAAGCATATAAGGTCCATGCATATAAAATGCGATCAAGAGATCCTAAATCTCTAACTACATTATTTAGTTTTTTCTATTTCCCTGAAGATATAAATTATCCGTCTTTAGGAACAGTATTTCCAGATAGCAAGTGGATGGGAGTTGAACCATCAGAAATTAGTTCATTTGCTCCTTTTATTAGTGAAGCACACGGTAATGTTTTAGTAATGGGATGCGGATTAGGTTATCTTGCCTATATGTTATCGATTAAGGATAATGTAGATAAAGTAACAATTGTTGAATTGGACAAAAGAATTAAAACTATGTTTGAAGTATATTTAAAACCACAAATGAATGATAAGATTGAAATTATAGGAGCAGATGCTTTAGAATTTTTGAATGTTGAAGATATATCTAAATATGATTATTGCAGTGTCGACATTTGGCACGGAGCTTTAGAATTATTTGAAATATACCCAAGATTATTATTGCTTGAACAAAAACACAAAGGAACAAAATTCCACTATTGGATTGAAGAAGATATGCATAATATATTGGAGAGAATTTGGTTGATGCTGATTCAGAGAAAACTAAATGGCCAATATATTAGTGAAGAACTTAAAATGTTTATCGATATTTTAAATTCTAAAAGAATTGAGACAGTTGAAGATATAAAGTCTTTTATTCTTGCACCAAAAAGGGAAATAATAACACAATGGGCATTAGAAAATCCTGAATCTGCTGTTAAACAAAAGAGTTTAATTCAATCTATAAGAAGTTTGAAACAATAATAAAGTCTTTTTTAATGTATAATCATCTAATATGAATGATAAAAAATTTTTCTATAGTCAAAATAAATTTAGCAATTGTGGAAAGTATAAATTAAAAGGAGAAATTTTTTGTAAATTTCTTCTTTCTTTATGTCTTTATATTATCATAAAATCGTATTTTTTCAATGCTTGTATTTCATGCTAAATGGATGTATTTAAATATTTAGGTAATAAAAATGAAAGAAAAAAATGTTATAATTATCTATAGTATAAATATTTTCATGAGAAATGGTGATAGTATGACTAAAGTAATTGTAGGCATGAGTGGTGGAGTAGATTCATCTGTAGCAGCCATTGTTTTAAAAAATCAAGGATATGAAGTTGAAGGACTATATATGAGAAACTGGGACTCATTTGCTAATGGAGAATATAGTAATGCTCCTGTAGGTGTAACTGGTATTTGTCCTCAAGAGGAAGATTACAATGATGCTCTAGCAGTATGCAATAAACTTGGAATTAAATTACATCGAAAAGATTTTGTTAAAGAATACTATGATTATGTTTTTAAATATTTTTTAGAAGAATTAGAAAAGGGAAGAACACCAAATCCCGATATTATGTGTAATAAGTACATTAAATTTGAACAGTTCTCTGAAGAAGCTAAAAAATTAGGTGCCGATTATATAGCTACAGGTCACTATTGTCGATTGGAAGATGGCAAATTATTAAGAGCAGTTGACGATAATAAAGATCAAACATATTTTTTATCACAGGTAAGTAAAAAGCAACTTGAAAATGTTTTATTTCCAATTGGTGATATGGTAAAAGACAATGTTAGGAAAATTGCTAGAGAATATGATTTAATTACAGCAAATAAAAAAGATTCGACTGGTATCTGTTTTATTGGAGAGAGAAATCTAACTAAATTTTTGAGTAATTATTTACCTAATATTCCGGGTGATATAGTTAATATAGAAACTAACGAAGTCATTGGCAAACATATTGGTCTAATGTATTATACTATTGGTCAGAGAAGAGGCTTAGATATTGGTGGTACAAATGATAGAATGTTCGTTGTTGGCAAAGATTTAGAAAAGAATATTTTATATATTTGCATTGGAGAAGATAACGACTATTTAATTTCGACATCTTGCCTAGTAGAAGATGTAAATTATTTGGGAATTGAGAAAATAACTAAATGTACAGCTAAATTTAGATACCGCCAAAAAGATGTTAATGTTGAAGTTGAATGGTTAAACGATAACGAAATAATTGTTAGATATCCTGAAGGTGTTAAAAGAGTTACACCCGGACAAGCATGTGTGCTTTATAATGGAGAAGAATGCCTAGGCGGAGGAATAATTAAAGAAGTTAGAAAAAATGATGAAAAACTATGGTATTTATAATATATAAAAATGTATTGACTCTCCTCTAAGGGGATAGTGTATAAATGATTTAGGAGCTGATAATATGTTCAAAATAGGAGATTTTTCTAAAATGTCAAAAGTTACTATAAAAGCACTAAGATATTATGAAAAAGAAGGACTAATTATTCCGTCTTATATCGATGAATTTACTGGATATAGATATTATGAAAGTAAGCAATTATTAGAAATATCAAGAATAGTATCTTTAAGACAAATTGGTTTATCAATTGATGAAATAAAAAAAATTATAAAGAATAATGAACCTTTAGATAAAATATTAGAAATAAAAAAAGGAGAAATAGAAAACACTATTAATGAATATAATTATCAGTTATCCAAAATTAATTATTTATTGGAGGAGAAAGATATGAAAGAGGAAATATTTGAAAAAGTAATACCAGCATGTTACGTTTATTACAAAGAAGGAGTATTAAAGGATTATAGTGAGGCATCTTTATTTATTCAAAAATCAGGAATTGAGTGTTTAGAATTAAATCCTGACATAAAATGTGTTGAACCGGATTATTGTTTTGTAAATTATTTAGATGGGGAATACAAAGATAAAGATATAAAAATAAGATATTCTCAAGCTGTAATTAAAGAAGATAAACCATTTAAGGAAAATGATAGTATTAAATTTATGGATGTTAAAGAAACAAAATGTATTTGTATTTATCATAAAGGCTCGTATGATAAATTGGGTGTTTCTTATGGAAAAATAATGAAATATATTGAGGATAATAAATTGGAAATAATAGAAACTCCAAGAGAATGTTATATAGATGGTATCTGGAATAAAGAAAATGTTGAAGATTGGTTAACAGAAATACAAGTGCCAATAAAATAAAAAGTTTAGTAAGGAGATGATAAATCTTCTTTTATTATGTTATAATTATTATAGGAAGTGAAGTAGTATGTGTACAGCAGCAACTTATAAAACGAAAGATTTTTATTTTGGAAGAACATTGGATTATGAATTTTCATATGGAGATGAAGTAACAATAACACCAAGAAACTTTGAATTTAAATTTAGAGAAGTAGATGACATTAAGAATCATTATGCGGTAATTGGAATGGCATTTGTTACTGAAGATTATCCATTATATTACGATGCAATAAACGAAAAAGGGCTAGCAATAGCAGGTTTAAATTTTGTTGGAAATGCCCATTATAAAGAAAAACAGGAAGGAAAAGATAATGTTGCTCAATTTGAACTGATACCATGGATTTTAAGCCAATGTTCAAATGTAAATGAAGCTAGAAATTTGATTGAAAAAATGAATGTGTTAAATACTCCATTTAGTGATAAATTACCATTAGCTAGCTTACATTGGATTATTTCCGATAGCATACAATCAATAACTGTAGAGTCTGTTATTGATGGAATAAAAATATATGATAATCCAGTAGGGGTATTAACTAATAACCCAACTTTTGATAAGCAAATGTTTGCGTTAAATAATTATATGTATTTATCTCCTAAATCTCCAGAGAATAAATTTAGTAAAGAATTAGATCTAAGTTTATATAGCAGAGGAATGGGAGCAATAGGTCTACCAGGCGATTTATCATCACAATCAAGATTCATAAGAGCAGCGTATACTAAATTAAATTCTTTTTCTAAAGAAGATGAAAAATCAAGTGTTAGTCAATTTTTTCACATTTTAGGTAGCGTTGATCAACAAAGAGGATGCTGTGATTTAGGTGATGATAAATTTGAAATAACCATTTATACATCTTGCTGTAATGTAAATAAGGGAATTTATTATTATACAACATATGATAATCATCAAATAACAGCAGTTGATATGCACAAAGAAAATCTAGATAGTAATATACTTATTCGTTATCCTTTGATAGAGGAAGAACAAATAAGAACTCAAAATTAATTTTTATTTATAAAGAAGATAAAAGTATTACATATAAAAACGAATTAGTATTAGGAGAAAAAATATGTGGATGGCAGTAAAAAGAGGAATTGTTGTAGCAATAGGTTTATTAATACAAATCCTATTAACATTATTTATATATTTAAAACTTGGAGAATTTATAAGTATTATTCAAGTAGTTTATGGTTTACTTAGTATTATAATTGTTTTAATGATTATCAAGTATAGTAAAAGATTAAGTAGCGATTTAATATGGATATTACTGATTATGCTTTTTCCATTAATTGGAACACTTCTATATATCATACTTAGCAATAATATGAAAAGAAGTAAAGTTTTAAAGAATATTAATAAAAATATAGGAAACGGTCAAAAATACTTAATACAAGATGAATTTATAAAAAAAGAGATCGATACTAAAAATTTAGGACAATTAAAATATATAAGTGAATTTGCAGGATTTCCTGTAACGAAAAACAATGAGATAAACTATTATTCTCTTGGGGATAACGTTTATCCTGTTATGTTAGAAGAACTAAAAAAAGCCAAAAAATTTATTTTTATAGAATATTTCATTATTAATAGTGGTACTATGTGGCAAGGAATTTTAGATATATTAAAAGAAAAAGCAAATTCAGGACTAGACGTAAGAGTATTATATGATGATATGGGTTCTGTTGCTATGCTACCTAGTAATTATCCAAAGTTATTGGGAAAATATGGAATAAAATGTATGCAATTTAATAAATTATCGCCATTTGCAGGTATTATTATGAATAATAGAGATCATAGAAAAATGATGATAATTGATGGACATACTGCTTTTTCTGGTGGAATTAATATTTCAGATGAATATATAAATATAAATAGTAAATTAGGAGTATGGAAAGATAATGGAATTAGGATAAAAGGCGAAGCTGTTTGGAATTTTACTGTTATGTTTCTAGAAATGTGGAATTCATTTAAAAAAGAAGATAATGATTATAATAAATACAAATATAATTTTACTGAAAAGTATAAGGAAAATGGTTTCGTTGTACCTTATGGGGAAAGTCCATTAGATGATGTTATAACCGGCGAAGATATTTATCTAAATATTATCAATCAAGCGAAAAAGTATGTTTATATTTATACACCTTATTTAATTATTGATACAGATATGATAAATAGTTTAATCTTAGCTGCAAGAAGAGGAGTAGATGTCAGAATTATTGTTCCTGGAATACCAGATAAAAAAATTGTATATGATTTAACCTCTTCTTATTTTTATACATTAATTAAAGGTGGAGTAAAAATTTATACTTATACGAATGGTTTTGTACATAGCAAAGTATTTTTATCCGATGATGAAATAGCAACTGTAGGTACAATAAACTTAGATTATAGAAGTTTATATTTACATTTTGAATGTGGTATTTATATGAAGGATACAAATGTAATAAAAGATATCAAAAAAGATTTTGAGGATTCCTTTAAAGAATCACATAAAGTAGAAGAAAAAGAAGCAAAAAATGGTTTGTTTAAAGGATTATGGCAAGCTATTTTAAGATTATTTGCTCCAATGATGTAAACGATATAATAAAATTAGATAAATAGAAAATTATAATTTATTGAGCAAGTCGTTAAAATGATTTGCTTTTTTCATTATATAATATATGGTATAAACAAAGCGAAAAATAGTAATTTGAGGAGGAAAATATAAGTGAAATAAATAATATTACGAACAAAAATGTTGATGTTAAAATTAAAAAAATCATGATACAATGTTATTAAGGAGGCACTTTAATGAAAAGAAAAATGTTTGTAGTAGTATTACTAATTGTTATATTATTAGTAACTGGATGTGATAAGGAAGGAACACAAAAAAACGAAAATAAAAAGAAATTATCTAAAGAAGAAATTTCATTATCAAGTGATGGTTACACAAAAAGTATTGATACTTCTAATTTTGATTTAAAATGTTTTGATAACATTAAATATCATTTTGATGATAATGTTTTTGTAAGTAACGATGGAACTGTATGTTTAGTTAACTATGAAAAACCATTTTCATTAAGCAAAAAAAATACATTATTTATTGATGAAAAATTAGATGGAATTGTATATGGTGCAATAAAGAATGACAATACATATTATTTTTTGACTGATAAGGAAATGCTTAAATTAGATGAAAATTATAATTTTGTAGCCGTAACTGACTTAGCTGAAATGAATAATTTTGGATTTAGAGGTAGTGAAGCAATAGGTGGAATTAAAAAGACTAGCTTTGATAAAATATTTTTTTCCGGAGGCTTATTTTATATATTAAAAGATAATTCATTATATAGATTTAGTTATTATAATGCATATGAAAATTTTGGTGAAAATGGTGATGGATATAATCCTTATTTAGATAAATATAAAATAGATACCGGAACAATTAATGAGGAAATAATTGATTATATGCATGGCAATTTTTCTGGAGATATTATTGTTACGAATAATGGATATTATAGAAAAACTTTAACTAATTCTGATGAGATTAATAAATATAATGATGTTCTAGAAAAATATGATTTCGTAAAACTTGAAATAAGTAATTATAAAGAAAAAATTAGATTTATAAGTCCAAATTATATTATATTTGATAATGCTATTTATAGATTTGTCCCTGTTGAGTTAAGATAAAATTAATAATATTAAATGTTCGGAATATTTTGATATTACGAACCTACAAATTACAATTTATAGAGTAGATAGAAAATATCTATTCTTTTTATTATATATGAAATGTTATATGACCTGTCAAATATATATTAAATTTTGATGTTGTAATTACTAACTCTAGGTAAATGGAATAAAAATAGTGTGGATTTATACAAAGCCCATCATTTTTATGATATAATTTTACTAGTTTTAACTTTAAGGAAGTGATTTTTTATGAACGAAAATAAAACTAATATAAACTGGTTTCCCGGTCATATGGCAAAGACAAAAAAACAAATAAGTGAACTCTTGCCATTAATCGACTTAGTATATGAGGTAATAGATTCGAGAATTCCAGAATCTAGTAGAATAAAAGATTTAGATAATTTAATTAAAAAT
>JAGAIS010000003.1 GCA_017626405.1 Bacilli bacterium
ATATTAAGGAGTGGGGGGTGCCCACCCCCAGTCCCCCGGTTAATTCTGGTTTAGAAGAAGTCGGGAACCGATATTGATACCTGTATTACCTGATGCAGCATTCAGACCAGACGCCCACAAGCCCGCAATCATGGAATAATCATAACAACCACCCGCGAGCAAGATTCTGTTTCCACTATTAATCCAAGTATAATCACACATATAAGTAGAACTTGATCCTCCAACCTCTGTAGCAAAGCTAAATAAAGGATTTTCTGGATCATATCCTAAAGTTTTAGAATAACCCTCTGTGGCTGTATTAGTAGCTCCTGCAGCTGGTCTAACTAAACTATACGAAAGCTTTTTATAAGCTCCTGTAAATGTATCTGATTTATACTGCGTTGGATCATAACATACGTAAGCTTCATAATCTTTAATATTTACACCGTCGATAAATTTCCAAATATTTCCGAAAATATTTTCAACTCCACGATATATTATAGCATTTCTGTTAGATTTATTCAAGGTTCCTGATTTCATACCAAGAAAATCACATTTACCACTTGGCTGTGCTACTGAGTGAATAACGCTAGTAGTAGTAATATTAACTGCTGCACCGTCGAAATTAATAGCAGTACCATTTACAGAACCTACAGAATAGCTTTCTTTAGAAAGAATCTTTCTATTACTTGCTATATTATTATTCCAAGCACTATTACTACCAATTCCGATATATTGTCCTACATCAAAATAATTAGCTACAGATGTAGAAACAACAATTCTATTAACGCCATTTTCAGCAACTAAAGCTTTATCTGCGTCAGATACTCTATATCCAATCTCGCCATTACCTAAAACTGCTTGAGAGTTATAGTCTGCATATTCTACTAAGTAAAGTAATTGCATTAAGAAATAATGATAATCAAGTTGTCCAAATCCCTCTCCAAGAGCTCTAGAGCGATTCCTAAAGGTAGTTATATTCTGAGACACTTCTGGGAAAGTACCACTTTTTGAGTGCAGTTTACTTCCGTCGTATGAAGATTCATAACGTCCAGTAGAAAAAGCAGGAGATATATTATATCCATTAATAGCATATTCAGACAATTTAATATACTCGTCAATATATTGATCAGTTGCCTCAAAATAATGAGTCCAATAAAATTCTGGATAATAAGTGAAAACTTCTCCATTAGAACCGTCAAATTTAAAGTTAGGATCTCCATAATCTGCTACTCTTTGGTGGGTAGTAGTATTATAATTATAACTAATAATTCCACTCCAAGGATAAATATTGTCAAAATCATTTTTTACAGCTGTAGAACCAACTTGTGCGTTTGCTTCTAGTCCAACAGCGTCGTCGGTTCTTTCCCACTTACTAGAACTGTTACCAGTTATTCTTCTTTTAATACCATATACGGTATGATTTTCAACTTTAATATTTACTGTCTTATCAATTATAGTCTGTGGAATACCATTGACAAGTACTTTTTGAATTAATTTACTTTCATCTATACCAGCAAGTTTGTTTTTTTCTTCTGTTGTATAATCGTTAGTAGATAATCCTTTCCCTTTTTCTTTATCAACTTTTCCCGAAATATCAATATTAACATTTCCGTTAGAATCAGCTGCTACTGGAACATTAGTAGTAGTAGATTTTACAGAGATACTTTTGATAGTATTTTTTTCGGCTCCTGCAGCTATACCATTAAGTTTAGTTTGCATTGCGTCTGTAAAGAATCCTCTATAATAAGATAGAGAATTATAAGCAGTTTCTCCGTCTCCAATTTTTAACTGCTTAGTATCGGTTTCATACCCAAACTCTCCAAGAGAGAGAACTGGATTATATTTACTCCAGTTTTCTTTTGTATCACGTCTGATTTTTATTCTTTGTGCCATTATGCACCACCTCCATTAATAGAATATTTAGTATCAGCATTTCCACCGTCAACATCATTTATATTGAAGTTTTTAACCTCATTAATAAGTGTAGTAAGAATTGGCAGTCTATCGTCTTCTTGAATCATAGTATCTTCGTCTAACAATTCGTCTCTAATTATCATAGATCCTAAAGCAAAGTTAGTTAAACGTTGCTCATTGTTATATAAAGATAATTCAAAACGTATAGTACCTTTAAACTTTAACATATCACTTTTTAAAATCAATTCGTCATTTACTAACTCTCTAATACAGCCAGTGCCGTTGGGGAAAAGTAACTTAATCACTTTTCTTTCAGCTTCAGCATTTTTTATTTTAAATTTTAAGAGAATAGAATCACTATCATTTCTAACTATCTTAATAGGTCTATCTGGTTCTATAACTCCATTTATAAAATCAACATACAAATTATAGGAATTTATCATAAAACGCCTCCATAAATCCTCTTATACGTATCTCTAATAAACTCCATTTCCGTTTCGAGATAGCCGTTTGTCATATCTAGTCTTTTTATAATAGCTTCGTACTTATCATAAAAAAAGAATATCGTTTCATATTCTTGTCTAGTATGATTATCGCCATTATGTAAGGAATTGGCGAAGCTAAGAATTTTATATCTTAAATTATCTTTTTCGTTATTATCTATTTTTTCATTGATAGGATCTATCTTTTTATTTAGTGTTTTATTTAAAGCTGCTACAATAACTCCAACTGCAGTTATATAAGAGCTTATTTGTAATATAATACTTTCCATTTTACCTCCTAATTACCTTTAATTATTTTTATTATTTTTATGTCATTACTTGATGTCTTACTAGAATTTAATACTACTTTATTATAAGAATTAACAGTTATTTCTTTCTCTTTGATAGTAATGTTTTTTACATAAAGAGTAGCAGTGCTAGCGTCCACTATTACTAAAGAAGCTACTTTATTAATTGGATTATCTATTCTGACGCTTCCTAATATGTCATTAGCTTTAAATTCAATTAATACATATTCGCTATCTTTAAGTGATGTCTCTGGAATAATGTTTCCTGTAGAACCAGAACTATTATCGAACACCGATTCTTCATAAGGAACGTAATTTCCATTTAAGTATAGTCCGTCTTTACCGTCCTTATCTGGGACGCAATTAACTCCTAGTTTCTTTTTTCGATAAGCCAATAATGGAATACCATTTTTTAAGTTAGTAGTAACTGGAGTAGATGTAACACTATCCTCTATAATAAACTCGAAAACATACGTAGCTTTAGTTTCAAAGTTTCCAATTTCTACTTCTTTAAGAGTAAGTTTTCCTGTGGAACTATTATAAGAATACTTTTCAGAAGTATTAGGAATAGTACTCTTTGTAATATCTATCCAACTACTATAAGAACCCCCCTCAACATTTTTATAACGGTATTTAAAAGTTTTTACTTTATTTTTTGAAAATCCATTATAATTTATTAAAGAAATAACACCAGATAACTCCATAGTTGTTTCTTCGCCATAGTTATTTCTTCTTTTTAAATTAATAGTATTAAGGACTGGCTTAGTATAAGGAATAAAAGTTAAATGCTTTTCTACAGTAGTCATAAAGCCTCGAGAATCAATGGCTCTAACTTGAATAATAACATCTCCGCTTAAATTTAAGTTAGGGAGAGTTATTTTTCTTTTAGTAAGATCCGTCGTCTCATATACAGAACCATTAACTATAGCTTGATATTTCGTAATTGAAGCTTGATTCTTAGCTGTAGCTTGATTACAAGTAATAACAATAGAATTATAATTCTGTAAAACTACTTGATTCGTTCCTAAAACATTATTAGAGATTGAGTTGTTATTCTGATAACTCCAACCACTAAAAGTAGGATTGTTATTTGTGCTAGATATAATAATATCTCCAGTTTTAATAGTATTACCTATAGTTGCACCTCGAGCATAAGTAATACATTTAACAGAAATAGTAGCTTTAGCAGTACTTCCCATAGCATTGTAAATAGCTGTTAATTCGGAACTATTAGGAGTCCAGCTAACCTCTGTTCCAACACTTGAAATAGTTTTTATTAACTTACCAGCAACACTAATTTCTAAAGAGTGAGAATAATAATTCTTATTTCTATTAATTTGAAATTTAGTACTGTTTCCAACAGTAAAACTAAAATCATTTGTAATTTTACTAGAACTAGGATTACTAGCTGTTCCACTTTTTGTAGAGGTTCCTATATGGGTTCCACCATTGTAGGTATAACATCTTATTACAGAACCTGTACCTTTTTTTAGCATAGTTTCTAATTCTGATTTAGTAGGCGTCCAAGTACAGCTTGTTCCAACTCCAGTTATTGTTTTAATAACTTGGGAATCAACTAAGAACTCTATAGTGTGAGAGAAGTTACCACTAGCTCGACTTACTGTAACAGTAACAGCGTCTCCCTTAGTATAATCAGCACTAGATGTAATAGAACTAGCTCGAGGAATTGTAGGCAACGTCCAGCTTCCAGATCCAGTCTGATAAGTACTATAATTGTATATTGTAGCTCCACCGTCAGCTCCAAAAGACTTAGAGCCGTCGGAGTTATGATAAATTCGAGTAGTACCACTAGCTATAACTGTTCCGACTTTTAATTGTATTTTAGTAGAGTTTTGTGTAAATACTCTGCTACCATTGATGTTTAAATAAGCATTTTTTGTATAATACCAAGTAGAACTATTACTTCCATAGCCAACATAGTTCCAGCCTATATCTGTATAATTACCGCTTATATCTTGGCTAGAAACCCACCAATTAAATTGTAGTCCTCGGACTCCGCCATATTTATTAGTTTGAAATGATCCGCTACTTGCCATTAGTACACCTCCTTATCAACTAAAACAACATCTAGTCCCTCGTCAACTGCTACCATTAAAACTGTAACTTGGTTAGTTTCTTTTCCCATTTCTATACTTTCGTCAACTTGGAGTTTTGTAACCTCTGTAGTGTCTTTATTCAACGTAAAAACGCGGATATATCTTCCGTTTACTTCATAATAACCAGCAAACTCACTAGGACTCATTATTGTATAACCAGAGTACATGTTGTTTTTAATTAACATACCGTCAATATCAACAAGTACCTCAGATGTATATAATTCTCCAGAAGCTTGTTTCCATTGCTGCTTAGAATCTCCAGTATTTAATAATAAATCCGTAATGTATATTTCTGTAGAGTTAGCACTAAGAATTATCTTTATAGAATTTCCTTTAGCTTTAAAAGTATAATCAAAAGAACCGTCCTCCATTGTCTGATTGAAGACTGTTTCTCTGGAACCATTTTCGATAACAATGCTTGATATACCTAAAGCACTAATTTTTCTAACTATAAAGGATAAAGTATAACTTTTTCCAGTAGTTACAGATATTTCTTGCTCTAAGACTCCAGTTTTTAATACCCAAGCTCTTCCAGATAGACTGTTAATTCTAGTCCAGTCGTTCTCGATATAAGAAGCTGTACCACTTTTTAAATCCCAGAACTTAGGTTTCTTTGAATTATTATTGTCCCAAGCATAACCAACACTATTTCTAATTAAGTTATCGCTTCCGGATTCTTGAATAGTAGTAGTAACAGAAGAAGAGGACATCTCTATTTTAGCTAGTTTAGACTCTAACTCCGACGTTTCCTCGTTTATAGCTGTTATCATACCTTTAACTTTATCAACATTTAAAAGTGTGTTTTTAATCATTTGACCGATTTTTCCGGCACCTTTATATTCTTGCTGTGTCTTAGACTCAGCTGTAGCACTTACCTTAGATTTAAAAGCACCATTAAATACGTGATTAATATTCATAATAATACCGGTTTTTTCATTTCCGTTTTTATCAACTAAGGTTATCACTTCGTGATCGAGTAAGAAGTTACCCAATACCATTTCAGAAGTAAAAGCATAATAACAAAAATTGCTCAACTGTCCTAAAAGAAGTGGAGCAAATTTCTCTCTATCTGCATTAAGTATTAAATTGTTGGATATTTTTATTTCACTTAATCCATTGTTCTTTATACTTTCTTCGTCTTCAGCAATAATTACATCATAATCAGTAGAACCGCTTTCGTCAGTTTCGCATAATACAACACGATTAATAGGACTAACATAACTACCGATTTCCAAAGATTTATATACTCTAGGAGTTAGTTTATAGTCAGTAGCATTAAAGAACTTGATATATAGCTTATCGTCGTCCCCAAGCTTAGCATTACATAAACTTGACTCAGCTATAATTCTAATTACTTCTCTATAAGTAGCACCGTCAACATAAAATTGAGAATCTATAGTAACTCCAGAGCACCAAAAGTCTGGTGTAGCCAATTCTAGGTTAAACTTTCTACAAATAATTTCTACAATTTCTCTTCTGGTACAAGGATATGGAAATTTCTCAGTACAAGGTTTATCTAATAAATAAGAGTAGTCTTGTAATTCATAGCTAGATTTATTAGCTATAGTATCGTTTTTAGGCTTTTTAACTCGATATGTACCTTTTTTGGAGTAATGTACAATATCGTCTTCGACATATCCCAAAAATATCTCTATATCTTTATCGTCTAACTCATATCTTGCAACTCCATTTTGAGAAATAGGGTTTAATAATTTTATCTTAGCTGTTTTAGCATTAAAACAACCAAATAACTTTTCTATGTTATCATTTATCTCTATCTCCTGTAAGTCAGTAGAAGAGTAAATATAATTAAATTCGTCCGAATCGTCAGCATTTCCGTCGTGGGCAATACCTCCGTCGATTTCTTCGTATTCTTCGATACTATTGGCGAATTTTCCGTCTAATTCAGAAGTGAATACAGCATTAGCAGCACCACCGTCCGAAACTTCTAACTCGAATATAGTATCAGCGAATCCACCGTCCATATCTTCGTTAGAATCATAATAGGAGTTACTAAAACCCCCGTCAACATTAAAACCGGGGGCATTAGGATCCTTGAATCGAATATATGCTTTAATCTTCTGGGATAAATTAGTAAAGTATTTATTATTCATTGTAGCGACCTCTTTCGACGTCTCTATAAGCAATAAATTCTACATTAAACTCTTGGCAACCGTCTTTTGTAGGCTTATGTAGGTATTTAGCACCCGGACAATAATAATCATTTATATAGTATTGTCCTTGCTCTAAGTTGTACCATTTTACCCTAAAAGGTTTCTTTTTTACCATTTGAAGAATAAGCATAGCTTCTTTATAATTAGTTCTTCCGATAGATACTTCTAAGTCGGGAACTCTTGCAACCTCATAAGTTGTAAGATCTGCTTCTGCATTACGCTCGGCGGATCCCTCAACTGGGTTAAGTATAGGAGATACATTAATTACTTTAGGAACTTTAACAAATATTCCTTGGTATTCAATATAGCAAAGGGAATATATAGGATCGTATTTAAGCGAATCTAATACTTGTTTTAAGATAATATCGTCGTTCATTTTCACACCTCCTATAATGGGTTATACCCAAGTTCTTCGCTATATTCTTCTACAGCTTCGACAAGAACTCTTCCAAGTGCAACTCCGTTTGCGTCAACTAGTTTCATAGTACCACTCATTTTCCCAGAGTTTTTACTAATCTTATTAGCCCATTTACTCATTACACTATCGAATACCGAAGCCATTTCGCTTTCTTTAGATACAATTTCTGGATTGAATCTAGCGTTGTTATATTCTCCCATAACACCGTATGTCTCTTTGAATAAAACGCCTCCATTTTCAAACTTCTGTATCTTAGGAATATCGAACCCAAATTTTTTACCGCCTATACCCGGTACCCAATCTGGAACATCAAACTTAATTTTATTAAGCCCTGCAATCAATCCGTTTAGGACGTCGATAATATAATTAATTGGCGTCGTTACAATAGATTTCAGCATATCGAAAATTCCTTTAAAAATATCTTTGACGCCCTCCCAAGCTTTTCGCCAGTCGCCAGTAAATACACCGGTTATAAACTTAATCAAGCCCGTCAATACTCGCATAATAGACGAAACAATATCCGAAATAAATCCGAACATAGAGCCTAACAATCCGATCACTGTAGAGCTTAAAAACGACCAAGCTGGAGCTAGGACTTCTAAGAGCCACTTTACGATAGGTTGGATAAATTTATTGTAAATTTTCAGAGCTCCGTCTATCAATTCCGCGATAAATTCTCCGATATTTTGAATCAAGCCTTTTAAATGCTTGTCCCACAACCACGAAATAGTCTCTAGGAAAGGTGTAATAATAGGCTCTAGGACGTTATCCCAGATAGACTGGAATAATTCTATCGTTTTAACAACAAATTCTCCTAAATCGTCTAAAATATCCTTACCGTACTTTTTCCATAGTTCTAATAGAATACTAGTAAAATCTTCCCAACATTTCGTTATTTGCTGGATTAATGGATCTACAGCGTCCACCCAGACAGAATTAAATAAACCAGCCATACCGTCAATGATAGGTTGTGAATATTCGTTAATAGTGTCTCCTAGAGCCGTCCAAAATAAAATCCATAATTCAGTTATATTCGCTAAAGTTGTTTCGACATCTAACTGGATATTAGACCAAGTTAATTGTAGATTCTCCCATAGAGCAGTACCCATAGCAACTACAAAGTCGAATAAAAATTGGATAGATTCCTTAGCAGCATAAACAAAAGATTGTACAATATCACTATTCCAAACTGCAGCGAATAACGATTTCATTTGCTGTAACTTTTTATCTATTTCCTCAAAAGACTTGTCTATAGCGTCGGTAGCAGTAGTAATATCTCCAAAGTCGTAAGCGTCATTGACAGCCATACCTCCAGCACCACCGCCCGAATCGCTATCGTCTCCGTCGGATTTATTTAATACGTTTAATTTATCGAAACTTTGTAACCCCTCCAGAGCTTTTTTAGTTTTCTTAGCTTTCTTAGTTGTATCGTCTAGGCTGTTGCCTAAGCTAGAGATAGCAGTACTAGCTCCTTTGGTTTCTGGCTTAACACCAGTTATCATATAAATAAATCTTTGAAAATATTGACCTGCTAGAATCAACTTTTCCATAATAAGATTTAATGCTCGAACAACTGGAGTAAGTACTTGGATAAAAGAACTACCTAAAACACTTTTAAATGTATTCCATTGTTCAGCTAATACACGAGTTTGGTTTGCCCAACTATCAGATGTTCTAGCAAAGTCGCCCTGAGCGTCTTTAGTAACATCTAATAAATAGTTATAACGTAAAAGTGCTTGTTCAGCTTGCGTCATAGAATTATAAGACTTGTCTATACCTTGTGAAAGAGCATAGGCTTCCATATTAGCAACAGACATATTGATACCTAGTTGCTTTAATGGTTCAGTTTCTCCAGAGATACCTGAGCGTATCTTTTGGAACGCTTCGTCTCCAGATAAGTTATAAAATGAAGCCATATCTCCAGCAAGAGCAGTCATATTCTGAGACATAACTAATACTTGCTTATCTGATAGCTTCATACTTTTTAACATAGCTCCCATAGTGGAAGCGTATTTTTTAGCAGATAATTCGCTCAATCCGAGACTTTTAACTGCGTTCTTAGCAAAGTTATCTATAATGGCAGAACTCTCTCCAAAAACGGTATCTACGACGTTCTGTACCTCTTGTAAATCAGAGGCAGCTTGAATACACGCTTTTGAAAAGTTATAAATAACCTTAACAGAAAAAGCGGCAGCTACAACTTTTGTGATTCCTTTTAAACTTGTACCAATTCCGCTTATTCCTTTTTTTAATCCAGCTTGATCGATTTTAGTATCAATTACGATACTACCGTCAGCTTGTCTAGCCATTTTTAACCACCTCCTAGAGCAATATTAAGTTGTTCTTGGAAGTCTCTTTCTTTTTCCTCCTCTGTCCTTTTATCTGGTAGAGCATATAATATCTTCATTTCTTGGTAGAACTTACGTTGTTTTTCTGGCATTTTAGGATCTATTTCCATAGATCTATATTGCATAATCTTAACTATTTTAGTTTTATCAGTTAATCCATTAAACAACATCTTAAAACGCCACCAGTGAATATTCTCGACAGTTAAATCAATGCTATATTGTTGCTGGAAAGCACTAACAATATATCCTTGATCTGCTTCATAATCGAGAATACGCATAGGGCGTTGCTTTATTCTACTAGGAGATTGTACTCCTTTGGCTTCTTCTTCGTCTTCTCCCATAGTATAAAACCACATAATAGCGTCAAAAGCTGCTTTTATTTCCTCGTTAGTTCCTATAGGAGGAGGTTCCTTATACCATAGCTTAATGGCTTGAATAACTTTATCATAGGGAGATAAGTTACGATCTGTCATAAGTTCAGTAAATATTATCCCTATATAAAAGTTTGTATTTAATAAAAAAGGACTACCATTGACTTTTACTGTCTTTGGTAGTCCTTCTATTAACGTATTCATTCTCGACCTTTAGCTCTTTCAGAAGAATATTTAATGTCGATAACTTCTCCAGTTACCTCACGACAGATACTAACTAATTGACTTAAAAGATACAGAGGACGCAGATAAGAGTCCATATTATCTCCAAAGAGTGCAACAAAAGTTCCGCTTCCTAAAGCTAGATCAATACCGTCTTTACTTTCTTTTAAGATTTCCATAAGCTTTTCTTGCTCTGGAATATCAGATAAATCAATATCTCTAACTTTTTCTCCAATAGATTCTATTTCTCTAAGTAAGTCAAGACTATCAGTATTAAAATAAAATACTTTACCGTCAATTCTTAATTTCTTAGTAGTCTCTGGGAGTGTTATATCTATGACTTTATCCTCAGTTCCAACGGTATTATTAATTTTTTTTATTTCTTCCATATTTTTCCTCCATATTTTTTATTATTTACTAGCTTTCGCTGTAAATGTTTTAGTTGTAGGGTTATAAGTTCCCTCAATAGCTTTTCCGTTTTGGTGGATTTCAGCTTCTACAGCTAAAATACCTCCACCGTCTCCAGAGCCGTCGTTTGTACAGTTAACCATACAAGTAAACTTTTTGGCTTCATAAGAACCAGCCTCAGAAGCTACTGGAGCATATTCGTCATATTGAACAGCAGTAGTGATAACGTCGTCTCCTAACTTTTCATAGCAACCTACAATAAAATCATTAGCTGGATCTCCAACGACTCTATCTCCAGTTAAAGAGTAGATTGTTTGCATACCAGTTTTTTCTGAGTTTCCATAACCAGACTCGTCAATGTAAAATTTTTGGTCGATTGTGGAATTACTTGCTTTTGTAAAGTTTGTAAAGCCTTTACCAACTCTTACATAATTTTCTTTTCCAGATGTTCCTGTTTTATCGTCGATAACAAGAACACGATTACTTACTAACGGTTTCTTCATTGTTATACCTCCTTATAGTATTCAACTTTATAAATAGCTTGATAATTAACTGTACCGTCTTTAGTCCTTGAAAAAAGACCGGGTGTCCCAGTCATTTCAATATTTACAGTTAACTTACCGTCATTAAAAACAATATCTTGTTTATGTTTATCGAAATAATCAGATATATTCCATAACGGCTGGATTATATCTAACTTATCGGTATTAGTGTTTTGAGAATAAATTGCAAATGGAAAACTTCCGCTTTCGTCCCCAGTTATATCTTTTTGGACATACTTTTCGCCAGTTATTTGCTGTAACGACATAGATAAGCCTTTAGGAGCTATATCTTCCAATTCAATAGGACAAGGTAGTCCAATCTCTTGTTGTCGTTCGTTTAGATAATCTAATACATTTTTAACGATAAGTACATCAGTACTTTTAGCATTGTTATTCATAATCTACCTCCAGCTAATTTTTTTGCAACTCGGATCCATTTTTCTTTATGAATAGCCTTAGCTTTTTCAAAATATAAAATTTCAGTACCGGGTTGTGTGTGTCGCTGTATTACGTGAGTTCCGTCCGCCCAACTACCATAGTATTGATACGCTGCATAAACAACGCTCCATACTAACTGGTCGTCGTCTGTTCCTATACTAGGGATTACACTTTCTCGTAAGTCTCCAGAAAGCATAGGAGTAAAGACGTTCGTATCTTTAGCGACTTCATTTTTTAACCACCTACGAGAACGATCATAACCACTATTAAAAGAACGAGCTACTTTATTCTCATTAAAATCAATTTTAACGTTCATTAAGAGCCTGTAATTTCAAAATGGTGTATATCATTACCCATAGCACTAGGAGAGTAGATACTATCAATACAATAGTGTTCTCCAGCTGGTATATCGCTATCTATTTCTCCAAGTCCAATATAAGTATCAAGATCAAAAGTGTAATAACCAACTTTAGACTCTAAATTCTTAAAAGATTCTGGATCAATATAAATGCTATCGCATTGAATTTCGCTAGGGAATACAAAGAGTTTAAAACTACTTTCGTTGGATTCTCCCTCTTTAGTAGATCTCTTAGCGAGTGTATGTTCATATCTAACGTTTTGAATAATAGTAGATTGATAAGTATATCCTCCAGTATGGTTGCTAGAAACTTGATTCCATACTGTTATAGTATGTGGAAACATTAATTAACACCTCTAATACTTCTATTAAGTAAGCCAGTAGGGAGTAAGTATAT
This sequence comes from Bacilli bacterium, assembly GCA_017626405.1. Classification (GTDB taxonomy): domain Bacteria; phylum Bacillota_I; class Bacilli_A; order RF39; family UBA660; genus CAG-582. The sequence continues at coordinate 12,480 of JAGAIS010000003.1, forward strand.
ATCAACCATAGGGCTAACTTCTATACCATTAATAGTCTCGACTTTCTGTTCACTTTTAGAAGCTTTAGTGTAATTATATCCGCCAATAGATTCACTAACTAAGTTAGTTTTATCTATAGCTTTGCTTCCACCGTCTTTAACAAGTTTTTTAACTTGACTAGCAGTAGCTTTTTGTATTCTATCTTTAATAAAATCACAATAGGAATCAAATTTAGTAGCTCGTTCCATAGTTTTAGTATCAATAATTCTACTAGCAATCTCTACAAGTTCCTCAAACTCTACAATGCTAATTCGAGACTTAGTAAAGTTTATATAGTATTCATAATCAATATAGTTCATAGAACCACCTACTTATCTGCGTTTTCTTCTGCGTTTTCGTTCTCATTTTTAGGCTTTTCGTTCTTTTTTTCTGGTTTTTCGTACACATTAACTTTAAAACCAAGCATTTTAAACCATTTTTGCATATTTTCGTCTAGTTCTGTGATACAATTACCATTTTTAAACTTATAGCCAGTAAATTCTCCAGTAAATGAAGAATCAGGAGAAGTAACTATATACATAATTATTCTCCTTTCTCAGGATCCTCTTTTCCTTGTTCTCCAGCGTTAGGATCTTCGTTAGACTTTCCAGCTTCTGGATCAACATTTCCAGATTCTCCCTCGTTTTCTTTTTCTAATTCAGCAGCTTTTAACTCAGCTTCTTTATTAGCGATAAGTTCTTCTAACTCAGCGTTAGTGATCTTATTTTTAATGTTTTCAATACCTAAAGCTTTAGCTTTTTCCACAAGTTCTGCTTTAGTTAGTGGCTTTTCTCCTTGATTATCAGTATTCTTTCCAGCGTTAGGATCTTCGTTAGACTTTCCTTGTGGAGCAGCAGTAGTTTTAATTTCTTCTACTTCATAACCTTTACTGATAAACCAATCTTTAGTAAAAGCGTCTAATTCAGCAGTAGCAGTACCATTAACGAATACTATACCGCTTGTTACACCTTTATAAAACTTTTCTGGTGCAGTTATCTTATACATAATATTCCTCCTATAAATAATAAAATTTAAAACCTTTCCCGATTAAGAGAAAGGCTTTAATTATTAGGCTTGTGCTTCAACAACTTTTAGTTTTCTGATAGCACATACAGCTCTAGTAGTTTCGACAGCAATAGCTCCAACCATTTCAACTTCGCCTTTTTTAACTGCTCCAGCAGTCTTAAAGTCTGGGTAGTAATGTTTGATAATATCGTTACCGTCTGGGCTTACACCGTGAACTTTATCTTCTCCGATTACGACACCGTATAGAGTAGTTTCTCCAGTAGCACTATTAGCAACGATAGGATTTAATTCTTCGTTTTCTGCTCCAGTACCCGGTTTATCTCCCATATCAACTAATACGGCTTTACCATATTTGATAATGTCTTCTCCGAAAGCGTCTTTATCATAACGGATATTAGGTACTCTGTCTGCGATAGTTTGGAAAACAGCATACATATCACTATTCATTAAATAGTGAGTAGGTTTTTCAACCATTTTAGCTTCTGCTCTACGAAGTAAATATAAGAAAGTCTTATAATTATTGTCGATAGCCGCAGAAGTAGATAGGTCTAATACAGTATCTGTATTATATTCTGTAATAGTTCCTTTAACTGCTTTATCAATTCCGTCGAATCCGTCTGCGTCAACAGCAACGTCTCCGTTAATAAATTGATCCAAGAAATAAGCTCTTGTAGCTTTAGCTTTTTGAGTAGATTGGAATTGTACGTGATCTACAACTTGTTTTTCGTCCGCAGCAATTACACGGTCTAACTCATAAGAACCACCCATAACTTTTAAGATTACAGTTTCTGGTGTAGTCTTAACTTCTTGAGAAGTATATTCTCCATTAATTTTACGAGCTCCAGCTTTTGGTTGTGTAGTAATTTTATTAAACACATAAGCTAGAGTTTTACCACCTTGTGGCTTAACAGTGTTGTCGAAAGGGATAGCGTCTAGTAAAGGACACTTTCTAAATTCGTCAACAATCTTGTTTGTTAACTTACTTTGAGATAAGTTTTGTGCGTCTTTTAATAAAATAGCCATTGATTTTTCCTCCTTAAATTATTATTTTGCTGTTCCGTAGATATTTTCTTTTATCTCGTCAGCGATTGTTTTTTCTTTTGGTGGTATTGCACCTTGTGGCATACCGCCGTCAGTAGGAGCTTCCTCGAATAAGTATTTTTTTGTTTCACGAACTGAGTTAATTTGTTCGTCGATTCCAGAAAGTACACCAGTCTTCTCGTCATAAGAAATTTTGTCTAAATCCAAGTTTGCTTTTAACGAAATAGCGTCAATAGTTTTAGAACTAGCTATTGCTAAATCAATAGCACTCATACGTTTAACGTCTGCTAATTCTTTCTTGCTATTAGCTTCCATTTCTTTAATAGTAGCTTGGGCTTTGTCAATTTCTTCTTGTAACTTAGTAGGATCTGTTTTCTTTAGTTCCTCTAATTGAGTAGCCATAGTGTTTTTTTCGTTAGTAACATTATTTAATTCTGTTACTTTTTCGTTAAAGTCGTTCTTAGGTACATAATACTTAGGAACTTCTTTTTTTACACTTTCTATAACCTTTGTTACTTGTTCTTCTTCAACTCCTGCGTTTGTTAAAATTTCTTTTAACCAATCCATAAAATCTCTCCTCCTCAGTTTTTATTCTGCTTGTAGGCAGTAAAAGTCGAATTTAGCTGCATATACAAGATATGCTTTATTCTCTTGCAATCGAGTAACGTATAACCAACAAAAAAACCAGCCGAAGCTAGTTTCTATGTAAATTATCACGATACCATAATAGCACTAATTAAGTGTAATTAAGGTGTAATAGTGATTTTTTTAACCTCATTTTGCATTATTTCCACGTATCCTTGGCTAGATTCTAAGGAAATAGAAGCGATTCCGTTGTCGCTATCTCCAGAACGAGTAAAAGTATATACGTGTCCGGATATAGAGGTATTATCTTCTAACGTTACTATAACATTTTTATTATAAAAACTTAAAAATTCTTGTTCTGTCATTTTTTATCACTTCCTTTTAGTGTAGGTACAATATGTACACCTCGTTTAGAGTAATGTATTTTAAAAGCTGTAGTTTCAACCCAGTTGTTATCTAAGTCTAATACTTTGCCAATTACTTTATCTGATACAACAACTTCCTTATGTTTCCATACGCCGTCTTTGACATTACGTTCAAGTTTACCAGTACCAGCATATTTTTTAATAAGATCAACTGTTTCCTGCTTAGTAATTGTTACTTGACTAGATAATCCGTCATAATTCTTACTGTTAGGATCGTGTTTTTCCCATTTAGATTCTACATATTTGTCTAAGTCATAATCTTGTTTGATTCGTTCTCGTATAGGATTGTCTCGTAAGTATTCTTTTACATTATTTTCCGTACTACCTAGATTATACATCTTATTAGCTTTATTTTCAACGCTACGGCTAATATTAGCGGCTTTTTGAGAGGTAGAACGGTCGAATCCATAAGTAAACTCTCTGGAAGTATCGCGTAGAAGATTATGTTCGTCTAAGAAGTCCTTTAAATCTTGGCGACGTTCTTTTAATTTTACACTAGCTTTCTCTAACATAAGTTGGTCTCCAGTTTTCTCAGCTACGATAATCTTTTGTTTTTCTATACGGATTTTACGTTCTAGTAAACGCTGCTTCTGATTCAACTCGTATTGTTCTTTATTTTCGTTTAAATTATAGTGTTTATAAGTTTGTTCACTAACTCCCTCTAAATAGGGGTAGAAAGTATGGCGACAATTAACTCCAGCTAGTCCGTCAACTTCGCCATACCTTGTAGCGTCATAAAAATTAGGGTATTTATCACTAGAACCCTCTAACATATAGATTTTACCTTGCCAAACAGCGTGGCTAGGGCGTGCTCCCATATGAGAAGAAACCTCTACTAAGTTAGAACCCCACTCCTTAGCTCGTTGCTCTTGCATAGCAGACATACATTGATTATTAGCTGTTATTACTTGCATACGAACAGCACTTTCTAGCGTTCTAGTTATCTTAGTACCGTCTGTACGTTCATAATGAGCACCTTTGATACCTTTTTCAGCTAAACGAGTAGTAGCTTTTCTGATAGACGTATTATAGTCATATATTCCTTGTGTTGTTTCAAGATATACTTGGTTAATAATCTTTAAGTATTCCTCGTTAGCACTTTCTAAAGCTGTAGTATTAACTAAATTAAATGAATCAATAGCATTAGTAACAGAAGTGTTAAGAATAGATTTTAATTCTTCTGACTTCATTAATGGAACTGGTTTATAGGGAAGAGTGCCTTTTGAAAATGCTTCCTTAAACGCAGCTTCTTCTATGTTTTCATAACCAGCCTTTTTAAGCATTGTTTTTATCTCAGTAACTGTCTTACCAGAATACTTAGCCAACAGCTTAACATTTTCAGAGTGTAACATACCAAGTTCATTGAGTTTTCTAGTGTGCCACTCTAAGGTACCACCGTCAATCTCGTCAACATCTAAACGACTAGCTATATTACGAAGTAGTTCGGCTTCTATATTCTCATATATTTCTTGTAGGCGTTTATCGTCTTGCATAAACTACACCTCTAGGACTTGCTCTTTAGGTTTTCTTGATTCCATTGTTTCTATTTTCTTAATAGCTTCGTCTTCTGTTATCTTATAAACTCGAACATAGTATTCTACCTTGTCAATAATTCCAGCGTTATACTCGATCATAGCTTGTCGTTTAACTTCTGCCATATCTTCGATAATAGAATCGTCAAAGTTAATAGTAGTATCTCCAGTATAGACTTTACCAGTTTTAAGATACATAACAGCTTCAACCATACCTATAAGAGCTGGTTCTAAGATAACCTCGTGCTTTTGGATATTTCTAAACATCTCAGAATTATCGCTAATAGTCTCTGTAGCTGTTTTAACTTGTCCTTTTTCCCATTTATAGCCTTGATCTCCGAATCCAATCTTTTTACCATACAAGTTAAGGTTAGTCTGTAGTCCTGTATCGTGAGCGTCTGCACGTATATCGAACTTAGATTCTTGGATCATTTCTTTACCGTCTTCGTCTGGCATAGCATAGAACTCTATATCGTTCTCGTCGAATACTGGAACAGCGTCTCCGTTCTCTAAATCAACATTAAGAGCACCACTTTTAACAAAGATACGTTTCTTACCTAGATTAAACTCGTTCTTATAGCTATCATAAATAAGATCTATTGTCTTCATTTCGTCAATGGCGTTAGCAAAGATAGCCATACCCATAGGATTACCCATATCAATATTGTTAACTATGTTAGGCTTTATAATCTGGAAAGTTTTAACGTCGTTCCATACTACTGGCATAACGTTCTTAGGAAGATCTCCCTCTTTGAAAGTACCGTCATTATTAGCAATAATTATTTTGTTTTCTACACGATACTTAGCGAAGAATTGTGTATGTATATTAATATAAAAAGTCTTTTGTTCTCCAGATTCAATAATACTAGCAAAGGCACAATCTATTATTTCTCCCTTTTTCCAACGAAGAGGGAAAATCATAGGGGCTATAACATAATCAATAACAGCTTGATCCGAAGCTTTATACTCAACAAAAGCTCCGGTACCTAAAGCGAAAGTTTCTTCTACTAGTTGGTTAGAATTAAGCCAGAAGTTATTCCTCTCTAAAATCTCGTCCAAAGTATTCTGATCGGTAGTAGAAATAGTAACCTTTTCACTCATTAACTTATTAGCCCAATCCTCACAACCTTTTTTAGCCATACCTAAAGTATAACGTTCTCTAGGAACTTGTCTTTTACCATTATATTGTTTGTAAGAGTGGAACTCTTTAACTTTCCCAGCGTACCACTCACGCCAAGTATTAATATACCCGTAATAATCCGAATTAATATTATAACCTAAACTTCTTAAATATTCTATAATTGTCTCCATTATTCAACATCTCCATTTCTGTTAGGATATATAGCGTCCCATACTTCTTCTTTATGAGCTGCTAAAATACATATAGCAACAGTACCTAAAGCTGCTACTATAGTTATAACTATTGAAATTAAAGTATTCATAACATCACTCCTTATCGTAAAATTAATTTCATTTGTTTTTCTATCGAATACTCGAAACTATCGAGAGAGTCGATATTATAATTTCCGTCGTCCAAGCGAACGTCGTCTAATTCTTCCTCGTCCCATACTGCATTATCGAAAGCAGATATAGTGTTAGGGCACTTTTCTTTAACAATCCATAATCTATCCTGTCCGAACATAGCCGTAGTAAAGCGAATACGGTCTATAATTTCGTTTTTTAACGCATTATGAATCATTATAGGGTAGCCTCTTAAAATCCCCTTAGAATCGGTATATTTAGCTTTTCTAAGTGCTACTTTTAAACCATTGATAAGAGTTGTCTCAGCACTATCACAATATACGTCGTGTAACTGCGGGAATCTGTGGAAAGCGTTCGTAACGAACTCTACAAAGTTTGAATCTAACTGTTGTGGTGTTAATTCTTCCTTGTGATACCACTCGTCAGCAATAATAACCTCTTTAAATCCTCTTGTTACTAAAGTAAGAGTAAAGGAAGTAGCGGACTTATTTCCTCCAAAGTCCACACCCACATAAGCAGCTACTATCTCCTTGTTATACTTATTTATAAATTCCTCATAAGTAATAACTCGGCTATCGTCAAACGTAATATAAATACGTCCCTCAGCTGTTACCCATAATCCCTCAACATTACGCTTATAAAAGACTCCAGCAAACATACGCTTATAGCGTAACTTAACTTTTTCAGATAACGTAAGGTTATCGTCCATAGTAAAGTGAAGATATAAGAATCTTTTTTCTGCAGCTTTATCTATAAAGTCTGTCTTAAACCAGTGGTTAGGATTTTTAGGATTGCAGTTAAACCAATACTTAGCTCCCTCAATAGAACATCTAGCCATAGCTTGATCTACGAAAGAGTAAGGCATAAGTGCTACCTCGTCAAAAAAGACGCCCGCAAGCGTCATACCTTGTATTAAGTCTTGTGAAGATTCGTCCTTACCACCAAACAAGTAGAAGTTATTATAAGAATCTCCTTTATAGACTATTATTAAATTATCTGTACGTCGTTCCTCGTACTTATAACCTAAAGTTAGAATCTGTTTTTTTAATGTATTGATAACATTACGTCGCAAGGATCCGATTGTCTTACCACATAAAGCAAAATCTACACCGTCAAAGTTTGTCATAGCCCATAGAACGAAAGAGGGAGCCATTGATATAGTTTTACCGGATCTAACAGCACCGTCTGCTATAACTCCGTCATAGTCTTTGTAAGGACTACCGTCGCACCACCACGACATTATCTTTAATTGTTTCTTAGAGAGCGGACTCCAGATAAAAGGCTTACTGTGTCTTTTCTTTTTCAGTTTTAACATCTGATTCCTCGTCGTCCCATATAGAAGTCATTTGACCTTGAATAGCTTGGATAATAGAACCACTCAAACCTTTGTCGCTCTCTAATTCCTTAGCTTGAAGTTCTAGTTCTTTCTTCTTCAATTCTAACTCTTGCCATTTAAACTCTTTATCTATAATCGTTCCATAAGCCATAGCTAAGTCTCTAACTGTTGTAAACATATCTATATTATCGACTTTATCTTCTATAGCCTGTAACAATTTACCTAATAATTTCTTAGTATTTTCCTTTCGGTCGTTCATATCTTGTATGACTTCCTTAGTATTATTATTTTTTTTCTCCTCTAACTGTTTCGTACTTTCAGATCCAGCGTGTCTCTTTATTATCTTTCTTACACCAGTGTCAGACATACCGAATTTACGAGCAGTTTCACTATAATTATTGCACTCCAAATAAAAAGCAATTATTTCTTTTTGTTCTTTATCTGTTTTTTGGGTACGTTTAGATTTCTTTTCTCCCATAGATCTTTCAACCTTAATAACAATTCTTGCTTATTTTTTATCCACTCTTTATGCTCGATACAAAAGCCCTCCTTTTCGGGGTGGGGCTCTGTGTATTTCAGCATTATACTTCTTGTTATACACTTATATTCCTCGTTATACTTCTCGAACGTGGAAATAGTTATATTATAATACTGACTTTTCTCGGATAAACTTATAAACAGCTGCTTAATATATCTATCTAAATTCATATATCTATCGCTTTCATAATTGCAACGCCTCCTTATAAGTGCAAAAAAAAGACATTACGCCTCTGGATAGCAATGTCTTAGTGATTTCTCTTTTAGTAAAGGAGAAAGTATCTACCTTTTTATTGTTACTCTTTGACTTCCTCAAAGATATAGTTACCGATAAGAATATCGTTAGGAATCTCTGGCATATCTAAATATACTACAGTAGTATCTATTACGCCTATAATACCAATCTTATTCTTTTCTTGGTCGTACACCTCGAACTTGGTACCGTTTTTAATCTCTTTATCTTTTACTTTCTGGATAAAAGTACTTTGATCCATATTGATTCCTCCGTTTCACAATAATTATATCATAGATACTGTACCAACAACATACGATAATATCACTCCTAGGTTCCCGGGACAGACTCCCACCGCTTGTATTATACCAATATGTTGTCAGTACACTACCTAAGATAGAGTGTACTATTTATAAAATGGTAGGGAAGATAGGAATCGAACCTACGACCACACGTATATCAGGCGCGTACTCTAACCAACTGAGTTACTTCCCTATATGGTTGTCCAGCTTAGACTTGAACTAAGGATCTTTCGGATATAAGCCGACTGCTCTAACCAACTGAGCTACTGGACAGTAAAAACTATTTCCCTAAGCAATAACCGTGGTTGCCCATTACGACAACTTACTTAGGATTACGACTAATAGCTTAGCGTACGACGGTCGTAACCAACGTGAAGCCTTGTTCGTTCACGAGAACACGTTTTAAACGTGTCTTATCAATTAGAAGCCGATAAGCCAGAGCTTAGAAAGGAGTTTGTAAGGACTTACACCTTACTGACATCTTAGGTTTATACGAAATATGAATAATAGCATAATTGGAGCTAGTAGAGAGTTATGACCTCCCACGGGATCTTCTCAGATTACCCAACTATAATTCGTAGTCCCATTACCACAAAGTATAGTTCTGTCTCTATTCCAGCATACTAGCATAAATGGTTTCGGTAGTAGGATTTGCACCTAACCTCGGGAATATGGAACCCTTATGCGACTATCACACCGCTACCGAGATATGTTGTAGATTTTTCTTTTTAATCGGGGCAATCTACGAGCCTTGTTAATTATTCACATTACCATTTTATCACTTTTAAAGTGTATTTTCAGTGTAATAATTAGCTTTTATTTTTCTTTCTATATCAGCACTTACTTGCTTAATACGATCTAGTGAGTAACATAGTCTATCAGCTATCTGTTGCAGAGTGTAACTACGTTCTTCAAAATACTTCAAACTTACAACTCGATACTCCAAACTGTCATTACCAGATATATTCTCAATACTTTGTAAAATTATTTCCATACGTTTTAAACGATTCTGTATTGTATTAACGTTCTTGATAGCTTCCTCTAAATCTTTGGCGATTCCTGTCTCTTCTAATTCCTCCAGATAAGATAACATCTTATCCTTATCGGAATTTCCACCAGAGCCTATAGATTGTTTATATCTTACTGTTATAGGGAAGTATTTATCGAATATTGTAGATTGTTTCTCTTGTAGAGTTCTTAGACGCTCTGTAGCACACTGTAGATCTGCTATTTGTTTATAGTAATTATCCATAACATACCTCCTTATTATTCTGGTCTAATAACTTCTGTACCGTCGTCGTTTAATTTATAACCACCAGCTGTCTCGATTTTATCTAACGTATCGAATATAACTTTTTTAAATAATTCCCAAGACTCTTCGTCTTCTTTACACATCTGTATTAGTACTTCTTCGTTAGCTTGAGATCCGAATCTAACCTTTGCTTCTCCGTTCCCTTGTGGTTGTATTTCTGCACATATTAGCATAAGTTCAAATAATTTAGTTTCTTGTTTTTCACTTTTGTTCATTTCGTTTCCTCCTTTACTTTATTCTCGATATTTTCAAAAGCTTTATTTGTCGTATTTTTAATTGCTAAGAAAGTAGATTTATCTTTCTTACATATGGTTTCAAGGAAAGGAGAGTTATAAGTAGTGATATTAAAAGATCCGTCTTTAGTACCTTGTGAATATACTACTTTTAATAAATCTGTCTCTTTTTCTTGTTCTTCTAATTCCTGCAATCTTCTTTCGTCGATAATAGCGTCTATATCTTCGCCAAAATCTTCGTCCCCCCGATTTTCTTTGGGCTCACAATATTCGTCGTAGCCCGGATAATAACTATCTAAGTCTGTTGTATCTATCATTTTTAGTCCTCCTACGATATTTCTTATTAGCAAAGAAACATATATAAATTGACTTTATAATGCAGCAGAGAAAAGCAATTAATAATAATACAATGATAAATAAAATTAGACCTACAATAATTCCCAATAAAATCTCCATATTTAATCCTCCAATCCCATTAAGGTATTTATAATAGAATCTTTTATATTTTCTGGAATAAGTCCACTTAAATAACTGTCTTTAACTAGCCATATTGTTTTATTAATCCTCTCAACTAGTAGAGGAGTTTTTTCTAATCTTTTCATTGTTCCTAGGTCTTTGCCTTTATATATTAAATGTGAATTACTAAAGTCAAACTCTTTCACAGTAACCGGTTTATCAGATATAACACTATTAATAGTATTTTCTATTACATCTGGAGCAGTAATTTCTATAACTGGTTTTTTCATTATTACGCCTCCTCTAAATCAATTTTCCCAAACAACTCTATATATTTATCTGGATTTAATTTTTTTATAATTTCTTTAATATTATCGAGTGTAGTTTCTTCGATTCTTTCTCTGTCTTGATAATTAAAATCGTCTCCATACTTAAAATAATTAAAGTAATTACCATTTTTTGTTTTATATACAAATACATTTTCCCACTCTTTAAAGCCATAACCTTTAGGCAACCATATATTTTGTACAAAGAAACTATGTCTATATTCATAAATTAACTCTGCTTTTTCGGTATCATAAATTTTGTTATTGATTATTTTTTTCATTATTAGATACCTCCTTTTTTAATGGACACCATTTTTTGCAACTTTTGATAGATAATGGACTTTCTAAAGTATTATCTCCAAACCCAATAAAAGTATTTAACGGATAACCTTGTTTATCTCTAACACCTTTTAGTAATGGATTTTCACAATAATAACGAGCTCGTCCAATCCAATTTCCTCTTTGTATTTGTGATCTTCCTATTTGTTTACAATGTTTGCAATCTTTACATCTAATCATATTAAGTCTCCTTTTTAACTTTATCCTTTTTCCACTTTGCAAACTCAAGAATATCGTTCCACTCAATTATTGCCATATCTCCGTCTGGAAATATTATTATAGGTTCATATCTAACTGTTAAACGAGCTTGATAAGTGGTTTTTTCTTTAGTTTCTGCTGATGTTTCTTCAATAGTTCCTAAATCATAAGAACAAAATAGTTTTTCTGATTCTTTTTTTATTAGCTGCATGATTCAACTCTCCTTAATTCGTTGTTATCGTCGTCCCAGTAGTCTTCAATGGTTCCTTTTAAATCACTAAATACTATCATTATTTTTGTTTCCCATTTAGAATTACTAGGTACAAAATTATTTGATAATACACTAGATAAGTCGTTCCAACTTACATACTGTAGTTCTGGAGCCTTATATAGGTTATCTTTTTTAATTTTTTCTATTTGTTCTACAATATTAGTGATTCTTTCTTCACTAAAAGTACAATCTTCGTCGATAATCTTTATTATTTGATCTGCTATTTTTTGAAAATTTCTTGGTTTCATAAATCCTCCTAATCTAATTTAACTAAAACTTTGTAATTTCCTAAGTGAGATTTTTCGTGTCTTTTTAAATATGCTGGAGTTTGATAGAATAAAATAGTTTTTCTTTTAACTCCTTGTACTTTAACGATCTCGTCTAACGTACCAATCATTACTAATTTTTCGCCTTTATAAAGGGCGTATTCTTTTCTTTTTAAATCCATATTAATTTTTCCTTTAACGAATCAATGTTATAACATATCCAGCAGCACGCCTTATTAAATCCAGTAGTACAACCCAGAAACTGGATTCTTTTTTTAAATATGAGAATAGATAACTTATCTGCATATTTTTCCCACATTTCTGCTCGTGTCGGTGTTTCTAGTGTAGATAGAGGAAGAAGTAAACAAAATGATTTAACAAGTCCTTGATCCACTAGTTCAAACGTTCTTTTAATAATTTCGTTCTGTTGGCTAAATGGTGGGTTACTTATGAGCAATTCACAATCCTTAGGCGGAATAGTAGTAAAGAAGTCATTTCCTAAGTCGTCAAATATATGAGTTGCCTTATATTTAAGATTTAATTCGTCAGCTCTTAATTTAAAGTGAGAATCGTAATTATTAAAAGGGAACCATATATTCTTAAAGTTTTCTATTCCTATAAGATTGTAAATATCTTCAACTACCCAGCGTGGTGTAGCTACGTGGTCTTTATTAGTCTTTTTATCTTCCTCATATATTTCTTTAATGTCTTTTTCAACTCCAAATATATCTAACTGCTTATCGACTCTTAACTGAGCCTTTCTTAGCTGGCTTTTCACGTTTTTTAGTCTCCTTTTTCTTTCTTGGCTTACGTTCTTTTAACTTCTTAATTGTTTCGGTTAAATCTGTTATTTCTTTGTCTTTCTTTTGGATTGTTTCTTCATACTCAACAACCTTAAACTTAACAACAAAGAAACTAACAATAACAAGAAATATAGTTATACAAGAAACTAGTACAGTTAGAAAATCTAAAAGCCTCATTTATTGACTACCTCCTTACATTGGACGCAAATAATATCTTTCTTTTTCTTGTCTTTGTAACGAAAAAGAGTAAGTTTTCCACATTTAGGGCACTTTGTCTTAGGCTTTTTACCATATTGCTTTAACATAGAGTCTCGTTCTTGATTTCTTTTTATCTTTCTAGCAATAGAGGACATATTATTTTCCTCCTTTAATTACTTCTGATATGTTAATTATTAAATCGTGAATAAGTCTTGATTGTTCTAAGCTATTTTTAGCCATATCTATAAAACAATTTTCGTCAACTCTTTCTACTGGTTCTGGTTTAGCATTTGTTAAAAACCCCCCTAATTCCAATAAACGCCCTATTGAATCAACCTGTAACTCCCTTTGTTCTTTAACTATTTCTTCTAACATAATTATTCCTCCTTTTTTTTGATTGCTAGTGCATAGTCTAGTAAAGTATATTTTCCTTTTTCAGCGTGTACTTTCCACGCTATTTTATTAGCTTCGTTTCTTTGGATTCCTTGGCTCATTAAGAGCTTAACGAATCGCTTTCTACTCATAGTCTTATCTATACTATCTAAGGCTTTTATCTGCTCCCAAGCGTTGCTAAATACATCTACGATAGGTCTTGCGAATTCTCCAAAGGCTGTTCCAAGATTTCTAAAAGCCTCGCTCATTTTTTCTATTGATTCTGTACTCATTACTTATCTCCTAAAAGTTTTGTTATAAATTTTAATGCAATTTTTAATACCTCTATCAAAATCTGGATCTAAGTCAATACAATTTTTATAATTGTTCGGATTTACAGTATATATAAATCTTCCAGTACGTGCCCAGAAACTCATAACGACTTTATTTTGAAATAATAAATTGATATGTCCTATATCTGGATTTTTTACTAAGTGTGGTATATTAGCTTCTGTTAATAACTTGCAAGCATAATCACATCTATTTCTTGCTTCTTCCGTTTTTTCCATATTATTTTCCTCCATATTTTCTATAAATCTGGTCTTCCTTACACCAATCTTCGCCATAGTGTCGTTTCATATACGCAACGATTTTAGCGTCAATTTTGTCGTGTTGTTCTTTTGTTCCGTTATCGTAGTAGTGGTGGCACTTGTTTTCTGTGAAATTGGTACAAAGAGTAACTATATTAGTAGGTATTCCCATACCGCCTTTGCTTCGAGGTACAACGTGAGCGTTAGGCATTACGTTATAAGTGTTTCCACAATATACGCAACGCCCTTTATCACGTTCCCATACTTCGAGTTTTACTTGTGGCGTTATATCTGTAGCTTTAGCTCGTTTAGACTTAATTCTTTTAGTACGAATCAACTTACAACTCCGTATTTCTCGAATCGAGTTATAAATTTCAATTCTTCCTCAGCCCGATTCCACATCATACGAGCGTCTTCGTGCATATACTGTAGCTGTCTATATCTTTGATATGCCCAATCCTTGAAGTCTGTTTTAGAAGAATCGTGTATTCTAGCTATTTTAGCAGCCATACTAGCTATATCGCTCCAGCGTTGTGCTAGAGCCCAAGCGTCTTTCTTAACTTCAAAACAAAGTACTGGATCTGATAAGTCTAAACTTAAATATCTTTTAGCTAAATCTCGATATAATTCGCAATCTTCTTTTATTTCCGAGAAGTTCTCAAAATCACTTTTAACCATTAAAACGGTAAATCGTCGTCGCTAAGTGTATAAACGTCGTCGTTATCATATAGCGATTGTTCTCCTTGATAATCATATGAAGTTGTTGGCGGTTCTTCTGGAAGTGGAGCAGTATCAGAATCTTGTTTTTTATGAGATAAGAAGTCAACCTCACTGGCTAATACTTCGGTTACGTATCGCTTAACTCCGTCTCTATCTTCGTAGTCTCGATTTCTTAGCTCTCCAACGATTCCAACTTGGCTGCCTTGGTTTAAATAAGTTTTACAGTTCTCAGCTTGTTTTCCCCATATAACGATACGGAAGAAGTCAGCTTGTACTGTGTCAGTTTCTTTAGCATAGCGTCTATTTACAGCTACAGTAAATTGAGCTACTGGTCTATTGTTGGGCGTATATCTTAACTCTGGATCTCGAGTTAATCGTCCAATTAATTCTACTTTGTTCATAATTCCTCCTATTGATTAAAGAATTGATCTACAGCAGCATCTGCTGGATCCTTTTCTTGTACTGGCTTTTCTGCAGGTGGTGCGATAGGTATTACTGGTATATCGTCGTTATCTACATACTCATAGTTTTCGTTTTCTTCGATAACCGCCATATCACGTTCAATAGCTGTTTGTAATTCGATAGACATAATTCCCCAACGAGATATTAACTGTCTAATCATTGTCTTAAACGCCATATCGTCAAACTTTGTAGTCCAGAAAGAATAAGATGTCTTATTTTCTTTATCGCTCCTGTAGGCTTTAGAATATTTAGTGGCGTGTTCTTCCATTTCTGTAGCAGTCCAGTAAATTTGTTTCGTGAATCCGTTTAGATATTCAAAATAAGCTAAATATCCAATAGTTTTTTTACTGCGACGTTCTTCATAGTCAGAAATGAATTTAAAACGGTGTTTCCCGGTGTTTTGGTCTCTTCCTAGGTATTCGGTCTCTTTTATCTCTAAAACGTCTATATCGCGGTAGAAATTACTTCTTACGGCTAATTGAATATATCCCTTATATCCAAGTTGGAACTGTGCAACCTTTTCCCAATATTCGTTCCCGCTAGTGTCTTTCTTTTTGATGTTATATGGAACTAAGTAATAATGTCCCAGTTGTGGGGAGGGAGATAGTTGTAAACTCTCTCCAAGTAAAGCTCCAGCGATAATAGTATCGAATCTACAACTAGATAAGTCGCTGTTACTAGAAACTGCACTTACGATAGCTGTAATAAATCTTTGACTATTCTTTCCGCCAACCATATCGTAGATTTTAGATTTTATTTTTTCTTGTACGATATAGTCTGTAAAAGTTTGTTTAGGTGCTGCTGGTTTAGTAGTAGCAGGGGTTAATTTATTCCTTACAGCCATAATTAGATCCTCCCATATTTGATTCCATTAGCTTTCATATATTCTCCTAAAGCTGTTAATTGTGTTGGAGTACACTCTACTTTGAAAGCGATAGATATAATTTTTTCTTCAACTTGGCTAGATTCTTCGTTAGAAATATCTATTCCAGTTGCATATCTCATAGCGTCAATAGCGTCGTCATTATTAACAACATTTTCTACTTTATCGACAGTAACTTCCGTTTGTTTAGGCTTAGCAAGTTGTTCTTGTAATTCTTTTTGTTTTTCTAGTCTTTGCTTCTCAATAAGAGCTTGTCCTAGATCAAGAGTTCTAAAGTAAGTGTCTTTAATTTGAAACTCAAACTCTGATTTTAAATCCTCAATAACTTTAATTTCATTATCAGCTTTCTTAACAACATCTTGAATCTCTTTTGTAATATCTGTTTCTTTATAGGTTTTATTTTCCCAACGCGGATCATATAATTTTTCTAAAGGGATAAGTTCTGCGTAAGAACCAATATTCTCGGAATAGATAGTGTTTATTGTTTCACGCTTTTTAGCTTTCTCTTTTTCTTCAAAGATTTTAACTTGTTTATCAATTTCACTCGCTGGTTTATCTACTAGTTCTATAAGTTCCTTGATTTTATCTTCAAAGTCTTTATAAGGAACTTCAAACTCTTTCTTAATTTTGATTTTCTCGTCGTTTAAGGATTTCTTTAGAGCATTAAGAGTAGCTCTGTCGTCTTTAGCTTCTTTGATATTATCGTCTGTATAAACTAGCTTCTGATATTTTTGTAAGCTGGCTGTAAGACCGCTTTTTAATTCTTTATAATTAAATTTAATAGCTTCCATTTTTTGTAATGGACTGATAACAAGTCTTAAACTATTAATGACTTGTGGTTGGTTTGTTGTTTCCAGATTTTTTTCCATATTAATTTCCTCCTCTAAATCTGTGGCAATAGTAGTGGTGGTTTAGTTTTCGTTTCTACGAATTTCCAGAACTCTATTTCCTGTGGTTTTAAATAGTCGAGATCTTCTTGGACTTCTGCACGGCTATTAGCTATGACATAGTCTCTAATTTCTCGAATAACAGTACCGTCAGCTAAGTGTCTGATAAGATAGGCTCTTAGATAACCAAAGTCGAACTCTTCCTCAGCTAAGAAGTACTGTAATGTTTGTAGATAGTAGTTTTGTGGAATATTTCCGTCTTTCCATTTTTCATACATTTTGTGATTCATAATTTCACAACGCTTAATTTCTAAGAATCCCTTACGTCCTGTCGCTTTTTCTACAAGCCTACTATCTGGGCTTACTTGTATAAATGGATATTCTTTGTTGTGAATTATTTCGTTTTCTTCGTGTAAAACTTCGTATTGCTTATAATCTACAGCGAATAATTTTCTTAACGGATCCTCGCTGTCAGTTCCGCTCTTAACGTATTCTTTCTGGGAGATGTCCTCAGCTTCTCTGATTCCGACTTTTTCTTCCCATAGTTCTACGTTTGTTTTATAAGGACTCATACCCAAGATACAAGCAACATCAGAGCCGCCAATACCTTTTTTACGTTCCTCAAGCCATTGTTCACGATTCAATATAATTCGTCCTCCTCGTCTTCGTCTAAATAGTTGTAGTCTAATATCGACATATCACTAACCGGTGGACTTGCTCGCATACTTTCAATTTCTTTAGCAGTTTCGACTTGTCGTTCTTCCAAGTCTTTTATATACTCATAAAATGTTTGACCGTAGATTGCTTTAAACATCGGATTGTCAGGAAGAGGACATTTATACTTCTTCATACAATCCTTGCAATTAATCGTCTTGTTCTTACAGCCTAAATGACAAGAGAAGTTTTCTTCGCACGCGTGCGTTAAACACACATCGTCTAATATTCTATTATTCTTATATTCTTCTATTGTGGTTAGTTGTTGGTTAGTTGCTGGTTGATTGAAAGTTGACGTGTTGGTTATTTCGCTGGTTAGTTCTTCTTTCTTTTTTTGATATTTCCCATAATTTACAATGGTTATAATCGTAAATTTGTTGGTTGATTTGGTGGTTATTTCGTTGGTTGATTTTAGTTTGTTTATTGATGTCCTTATGGATTGCTCCGAAATACCTAACTCCTCAGCCAGCTGTTTTCTACCAGTAACAAAACTACCTCTAGGAATATCTATACCTTGAAATTTTCCGTCTTTCCAGTTAGCTTTTAATAAGCAGTGAATAAATAATCTCATAGTATTAGAATCCTTGTACCACTCCCAATCAATAAACTTAGAGAATAGCTTTATCCAATTTCCATTGATATTTACCACCACCTTTACTAGAACTCCACACTTTGGTATAATGGTGGAGTGAATATTTAATAAAATATTTCACGTGAGAGGTCTCGCCTAGGCTCTCTCTTTTTTTGTTGGAATATTGGCTTTTTCTTCTAAATCTTCATAGATAACACCAATAGCCATAAGTGCTATTACAAAAGTACTTAAACCAAGCCAAGTAAAACCTACAGAAATAGACTTTATCCAACTATAAATTGTTAACATATATAAATCGTGAATCACTAAGGCTAAACAACCGAAGAATAACAGTAACTCCAATAAATTTAGCCATTTCATTTTCCTTAAAGCTTTCATTTTTCCACCTCCTTTTTTAGCTTCTTAATTTTTGATTCTTCACATAAGACCACCTCCTTTAATAACTGATATTACATAAGTGCAATTCCCCAGCGTCCGGGACACTCGCATTCTAAGTAAAGAGAATCATTTTTAAAAAGTTTCTTTAAATCTGATGTAAGATCCTCTAGCAGATTATCAAAATCTTGACTTCCGTAATAAAATTCCTCAAAATCGTCAACAATGATGTAGTTTTTACCGTTTCTTTGTAATGTCAAGTGATAAAATCCTTGATAAATGTTATTGTATTTTATTAATAGTTCTATAATTTTAGCTTCCATATTTATTTCCTCCATATTTTTATATAAATTTTATATTTAGTTCTTTTTGCTTTTGTGGATTATTCTTTAATTCTTCTATCTCCTTAGGAGTATAGAAACAACTAGGATCGTCTATTACTTCGTTACATACATCATAGAATTTACGAATATTATTTTTACGTTCTTCGATATTAGTAGGAACACAGTCCAATACTATCGTTACTTTAGGTTTAATTTCTAATTTCTGCTCTTTCTTTTTCATAGGCACCTCCTAATTAAATTTATTCGACAATGTATATAGCAATTCTATTGCTTGCACGCAACATTTACTTTAAAAAAATATATTTGTTTATGTCTATTCTATTTTTTTTACAGTATTCAGAAAATAGTTTTAAGAATCTTGTTCCCGGTTCTATTTCTTTATTTATAATCCTTGAAATCGTGCTTACATTTACTCCAATTTCCTTGGAACACTTAGTATAATTATTATCGAAACGCTTATCTACTAATTCGATAAATTTATCAACATTAAACATTTTTATACTCCTCTCAAAATATCGTTATTGCTTCTACGCAATATTAATATAACATATTTGTTGCACCAATGCAATACTTTTTTTAAAACTTTTTTAATTTTATTGCGTACACGCAAAGAATTTAGTATAATATAGTTGAATTTTCAAGGAGAAAGTAGGTGTAAATGATGAAAGAAAAATATGCAGATTTAATAAAACTTATAGAAAAAGCACAAGGAAATAAAACGTTAAATCAATTCGCTTTAGCTTCTGGAGTTAATGCAGGACATCTCTCCAGAATATTAAATGGAAACTTTAAAAATCCACCTAGCCCAGATTTATTAAAAAAGATCGCTAACAATAGTAGAGGCGAAGTAAGTTACGAAGAGTTATTAAAAGCTTCTGGTTATATAGACGACGATATTTTAAAGAAAAAGGAAGACATATCTATATATAATAAAGAAAATATCGAGAAATATAATCATTTAATAGAAAACACTAGAATAAAACTTCTTTTTGATAAGCTAGGAGAATTAGACGACGAGGAATTAGATCAAGTAGCGGATATAGTTAATATCGTTACAAAAATAGATAAAAATAAAGACAATGAAAAATAGACAAATAATAAAGAACACAATAAAATAAGCAGTACCTGTGTCCTTGGGAGGTATCGCTTATGTACGGAAAGTTGGCGAAAATTGCCGAAAAAAATAACTTAACATTATTATTTATGAAAACACCAAGAAAAGTAAGGGCTTTCATAATGGAGGCAGAAAACGGCATTTATATTATAATTAATGAATCACTTTCCGATACAGAAAAAGAAAAAGCATTTCACACACGAAATACTACATTATAAACTAGGACACATTAAAAATTATGATAAATCTAAAATCGCTGAATACGAGGCGGAAGTAGATACAATTATGAAAGAATTGGAGGTGGAAAATGACAACTAAAATGAAAAAAGAAACTAAACATATTAAGTTAATTAAAGCCCATAATAACAATATAGCTATATCAGATATGAATTTACAAGATAAGTTTACAGAGTTTGAAAACTCTAAGCTTAATGAAAGTGAAACATTACTTTATGAAATAAACAAAAAGCCTCAAAATTTCAAAAGATATTCGAGAGGACAGATTGTTAAAGTTAAGTTTGGTGTAAATATAGGTAGTGAATTTTCTGGCGATCATTATGCAATTATAATATCTAAAAAAGATACAATGAAGAATCCTATATTACACGTAATACCTTTAACATCTAAGAAACATAATTATAATGTTAAAATAAGTAATATTCTATATAACGAAGATAATATCAATAGTTTAAAAGAACTAGCAGAAAACGAGACAGATAATAAAAAGAAAAAAGAAATAGAAAAATGTATTAAATATTATGAAAATAGAAAAAATAAAATCTCTTATGCTTGCATTAAACATCTAAAGACGATAAGTAAATTATCTATATGTAAACCTTTTAATGAGTACGATTACAAGTATTTAAACGGATTAAAAGTTAGTACTGAAACTTTAGACTTGATAGATCAAGAAATAATAAAAGAATATACTATGTAAAATAAAATGTATAAAAAAACTTGACTAGAATAAAATAATAGTGTAGAATTAAATCTACAAGAGCAGAAATGCTTTATACGGTATTGTATTCGATACAATACTATGACAAGTGCCGTTAGGCATTTTACAAGACTAGTCAATGACTGGTCTTTTTTGTTTATATAAAAAGAAAGGAGGTAGAAGATGTATAATACTATTACTTTAGATCCTAACGGAATCTATGATGTTTATTTAAGAAAATCAAGAGCAGATTTAGAACTAGAAAAAATTAAAAAATTCGATACCTTAAAACAACACGAAAAATTCATAAAACAACGTGCTAAAGAGCTAGGAATTAAAATAAGAAAGAGCTATCGTGAAGTTGTTTCCGGAGAATCAATACAAGATCGCCCAGAAATACAAAAGGTACTTAAAGAAGTAGAATCCGGAGCAGTTGACGGTATATTAGTTGTAGAACTAGAACGTCTTACTCGTGGAGATTCTAAGGATCAAGGTACTATTGCTCAGACGTTTAAATACTCTAATACTCTAATTATTACACTTAATAAGATATACGATCCGAATAGTCCAGAAGACGAAGAATATTTCGAGTTTGGATTATTTATGTCTAGACGCGAGTATAAGACTATTAATAGACGTATGCAACAACAAAGAATAGCGAATGTATTAGAGGGAAAATATTGTGCGTCAGAGCCTCCTTTTGGATATAAAAAAGTAAGAATTAAATACGATAAAGGATTTACATTAGAAGCTATCGAAGAAGAAGCAGAAGTCGTACGAGAGATGTTTAAGAAACGTTCTGAGGGGCTTGGATTCGATATGATATGTAATTGGTTAAATACTTTAGAGTTCCGTCCTAAAAAGTCGGACGTTTGGACTCCAGCTACTGTATCTGGTATGTTATCTAATCCTGTTTATATTGGGAAAATAAGGTGGTATAGCAATAAACAAGAAAAGAAACTTATAAACGGACAAATAGTAAAAAAAAGAGTAAGAAATAAAAAGAACATAATAACAGTCGAGGGATTACATCTTGGCTTAGTCGAAGAAGATTTATTTAATCTTGCTCAGTTAATACCACCTAAAAGAACCGGAACTAAACGAGGTACAGAATTACAGAATCCGTTAGCTACTTTAATTAGGTGTGCAGATTGTGGAAGAGCTATGCAAAGACGACCATACTATCAGAATAAGAATCAAGAACCAAAGAAACGTCGTGTATATGAGTTAGATAAGGAAAAATTAAGATTATGTCTTAGAGAACATAAAGGAAGCTATTCCTTAAACGATATAGCTCGAGCTTTAAAAGTCGGAAAAAATTCTGTAGATCATTGGTTTTCTGCTACACAAGAAAAGTTTACTATGCCTTATGCAGAAAAATGGGACGAACTAAAAGCTTTATTAAATATTGAAACTGACGAGTTCGATAAGGCAATAAAAACATATAAACTTACTAAAATAGAACCTCACGAAGATACTTTAATATGTCAAAAATCACATTGTACTAATATAGGAGCTAACTTATCAGCTGTCGAAGAACAATTATATCTTAGTCTAAGAGATTATCTACTCCAACAAGAGGAAATTTTAGCAACATATACTCCAGCAGACGAAAGCGACAATATTATGTTTGCTTCGTTAACAAAGGATCTGGATAAATATAATAATCAACTAGACAAGGCTTATGAGTTAGTAGAACAAGGAATCTACACTGGAGAAGAGTTCGCAAAGAGAACTAAGATAATTAAAGATAGAATAGCCGCTACAGAAAAAGAACTATCTAAATATAAATTAAAAATGAATCACGATAAGATAGAAAAACTATTACCTAAATTAAAAAAAGTAATAGATACATATCCAAAATTAGACACTGCAGAAAAGAAAAATAAGTTATTAAAGTCTGTTATATCTTATGTAGAATATAAGAAAGATAAAGGCGGCAGAGGCTACGAGAATAACTTTTCACTTACTATCCACCCTAAGTTTTAACTTACGCTATTTAACATCTCTATCGTTTATGTCCAGAAGAACTTGCTCATATTGAAATTATTGCTGCTATGATTTCTCAGTTAACTAGTGGTGCTTCTATTGAAGAGTTGGAGAGGGCTGGTTTGGGTGCACATTTTGTTCAACATGATCATGGTTTGTTCCCAACTGATGCGGCATCTGTTCCTTTTACGGCTGCTTATATTGAAACAAGTGGTGATTATATCGCTGATTTGGAGTCTGATATGGCTGCTGAACAAAGAGCTAGAGCGACATACGAGCATTTAATGGATTTAACTAATGATAAAGATTTACTTGGGCCTCTTTCTTTTTTGAGACAAAGAGAGGTTGTTCATTATCAGAGGTTTAAAGAATTAAGAAATTATTATTTGGATAACAAGATTTAAATACTTGGTAACAAGTATTTTTTTTGTTTTATTTCATATAATTTATGGGAGGTTCTATGAAAAAAGTTTTAATTTTATTTGGTGGTAATTCTTATGAACATGATGTTTCTTGCAAATCATGTCGTAGTATTTTATTAAATATTGATAGAAGTCAATTTCAATGTGATGTTGTTGGTATTAGTTATGATAATGAGTGGTTTAGGTTTAATGATGATTTGTCTTATTTAGAGAATGGTAGTTGGATGGATTCTAATGTTTTTAAGATTGATAATATTATTGAATATGTTAAGGGTTTTGATGTTGTTTTTCCGATTACGCATGGTAATTGTGGTGAGGATGGCAAATTACAGGGTTTTTTAGAGTTGTTTGATATTAAGTTTGTTGGGGCTGATACCTGTAGTAGTGCTTTATGTATGGATAAGGCTCTGTCTAAAGTTTTATTTAATGGGGCAGATATTCCTCAGGTTGATTATGTCATTATTGATGGTGAATATAATGTTAAGAATATTATTAATAAACTTGGTTTTCCTATGATTGTTAAACCTGCTAGGTGTGGTTCTTCAATTGGTATTAGTAAAGCAAATAATAAAAGGGAACTCGTGCGTTCTATTAGGGAAGCTTTGAAGTATGATGGAAAGGTTGTGGTTGAGAAGTTTATTGTTGCTCGTGAGTTAGAGTGTGCGATTCTTGGTAATGATAGCCTAATTTGTTCAAAGTTAGGGGAAATTAATAGTTGTAATGAATTTTATGATTATGATGCTAAGTATGTAAATAATAAATCTTATACAACTATTCCTGATGATTTGCCTGATATTATTGTTGATAAAATTAAAAATATTGCTTGTAAGGCTTTTAGGTTAGTTGGATGCAAGGATTATGCTAGGGTTGATTTTTTTTACGATGAAAGTAGTGGTACAGTTTATTTAAATGAAATTAATACTATTCCTGGTTTTACGGATATTAGTATGTATCCAAAGTTAATTGAAAATGAAAATATCAGTTACTCTGAACTGATATCAATGTTAATTAATAATGCTTAAGTATAAAATATTTGATCTGGTTTCATATTAAATATAGCAGATATTTTAATTGCCATGTCGTAAAATAATCTTTTCTTTTTGTTTTCTATTTGTGAATAAAATGATGGCGTAATTTTAAGTATTTTTGCCATATCATATATGGTATATTTATTTTCTTTTCTAATATTTCTTAGTTTTTTCATATCATACATAATTATCACCAGATTAATTATAACATTTTATTCACTATTTGTCCATGGTTTTTAATTTTATTTTGAGGGAAAATGTAACTATTCAGACTTAAAATAATAATTATGTTCAAAACAAGTGAGATATTGCTTGTTTTTATTAGTTATGCACAAAGGATTTTTTTTAAAATTTCAAGTCTATTATTATTATTTTTTATATGGTAAATTTATAATAGAA
>JAGAIS010000009.1 GCA_017626405.1 Bacilli bacterium
CAAACTTATTTTGCACTTGCAAAATTCAACCATATTCATGGTCATAAGGATTAAATAATCCCTTATTTTATAATAATATTTTATGGTCTTAACTATGGTCTGAATTGGTTATTATAATTATTATTAAAATTATAATTATGGTCAGGTGTTAAATCTGGATATTGATTAAAGTTAGGTGTATTATCAGCAAAATCTATTAAACTCATACCATCAACTTTGTTTCCATTTAGTTCTACTTGATAATGTAAATGTGGTCCAGTTGAGTAACCAGTTGTACCGACTCCAGCAAGTTCATCTCCTACTTTAACAGTATCACCAGTTTTTACTTTTGCTGTGTCTGGATAAAGGTGAGCATATATAACTTCATAAGTTACATCTTCATCAACTTCACATTCAAGATGAATTTGATTACCTCCACCTCCACTTGTATTAGTTACATTTTCTTTATAAGGAAAACTAACTTTAGTTACTTTACCATCACAAACTGCTTTAACTGGTGTCTTATTACCACATGCCAAATCCCATCCACCATGTACATCTGATTTTCCAAAAACTATTCTTTCTTCCATAAAAAAAGATGTAACAGTTACTTTTGAAAAATCAATTGGTGGAGAGAACGGTTTATTTTGTTCTTCATCAATTTGATCTCCAGATTCATAATCTTTACACCCATCAAAATTTTTATATTTTTGAAGTTCACACACTTCACTAATTGGTAATAACCTATTAGTTTCTTTATCTAAATTATCTACATAAATTTGATAAAATGATTGATTCTCATCTTCTAAAAAGAAGTAAAGAATTCTTGTTAAAGGTACATAACCTTTTTTATTTTTCATAGCTATATTAACTGCTTCTTTATATCTATCAGCATAATCCATATTATTCTCTACATAATTGTCAGTTATATTAGCTCCAAAAAAATCCAATACCATTAATACTGATACAAGTATTACTAAAGCAAGTACGATTATTCCTGTACTACTACCCAATACAATTTTTAATAATTTCTTTTTCATAATACATATTCTTCTTTTAATGATTTTTCATACTCTTTTAATTCTTCAATTAAAGATGAACTTCTATCAGAAAATTCTTTAATTGTTTTATCTTCATCTCCGTATAAATCATCATTAATTTCTTTTAAATTAAATATAAGATTTCTTGTTTCAGATTTAGAGGATAACATTCTTTGTGTTTCCTCCAAACCTTCATTATAGTTTTCATAATTATCTTTAAATTCATATGGATCATAGTCATAGAAAAAATCAGTTACTTTAGTTGATAATTCTTCTATCATTTTGAATCACCCTCTCCCATCATTTCTCTTTCAAGTTCAGTTGCTCTAATCCAAATTCTTAATCTATTTTTAGAATCTATATTAAGTAAGAATTCTCCTCTTCTAGCAGACATTAAGAAATTCTTCTGAGTATCTGTTAAAGGATTTTGTTTAAATAGTTCTAGATATGCAAGTAAGTCATCTTCTTTTAACATTCCTATCATCTGATATTGACAGTTATTAAATATAGCAGTCGAATGTCTTAATATTGATTGACTACCTACAAAATCTTTAACTGATTGAGTAGCAACTACAAGTGATCCAGAATACTTTCTAATTCTTCTAGCTAGTTGTCCAAAGTTTCTTAATACTTCAAAATTGTTTTCATCAATGAATAAGTGAAATTCATCAGCAATAATCATTACATGTTTTCTATCTTCTAATTTAACTTTATCGTTGTTAATTTTATTGGCAACAATACTGTTATTTAAATAAGTTAATAGATTTAATGTTTGAGTATTAATTAATCTTTGATTACCACTGTATAAAAGTTCTTGTAAGTTAAATGCAATTAGGTCATTTGATAAATCTATATTTGTATGTCCATCAAACAAATACGAATCTGTTCCAGTTAAGAATCTAGATAAAAGAATATCTAATTGTTCAATTATTTTTTCTTTTTCTTTACTATCTACATCTTTTTTATATTCTGGTAAGAATTCATATAATTCAGAGAATATAGGAAATTCTTCTGGTTGCATATTTTGAAGTGTATTTATTGATGTATTTTTGAATATACCTTTTTTGTTATATAGTTTTTCAACTATAGCAAGTAACATTACAAGTTCTTTTTCTGTTATACTTTCAAATGCTGTTTTAAAGAATGCTTCTAAGAATCCTAAGTGTTTAGCTAAAGGACAATCTGTTTCTTTAGTATCATGATTTTCATCATCTGATGGAATAAATCTTATTTGTAATGGATTTATAATTCCACCAGTTTTAGAATAAAGATCAATATATTCTCCTTTATTAGCTTCAACGATTCTTTTGTATTCATTTTCAGCATCAAATATAAATATTTTAGTTCCTCTTCCATATTCATTAACAATCATCTTTTTCATAGTGTAAGATTTACCTCCACCAGTAGAAGATATAATTGCCATGTTATGAGAGGTTCTAGAATTATTTAATACAAATGGATCAAAGAATATTGGTAAAGATGTATGAATATCTACACCAAACATATAACCATTTGAATCATTAAAATAAGTTCTAGTAAATGGGAATCCAGCACTTAATGTTAGTGTTGGTAGATAAAAGCAATAATCTTCAAAAGTTTTAGTTGATAAATCATAACTTTGCCATGCCTCCATTTGTCTTAATCTTGGAATATCTAATTTAATTTGATATGAATCAGCTATTCTTTTTAAATCTCTTATTACTTCTTCTCTATGTTTTTTATCTCCCTCTACTATTAAGATAAGCGATACTTCTTTAATCTTTTCATCACCATTTTTAATGTCTTGCATTAATGCTTGAAAGTTTTCTTTTTGAGTATCTAACTCAGTAGCATCACTTAATTTTTTAGTAGTGTTTCTATCGGTTAATAAAAACTGATATTGTGAATTTACCCATCTGATTAATTCTTCTTGAGTAATACATTCTTGTATTCCTATAGAAGCTCTTACATCTGGATAATTGAATATATCTTCAAAAAATAATTCACTAACAAATGGTGGAACATTTTTAACAGTTAAAATTTGAAATTCTTTATCATCAAATTTCATTCTATCTGTTCTTTCAGACATATTCATTGGACTTACCAAACTAGGTAAATCACTCCATACTAATTCATCTAGTGAATTAGATGTTAAATATAAATTAGATAAGAATTTATATATTTCTAATTTATTAGTTACACTTTCAATATAAATTCTTGGAACGATATTTAAAGTTATATCTTCTATCTCATCTAATTGTTTATTTAATACTGCTGTATCTTTAGCAATTAATACCCAAAAGTATTTACTTGATACAGTAAAGTTTTTTTCTTCTAGATCATCAATTAAATTTCTAGATTCTTCTAGTAATAACTTCTTGCCTTCATCATCTTGAAATTTTTCTATCTTATTATCTAAACTAACCTTATTAGCATTTAAGTTTAATTTTTCATTTAATTTATAACATTTTAAATTTAAATTAGGTACTTGATATAATGCTTTTAACATAGAAAAGAAAAGATTCTTTTCATGATTACTTGTTAGAGATAAATCGATAGCTTTAACTTCAATTAATGTTGCAACTTCTCCAGACTTTAAATAGATTAATCCATCATCACCAATTTCTTTAACATTAGTAACTGTCTTAGAATTTTTAATTCTTCTTTTCATTTGACCTTTAGATGAATATTTTCTATTTGTCTTGGAATCAATCTTTTTTGCTTTTTTTAGATTTTTTTCATCTTTAGTTTTTCTTTCCAATCTACCTCATCTCCATTTCTTTTATAAGCGAACTCTTTACATCTAGTTATATATCTAAAGAAAAGAGCTACAACTTTATACATTCTATTTTTCTTTGAAACCTTAACTGGTAACATAAGAAAAACACAAATTGTTAAATATAATAGCGAAAATAATTTATGACTCGAAAAAGAAAATAATAGTAAGAATGAAAATAACATAGGAAGACCTATGTATAAATCTTTCATCTCTATATATTTTCCTAGAGTCTTTTTAATACTTGGTACTGTTATATACATTAATCATCTCTCCCTCTGTATCTTCTTCTATACATACTTCTTGATGGCATTACATTAGACATTGCTTGAGCCATTGATTCTTTTCCTGCATTCATCATTCCAGATCCAAATCTTGATAATTTACTAGATCTTTGATTTCCAGCATTTCCACTCTTAGACATAGATGAAGCTTGTAAATAATCACCCATTAGTTTTAAATTGCTTCCAATTCCACCAGATGTATAATCTTTACCACCCATCTTAGAACCAAAATTAGAAACTGCTTGTCCTACTTTACCTAGAGCAGAATTTCCAGCTTTACCAACTTTAGAGCCAACTACATCTCCACCTTTTGCTAAAGCTCCAGCTCCCATTAATCCTGCACCTGCAACTCCAAGTCCAGCTGTTGAAGCTATTCCACCCATTGCTTGACCAAATCCCATCATAGCCATTAATTGTTCTCTTCCACTATTAGCAGATACATTTCCACCAATAAACTTATTTACTACTTGAGATCCAGTTAGTAAGAATGAACCACAACCAATATACATGATTGACTTAATTACAATATCTTTAAATGTATTACTAAAGAATGTTGTACTATTTATTTGTCCCATTACAATAGCTGTTAAAGAAATAATGAGCATTATAACTGCACCTTGCAACATTAATGAAACTAATTGTTGAACAACTGCACTTCTTCTTTCTTTATTTCCAATTGAAGTAGCAAATATAATTGGACTAATTACAAATAAGAATAGGAATTCTATTTGTCTTCTTGCTAACATCATTCCACAGAAGAATAATGAATATAAGAAAAATCCTCCAACTATTACAGCCATTATCCAATTAATTTTATACTTATAATCTTTTTTATCTGGTAAGATAAATCTTTTAGAAGTTACATATTTATCGTTATACATTTCTTTTGCATTAAAGTTTCCATTTGAAACATTTTTTGCTATATCTTCACCTTTAAAATCATCACATTCTTTATAACCCTCAGAATAATCAATGAACATTGTAAGCATTGAATCTGAAATAGTTAAATTATTATTAGTGAATATATTAGAAGTGAATCCAGCAAGTTTAATTGAAAAAGTTGATGCTTGAACAAATAAAAATGTACTCATAATTATAAGTACACCACATTTAACAATTTCTTTTACTATTCCACTAGAACTTAATCCTTCATCAGGATCTATTATCTTTTTCGCAAATCTACTTATTGCAAATAATCCTAAAAGTGTAACTGCAATTGCTATTACACCTTTTTGGAATGTAATAAAGTTATTATCTCCAGAAACAGAATTGATTATATCAAAAGCATTTAATCCTTTTAAAATATCAAATAATGAATCAATTAGATTATAAATAAAATGTACTAATGCCCATCCAAGAGTTCTTAATAAATCTAATGCTTTTAATAACATTCAAATCACCTCCTAGAATAAATCAATGATTAGATTTACAATTGATATTGCTAAAATAATTCCTACAATACCAAACATTGTTTGAATTATTCTTTGTTTTACTTGAGCTTTTCTATCTACATCAACAACAGCATATAAAATAAATCCAACAATTAGTGAAACACCTGCTGCTGCAATTCCTACTCTCAAAGCCCAAGTAGAAAAAGTTTGAATTGCTTTAATAATAGAATCTACATTATATCCTCCACCCTCTAGGTGTTCAATTTTTAACATTTGTAAATAATTACCCATAAATATTCCTCCTTATACTATTGCTAACATTTCTTTAAATGTTAATTTTCTTTTAAAGAAATCAAACATATTTACATCTAGAGTTTCACTTATTCTTCTTAGTAATTCAGAATCTAACATACAAACATATCCTTTTTCGATATATTCGATTGTCTCTTTGTCTGTTTTTACTAATTTAGCTAATCTTCTTCTAGACATCCCCCATGCTTGTCTTTCTTTTTTTAGTTTCTTCCCAGCATCATCGCTGATTAATTCATAAAATAAATTCATATGTTTTTTCCTTTCTTTTGTAAAAAATTAAAAAGAAAAAGCAAAGAAGTGATATAATATCACTAGAGTTATTTTGCTGGCTGGCGATTTAACTCTTTTTTCTTTGCTTTATTCTCATACATGACTACATCTCTAATTCATCGTCTGATTTTTCAATGTCGTCTTCTTTTTCTTTTCTTGAAGATAGAAAAGTTACTTTTTCAGCTATAATTTGAGTTGATTTTTTCTTTTCTCCTTCTTCAGTTTCGTAAGTGTTAGTTTGGATTCTACCTTTAACTCCAACTATGTCACCTTTTTTACAGTATTCTGCTGTATTTTCAGCAACACCACCCCAAAGAACACAATCAACAAAATCAGTGTCATATGCTCCATCGGCATTTTTATAACTTCTAGGTACAGCTAGAGTTATTTGTGATCTATCACTACCTCCGTTTTCAGATTTTACAACTTCTGGATTACTAGTTAGTCTTCCAACAATAACAATTTGATTCAACATTAAATTTCCTCCCTCTATAAATCAAATATTTAGCCATTTTATTTAATTCAGTTGACTATTCCTGAATTTTTTTCATTCTATAGAATCACCACCTTTCAATAAAAAAATTACCTCTATTCAGAAGTAATGATTTTATCTACTACATGCTCTAATTCAATATGAGAAAGTCCTCTATCTGGATGGCTTATAAGTTCCTCAAAATGACCTTCTACACCAATTATTTGTTTTGGTTTTAAATTTATAAACTTAGAAATTAATTCTGGTTCATAAACTTGTAATTCATAAAAGTAGAATGATTTAATTTCTTTATCATATACTTGAAATAAAACTCTTAAATAATCTTCCTTTACTTCATACCAATCATACATTCTACCTACATATGTAAATTTGTCTTCCATATTATTTACCTCTTTCATCAGCATCACTTATTTTTGTTATGATATCTTCTACCTTTTCCCAAAGATTATCTAAATAGTCATAGCATTTATTAAATTTTTTTAATTCTTTTTTATCTAAATATTCTCTAAATATATCCATATCAGATAAAACTGTTCCTATATGATCTTCGAAATCACTTAAAGCTTCTATTTCCATCAGCTTAATTTCTTCTATATTTTTCATAATTCATAATCCTCCTCATTATCATTTAACCAATCATATTCTGAATCATCATCTAACCAATTAAATTCATCATCTTCATATAAGTGTTCAAGATTTTCAAATCTTCTTATATTTCCAATTAATGCATTTTTAAAATAACCATATTTATTTTTTATTTCATTATCATTCTCATCTCTAAAATTTCTTTCTTTAATTCTAGAAACAACATAATTAGTCATAATTAACAAATCCTTATAGTTATTTCCTTGTTTTAATAAATCTTCAAATAATTGATCAAATAAAAAAGAACTACTATCATCTTTTGAAATATAGTTCCTTTTAATTAATTCTTTAGTAAAAATATTATGTTTAATTTCTTCACCAGTTTCATCTGGTGTTTTATCTATTTTATCTTTTTTATTATTATTCTTTATTTGTGTGCAGTTATCCGTATTCGGATTATCCATATACGGAAAATTGATATCTGGATAATTATGCATTTTTAACCACATAGGATAAGGCAAATAATAAACAGTATATTTATACCTAAATAATCCTTTTTCGTCTCTAAATTTGCTTATATTTACATATTGAGCCTTTTTTAATTCATCTAGAGTTGATCTAACTGCAAATTTACCCTCGTTAGATATCTTTTCTAAACCACTAATAGAATAATCCCAATCTTTAGGCATTGATAACATCATAGAAAGAAGTCCTTTTGCTTTAAATGACAAATTAGGATCTCGTAAATGATAATTACTCATTACAGTATATCCCGTGATACCATGTATTTCGAAGTCTCTTATGTTTTCATTCACAATAAACCTCCTTCCAAAATAAAAAGAGCTATTGCTCTTCATCTACATAGTCAAATTCTATAAAATATTTTATATCTTCTAAATCTCTATCATGTTGTTCATCTTCATAAGGATGTATTAAATAATCTAATCTAAAATACATTTCTCTAATAATTTCTGTTAAGATATCATTATTAGTCCAGTAATTTAAATCATGCAACATTAATGCATAAGAATATAAATGAACATCATTTTCCCATACTTCTTTAATTACTCTTTTTTTATCTAGCCATTTAATAGGTTCTAATTTTATATCACTAATTATTTCTATATCAGAATCATGATAAGGAACTCCTTCAGATTTACAAAATAACCAATTAACTAATTCATTAATTTCAGGACTAGAGCTTTCAAATTCTTGCATAAGTAAAGCCATTCTATTTATAAAGATTATTCTATCTTTATTCTTTTTATCTACTTTACCTTTTGAATAATCAAAGTATCGTTGCATAATAACACCTCATAAAACATTATATCATTATAAAGATAAATAAATATTGTGCAAAATTATAATTGTTTTAATATGACAACTATCTGTCTATTAGTATTATGTCTGCATGTAATTAATGTTAAAGTTGTAGTATTTCTTTCTTTGACTATTTCTGCTTTACCAGTTTTTTCAATATCATAAATATCTACTACTTTATAATTATATGTTTTACCATTATAGATTATAGAAGCTTCATCACCTATTTCTAGTCTATCTAATTTTCTAAAATAAGATATTCTAGCACTACCAGAATGTCCAGCAATAATAACATTACCATTTACTTCATCTGGCATAGATGAACCATCTAACCATTCTAAATTATAATTAACATTATTAAGATAACTAGTTGGATCTACTAATCCCCTTTCTAAACCAATTTTAGGAATTTTAAGTACAGCAATATAATTAACTTTAACTTGCTCTTTTACTTCTTCTACCTCTTGAGTTTCTTCAATAGATTCAATCTCTTCTTCTATTTCATAGAATTCTTCTAATAATTCAGTTTCTTTTTCATCTATCTTTTTATTAGATAGATAATCATATGTTATTAATCCAATACCACTAAGAAAGATTAAAGAGCCGATTATTATTAACCAGCTCTTATTTTTTCTTTTTATTTTTGATTCCATAAATAATTACACCTGCTCCACAAACTAGTAAAGTAATTCCACTAAATAATAATTCTTTATAATCATTAGCTTCAGTATTAGGTACTTTAACTATTTGTTTATCCTTCATTATAGATTTAACTATTTCTCCATCTTCCTTAATTTCAAAATACATTCTTTCAGGATTTAATTCATATCCTTCTGGTGCTTCTTTCTCTAAAATGTAGTATTTACCATATTTTAATTTTTCTATAGTAATAGTTCCATTATCATCAGTTCTTCCAGAGAATACTAATTCATCTGTATCAGCATTATATATTTCTATTAAAGTGTTTGGAAGTGGATTATCATTTGAAAAATCTAATTTAGTGAATTCAAGTGTTCCAGTTATGTCTTCATCTTTCATAGTTGATTTAACTACTTCACCATTTTCTTTTATTTCAAATGGCATTTTTTCTTCATTAAGTTTATAACCTTCTGGTGCTTCCTTTTCAAGAATATAATACTTTCCTTGAGGAAGTCTTTCTATAACAATTTTACCTTCTTCATCAGTTCTTCCACTAAATACTAGTTCATTATCCTCTGTATAGATTTCGATTAATGTATTTGGAAGAGTTTTAGATTCAGATATATCAGTTTTGGTAAATTCTAATTTACCAGTTTTTAATACATTTAAGATAGCTTCTGAATAGAAGATAGTTGGTGTATATTGATCTTTATATACAAGTTCAGCTTCATATGTTTTTTCATCTAAAACATAATTATCTAATGTTTCAATTTCTTTTACATAATACTTGCCAAGATATAATTCATCAAATACAATTTTACCTTCACCATCACTTATTTTTTCTGCTATTAAAGAATCTTTAGTATAAATTGTTTTACCATTCCATACGATATCTTCTAAAGCATATAATCCAAATTTAACTCCTTCTAATGATTCAGTTTTAAATTCAAAACCATTTTCAGTAAGTTCTGCAACTTCTCCAGTTTTTTCTATTTGAATCTCACCTTTAACTCTAGTGTTTTCAAAATCAGTATCAAATATTATTCCATACTCTGAATCAGTTCTTAAATTAGAATCTTCATCAATTGAAAATTCATGAGATTGACTATTCCATAAATAACCATCAATTACTTGATCAACTTCTTCAAGTCTATAAGTTCCTGTCATTAATGGATAAGCTGTTGTAAATTCACCATCTTTGTCTGTTTCCCATACACAGATAGTTTCTTTATTTGGATATGTAATTGTTTGACATACATATTCATTTTTTGTAACATCAAATATTTTAAATCTAATATTACTTCTCTTTATTACTTCTTTAGTTTCAGAATCAATTTTAACAACTCTTAACTTAGCAGTAATTGGAGCATTTGAAATAACTTTCTTAACTACTTCTCCTGTAGTTTTAGCTTCTACAGTAAAGTCATCTATTTTTTCATGTCCTTTAGTAGTAGTTAATTGTTTAATTGTATAAGTACCATAAGGTAAAGTAAATCTAAATACACCTTGCGAATCTGTAGTTACTTCTTCAACAAGTTCATTTTTATTGTTATATATTCCAAACTTGATACCTACTTCTGGTTCCATTATTTGTGTTTCAGCACTAGCATATACTTTAGTAAATTCAAAATCTCTTTTGATTACTTGTTCAAATACTTGTACTTCAGGATTTAAATTATCCTCTGTTATTTCAAAATAATATTTATTACTATCTAATAAATATCCTTCTGATGGTTGTTCTTCTAATAAGTAGAATCTACCAAGTTCTGGTAAATAATCTGATGTATTTCTACCATCTTCATTTGTTACAACTTGTCCTACTCTAGTACCATCAACTTTATAAATTCCATAAACAGCTCCACCTAATTTAGCTTCACCTTGAGGAGTGTTTGTTCTAGTTTCAACATCAACTTTCGCTGGTGTTACTCTTCCACCTATAACCTTTAAAGTAAACTTACTTACTACTGGGTCAAAGTTACCAACTCTAAATACATTTTGTGAATGATCACTAAAATATACTATTGGTGGTATTTCATATTTAGTTGCTTTCTTTTCAAAAGTGATAGAACCTTCACCAATACTATTTGCAGTTACTGATAAAGTATTTCCATTAATTGAAGCTGACACTTTATCTGTAGAAGTAACTTTATAATTACTTAATACATTATTGCTATCATTAACTTCAATTGTACTTCCAATAGGAACAACTAATCCACTTTGTAATTGTGGTCTTTTATAATGATTTGCTACTAAACTTTCAAGTTCTGCTATTTCACTATCAAACTTAGATATTCTATTTCCATTTAGAGTATCTGTGAAAAATATTTGAGATTCAGGATTTGTTGTTCTCCAAATCATAACTTGAGTAATAACATACCATTTTTGATCATTATGATTATATCCATTTTGGTCATATTGATATCCATAATAAGCTAGTAAAGATATTCTTTCCCATTGTTCTTCACTAAAACCTAAAACTCTTTCA
>JAGAIS010000010.1 GCA_017626405.1 Bacilli bacterium
CACTATTTAATCAGTTGCATAACTAAAGGTGTGGAAATTAATCTTTTGAGTCCTCCATTTTATAGCAGAGTGGAGCCGGATATTGTGGTTTTGCAGCCTTTGACATCAAAAGAAGAGATTACTGAACTTGTAAAGCTGATTGCAGAACTGAATGAGATTGATGTTACAAATACAATTGATGATTACGTTTCTAAACTACAGAGAAAGAGAAAGGTGATTGAAAGCAATCGAGCCTTATTACAAGAAATATCAACTTTGTTGTTCAAACAGAAGAGATTGCCGTTTGATAGTTGTAGTTTATTAGATACAAATGTGACCTTGAAATCATTATATGATGAAACAGAGCAGAAACTTCTATTAGAAGGCGGCTTTGATAATTTAAGTCGTGTATTTTTTGATCCTCTCGAGTATTATTTGGTCGCAAAAGGGTTTGATACAAAGAAAAGTTTGCTGCGTAGAGATTATCAGGCATTTATAGATACGACATCTAGTAAGGCCTACTTTTTTTTGTTTAATGACAAGAGTAAAGTCGCATATAGGATAGGAACTTTTATTGATGAGAAGAACTGTGAGAAATTTGTAATCTTTGCGACCCCTAATATGGAACTTTCATATGCTGAGTTAAATTATCCAGATGTAGATATTAAGATTATAGAATATGATCCTAAGAAGCTATTTATATTGCTAAATATGTTTAAATGGAACTTTGATCAGCAAACCTCGATTTCAAAAATAATAGATGATTTAACGCAAGCAGTTTTTGAATAGCCATGTTTGAGAATGTAAGCAAGTTACAACAGTACTATTATAAGTTAGATCTTGATGGCCTATTGGCACCGATAATTCATCTTATAATAGAGATTGCAGGTATTAAGCATCAAGATGACTCGGATTTGACTTTTTCTGAGTTAGTTCCTAATGTGTTTAAAGTTGATGTTATCTATGAAGAAAATTATCCAGCGGATTTGGACGAGGATGAACTGTGCTCGGACATCATTAGTTACATCGAAAAGGATTTTATATCTGGCTTAACTCCATCAAAAGAATCCGATATAAAACTTCTTTATAAAGACCATAATTTAGTTATTCAAAATGTAATAGGAGGAAAGAATAATAAAACATTGATGGGAATGCTAAAGTCGTATGCTCCTGTGTCAAAATTATTTTCATTAATAGATGAGAGAGTTAGACATTATGAGAGCCGTTTATGCACTTTTGTTCTGGATCAAAATTATTCTATGTCACTTCGTATTGTTGACTCTTCACCATCAGATTCGTTAATCTTGCCTATCTCCTGGGTTGATTTGTCGTCTTTGACTAAAGCTCCAATTGACCCGGAATCGTTATATTTATCTGATGACTGGAAAAGTGCGTGTCAATATCAAGATGTGCTTACAACTTATGCATATTACGAAAACGATAAGTTAGTTGCTTTAGCTCATGGTGAGAAGTTAATAACAATTGATGATATATCTCCATATGTAAATAAGAAAGAAAATGCACTATTTATGTGGGAAACAATATCCTTGCAATATAGTGAGACGAAACCATGTATTAGTGTTAATTCTCCATTGCTGGCAAATTTCAGGGAAGCGACTAAAAAGGTTGATTTTAGTCGTCTTCTTTCTCATTTGAAATGTAATTTATTTATTTCATCTGATGGTCCTAGTATTAAAAGGCAATATTCAAAGTTCTTTGAGAATGTTTATGAGATTAGGCAGATTAAGGAGTTGGAGAGATTCCATTTTTATGTTAGCCCTAATAAAGAATGCGAACATACCTTATTAGGAGTATACTCTTTGGATAAAATAGGGAATGATTATAATCTTTTGCATTGGGTGAATGAACTACCTGATGGAAAGCATTATACAAAAAATGGTAACAAGGACGCTTTTGTTAATAATAAAGGCAAATCTGTATTGGCATTACATCCAGATTGTAGCTACTATTTTATAAGTAAATATTTTGAGGATCGTTTTGAAGATGTAGTTAAATCACTAGGGTGTCGATCCTTGCATAATTTTAGCTTGAGAAAAAAGGGACAAAGCGAGTCTTTTATAGAAATAGATTCTATGGTTTTGTCTTCTTCTAATGAGATTTGTTTCTTTGAAGAAAAAACCAGATTGACGAAATTCAATATTGAAGAGACTATTCAGAAGATTGTAAAATTTCATACATATTTTCAAACGAATAATCCAAATATTGTCTTTAGATATACATTAGTTGCGCCATATTGTGATGGCTCAGTTGAATCTACATATAAATTTTTTATTGATAAGAAAAAAGGGTCGACATCAGCTAGAGATGGTTTAGCTCATAAAGTATATGATTTTCTAATACCTATAGCCCAATTTGATAAATTGTTTTTAAGGTGTATCGTAGAACCCGAATATGGAAAATTAAAAAGAAAAGTCAAGTCTATTGTTAAATGAAATTACCTGTAACTAGATATTACGGATCAAAAAGGAAATTAGTAGAAAAGATCTGGGCGATATTGCAACAAGAAGGAGTTGTATTCAATTCCTTCTTGGATTTATTTGGGGGAACAGGGATTGTGTCATATTTTATGGCACATAAAAGGAAAAATGTGATGTATAATGATATTCTTCTTTTTAATTGTACAATAGCCCATGCCCTCATAAATTGTCATAAGAATACATTAACAGAAGAAGAGGCCGTAAGGCTATTGGAACCGATTCTAGGGAGAGATTATCGCTATATTATATCAGAGAATTATCAAAATATTTATTATACAGCTGCGGAGAATGAGATTATTGATATTGCGGTGCAGAATATTCAGAACCTTCCTTTGAATCAGCAAGCATGTGCATATTATGTTTTGTTCCAAAGTTGCATGATAA
Source organism: Bacilli bacterium (assembly GCA_017626405.1). Lineage (GTDB taxonomy): Bacteria > Bacillota_I > Bacilli_A > RF39 > UBA660 > CAG-582. The sequence goes on from JAGAIS010000010.1 coordinate 2,862, forward strand.
AAAGACCGTTTAATTTATTTCATCGTAACAATCTAAATCTCAGAACAAACTTTACGAGTGCAAAGTTCGGTAATAAAGTGACTTGGGAACAGTCTTTTAAGGATTTGTTTGTTAAGTTTACACGTGAGTTGAATGAGTTTCAACCGGATGAGGATTGTAATTATACCATCTCGAATCAAAGTGCATTGAATTGCCAACTGAGGGCCGATTTGGTGTATATTGATACGCCATATTTTTCTAAGGCTAATAAGGGAACAATAACCTATCATAATCGTTATCATTTCTTGGAAGGATTGATGCATTATGGAGATATTATTCCTGCTATCAACTTTAATAAAGTCAATAGGGAGATAAATATTGGTTGCAATAGAGAATTTGAACAGAGAGGGACATATTTAGATGAACTTGAATCTTTGATACGAATTCACCAAGATTCTATAATTGCATTATCGTATACTACGGAAGGATATCCTGATGTAGAGACAATCAGAAATATAATTGCGCGCTATAAACCAAATACGCAAGTTTATAGCCTCGGAAAACATAGTTTTGCTTTGAATCGACATAATGCAGAACGGTGTGAAGTGTTGATTTTAGGCCGATAAACTAAAAAAA